>NZ_MCGQ01000016.1 GCF_002242805.1 Streptomyces diastatochromogenes | reverse complement strand
TTCGACATGATCTGCAGGCCGGGGCGAGCCAGCTCGGCGCGCATCAGCAGCGCCATCACGCCACCGATCAGGAAGAACGCGAACGACGTGACGAGGTACAGCGTTCCGATCGTCTTGTGGTCGGTGGTCGTCAGCCACTTCACCACGACATTGCCGGGCTGCTTGCGCCGGACCGGCAGCTCGTTCTCGTACGAGTCCTCAGCCGCCGCGGCACCCTGGGGTTCGTTGACGATGCTCACAGGTTGTTCGTCTCCCGGTTCTTCTCGTGCGGCGTCTGCGCGATGCCGGCGGGAATGTAACCGGTCTGCCCCTTCTTGGCGAGGTCCTTGAGGTGCTGCTCGTAGCGCTCGGGGGAGACGACCTTCACGTTGAACAGCATCCGGGAGTGGTCGACGCCGCAGAGCTCGGCGCACTTGCCCAGGAACGTGCCCTGATGGTTGGGAACCACCTGGAAGGCGTTGGTGTGCCCCGGGATCACGTCCTGCTTCATCAGGAACGGCACCACCCAGAAGGAGTGGATGACATCACGCGAGGTGAGGATGAAGCGGACCGTCTTGCCCTCGGGAAGCCAGAGGGTCGGGCCGGGGTTGCCGGTCTGAGGGTTCTTCGTGCCCGGCGTACCGACGTCGTAGACACCGCCGGCGTTCGCCGGGAAGTCCTTCCTGAACCGGTCCGGAATGGCCAGCAGTTCCTTGGACGTCTTGGCGTTGCCGGGGGAACCGGGTACGTCCTCGATGTAGTTGAAGCCCCAGCTCCACTGGAAGCCGACCACGTTGACCGTGACGTCGGGCTTCTTGTCGAGGCTCAGAAGCTTCGTCTCGTCCCGGGCCGTGAAGTAGAAGAGGACCGAGACGATGATGAGCGGGACCACCGTGTACAGGGCCTCGATCGGCATGTTGTACCGGGTCTGCGGAGGTACCTCGACCTTGGTGCGGCTGCGCCGGTGGAAGATGGCACTCCACAGGATCAGGCCCCACACCAGCACACCGGTGGCCAGCGCGGCCGCCCAGGAGCCCTGCCACAGGGAGAGGATCCGCGGAGCCTCTTCCGTGACCGGGGTGGGCATGCCAAGGCGGGGGAAGTCCTTGTATGTGCAACCGGTTGCGGTCGCCAGGACCAGGCCCGCGGTCAGTGCCTGCAGCAGCTTCCGCCGCATCGGGCGCCGCGGCGAGCGGTCGGAGCCGTTGGGACTCACGTAGCGCCTTCCCGAGAGTCTCGCCCGCGCGGTTCGGCTGCGGCCTTCTCGCTGGTCGGTCGCGGCCCTGCGTCGGGCAGGGGTTTGGATGTTTATGCGGACCAAACCCTAGCCGACGCTCTCCGAGGGTTCGCGGGGAGGGTGGCATACGCGCCGCCGGTCACTCCTTAAGGGTGGGATTGGGCGCCTAATAGCTCGGGTTGTCGCGGTTTGGAGGGCGGCTGCGAGGTGCGTCGTGGCTGGTCGCGCCCACGCGGCGGAGCCGCACGTCGGTACCGCCCCGCGCCCCTTGAGGTCGGCTGCTCCACCGAAGATTTACCGTTGCTGTGTGTCCTACTTTGACGCTGCCTCCGCCGCTCCCCTTCATCCCGTAGCTCGTCAGGCCCTGTTGGCCTCTTTGGATGAGGGGTGGGCCGATCCTGCTCGGCTGTATCGGGAGGGGCGGAAGGCTCGGATGTTGCTTGATGCGGCTCGGGAGGCGGTGGCCGAGGCGGTGGGGTGCCGGGCGGACGAGGTCGTGTTCACCTCCTCCGGGACCCGGGCCGTACACACCGGCGTCGCGGGGGCGTTGACCGGGCGGCGGCGGGTGGGACGCCACCTGATCGTGTCCGCTGTCGAACATTCCTCGGTACTCCATTCGGCGGAGGCGTTCGAGGCCGCGGGTGGGACGGTCGGCCATGTGGCCGTGAACCGCGCCGGAGCCGTCGACCCGTCGGCCTACGCGGCCGCGCTCCGGCAGGACACCGCGCTGGCCTGTCTGCAGTCGGCCAACCACGAGGTCGGGACCGTGCAGCCGGTGGCCGAGGTGGCCGAGGTGTGCCGGGCGGCCGGGGTGCCGTTGCTGGTGGATGCCGCGCAGTCGCTGGGATGGGGGCCGGTCGAGGGTGACTGGTCGCTGCTGGCGGCCAGTGCCCACAAGTGGGGCGGGCCTTCGGGGGTGGGGCTGCTCGTCGTCAGGAAGGGCGTGCGGTTCGCCGCGCAGGGGCCCGTGGACGAGCGGGAGTCGGGGCGGGCGCCCGGGTTCGAGAACCTTCCGGCGATCGTCGCGGCCGCGGCCTCCCTGCGGGCGGTGCGCGCCGAGGCGGCCCAGGAGGCGGTACGGCTGCGGGAGCTGACGGAGCGGATCCGGGCACGGGTGCCCGAGCTGGTGTCGGACGTGGAGGTGGTGGGGGATCCCGAGCGGCGACTGCCGGGGATCGTCACCTTCTCCTGTCTCTATGTCGACGGAGAGGCTCTGCTGCACGAGTTGGACCGGGAGGGTTTCTCCGTGTCGTCCGGCTCGTCCTGCACGAGCAGCACGCTGACGCCCAGCCATGTGCTGAAGGCGATGGGGGTGCTGAGCGAGGGCAACGTGCGGGTGTCGCTGCCGTCGGGGGTGGCCACGCAGGACGTGGAACGGTTCCTGGCGGTGCTGCCGGGTGCGGTGGCAGGGGTGCGGGAGAAGCTGGGGGCGCCCACTCCGGCGACCGTGGTCCAGGCGGAGGAACTGGTCGTCGACTCCCTCGGCAAGCGGTGCCCGATCCCGGTCATCGAGCTGGCCAAGGTGATCGGGGATGTGCCGGTGGGCGGCACGGTGCGGGTGCTGTCGGATGACGAGGCGGCCCGCTTGGACATCCCGGCGTGGTGCGAGATGCGGGGGCAGGAGTACGTGGGCGAGGAGCCGGCGGAGCGGGGTACGGCGTACGTGGTCCGCCGGGTGAGCTGAGGGGGGCCGGGGGCGGAGCCCCCGGAGGGGCGCGGGGCTGTGTCGATTTGCGGCTACCGCCGCGTGGGCGCGACCAGCCCCCACGCACCCGCACCCGCACCCGCACCCGCACCCGCACCCGGCAACGGCGCCTCAGCCCAGGTGCGCCTGAACCTCTTCGGCCGCGTCAACGCCGTACGCCTTGGTGAACCGGTCCATGAAGTGCGCCCGCCGCAGCTGGTACTCCTGCGTCCCCACCGTCTCGATGACGAGCGTCGCCAGCATGCAGCCGACCTGCGCCGCGCGCTCCAGGGAGACACCCCAGGCCAGCCCCGAGAGGAACCCCGCGCGGAAGGCGTCGCCGACACCCGTGGGGTCGGCCTTGCGCTCCTCCTCCGGGCAGCCGACCTCGATCGGGTCCTCGCCGGCCCGCTCGATCCGTACGCCCCGGGAGCCGAGCGTGGTGACGCGGTGGCCGACCTTGGAGAGGATCTCGGCGTCGCTCCAGCCGGTCTTGGACTCGATGAGCCCCTTCTCGTACTCGTTGGAGAAGAGGTATGTCGCCCCGTCCAGCAGTATCCGGATCTCCTCGCCCCCCATGCGGGCGATCTGCTGGGAGAAGTCGGCGGCGAAGGGGATGTTCCGGGAGCGGCACTCCTCCGTGTGGCGGAGCATCGCCTCCGGGTCGTCGGCGCCGATCAGGACCAGGTCGAGGCTGCCGACGCGGTCGGCGACCGTCTTCAGCTCGATGAGGCGGGCCTCGCTCATCGCACCGGTGTAGAAGGAGCCGATCTGGTTGTGGTCGGCGTCGGTGGTGCACACGAAGCGCGCGGTGTGCAGGGTCTCGGAGATACGGACCGAGTCGGTGTCCACGCCATGGCGGTCCAGCCAGGCCCGGTACTGGTCGAAGTCGAAGCCCGCGGCCCCGACGAGGATGGGCTGGGTGCCGAGCTGGCCCATACCGAAGGCGATGTTCGCGCCGACGCCACCCCGGCGGACGTCCAGGTTGTCGACCAGGAAGGAGAGCGAGACCGTGTGCAGCTGGTCCGCGACGAACTGGTCGGCGAAGCGGCCGGGGAAGGTCATGAGGTGGTCGGTGGCGATGGAGCCGGTGACTGCGATGCGCACGTCGGCATTCTCCTGCGGGAGGCTGGATTGACAGTTCACGCTACCCGCTCTTGGGCAGCCACTGAAGCTGGCAAAACTACCCGATAGTAGATCTTTCTTCGCGAGGCCCGGCGTGCTTACGGTGCCGTCATGACGAACCTCAAGGTCAACTCCTCCGCTGCCCCGGCCGATCTCGAGGGCGACCTCGCCTCGCTGCGCGGGGACTGCGCCCGGATGGCTCCGCACTGGACGGTTCCCGAGCACACCGACTCCCGCCCGGTGCCGCCGTCGCTGATCCATGGGGTGAACGTGCCGGTGAAGTCGGCCCGGATGCTGGACGCCATGTCGGACTACGGCGACTGACGCCAGGGCGCACCACGGGAACCGCGCGCTCCCCTCGCACGTCCCATCGCCGTCCCCCGTGCCGGGGGCGTGGGACACGATCCAGCGAGGAGCGATGCGGTGAACACCGAGCGACCCGAGAATTCCGAGGAGCCCGAGGTCTCCGCGGTCTCCGACGCCACCGAGAACACCGAGGAGCCCGGGGCCTCCTCGGCACCCGAGGAACCCGAGGAACCCGAGGTCTCCGAGGCGTCCGGCGTCTCCGAGGTCTCGGAGGGCGGCGAGGCCGCCGGTCCCCCGCACGGCGAAGTCCATGAGGTCGTTGGTGCCGGGGCCGGTGCCGGTGAGCAGCCCGGGCGGCGCCGCTCCCCCCTGGTCGTCGTCTCGGTCGCGGCGGCCGTCCTGCTGGTCGGGGGCGGGGGTGCGTACCTCGCCGCGAGCCATGGTGCGGACGGCCGTACGGGCGCCGGCGGGTCCGGCGGTGGCGGTACCCCTGCTCCCCTGGTCCTGGACGGCTGGGCGCAGGGCGGCACGGGCGACATCGCGCCCGGTGAGCCGAATCCGTACGGGGCGACGTACGTGGCCGCCGGGAAGCTGGCCGACGGTCCCGGCTCGGCGCCGGTGTACGCGCCGAAGGGCGAGGTCGGCAAGGAGGACGTGGCCCGGCTGGCCAAGGCGCTCGGGATCGACGGCACGCCGGTGGCCGAGGGGCCGAGCTGGCGGGTCGGCGGCAAGGACGGCTCCGGGCCGACGCTCCAGGTGAACAAGGACGCCCCGGGCAGCTGGACCTTCAGCCGGTACGCGCCCGGCACCGACAACTGCGAGAAGGTCACCGTCTGCGCGCAGGACCCGGGCGCTCCGGCGGGCGAGCCGGTGAGCGTGGCGGTCGCCGAGAAGGCGGCGGCGCCGGTGCTGAAGGCGCTCGGGCAGGACGACGCGAAGATCGACGCGAGCCAGATCATGGGCGCCCAGCGGGTGGTCAACGCCGATCCGGTGGTGGGTGGGCTGCCCACGTACGGCTGGACGACCGGCCTGACCGTCGACAAGCAGGGGGACATCTTCGGCGGCCACGGGCTGCTGGTGGCGCCGGCCAAGGGGGACACGTACCCCGTGCTCAGCGTGGAGAAGACGCTGAAGCTGATGAACTCCGGGCACCAGCACGGGCACCGGATGGGCATCGGCGGCTGCGCGAGTCCGGTCCCGCTGAAGAACCGGCTGGAGCAGCCGTGCGGCACGTCCTCGACGGCGCCCCGGGGGGCCACGGTCACCGTGGAGAAGGCGGTGTTCGGGCTGGCCGCGCACTCGGTCGCCGGACGGCAGACGCTGGTGCCGTCCTGGCTGTTCCAGGTCCGGGGTACGGAGGCGCGGGGCGCGTTCACGGTGACGTATCCGGCGGTGGACCCGAAGTACCTGGCTGCGCCGTCGGCGTCTGCGCCGTCCCCGGAACCGACCTCGCCGACCTCGCCGTCCTCGGCGCCGAAGACGCATGACGTGAAGGTCGACGGCTACACCGCCGACGGCCGCGAGCTGAACGTGAGCTTCACGGGCGGGGTGTGCGCCGACTACAAGGCGTCGGCGAAGGAGAGTGCGGGCCGGGTGACGGTGAAGGTCACCGAGAAGACCTGGCCGGACGCGGTGTGCGTCGCGATGGCCAAGATGTACGTGAAGACCGTACGGCTGGATGCGCCGCTGGACGGCCGGAAGGTGGTCGGCGCCGACGGGGCGCGGATCCCGCAGGCGAAGGCCGGAGCGCTGCGGCCGCTGGCCCGGTAGCGCCCCCTGGACAGACGAAGGCGGCGGCCCCTCGGAGGGGGCCGCCGCCTTCGTCGTCAGGCTCTGGCCGGCTCAGTCGTCAGGCTGTGGCCGGGCTTAGCTGAAGGAGTCGCCGCAGGCGCAGGAGCCCGTCGCGTTCGGGTTGTCGATCGTGAAGCCCTGCTTCTCGATCGTGTCCACGAAGTCGATGGTGGCGCCGCCCAGGTAGGGAGCGCTCATGCGGTCGGTGACGACCTTGACCCCGCCGAAGTCCTTCTCCACGTCGCCGTCGAGCGCGCGCTCGTCGAAGAAGAGCTGGTAGCGCAGGCCGGAGCAGCCGCCGGGCTGGACGGCGACGCGCAGCGCGAGGTCGTCACGGCCTTCCTGGTCGAGCAGGGCCTTGACCTTGGACGCCGCGGCGTCGGTCAGGACGATGCCGTCGGTCACGGTGCTGGTCTCGTCCGATACGGACATCTACATCTCTCCCGGGTTGTACGGAGACTGCTTGCCGACCAGTGCAACCGGCGTTTCCGCGGATTCATTCCGGGCCGGGCGTTCGCGTGGTCGCCTTTTTTCTTCCGCCCTCATGCTCGCACATGCCCGCGGGGGCGGACAGCGACCGATGGAGGGGCTCGGCGGGATTCACGTCACATCGACGCTATGGCCATCGTCAAACTGACGTGAACCAGTTATGATAGATAGCGTCAGTTAGACGAAAAGTAGAAAGGGTGCGTGACGTGACCACCGCCCAGACCCCGGAGCTCGACGTACAGCCGTCTCCGCTCGCCCTGCTGCTTCTCGGCCGTGAGGCCGACCCGAAGAGTGAGCGGGGTGTCGAGTGTCCCGGTGACCTGCCCTCGCCGTCCGACCCCGACCTGGTCGAGCGCGCCCGCGCGGCCAAGGAGAAGCTCGGCGACAAGGTCTTCGTGCTCGGCCACCACTACCAGCGTGACGAGGTCATCCAGTTCGCCGATGTCACGGGCGACTCCTTCAAGCTGGCCCGGGACGCGGCCGCACGCCCGGAGGCCGAGTACATCGTCTTCTGCGGTGTGCACTTCATGGCCGAGTCGGCGGACATCCTGACGTCCGAGGACCAGAAGGTCGTCCTGCCGGACCTGGCCGCCGGCTGCTCCATGGCCGACATGGCCACGGCCGAGCAGGTCGCCGAGTGCTGGGACGTGCTGACCGAGGCGGGCATCGCCGAGCAGGTCGTGCCGGTCTCGTACATGAACTCCTCGGCCGACATCAAGGCGTTCACCGGCAAGCACGGCGGCACCATCTGCACCTCGTCGAACGCCAAGCGCGCCCTCGACTGGGCCTTCGAACAGGGCGACAAGGTCCTGTTCCTGCCGGACCAGCACCTCGGCCGCAACACCGCCGTCCGCGACATGGGGATGTCCCTGGACGACTGCGTGGTCTACAACCCGCACAAGCCGAACGGCGGCCTCACGGCGGACGAGCTGCGGGCCGCGAAGATGATCCTGTGGCGCGGCCACTGCTCGGTCCACGGCCGCTTCAGCCTGGACTCCGTGAACGACGTGCGCGAGCGCATCCCGGGCGTGAACGTCCTGGTCCACCCCGAGTGCAAGCACGAGGTCGTGGCCGCGGCGGACTACGTCGGTTCGACGGAGTACATCATCAAGGCCCTGGAGGCGGCCCCGGCCGGCTCGAAGTGGGCCATCGGCACCGAGCTGAACCTGGTCCGCCGCCTGGCGAACCGTTTCGCTCCCGAGGACAAGGAGATCGTCTTCCTCGACAAGACGGTCTGCTTCTGCTCGACCATGAACCGGATCGACCTGCCCCACCTGGTCTGGGCCCTGGAGTCCCTGGCCGAGGGCAACCTGGTCAACCGCATCGAGGTCGACAAGGAGACGGAGGCGTTCGCCAAGCTGGCGCTGGAGCGGATGCTAGCGCTGCCGTAGGCCCCTCCTATCCAGCCCCCACCCCGACACGGGTTTCTGGTCGGGGTGGGGGGCGAGGGCGAAGATGTCACGGACCCTGCCCCTGATCTTGTGGCTCGTAACTGATATGTAGTGAGATGTGATCTCCGCCGTCAGCACTTGAGCCTCATATGAGGGGATCATGAGACGACTTCTCTCAACAACCGTCGCCACGCTCGCACTTGCCGCTGGCCTGGTCATCAGTACCTCAAGCCCCGCCGCAGCCGAGTCCGCTCCGGGCTGCGGCCCCGTTACCCAGATCGGCAGTACCGGGTACATCACCACGTCGACCGGGCAGACTGCCGCCTCTGTGAAGCAGTTCAAGGGCTGCGGCAAAAACTGGGCATACGTCTACGTCTGGCAGAGCTTCCGTGACACCTACGGCTCATGGAAGGTAACGGCCTGGATCAAGACGTCGTCGCAGTCCGTGGGGTCGAGCACGTCGTCGGGGAGCGAGGTCTGGTCGTGGCCGACCGATACGCTGTACGTCTGCACACAAGGCGGCGGCCAACTCGAGTTCGGTTCCCAATCACATTATGGGTACACGGACACCCGCTGCTGACCTTCGCAGGACCAACCGCCCTCGCGGGGGCGCCGCGCACGGGGGCCGCACGTACATCACGGCCGGACCCCACCCTCGCCCGGTAGACGACGCCCATGCCACCGGCCCCGAGCCGGTCGACGATCCAGTACCCGCCGAGCGCCCATGGGGCACCCTCGTGCAGCGCCACCGCTGCATCCCCTCCCCCGCAGAGCAGTTCGAGATCACAGGATATGAAAGGCCTGTAAGGGAGGGGACGCGGGTGACGGTGTCTCAGACTCCCGCCGGCTCCGGCTCGTTGCTCGGCTCCTGCGTCACCGTGCGCTTGGCCGCCCGCTTCTTCGCCCGCCGCTCCTTGCGGAGCTCCAGCATCGCGTAGAGCGTCGGGACGAGAAGCAGGGTGAGCAGCGTGGACGAGATCAGGCCGCCGATCACGACCACCGCCAGCGGCTGGGCGATGAAGCCGCCCTCGCCGGTGACTCCCAGGGCCATCGGGAGCAGGGCGAAGATCGTCGCCAGGGCCGTCATGAGGATCGGGCGGAGACGGTGGCGGCCGCCCTCCACCACGGCCTCGACGACGCCGTAGCCCTGCTTGCGGTACTGGTTGATCAGGTCGATCAGCACGATCGCGTTGGTCACCACGATGCCGATCAGCATCAGCATGCCGATCATCGCCGGGACGCCCATCGGGGTGCCGGTGACCACGAGCAGGCCGATGGCACCGGTCGCCGCGAACGGGATCGAGACCAGCAGGATCAGCGGCTGGGCCAGCGAGCGGAACGTCGCCACCAGCAGCATGAAGACGATCGCGATGGCCGCCAGCATGGCCAGGCCCAGGTTCTTGAACGCGTCGTCCTGGTCGGAGGACACACCGCCGATCTCCGCCTTTGCGCCCGCTGGGAGCTTCAGGGCCTTGATCTTCGACTGGAGCTGGGTGCTGACCGCGCCCGTGTTGTCCCCGGTCGGCCGGGCCGTGATGGTGGCGGCACGCTGGCCGTCGATGCGGGTCATGGACACGGGCCCGTCGACCAGCTTGACGGTGGCGATGTCACCGAGCTTCACCGGGCCGAGGCGCAGCGCCTTCAGCTGGGCCAGGGTGGTGGCGGGCTTGGCCGACTTCACGACGACGTCGCGCTCGGTGTCGTCGAGGATCGCCTTCGCCGCCGTCGTACCGCGCACGGCCTGCGCGACCGCGGCGCCCAGCTTCTGGTCGTCGAACCCGGCAGCGGCCGCCTTGGAGTTGGCCTTGACCGAGATCCGCGGCACGCTCTGGGAGAGGTCACTGGTGACGTCGGTGACGTGGTCGAGGCCGGCCACGGTGGAGCGCACCCGGTCGGAGGCCTCGCTGAGCACCTGCGCGTCGGACGCCTTCACCACGACCTTGAGGTCCTGGTTGCCGAAGCCGTCACCGGCGGACACCGTCGTCGTGCCGACGCCGTCGAGCTTCTTCAGCCCGGCCTCCAGGCGCTTCTGCACGTCGCCGTAGGACGCCGAGTCCTTCAGCATGACCTGGTACGACGCCTGGTTGGTGTCGGTGCCGCCGCCGAAGGCCGCCATGAAGCCGGAGGAGCCGACGGTGACCTGGTAGTCCTTGACGCCCTCGGTGGAGCCGAGCAGCTTCTCGACCCGCTTGGCCTGCGCGTCGGTGGCCGCGAGGCTGGTGCCGGGCCTCAGCTCCTGCTTGACGGTGAGAACTTCCTGGTCGCCCTGGTCGAAGAAGTTGGTCTTCAGCAGTCCGCCCATGCCGAACGTGAGGACCAGGACGACCACCGCGATCAGCACGCTGGTGAGGCGGCGGCGGGTGGCGAAGCGCAGGACGGGGACGTAGAGGCGCTGCAGGCGGCTCTTCGCCTCCTTCTCCTCGGCCCGGCGGCGGGCCTCCTCGGCGTCCTCGGGGGTGCCCTTGGGGGCGCGCAGGAACCAGTACGACAGGACGGGTACGACCGTCAGCGACACCAGCAGGGAGGCGAGCAGGGCCGCCGTCACCGTGATGCTGAACGAGCCGAACAGGGCGCCCACCATGCCGCCGACCAGGCCGATCGGCAGGAACACGGCGACCGTGGTGAGGGTGGAGGAGGTGACCGCGCCGGCCACCTCGCGCACCGCGCCCAGGATCGCCTCCTTGCGCTCCTCGCCGTAGCCGAGGTGCCGCTTGATGTTCTCCAGGACCACGATCGAGTCGTCGACGACCCGGCCGATGGCGATGGTCAGCGCGCCCAGGGTGAGCATGTTGAGCGACAGGTCCCGGGTCCACAGCACGATCAGGGCGAGGACGACCGACAGCGGGATGGACACCGCCGTGACCAGCGTGGAGCGGATCGAGGCCAGGAAGACCAGGATGACCAGGACCGCGAAGAGCAGGCCGAGCGCGCCCTCCGTGGTCAGGCCCTTGATGGACTTGGACACGGCCGGGCCCTGGTCGCTGACGACCGTGAGCTTGGCGCCGGCACCGAGGTCCTTGCGCAGGTCGGGCAGCTTGTCCTCGACCGCGTTCGAGATGGAGACCGCGCTGCCGTCGTGGTCCATGGTGACGTTGACGGCGAGGCTGGGCCGGCCGTCGGTGCGGGTGATCGAGTCGGCCGGGGCCGGCTGCTCCTTGACGGTGGCCACGGCACCGAGGCGTACGGGCTTCCTGACGCCCTCGCCGGTGACCATCAGGTCCTTGATCTGCTGCAGCGAGGTGAAGCCGCCGCCGACCTGGACGGTGCGGTTGGCGCCGTCCTCGTCGAAGGAGCCGGCCGGGACGGTCGCGCCGCCCGCCTGCAGGGCCTGGCCGAGCGCGGCGGAGGTGAGGCCCGCCTGCGCGAGCTTCGCGTCGTTCGGGGTGACGGCGACCTGGAGGTCGCGGACGCCGGTGACCTGGACGCGGCCGACGCCGTCGACGTCCTTCAGGGCCGGGACGACGGTCCTGTCGAGCTGGTCGGCGAGGGCCTGCTGGTCCTTGTCGGAGGTGACGGCGAGCACCACGGTCGGCATGTCGTCCGTGGAACCGGCGACGACCTGCGGGTCGACTGCGTCCGGCAGCTGGGCGCGGGCCCGGTTGACGGCCTGCTGGACGTCGGAGACGAGCCGCTTGGTGTCGTTGCCGTAGTCGAAGGACGCCATGATCACGGCGTTGCCCTCGCTGGCGGTGGAGGTGACACCGGTGATGCCGTCGACGCCCTGGAGGTTGTCCTCGATGGGCTCGACGACCTGCTTCTCGACGACGTCCGGTGCGGCGCCCTGGTACGGCGCGATGACCGACACCATGGGCAGGTTGATGGTGGGCAGCAGTTGCTGCTTGATCTGGGGTATCGCGATCAGCCCGAAGACGAGCGCGATGAGCGACATCAGGCCGATCAGGGCCCGTTGCGCGAGGCTGAATCTCGACAGCCAGGACATGGGTCAGGGTCTCTCTTCTGTGAGCGGCAGAAGCTGCTGCGGGGCGCACAGGTGAGCACCCACCCCAACACCCTGAGCCATGGAAGAGCCCGCACTTGTAGGCCCCAGGTCCCGTTCCTTATCCGGCCCCTACTCCGCGCGCAGTACACGCGGGTGGAGATCAGTCCATCCTCGGACGTACCAGTCCCGACTCGTAGGCGATGACGACGAGCTGGGCCCGGTCCCGCGCGCCCAGTTTGGCCATGGCCCGGTTGACGTGCGTCTTCACGGTCAGCGGGCTGACTTCGAGGCGTTCGGCGATCTCGTCGTTGGAGTGGCCGCCGGCGACCTGGACGAGCACCTCCCGCTCCCGGCCGGTGAGCGCGTCGAGGCGCTCCGAGCGGGCGGGGTCGCGGCCGTCGTCGCCGTCGCCCTGTGCGAGGAAGCGGGCGATCAGGCCCTTGGTGGCGGCCGGGGACAGCAGCGCCTCGCCGCCCGCGGCGACCCGGATGGCGCTGAGCAGTTCCTCGGGTTCGCTGCCCTTGCCGAGGAAGCCGGAGGCCCCGGCGCGCAGGGACTGGACCACGTAGTCGTCGACCTCGAAGGTGGTCAGGATGACCACGCGGACGTGCGCGAGGGACGGGTCGGCGCTGATCAGGCGGGTGGCGGCGAGGCCGTCGGTGCCGGGCATCCGGATGTCCATGAGGACGACGTCGGCGCGGTGCTCCTTGGCCAGCCGGACCGCCTCGGCGCCGTCGGAGGCCTCCCCGACCACCTCCATGTCGGGCTCGGAGTCGACCAGCACCCGGAACGCGCTGCGCAGCAGTGCCTGGTCGTCGGCGAGCAGGACACGGATCGTCATGCGGGCTCCCCCGGTGCCGTCGTACGGGTCTTGACCGGCAGGATCGCATGGACGCGGAAGCCGCCGCCGTAGCGGGGTCCGGTGGTCAGGGTGCCGCGCAGGGCGGTGACCCGCTCCCGCATGCCGAGCAGCCCGTGCCCGCCGCCGCCCCCGGGCTCGGCGGCCGCGCCGGTGCCGTCGTCCAGGACGGTGACCTCGATGTTCGGTCCGACGCGTACGACGCTGACCTCGGCCTTGGCGTCGGTGCCCGCGTGCTTCTGCACGTTGGTCAGGGCCTCCTGGACGATCCGGTAGGCGGCCAGGTCGACGGCGGCGGGGAGTGCGGTGCCGTGGTCGGCGCGGGCCACCTCGACGGGGAGTCCGGCGCTGCGGAAGGTGCCGGCGAGGTCGTCGAGACGGCTGAGGCCGGGGGCGGGTTCGGTGGGGGCCTCGGGGTCGCCGGACTGGCGGAGCAGGCCGACGGTGGCGCGCAGTTCGTTGAGCGCGGAGCGGCTGGCCTCGCGGACGTGGGCGAGGGCCTCCTTGGCCTGGTCGGGCCGCTTGTCCATGACGTGGGCGGCGACTCCGGCCTGCACGTTGACCAGCGCGATGTGGTGGGCGACGACATCGTGCAGATCTCGGGCGATGCGCAGCCGCTCCTCGGCGACCCGGCGGCGGGCCTCCTCCTCGCGGGTGCGCTCGGCCCGCTCGGCGCGCTCCCGCATGGCCTGGACGACCGCGCGGCGGCTGCGTACCGCGTCCCCGGCGGTGGCGCCGATACCGGTCCAGGCGAGCACGCCCAGGTTCTCCTGCGCGTACCAGGGCAGGGGGCCGCCGAGCATGGCGGCGGCGGTCAGTACGGTCATGGTGAGCAGGCCGACGCGCCAGGTGGTGGTGCGGTCGGTGGCCGAGGCGACGGTGTAGAGGGCGACCACGGCGGACATGGCGACCGGGGCGCGCGGGTCGCCGGTGACGCACTCGATCAGGGACAGGGTGCCGGCGACCGCGAGCACCGTCTTGGGTGCGCGGCGCCGGAAGACGAGGGCGGCGGCGCCGAGGGTCATCAGGAGCAGGCTGAGCGTGTCCGGGCTGCGGACACCCCAGGTCACGCCGTTCTCCCCACGGGGATCCACGAAGGAGCCCGCGACCATGCACACCAGCACCCCCGCCGCGATGGCCGCGTCCAGCGCGAGGGGGTGCGCCTTCAGGCTGCACCGGGCGCGTTCGAGAGTGCTCACCCGGTGAACAGTACGGGCCCTGGCGGGGTGCCGGAACAGAGCGAGGTGCAGCTCACCCGCCGTCAGCTGTCGACCGGTGTTCGCGGGGGGTACGGCAGCCGGACGCCCCGTGTTGGCCGTACATGCTCAACCTTCTCGTCGGCATTCGCGCCGCCCCGGCCGGATGCGTCCTGTCGACGAAAGGCAGCCCTCGTGCGCGCTTCCCTCATGTGGCCCGCCGCAGCCCTCGCCCTCGCCTCGGCCACGGTTGTGGTCACCCCCGCGCAGGCCGTCACCTACGGCACCCCGACGATCAAGCTGTCGTCGGCCTACCTGTCGGGCGCGGTCGGCAGCACCGGTGACCCGACGGTCGCCGTGACGGTCGCGCAGAGCGGCGCGGACGCCTCGGCGCTGACGGTGACGGCCACCCGGAGCAGTCGTACCGCCGTGGCGGCCACCTCCGACATACGGGTCACGGGCGCCGGAAGCGGCCGTACCGTCGCCGTCACCGCGCACGCCCAGGGGTACGCCGACCTCACGCTGAAGGTGACGGGGCTCGGTGGCAAGACCGCCACCACGACGCTGCACTACGCGGCTTCCCCCGCGGTCCAGTACGCGGCCGACGCCCGCTATCTGACCGGTGCCTCGGACGCCTCCGCCGCGGTGGACGTCGGGGGCGGGTACGTCGTCGTCGGCAACGACGAGGACAACACCCTGCGCCTGTACGACGGCACGGCCTCGGGTGCCCCGGTGAAGACCTGGGACCTGGGCGGGGCGCTGGGCGCCGCCAAGGAGGTCGACATCGAGGGCGCGGCGCGCGTCGGCGACACGATCTACTGGACCGGTTCGCTGGGCAACAACAAGGACGGTGTGTACAAGCCGGACCGCAACACGGTCTTCACCACCACCGTCTCCGGCTCGGGCGCCACCACCTCGCTCACCTTCGGCAGCGCCGGGCACAGCCTGCGCGACGACCTGGTGGCCTGGGACGAGGCGAACGGCGACCGGTACGGCTTCGCCGCGGGGACGGCCGACGGGCAGACCCCGAAGCAGGTGGACGGCTTCAACGTGGAGGGCCTGGAGTTCGCGCCGGGCTCCACCACCACCGCCTACGTCGGCTTCCGCGCCCCGCTGGTGCCGCCGCAGTCGGGCGGGAAGGCGCTGATCGTGCCGGTGACCGACATGGACCGGGTGGTGCACGGCACGCAGGCCACGTTCGGTACGCCGATCGAGCTGGACCTCGGCGGGCTGTCCGTCCGTGACCTGCGCCGGAACGACAAGGGGCAGTACCTGATCCTGGCCGGGTCCTGGGCGGCCGACGACAACAGCGACCCGCAGGCGCTGTACCGCTGGGACGGGGTGGCCGGACACCAGCCGGTGAAGGTGCTGGACCTGCCGACCTCGGACGCGGGGGCCTGGGAGTCGGTCGTGTCCGTGCCCGACCTGGACGCCACCGGCGCCCGGGTGCAGCTGATCACCGACGACGGGGCCGCCGACCTCTACGGCGACGGCGTCGAGGCGAAGGACCTCGGCCACCCGGAGTGGCAGAAGTCCCGCACCACCTGGTTCACCCTGGGCTAGCCCGGGATCAGTCCGTCGTCGCTCAGCAGCTCCCGGACCTCCGTGAGCGTCGCGTCCGAGGACGGAAGGATCAGCTCCGAGGGTTCCAGGGCGTCGTCCGGCAGCGGAGTGCCGAGCCGGCGGACGGCGTCGAGGAGCGCGGAGAGCGTGCGACGGAAGCCCTCGTCGTCGCCGCTCTCCATCTCCGCCAGCAGCTCGTCGTCCAGCTTGTTCAGCTCGGTGAAGTGGGCGTCGTCCAGCTTCACCTGGCCCTCCCCCATGATCCGTACGATCACGTCGGCCTCCTCGGCTCGGGGTCCCGGCGCCGGACTACTGCTTGTCGAAGCGCGGGGTGTCCTGCGGCTGCTGCTGGGACTGCCCCTGGCCGGTGCCGCCCTCGATCGCCTGCTGCGGCGAGCCTCCGGCCAGCTCCGCCTTCATGCGCTGCAGTTCCAGCTCTACATCCGTACCACCGGAGATGCGGTCCAGCTCGGCGGCGATGTCGTCCTTGGCCATGCCGGTGGGGTCGTCCAGGGCGCCGGAGGCGAGCAGTTCGTCGATGGCGCCGGCCCGGGCCTGGAGCTGGGCGGTCTTGTCCTCGGCGCGCTGGATGGCGAGGCCGACGTCGCCCATCTCCTCGGAGATGCCGGTGAAGGCCTCGCCGATGCGGGTCTGGGCCTGGGCGGCGGTGTAGGTGGCCTTGATGGTCTCCTTCTTCGTACGGAAGGCGTCCACCTTGGCCTGCAGCCGCTGGGCCGCGAGGGTGAGCTTCTCCTCCTCGCCCTGGAGGGTCGTGTGCTGCGTCTCGAGGTCCGTGACCTGCTGCTGGAGGGCGGCACGGCGGGACAGCGCCTCACGGGCCAGGTCCTCGCGGCCGAGCGCGAGCGCCTTGCGGCCCTGGTCCTCCAGCTTGGAGGACTGCTGCTGCAACTGGTTGAGCTGGAGTTCCAGGCGCTTGCGGGAGGTCGCCACGTCGGCGACGCCGCGACGCACCTTCTGCAACAGCTCCAGCTGCTTCTGGTACGAGTAATCGAGGGTCTCGCGCGGGTCCTCGGCCCGGTCAAGGGCCTTGTTCGCCTTCGCGCGGAAGATCATCCCCATACGCTTCATGACACCGCTCATGGGCTTCGCGCGCCCCCTTCTGACGGACTCCAGCTCACAGATCCTGCGACAGAACCCACAGTACGGGCCCTGACTCCATTACCGCACTGTTCGGGGAGTGATGCGCTCATCCCCAAGGACGACTGCGGACGGTACCGCTCCGGCGTGAGGAGTAGGTGGATCTCCGGGTGGGCTCCTCGGGCCCTTCGATGACCGCCGGGTGAAGCGTCTGCAACGTCCCCTCTGTCCCCCTACAGACGTCCGGTGTTGCCGGATCGTTCCCCGGTGGACTGGGGTCCATGCCCGGGAAGCCCTTACCCTTGGGTTTTGTGTTCCGTAGCCGTGCCAAAGAAGAGAAGGCCCCCGCCGACAAGGCGCCGGTGAACTTCTCCAAGCAGTCCCGCGACCCGCAGGCCCCGAAGGGCAGGCCCACGCCCAAGCGCAGTGAGGCCCAGTCCCAGCGCCGCAGCGTCGCCAACACGCCGACGACCCGCAAGGACGCCTCCAAGCGTCAGCGCGAGGAGCGCCGGCAGGCGCTGGAGCGGCAGCGCCAGGCGCTGGCCGGCGGCGACGAGCGCTATCTGCCCGCCCGGGACAAGGGCCCGGTGCGCAAGTTCGCGCGCGACTGGACCGACTCGCGGTTCAACGTGGCGGAGTTCTTCCTGCCGCTGGCCGTGGTCATCCTGGTGCTCAGCGTGGTGCGGGTGCCGGCGATCCAGAACATCGCGCTGCTGCTGTGGCTGATCGTGATCGTGCTGATCGTGCTCGACGCGGCCCTCAGCGGCCTCCGGCTGAAGAAGCGGCTGGCCGAGCGCTTCCCCGACCAGAACCGCCGGGGCGCCGTCCCCTACGCCCTGATGCGCTCCCTCCAGATGCGCCGGCTCCGGCTGCCGAAGCCGCAGGTCAAGCGCGGAGAGCGGCCCTGAGCGCAGAGGCTTTCACCGGGGGCGCGGCCGAGTCCTGGCTGAACAAGCTGGGCGGGCTGCGTGATGTCGTACGACAGGAGCTGGTGGCCCGGCAGCTCGACGAGCAGATAGCCGGGCGGTTCCCGGTCGGGCAGCGGCTGCGGGTGCTCGACGTGGGCATGGGCCAGGGCACGCAGGCGCTGCGGCTGGCCCGGCTCGGTCACCAGGTGACCGGCGTCGAGCAGGACGCGACGATGATCGCGGCCGCGCGCGAGGCGCTCGCCGGTGAGCCGGACGGCATCCGCGAGCGGGTGCGGCTGGTACAGGGGGACGGGCGGGACACCGGTGTGCACTTCCTGCCGGGCAGCTTCGACGTGGTGCTGTGCCACGGCGTCCTGATGTACGTCGAGGACCCCGACGCGCTGGTGGCGGGTCTGGCCCGGATGCTCGCGCCGGGCGGGCTGCTGTCGCTGCTCGTGCGCAACGGCGACGCGCTCGCCGTGCGGCCGGGCCTGTCCGGGGACTGGGCGGGCGCGCTGGCCGCGTTCGACACCACCACCTACCGCAATCGCCTCGGCCTGGAGGTCCGGGCGGACCGCCTCTCGGCGCTCACCGCCACGCTCGCCGGGATCGGCGCCGCGCTGCACGCCTGGTACGGCGTACGGGTCTTCACGGACACGGCGGCGGACGGGGCGGAGATACCGGACGACCTGGAGACGCTGCTGGCGGCCGAGGAGCGGGCCGGGCGGACGGATCCGTACCGGGGGGTCGCGGCGCTGCTGCATCTGTGCGGGGTGCGGGGCTGAGCCCTCGGCCGTACGGGGTGTGAATCGGGCCCGTTCGGGCGTACACGGCAAGCTTGGGCATTCACCCCGAAGGGACACTCGGGGCATGGACGCTTCCCGTACCCGTGCCCTCCGCAGGGGCGCCGTCGTGCTCGTGCTCGTGGCGGCCGCGCTCGTGGCCGCCGGCTGTACGACCCCGGAGTCGTCGGCGAAGAAGGACACCGCGGCCACCCGGGCGGCCCTCCCGATGTCCGTGGACGACCTGCAGAACCAGTATCTGAAGGTCATCAAGGAGGTCCTGCCGTCGGTCGTGCAGATCCAGGCGAGCCATGCGCTGGGCTCCGGGGTGGTGTACGACGACCGGGGGCACATCGTCACCAACGCGCACGTGGTCGGCTCCGACAAGACCTTCAAGGTGACCACGGCCAACAACGAGGAACCGCTCACCGCGCGCCTGGTGTTCTCCTACCCGGACCAGGACCTCGCGGTGATCAGGCTCGACAAGGTGCCGGCCGGGCTGAAGCCGGCGACGTTCGGGAACTCCGAGAAAGTGCAGGTCGGCCAGATCGTGCTGGCCATGGGCTCGCCGCTCGGGCTGTCCTCCAGCGTGACCCAGGGCATCGTCTCGGCGACCGGACGGACCGTCAGCGAGGGCCGCTCGGGCGGGGGTACGGGTGCCACGATCGCGAACATGGTGCAGACGTCGGCCGACATCAACCCCGGCAACAGCGGGGGCGCCCTGGTCAACCTCGACGGGCAGATCATCGGCATCCCGACGCTGGCCGCCACCGATCCCGACCTCGGCGGCGGCGCCGCGCCCGGCATCGGGTTCGCCATCCCGGCGTCGATGGTGAAGACGGTCGCCGACCAGATCGTCAGGAGCGGCAAGGTCGTCGACTCGGGCCGGGCCGCGCTCGGCATCACCGCGCGGACGGTCCTGGACGAGAGCTACCAGCCGGCCGGGGCCGCGGTGGTCGCCGTCAAGGGCGGCGACGCGGCCGACCGGGCGGGGCTGCGGCCCGGCGATGTGATCACCAAGGTGGACGACGCCCCGGTCACCACCACCACGGAGCTGTCCGAGGCGCTGGCGGCCCTGAAGCCGGGGCAGCGGACGACGGTGACCTACCAGCGTGACGGCGTCGAGAAGACGGTGGAGGTGACGCTGGGCGAGCAGTGAGGAGGGCGGCCCCTGCTCCGGGCGTCCCCTCCTCACCCCCCGATCGGGTTACGACGCCTCGGCGTGCAGGCTCATCGGGCCGTAGATCTCGCTGCCGTCCTCGAACAGCCGCACCTGGTCCGCGCCGCCCTCCGCCAGCGCCTTCCAGTGCTCGCCGATCCAGGACTCGGCGTCCCCCTGCGTGGTGAACTCCTCCGGCTGCACCGCGGGCTGGACCTCCGTCCCGTCGGCCTTCTCGAACCGCCACGTCCATGCCGTCATGTGGGCCTCCTTTGATCCAACACGTTCCGGCAGCGTAGCCGGAAGCGCAAGACCTGCTGAGACAGGTGAAAATCGGTGCGTGGAAGTGACTCTGCTCGGTACCGGTGCCCCCGCGGGACTGCCCCGCCCCGACTGTCCCTGTGCCGTCTGTGCGACGGCGCTCGGGCCGGACGCGCGGGCGGCCACCGCGCTGCTGGTGGACGGGACGCTGTTGCTCGACCTGACGCCCGGGGCGGCGTTCGCGGCCGCGCGGTCGGGGCATTCGCTGGGCGGGGTACGGCAGGTGCTGCTGTCGCATCCGCACGACGGTCCGGCGGTGGAGGTGCCGGCCGGCCTGCCGCAGCCCGGGCGGGTGCCGGACGGGCGGGAGTTGGCGCTGCTGACGGGGCATCGGGTGCGGGCCGTGGCGATGGACGCCGGCGGCACCGGGTACGCGGTGACCGGGCCGGACGGGCAGCGGCTGCTGTACCTGCCGCCGGGCGGGGCGCCGGCCGGTCTCGAGGGGGCGCCGGCGGAGACGTACCAGATGGTCCTCGCCGATGTCGTGGGACGCCCGGACGCGCTGGCCCGGCTGCGGGCGGTCGGATCCGTGGGGCCGACCACGGACGTCGTGGCCGTCCACCTCGACCACGACGTGCCGCAGGGCGCGGAGTTGCGGCGGCAGCTCGCGGCGGCCGGGGCGCGGGCGGTGCCGGACGGTACGACGCTGACGGTCGGGGTGTACGAGGACGTGCCGGACGTGCCGCGCCGGACGCTGGTGCTGGGCGGGGCGCGTTCGGGTAAGTCGGTGGAGGCCGAGCGGCGGCTGGAGTCCTTCCCGGAGGTGCTGTACGTGGCCACGGGCGGGACGCGGGGCGGGGACACCGAGTGGGCGGAGCGGGTGGCCGTGCACCGGGAGCGGCGGCCGGGGTCGTGGCGTACGGCGGAGACGACCGATCTGGTGCCGCTGCTGGGGGTGGACGGGCCGCCCGTGCTGATCGACTGTCTGTCGCTGTGGCTGACGGATGTCATGGACTCCGTGGGGGCGTGGGACGACGCGGAGTGGGCGGGGGGTGGGGAGAAGGCGCTGCGGGAGCGGGTGCGGGAGCTGACGTCCGCGGTGCGGGCCACTCGGCGGACCGTGGTGGCCGTTTCGAACGAGGTGGGCTCGGGGATCGTGCCTGCCACTGCTTCCGGGCGGCGGTACCGGGACGAACTCGGGCGGCTGAACGCGGCGTTCGCGGTGGAGTGCGAGCAGGTGCTGTTGGTGGTGGCGGGGCAGGCGTTGGTGCTGCGGGGTTGAGTGTGCGGGTCGGGCGGTGGCGGGCGGGGGTGGGTTCGCTTCCCGGCGCTGGCCGGGTGCCGCTCTCTTTGGCAGCGGGTGCCGCCCCAAGCGGCACGACTGCCCGCAGCTACGGAGCTGCGCAGCCAGCCCCCTTGCGGGCCACCAGCCGGTACGCGTTGGAGAACGGGGTGTGGCGGAACAGCGGAGCCAGTGCGTGGTCCAGGATCGCGGCCACGTCGAGTGCCGGGGCGGCCATCGCTCTCAGGAGCAGGGGGGCGGGGGCCAGGGCCAGGGTGAGGGCCGCCGAGAGGTCGTAGGGGACGTGGGGGGACGTGCGGTCCGTCACGAGGATCGTGCAGCCCTGGGTCTCCAGTTCCGCGCGGAGGTTGGGCAGGGGCAGCAGGTGGAGGTGGCGGGGCTGGCCGTAGGGGAACCACCACTTGCCGAGGAGCGCGGCGAACACGCTGCGCGGGTCGGGAACTTCGATGACGAGGTGGCCGCCGGGGCGCAGGACCGTGAGCGCGGCGCGGAGTTCGGCGCGTGGGTCCGGGGCGTGTTCCAGGTGGTGGAACATGCTGACCACGTCGTAGCGGGAGCGCAGCCGGGCCGCCATCCCCGGGGTGGTCAGACAGCCGCGGTGGGCCTCCTCCACCCGGCCCTCCAGCAGGGCCTGTTCCACGCGGGCCGTCAGGTCCAGGCCGTCGAAGCTGGTGTACGGGAAGAACTCCTTCGCCGCCTCCGGGAACCGGGCGTGCCCGGTGCCCACGTCCAGCCAGCTCTCCGGTTCGGGCAGCGCCGACAGCTTGTGGGCGGCGGCACGGTGTCTGCGGCTGACCGCGCGCTCGGAGAGGACGCGCGCGGTGAACTCCTCCAGCTGTCTCTCGTAGAAGTCCCGGTGGTAGAAGGCGAATCCCTCCGCCGTGAGCCGGGGGTTCTGGAAGACGTGCGCACAGTCTCCGCACTCGTCCAGGACGAACGTGCCCGGCCGCTGCCGCAGCGGGTCGGGGGCGCGCAGCCGGGTCCGCAGCCGACGGGAGCCGCACCAGGGGCAGGCCTCGCGGCGCGGCTCCTGGAAGGGGTCGCGCGGCTCGATGACCTGGGGGATGAGGGGCGAGGGCTGCATGGCGGCTCCCTAGGCGACAATCCGCTGCAAACCGGAACGTATGGGATACCCCTCCCGGGTGCAAAGACGTCGCGACCGTGGGGTGGCGGTGTGGCGCGGATGCGTTCGTGGACTGGCGGTACTGTTCGGCGAATGAGCAGCCTTAATCTGGACGACTTCACCGATCTGATCGAGCGCCCGGACGGGGGCGTACGCCGTGACGCCGAGGCCCGCAGGGAGCGCCAGATCGTGCCGCCCGGGTCGCTCGGGCGCCTGGACGAGCTGGGCGAGTGGCTGGCCGCCGCACAGGGCGCCGTACCGGTGCGGCCGGTCGAACGGCCCCGGGTGGTGCTCTTCGCCGGTGACCACGGCATCGCCGAACTCGGCGTCTCCGCACGGCCGGCGGGCAGTGCCGAGCAGTTGGTGCGGGCGGTGCTGGAGGGCGGCAGCCCGGTGTCCGTCCTCGCGCGCCGGCTCGACGTGCCCGTGCGGGTCGTGGACATGGCCCTGGACTGCCCGCCGGACGCCTTCCCCGAGGAGGTCGTACGGCACCGGGTGCGGCGCGGCAGCGGTCGCATCGACGTCGAGGACGCGCTGACCCTCGACGAGGCCGAGGCGGCCTTCCGGGCGGGCGTGGCCGTCGCCGACGAGGAGGCCGACTCGGGGACGGATCTGGTGGTGCTCGGCGATGTGAGCGTGGGCGGGACCACGGCGGCCGCGGTGCTGGTCGCGGCGCTGTGCGGGACCGACGCGTCCGTGGTGACCGGGCGGGGCGGGCTGGCCATCGACGACCTGGCGTGGATGCGCAAGTGTGCGGCGATCCGGGACGCGCTCCGGCGGGCGCGGCCGGTGCTCGGGGACCAGTTGCAGCTGCTCGCGACCGTGGGCGGGGCCGATCTGGCCGCGATGACCGGGTTCCTGTTGCAGTGCGCGGTGCGGAAGCTGCCGGTGATCCTGGACGGTGTGGTGGCCGCCGCGTGTGCGCTGGTCGCCCAGCGGGTCGCGTTCCGGGCGCCGGACTGGTGGCTGGCCGGGCACGACAGCGGGGAGCCGGGCCAGGCGAAGGCGCTGGACCGGATGGCCCTGGAGCCGCTGCTGGAGCAGGGCGTGAAGGTCGGCGAGGGGGTGGGGGCGCTGCTGTCGCTGCCGCTGGTCCGGGCCGCGGCGGCGCTGGCCGCCGAGCTTCCCGAGAAGCCGGAGTCCGAGAAGGAGCCGGAGGAGTCCGAGCAGCCCGAGGAGAAGGAGTAGTCGCACCACGGCAGCCGGAAAAGAATGGTTCGCCCGGGCGGCCCCCATATGATCCTCCCCCATGGGAGATGCCCGAATTGCCGTGGAACTGCAAGCCGAGCCGGAGCGGCGGTCCAGCGGGGCATCCCGTCGGGCCGCCGCCTTCGCCGTCTGGTATCTGCGGGCCGTCGCCTTCATCAACTTCCTGAGCGCGGTCTGGGTCTCGCTGGGCCAGGACGTGCGCCGGCACAACCAGGAGAACTACTTCACGCCGTATCTGCTGACGGCCGGCTTCGCCTCGGGCGTGTTCACCGCGTTCCTGGCGATCACGATGCGCCGGCGCAAGCGGGCCGCCTGGATCCTGAACCTGGTGCTGAGCGGGTCGTTCCTGGCCCTGTTCGCGTTCGCCATGGCGTTCCCGGAGATCCGGCGGTACGCGCAGAACTGGGTCTCCCTGGTGCTGACGGCCGCCTTCGTCGGCGCGCTGCTGGTCGGGCGCCGGGAGTTCTACGCCAAGGGTGACCGGTCCAACCCGCGGCTCGCCGCGACCGTCGCCGTCGGCGGCGGGCTCGTCGCCTCGCTGCTCGCCGGGCTGCTGATCACGGTCACCAACACGGCACCGGACGCGGCCCGTTCGACGTTCCTGGAGCGCTGGCACTACGGCACCCTGCGACTGGTGTCGGTGGCCGCCGAGGAGTCGCGCTTCCCCGGCATCGACCCGCCCAACTGGGCCAACGTGGCGATCAACGTGCTCAGCACGCTGCTCGTCCTCGCCGTGTTCTACGCCGCCTTCCGCTCCCGGCGGGCCGTCGACCCGCTCACCGAGGACGACGAGAAGCGGCTGCGGGCGCTGCTGGAGCGGCACGGAGAGCGGGACTCCCTCGGCTACTTCGCGCTGCGCCGGGAGAAGAGCGTGGTGTGGTCGCCGACCGGGAAGGCGGCCGTCGCCTACCGCGTCGTCGGCGGGGTGAGCCTGGCCTCCGGGGATCCGCTGGGCGACCCGGAGGCGTGGCCCGGTGCGATCGTGCCGTGGCTGGTGGAGGCACGGGCGCACGGGTGGATCCCGGCGGTGATGGGGGCGAGCGAGGAAGCGGGGACGGTCTACGCCCGGCACGGCCTGGACGCGCTGGAACTCGGTGACGAGGCGATCGTGGAGGTGGCCGAGTTCACGCTGGAGGGACGGGCGATGCGCACCGTGCGGCAGGCGTACAACCGGGTGAAGCGGGCCGGGTACCGGGTGCGCATCCGACGGCACGCGGACATCCCGGCCGACGAGATGGCGCGTCTCGTCGAGCGCGCGGACGACTGGCGGGACGGGGCGACCGAGCGCGGGTTCAGCATGGCGCTGGGGCGGCTCGGGGACCCCGAGGACGGCCAGTGCGTGATGCTGGAGTGCACGGACGCCGAGGGCAGGCTGCGCGCGCTGCTGTCCTTCGTGCCCTGGGGGCCGCACGGACTGTCCCTGGACCTCATGCGGAGGGGCCGAGACGTCGATGGTTCTGCCAACGGGCTGATGGAGTTCATGGTCATCGAACTGCTGCGCCGGGCAGGCGAGATCAGGATCACCCAGGTCTCACTCAACTTCGCCATGTTCCGATCGGTCTTCGAACGTGGGGCGCGCCTCGGTGCCGGACCGGTGCTGAGGCTGTGGCGGTCGCTGCTCAGCTTCTTCTCCCGCTGGTGGCAGATCGAGTCGCTGTACCGCGCCAACGCCAAGTACCGGCCCATCTGGGAGCCCAGGTTCCTGCTCTTCGAGAAGAGCGCGGACCTGCCGCGCATCGGCATCGCGTCGGCGCGCGCGGAAGGCTTCCTGGAGGCGCCGGGACTGCCGAAGTGGCTGCACCGCAGGCACCTGGACACGCACCGATGAGGATCGTTTGATGAGGACGCTCGCCCACTGGGCCCGTGCCGAGTGGGGGCTGCTGTACGTCACCGTGCGCGAGCCCCTGCTCAAGCGCCGTTGGCGGGCGTTCCCCATGACGCTGGGGGCGGTGCTGCTGACCGCGCTGCTGCAGTTCGTGCAGAACCGGCCGTGGGGCTATCAGATCGTGCAGGACATGGGTGCCGTACGGGCGGAGGACCCGCTGGGGCCTGCGCTGCTGCGCACTCCCCTGTCGCTGTTCGTCCCGGCGCTGGACCTGCCTGTGTGGGGGGCGCTCGCGCAGATCCTGTTCGTGTTCGGCGTCGCCGAGGTGTGCATCGGCTGGTGGCGGACGCTGGCCATCGCGTACGTGGCCACGCTCGCCGGGACGCTGTACGCGCGCGTGGGCATCTCGCTGGGCCCGCATGCGGCGTTCGGCCTGCCCTGGACGGACGCGCAGGTCGTGGACACCGGTCCGTCGGCGGCCGTGGTGGGGCTCGCCGTCTATGTGAGCTGGCGGTACGGCGCCTATGTGACGTCGGGTGCGGTGACGTTGGCGATGGTGGTCGAGGTGCTGCTCAAGGAGAACCTGGCGGGCAAGGAGCATCTGGCCGCGCTGATGGGTGTGGGGACGCTGTGTCTGGTGGCTGCGGTACGGCACCGGTACGGGCGGCTGCCGGGGCCCGGTCAGTGGCGGTGGCGGTGGCGGTCGGGCAGGCGGACCGGGCGCGGGTCGGGTTTGCCGCCGATCCAGTCCTGAAGGGCGCGGCGGGGCCCGGCCCAGCGGCGGTCGTGGCGGTAGGCGCGCAGGGTGGCCTTGGCGCGGGCGCGGGGGCGGCGGCCGTAGAAGCGGCGGGCCCAGTAGGAGTCGGGGCGGGCCAGGCGGATGGCGCCGACCATCGCGACCAGCGGCACGATCACGCCGAAGATCGCGACCCGGGCCTTGCCCTTGCTCAGGGCGACCAGGGAGAAGACGAAGTTCATGCCGATGTTGGCGATGACCGTGCCCCGGTCCTGGAGTTCGTCGGCGGACAGGTCGTTGACGCCGAACGGCGCGAACCCGGCGAGCAGCAGGCCGACGAGGGCGGCGGTGACCACGACGACCTCGACGCTCTTGCGGCCCTCCTCGGTCCAGTAGACGTCGTCGAGGTGCAGGATCAGCGCGAACTCGTCCAGGACGAGCCCCACCCCCATGCCGAAGACGACCGCGGCGAGGGCCCCGCCCGCGCCGTGCCGGTCGCTGGCGACGGCACCGAAGCCTCCGACGACGGTCAACAGGACCCCGGGGACCACGTGGTGGATGTGCAGCCCGCCCGCCTTGACGTTGCCGAAGGGGCCCTTGCCCGCGCGGATCAGCCGGGTGATCACACGGGTGACGACGAAGGTGACGACGAAGGCGCTCAGGGCCAGCAGCAGCGGAAGCTTCCCCGGCTCCAGGATGTTCCGCTCCCACCAGTGCCCCATGTGCGCACTTTATCCCTGGCCCTATCAGGGGGCGTCGCGACGGCCCGGTAACCTGCGCCGGTGCTCAAGTCCTCCTCCCTCGACGGCCTTCGCTTCGCCTTCGGCACGCTCTCCGTGCTGCCCGTCCGGGTGCACCGGTGGGACAGGGAGGCCGCGCGCCGGGGCATGCTGGGCGCCCCGGTCGTCGGACTGGTCGTCGGCGGCTGCGCGGCGGGGCTCGGGCTGCTGCTGCTCCTCCTGGGCGCCGGTCCGCTGCTCGCCGCCGTCGCCTCCGTCGCCGTACCGGCCGCGCTGACCCGCGGTCTGCACCTCGACGGGCTCGCCGACACGGCGGACGGGCTCGGCAGCGGCAAGCCCGCGGAGGAAGCGCTGCGGATCATGAAGCAGTCGGACATCGGGCCGTTCGGGGTGCTGACCCTCGTCCTGGTCCTGCTGGCCCAGGTCGCCGCTCTGGCACAGCTCTACGCCGACTCCTGGGTGCGGGGCGGCACCGCGGCGGTGACCGCCGCGGTCGCGGCCCGCCTCGCGCTCACCCTGGCCGCGCGCACCGGGGTGCCGGCGGCCCGTCCGGAGGGTCTCGGGGCGGCGGTCGCCGGCGTGGTGCCGGTGCCGGGCGCGCTGGCCGTCACGGCCACCTGCACGATCGTCGCGGCCGCTTGGGGCACGGCCCTCGGCCCGTACGGCGCCGTGCGCGCGGCGGCCGCGGTCCTGCTGTCCCTCGCCACCGCCGAACTCCTGCTGCGCCGCTGCACCCGCCGCTTCGGCGGGGTCACCGGGGACGTGTTCGGCGCCCTCGCGGAGACGGCGGCGACGGCCGCGCTCGTGGTGCTGTCGCTGGGCTAGCCGGCGGCTCACCGACGCCCGGGGGCGAGAAGTGGCCACGACGCCACGCACAGGTGAACACCCGCAGGCATGAGCGAACGGTCGTACGCGCGTAGTCTCGTCACGGGTGTTCGCCGACAGGGTGAAGGCCCCGGTTGCCACCTACCCCAAGGCCTGGACCTAGGGTCGGCTCTCGGGCCCGGTCGACCCACCCCTCATCGGCCACAGCAACTTCACATCGGAAGCGAGATTTCACCACCGTGACTGCTCTGACTCTCAGCACCGCCGCGGCGCCCGGCCTGCGGGCCGACGCGATCGTGATCGGTGTCGCCAAGGGCGCCAAGGGACCCGTCGTCGCGCCCGGCGCCGACGCCGTGGACAACGCGTACGACGGCAAGCTGGCCGGCGTCCTGGAGACCCTCGGCGCCTCGGGTGCCGAGGGCGAGCTGACGAAGCTGCCCGCCCCGGCCGGCTTCAAGGCGCCGCTCGTGGTGGCGGTGGGCCTGGGCGCGGTGCCCGAGAAGGACGCCGGGTACGACGCCGAGGCGCTGCGCAAGGCCGCCGGCGTGGCCGCCCGGGCGCTCGCCGGCTCCAAGAAGGCCGCGTTCGCGCTGCCCCTCGAAGGCCCGGACGCCGTCGGCGCGATCGGCGAGGGCGTCCTGCTCGGCGCCTACGCCTTCGACACGTACAAGGACTCCGGCAAGGACGCCAAGGCCAAGAACGGCAAGGCGCCGCTGGCCGAGGCCGCGCTGCTCGGCGGCAAGCCGCGGGACGCGGTCCACAAGGCCGCCGTGGCCCGGGCCGTCGCGGTCTCCGAGGAGCTGAACCGTTCCCGCGACCTGATCAACATGCCGCCGAACGACCTCACCCCGCAGGTGTTCGCCGCGGTGGCCCAGGACGCGGCCAAGGAGCACGGCCTCAAGGTGCAGGTGCTCGACGACAAGGCTCTGACCAAGGGCGGCTACGGCGGCATCCTGGGCGTCGGCGGCGGCTCGGCCGCGACCCCGCGCCTGGTCAAGCTGACGTACACGCACCCCAACGCCGAGAAGCACCTGGCCTTCGTCGGCAAGGGCATCACCTACGACTCGGGCGGCATCTCGCTGAAGCCGGCCGGTCACAACGAGACCATGAAGTGCGACATGAGCGGTGCCGCCGCCGTGTTCGCCGCGGTCGTCGCCGCCGCCCGCCTCGGCCTGGAGGTCAACGTCACCGGCTGGCTGGCGCTGGCCGAGAACATGCCCTCCGGCTCCGCGGTGCGCCCGGGTGACGTGCTGCGCATGTACAGCGGCAAGACCGTCGAGGTGCTCAACACCGACGCCGAGGGCCGGCTGGTCCTGGCCGACGCGCTGTGGGCGGCCTCGCTGGAGAAGCCGGACGCGATCGTGGACGTGGCCACGCTGACCGGCGCGATGATGCTGGCGCTGGGCAGCCGGACCTTCGGGGTCATGGCCAACGACGACGCATTCCGCTCCGCGGTGTACGAGGCGGCGGAGGAGGTCGGCGAGCCCGCCTGGCCGATGCCGCTGCCGGAGCACCTGCGCAAGGGGATGGACTCCACCGTCGCCGACATCGCGAACATGGGTGAGCGGATGGGTGGCGGGCTGGTCGCCGGTCTGTTCCTGAAGGAGTTCGTCGGCGAGGGCATCACCTGGGCGCACCTGGACATCGCCGGGCCGGCCTTCAACGAGGGCGGTGCGTTCGGTTACACGCCGAAGGGCGGTACGGGCAGCGCGGTGCGGACGCTGGTGCGGCTCGCGGAGCTCACCGCGGCGGGTGACCTCGGCTGAGGCTGAGTCCTTTGCCATGACGGCTCCGGGGTGTCCTTCACTCCGGAGCCGTTTTGTCCCGTTGCTCGCCACCAGTGCGATGTGTCACACCCCGGCCCGGCGTCTCGTCCGCCTCGAACAAGTGCAAAGATGGAGCCCGGCAGGACAGGGCCCCCACCGAAGGGCCGAAGCATCAAGCGGCCGGACACCAGCCGCCCGCCGGTCACTGGAGACCGGTCTACGGCGCACATGCATGGAGGACGTGACGTGGCGAACGACGCCAGCACCGTTTTCGACCTAGTGATCCTCGGCGGTGGTAGCGGTGGTTACGCCGCGGCCCTGCGCGGGGCGCAGCTGGGCCTGGACGTCGCCCTGATCGAGAAGGACAAGGTCGGCGGCACCTGCCTGCACCGGGGTTGCATCCCCACCAAGGCCCTGCTGCACGCGGGCGAGATCGCCGACCAGGCCCGCGAGAGCGAGCAGTTCGGCGTCAAGGCCACCTTCGAGGGCATCGACGTCCCGGCCGTCCACAAGTACAAGGACGGTGTCATCTCCGGCCTGTACAAGGGTCTGCAGGGCCTGATCGCCTCGCGCAAGGTGACCTACATCGAGGGTGAGGGCCGTCTGTCCTCCCCGACCTCCGTCGACGTGAACGGCCAGCGCATCCAGGGCCGCCACGTCCTGCTGGCGACCGGCTCCGTGCCGAAGTCGCTGCCGGGCCTGACGATCGACGGCGACCGGATCATCTCCTCCGACCACGCCCTCGTCCTGGACCGCGTGCCGAAGTCCGCGATCATCCTGGGCGGCGGTGTCATCGGCGTCGAGTTCGCCTCGGCGTGGAAGTCCTTCGGCTCGGACGTCACGGTCATCGAGGGTCTGAAGCACCTCGTCCCGGTCGAGGACGAGAACTCTTCGAAGCTTCTTGAGCGCGCGTTCCGCAAGCGCGGCATCAAGTTCAACCTGGGCACCTTCTTCCAGAAGGCCGAGTACACCCAGGACGGTGTCAAGGTCACCCTCGCCGACGGCAAGGAGTTCGAGGCCGAGGTCCTCCTCGTCGCCGTCGGCCGCGGCCCGGTCTCCCAGGGCCTGGGCTACGAGGAGCAGGGCGTCGCGATGGACCGCGGTTACGTCCTCGTCGACGAGTACATGCGCACCAACGTTCCGACCATCTCCGCCGTCGGTGACCTGGTCCCGACGCTCCAGCTCGCGCACGTCGGCTTCGCCGAGGGCATCCTGGTGGCGGAGCGTCTGGCCGGTCTGAAGGCCGTCCCGATCGACTACGACGGTGTCCCGCGGGTGACGTACTGCCACCCGGAGGTCGCCTCCGTGGGTATCACCGAGGCCAAGGCCAAGGAGATCTACGGCGCGGACAAGGTCGTCGCTCTGAAGTACAACCTGGCGGGCAACGGCAAGAGCAAGATCCTCAACACCTCGGGCGAGATCAAGCTCGTCCAGGTGAAGGACGGTGCCGTGGTCGGCGTCCACATGGTCGGCGACCGCATGGGCGAGCAGGTCGGCGAGGCCCAGCTGATCTACAACTGGGAGGCGCTGCCGGCCGAGGTCGCCCAGCTCATCCACGCCCACCCGACGCAGAACGAGGCGCTCGGCGAGGCACACCTGGCGCTGGCCGGCAAGCCGCTGCACTCCCACGACTGAGCCTTCGGTCACGGGCGCGACGACACAGACTTCCGCAATTCGTAAGGAGCAACCGAAACCATGGCGGTTTCCGTAACCCTTCCGGCGCTCGGCGAGAGCGTCACCGAGGGCACTGTCACCCGCTGGCTGAAGGCCGAAGGCGAGCGCGTCGAGGCCGACGAGCCGCTGCTCGAGGTGTCGACCGACAAGGTCGACACCGAGATTCCGGCGCCGGCCGCGGGCATCCTGGCCTCGATCAAGGTCGCCGAGGACGAGACCGTTGAGGTCGGGGCCGAGCTGGCGATCATCGACGACGGCACCGGTGCGCCGGCCGCCGCTCCGGCCCCGGCCGCCGAGCCGGTGGCCGCCCCGGTCGCCGAGGCCGCTCCGGCGCCGGTCGCCGAGGCCCCGGCGGCCCCGGCCCCCGCTGCCGCTCCCGCCGCCCCGGCCGGTGGCGCCACCGGCACGGACGTGGTCCTGCCCGCGCTCGGTGAGTCCGTCACCGAGGGCACCGTCACCCGCTGGCTGAAGTCGGTCGGTGACTCCGTCGAGGCCGACGAGCCGCTGCTCGAGGTCTCCACGGACAAGGTCGACACCGAGATCCCGGCGCCCGCCTCCGGCGTGCTGCTGGAGATCGTGGTGAACGAGGACGAGACCGCCGAGGTCGGCGCCAAGCTCGCCGTCATCGGCGCCGCGGGTGCGGCTCCGGCCGCCGCCCCGGCCCCCGCCGCTCCGGCCCCGGCCGCCGCTGCCCCGGCTCCGGTCGCTCCGGCCGCCCCCGTGGCTCCGCCGGCCCCGGTCGCTCCGGCCGCCCCGGCTCCGGCGCCCGCTCCGGTTGCCGCTGCCCCGGCCCCCGCGCCGGTCGCTCCGGCCCCGGTCACCCCGGCTCCGGCCGCTCCCGCCCCCGCCGCCCAGGCGACCGACGAGGGCGCCTACGTCACCCCGCTGGTGCGCAAGCTCGCCGCCGAGAACGGCGTCGACCTGTCCACCGTCAAGGGCACCGGCGTCGGCGGCCGTATCCGCAAGCAGGACGTCATCGCCGCCGCCGAGGCCGCGAAGGCCGCCGCCGCTGCCCCGGCTCCGGCCGCGGCCGCTCCGGTCGCCGCGAAGAAGGCTCCGGCGCTGGAGGTCTCCCCGCTGCGCGGCCAGACCGTCAAGATGACCCGCATCCGCAAGGTCATCGGCGACAACATGGTCAAGGCCCTGCACGAGCAGGCCCAGCTGTCGTCGGTCGTCGAGGTCGACGTCACCCGCCTGATGAAGCTGCGCGCCAAGGCGAAGGACTCGTTCGCGGCCCGTGAGGGCGTCAAGCTCTCCCCGATGCCGTTCTTCGTCAAGGCCGCCGCCCAGGCGCTGAAGGCCCACCCGGTCATCAACGCCCGGATCAACGAGGCCGAGGGCACGATCACCTACTTCGACACCGAGAACATCGGTATCGCGGTGGACTCGGAGAAGGGCCTGATGACCCCGGTCATCAAGGGTGCGGGCGACCTGAACATCGCCGGCATCTCCAAGGCCACGGCCGACCTGGCGGGCAAGGTCCGCGCCAACAAGATCACCCCGGACGAGCTGTCCGGCGCGACCTTCACCATCTCCAACACCGGTTCGCGTGGCGCGCTGTTCGACACGATCATCGTGCCGCCGAACCAGGTCGCGATCCTCGGCATCGGTGCCACGGTCAAGCGTCCGGCCGTCATCGAGACCGAGGAGGGCACGGTCATCGGCGTCCGCGACATGACCTACCTGACCCTCTCCTACGACCACCGCCTGGTCGACGGCGCCGACGCGGCCCGTTACCTGACGGCGGTCAAGGCCATCCTGGAGGCGGGCGAGTTCGAGGTCGAGCTCGGCCTGTAAGCCACCTGGGCTTCATGCCTGTACGGCACCCCGTCCGGAGCTTTCCGGACGGGGTGTTCGTGTTTGTCGGGACGCTCAGCGTGTAAGGCTCGTCTCACCTGCGCAAAAGCACCCCCACACGCCCTACTCACGGAGCGAACCCGCCGTATTGTCTAAACGTCAGCCCTCCCTAAGGAGCCCTCATGACCGCGCCCGTCGTCCACTCGCTGCGCGAGCAGATCCGCGAGCACATCGTGGAGGGAATCGTCAGCGGGCGCTGGCAGCCGGGCGAGCGCATCGTGGAGCGGCGGATCGCCACCGAGCTGGAGGTCAGCCAGACCCCGGTCCGCGAGGCCCTGCGTGAGCTGGAGTCCCTGCGGCTGATCGAGTCGGCTCCGAACAAGGGCGTACGGGTCCGGAACCTGACCGCGGCCGACCTGGAGGAGAGCTACCCGGTCCGAGCCGGCCTGGAGGCCATCGCCGCGGAGCTGGCGGCGGACCGCCTCGCCGAGGACTGCTCGGCCCTGGAGCCGCACGTCCTCGCCCTGTACGAGGCCGACCGCAAGGCCGACGGCACGGCCCAGGTCCGCCACACGGTCGGCTTCCACCGCGAACTCGTGCGCGCCGCGCACAACTCGGTGCTGCTGCACACCTGGGAGGGCCTGGGCATCGAGGTCTTCACGGCCCTGTCCATCCGCTGGCTGGGCACGGTCCAGCAGTCGTACGCGGAGGAGCACGAGGAGCTGGTGCAGGCCTTCAAGCGCCGGGATCCGAGGATCGCGGAGCTGGTGAAGGCCCACGTGCTCGGCTGCGCGCCGCGGGCTTGATGCAGGAGAGCGCACCCCCGCTCAGACGCCGTCCCACCTGCGAAAACAAGGCGATTCAACGTCACCCGGTGCCATCGTCGAAGGCACCGGGTGCCCACTTTCTCGGAATCGAGAAGTTTTGCCCCGCAACCCTTTGATCGATCATCGATCAGGGAGTTACAGTCTCCGACGGACTTCCACCGAAGTCCGCCTGCCCTGTCCTGCCAAAGACCAAGGGCACCCCCGAACCCTTACCGATGAGGGAACCCCCTTCGACTGAGGAAGGCGGCGACATGACCGACCCCAACGCCATCCAGCCGAGCGCGCTCGACCAGCTCCCCGACCGCGACCCGGAGGAGACCGCCGAATGGCAGGCCTCCCTCGACGCCGTCGCCAGGGAGGCCGGGCCGCACCGCGCCGCATACCTGATGCGGCGCACGCTGGAGCGCGCCGAGGCGGGCGGCATCGCGCTGCCGAAGCTCCTCGAGACCGACTACGTCAACACCATCCCCACCGCCGCCGAGCCGGGCCTGCCCGGTGACGAGGCGATGGAGTCCCGGATCACCGCCTGGAACCGCTGGAACGCGGCCGCCATGGTGACCCGCGGCTCGAAGTACGGCGTCGGCGGCCACATCGCCACCTTCGCCTCCGCGGCCTGGCTCTACGAGACCGGCTTCAACCACTTCTTCAAGGGCAAGGAATCCCAGGAGGCCGCCGGCTCCGGCGACCAGCTGTACATCCAGGGCCACGCCTCCCCCGGCATCTACGCCCGCGCCTTCCTCGACGGCCGCCTGAACGAGCACCACCTGGACCACTTCCGCCAGGAGTCCGGCGGCAACGGCCTGCCGTCCTACCCGCACCCGCGCCGGCTGCCCTGGCTGTGGGAGTTCCCGACGGTGTCGATGGGCCTCGGCCCGCTCTCCGCGATCTACCAGGCGCGCTTCAACCGCTACCTCACCAACCGCGGCATCAAGGACGTCTCCGCCTCGCACGTGTGGGCGTTCCTCGGCGACGGCGAGATGGACGAGCCGGAGTCGACGGCGGCCCTCGCGCTCGCCGCCCGTGAGGAGCTGGACAACCTCACCTTCGTCATCAACTGCAACCTGCAGCGTCTCGACGGCCCGGTGCGCGCCAACTTCAAGATCGTGCAGGAGCTGGAGGCCCAGTTCCGCGGCGCCGGCTGGAATGTCGTCAAGACGCTCTGGGGCACCGCCTGGGACGAGCTGTTCGCCCTCGACACCACGGGCGCGCTCGTACGCCGCCTGCGCGAGGTACCGGACGCGCAGATCCAGACGTACCAGACCCGCGACGCCGCCTACATCCGCGCCGACTTCTTCGGCAAGGACCCGGCGCTCGTCGAGATGGCGAAGCTGCTGAGCGACGACAAGATCCTCGAGGTCTTCCACCTCTCGCGCGGTGGTCACGAGGCCCGCAAGGTCTACGCCGCGTACAAGGCCGCCGTCGAGCACAAGGGCGCGCCGACCGTGATCCTGGCCCAGACGGTCAAGGGCCACACCCTCGGCGAGGGCTTCGCGTCGAAGAACGCCAACCACCAGATGAAGAAGCTGTCGGTGGACGAGTTCAAGACGATGCGGGACCTGCTGGACCTGCCGATCAAGGACAGCGACTTCGTCGACGGCGTGGTGCCCTACGGCCACCCGGGCGCCGACTCCCCCGAGGTCCGCTACCTCCAGGAGCGCCGCGCCGCCCTCGGCGGCCCGGCCCCGGCCCGCCGCACGCACGCGCTGGCCCCGCTGCCCGCCCCCGCCGAGAAGGCCTTCGCCTCCTTCGACAAGGGCTCCGGCTCCCAGAACGTGGCCACCACGATGGCCTTCGTCCGGCTGGTCAAGGACCTGGTCCGCGACAAGGAGACCGGCAAGCGCTGGGTGCCGATCGTCCCCGACGAGGCGCGCACCTTCGGCATGGAGAGCCTCTTCCCGTCCCTGGGCATCTACTCCCCCAAGGGCCAGACGTACGAGCCGGTCGACCGCGACCAGCTGATGTACTACAAGGAGGCCAAGAACGGCCAGATCCTCAACGAGGGGATCACCGAGGCCGGTTCGATGGCCGACTTCATCGCCGCGTCCACCGCGTACGCCACGCACGGCGAGGCGATGATCCCCTTCTACATCTTCTACTCGATGTTCGGCTGGCAGCGCACCGCCGACCAGATGTGGCAGCTCGGCGACCAGCTCGGCCGCGGCTTCCTCGTCGGCGCGACGGCGGGCCGTACGACCCTGACGGGCGAGGGCCTGCAGCACGCCGACGGCCACTCCCCGGTCATCGCGGCCACCAACCCGGCGGCGCTGACGTACGACCCGGCCTTCGCGTACGAGGTCGCGGGCATCGTCCGTGAGGGTCTGCGCCGGATGTACGGCGAGGCCAAGCCGGGCGAGGACCAGAACGTCTTCTACTACCTGACGGTCTACAACGAGCCGATGCCGCAGCCGGCCAAGCCGGCCGGACTCGGCATCGACGAGGGCATCGTCAAGGGTCTGTACCGCTTCAACACGGCCGAGTCCGCGGGCGTGACCGCCCCTGCCAACGCCCCGCGCATCCAGCTGCTCGGCTCCGGTACGGCGATCCACTGGGCCCTCGAAGCCCAGAAGCTGCTCGCCGAGGAGTGGGGCGTGGCCGCCGACGTGTGGTCCGCGACCTCCTGGTCCGAGCTGCGCCGCGACGCGATGGAGGCCGACGCGGCCCTGCTGCGCGGCGAGGAGCGCGTGCCGTTCGTGCGCCAGGCCCTGCAGGGCGCCGAGGGCCCGGTGCTCGCGGTGTCCGACTACATGCGCCAGGTCCCGGACCAGATCGCGCAGTGGGTCGAGCAGGACTACTCCTCGCTGGGCGCCGACGGCTTCGGCCTCTCCGACACCCGCGAGGCCGCCCGCCGCCACTTCGGCGTCGACGCCCAGTCGATCGTCGTCGCGGCCCTGGCCCAGCTCGCCAGGCGCGGCGAGGTCAAGGCGACGGCGGTGAAGGAGGCCCGGGAGAAGTACGGGCTGTAGTCACCGAGGTCCTGGGAAGGGGTACGGCATCTGCCGTACCCCTTCTCTGTCAGTGGCCCCCGGCATCATGAGGCCATGCGTGCGGCCCGCCTCATCAAAATGGTGCTCCTCCTCCAGTCCCGGCCCTCGATGACCGCCGCCGAGCTGGCCCGGGAGCTGGAGGTGTCCGAGCGCACCGTGACCCGGGACGCGCAGGCGCTGTCGGAGGCGGGGGTGCCGGTGTATGCCGACCGGGGGCGGGCCGGCGGTTACCGGCTGATCGGCGGGTACCGCACGCGGCTGACGGGGCTGGCGCGCAGCGAGGCCGAGGCCCTGTTCCTGAGCGGGGTGCCGGGGGCGCTGCGGGAGATGGGTCTGGAGGACGTCGCCTCCGCCGCCCGGCTGAAGGTCTCCGCCGCTCTGCTGCCCTCCCTGCGGGACGCCCCGGACAGCGCCGCCCAGCGCTTCCATCTGGACGCGCCCGCCTGGTTCCGGGAGCCGGAGACCCCCGCGCTGCTGCCCGTGATCGCCGAGGCGGTGTGGGAGGACCGGCGGATCGGTGCCGGCTACCGGCGCGGGGACGCCGTGGTCGAGCGGGAGCTGGAGCCGTACGGGCTCGTGCTGAAGGCGGGCGTCTGGTACCTGTGCGCGCGGGTGCCCGACGGCGGCGCCTTCCGGACGTACCGGATCGACCGGTTCGACACCGTCGAGGCCCGCGACGAGCGCTTCGGCCGTGATCCGGAGTTCGACCTGCCCCGCCACTGGGCCGAGCAGGCCGAGCGGTTCGCCCGGTCGATCCTGCGCGCCGAGGTCGTCGTACGGCTGTCCCCGGACGGCGTGCGCAGGCTGCCGTACGCCGTCGACCCGCTCTCCGCGCGCGAGGCGCTCACGGGCGCGGGCGAGCCGGACGGCGAGGGGTGGGTGACGGTGACCGTGCCGGTGGAGTCGGAGGAGGTCGCGCACAGCCAGCTGACGGCGCTGGGGCCGGAGGCCGAGGTGCTGGCGCCGGGGAGCCTGCGGGAGCGGTTCGCGGCGGACGCGGCCGCGCTCGCCGCGCGGTACGGGTGCGGGAACGTCTGATAACGATCCTCCGCACTCCGCGTGCGCCCCACCGGCTCAGGCACGATGCTGGTGCCGTGATGGAAGAGACGGAGTTCTGGGAGCTGATGGACGCCGCCCGCGAGGCCGCCGAGGGCGACCCCGAGGACCAGGCCGACGTGCTCGTGGAGCGGCTCCTCCAGCTGGACCCCGAGACGGTCCTGGACTTCGCCCGTCACTTCGAGTCCCGCTACAACCGTGCCTACACCTGGGATTTGTGGGGCGCCGCCTGGGTGTTGCTCGACGGGGCCAGCGACGACGCCTTCGACTTCTTCCGGTGCTGGCTCATCGGACAGGGCCGGGAGATCTTCGAGGGCGCCGTGCACGAACCGGACTCCCTGGCCGAGCTGCTGGAGGAGTTCGACGAGGAGATCGACGGCGACGGCGAGGAGCTGGGCTACGCGGCCGACGAGGCGTACGAACAGCTCACCGGCACCGTCGCCCCGGATCTCGGCATCGCGCCGGCGCCCGCCGAACCCGAGGGCACCCCGATCGACTTCGAGAACGAGGCGGTCCTCACCGAGCTGTATCCCCGGCTCTCAACGCGTTTCAAGGGCTGACTCCGCGTGCAGCGGCGGCGCCGCGTTGGCCCGGTCGAGGGCCGAGGCCGTCGCGGCGGCCGGCCCGACCACGACCGCCGCGACCACGCAGACGACGGTCCAGGGGCGGCGCACCGCCCGGGTCCACACGGACTCGTTCCGCTGCTGCGTACGACCGCTCATCGTTCCCCACCTCCAGTCGGCGCATCTCGCGCTGAGTGCGTGCCTCGACGGTAGGGCGGAGACCTCAGGGGGTGCGGTGAGCCGCCTGTGGCGTTCCTGTGGGCACCGGGCCGGCCGGGACACGGCCCTGCAGGCGGGCCGCGGTCCGTCTGATCTCCGGGAGCCGGGCGGTCAGGGCGGCGCCCGGGCAGCTGGTCATGAAGCCTTCGTTGTGGCCGGCCACGGCGGGCAGGGTGGCGGTGCTGCCCGCCTTGTAGCGGCTGAGGCCGTTGCTGGAGACCAGGCGGGTGCGGGAGCGCGGGTCGACGTCGGCGAGGCCGAGCTTCCAGGCGGCGACGGCGGCGATCGCGTCGGTCATGGCCTGCGGCACGGGGACGCCGGCGGTGAAGGTGCCGAGGGCGGCGATTCCGGCGGTGCGGTGGTTGAAGCCCTGGGTGTGGGCGCCGGTGACGGGCCGCTCGACGCCTCCGGCGCGGCCCTCGTAGATGGTGCCGCAGCGGTCGACGAGGAAGTTGTAGCCGATGTCGTCCCAGCGGCGCAGGCCGGTCTGCCCCGCGTACAGGTCGCGGATGATGCGGGGAGAGTCGTCGCACTGGTAGCGGTTGGGCGAGTCGGTGTGGTGGACGAAGACGGCGACCACCTTGTCGTCGTAGCGCGGGGGCGGCTGGCTGGGCGTGGCCGCGGTGCGCTCCATCCAGGCGGAGCGGGGCACGATCCGCGGCCGCGGGGCGCGGTGGGCCGGCTGGGGCCGGTCCGCGGCGGGCTGGCCGAGCCGGACCGCGACCGGGCGCTCGACACCGCGGGCGAACAGGGCCAGCGCGAGCAGGGCGGTCAGTCCGGGCAGACATCCCAGCAGCACCAGTACGGCGCCGGGAACGCGCAGGGCCCGCCGCTTCCGCGTCCCACGCGATCTTCGGAGGACAGACATGAGCCCACTGTCGGGCCGGTACGCCGGGCTCGCGATGTGTGCTGTGCCACCCGGTGGAACCATCGTCCTGGTGGAGGACGTTTCTGGGGATATACGCACACGTGGCCGGTCCGCCGCCCGGTGGCCGCTCCCGCGCGCGGGACTGATCATCGGGCCCGTCCCGGCCGTATAAGGGGGTCCGAGAGAAAGGCGGCTCCGTGGACCTGCTCGACCTGGTGCTTGCACTGGTGATCCTCGTCTACGCGGCGTCCGGGTACCGGCGCGGCCTGGTGGCCGGATGCGTCTCCCTGGCCGGGTTCGTGGGCGGCGCGGTCATCGGTGTGTGGGTGCTGCCGTGGGTGACCGGTCTGGTGGCCCGCGGGTCGGCGGCCGCGACCGTGCTGGCAGTGCTGACGGTGCTGGTGCCGGGGGTGGTGGGGCACGAGCTGGCGGGCCGGCTGGCGCTGCGGCTGCGGCGGGAGCTGGACCGGGAGGGCCGGGGTCCGCTGCGGGTGGCGGACGGGATAGGAGGTGCGGCGGCGAACTCGGTCGCCGTGCTGATCGTGGCCTGGGTCGCGGCGAGTGTGCTGGGCGCGTCCTCGTCGCAGACCCTGACGACGTCGATACGGAACTCGGCGTTGCTGGGCGCGGTGCAGCAGACGATGCCGGAGACGACCCCCGTGTGGTTCTCGCGGGCGACGTCCGCACTGACCGAGGCAGGCTTCCCGCAGGTCTTCAACCCGTTCGAGAACGAGTCGACGGCCCAGGTGCCCAGGCCCACGGGCGACAGTGTCACGCCGGCCGCGACCGACGCCGCCAAGCGGAGCACCGTGAAGATCGAGGGCGCCTCCGGCACCGAGGGCCGCGAGGGCAGTGGCTTCGTGTACGCGTCGCGGCACGTGATGACGAACGCCCACGTGGTGGCGGGCATCGACCACCCGAGCGTGCGGGTGGGCGGGGTCGGGCGGTCGTACGAGGCCCGGGTGGTGCTCTTCGACCCCGACCGGGACGTGGCGGTGCTGTACGTGCCCGAGCTGCGCGCCCCGGTACTGCGGTTCGATCAGGACGCCTCGCGCGGCGACTCGGCGGTGGTCGCGGGCTACCCGCAGGACGGGAACCTGAACCTGCAGGCGGCGACGGTGGCGAACCGGGTGCGGGCGACCGGCCAGAACATCTACAACGACCACACGGTCACCCGGGAGATCTACTCGATCCGCTCGACGGTCCGGCCGGGCAACTCCGGCGGCCCGCTGCTGACCACCGACGGCAGGGTGTTCGGCGTGGTCTTCGCCCGCTCCACCTCGGACGCCGAGACGGGGTACGTGCTGACGGCGGCCGAGGTGTCGAGCGACGCGGGGCGCGCGGCCAGGGCGACCGCGCCGGTGGACACGGGGCAGTTGGTCACGTCGTAGCTCTGGTCGTGCGTCGCCTCGTTGCGTGTCGTCTCCTGGCGCGTCCTCGCCGTATCACGGCCTCCTTAGGTGCGAGGGGGAAGGATGGGGCGCATGGAACGTTCGCGAATCGCGGTGGCCGGTGCGTCCGGTCTCATCGGCAGCGCCCTGGTGCGGTCCCTGACCGCGGACGGGCACGAGGTGGTGCGCCTGGTCCGCCGTGCGCCCCGGGACGGGAGCGAGGTCCGCTGGGACCCCGAGCGGCAGCAGGTGGACGCGGCCGGGCTGGTCGGCTGCGACGCGGTGGTCAACCTCGCGGGGGCGGGGATCGGTGACCGGCGCTGGACACCGGAGTACAAGCGGCTGGTGCGGGACAGCCGGGTGCTCGGCACGGCGGCGCTGGCGGAGGCGGTGGCCTCGCTGGATGCACCGCCGCGGGTCTTCGTGAACGGCAGCGCGATCGGCATCTACGGCGACACGGGCGACCGGGCCGTGGACGAGGACGCGCCGCCCGGGGACGGGTTCCTGCCGTCGCTGTGCGTGGAGTGGGAGGAGGCGGCGGCGCCCGCGCAGGAGGCGGGGGTGCGGACGGTGTTCGTGCGCACGGGGCTGGTGGTCGCGCGGGGCGGCGGGGCCTGGGGGCGCCTGTTCCCGCTGTTCAAGGCGGGGCTCGGGGGGCGGATGGGCGACGGACGGCAGTACTGGTCGTACGTCGCGCTGCACGACGAGGTCGCCGCGATCCGGTTCCTCATCGACCATGACACGCTGTCCGGGCCGTTCAACCTGACCGCGCCCCAGCCGCTGACGAACCGTGAGATCACGGCGGCGATGGGGCGGGTGCTGCACCGGCCGACGCTGTTCGCCGTCCCGGCGCCGGCGTTGCGGGCGGCGCTGGGCGAGATGGCCGGGGAGGTGCTGGGCAGCGCGCGGGTGGTGCCGAAGCGGCTGCTGGAGTCCGGGTTCACCTTTGCGTTCCCCGGTATCGACGACGCGATCCGCGCGGCCTGACACCACGTCAGGGAAGCTCCTGAAATCTCCTGTGACCTCCTGCGACTTCTTGTGACCGCATGCGACCGCCGTGCGACCGTGCCCTGTTGATGCGCGACTGTTCCTGACCGATCACGGCCCTAACCTCGACCCGAACTCGGGTATCCCTGGAGCCAGTTGGGGGCATGACGTCTCCACCGGCCGCGCAACCACAGGAGGGGCCTCGTGCTTGAGCCCGCGTACCAGGTGGACGTCGTCATCGTGGGAGCCGGCATCGCCGGACTCTCGGCGGCTCATCGGCTCACCAGCGCAGGAGTAACGACCGCAGTCCTGGAGGCCGCCCCTTACGTGGGCGGCCGTATGTCGACCGAGAAGGTCGACGGCTTCCGACTCGACCGCATCGGACAGCTGCTGTCCACGTCCTATCCCGAGCTCCGCCGCACCGCGGGGCTCGACTCACTCACCCTGCGCCGCTTCGCGCCCGGCGTCCTGCTGCACCGCGACGGGCGCACCCATCGCGCGGGCGCACCGGCGGCCGCAGGGAGCGCAAGGGGCGCACTCCATGTGGTGCGCGCCCTGGCAAGCGCCCCCAGGGGCCCGGCGGCCGGGCCGGGCCGGGCCGGTGCGCCGGTGGGCGGCGCGGTCGACCAGGCCCGCCTGGGCGCCGCCCTGGGCCGGATCGCCGCCACCCCCGTCGAACGTCTGCTGTCCCGGCCCGAACAGCCCGCCGCACAGGCCCTCGCGGCCCGCGGGGTGCCCGCCCGGACGATCGACGGCTTCCTCCGTCCGCTGCTCGCCGCGCTCCTGTGCGACCCGGAGCTGACCACGTCCAGCCGGTGCGCCGACCTGGCGCTGCACTCCTTCGCGAGCGGCCGGCTGTGCGTGCCGGAGGGCGGCGCCGAGGTGCTGCCGGAGCTGCTGGCCGGCGCGCTGCCGCCCGGCACCGTGCGCACCGGGGTGCGGGTCACCTCCGTGTCCACGACCTCGGTGACCACGGCCGAGCACGGTGAGATCCGCTGTCGTGCGGTGCTGCTGGCGACGGACGCGCGGGCCGCGGCCGAGCTGCTGCCGGGGCTCAGGGTGCCGGACTTCCACCCGGTGACGGTCGTCCACCACACCACGGACGAGCCGGCCGCGGTCCTCGCGACGGGCACGTCGCTGCTGCTGGACGCCGACCGCGGCGGCCCGGTCGCGCACACGGCGGTGCTCAGCAACGTCGACCCGAGCCGCGCCCCGGCCGGCCGCGTGCTGATCTCGTCGACCGTGCTGGGCACCCCGCCCGACGGGATCGACACCGCCGTCCGCATCCACCTCTCGCGGCTCTACGGCACCTCGACGCGCCGCTGGGAGACACTCGCCGTGCACCACACCCCGCAGGCGATACCGGCGATGCGCCCCCCGCACGACCTGCGCCGCCCGGTACGCCTCCTGGCCGGCCTGTACGTCTGCGGCGACCACCGCGACACCAGCACCGTCCAGGGCGCCCTGCACTCGGCTCACCGCGCCGCGGCGGCGGTCCTGGCGGACCTGGGGGCGACGGGTTCGCTGCACAGCGCGGACCCGACACCCAGTTTGCCCCGGGCGGCGTAGACGCCCTGAAGGGGCGCGGGACCGTATCGATATGCGGCTCCGCCGCGTGGGCGCGACCAGCCACGACGGCGGCGTCACCGGCTGAACAACCGCAACCCGCAACGGCGAGTGGCTGCTGTTGCTCACCCCAACGCCGCCACCTTCTCCCGATACCCCCGCACCGGTGCCGCGTCCCGATACGGCTCCAGCCTGCGTTCGAAGTCCTTCACGTATTCGATCGCGCGAGCGCTCCGCATCTCCGCCGCCTGGCCGGCGGCCTCGGCGGCCAGGGCGCAGGCCTGGTCGAGTTCGCCGAGGCCGAGCCGGGCGGTGGCGAGGACGACCCGGCAGAACAGCCGGCTGCGGGCGTAGGAGGGGGCGCGGAGCTGGAGGGAGCGTTCCGCGTGCTGGGCGGCGGCCCGGAACTGCTGCAGGTCGCGGTGGCAGTGCCCGAACTCGTCGGCGAGCTGCGCCTCGTCGAAGAACCGGGCCCAGTACGGCACGTCGTCCCCGGGCCGGGCCGCCTCCAGGGCGCGCTCGGCCCGCACCAGCGCCCCGGTGCACGCCCGCACCTCCCCGAGCACCCCGTGCGCGCGGGCCTCGGAGGCGTGCAGCAGCGCCTGCACGACCGGCGGCGCGCCGGTGCCGACCCCCTGCTGGGCCACCCGCGCCAGCTGCACGGCCTCCCTGCCGTGTCCGAGGTAGACGGCCTGGCGGCTCATGGTGACCAGCACGTAGGAGCCGTAGGACCGGTCACCGGCCGCCTGGGCGAGGCGCAGGGCCTGCACGAAGTAGCGCTGGGCGAGTCCGTGCGCGGCGATGTCGTACGAGGTCCAGCCCGCGAGCCGGGTGAGGTCGGCGGCCGCGGCGAACAGGCGGCGGCCGGTCTGCTCGTCGTAGGTGCCGCGCAGCATCGGCTCGCACTCGTGCTCCAGGTAGCGCACGAGGGCCTGCCGGGCGTGGCCGCCGCCGTAGGCGTCGTCGAGGGTGCGGAACAGCTCGCCGACCGAGCGCAGCGCGGCGATGTCACCGCCGCTGACCTTGTGGCCGGGGGCGCGGGCGGCGTGGCCGCGGGGCCGGGGCGGAGCCGGTACGGCCTCCGGGCGGCCCTGGGCGCCGGGGCGGACCTGGGCGGGCACCCGGGGCGCCGGCTCCCGGGCCACCTTGTCGTCGGCCTTGCCGATCAGCCAGTCCCGGCTGGGCACGACCAGCCCCGCCGGGGTGAAGGCGATCTTGCGCAGCTCGGCGTGGCTGCCGGAGTCCTTGCGCCACAGCCCGCTGACGATGTCGACGGCCTCCTCCGGAGTGGCCGCGAACTCGAGCCCGGCGTACACCGGCGCACAGGCGTCCAGGCCGAGATCCTGGGCCGTGAGCCGGCGCCCGAGCCGGCGCGTGAACACCTCGGCGATCAGCGCGGGCGTCGTGCCCCGGGGCTGCTGCCCGCGCAGCCAGCGGGTGACCGAGGTCTTGTCGTATCTGAGGTCCAGCCCGTGTTCCAGACCGAGCTGGTCGACGCGACGGGCCAGTCCCGCGTTGGAGAACCCCGCTTCTGCGATGAGCGCGGCGAGCTGGCGGTTGGGGGTGCGCTGCGCGGGTCGGTCCGTCATCTGTGGTGCGGTCTCCTGCCTTCCGGGCTTCTGAAGTGCCGGGATTGCCTGTGAGCTGCCCTTTTGGCATCACGAACGGCGCGAATGTAGCGGAGAGTGAATAGACGATCACACACTTCCCGGCGCATTCATCCGATCGTGTGAGGATTGCCCTCCGGGCTGACGTACGCCGGACGGACGTACAGTGGCGTGGGCGCTTTACGTGCCTGACACACCCATCGCTGAGGGAGGCGCTTGCCGTGAGTGAGTTGCGGTTCGTCCACATGGGGTTCGGCGCGGATGCCGTCGAGTACCAGGAGGCGTGGGACGAGCAGCGCCGGGTGCACGCGGCCCGGTTCGCCGACGAGGTCCCCGACACCGTGCTGCTCCTGGAACACCCCCCGGTGTACACGGCGGGCCGCCGCACCGAGGACAGCGAGCGTCCGCTGGACGGCACCCCGGTCATCGACGTGGACCGCGGCGGCAAGATCACCTGGCACGGCCCCGGTCAGCTGGTGGGCTACCCGATCCAGAAGCTGCCGCGCCCGGTGGACGTCGTCGCGCATGTGCGCCGTCTGGAGGAGGCGCTCATCCGCACCTGCACCGAGTTCGGCGTGGAGACCACCCGGGTCGAGGGCCGCAGCGGCGTGTGGGTGCTCGGCGACCCGGTCGAGCAGCGGCCGGCGCTCGGCGGACTCTCCCTCGACTTCGACCCGCGGCTGCACGACGACGAGTTCGACCCCCGTCTCAACGGCCCGGAGTACGCCCCCTCCAACGCCGGCCAGCGCCGCGAGGACCGCAAGATCGCCGCGATCGGCATCCGCGTCGCCAAGGGCGTCACGATGCACGGCTTCTCCTTCAACGTGAACCCGGACAACCGCTGGTTCGACCGGATCATCCCGTGCGGCATCCGGGACGCGGGGGTGGCCTCCCTGGCCAACGAGCTGGGCCGGGAGATCACGATCGAGGAGGTCCTGCCGGTGGTGCGGCGCCACCTGACGGACATCCTGGAGAACGCGGAGCTGAAGCCGCGGGTGATCGAGAAGACATCCGCCTGATCCAGGGAATGCGCCCTGCGGCCGTGAGGTTGGCCTCAGCTGAAGGGCTCAGTTAACACGGGCGTACGCTGGTGTGCGCCGAAGAATCGAAGACTACGCAAAGCAAACAGCAGGGAGCCGGTCGTGTCCGCAGTCGCACCCGACGGACGCAAGATGCTGCGCCTGGAGGTCCGCAACAGCCAGACCCCCATCGAGCGCAAGCCCGAGTGGATCAAGACCCGGGCGAAAATGGGTCCCGAGTACACGAAGATGCAGAACCTCGTGAAGAGCGAGGGCCTGCACACGGTCTGCCAGGAAGCCGGCTGCCCGAACATCTACGAGTGCTGGGAGGACCGCGAGGCGACCTTCCTCATCGGCGGCGACCAGTGCACCCGGCGCTGTGACTTCTGCCAGATCGACACCGGCAAGCCCGAGGCCCTGGACCGTGACGAGCCGCGCCGCGTCGGCGAGTCCGTGGTCACCATGGACCTGAACTACGCCACCATCACCGGCGTCGCCCGCGACGACCTGGAGGACGGCGGCGCCTGGCTGTACGCCGAGACCGTGCGCCAGATCCACCAGCAGACCGCGGACCGCGAGGCCGGCCGCACGAAGGTCGAGCTGCTGGCCCCCGACTTCAACGCGGTCCCGGAGCAGCTCGCCGAGGTCTTCTCCTCACGCCCCGAGGTCTTCGCGCACAACGTCGAGACCGTGCCGCGGATCTTCAAGCGCATCCGCCCCGGTTTCCGCTACGAGCGCTCGCTGAAGGTCATCACCGAGGCCCGCGACTACGGCCTGGTCACCAAGTCCAACCTGATCCTCGGCATGGGCGAGACCCGCGAGGAGGTCAGCGAGGCGCTCAAGCAGCTGCACGAGGCGGGCTGCGAGCTGGTCACCATCACCCAGTACCTGCGCCCCTCCGTGCGCCACCACCCGGTGGAGCGCTGGGTCAAGCCGCACGAGTTCGTGGAGCTGAAGGAGGAGGCCGAGCAGATCGGCTTCTCCGGCGTGATGTCCGGTCCGCTGGTGCGGTCCTCGTACCGTGCCGGGCGGCTGTACCAGATGGCAATCGAGAAGCGGGGCTCGTACATCGCGACCCAGGCGGTGTGAGCAGCGCGTGTGAATTCGCGCACAAGTAATTACTGGCCAGTAATGGCCGAGTCGACGCGGTTCTGACCGTCCTCGCTGATGAGGGCGACCGTCAGGGCCGCGTCGCTGTTTCAGCGCTCTGTATCAAGGCTTCATTGGTGTTTGACCGGTCGGTCACGCCCTGGTAACACCAATCAGTGACTCTGATATCACGCCACGTACACCCGACCGAGGGGGGACCTCGATCATGCAGGCCGCGCCCGTCCGCGCCACCGCCATTCCGTCCTTCACCGACGCTCTCCGCGCCGTCGAGTCCCTGCTGATGAGCAGCGGCCAGCGCACCGCCCGCCGCAACGCCTGGACCTCCGTGCTGGAGGACCGCCGCCGCGCCAAGGACCGGGTCGAGGCGCAGCGCGTGCTCGACCAGGCCGCCACCCGCTCCTGAATCCCCCCACCGGGCACTGCCGTCGTGGGCACTCCCGGGGGCACGTAGACTTCGTGGCATGGCGAGGAAGGAAACCGCGGCGGACGCCGCGAACGCAGGGCGACTGAAGCAGATCGCCCTCACGTACAAGATGACCCGCAAGGCCGACAAGAAGATCGGTCTTGTACTCGCGGGTGTCGGCATCGGCATCCTCGGTGTCTTCCTCGTGATCGGATTTCTGATCGGTCATCCCGTCTATCTCGGGATCCTGGGCCTGCTGCTCGCCTTCCTCGGGACGGCGATCGTGTTCGGCCGCCGGGCCGAGCGGGCCGCCTTCGGGCAGATGGAAGGCCAGCCGGGGGCCGCGGCGGCCGTGCTGGACAACATCGGCCGGGGCTGGACGACGACTCCGGCGGTGGCGATGAACCGCAGCCAGGACGTGGTGCACCGGGCGGTCGGCAAGGCCGGCATCGTGCTGGTCGCCGAGGGCAACCCGAACCGGGTGAAGAGCCTGCTGGCCGCCGAGAAGAAGAAGATGAACCGCATCGTGGCGGACGTGCCGGTGCACGACGTGATCGTGGGCTCGGGCGAGGGCCAGATCGAGCTGAAGAAGCTGCGCACGACCATGCTGAAGTACCCGCGCGTGCTGACCGGCCCCCAGGTGACCACCACCAACGACCGACTGCGCGCCATGGGCGACCTGATGAGCAACATGCCGCTGCCGAAGGGCCCGATGCCGAAGGGCATGCGGATGCCGAAGGGCGGCCCGAAGGCCCGCTAGACCTCCTCGTACGAGACGCGTACGACGAAGGGGGCGCCCGGAGTGACCGGACGCCCCCTTCGTCGTACTCGGGCTAGCTGCGGACCTCGACGGTCTGCGCGAGCCGGTCGTGCAGGCCGCGGCCGTCCCGGTCCCAGATCAGGGCGGGGAGCGCCAGGCACAGCAGGACCGTGCGCAGCAGGGCCCGGAGCGGGTTGACCGTGCCGGTCTGCAGGGCCACGACCCGGATACCGAAGAGGCGCTTGCCCGGGGTGAAGCCGAGCGTGCCGACCAGAAGGGCGCTCATCGCGAAGAAGATGAGCAGGGCCCAGTTGCTGGTGGCGGGGCTGTTGCCGTGCGTGATCAGGCCGTATGCGATCAACACACACAGACCCCAGTCGACGGCCAGGGCCCCGAGGCGCCTGCCGGGCCGTGCGATCGAGTTCGGTCCGTCCTCCGGGAGGCCGAGCTGTTCGCCCCGGTATCCGAAGTCGGCTCCGGCTTCTTCCATGGCCGCGCGCGGCCCGGAAAGCCACGATCCCATTGCTTGCCTGTTGTCCACCCGTCCACGGTACGCGCCCGGATTCGGGCAGGGCGCACAGGGGTGTGTCGGCGCTACGGTGGAAGCGTGGCCGGTTAACTTCTGCGAAACAAATGGGTCACGCCCGAGAAATCACCCGTCCCTAGGGTCGGAGGCAGCGTGTGCCACCGCACTGGCCGCACGAACGATCTACCACCCCGGCGGGACGGTCGGGAGTAGGAGGAGCTGGATGTTCCAGAACGCCGACGAGGCCAAGAAGTTCATCGCGGACGAGGACGTCAAGTTCGTCGACGTCCGGTTCTGCGACCTGCCGGGCGTCATGCAGCACTTCACGGTGCCCGTTGAGGCGTTCGACCCGGACGAGGAGCTGGCCTTCGACGGATCGTCGATCCGTGGTTTCCAGGCCATCCACGAGTCCGACATGGCCCTGCGCGCCGACCTCTCCACGGCCCGCGTGGACCCGTTCCGCCGCGACAAGACCCTCAACATCAACTTCTTCATCCACGACCCGATCACGGGCGAGCAGTACTCCCGTGACCCGCGCAACGTGGCCAAGAAGGCCGAGGCCTACCTCGCGTCGACCGGTATCGCGGACACCGCGTTCTTCGGCCCCGAGGCCGAGTTCTACGTCTTCGACTCCGTCCGCTTCGCGACCGGCGCGAACGAGTCCTTCTACCACATCGACTCCGAGGCGGGCGCCTGGAACACCGGTGCGGTCGAGAACAACCGTGGTTACAAGGTCCGCTACAAGGGCGGTTACTTCCCGGTCCCGCCGGTCGACCACTTCGCCGACCTGCGCGCCGAGATCTCCCTGGAGCTGGAGAAGAACGGCCTGAAGGTCGAGCGCCAGCACCACGAGGTGGGCACCGCCGGCCAGGCCGAGATCAACTACAAGTTCAACACGCTGCTCGCCGCCGCCGACGACCTCCAGCTCTTCAAGTACATCGTGAAGAACGTGGCCTGGCGCAACGGCAAGACCGCGACCTTCATGCCGAAGCCGATCTTCGGTGACAACGGCTCGGGCATGCACGTGCACCAGTCGCTGTGGAGCAACGGCGACCCGCTGTTCTACGACGAGGCCGGCTACGCGGGCCTGTCGGACATGGCCCGCTACTACATCGGCGGCATCCTCAAGCACGCCCCGTCGCTGCTGGCCTTCACCAACCCGACGGTGAACTCGTACCACCGCCTGGTCCCGGGCTTCGAGGCGCCGATCAACCTGGTGTACTCGCAGCGCAACCGCTCCGCCGCGATGCGTATCCCGATCACCGGCTCCAACCCGAAGGCCAAGCGCGTCGAGTTCCGCGCGCCCGACTCCTCCGGCAACCCGTACCTCGCCTTCTCGGCCCTGCTCCTCGCGGGCCTGGACGGCATCAAGAACAAGATCGAGCCGGCCGAGCCGATCGACAAGGACCTCTACGAGCTGGCTCCCGAGGAGCACGCGAACGTGGCCCAGGTCCCGACCTCCCTGCCGGCCGTCCTCGACTCGCTCGAGGCCGACCACGAGTTCCTCCTCCAGGGCGACGTCTTCACGCCGGACCTGATCGAGACCTGGATCGACCTCAAGCGCACCAACGAGATCGCGCCGCTCCAGCTGCGTCCGCACCCGCACGAGTTCGAGCTGTACTTCGACGTGTGATCGACGCTGCCCCAGCGTGCGAGGGCCGCCACCGGGAACGTTCCCGGTGGCGGCCCTCGGCCGTGTTTCCGACCCGTCGCCGTCAGCCCACCACGATCACCACGACGGGGGTGTTGAACCCGTTGTTGAAGCCGAACCCGTTGTTGAAGCCGAAGAAGCCGTTGTTGAAGCAGTTGCCCCGCCAGCTGTTGAAGCAGCCACGGTTGGTGGACACCTGCGTCGGGGTGGCTGCCGACGCGGTACCTGCCGTGCTGATCGCGGCACCGCCGAGCATGAGGACGCCGACGGCGGACACTGCGGCGAGTCGCCTCGCGCGATGTGCATTCATGGATCCACCTTCCTTCCACCCCTCGTGCGGCTTTCCGAAGCACGAGACTGATGGCCGCGACCTCGGAGTGAAAAGTCCGGCGCGGGTAGGGGGCGCCGCACGCGTAGGAGAAAGCAGGGCAGACGACGTCGGACACCCTGCGGTGCGGCTCTCACGGAAAATGCTAGCCGCGAAACGACCATGCAGCATCCTGGGCAACCTTTGCCGCTTCCCATGCTTCCTACTCTCGGGGGATCATCCTCCTGGTTCTGTCCGACGAGAGAGGTTGAACGGGGATGACCGAACGGGACGACTGGGAGCTCGAGTTCGATCACAGATGGGCGAACTCTGCCGAGCACAAGGAGCCCTCCGCACGGGCCCGGATGCTCGCCGCCCGCTGGAAGGAGAACCCGCCGGACCCGGCACCCTTCCGCGCCGACCCGGAGCCGTCGGCGCCGCGGCGGTCGTCGTGGGTGTCGACGGCCGTGGTGCTGGGCTGTGTGGCCGCGGTGATAGTGCTGCTCGGGTACGCGCAGATGCGTTCTCCGTATTAGGAGTAAGAGGAGTAAGAGGAGTAAGAGGAGTAAGGGGAGTGCGGGGGGTGCGGGAGGGGAGCCGGGCCGCGCTGCGGCTGGCCGAGGGCGCGGCGCTGCGGGACGTGATCGACACGGGCGACGCGAGCGCCTGGCTGTGGCTGGACGAGGGGGTGCGGACGGACGAGTGGTACTTCGTGCCGTACACCGTCCCCAGCTGGGAGGAGACGCCCGGCGGGCGTTCGCTGACCGCCGCCCTGCACGCCGACGGCCCGCTCACCGAAGGGCAGCTGGCACTCGCCCTGTGCCACCGGGACGGCCGGATCCGGTACCGGGCGCTCGGGCGGGTCACCGGGCGCCCGGCGCTGCTGCCGCTGGTGGTCGTGCGGTGCGCGGACTGGGCGCAGCCGGTGCGGGAGCGGGCCAGGAAGCGGCTGGCCGAGGCGCTGGACGCGGAGACGGCGGCACGGCTCGCCCCGCTGGTCCGGCGCCTCGCCGACCGTCACCGGGGCGACCACGCCCTCGGCCTGCTGGGTGAGGTGCTGCGGAAGGCGCCCGGTGAGCGGTTGGCCCCGCTTCTCACCTCCCCCGACCGCCCCGTACGCCGGTTCGCGTACGGTCTCGCCGTCGAGGAGGGGCTTCTCTCCGCCGTTGAGCTGGCTCGCGCTGCCGCCGGGGACGACGACGCCGTCGTACAGACCCTGTGCAGCGAGGCCGCCCTGGCCGCCGTGGCAGAAGAGGACGCGGAGGAGGTGCTGGGGGCGCTGCTCGGCGCCCGCAGTCCCCGGGCCCGGTCCGCCGGGGTGACCGCGCTGCGGCGCCTGGGGCGGCCCGATCGGGCCATCGGGTTTCTGGCGGACCGGTCGGCGCTGGTGCGGGCCTGCGCCCGGTATGTCGTACGGCAGTACGGGACCGATCCGCTGCCCTGGTACCGGGACCGGTGCGCCGACCCCGGTGACCCCGCGTTGCCGCCAGGTGCCGCGATCGGGCTCGCGGAGTGCGGGACCCGCGCGGACGCCGGCCTGCTGTGGCCGCTGCTGGACCACCCGGCGCCCGGCGTGCGGGCCAAGGCGGTGGCCGGGCTGCGCTCGCTGGATGTGACGGACGTGCCGCGGATGCTGCGGCTGCTGGACGATCCGGCGCCCGGGGTCGTCGGCGAGGCCACCCTCGCGCTGCTCCCCTCCGCCGGGCTGCTGCCCGAGGCATGGCTGGCGGAGCGGCTGGCGGCCGGGCGGCCGCGGTGGGTACGGGTGTCGGCGTACCGGCTGCTGGACGCGCGCGGCGGTGTCGTACGGCTGCGGGCGGCCGTGGCGCTGCTCGCCGACGCGGACGAGCGGCTGCGGACGCGGGCCGAGCTGACCGTGCGGTGGGCAGGTCCGTGGGGACCGGACGCCGAGGTCGCGGAGCTGCTCGCCCGGGCCCGTTCCCACCTGGGCCGAGGCGCCCCGGTTCCGGCCCAGGATTCATAGGAAGCCTTTGCTGCCCCTAGGTCTGCTCGCGACCTCCTTATGGGATTCCGCAGGTGCACACTGGACATCGGGACGAGTGCCTGACTGCGGGGTGATGCAAGATGCAGAGCCGCTTTAGGAGCGATCGGCGGCTGACCGTGCGGATGACGGTCACGATGTTCCTGCTCGGGCTGCTGTACGTGGCCTTCGTCGCCGCGTTGATCGTGCTGCTCAAGTCCTGGCTGCTGGTCGTCGTCCTGATCGGGGCGATGTTCGTGGCCCAGTTCTGGTTCTCCGACCGGATCGCGATGTTCGCCATGCACGGGCGGGTCGTGGAGCGGGAGGAGTATCCCGAGCTGCACGCGGTGGTCGACCGGCTGTGCGCGATCGCGGACATGCCCAAGCCGGTGGTCGCCGTCTCCAACATGGACATGCCGAACGCGTTCGCGACCGGGCGCAATCCCGACCACGCCGTGGTCTGTGTGACCACGGGCCTGCTGCGGCGGCTGGAGCCCGCCGAGCTGGAGGGTGTGCTCGCGCACGAGCTGTCGCACGTGGCGCACAAGGACGTCGCCGTGATCACGATCGCGTCCTTCCTCGGGGTGATCGCGGGACTGATCGTCCGGTTCGCCTTCTACTCGCAGCTCTTCGGCGGGGGCCGCAGGGACCAGAACACCGCCGTCGTGTTCGCCGCCGTGATGGGCGTCTCGGCGGCCGTGTACGCGATCAGCTTCCTGCTGATCCGGACCCTGTCCCGGTACCGGGAGCTGGCGGCCGACCGGGCGGCCGCGCATCTGACCGGCCGGCCCTCGGCACTGGCCTCGGCGCTCACCAAGGTCACCGGGGACATCGCCCGGATCCCGACCAAGGACCTGCGCACGGCCCAGGCCTTCAACGCCTTCTACTTCACCCCGGCGACCGGCAAGGAGCCCGGCATCGAGCGCTTCTTCTCCACCCACCCGACCCTGGAGCAGCGGCTGGACCAGCTCGGGCGGATCTCCGCTGAGCTGGGCGAGGCGGCGGCTCCCGGGAAGGCGGGCTGAACATTCGTGGGCGGGCTGAACACATGAGGCAGCTGCGGAAGGCGGGCTGAACTTTGGGGCTGCTGGACATCCTGCTCGGGCGGACGAAACCCGTCGCGCCCGACCTCGACCAGCTGTTCGCGCTGCCCTCGGCGGCGATCACGCTCCAGGCGGCAGCGGGGTTCACGCCGACCGGGGTGGGTGCGGTGTGCTTCGCCACGGTCGAGGGCGCGGCCTTCGAGCAGACCCACCGGGAGGTGCAGGCCCTGCTCGACGCGGACGCCGACCGCGCCGGTCCCCCGGTGGAACTGACCCAGGACGGTTACGGCTACTCCTGGCTGGTCTCCCGGCGGGCCCCCGACCAGCTGCCCCAGCTGGTCAACGACCTGCACGCGGTGAACAGCTCGATGGAGGTCAACGGCTTTGGACCGCAGCTGCTGTGCTCCCTGGCCGCCTTCGAGGACGAGCGGGGACGGCGCCTGGCCCTCGTCTACCTCTACAAGCGCGGCACCTTCTATCCCTTCGCGCCCCTGCCCGGCGCCGCCGAACGCCGGGACAGCGCGCTGGAGTTGCAGGTGAAGGCGCAGCTCGTGAACGACCTCAGGATCGAGCAGGACCTGAGCCGCTGGTTCCCGGTGTGGGGAGCCCCCGGCCTGTGACCGGGGGCTCCCTGGCTCACTTGCTCTTCTCGCGCTCCTGGCGCCGGGCCTCGTAGGGGCGCTCGCGACGGTAGCGGCGCTCCCACTTGGCCTGGCGGTCCCGGCGCTCGCGGTAGGCCTGGTAGGTGGTGGGCGCGCCCGGCTGTCCTCCCCCGGCGGACGGGGTTTCGCCCCGCCCGTACCGCACGTAGAGGAAGAGCACGGCGACGGCGGCGAGCCACCAGGTGTGGTTTCCGAATCCGAGGATCACCAGGACGGCGGTCCCGGACAGGACGATGGTGCCCATGACGGTCCTCCGTTCGCGTGGATGTGTGATCGGCGTGCATCCAGCGTAGGGATCCGGTCACTCGGAGTGCATCCCGATTTCCGTGAGTGAATGGGTGTCATGAGCGAGCCGATCTCCTTCACTCACGCGTACGACGGTGAACGCCTCAGCGGTCTGTACGGCGGCGGTCCCGGCCGGGCCACCGTCGTCTGCCTGCACGGCGCGGGCAACGGCAGCAAGGAGCGGCTGCTGCCCCTGCTCACCGAGGCCGCCTCGCACGGCTGCCGGGCCCTGGCCTTCGACTTCTCCGGACACGGCGAAAGCACCGGCGCGCTCGCCGAGTTGAGCCTGCGCCGGCGGTTCGAACAGGCGGTGGCCGTGCTCGACGCACACGCTCCGGCGAACGACCCGCTGGTCCTGGTGGGGTTCAGCATGAGCGGCCAGACGGTCGCGGATCTCGTACGGCACTACGGCCCACGGGTGGCCGCCGTGGGCCTGTGCGCACCCGCCGTGTACGCGCCGGAGGCCCATGACGTGCCCTTCGGGGAGGGCAACGGCAGGTTCAGCGAGATCATCCGGACGCCCGGCAGCTGGCGGAACTCCCCCGCCCTCACGGCCCTGCGGGCGTACGAGGGCCGGGCGGTGCTCGCCGTACCCGGCACGGACGCGGTCATCCCGCCGGAGGTGACGGAGGCCGTCCAGGACGCGCTGGCGGCGCGCGCCCAGTACACCCGCTTCGAACTCCCGGACGCCGAGCACCGGTTGGGGCTGTGGTTCCGCGACCACGCCGGAGACCGGCGGGAGTTCGTCGCGGCTCTGCTGGGCGGGCTGGAGGAGCAGGGCTGGGCGGCGACGCGGAGGTGGGTGGCCAAGCAGCTTCCGCAGGGGCGTTCGGTCACCGACTCCCGCCCGCTCTCAGGGGGTTGGTCCTCGCAGATGCGCGGGCTCACCCTGGACGACGGCAAGGAGCTGGTGCTGCGCACCTTCGTGAAGCCCTTCTTCCGGCGGCACGCCCCGGGCCTGCTGTCCCGTGAGGCGGGCGTTCTCGGCCTGCTGGCGGGGCAGGAGGGCATCCCGGCCCCGGCGCTGGTCGCCGTGGACGCAGGCGGCGAACACTGCGACCACCCCTCGCTGCTGATGACCCGGCTGCCGGGTCTGGTGCGGGTGGACGAGGAGGACCGGGAGTCCCTGGACCGGCGTCTGGACCTGCTCGCCGCCCAGCTGGTGCGGATCCACACGGTCGACCCCGAGGAGCGTCCGCGCCCGTACCAGGCGTGGACCTCGCCGGAGCGGGTGCGCACCCCGGAGGGCGGGATGTGGGAGCGGGCGGTGGACGTGATCCGCCGCGACCCGCCGCCGTACCGGGGCCGCTTCCTGCACCGGGACTACCACCCCGGGAACGTGCTCTTCACCGGGGCCGGCGACGGAATGCGGGTCAGCGGGGTCGTCGACTGGGTGGAGACCTCGTGGGGCCCCGCCGACCTCGACGTCGCCCACTGCTCGACCGCGCTGGCCCTGCTGCACGGCCCGGCGCACGGGCTCGCCTTCGGGGACCGGTACGAGGAACAGGGCGCCCACGGGCTCGCGGACGGGCCGGACCACCTGTACTGGCGGCTGCTGGACGCCCTGGCCTACTCCCCCGACGCGGAGAAGCTGGCCGGACCGTGGCGTGAGCTGGGGCGTACCGATCTGACGCCGGAGGTGCTGGGCGGGCGGCTGGAGGCGTATGTGCGCGGGCTGCTGGAGCGGTACGGCTGAGCGGCGCCCCCGGCCCCGGTCACACCCCCGGCGTCGCCGTCACCACGCCCGCAGTGATGGCCGCGCCGAGGGTGGCGTGGTCGGCGGTGGTCCGGTCGGCGTAGGCCACGGCGAAGTCGGCGACGGCGTGGTCGAAGGTGTCGGCGGTGCCGAGGTAGGCGGCGATGGCGATGCGGTCGCCGGAGCGGGCGTGGGCGCGGGCCAGGGTGGCGCCGCACAGCCGGGCGTAGGCGAGCAGACCGGCCGGGTCCAGGCCGGCGACCTCGGCGGAGCCCTTCATGTCGCGCAGCTGGCGCCAGTAGAAGGAGCGGCCCTGCGGCCCGTTCATCCAGCCGAGGAAGATGTCGGTGGCGGACTGCAGCAGCCGCTGTCCGGCGACCACCCGGTGCCCGGGATGGACGTACGGACCGCTCGGCAGATGCTCCTCGAGCACCGAGGCCCGCGCCTCCTTGATCTGCAGGAACAGCGGGTCGTCGGCGTCCCGCCCGGCGAGCAGCACGATGAAGCAGCGGGTGCCGACGCTGCCGACGCCGACGACCTTGCGGGCGGCGTCGACGAAGCGGTAGCGGTCGAGGAGGTGGCGGCGCTCCTCGGCGAGGGTGGAGCGGTAGTCGCAGAAGATCTTGCGCAGGGAGGCCATGTCCGGCACGCCGGCGGGTTCCAGGAGCGGCGGGTCGTGGATGATCCGGCGCCGCCCGCCCACCACCTCGGTCAGGCTGCCGAGCGCCTGGAGGCTGGTGCGGCGGCGCGCCCGGGTGAGGCTGGACTCCAGGCGGCGCCGGCGGCGGGCGGAGCGGACGAGGGGCAGCAGGCTCTCGGCGTCGACCTGCTCGTACCAGACGGCCAGCTCCCCGAGTCCGGCCATCCGGCGTATGGCGGTGCGGTACCCGGCGGCGGCCGCCCGGGCCGCGACCCGTTCCCCGGCCTTGGTGTGCCCGTTCTCCCGGGCGGCCACGGCCACACTGGCCGCGAGCCGTTTGACGTCCCACTCGAAGGGCCCGGGGTGGGTCTCGTCGAAGTCGTTGAGGTCGAAGAGCAGGGCACGTTCCGGGGAGGCGTAGAGCCCGAAGTTGAGCAGGTGGGCGTCGCCGCACAGCTGCACGGTGAGCCCGGTGTGCGGCTGGCCGGCGAGGTCGGCGGCCATCACCGCGGCGGCGCCGCGCAGGAAGGCCAGCGGCGAGCCGGCCATCCGCCCGTACCGGATCGGCAGCAGCTCCGGCAGCCGGTCCCGGCCCTGCCGCTCCAGTACGGCGACGGGGTCGCGTCGGTCGGCGGACGGGAGCCAGAGGGCGTGCGCGGAGCGGGGGGCGTGCTTGCGGGCCTCTTTGCCGCGCCGGGCCCGGTCCTCGGGGGTACCGCGCGCCGGATGGACCTCGGGGATGCTCATACGACAGCCTCTCTCTCCGGGGCCTCGCCCTCCCGCCACCTCCTGTTCGCAGTGAAGGACGCGGGGGCGGTCGTGCGCATGCCGGGCACGGCGATCGGGTGAAGGGGGCGACTGTCAGTGGCGTCGGCGACCATGCAGGGAAGGGCAGCGTGAGCGACGGGGAGGTCGGCATGGGTGACGGACGGCGGCGGCACATCGACGTGGCGGAGCGGCGGGCCCGGCTCGCCCTGCGGCACCGCCTGGCGGGTACGGCACGGGCTGCGACGCCCGAGGAGGTCGCTGCCTCGCTGGTGGCCCTGCACGGCTCGGACCCGGCGACGGTGTACCTGGCGGTGGCGGCGCGGCTCGCCGACCCGGCGAAGGCGGTGCCGGAGACGGAGCGGGCGCTGTACGAGGACCGCACACTGGTCCGGATGCACGGCATGCGGCACACGGTGTTCGTGTTCCCCGCCGAGCTGACGGCCGTCGTCCACGCGTCGACGGGTCTCACGGTGGCCGCCCGCGAACGGGCCCACCTGCTCAAGGACATGGCCAAGGCAGGCGCCCCGGACGCGGCCTGGCTGGCCGAGGTCGAGGCGTCCGCGCTGGCCGCGCTGGCCCGGCGGGGCCAGGCGACGGCGGCGGAGCTGACGGCCGACGAGCCGCGCCTGCGCGAGCAGTTCGTGTACGCGGCCGGGAAGAGCTACGAGGGCGTCCACACGGTCTCCTCCCGCCTGCTGCGCGTGCTCGGCGTCGAGGGCAAGGTGATCCGCGGCCGCCCGCTCGGCTCCTGGACGTCCAGCCAGTTCCGCTGGGCGCCGGCACCCGAGCACCCCGAACTGGACACGGCACGGGCCCAGGCGGACCTGCTGGACCGCTGGCTGCGGGCGTGCGGCCCGGCGACGGAGGCGGACCTGAAGTGGTGGACCGGCTGGCGGGTCACCGAGGTGCGCCGCGCCCTGTCCGCGATCGGCGCACAGGAGGTCGTTCTGGACGAGGGCACGGGCTACGTCGCCGACGGTGACGCGGACCCGGTGGCGGCCCCCGGGGAGCCCTGGGCGGCCCTGCTGCCCGGCCTCGACCCGACGGCCATGGCCTGGCAGCAGCGCGACTGGTATCTCGCCCCGGACCTGCGCCCGTACCTCTTCGACCGCAGCGGCAACGTGGGCCCGACGGTGTGGTGGGACGGCAGGGTGGTGGGCGGCTGGGCCCAGCGGGCGGACGGGGAGATCGTCTGGCGCATCGCCGAGCCTGGGGTACGCCGGGAGGCCGAGGCGGCGGTCGCGGCGGAGGCGGAGCGGCTGCGGGCGTGGGTGGGGGCGACGAAGGTGACTCCGCGGTTCCGGACGCCGTGGGAGCGGGAGTTGTCGGCGTGAGGTGCCGGGTGCCCCGCACGGACGCGGGGCACCCGGCACCACGGCTCAGCGCGAGTACCGCATGAACGCCCGCACCATGTGGCACGTCGTGTCCGACGGCGGGTGCACGCCGATCTTCTCCGCGGTGCTGCGGATCGTCTCGTTGCGCGCCTGGTTGGGCAGGTAGATGCCCAGGTCGAGCAGGGCTATGGCGAGGCGCATGGCCTTCAGGCGCCGGTTGTGCGTCACGTACCACTCGCGCGGCCGCCCGGCCGGCAGGGCACGCTTCTCCATCGGCACGTAGGGCGAGTCGAGCCGAACGGAACGCTTGGCGGTGGACTGGGTCGGCAACGGCTTGGTCGTCAGGGCGGCAGCGGGCACAGGCATCCTCCTGTCGCGGTCAGGGCAGCACCGGCAGGCTCCGGCGATACCCTCGAACACTGACTCCATTCTACTGCCGGGCACTGACAATGAGGGAGTCCGGAGGGTCCGTCAAAGGTCCAGGTCAGCAGGGAAATTGCCGCCATGTCACGGCAGGTTCGAGAGGTACGCGTGAGGTGGCGTCAAAATCGAACAGAGCCCACCGGCGAGGGTGGTCCGCCCGGGCCGGTGCCGACGGCCGCGACCATGGCACGCAACGAGCGTATGACCGCATTGCACCATGAAGCCACCCAGAGTGGCCCCCACCCGCGACACCGGCGGGAGACCGTTCTCGCATACCGTGGACCGCATGGAAATCTGGATCAATCCGGCCTGCTCCAAGTGCCGTAGCGCGCTCAGCCTGCTCGACGCCGAGGGGGCCGACTACACCGTCCGGCGTTATCTGGAGGACGTGCCGAGCGAGGACGAGATCAGGGCCGTACTCGACCGGCTCGGGCTCGAACCGTGGGACATCACCCGCACCCAGGAGGCCGCGGCCAAGGAGCTGGGGCTCAAGGAGTGGGCGCGCGACGAGACGGCACGGGACCGGTGGATCACGGCCCTCGCCGAGCATCCCAAGCTCATCCAGCGCCCGATCATCACGGCCGAGGACGGAACCGCCCTGGTCGCCCGCACCGAAGAGGCCGTACAGGAGGCGCTTTCCCGGAACAAGAGCTGAGCGCGACTCAACTCCTTTGTGACGCAGGTTACTTCGGTGACTCCTGTAAACCGCTGAGTAACCTCGTTCGGGATCTCGTACATAGCGGCGTACGCTCCCCTACCTCTTCAGGAGGCGCGCATGTCGCGTAGGCGAACTCTCAGCACCAAGAAGAAGCTCGCGCTGCTCCTCAGCGCCGCGGCGGTGGCGGGCGGCGGGGCCTTCGCGCTGGCGTCCACCTCGAACGCCGCGCAGAGCCCGCAGAACGCCAAGACGCTGTCCGCCGGGGACTCGACCGTATGCCAGGGGCTGGCCACGGCCCACGGCAACAACGACAAGTTCATCGCGGACCAGAAGGCGAACCCGGACGCGCAGTCGGCGGCCCGGATCGCCAACCGCGAGGCGGTCATCAAACAGATCGAGGTCCAGCAGAAGGCTGCCGGATGCACCGTTGGGGAGTCGGCTCAGGGCTCCCAGGCGGCGCAGGGCAACGCGGGTCAGCAGGGCAACGCGGGTCAGCAGGGCAACCAGCAGGCGGGCGGCGCCCAGCAGTCCGCGCAGCCCGCGCAGACCGGCGCCGCGGGAAACGCCGGCGGTGGCGCTGCCGCGGCCTCCGGTCAGCAGGTCTGCAAGGGCTCCACCGTGACGCTCTCCGGCGAGGGCGGTGCCCCGGCCGCGTCCAGTAACCAGTTCCCGGCGGGTACGACCCTGAAGGTCACCAACCTGGACAACAACAAGTCCACGACGGTGAAGGTCACCTCGGTCTCCGGCAGCTGTGTCCTGCTGAACAACGCGGCCTTCGAACAGGTCCGGGAGCCGGGCAAGTTCCTCATCCGCCGTGCGGTGATCGAGAAGGTGGGGTGAGGCTCGGCCACCGGACAGGACATCGATGAGGTGATCAGGCGCCCCGGGCGGCGACCGTTACGGGGGTGGCGGTCGCCGGCCGGGGTGTTCGGGGCGGGGGCTCCGGTCAGCGCCTTGTCGTACGCAACCGTTCCCCGGCTCACCGGCCGGGGCCGGCCGGCTCACCGCGATCCGGCCGTCTCCGGCCGCCGCCCCGCGAACGGCCTTCGGGGGCCCAGGGGGTGGCCCATACCCCGCCGCCCCCGCCCTCACAACGTGAGTCGGGACACAGAACCACCAGGTAACACGGGGTTCACACGCGAGCAATGGACGGGAAATCGCCTGTTGACAGGCTGCCCGGCAGATCGACGCGGCGCCCCAGTGCCGCAGCGCCGCAAGCACCCGCGAGTGCACCCGACCCACCCCCGAAGGATGTGGCCCCGTGACCTTCAAGGCTGAGTACATCTGGATCGACGGCACCGAGCCGACGGCCAAGCTGCGTTCCAAGACGAAGATCATCACGGGTTCCCCCGCCGGTCTCGACGCGCTGCCGATCTGGGGCTTCGACGGGTCGTCCACCAACCAGGCCGAGGGGCACTCCTCGGACCGTGTGCTCAAGCCGGTCTTCACCTGCCCGGACCCGATCCGCGGCGGCGACGACATCCTCGTCCTGTGCGAGGTCCTGGACATCGACTTCACCCCGCACTCCTCCAACACGCGTGCCGCGCTGGCCGAGGTCGCCGAGAAGTTCGCCGCGCAGGAGCCGATCTTCGGCATCGAGCAGGAGTACACCTTCTTCGACGGCGCCCGCCCGCTGGGCTTCCCCGAGGGCGGCTTCCCGGCCCCCCAGGGCGGCTACTACTGCGGCGTCGGCGCCGACGAGATCTTCGGCCGCGAGATCGTCGAGGCCCACCTCGACAACTGCCTGAAGGCGGGTCTCGCCATCTCCGGCATCAACGCCGAGGTCATGCCCGGCCAGTGGGAGTTCCAGGTCGGCCCGGTCTCCCCGCTGGAGGTCTCCGACCACCTGTGGGTGGCCCGCTGGCTGCTGTACCGCACCGCCGAGGACTTCGGCATCTCCGCGACCCTGGACCCGAAGCCGGTCAAGGGCGACTGGAACGGCGCCGGTGCGCACACCAACTTCTCCACCAAGGCGATGCGCGAGGGCTACGACGCGATCATCACCGCCTGCGAGTCGCTCGGTGAGGGCTCCAAGCCGCTCGACCACGTCAAGAACTACGGCGCCGGCATCGACGACCGCCTGACGGGTCTGCACGAGACCGCCCCGTGGAACGAGTACTCCTACGGCGTCTCCAACCGCGGTGCCTCGGTCCGCATCCCGTGGCAGGTCGAGAAGGACGGCAAGGGCTACATCGAGGACCGCCGCCCGAACGCCAACGTCGACCCGTACGTGGTGACCCGCCTCCTGGTGGACACCTGCTGCTCCGCCCTGGAGAAGGCCGGCCAGGTCTGATCCGCACGCTCTGCACGAAGGGGCGCCCACCGACCTGGTGGGCGCCCCTTCCGCATGCCCCAAGTGGCCTGCCGAACAGCACTCGTCCGGATCGTGAGACGGCATTTCGGACGTGCCGACGACCGGAAAGCCGCTGACCAGGGCCGTACGACCGCCCGAAGGGCACATGCAACGCCAACTTCACGTCAAGGAAGCGTCCAAGCAGTGAGAGGAGGGTCCTGCTCGGCGCGCTCTTCTGCTTCAATGAGCGCATGGCCAGCTTCCAGTACTACACCGCGACAGGTCGCCATGACCTCGAGCCGTTCTGGCCTTCCCGTCAGCACCACGACTTCGACCGGGTGTGTTGCCGCGCGATGAACGCGCGGGCCCTCTAAAGCCGTACACCCCGGCCTTCGGCCAGCGCGAAACGACGTACGTCCCCCGGCGCGCCCGACCACGAATCGCGGCCGTCGTCCTGCCCGACGAACTTCTCGCGCGAAAGAGCTGACCCCTCATGGCGACCACTCGTTCTCTTTCCACCGCCACCCTCACCACCCCCGCCCCGAGCGGCACCCGGCACCGGCTGCGGGCCGTCGACCGGGACGAGGTCGTGGACGTGGCGGACTTCCTGCCGCCGGGCGCCACCTGGCTGCCCGCGCCGCAGCACACCCTGCCCACCCTGCCCGGCCAGCCGCCGATGGTCGGCTACCTGGTGCTGGTCCCGGCCGACCAGCGGCCCCCGTTCCTGCCGGTCGCGGTGCCGGACCAGCCGGAGACGGCCGCGCAGGCGGACGGCGACGCGCTGGTGCGGATCGACTCCGTGCAGCGCACCGCCAGCGTCGACGGCCGCGAACTCGACCTCACCTACCTGGAGTTCGAGCTGCTCGCACACCTGGTGGCACACCCGCACCGGGTGCACACCCGCGACCAGCTCGTCACCACGGTCTGGGGCTACGGCCACGTCGGCGACGGCCGCACCGTCGACGTCCACATCGCCCGGCTGCGCCGCAAGCTGGGCGCACAGCACCGCCAGACGATCCAGACGGTGCGCCGGGTCGGCTACAAGTACACCCCGCCGACCGGGCGTTGACCCGGGCTGTCTGCCGACGGCAGACAGCTCTTCCCTCCCCGGGCCCGTACCGGGCACGCTCCCTGGCATGAGACTTCTCGTGCTGGGCGGTACGGAGTTCGTGGGGCGGGCCGTCGTGGAGGCCGCGCTCGGGCGCGGCTGGGAGGTGACCGTCTTCCACCGGGGACGGCACCGGCCTCCCGAGGGGGTGCGGTCGCTGCACGGCGACCGCACCGCCCCCGACGGCCTGGCCGCCCTCGCCGGTGACGACGGCACCTGGGACGCCGTGGTCGACACCTGGTCGGCCGCGCCGCGCGCGGTCCGGGAGGCGGCACGGCTGCTGCGGGGCCGTGCCGGACGGTACGTGTACGTCTCCAGCCGGTCCGTGTACGCCTGGCCCTGGCCCCCCGGAGCCGGCGAGGACGCTCCGCTGGTCGAGGGCGCCGCCGCCGACGCCGGGGCGACGGAGTACGCGAAGGACAAGCGGGGTGGCGAGTTGGCCGCCGTCGAGGCCTTCGGCACCGAGGACTCGCTGCTGGTACGGGCCGGGCTGATCCTCGGCCCGTACGAGAACGTCGGCCGGCTGCCCTGGTGGCTGACCCGGATCGCCCGCGGCGGCCCGGTCCTGGCACCGGGGCCGCAGGACCTGCCGCTCCAGTACGTCGACGCGCGCGACCTCGCCGACTGGGTCGTCGGGGCGGTGGAGCGGGAGTTGAACGGGCCGTACAACCTCGTGAGCCCGCCCGGCCACACCACCATGGGCGAGCTGCTCCGCGCCTGCGTGCACGTCACCGGCGCGGACGCCGACCTGCGCTGGACCGACCCGGAGGTGATCCTGGACGCCGGGATCGAGCCGTGGACGCAGCTGCCGGTGTGGGTGCCGCCGGACGGCGAGCTGTCCTGCGTACACCGCGCGGACGTGTCCCGGGCGCTGGCCACCGGGCTGGAGTGCCGGCCGGTGGGCGAGACCGTCGCCGACACCTGGCGGTGGCTGACGGAGATCGGCGACACCGCACCGCAGCGCCCGGACCGTACGGCCAAGGGCCTGGACCCGGAGGTGGAGGCGAAGGTGCTGGCCGCGGGCGGGGGTGTACCTGACACCACCCCCTGACATGGGACTTCGGCCCAGTGACCGGGGCCGACGGGTCGGCGAGACTTGCGGCATGAACACCGAAACGAACAGTGGCCGTGCCCGCGCGCGGACCCGAGAGGTACTGCTGGCCGCCGTACAGGGACTCGCGCTGGCCGTGGCCGTGCTGCCCTTCTCGGTGCTGTTCCTCGTGCTGACCCTCGTCTCCGTCGCGCTCATCCCGATCGGTGTCGGCCTCGTCACGACCCCGCCGATCCTGACCGCGGTACGGGCCCTCGCGGACAAGCGCCGGGAACTCGCGGCCGAGTGGTGCGGGGTGCGGATCCCGTCGGTCTACCGGCCGGTCCCCGCCGGCGCGAACCCCTGGACGCGGACGTTCGCGATGCTGCACGACCCGCAGGTCCGGCGGGACCTGCTGTGGCTGCCGGTGGACATGACGGCCGGCTTCGTGACCGCGCTGCTGCCGGCCGTCCTGCTCTTCTACCCCTTCGAGGGGTTCGCGGTGGCGGCCGGGCTGTGGCGGGTGCTCGCGAAGGACGAGACGTACTGGTACGGCTTCGTGCCGGTCACCGACCAGCCCTCCGCGCTCGGCGCCGCCGCCACCGCCGCGGTCCTCCTGGTCGCCGCCTACCGCCTCACCCCGCGCCTGCTGACGGCCCACTTCACGCTGACCCGGGCCGTCCTCGGCGCCGACCAAGGCGAACTCGCCGAACGGGTACGGGTGCTGACCGAGACCCGGCGCGACGCCGTGGACACCTCGGCCGCCGAGCTGCGCCGCATCGAGCGGGACCTGCACGACGGGGCGCAGGCCCGGCTGGTCGCGATGGGCATGGACCTCGGCACGATCGAGATGCTGCTGGACAAGGACCCGGCGCAGGCGAAGAAGCTCCTCTCCCAGGCCCGCCGGAGCTCCGCCGAGGCCCTGGAGGAACTGCGCGACCTGGTCCGGGGCATCCACCCGCCGGTGCTGGCCGAGCGCGGACTCGGGGACGCCGTACGGGCGTTGGCGCTGCGGCTGCCCCTGCCGAGCGAGGTGAGCGTGGAGCTGTCCGGCCGCGCGGAGGCACCCGTCGAGTCGGCCGCCTACTTCGCGGTCAGCGAGGTGCTCACCAACGCCGTCAAGCACTCCGGGGCCGACCGGCTCTGGGTGGACCTGCACCAGGCCGGCGACCTGCTGCGGATCACGGTCACCGACAACGGCAGGGGCGGTGCCGTGATCGGCGCGGGCTCGGGGCTCGCCGGAGTCGAGCGGCGGCTCGGTACATTCGACGGCGTCCTGGCCGTCAGCAGCCCCGCGGGCGGTCCCACCCTGGTGACCATGGAGATCCCGTGCGTGTTGTCCTAGCCGAAGACCTCTTCCTGCTGCGCGACGGACTGGTCCGGCTGCTGGAGGCCTACGGCTTCGAGATCGCGGCGGCCGTCGAGTCCGGGCCCGAACTCACCCGCGCGCTCGCCGAGTTGGAGCCGGACGTCGCCGTGGTCGACGTACGGCTGCCGCCCACGCACACCGACGAGGGCCTGCAGTGCGCGCTGCGGGCGCGGCGGGAGCGGCCCGGGCTGCCGGTGCTGGTCCTCTCCCAGCACGTGGAGCAGCTGTACGCGCGGGAGCTGCTGGCCGACGGCAGCGGCGGGGTGGGCTATCTGCTCAAGGACCGGGTCTTCGACGCCGACCAGTTCGTGGACGCCGTACGACGGGTGGCCGCGGGCGGTACGGCCATGGACCCGCAGGTGATCCAGCAGCTGCTGTCGCGGCGGTCGGCGGAGGACCGGCCGTTGGGCAACCTCACCCCGCGGGAGCGGGAGGTGCTGGAGCTGATGGCGCAGGGTCGGTCCAACGCGGCGATCGCCGCGCAGCTGGTGGTGACGGAACGGGCCATCGCCAAACACACCTCCAACATCTTCGGCAAACTGGGCCTTGAGGTGTCGGACGACGACAATCGCCGCGTTCTGGCCGTGCTCGCCTACCTCGACCACGACCACTGAGCCTCGCATCAACTTCCGCTGCTCAGGGGGCATTTGAGACCCGAGTGCGGGGTAATCCTCTGACTAATTTGTGAGACGGCTGAACACCTCTGGGGCGGCGTCCGTATGGATGGACGCCGCTTCACTCCTGTCGGGCGCCTCGATGCTGCCCCGCAAGGAAGTCAGAGGAGTTCCATGGGACGCAACACACGAAAACGCCGTACGCCGCTGGCCACCAAGGCCATAGCCGCATCGGCGGCCCTAGCGCTCGGTGGGGGCGGGCTGATCTGGGCGAACTTCTACGCCTCGGCGCACGAGTCGAACAACCAGTCGTGGGGAGGCAACCAGACCAAGGCCGCGACGGCTTCGGTCGCGACGATCTCCTGCCCGGACGTCGGCCAGAAGCTGACGAACGTGCCGAACCAGGCCCGCCAGGGCGTGGCGACGGAGCTGGCGAACCTCGACAAGCAGATCACCGAGGCCTACTCCCGGCTCGCCTCCACCCGGCAGGCGCAGACGAACGATCCGAGCTTCGTGCAGAACGCGATCGTCGGCCCCCTCAAGGAGAAGCGGGCCGCGACGATCGACCGGATCAGGATCGACATCCAGCGGGTCGGCGGTTCCTTCGACAACTCGCTCAAGCAGCTCGCCGCGTGTACGACGCAGACCGCCAACCAGACCAACGCCGGTGGTCAGCAGCAGAACGGTGGGCAGCAGCAGAACACCGGTGGTCAGCAGCAGAACGGTGGGCAGCAGCAGAACACCGGTGGTCAGCAGCAGAACGGCGGCCAGCAGCAGGGCAACGCCGGTCAGCAGCAGAACATCGGCGGGCAGGCCGGCAACGGCCCGGTCGCGGCCGACTTCGTGGACATCACGAAGGTCGCGGCGAACGTCCTGGCGAAGCCGCAGAAGTCCGGCAACGCCTCGACGGGCACGTTCACCACGCGCTGCGGTGTGAACGCGAACAAGAACCACAACACCGACAACGTGATCGTGGCGCCCGGCGTGACCAACGGTGCGCACCACCTGCACGACTACGTCGGCAACCAGAAGGTCAACGCGTTCTCCAGCAACCAGACGTTCCTGCAGGGCGGCACCAGCTGCCAGAACAAGAGCGACCTGTCGTCGTACTACTGGCCGGTGGTCCGGATCCAGGACGGCTCGCAGGACTTCGACCAGAACGCGGACGGCGGTGGCAAGGAAGGCAACGTCGGCAAGATCCTGACGCCGGTGTCGGCGCAGATCAAGTACGTCGGCAGCCCGGCCAGCAAGGTCGTCGCGATGCCGCAGTTCCTGCGCATCATCACCGGTGACGCCAAGACCACGACCAACGGTCTGGCGAACGCCAACGCGCACTGGAGCTGCACCGGCTTCGAGAACAAGGTGCAGCTGACGACGCAGTACCCGATCTGCCCGCAGGGCAGCAAGGTGGTGCGTACGTTCGCCTTCCAGAGCTGCTGGGACGGGCAGAACATCGACAGCGCCAACCACCGTACGCACGTGGCCTTCGCCGATCCGGCGAGCGGTGTCTGCGGGAACGGCTTCAAGGCGATCCCGCAGCTGACGATGCGCCTGACGTACAACATCACCCCGCCGACCATCGTGAACGGCCAGGTGAAGAACGCCTACGCGGTGGACGGCTTCCCGGAGCAGCTCCACAAGCCGGCCACCGACCACGACGACTTCATCAGCGTCACGACCGGCGGCCTGGCGAACAAGATCGCGAACTGCATCAACACCGGCCAGCGGTGCGCGTAGTGAACACCCCCTAGGAAAGCGGGCGGTGGGAATCTCCCACCGCCCGCTTTTCTTGTGCCCCGATGTGGAGCCGAACAGATCAGCCGCTGTGGGCGCCGCTGTGGGCCTTGTGGTTGGTGCCGATCTCGACGTCGCCGCCGAGCGTGCCGCGCAGCGCCTTGACGACCCCGTCGTCGCCGACGGCGACCCACTTGCGGCCGACGAGGTAGTAACCGCCGTAGTCCTTCGCGTCGTTGATCCACTCGCGCTGGCCGCGGTCGGTGGCGAAGGTGGCGAGGATGAACCGCCCGTCGGTGTTCTTGCAGATGGCCTGGCGGAGCTCGTCGGCGTCGGTCTGCATGTTCGGCTTGCACTTCACCTCTGCGGCCAGGCTCTCCAGGCTGCCCGTGGCGGTGGGCGGCACCGCCTTCGAGTCACCGCTCGAACCACAGCCCGCCAGGGCCAGCGCCGCTGCGGCGCCGATCATCACTCGCGTCAACCTCATCCGTTCCTCCGGTCCTGGTGGGCCAAGCATGCCCCAGCCCTCTCGGATACGGCTGCGGGGGGCGGTGCGCTCAAATCCGATGCCATGGCAGGCACAGGACCGCTGTACCGGGAGGCGCTGGCGCGGGGCCTCAAGCCTGTCTCGCCCTGTGCCTGTCCAGTCTGGGCCGTGACCGCGAGGGTCTCTCCCTCGTGCTCGGCGCCCTGGCCCCGCATCTGCCGCGCTACCAGCGGTCGATGGCCGACTACGCCCGCCTGCTGGTCGAACCGGAGGAGTGAGTCACCCGCTTGGCGGTGACCAACCAACGGTTCGCTCGTTTTGCTGGACGTGCAGTCACAGGATGTAGCCCAGCGTCACGCACCCTCCTCCGCCGGGGCCGCCGGACCGGTCGTCGACGTCGAACAGGCCGAGGCCGCGCTCGTCGAGCACTACCCCCGGCTGGTCCGGCTCGCCTACCTGGTACTGCCGCCGAGTCTCGGCCGCAGCCGGCGGGTGCTGACGGCCCACGCCCTCGTGCAGCGCGCCCTGCCCCGGGGCCGCAAGCAGACGTCCGTGATCCCGGCCCAGTCCTCGGGCCGGGAGGGCGACCCCGGGTACGCCTACCTCCGCCTCCAGGTCCTGCGTACGGCGCTGGAGGCGACCCGCGCCCGCAAGGGCCGGCCCAGGCTCACCCCGCTGCCGCCGCTGCTCCCCCAGGTGTGGGGCCTGCGCCTGTTCCCGCGCTCCGGCGGCGCCGACGAGCTGGCCCTGGACCAGCGGCTGTCCGCCCTGTCCGGACCGGCCCGCGCCGTGTATGTGCTGCGCGGCCTGGAGAAGCTGCCCGACGCGGACATCCGCAGGATCCTCACCTCCGCCGGGATCGAGCACCCCGAGTCCGCGCTGGCGGAGGCCAACGGGGTGCCCGCGCAGGACGCGCTGCTCACCTCCCCGGAGTTCGACCCCTGCTCCCTGCAGGCCCGGCCCACCGACCTGATGCGCCGCCGTCAGCACACCAAGGCCGCGCTCGCCGCCGCTGCCGCGCTCGCGGTGTGCGGGGCGCTGGTGGCCCTGCCGGGCGGCGGCTGGGGCCCCGACGGCGCCGCCGCACCCGTCTACGCGGAGAACCCGGCGGCCCAGGCGGCCCTGGACCCGGGCAAACTGACCCGCATCGCCCCGACGGCATGGGAGTCGGCGGCCCGCACCGACTTCTCCGTGTGGCCCGCCCGCGGCCCGCTCACCGGTGACAAGGCCCTGCTGCGCCGCGCCCTGGCCGTCTGGGCCCGCCCCGGAGAGACGGTCCGCGTCTCGGCCACCCCCGGCACCCAGACCGGCGCCCCGCCCGGCCCGCCCCAGCTGCTGTACGCGGGCGAGGTGGACAACGCACGCGTGGCGATCTTCTACGACGGCCTGCGCATCACCCGCTATGCCGAGCCCAAGGACGGCACCGCGGGCGCCGCCCTCGACTTCGCCCGCGTCGACGGCGCGACCGGCGCCGAGGCGAGCGCGCTGGTGCTCGGCCGCGCCGACGGCAACGTCCGCTATCTGACCGCCCCTTGGGTGAGGAAGGCGGCCGAGCGGGACCTGATGAAGCCCGAGTCGGCCGCCGCGCCCCTCACCGTCACCGACGGCGTCACCGCACCGCTGGCCAGCCCCGCCCTGCAGCCCGGCACCTGCACCTCGTGGAACGTGCTCCAGCTGACCGACGGCTTCGGCACCCAACTCGCCACGGACCTGGGTGAGTTGATCCCGGCGCACCTCACCGCCGGGCGCCCGGGCGTCACCGGTGAGGCGTCCGGCGCGGAGGGGCTGCGCTCCTGGGCGCCGTTCGCCTGCTCGCTGCTCGCGGAGCGCTCCGCGGGGGTGCGCAGCGTCAACGCCTGGGCGTTCGCGGACCAGCCGCTGCCCGACGGGAGCGGGGCGGGCGAGTGGGTGTGCACCAGGGCCGAGACCTGGCGCGGTGACGGTACGGCCGCACTGGCCCAGTTCCGGACACCGGGCGGGCCGGTCGGCGCGATCGTGGCCAAGGGCACGGACGTACCGGCCTGCGGTCCGCGCGACCCGCACGTCCTGGCCGGGGTGCTGTGGAAGTCCCGCGCCGGGAACTGGTTCCTGCTGGCCGCGGGCAGCCGGGACACCGCGTCGATCCGGGCGACGGGCGGGGTCACCGCGTCCGGCCCGGGACCGCTGCTGGTGGCCCGGGCCGAGCAGGGGGCACAGGCACAGCTGAAGGGCACCCTGACGGACGGCAGCTCGATCAGCGGACTGCACTAGCTGACACTCGCGTCAACAAGGTGCTGCACGGGGGTTCTCAGACGAGCTACCCGTCAGTACATTGACGCCATGTCTAACACGCAGGCCCGGCCGGTGGAGTCCGAGCGCATACCGCTCAAGGCCCGCAACGTGTCCTTCTCCTGGGAGGACACGCCGCTGCACTGGGTGCCCGGCGACCCGTTCACCACGCACACCATCAACGTGCTGCACCTGCTGCTGCCCGCCGGCGAGCGGTGGTTCGTGCACGTGTACAAGCAGGTGCTGCCGCTCATCCGGGACGACCGGCTCCGCGAGGACGTCATCGGCTTCATCGGGCAGGAGGCGATGCACTCCCAGGCCCATGACGAGGTCCTGCCGCACCTGAGCGAGCTGGGGCTCGACCCGACGCCGTACACCGCGCAGGTCGACTGGTTCTTCGAGAAACTGCTCGGCGACCGCACGCTGCCGCCGGGCAGAGCGCGCCGCTGGTGGCTGCTGGAGCGGGTCGCGCTCATCGCGGCCATCGAGCACTACACCGCCTTCCTCGGCGACTGGGTGCTCAACGCCGCCGAGCTGGACCGGCGCGGCGCCGACCCGACCATGCTGGACCTGCTGCGCTGGCACGGCGCCGAGGAGGTCGAGCACCGCTCCGTCGCCTTCGACCTGTTCCTGCACATAGACGGCAGCTACCGGCGCCGGGTGCGCACCTGGGCGACGGCCTTCAGCGCACTGGTCTTCCTGTGGCAGCGCGGGGCCCGCTTCTTCATGGAGAACGACCCCACCCTCGTGGACGGCAAGGCCTCCTTCAAGGACTTCCACCAGAGCGGCCGGCGCGGCACCCTGCCCACCACCGGCGCCATGCTCAGGTCCATCCCGCGCTACCTCAGCCACTCCTACCACCCCTCCCAGGAGGGCTCGACCGCCCAGGCCGTCGCCTACCTGGCCTCCTCCCCCGCCGCGCTCGCGGCGGAGAAGACGGGGTCGTGATGCCGAAGCTGCGCACCGTCGCCCTCGTCGCGGGCGCCGCCCTGCTGACCCGGCGGGCGCTGCGCCGCCGCATCCAGGTCTCGCCGCTGTGGCCGCTGCCCGCCCTGGAGAAGCCGACCTCGGGCAGGCCTCGCTCACGGGCGCTGAAGCTGCTGGTGACCTCGCACGAGGCGGTGGCCGACGGAGTCGTACAACTCCGGCTCGAGGGAGCAGACTTGGCGCGCTGGGAGCCCGGCGCGCATCTCGACGTCGTCCTGCCGTCGGGGCTCGTACGGCAGTACTCGCTGTGCGGCGACCCGGAGGACACCTCGTCGTACACCGTCGCGATCCGGCTCGTCGAGGACGGACGGGGCGGCTCGCGTGAGGTGCACGAGCAGGTGACGGAGGGCACGGAGTTGGAGGTGCGGGGGCCGCGGAACCGATTCCCGCTGGTCGGGGCGGAGTCGTACGTCTTCGTCGCCGGTGGGATCGGGATCACCCCGCTGCTGCCGATGCTGCGGGCGCTTCCCGAAGGCACGGACTGGCGGCTGCTGTACGCCGGTCGGACGCGGGCGTCGCTGCCGTTCCTGGAGGAGGTCGAGAAGCTGGGCCGGGACCGGGTGACCGTGGTGGAGGGGCGGCCGGATCTCGACGCACTGCAGGTGCCGGAGGGAGCCGTCGTCTACTGCTGCGGGCCGGAAGGGCTCATGACAGCCGTCGAGGAGCGCTTCCCGCATGTCCGCGTCGAACGGTTCGCACCGCGCGTCTCCGCCGACGGCAACCACGAGTTCGCCATCGAATTGCGCCGCAGCGGGCGGACGTTGACGGTCCCCGCCGACTCCACGGTGCTGGCCGCCGTACGCCGTGAACTGCCCGACACCGCCTACTCCTGTGAGCAGGGCTTCTGCGGGACCTGTCAACAGCGGGTGCTGGAAGGGGAGATCGATCACCGGGACGAGCTGCTGACGGATGCGGAACGGCACGAGTCGATGTTGATCTGTGTATCACGGGCCCGGAGTGATCGCTTGGTGCTCGACATGTGAACACGGACGACCGAATCCGGTCGGTAAGGTGTTCGCATGAGTACCGGGGTTCGCCGCAGGATGGGCGTCGAGGAGCGGCGGCAGCAGCTGATCGGTGTCGCGCTCGACCTGTTCAGCCGCCGTTCGCCCGACGAGGTCTCCATCGACGAGATAGCGTCGGCGGCAGGCATCTCGCGCCCGCTGGTCTACCACTACTTCCCCGGCAAACTCAGCCTGTACGAAGCCGCGTTGAAGCGTGCCTCGGAGGATCTGGCGGGCCGCTTCGCCGAGCCGCACGAGGGTCCGCTCGGGGCCAGGCTGCTGCGGGTGATGCGCCGCTACTTCGACTTCGTGGACGAGCACGGGCCCGGCTTCTCGGCGCTGATGCGCGGCGGCCCGGCTGTCGGCTCCTCGACGACCAACGCGCTCATCGACTCCGTACGCCAGGCCGCCTACGAGCAGATCCTCACGCATCTGGGCGTCACCGAGGCACCCGCGCGCATGGAACTGGTCGTCCGCTCCTGGATCTCGCTCGCCGAGTCGACCGCGTTGATCTGGCTGGACGGCCGCCGTATCCCGCGCGCCGAGCTGGAACTGCAGCTCGTGCACGACTTCGCCGCGCTGGCGGCGGTGAGCGCCGCCTACGACGCGGACATGGCCGCCCTGCTGCGCACGATGGTCAAGGACGAGCCGGCCGACGGGCCCTTCGCAGAGCTGGTCGGCCGGCTGTTGTCCCTGGCGCCCTGAGGGCCGAGGGCCGCTACCGGTCGAACTTCCGGTACGACGGATCCAGGTCGCGGATCTCGGCGGAGGCGTGCAGGGCGAAGCGCTTGTCCGCCACATGCTTGCGGAGCAGCTCCAGCACGGTCTCCGTGAGCCTCGTCTTCGTCTCGTCGCTGCGGCCGGCGAGGAGCCCGATGGACACGTGCACGATGGCGTGCCCGTGCTCCGCCGGGTCCTCGTACCCGTACGCCGTGAGCGCGCTCGGCCGGAACTGCGTCTTGCAGGCCTCCGGCTTGGCCGCCGCGATCTCCACGGTCGCCTCGTGCAGCTCCCGCGCGAAACCCGCGCGGTCGAAGGCGGCCTCCATCGTGTTCGAGTAGTCGACGGTGATCTGCGGCATGAGCACTCCTGTTCTACGGCAACGGGCCCGACCCTACTTCGCCGCCCCGGTGAAGACCGCCACCGTCCGCGCGGGAACGGTGAACGTGCCCGAGTCGGCGGCGTAGGAGGAGGTCTTCACCACCGCGTCCGCGCCGGCCGCCTGCACCGGGTGCAGCCGGTAGGCCGTCCCGGCGAGGGCGCCGATCCGCTGCTCCTGCTGCTGCGGAGTGGCGTTGAAGACCACGACCAGGTCACCGAGGCGCATGGTGATCACGCCCGGCGTCTCGTCCTTGCCGGACAGCGGGAAGGACAGCCGGTCCTGCACCCGCGCGGCCGTACCGAGGGAGAAGGCCTGCTCCGTCGTACGGATCCGCAGCAGGTCCTGGTAGGCGGCCGAGGTGCCGGTGATCTGCGGGCAGCCCACCTTGACCGTGCCGAGCAGCGGCTTGGCGTAGTCCCACTTGGACTGGTTGTCGGCCGCCATGGGCAGCCCTCGGCCGAAGCCGTTGCCGTCGGCGCAGTTCCAGTGGATGGCGTTGAACCAGTCGCCGCTGTCGAAGGAGTTGCGGTCCAGCGACTTCGAGCGCAGCAGGTCGGTGCCCGCCTGGGAGAGGGCCGGCCCCTGCGAGAGGGCGGCCGTGGCCATCGCCAGGACCTGCATCCGGGCCCGGTCGGACGCGGACGTGCCCTTCGGGAGCTTGTAGGTGAGGGCGTCGAACAGCGACTCGTTGTCGTGCGCGTCCACGTAGGCGAGGGCGTCGCCGGGTGCGGCCGCGTATCCGGCGGGCGAGCCGTTGTAGTCGACCTCGGAGCCCTTGACCTCCTTGCCGTCGGTGTCGGTGAAGTGGTACTTGGCGAGGTTGCCGGTCAGGCCGATCTTGATCAGGTCCTGGTAGTGCAGGAGCCGGGCCTTCTGTTCGGCCGAAGTACCGTTCGCCGCCGATCCGTTGGGGTCGGTGTAGAGCCCGGACGCGAAGCCCTGGATGCCGGGGTCCGCGTCGAAGGGGCTGCCGCCGCGCACGGCGTCACGGGCGCGGTCGGAGAAGGTGGCGATCCCGGTGCCGGCCATGTTCTGCTGCGTGGCCTGCACGAACCGGGCGTCGTTCGCGACCTCCCCGAAGTTCCAGCCCTCGCCGTACAGGATGATCTTCTTGCCGTCGACGCCGTCCTTCTCCAGGGTCAGCGCGTCGAGGGCCTTGCGGACCGCGAGGATGTTGGCCTTCGGGTGGTGGCCCATCAGGTCGAAGCGGAACCCGTCGACCTTGTACTCCTTGGCCCAGGTGACGATCGAGTCCACCACCAGCTTGCCCATCATCGCGTTCTCGGGCGCGGTGTTGGCGCAGCAGGTGCTGTTGGCCACCGAGCCGTCGGCGAGGAGCCGCTGGTAGTAGCCGGGCACGACCTTGTCCAAGACGGAGGTGTCCGCCTGGCCGCTGGCGGCGGTGTGGTTGTAGACGACGTCCATGACGACCCGGAGGCCGTCCCCGTTCAGCGACTGCACCATCTTGCGGAACTGGACCGTACGGGCGGTGCCGTCCGGGTCGGTGGCGTACGAGCCCTCGGGGACCGTGTAGTGGTACGGGTCGTAGCCCCAGTTGTAGGCGTCCTTCGCGGCGATCTTCGCCACGCACTCCTGCTGCTTGTCGGAGTCGGAGGCGTAGGAGGCCAGGTCGCAGTCGGTGCTCGCCTGGTCGGCCTTCTTCTCCGGGATGGTGGCGATGTCGAAGGCGGGCAGCAGGTGCACGTACGAGGTGCCCGACTTCGCGAGCTGCCGCAGGTGCTTCGAGCCGTCGCTGTTCTTGTCCGTGAAGGCCAGGTAGGTGCCCTGGTCCTTGGCCGGGACGGTCGTGTCGGCGACCGAGAAGTCCCGGATGTGCAGCTCCTGGATCTGCGCGTCCTTCAGCGGTACGGCCTTGGGCTTGTGCAGACCCGACCAGCCGCTCGGGGCGAGGGACCTGTCGTTCAGGTCCACGACCAGGCTGCGCTCGGAGTTCGCGGTCAGCGCGACCGAGTACGGGTCGGTGACCTTGTTGGTGACCACCTTGCGGACGCTGGGCGCCCAGACCTTCACGACGTACCGGTAGGGCTTGCCCTTCCAGGAGGCGGGGCCGGTGACGGACCAGATGCCGGTGGTGGCGTTGCGGTGCATCTTCACGGCCGTGCCGGCCAGGTCGAGGTGGACCGACTGGGCCGTCGGCGCCCACACGGAGAGGGTCGGCTTGCCGTCGTGGAAGACCGGGCCGAGGCTGCTCTTCGTCGCGCCGGAGTACAGGTCGTCCAGCGCGCCGGCGATCTGCACCCCGGTCGCGGCCAGCACGGCGCCGTTCGCCGCACGCTGCGAGGCCACCAGCTGCCCGCCGAGCGCCGAGCGCACCCGGTCCCGGTCACGCGGGTCGACGGACCAGGCGGTGTAGTCCTTCAGGTGCGGGAACTTCGCCTTCTGGGCGTCGGTGAGCGTCGTCTTCTCCAGCCGCAGCCAGCGCTCGTCGTCGCTGGTCAGCGTCCCGTCCTTGACGGCGATGGAGCCGTCGTGGGAGTACAGCAGCTGGGTGGAGACGGCACCGTCGGAGCCGTTCCAGGCGACCGTGTTCCGGTCGATCCAGATCGCCTTGGACGTGGTCAGGTCGAGGGCGGCCGCGCTGCCCGCGGGCTGCGGCAGCAGGTACTTCTCCTGGCCGTTCAACAGCCACACCTCGTAGCCGTTGGACTTGAGGTCGAGTGACTGGTCGGCGGGGAGATCCTTGTCGTCGCCCTGGTGGATGATGTAGCTGAGGCTGGTGGCACCCTCGGTGAGCGGTACCTCGAAGACCGCGCCATAGGCATCAGTCTTCACCGGCTTCAGCGGGTTCGACCAGTCGGTGGGGTTCGCGGCACCCGTCCAGACGTGCAGGCCCCAGCCGTCGTAGTTCCCGTCGGCGCGGTGGTAGTGGATGACCGCCTTGGTCTTGTCCTGGGCGGGATAGTCGGGCTTCTGGGTCAGGACGTCGGCCTTGCCCTGCTCGATCCAGACCTCACCCGTCCTGGTGACGTCGATGGACCGGTCGGCGGAGACGTCCTTGTTGCCGTCCTTGTCGATGACCAGGAAGCCGACGTTCGAGGCGCCCGGCTTCAGCTTGACGTAGGCGAAGGCGCCGTACGCGTCGCGGCCGACGAAGGGGTGGCTGTTCGGCCAGCTGGTCGCCTCGCCGTCGGCCAGGTCGCCCCAGGCGTACAGACCCCAGTCGGCGTAGTCGCCGTCGGTGCGCTTGTAGTGGACGATCACGTAGTCCCGGGAGGAGGCCGTGGGGACCTCGGGCGCGGGCGGGGTGCCGGTGGTGCTGCTCGCCAGGGCGCTCGCGGTGTGCCCGGCCGAGTCGATCACGACGGCCTTGTAGCGCAGGGCGGTCCCGGCGGGTACGTCCTTGCCGAGGGCCTGGGTGACCTTGTAGGGGGCGTGGTCGGCGGAGCCGAGGGTCTTCCACGCGCCGTTGCCTACCTGGGCGGCGAAGACCACGCGGTTGAGCTGACCGCCGTCGACATCGGCGGTGACGTCCACAGTCCCGGTGGCTCCGGCGGCCGGGGCCTTGAGCGCGATCGTCGGCTCGGCGGCGGGCTCGGCGAGGGTGCCGGCGGCCTTGAGGACGACGGCGGAACCGGCCGGGACGGTGACGGTGAGCTTGCGGTCGGCGTCGGACTTGACCGCGGCGGAGGTCCCGTAGACGCCCTGGTACGACATGTCCGCCGAGCCGGTGGCGAAGGTCGCCGACTTCTCGCTGTCGGCGTTGTTGAAGGCGACCACGTACTCGGCGCCCGTCTTGGCGTCCGTGCGGGTGAAGGCGTAGACGCCGGCGCCGTCGGCCGCGTACCGCTCGGTCTGGACGCCGTCCGTCAGCGCCGGGTTGGTCTTCCGGAGCTTCGAGAGGGCGGCGATCTCCTGGTAGAGCGGCGCCTTGGTGTCGTACGCGTCGCTCGCGTGGGTGCGGTCGGTGCCGATCTCGTCGTCGTCCAGGTAGTCGGCGACCTTGGAGGCGAACATCGTCTGGCGGGCGTCCTTGTCGCCGCCGGACCCGGTGAAGCCCTGCTCGTCGCCGTAGTAGACGACCGGGTTGCCGCGGCTGAGGAACATCAGCTCGTTGGCGAGCTTGTCCTTCTTCAGGATCTCGGCGTCGCCGGCCTTCGGGTTGTCCTGCTTCAGGAAGTACCCGATGCGGCCCATGTCGTGGTTGCCGAGGAAGGTGACCTGCTCGTACGCGTTGGCCTTGTCGGTCGTGTACTTGTAGTCGTCACCGAAGACGCTCGCCAGCCGCTGCGCGCTGCCGCCCTGGGAGGCGTAGGAGCGGGCCGCGTCCTGGAAGGGGAAGTCGAGGGTGGCGTCCAGGCGGCCCTGGGTGACGTACGGGGACGTGATGGACGTGTCCGCCGAGTACACCTCGCCGAACATGAAGAAGTTCTTCCGCCCGTGCGCGGCCGCGTACTTGTCGAGCGCGGTGGCCCACTGGGTCCAGAACTCCATGTTCACGTGCTTGACGGTGTCGATCCGGAAGCCGTCGACGCCGAAGTCCCGCACCCAGCGCTCGTAGATCTTCTCCATGCCGCTGACGACCTCGGGACGCTCGGTCCACAGGTCGTCCAGGCCGGAGAAGTCGCCGTAGGTCGTGGACTCGCCGGCGTAGGTCGAGTCGCCCCGGTTGTGGTACATCGCCGGGTCGTTGAGCCAGGCCGGGACCTTGCTCCTGCTCGTGACCTTCGGGGTGCGCGGGAAGGAGTCGGCGTCCACGGCCGGGAACTTCCGCCTGCCGTCCGCGTAGTCGGAATCGTCGAAGGGCCGTCCATCCTTGGTCAGGTACGGGAAGGCGCCCTTGGACAGGTAGTCGTACGACTTCTCCTCGTAGTCCACGACGTCGGCGGTGTGGTTGGTGATGACGTCGAAGAAGACCTTCATGCCCTTGGCGTGCGCCTTGGAGATGAGGGTCTGGAGGTCCTTGTTCGTCCCGAAGTGCGGGTCGACCTGGGTGAAGTCGGTGATCCAGTAACCGTGGTAGCCGGCGGAGGCGTTGCTGCCGGTGCCCTGCACGGGACGGTTCTTGAAGATCGGCGCCATCCAGATGGAGGTGGTGCCGAGCCCCTTGATGTAGTCGAGCCGCTTGGTCAGGCCCTTGAGGTCGCCGCCCTGGTAGAAGCCCTTGTCGGTGGGGTCGTAGCCGGTGCTGAGGCGGGAGCCGGTCAGCCCGCCCCGGTCGTTGGACCTGTCCCCGTTGGCGAAACGGTCCGGCATGACGAAGTAGAACTGCTCGCGGGTGTCGTCGTGCCGGGCGGGCTGGGCCGCGAGCCTGGCGTCCGACGGCGGCGGTGGCGGGGCGTCCGCGTGGGCCGCGAGCGGCTGCACGAGGGCCAGGGCGAGCGCGGCGACGGTGACGGCCGCGACCCGTCTGGCATGGGCGGTACGGCGCGTCGGGGGCGCCGGCCATCTCGGTATCACAGGCGGGAACTCCTTGCGATTACGGCTCTTTTGGGTCCGACCCCGCGCGACCGTATCGCTGCCGAAAGGTTTACAGCAAGACCCTTGAAACTCATAGCAAGAAGTTTCAACGTCAACCTTGACGTGCCCTTCTCAACTGCCGCACGCTCACGGGTTGTTGAACCCTGTCACCTTCTCTCGAAGTTCGTTTCGGAGCCGCACATGATCAGACACCGACCCCAGGGTGTCCTCCGCCGCACCGCGACCGCCGCAGCCGCAGGCGCCCTCGCGCTGGCGGGAGCCATAGCCCTGCCGGCGACCCCCGCACAGGCGGACACCACCGCCAAGGGCGACGTCATCGCCAACCTGTGGGAGTGGAACTGGGACTCCGTCGCCACCGAGTGCACCAACGTCCTGGGCCCCGCCGGCTACGGCGCGGTGCAGGTCGCCCCGCCCGCCGAGTCCCTGAAGCAGTCCAGTTACTACTGGTGGGACGTCTACCAGCCGTACTCCTACAACCTGAACAGCCGCTTCGGTACGGCGGCGAAGTTCGCGTCGATGGTGAGCACCTGCCACCAGGCCGGCGTCAAGGTCTACACGGACGCGGTGATCAACCACACCGCCGCGCAGACCGGCACCGGCTACAACGGCACGACGATCACCAACAAGTACGACACCCCCGACTGGGACCGTGCCGACTACCACGACTCGACGTCGTGCCCCACCTCCGACCTGACAATCCAGGACTACTCGAACCTCACCCAGGTCCAGAACTGCGAACTCCTCGGCCTGCCCGACCTCAAGACCGGCTCGGACACGGTCCGCGCGGGCATCGCGAACTTCCTCAACAGCCAGCTCGCCCTCGGCGTCGACGGCTTCCGGGTGGACGCGGCCAAGCACATACCCGAGGCCGACCTGGCGGCGATCGAGTCCAAGCTGACGAACACCACGGCGGGCTCGGCGCCGTACGTCTTCCAGGAGATCTACCCGGGCTCCACCCCGCAGCCGTCGGACTACTACGCCTCCGGTGACGTCCTGGACTTCACCTACGCGAGCAAGCTGAAGTCGGCGTTCCAGGGCAACGTGAGCGACCTGGAGTCCCTGTCCTCCTCCGGCATCCTGCCCGCCGCCAACTCGGTGTCCTTCGTGACCAACCACGACACCGAGCGCAACGGCCTGCACATGTCCTACAAGGACGGCGACACCTACAAGCTGGCCAATCTCTTCCAGCTGGCCTACAAGTGGTCGACCCCCACGGTCTACGCCAGCTGGGAGTGGACCCAGAGCGACCAGGCCCCGCCCAACTCCTCGGGCTTCGTGACGAACACGGACTGCTCCAGCGGCTCCTGGTACTGCCTGGACCGCGACACGGCGGTCGTCGGCATGGTGTCCTGGCACAACGCGGTCGACACGGCGGCCGTCTCCAACTGGCAGACCAAGTCGTCGTCCGTGATCGGCTTCGGCCGCAGCGGCGCCGGCTTCTTCGCCGCGAACAACGGTACGAGCAGCGCCACCTACACCTTCGCCACGGGCATGGCGGACGGCACGTACGCCAACGTCATCGACGGCGGCGCGACGAAGGTCACCGTCTCGGGCGGCAGCGCGTCCCTCACCCTCCCCGCGAAGGGCGCGGTCGCCTTCTACAACGCGTCCTACACCTGCACGGTGGGCTGCGGCGACGCGGGCGGCGGCTCCGGCGACACGGTGAACGCGACGTTCAACGAGTACGCGTCGACGACGTCCGGCACCAACGTGTACGTCGTCGGCTCGATCTCGGCCCTGGGCGGCTGGGACACCTCGAAGGCGATCAAGCTGTCGTCGTCGGGCTACCCGATCTGGTCGGGCGAGGTGAGCGTGCCGGTCAACACGTCCTTCGAGTTCAAGTACATCAAGAAGGACAGCTCCGGCAACGTGACCTGGGAGTCGAACGCCAACAGGTCGGCGACCACCACGACCTCGGCGATCTCCCTGAACAACTCCTGGAACGTGGCGAACGCGAGCGCCACCGACGTCACCTTCAACGAGACCGCGACGACCGACCTGGGCACCAACGTGTACGTCGTCGGTTCGATCGCCTCCCTCGGCTCCTGGAACACGAGCGACGCGATCCCGCTGTCCTCGGCGTCCTACCCGACCTGGAGCAAGCTGGTCATCGTCCCCAGGAGCACGGCCTTCGAGTACAAGTACATCAAGAAGGACGGCTCCGGGAACGTGACCTGGGAGTCCGGGACGAACCGCTCGTACACGACGGGCAGTTCGTCCGGCTACACGACCAGCGACACCTGGAAGTAGTGCCCCGGGCTCAGCAGCTCGACTTGCCGGCGTAGATCGCGAGCGCCGTGTTCGAGCCCAAGGTGGCGGTGAACTGCCCCGCGGAGTTCACCGCCACCGTCGTGTTGTTCTGGACGTTGCAGTACGTGCCGGCCGGGAGGGACGTCTGGTAGGTGCGGGTCAGGCTGCTCGACTCGTGGTTGATCGCCACATACCCCTTGCTCCCCCGGCCGAAGGCGATCGCGTTGTTGCCGTTGTCCCACCAGTTGGAGACGGCCTGGCCGCGGGTCGCGTTGCGGAAGGCGACCATGCGGATGATCTCCGGCCAGGCGTGCTGGCACTTCCAGCCGTCCTGCCAGCAGGCGTTGACGGTGCCGCCGTTGGGCGGGCCCGCGTCGGCGTCGGACCATTCGTAGCCGGAGTTGATGTCCGGGGCGCCGTAGGGGTAGGCCAGCATGAAGACGTTGGCCAGGGTGTAGTTGGCGCCGTCCTTGTAGTTGAGGGTCGAGCCGTTGCGCTCGGTGTCGTGGTTGTCGACGAAGACGCCGGCCACCGAGCTGCTGAGGTAGCCCCAGCCCTCGCCGTAGTTGCTCAGGTACGCCAGCTTCTCGTTGGTGAAGACGCGCTTGAGGTCGTAGGCGTAGCGGAACTCCTGGACGTCTCCGTTGCCGGTGTACTCGGACGGCTGGACGGCCTCGTTCGCGCCGTAGATGACCTCCTGCTTCCAGTAGGCGGAGGGGTTGGTCAGGCGGCTCTTGATGTTGGCCAGGTCGTCCGCCGGGATGTGCTTCGCGGCATCGATCCGGAAGCCGTCGACCCCCAGCGTGAGCAGGTCGTTCATATAGCCGGCGATCGTCTTGCGGACGTACTCCTCGCCCGTGTCCAGGTCCGCGAGGCCCACCAGTTCGCAGTGCTGGACGTTCCAGCGGTCCTGGTAGTTGGTGACCTGGGAGGTGCAGTCGTCGAAGTCGTAGGAGGAGTAGAGGCCGGGGTAGTTGTACTTCGTGTACGACGAGCCGCCGGTGCCGGTGCCGGAGCCTGCCGACATGTGGTTGACGACGGTGTCGACGACGACCTTCACGCCGGCCGCGTGGCACGTGTTCACCATGTTCTGGAACGCGGTGCGGTCGCCGAGGCGGCCCGCGATCTTGTACGACACCGGCTGGTACGACGTCCACCACTGCGAGCCCTGTATGTGCTCGGCGGGCGGGGAGACCTGGACGTATCCGTAGCCCGCGGGGCCGAGGGTGTTGGTGCACTCGCTCGCGACCGAGGAGTACTTCCACTCGAAGAGGACCGCGGTGACGTCCTTGGTGCCGGGCGGGGAGGCGTACGCCGCGGTGCCGGGGGCGAGGAAGGCCGCCGCCGCGGTGAGGGCGAGGGCACCCGAAACGATTCTGCTGCTGGCCATGTGGGGGTTCCTTCTCCATTGAAGGGCCTTGCTGAAATCTTTCAGAAACCTTGCGGTGGCCAGATGTTAAAGGCCCGCCACCCAAAAGGGCAGCGGGCCGTAAGAAGTTGACGGAAGAAGTTATCGAGCGGTGATCACGCCGTCGTCCACCACACCGTCGTGTCGGCCGGCAGCTTCGCCTCGCCGTCGGCCTCGGTCACCTCACCGCTGGAGAGCAGCACACGGCCGTGGGACGGGGTCGTCACGGACTCGCCGGTGGTGTTCGCGACGCACACGAACTCGCCCCGGCGGAAGGCCAGGACGCCCTCCGGCGCGCGCAGCCACTCCACCGCGTCGCCCGCGCCCAGGTCGGGCTGCGACCGGCGCGCGCTCAGCGCCGAGCGGTACAGCTCCAGCGTCGAGCCGGGGACGCCCGTCTGCGCCTCGACGCTCAGCTCGGCCCACGTCGACGGCTGGGGCAGCCAGCTGCCGCCGCTGCCGAAGCCGTACGAGGAGCCCGCGCGGGTCCACGGGATCGGCACCCGGCAGCCGTCGCGGAAGCCGTCCTGGCCGGCGCCCCGGAAGTACGCCGGGTCCTGGCGCACCTCGTCCGGGAGGTCCACGACGTCCGGGAGGCCCAGTTCCTCGCCCTGGTAGACGTAGGCCGAGCCGGGGAGGGCGAGCATGAGGAGGGTGGCGGCGCGGGCCCGGCGCAGGCCCAGTTCGCGGTCGCCGGCCGTGCGGATCTGGGTGCCGAGGCCGGGCGGGTTGGCGAAGCGCGTCGCGTGCCGGGTGACGTCGTGGTTGGACAGGACCCAGGTGGCGGGAGCGCCGACCGGGCGCATCGCCTCCAGCGTCCGGTCGATGACCGTCCGCAGTTCCTTCGCGTCCCACTCCGTGCCCAGGTACTGGAAGTTGAATGCCTGGTGGAGTTCGTCCGGGCGGACGTAGTTCGCCGTGCGCTCGACGGTCGGGGTCCAGGCCTCGGCCACGAAGATCCGCTCGCCGGCGTACTCGTCGAGGATCGTGCGCCACTGGCGGTAGATGGCGTGCACGCCGTCCTGGTCGAAGAACGGCATGACATCGTTGCCCAGCAGCTTGAGCTGTTCGTGGGAGCCTAGGTCCGGGAGGCCGTCGGCCTTCACCAGTCCGTGGGCGACGTCGATGCGGAAGCCGTCGACGCCCATGTCCAGCCAGAAGCGCAGGATCGAGCGGAACTCGTCGCCGACCGCCGGGTGCTCCCAGTTGAAGTCGGGCTGCTCGGGGGCGAAGAGGTGGAGGTACCACTCGCCGTCCTCGACCCGGGTCCAGGCGGGGCCGCCGAAGATGGACTCCCAGTCGTTCGGCGGGAGTTCGCCGTTCTCGCCCTTGCCCGGGCGGAAGTGGTAGCGCTCGCGCAGGGGCGAGCCGGGGCCCTCGGCGAGGGCGCGCTTGAACCACTCGTGCTGGTCGGAGGAGTGGTTGGGGACCAGGTCGACGATGACGCGCAGGCTCAGCTCGTGGGCGTCGCGGATCAGTGCGTCGGCGTCGAGCAGGTTGCCGAACATGGGGTCGACGGCGCGGTAGTCGGCGACGTCGTAGCCGGCGTCGGCCTGCGGGGAGGCGTAGAAGGGGCTGAGCCACACGGCGTCCACGCCGAGGTCGCGCAGGTACGGGAGTCGGGAACGTACGCCTTCCAGGTCGCCCATGCCGTCGCCGTTGCTGTCGGCGAAGCTGCGCGGATAGACCTGGTAGATCACCGCGTCCCGCCACCAGTCGCGGTGCTGGGCGACGGTGGCGACGGTGGAGTCGTCTGCCGGGGCTGCAGAGTGCTGCTGGCTCATGGCGTCCTTGATGCGTAAGGGAGTTCTGGTCATGGGCGTGGGTACGGCGACAGGGGCCAGGGGTGTGTGCGAGGCGGCCGCAGTGTCAGCGGGGTCGGATGGACACCGCGGCCGCCTACCCGCGCGGACAGGCGCGCGGGAGCCTCGAAGCGGGCGTCAGCCCTTGGTGCCGCCGGCGGTGAGGCCGGTGACGAGGTTCTTCTGCACGAGGTAGAAGAACACGGACACGGGTATCGCGATCAGTACCGCGGTGGCGGCCATGTAGTTCCACTGCGCGTCGTGCTCGCTGACGAAGGTCTGCAGACCGACGGCGAAGGTGTACTTCGAGTCGTCGAGCATGAAGGTGGTCGCGAAGGCGACCTCGCCGACGGCGGTGATGAAGTTGTAGAAGGCGGCGACGGCCAGGCCCGGGCGGGCCAGCGGCAGGATCAGCCGGAAGAAGGTGCCGAAGGGGGTGAGCCCGTCCACGCGTCCGGCCTCGTCGATCTCGAAGGGGACGGTGTCGAAGTACCCCTTGAGCAGCCAGGCGCTGTACGGCACGGCGGTGGTGCAGTTGATGACGATCAGTGCCCAGTAGGTGTCGATGAGCCCGAGTTCGCTGAAGATCTCGTACATCGGCACGATCAGGATGGCGATCGGGAAGGCCTGGGTGAGCAGCAGCACCCACATCAGCGACTTGTAGCCGGGGAAGCGCATGCGGGAGACGGCGTAGCCGGTGGTCGCGGCGACGAAGACACCGATCAGGGTGGTGCCGAGGGCCACGATCATCGTCGACTTGAACCAGTCGAAGAAGGCGGTGTGCTGCAGCACGAAGCTGTAGTTGGAGAAGGTGAGCTTGCCCAGGATCTTGCCGGGGTGCAGGTAGTCGTCCTTGTCCGGGCCGAGGGACAGGAAGACCAGCCAGGCCACCGGGGCCAGCGCGATCAGGCTCGCGACGGCGAGGCCGCCGTGCAGGAGGGCGGCGCCGAGCGGGCCGCGCTCGCCGCGCCGCCGGGTCCGCCCGGGCGCGGGGGCGGAGGTCGCTCGGGCCTCTGTCTTCTCGAGGGTCGTGGTGCTCATGGCGGCGGCTCCTGCGGCGTCAGACGGCGAGCTGGTCATTGCGCTTCAGCCAGCGGAAGTAGAAGGAGGTGAAGACGGTCAGGATCGACAGCAGCAGCACGCCGTACGCGGCGGACTGGGCGAAGTCGCGGGGCTGCTGTCCGAAGCCCAGGAAGTAGGCCCAGGTGACGAGGATCTGGGCGTCGGGCGCGCCGGTGGGGCCGAACAGCAGGAAGATGATGGCGAACTGGTTGAACGTCCAGATGATGCCGAGCAGCACCACGGTGGAGCTGACCGAGCGCAGGCCGGGCAGGGTGACGTGCCGGAACTGCTGCCAGGCGCTGGCGCCGTCCATCTCCGCGGCCTCGTAGAGCGTGGAGTCGATGGACTGCAGGCCGCCGAGCAGCGAGAGCATCATGAACGGCACACCGCACCAGGTGTTGACCATGATCGCGGCGAACCGCTGCCAGAAGGTGTCCTCCAGCCACTGCGGCTCGGGCAGGTGGAGGGCGCCGAGGACCTGGTTGATCACCCCGGAGTCGGAGAGCATGATCCGCCAGGAGAAGACGGTGACGAACGTCGGCACGGCCCAGGGCACGACCAGCAGCAGCCGGTAGAGGGTGCGGCCGCGCAGCTTCTGGTTGAGCATGAGCGCGAGGCCGAGGCCGAAGGTGTAGTGCAGCGCCACGCAGGCGACCGTCCAGAAGACGGTCCACAGGAAGTGCGACCAGAACCGGTCGTACGACAACGGGCCGAACAGGATGTCCTTGTAGTTGTCGAACCCGATGAACTTGTACGTGGCCGCGATGTGGTTGACGCCGATCGTGCGCGCCGAGTTGAGGCTGTTGGCGTCGGTGAGGGTCAGGTAGACGCCCCGGACCAGGGGGTAGCCCACGATGACACCGAGCACGACGACCACGGGGGCGATCATCGCGTAGGCGTACCAGTGCTTCTGGTAGCCGTTCTTGATGCGCTGCCCCAGCCCGGGCCGAGGCGCGCGGTCACCGCGGCGCTTGCCGGTCGCGCGGTCGATGGCGACTGTCATGGTTCGACACCTTCTGATGGTTCAGGGGTTGGGCTGGGCACAGGTCGGTGGCCGCCGGATCCTTCCCCCCTCGAGAGAGAATCCGACGGCCACGCGGGCTCACTTGCTGAAGTCGGGCACCAGCTTGGTGATGGCCACCTCGGCGTTGCTCAGACCCTTGTCCAGCGACTCCTTGCCGCCGGCGATCTTGGGCAGCTCGGTGTCCAGCGGACCCCACAGGGAGCTGTACTCGGGCAGCGCCGGGCGGGGCTGGGCGGCGGCGAGGACGCCCTGGTAGCCGGCGATGCCGGGGTCGGCCTTGACCTGGGCGGTGTAGGCGTCGGAGCGGGTGGGCAGCGTGGAGTTCTTCAGGGCGATGGTCTCCTGGGACTTCGCCGAGGTCATGAACTGCACGAGCTTGAGCGCCGCGGCCTGGTGGGCCTTGTCGGAGCCGGCGTAGACCGAGAGGTTGTGGCCGCCGGTCGGGGCGCCCGCCTTGCCGGTGGAGCCGGCCGGGACGGTGGCGATGCCGAGGTTGGACTTGTCCGTGAAGGCCGAGCCCTTGTAGAAGTTCGTGATCTCCCAGGGGCCCTGGATGATCGCGGCGACCTTGCCGTTGACGAACGCGTCCTGGATGTGGGCGTAGGCGTCGGCGGTGGTGTCGGCCTTGTGCAGGCCCTTGCCGGAGAACGTGCTCAGCCAGGTGCCGTAGGCCTTCTTGGCGGCGGCCGAGTCCACGGTGATCTTCTTGGCGGCGGCGTCGACGGTGTCGGTGCCCTCGCCGTAGAGGAAGGTCTGGGCGTAGTAGGCCTGGGTGGAGCCCCAGTAGCCGTCGACGCCGGCCTTGGCCTTGACCTTCGCGGCGTCGGCCTTCAGCTCGTCCCAGGTCTTGGGGGCCTCGGTGATGCCGGCCTTCTTGAACAGGGCCTTGTTGTAGACCAGGGCGAGGGTGTCGGTGACGAACGGCACGCCGTAGGTCTTGCCCTCGTACTGGGCCTGCTTGATCAGGTTCGGCTGGAACTTGGCCTGGTCGGTGAGGGCGTCGGTGCCGTCCAGCGGCAGGAAGTAGCTCTTCTTCGCGAAGGCCGGGGTCCAGCCGACCTCGGAGCGCAGCACGTCCGGGGCACCCTTGGAGCCGGCCGCCGTGTCGAACTTGTTCTGCGCCTGGTCGAAGGGGACGTTGACGTACTTGACCTTGATGTTCTTGTTGGCGGCCTCGAACTGCGCGACCAGGGCCTTGTACGTCGGTGCCTCATTGGTGGCGTTGGAGGTGTCCCACCAGGTGATGGTGACCGGGCCGTCCGACTTGCTGTCGCTGTCGCTCCCGCCGCACGCCGTCGCCGCCAGGGCGAGGGACGCCACCAGCGCGGAGGCCGCTATGCCACGCCGCATGAGTTCTCCTTGAGGGTTAAAGCCCGAGTGATGCAGGGAGCGGTCCCGTCCGCCGTCCCCGCGGTCTTGCCGACTGCGCCGTTGCGGCCGCCGGGCGACTGGAACGTAACAGCGATGTAAGCGCTGCGAAAGACCTTGCAGAAAAAAAGTGCAAGAGGACACTGGGGTTACCACTCCGTGACCTGTCGTCGACCCGTACGAAACCCGGTTACGGTGCCGATCAGCGGGGATGGGGAGACTTGTGCAAGACTCTGCAAGCTCTTGCCGCCACTTAACTCGAGGGAGCGCGATGACGCAGCAATCCACGGCAGGCCGATCGCGCGGCCGCCCGCGGCGTCCCGTCGGTGTGCAAGGCGAGGTGCGGCCGGTACAGTCCAGTGCCGTGACCACACGGCTTGCGGACATCGCTGCGCAGGCGGGGGTGAGCGAAGCGACCGTCAGCCGGGTCCTCAACGGGAAGCCGGGCGTCGCCGCCACCACCCGCCAGTCCGTGCTCGCCGCGCTGGACGTGCTCGGCTACGAGCGTCCGGTACGGCTGCGGCAGCGCAGCGAGGGCCTGGTGGGCCTGATCACCCCGGAGCTGGAGAACCCGATATTCCCGGCCCTGGCCCAGGTCATCGGCCAGGCGCTGACCCGGCAGGGCTACACCCCGGTGCTCGCCACCCAGACCCCGGGCGGGTCGACGGAGGACGAGCTGACCGAGATGCTGGTGGACCGCGGGGTGGCGGGGATCATCTACGTCTCCGGGCTGCACGCCGACACCACCGCCGACATGCAGCGCTATGAGCGGCTGCGGGCGCAGGGTGTGCCGTTCGTGCTGGTGGACGGGTTCTCGCCGAAGGTGCAGGCGCCGTTCATCTCCCCCGACGACCGGGCGGCGATGACCCTGGCCGTCACGCACCTGGCCTCGCTGGGGCACACCCGGATCGGTCTCGCGCTCGGCCCGAAGCGGTTCGTGCCGGTGCAGCGTAAGATCGAGGGTTTCGTCCGGGCGATGCAGGACCAGTTGGGGCTGAGCGCCCCGACGGTCGAGACCGAGCTGATCCAGCACTCGCTGTACACCCTGGAGGGTGGTCAGGCGGCGGCGACCGCGCTGATCGAGCGGAACTGCACGGCGGTGGTGTGCGCGAGCGACATGATGGCGCTCGGTGCCATACGGGCGGCCCGGCAGCTGGGTCTGGAGGTGCCGCGTGACGTGTCCGTGGTGGGCTTCGACGACTCCCCGCTGATCGCCTTCACCGACCCGCCGCTGACCACGGTCCGCAAGCCGGTCCCGGCGATGGGACAGGCCGCGGTGCGCACGCTGCTGGAGGAGATCGGCGGGACGCCCGCGCCGCACAGCGAGTTCGTGTTCATGCCGGAGCTGGTGGTGCGGGGTTCGACCGCTTCGGCACCGAATGTCCTCCGTATGTCGTAGAACGTGCGGGGCGGACCCAACCTTGGGATGATCTGGCGAGGAAGCCTTTTCTGGCAGACTCTGTGCCTATGAGTGACTCGACCGTGACAGAACCGGAAGGTCGCGAGGAGGTGGCCGTTCCGCAGGCCGTCACGGGCGAGCACAGACAGGGTGTCCTGCACCGGCTGCGACGCCCGCGCAGGCCCCGGTTCTGGTTCGAGATCCTGCTGATCGCGGTGAGTTACTGGACGTACTCCCTGATCCGCAACGCGGTCCCGGAGCAGAAGGCCGAGGCGCTGCGCAACGCCGACTGGGTCTGGCGCGTCGAGCACCAGCTGGGCATCGCGCTCGAGGGGTCGGTCAACCACGCCGTGAACGCGGTGGCTTGGCTGATCATCGGCATGAACTACTACTACGCCACGCTGCACTTCGTGGTCACGCTGGGTGTTCTGGTGTGGCTGTACCACTGGCATCCCGGCCGCTATGCGGCGACCCGGCTGGTGCTGTTCGCGACCACGGGTGTGGCGCTGGTCGGTTACTACCTGTTCCCGCTGGCCCCGCCCCGGCTGATGAACGGCGGCCGCTTCGTGGACACGGTGGCGGTGCACCACACCTGGGGCTCGATGGCCTCGGGCGATCTGAAGCACATGTCGAACCAGTACGCGGCGATGCCGTCCATGCACATCGGCTGGTCGCTGTGGTGCGGGCTGACGGTCTTCGCGCTGGCGTCCGTGCCGTGGGTGCGGGTGCTGGGCCTGCTCTACCCGGCGACGACACTGCTGGTGATCGTTGCCACGGCCAACCACTTCTGGCTCGACGCGGTGGGCGGCGTTCTCTGCCTGACCTTCGGCTTCACGGTGGCCCGGCTCTGGTACGGCAGCCTGCCGTACGCCCTGCCGAGGCTGGTGCCGGCTCCGGCGCGGGCGGCCGCGCCGGTTCAGGTCCCGTTGGTGTAGCGCCGGCTCGGCCTCCGTCGGCGTAGGACCGGCTCAGCTCCCGTCCGCGTAGAACAGGTCCTTCACGACCGTGCGCGCCCTTCGGGTCGTACGGCGGTAGGCGTCCAGCATGTCCCCGGCGTGGCCGGCGCCGTAGCCCAGGTAGCGGCCGACGGCGGCCAGCTCGCGGGGTGCGGTCGGGAAGGTGTCCCCCGCCCGGCCGCGGACCAGCATGACCGCGTTGCGCACCCGGGTGGCCAGCACCCAGGCCTCGTCCAGCACGGCCGCGTCCTCGGCGGCGATCAGCCCGGCCGCGTGGGCGTGGGACAGGGCCTCGCGGGTGCGGGTGGTGCGCAGCCCCGGCTCGTGCCAGCCGTGGCGCATCTGGATCAGCTGGACGGTCCACTCGACGTCGGACAGGCCGCCGGGGCCGAGCTTGGTGTGCAGCTTGGGGTCGGCGCCGCGCGGCAGGCGCTCGGCCTCCATCCGGGCCTTCAGCCGGCGGATCTCGCGCACCGCGTCGTCGCCCAGGCCCCGCTCCGGATAGCGCAGCGGGTCGATCAGCTCGGTGAAGCGGCGGCCCAGGTCCTCGTCCCCGGCGACCGGCTCGGCCCGCAGCAGCGCCTGCGACTCCCAGACCAGGGACCAGCGGCGGTAGTACGCCTCGTACGAGTTCAGGGTGCGCACCAGCGGCCCGGACTTGCCCTCGGGGCGCAGGTCCGCGTCGATGAGCAGCGGCGGGTCGGCGCTGGGCAGCTGCAGCAGGCGGCGCATCTCGGCGACGACCTTGTTCGCGGCCTCCGCGGCCTCCCGCTCGTCCACGCCGTCCCGCGGCTCGTGCACGAACAGCACGTCGGCGTCGGAGCCGTAGCCCAGCTCGTGGCCGCCGAAACGGCCCATCCCGATGATCGCGAACTGGGTCGGCAGGGTGTCCCCCCAGCCGTCGCGGACCACCGCGCGCAGGGTGCCCGCGAGGGTGGCCGCGGTCAGGTCGGAGACGGCCGCGCCGACCCGGTCCACCAGGGCGCCCTGGTCGGGCTCGGCAGGGCTGGTCTCGGTGCCGTACGAGGAGACGATGTCCCCGGCGGCCGTACGGAACAGCTCGCGGCGGCGGACTCCACGGGCCGCCGTGACACCCTGCTCGGCGTTCTCGGCGCGGCCCGCGGCGGCGAGGATCTCCTGCTCCAGCGGGGCGCGGTCGCGCGGTTCGAGGCCGCCGCCGGTGCCGGTGGTGCCGTCGCCGAGCAGAGCCACCGCCTCGGGGTTGCGCATCAGGAGGTCGGGGGCGAGGCGGCCCGCCGACAGGACGCGGGCCAGGTTCTCGGCGGCCGCGCCCTCGTCCCTGAGGAGCCTGAGGTACCAGGGGGTCTTGCCGAGCGCGTCGGAGACCTTGCGGAAGTTGAGCAGGCCCGCGTCCGGGTCGGCGGAGTCGGCGAACCAGCCGAGCAGGACGGGCAGCAGGGTGCGCTGGATGGCGGCCTTGCGGGTCACGCCGGAGGCCAGGGCCTCCAGGTGACGCAGGGCCGCGGCCGGGTCGGCATAGCCCAGGGCGACCAGGCGCTCGCGGGCCGCCTCCACGCTCAGCCTGGCCTCGCCGGGTGCCAGTTGGGCCACGGCGTCGAGCAGCGGGCGGTAGAAGAGCTTCTCGTGCAGGCGGCGTACGACACCGGTGTGCCGCTTCCACTCGCGCTGCAGGTCGACCACCGGGTCGGTGCGCAGGCCCAGGGAGCGGCCGAGGCGGCGGAGGTCCGCTTCCGCTTCGGGGACCAGGTGGGTACGGCGCAGGCGGTACAGCTGGATGCGGTGCTCCATGGAGCGCAGGAAGCGGTAGGCCTCGTCGAGGCGGGCCGCGTCCTCGCGGCCCACGTAGCCGCCGGCGGCGAGTGCCTGGAGGGCGTCGAGGGTGGTGCCGCTGCGCAGGGACGGGTCGGTGCGGCCGTGCACCAACTGGAGCAGCTGGACGGCGAATTCGACGTCCCTGAGGCCGCCCGGGCCGAGTTTCAGCTCCCGTTCGATCTCCGCCGCGGGGATGTTCTCCACCACCCTGCGGCGCATCTTCTGCACGTCGGTGACGAAGTTCTCGCGCTCGGCCGCCTTCCAGACCAGGGGTTCCAGCGCGTCGACGTACTGCCGTCCCAGCTCGATGTCCCCGGCGACCGGGCGGGCCTTGAGCAGGGCCTGGAACTCCCAGGTCTTGGCCCAGCGCTGGTAGTAGGCGAGGTGGCTGCTGAGGGTGCGGACGAGGGGGCCGTTGCGGCCCTCGGGGCGGAGGTTGGCGTCCACCGGCCAGATCGAGCCCTCGATCGTGGTCTCGGAGCAGATCCGCATCATGTGCGAGGCCAGTTTGGTGGCGGATTTGAGCGCTTTCCCCTCGTCCGCGCCGTCGGTCGCCTCGGCCACGAAGATCACGTCCACGTCCGAGACGTAGTTCAGCTCGTGGCCGCCGCACTTGCCCATCGCGATCACCGCGAGACGGCAGGCCGCGGCGTCCCCCGGGGCGGCGACCTCCGCCATGGCCAGGGCCGCACGGAGCGTGGCGGTGGCGAGGTCGGCCAGTTCCGCGGCGGTCTCGTGCAGGTCCGTGGTGCCGCACACGTCACGGGCCGCTATCGACAGCAGGCAGCGGCGGTAGGCCACGCGCAGGGAGATGGGGTCGGTGGCCTCGGCCAGACCGCGCTCGAACTCCTCCACGCCGGGGTGCAGGTCCCGGGGCTCGTACGTGACCAGCGCCTGCCAGTCGCTCGGGTGGCGGGCGAGGTGGTCGGCGAGGGCGGCGGAGGCGCCCAGGACGCCCAGGAGGCGGTCGCGGAGGGGCTTGGCCGCTATCAGGGTGTCCAGCAGCTCGCGGCGGGCGGTGGGGGCGGGCTGGGACTCCAGGAGGCGTACCAGGCCGTGCAGGGCGAGGTCGGGGTCGGCGGTGGCGCCCAGGGCCTCCAGGAGGAAGGGGTCGTCGCGGACGGGGGCCAGTTCGCCGCTGTCCAGGAGGCGCTCGGCGGCGGAGGGGTCGGTGAAGCCGTGCCGCAGCAGTCGCGTGAAGGTACTGCTCCTGCGCCCCGGCGTCATCGGTGGCCTCCCCTGGATCTAGGTCGTCCTGGCCAGAGCCTAACCGGAGTGGGCGTCTGTGGCTCTGGGGCTGGTCCGTCTGCGGGGGCCGTCGTGGCTTGCGCCGATGCCTGCGGCGGCCCGTGCCGGTCCGTTGTGGCTTGGGGCGCGCCTGCTGTCCATGGGTGAGTCGGGGCCGCGCCGGGTGGTGTCCGTCCTCGGTCCGGCGGACGGTTCGCCGAGGGGTGGGCGGAGTTTTCGCCGGCCGCTGCGGGCGGACACCACCCGGCACGTCCCCTTCCCGCCGTGCGCGGCTGCCCGCGGCTTTGGCGTTTTCCGTGGCGCCCCGCACGGTTTTCGGCTTCGGTAAGGGCGAGGCGTTCAGCCGGACGTGAAGGAGTCGTTCATGGAGATGACGCTCGAAGTGATCCTGCTGCCCGTGTCCGACGTGGACCGGGCCAAGGCGTTCTACCGGGACAAGGTCGGCTTTCATGTCGACCTCGACGGTGAGGTGATGGAGGGCGTGCGGATCGTGCAGCTCACGCCGCCGGGGTCCGGGTGTTCCATCGCGCTCGTCGACGGGCTGCAGGTGCCTACCGGGACGCCGCAACCGGGGACGTACCACGGGATGCAGCTGTGTGTGACGGATGCCAAGGCCGCGTACGAGGAGCTGACCGCGCGGGGGCTCGACGTGAGTGAGCCGGTGCAGTTCGCGCCTCAGGACGGGGCCACCTTCATGTACTTCAAGGACCCTGACGGGAACGGGTGGGCCATCCAGGAGTACAAGCGGCGGACCACTGAGCCGCTGCATCAGGTGCTGGCCGCACTGGCCCACCGGGAGCAGTAGGTCACGCCCGCGTATCTGCGGAGAACGGAGCGGCGGGCGGGTCACAGTAGGGACATGGACGACAGAAACCTTCTGGCCCGGGGGCATGTGGCCACCCGGCTGCCCGCCCAGGACCTGGACCGGGCCCGCCGTTTCTACTCCGAGGTGCTGGGCCTGGAGCCCGTCGACGAACGCCCGGGCGGGCTGCTGTACCGGTGCGGGGGCACGGACTTCGTTGTTTTCCAGTCGACGGGAGCCTCTCCCGGCACCTTCACGCAGATGGCCTGGGAGGTTGCGGACATCGAGGCGGCCGTGTCCGAACTGCGGCGGCACGGGGTGGTCTTCGAGGAGGTCGACCTGCCGGGCATGCGCACCCGGGACGGCATCGCCGAGATCGACGGGAACTACCCGAGCAAGGGCGCCCGGGGCGAGCGCGGGGCCTGGTTCCGGGACAGCGAGGGCAACCTGCTGGGGATCGGGGAGCCGGTCCGCTGACGGGGCACCGCGAGGGTGCCGTGGTACGCAACGGCGGAACACATCCACCCTGCGCCACAACCTGGGCCGGAGCCACCTGAGCGGGGCGGCGGTCGGCTTCGGGAGCCGGGCGGTGAAACGCCGAAGGGCCGACGGTCCACCACCGTCGGCCCCACGGGATCGTTTCGCCGGGAAACCTGCCTGACCTGTGCCTACAGCACCGGCAGGTTCTTCCGCAGCTCGAACGCCGTGACCTCCGAGCGGTACTCGTTCCACTCGGCCCGCTTGTTGCGCAGGAAGAAGTCGAAGACGTGCTCGCCGAGGGTTTCGGCGACCAGGTCGCTGCGCTCCATGAGGGTCAGGGCCTCGCCGAGGTTCTGGGGCAGGGGCTCGATGCCCATCGCGCGGCGCTCGGCGTCCGAGAGGGCCCAGACGTCGTCCTCGGCGCCCGGCGGGAGCTCGTAGCCCTCCTCGATGCCCTTGAGGCCGGCGGCGAGCAGGACGGCGTAGGCCAGGTACGGGTTGGCGCCGGAGTCCAGGGAGCGGACCTCCACGCGGGCGGAGCCGGTCTTGCCGGGCTTGTACATCGGGACGCGGACGAGGGCGCTGCGGTTGTTGTGGCCCCAGCAGATGTAGGAGGGGGCCTCGCCGCCGGCGCCGGCCGTGCGCTCGGAGCCGCCCCAGATGCGCTTGTAGGAGTTCACCCACTGGTTGGTGACCGCGGAGATCTCCGCCGCGTGCTTGAGCAGGCCCGCGATGAAGGAGCGGCCGACCTTGGAGAGCTGGTACTCGGAGCCGGACTCGTAGAAGGCGTTGCGGTCGCCCTCGAAGAGGGAGAGGTGGGTGTGCATGCCGCTGCCCGGGTGCTCGGAGAAAGGCTTCGGCATGAAGGTCGCATGGACGCCCTGCTCCAGGGCCACCTGCTTCATGACCAGGCGGAACGTCATGATGTTGTCCGCCGTGGAGAGCGCGTCGGCGTAGCGCAGGTCGATCTCCTGCTGGCCGGGGGCGCCCTCGTGGTGGGAGAACTCGACCGAGATGCCCATCGACTCCAGCATGGTGATCGCCTGGCGGCGGAAGTCCATGCCGACGTTGGTCGGGGTGTGGTCGAAGTACCCGGAGTTGTCCGCCGGGGTGGGGCGGCTGCCGTCCAGCGGGCGGTCCTTCAGCAGGAAGAACTCGATCTCCGGGTGGGTGTAGAAGGTGAACCCCAGGTCGGAGGTGCGGGCCAGGGCGCGCTTGAGCACGTAGCGCGGGTCCGCGAAGGACGGGGAGCCGTCCGGCATGAGGATGTCGCAGAACATCCGGGCCGTGCCCGGGGTCTCCGCGCGCCACGGCAGGACCTGGAAGGTGGAGGGGTCCGGCTTGGCGATCATGTCGGACTCGTAGACGCGGGCGAAGCCCTCGATGGCGGAGCCGTCGAAGCCGATGCCCTCGTCGAAGGCCTGTTCCAGCTCGGCCGGGGCCACGGCGACGGACTTGAGGAAGCCCAGCACGTCCGTGAACCACAGGCGTACGAACCGGATGTCGCGCTCCTCCAAGGTCCGGAGCACGAACTCCTGCTGCTTGTCCATCTTCCGCTTCCCCATCCTTGCTGGTCAGGCCTCCGAGCTATCCCACCACAACACCATTTCCATCGCGTTGCGGACCTTGATCGCCCGAGCGTCCTCGGCCTGAACGCCTGTCGTACGGCAGGTGTCCTTCTCTGTTGCCCATCTTGCCTGCTCGCGCCGACATCCGTAATGGCCGGTCCGCTTCCCCCGTGATCGAGACCACGCCCATTTAATTTGCATCTCAGATGCAAGTTTTCATAGCGTGCCGGGCAGCAGAGCCGATCCGTCGAGCCGAGCAGTCGAGCCGTGAGGAGTCACGATGCTGTCCGAGCCGTCCGCAGTCACCGTCCGCGCCACCCTTCCCGCCGTCGGCGCGGCCATCGGCGAGATCACCGAGCGCTTCTACGCCCGGCTCTTCGCCGCCCACCCCGACCTGCTGCGGAACCTCTTCAACCGCGGCAACCAGGCCTCCGGCGCCCAGAAGCAGGCCCTGGCCGGCTCCATCGCCGCCTTCGCCTCCCATCTGCTGGACCACCCGGACCAGCGCCCGGACGCCCTGCTCGGCCGCATCGCCCACAAGCACGCCTCCCTCGGGGTGGCGCCCGAGCAGTACGAGGTCGTCCACGAGCACCTCTTCGCCGCCATCGCCGAGGTCCTCGGCGAGGCCGTCACGCCTGAGGTCGCGGCCGCCTGGGACGAGGTGTACTGGCTGATGGCGAACGCGCTCGTCGCCGTAGAGAAGCGGCTGTACGAGCAGAGCGGGAGCCGTGGGCCGCGGCAGTGGGAGGTCGTCGAGCGCGTCGACGAGACCGCGGACGTCGTCTCCTTCCGGCTGCGGCCGGTCGACGGGGGGCCGGTGGCCGACTTCCGCGCCGGGCAGTACGTCTCCGTCCAGGTCGCCCTGCCCGACGGGGCCCGTCAGATACGGCAGTACAGCCTCTCCGGGGCCCCGGGCGAAACGGTCAGGCAGTTCAGCGTGAAGCGGGTGCACGGCGGTACGGCCCCGGAGGGCGAGGTCTCGAATCACCTCCACGCGCGCGTGCGTACCGGTGACGTCCTGGAGCTGTCCGAGCCGTACGGCGACCTGGTCCTGGACGCCGGCCCGGACACCCCCCTGCTCCTCGCCTCCGCCGGCATCGGCGTGACCCCGATGGTCGCGATGCTCGCCGCCCTCGCGGCCGACGGCCGGCCCGCCCCGGTCACCGTCGTCCACGGCGACCGCTCCCCCGCCGACCACGCCCTGCGCACCGACCACGAGGCGTACACCGCCAAGCTCCCGGACGCCTCCGCGCACTTCTTCTACGAGCGTGACGCCCAGCCCGGCACCCGCACCGGCCTGGTCGACCTGGCCGACATCCCCGTACGGCCCGGCACGCGCGCGTACCTGTGCGGACCGCTGCCCTTCATGCGCGCGGTGCGGTCACAGCTGATCGAGAAGGGCGTGGCTCCGGCCGACATCCACTACGAGGTGTTCGGGCCGGACCTGTGGCTGGCCCAGGGCTAGGGAGGTCAGGCCCCGAAGCGCCGTGCGCCCTCCCGGCCGATCTCCTGGTTCTCGGTCACGTAGGGGCGAAGTTCCTGCTCGTACGTCGCGAAGGCCTTGGTGTGGTCGTCGGCGGACGCGGCGAGGGCGCGGGCGAGGGTGTGGGCGCCGATCAGGGCCTGTGAGGTGCCCATGCCGGAGGTCGGGGCGGCGCAGTAGCCGGCGTCGCCCACCAGGACCACGCGGCCCTCGGACCAGCGGTCCAGGTGCACCTGGCAGGCCGAGGAGAAGTAGAAGTCGGTGGCGGCGGACATGTCCTCCAGGAGGCGGGGCACCAGCCAGCCCGCGCCGGCCAGCCGGTCCCGGGTGATGCGCTCCTGTTCCGCGCGGTCCAGCAGGTCGAGCGCCGGGGAGTCGCTGGCGAAGGACAGGCTGACGGACGTCCGCTCCGGGTCCGCCGCGCTGAACATGTAGACCGCCCGTCCGGGGGTCTGCCACAGCGCTCCCCGGTGGTCCAGGCCGAGGTGGTTGGCCGTGCTGAAGCCGACGCCGGAGAGGCCGAGGTGGCGGATCGCCTCGGCGTGCGGGGCGAAGACCAGACGGCGCACCACGGAGTAGATGCCGTCGGCGCCGACCACCAGGTCGTACGTGTCCGGCTCGGCCCGTTCGAAGCCGACCCGGACACCGCTCGCGTCCTGTTCGATGCGGTCGATCGAGTCGTCGAAGACGTAGCGCACGGTGTCGGCCGTGTGCTCGTGGAGGATGCGGGTCACCTCGCGCTTGGGGACCTCCAGCTCTCCGGCGAAGGTCTCGGCCGGCAGTTCGCCGGCGCGGTTGCCGTCGGCGTCCAGGAGGTCGGTGCCGGTCATCCCGGTCGCGTGGGCGCGGACCTCCGCCAGGATGCCCAGTTCCTCCAGCACCTCGAAGGCGGGTCCCCGGAAGTCGACGGCGTAGCCGCTGTCGCGCAGGCCCGGGGCGCGCTCGACGACGGTCACCTCGTGGCCGTCGCGGTGCAGGAACCAGGCCAGGGCAGGTCCGGCGACGCTCGCGCCGGAGATCAGGATCTTCATACGTTCCCCCGTTGTCGATCCATGCGGAGGTCCCAGCCTTCCTGAGGCCGGTGCCGCTGATCAACGACCATTTCCGGCCAAGCGGCGGCCCCGCGGCCCCTCAGTCGCGCCCCGGCCCTCTGGAGATGCCCAGCAGCAGCGGGCCCGTCGGCTCCGCCACCATGTCCTGCACCGTCAGCGGGTCCAGCGTCGCGAAGAACGCCTCCTGGGCCCGGCGCAGGGCGCCGCGCAGGCGGCAGGCGGAGTGCAGGGGGCAGGGGGTCGCGCCCTCGCAGTCGACCACGTCACCGTCGCCCTCGAAGGTGCGGACGACCGAGCCCACGGAGGCCGAGCGGCCCCGTTCCGTCAACGTCAGGCCGCCGCCCCTGCCGCGGCGGGCGTCGACCAGGCCCAGGTGCTGGAGTTCCGCCACGACCTTGGCGGCATGCGTGTACGGGACGTCCATGTCCTCCGCGACCTGGCGGGTCGTGGGGCTGGCGTCGCCGGCGACGGCGAGCCGCATGAGGACCCGCAGGGCCAGGTCGGTGGAGCGCAGCAACCGCATACGGCGAGGTTAGGTAATGCGCATCCCGGGTTCAAATTATCCGGTTGCGCGCCCTCCCCTACGGACGGGCACTCCAAGCCCACTACGATCAGCGAGCCCCACCGTCCACGTCCGTTTCCCCCAAGAAGGACACCTCATGGGTTCCGCCAAGAACAGCAGCAGCGCGGCGCGCAAGGCGCGCATCGAGGAGTTGCGGCGCGCCGAGCGTGCCCGGGAACGCCGCAACCGGGTGCTCACCGTCGCCGCCAGCGCGGTGGTCGTCGGCGGTCTCGTCGTCGGCGGTGTGGTGCTCGTGAAGTCGCAGTCGGACAAGTCGAGCAAGAGCGACTCGGCCGCGAGCAGCGACGCCAAGGGCGGCTCGTCCGGGGACTCCGGGCACTTCACCACCGGCAAGGACGGCGTGAAGACCTGGTCCGGGAAGCTGGCGCGGACGCACGTGACGACCAAGGTGTCGTACCCGATGCACCCGCCGGTCGGCGGCAACCACAACCCGGTGTGGCTCAACTGCAACGGCGACGTCTACACCAAGCCGGTGCAGGACGAGAACGCCGTGCACGCGCTGGAACACGGCGCGGTCTGGGTGACGTACACCGGCAAGGCGGCCAAGGCCGACGTCGACGCGCTCGCGGCCAAGGTGAAGAAGACGCCGTACTCGCTGATGAGCCCGTACGAGAACCAGGCCGCCCCGCTGATCCTGTCGGCCTGGGGCCACCAGGTGACCGTGAAGAGCGCGAGCGACCCGAAGGTGGACAAGTTCTTCGCCACCTACGTGCAGGGCGACCAGACGCCCGAGCCGGGCGCCTCGTGCACCGGCGGGATGATGAAGTGAGGCGGCAGCACATCGGCTGGGTGGCGGGCGCGGCCGCGGCGGTGCTCGTCGCGGCCGGGGCGATCACGTACGCGGTCGCCGAGGACGGCGGATCGGATACGACGACGCCGGGCGTCGAGTCCGCCGACGCGGGGTTCGCGCGGGACATGGCCGTCCATCACCAGCAGGCCGTCGAGATGTCGTACATCGTGCGGGACCGCACGAAGAACGAGGAGGTCCGGCGGCTCGCGTACGACATCGCGCAGACGCAGGCCAACCAGCGCGGGATGCTGCTGGGCTGGCTGGATCTGTGGGGGCTGCCGAAGGTGTCGGCCGACGCGCCGATGACCTGGATGGGCATGGGTGACATGGCCTCCGGCAAGGACGGCGCGCTGATGCCGGGCATGGCGACGAACACCGAGATGAAGAAGCTCGGCACGCTCGACGGCAAGCAGGCGGAGATCTTCTATCTCCAGCTGATGACGGACCATCACAAGGGCGGTATCCACATGGCCGAGGGGTGTGTGGCCAAGTGCACCGTCGGGGTGGAGAAGCGGCTCGCGCAGGGCATGGTCGACGCGCAGCAGTCGGAGATCGAGTTGATGGCCGGCATGCTCAAGGAGCGGGGCGCGCAACCCCGTTCGTAACACCCCCGTAAGGATGAATGCCTCAAATCGCCCTGCATGAAGGTTACTTGAGCTTCTCTTGACCTTTGCGTTCCCCTGGCATGAACGGTTCATCGAAAGAGTGACCCCCATCGTGTGATCAGTCGCGGGCCGATTGACCGCCGCGGGCCGGTGTGCGGATCCACGACGTACCGACCACTACATGCATGCGAACCGCATCGCAGGGGGTTCTATGAGATCCAACCGCGCCAAGGTGCGCGCCGGCGTGAGCATGGCAGCGACACTGCCCATGATCGCCGGGGCGCTGGCGTTCGGTATATCCGCGGCGCACGCCGCGGACACCCCGGCTCGTGACGCACTGGCGGGCACCAAGCCCGCGTGGGCCACGGCCAAGGCGGACAAGGGTGCCACCGCCGACAACGCCCAGGTCAAGGCCCGGGTGTACCTGGCCGGCCGGGACCAGGCCGGACTCGCCGCCTATGCCAAGGCCGTGTCCGACCCCAGCTCGCCGCTGTACGGCAAGTACCTGAGCGCCAAGAAGGCGCAGGCCCGCTTCGGGGCCACCAAGGCCCAGGTGGCCGCGGTCAAGTCCTGGCTGAAGTCGGCCGGGCTCCAGGTCACCGAGGTCACCTCGCACTACGTCGCCGTCTCCGGTGACGTCGCCGCCGCCGAGAAGGCGTTCGGCACCCAGCTGCACAACTTCACCAAGGGTTCGAAGACCTACCGCGCCCCGGCGAAGACCGCCTCGGCGCCGGCCGGTCTGCAGGGCGCCGTCCTGACCGTCACCGGTCTGGACAACGCCCCGCACAAGTCGACCCACGACGAGCAGCTGCCGCCCCCGGACGCCGTGTTCAAGAACTCCGGGCCGTTCTCCTCGTACTTCGGCTCGAACATCGCGACCACGCTGCCGGACGCGTACGGCCAGAAGATCCCGTACGCGATCAAGGGCTACACCGGCAAGCAGCTGCGTGCCGCCTACGGCGCGGGCGACTACACCGGCAAGAACGTGCGCATCGCGATCACCGACGCGTACGCCTCGCCGACCATCGCCTTCGACGCGGGCAAGTACGCGCTGAAGCACGGTGACGCGGCCTGGAAGACCGGCCAGCTGCACCAGGTGCTGCCGAACAACTACACCAAGACCAAGGAGTGCGGCGCGGCCGGCTGGTACGGCGAGGAGACCCTCGACGTCGAGGCCGTGCACGCGGTCGCGCCGGCCGCCGACGTCACCTACGTGGGCGCCGCGTCCTGCTTCGACGACGACCTGCTCGACTCGCTCAGCAAGGTCGTCGACAACCACCTGGCCGACATCGTCTCCAACTCCTGGGGCGACATCGAGGCCAACCAGACGCCGGACCTCGCGGCCGCCTACGACCAGGTCTTCCAGCTGGGCGCGGTCCAGGGCATCGGCTTCTACTTCTCCTCCGGTGACAACGGCGACGAGGTCGCCAACACCGGTACGAAGCAGGTCGACACCCCGGCCAACTCGGCGTGGGTGACCGCGGTCGGCGGTACCTCGCTGGCCGTGGGCAAGGGCGACACGTACCAGTGGGAGACCGGCTGGGGCACCGAGAAGGCCGTGCTGTCCGCGGACGGCAAGAGCTGGACCAACTTCCCCGGCGCGTTCACCTCGGGCGCGGGCGGCGGCACCAGCAAGACCGTGGCGCAGCCGTACTACCAGAAGGGCGTCGTCCCGGACTCGCTCGCCAAGGCCAACAGCGCCGACGGCAACCGCGTCGTCCCGGACATCGCGGCCATCGCCGACCCGAACACCGGCTTCCTGGTCGGCCAGACCCAGACCTTCCCGGACGGGTCGCAGCAGTACAGCGAGTACCGCATCGGCGGCACCTCGCTGGCCGCCCCGGTGATCGCGGCGGTCCAGGCCCTGGCCCAGGAGGCGCACGGCGGCAAGGCGATCGGCTTCGCCAACCCGTCGATCTACGCCAAGTACGGCAAGAAGGGCGTCTTCCACGACGTCACGGACAACCCGACGGGCTCCGGCCTGGCGGAGGCCCGTATCGACTTCGTGAACGGCTTCGACGCCTCCGGCGGCCTCGCGACCTCGGTCCGCAGCCTCGGCAAGGACAGCTCGCTGTCCGCGGTGAAGGGCTACGACGACGTCACCGGCGTGGGCTCACCCGCGGGCGGTTACGTGCAGTCGTTCCGTCGTCACTGACCGGCCGGCGCTGATCCGCTGAAACGGTGGGGGCGTGGGGTGTGTGACACCCCACGCCCCCATTGCGTCGCTCTGACGATTACACTGGGCCCGTGCCTCCCTTGAACTTCTGGTCGATCTATCAGCATGGCTTCGCCCGCGTCGCCGCCTGTACGGGTCACACCGTCATCGCGGACCCGCACGCCAACTCCGAGGCGGTCCTGCGCCACGCGCGCCGGTGCGCCGAGGAAGGGGTGGCCGTCGCCGTCTTCCCGGAGATGGTGCTGTGCGGCTACTCGATCGAGGACCTGCTGCTGCAGGACCCGTTGCTCGATCAGGTCGAGGCGGCGCTCCAGGAGGTGGTCGCCGGGTCGGCCCAGCTGCTGCCGGTACTGGTCGTCGGCGCCCCGCTGCGCCACCGCAACCGCGTCTACAACTGCGCGGTGATCGTGCACCGGGGCCGCGTCCTCGGTGTGGTGCCGAAGTCGTACCCGCCGAACTACCGGGAGTTCTACGAGCGCCGGCAGATCGCCGACGGCGCCGACGAGCGCGGCGGTTCGATCCGGGTCGGCGGCGAGAGCGTGCCGTTCGGCGTGGATCTGCTGTTCGCGGCGGACGACGTCCCCGGGCTCGTGCTGCACGCGGAGCTGTGCGAGGACATGTGGGTGCCGGTGCCGCCCAGCGCGGAGGCGGCCCTCGCCGGCGCGACCGTCCTGGTCAATCTCTCGGGCAGCCCGATCACGGTCGGGCGGGCCGAGGACCGCAAGCTGCTGTGCCGCTCGGCGTCCGCCCGCTGCCTCGCCGCGTACGTCTACGCGGCGGCCGGCCTCGGCGAGTCGACCACCGACCTGTCCTGGGACGGCCAGACCATGATCTACGAGAACGGCGTACTCCTGGCCGAGACCGAGCGGTTCCCGCTGGGTGACGAGTACGCCGTGGCCGACGTGGACCTCGACCTGCTGCGCCAGGAGCGGCAGCGGATGGGCACGTTCGACGACAACCGCCGTACGCACCGCGCGCGGACCGCCGACTTCAGGACGGTCGCCTTCGAACTCGATCCGCCGCTCACCGACCTGGGGCTGCGCCGCCGCCTGGAGCGCTTCCCGTTCGTGCCGGCCGACGCCGAACGTCTCGCCTTGGACTGCTACGAGGCGTACAACATCCAGGTCGAGGGCCTTCAGCAGCGGCTGGCGTCGATCGGCGGCGCGAAGGTGGTCATCGGGGTGTCCGGCGGCCTCGACTCCACGCACGCGCTGATCGTCGCCGCCCGTGCGATGGACCGCGCGGGGCGCCCGCGCACCGACATCCTGGCCTGGACCCTGCCCGGCTTCGCCACCAGCGACCACACCAAGGACAACGCGCACGCGCTGATGCGTTCTCTGGGTGTCACCGCGGCCGAGCTGGACATCACGCCGACCGCGCGGCTGATGCTGAAGGAGATGGAGCACCCGTTCGCCTCCGGCGAGCCCGTGTACGACGTCACCTTCGAGAACGTGCAGGCGGGTCTGCGCACGGACTATCTCTTCCGGCTGGCCAACCAGCACGGCGGCATCGTGCTCGGCACCGGTGACCTGTCGGAGCTGGCGCTCGGCTGGTCCACCTACGGCGTGGGCGACCAGATGAGTCACTACAACGTCAACTCCGGTGTGCCGAAGACGCTGATCCAGCATCTGATCCGCTGGGTCATCAGCAGCGGGCAGTTCGACGAGGAGACCGGCAAGATCCTCGCCGCGATCCTCGACACCGAGATCAGTCCGGAGCTGGTGCCGGGCGAGGAGATGCAGTCCACCGAGTCCAAGATCGGCCCCTACGCGCTGCACGACTTCACGCTCTTCCACGTGCTGCGCTACGGCTTCCGGCCGTCGAAGATCGCGTTCCTGGCGTGGCACGCGTGGCAGGACGCGGACGGCGGCGCCTGGCCGCCGGGGTTCCCCGAGGCCAAGCGGGTGGCGTACGACCTGCCGGAGATCCGGCGGTGGCTGGAGGTCTTCTGCCGCCGCTTCTTCGGGTTCGCGCAGTTCAAGCGCTCGGCGATGCCGAACGGGCCGAAGGTGTCGGCCGGGGGTTCGCTCTCGCCGCGCGGCGACTGGCGTGCGCCGTCGGACAGTTCTGCGCGGGCGTGGTTGCGGGACCTTGCTCGCTTTGACATCCCGGAGGCGTGAGGGGGACGGCCCCCTGGGCCCCTAGTTCACCTCTTGAGCGAGGTGACGAAGGGGGCCCAGGCGGCGGCGCTGAGGATGAGGGCGGGGCCGTGGGGGAGCTTGGAGTCACGGACGGGGACGAGGCCGGGGTAGTTGTCGGCGACTTCGACGCAGTCCCCGCCGTCACCGTTGCTGTAGCTGCTCTTGAACCAGAGCGCGTCACTCAAGTCGATCCGATTGCTTGCCATTTCGGTAATCCTCTGCCGCTGCCTTGATCATGGCGAGGGACGTGTCTGGTGACAGCGCGACGGCCCTGAGCCGATCGTATGCCTTGCGATACTGCTTCACGAGGGCCGGATCGTCGATGGTGTCACCGCTGTACGACGCCTCGATATAGAGCAGCGGCGGCGCGTCCGGGAACGTCATGACCTTGATGGAGGCGGCCATCAGGGGATACGCGCCACAAGTCAGCGGAACGATCTGCGGAGTAATCCGGCGCCGCTCGGCCAACTCCACCACCCGGTCCAACTGTTCGGCCATCTCCAGCAGAGGAAGGATCGGATCCGCGATCAGCGACTCGTGCAGGACCGCCCAGTACTCCGGGGTGGAGTGATCCTCCTCGAAGAGGCGGGCACGAGCGAGTCGGGCCGTCACCTTCTCCTCAACCCACTCGTCGGAAGCCGCCGGGTGGGCCGACCGGACCAGCGTCCGAGCGTACGGGCCGGTCTGGAGCAGCCCGGGGAGGGTGATGGAGCACCACTCCTCAATGGACTCCGCGTACTTCTCCGCCTCCAGGACCTTCTCGAAGTACGCGGCATGCGGCCCCCGACGCGCCTTCCGCACATCCTCGCAATGCCGCTCGAAGAACCCGTCAGTCCGCAGCACCCGATCCGCATGCCGAGCCAGATCGATCGGCATCCTCCGCTCCCCGTGCTCGATGTCGCTGAGGTACGTCTTGCCGTAGAAGCTGCCCTCAAGGAACGCCTCCAACGACATCCCCGCCGCCTCCCGCTTCCACCGCAACTCCTTGCCGTAGAACGTCGGAACGCTCATCGAGCCGTCGATGTCCTTGCGCCGTGCCATCGTTCACCTTCCGCTGTCCCGGTCGCGAACGCGAAACCCCTTTCACCGTAGCGAGCCTGACGACAGCCTGTGAGGTGTTCGTCACACAACGCACCGGAACAGGACCACGCCACCCATGCCCGACCACTCCCCCACGGCCTACGACGTGACCCTCTGCGTGGAGGAACTCCGCGCCGCCCTCGCCCTGCACGGCATCACGCTGCCCTCCCTGCGCGTGGACCTGCCGAGCTTCGCGGGTACGTACGCACCGCCCGCCGGCCTCGTCGCGCTCGGGAACTGCAACACCGCGACGGCCCACGCGCTGGCGACCGCCCTCCGGAAGACGGCAGCCGGGCAGTGACCTTCGAACTCAACCTGCTCGCCACCCCGAAGGCCGTACCGGAGCTGCGCCACCACCTGCGCGCGCACGACTTCGAAGTCCGCCTGTGTGCAACCGAGTTACTGACGAACGTCATCGACCACCTCGGCGAGGGCACCCCGGTGACGGTCTGCGTCACCGGCACGCCCCACGGCCACACCCGCATCGAGGTCACCGATCCCGACCCGCGCGCTTTGCCAGTCTTCCTGCCCGCCACCGGCACGGCCGAGTCGGGCCGCGGTCTGGCCCTGGTCGACCAGCTCTCCCGGCGTTGGGGCGTGGATCAGGGAGCGGACCGCAAGACGGTCTGGTGCGAGCTGGCCGAACCGGGGCAGCCCAGGCCAGGCAGTGCGAACCCATCGGGATCGAAAATCAGTCATCCGTGATCACCTATCGCACCCCGTCGGTCATCCACATACACAGAAGCTTCACAGGAAGAACACAGGCACCCTGCGAGTCAGCACCACCTTCCAGCAGGCTGACCTGCCGAAAGGTTCACGCCACCACGCTCGCCACACGAAAGTGAACACCTGTACGAGTGCACCTGTGTGTGCCTAGAGTGTCGGCGTGCACCAGCGGAGCCTGACCGCTCCGTACGCGCACAGCATTCAGCGACCGGGGGAACGCCGTCGCTCACGGGGAGGGGTTGCATCGCCATGCCGTCGCGCTGGCCAGCCAGGGACCCGCGCTTCTGAGTCTCCGTGAGAATCCTTGCATCGCATCGGCCGATCAACCGGCGCATACACACTCTGAAGAAAGTGATGCTCCGTTGCCTTCCCGCCCAGGAAGATCGCTCATACCAACGCCAGGCCGTTCAGGACTGCTTGCCCGAATCATCCTTCTGCTGACCGCAGTCGCGGTCGTCGTCGGCCTTGCTGTGCGACCCGACCTCGCCGGCATCTCGGACCACGACGATGCAAGCCTCCTAGGGGATTCCTACGACGGCTATGACACCAAAGCGGCGGAACAGCTGCGCGGTGGGCACCAAGATCCCCAGCGGAATCGACCGGCCTGAGTTCGAAAGATGGAAGAAGGAATATTGGAAGAGCAGGGCAAAGGACTTCGGATGACGAGCGGTATGCAGGCAGCCGAACAAGTGATCAACCTCGTGCGTGAGAACGAGGACCTGGCTCATCATGGCGACGGCTGCTCCCCAGAGCTAATCGCACGAGCGGAGGCTGAGATGGCGCTCGCCTTCCCGCCCTCGTATCGGCGTCTGATCGAGGAATTCGGTACGTGGGAGATTCCGCCTGCCGAGTTCCCCGGCGTGTACCAGACGCCCGCCAGGGGGGAAGAACTGTTGGGATCATCCGCGTACACCCTGGAGGACCGCGCCCAGCTGGGACTGCCGCACCACTTCTTGGTCGTCATGCACGACGACGTCCTGGGGGTGGTCGTCCTCGACACCTCTCGGGCAGACCAGGACGGCGAGTACCCGGTCTTCGCGTGGAACCCGGGCGTTCCCGAAGGCGGCCTCATGGAGAAGATCGCGGACAGTTTCGGAGAGTTCGCGCTCAATGAGTGCCGCCAGAACCTGAGCTGAGTTTCGCTTCAGAAGATCGACTCCAGGCAGGGGTTCGTGCCTAGCGCGTGCGGACCCCTGCCTGCGCCCACCCCGCGCGATGGCCGAGGTGGCTGGGCTCTTCCCACGGGGCCGGCTAGTGATCCAGCCCGCGACGGCCCACTTCCCGTGGCTGGATGACGCGGAGACGACCGTGGCGGGCTTCCTGCGAGAGGGCGCCGCTCGCGACGGGGTTGGCGACCGGGCCTGAGCACGCGACGTGGCTGCCGACGGGCCCTGACCACGCGACCGCCCGCCTCTCGACCGACCGACCCGCCACCGCCCACCCCTCAGCCAACCGAGTCGGGTGGGCGTGGTGGGCAAGCGGGGGTCCAGGGGGCGGAGCCCCCTGGGTCAGTGCTGCAGCGCCCCCGACTGCTCAGGTACGTGAGTAGCGACGACTCGGCCCACTGAAGCAACCTCCCGACGCCGGTCCACCAGGTATGCCGCACTCGCCACACCCAGCCCCAGGACAGCCAACGCCGCCCCCGCAACCGCAGGCGATGTAACCCCAAACCCCGCCGCCAACGCCAACCCCCCGATCCAAGCGCCGCCGGCATTCGCCAGGTTGAACGCCGCCTGGTTGGCAGAGGACGCCAGCGAGGGAGCCGCGGCGGCCTTCTCCATGACCATCAGCTGCAGCGGGGACCCGGTGATGAACGCGGCCATGCCGAGCAGCGCCACCGCGAGGGCCGCGCTCCACTCGGCCCGCATCAGCAGAGGGAACAGCAGCAGTACGCCCACCATCGAGGCCAGCCCGCCGAACAGCGTGCCCCGCATCGACTGGTCGGCGAGACGTCCTCCCAGCAGGTTGCCCGCCGTCGCGCCCACGCCGAACAGCGCCAGCAGCACTGTCACGCTGCCCTCGGCGAACCCGGCGGAGTCCGTCAGCATCGGGGTGACGTAGCTGTACGCGGAGAAGAGCGCGCCGAAGCCCGCGACCGTCGTACCCAGGGCCAGCCACACCGGCACCGACCTCAGCGCGGCCAGTTCGCCGCGCAGGCCCGTCGTGGGGGCGGCGACGCGGTCCCGCGGGATCAGGAGGGCGAGTGAAGCTATCGCCGCCAGGCCGATCGCGCTCACGCCGAGGAAGGTCGCCCGCCACCCCAGGTGCTGGCCCATCAGCGTGGCGACGGGGACGCCGGCGATGTTGGCGACGGTCAGGCCGAGGAACATCAGGGACACGGAGCGGGCCTTGCGCTCCGGCGCGACCATGTTCGTGGCGACGACCGCGCCGACCCCGAAGAAGGCGCCGTGCGGCAGACCGCTGAGGAAGCGGGCGGCGAGCAGGGAGTCGTAGCCGGGAGCGAACGCCGAGAGCGCGTTGCCCGCGACGAACAGGGCCATCAGACCGATGAGCACCGTGCGGCGGGACATCCGGGCGGTGAGCGCGGCCAGCAGCGGGGCGCCGATGACGACGCCCAGCGCGTACGCCGAGACCAGGTGCCCGGCGGTGGGGATCGAGATGTGCAGGTCGTCCGCGACGTCGGGCAGCAGCCCCATCATCACGAACTCGGTCGTACCGATACCGAAAGCGCCGACGGCCAGAGCGAGCAGGGCCAGAGGCATGAAGGGCCTGTGCCTTTCAAGGGAGGAGAGCGGAGTTCCGTACAGTTTATGTTCAGCTTCGGAACAAAGTCTCCCAGGCCCAGTATTCCAACCGGTTACGAGGACGTGTCCACCTTCACACGAGCAGCCACCGGAAGGTGGTCGCTGTCGGTGCGCGGCAGGGTCCAGGAGCTCTCCGGCTCGACGCCCCGGACCATGATCTGGTCGATCCGCGCCATCGGGAACGACGCCGGCCAGCTGAACCCGAAGCCGCTGCCCGCCGCGCCCTGCGTGGAGCGCAGCTGGGAGGTGACGGCGTTGAGGGAGCGGTCGTTCATCGTGCCGTTCAGGTCACCGAGCAGCACGACCCGCCGCAGCGGCTCGTCGGCGATGGCCTCGCCGAGCGCGTCGGCGCTCTTGTCCCGCTGCCGGGCGGTGAAACCGGCCTCCACCTTCACCCGCACCGAGGGCAGATGGGCGACGTAGACGGCGAGCGGGCCCTTGGGGGTGGTCACGGTCGCGCGCATCGCGCGCTTCCAGCCGAGCTTGATGTCGACGTCCCTGACGCCGGTCATCGGGTACTTGCTCCACAGGCCGACCGTGCCGACGACCGCGTGGTACTTGTACGTCGACGCGAGCGCCTTCTCGTACACCGGGACGGCGGACGCGGGCAGCTCCTCCAGCGCCAGCAGGTCCGCCCCGGAGGAGGCGACGTCCCGGGCGGTCGCGGCCGGGTCGGGGTTGTCGGCGTTCACGTTGTGGGTGGCCACCATCAGGTCGCCGCCGGCGCCCGTCCTGTCGGTGAGCAGTCCGCCGAAGAGGTTCAGCCACACGATCGCCGGGAGGAGGATCGTGAGCAGGGCGGTCGCCGACTTCCGGAGCACGCCGAGGACCAGCAGGACCGGGATGGCCACGCCCAGCCAGGGCAGGAAGGTCTCCGTGAGGCTGCCCAGGTTGCCCACCCGGTTGGGGATGTGCGAGTGCAGCAGCATCACCAGCGCGAGCAGCAGCGCGAGGACGGCGAGGATGATGCCCCGGCGCCAGATGCGTGGATCGCCGCGCCAGCCGCCGAACAGGCGGTGCATCAGGCGCCGAAGCCCAGAACCCGGTCGCTCGGGCCCCGAGCCGCCGTTGTCCGTCTCCGTCATGTACGCCTGCTGCGCCATACCGTCTGCCTCACTGCCTGCCGTGCACACCGTCGTTCCCCCGTGTTCATCCGACCCTAGGGGATGATCGGCTCCGTTCCCGCCGTCCCATGACGGCCGTACGGAAGACGAGGACGAACGAGGCGGCGCCCGGGGTTCCGGTTACCCCCGGGAGCGGCGTGTTCTGTGACGAAACATGCACATACGTGCTACGAGGCTGTCGAGCTGACGGGCCGTAGGCCTTCCAGGACCGTGTCGACGATCTGTTCCGCGAGCCCCTCGGGCAGGTCGTCGTCCGGGCGCATGACGGAGCGCACGAGCATGGGGCCGATGAACATGTCGTTGGCCAGTTCCAGGTCGACGTCCGCCCGGAGTTCGCCGCGCTGCCGCGCGCGGCGGAGCACGTCCAGGGCGAGGGCGCGCCGGGGCGCTATGACGCTGGCGTGGTACGCCGCCCAGATCTTGGGGCTGCTCTTCATCTGGGCGTACACGTTGTGCAGGATCGCCGACGAGCGGCTCGCGAGGCCGCGTTGGCGCAGGGACTCCAGCAGCACGACCAGGTCGTCGCGCATCGAGGTGCCGGGGAGCACGGGGTCGGGGGGTTCGGCGGCGCGCACGACGTCGACGAACAGCTCCTCCTTGCCGCTCCAGCGGCGGTAGATGGTGGCCTTGCCGACCCCGGCCGTGCGCGCGACGCGCTCGATGGAGAGTTCGGCAAGGGGCACACCGTCCTCCAGGAGCTTCACCACGCCCTCCAGGATGGCGCGTTCCACGGCCTCACTGCGCGGTCGGCCCCGCACGGGCCCGTCCGGCCGCGGCCGGCTCTCGGCAAGGCTCACTCGTCCGTCCTTTCGCTGTGCTGCGGGAATTCTCCCGCAGCAGCCTCCTTCCCCCGTGGACCGGTTGGTTTCTCCTGAGGACCGGTCGGTTTCGGTCACTCAGCGGCTACGACCAACTCCTGCTCCTTTTTGCCCTCCTGGCCGACCGGCGGCTTGCCCGGCAGGAAGAGGGCCGTCACCAGGGCGCCGACGAGCGCCACGCCCGTACCGCACAGGGCGGTGACGTGCATGGCGTGCAGGAAGGCGTCGTTGGCGGGGGTGACGAGGGCCTTGCCCTGCGCGCCGAACTTCTCGGCGACGCCGAGCGTGGCCTCGATGGACTCGGCGGCCGTGTCCCTCAGGCCGGGCGGCAGCAGGCCGAGCTTGCCCTCGATGCCGTTGCGGTAGGACGCGGAGAGCACCGAGCCGAGCACGGCGATGCCGAGGGCGCCGCCGACCTGGCGGAAGGTGTTGCTGAGCGCGGAGGCCGAGCCGGCCTTCTCGCGGGGCAGGGCCTGCATGATGACGACGGAGGTCGGCGTCATGATGTGCGCCATGCCGGTGCCCATGAGGAAGAAGACGACCTCCAGCACCCAGATCGGCGTGTCGGCCTCGAAGCCGGAGAACGCGGCCAGCGTCGCCGCGATCAGCACCAGGCCCGCGGTGGTCGTGGCCTTGTTGCCGAACCGGTCGACCAGCAGCCGGGCCCGCGGCGCGAAGATCAGCTGGGCGGCGGCCAGCGGGAGCAGCAGCAGACCGGACTGCAGCGGCGAGTAGCCGCGCACGCTCTGGGTGTAGAAGACGGAGAAGAAGGTCACGCCCATCAGCGCGAAGAAGACCAGCGCGATGGCGGCCATGGCGGCCGAGAAGACCTTGTTCTTGAAGTAGGTGACGTCCAGCGACGGGTGGTCGCTGCGCTTCTCGAAGATCACGAAGCCGGTGAGGACGGCGAGACCGGCGATGATGGTCGCCAGCACCTTGGCGTCGGTGAAGTCGGCCAGCTCACCGCCCTTGATGATGCCGTAGACCAGCAGGACCAGGCCGACGACGGACAGGACCACGCCGACGGGGTCGAGACGGCCCGGCCGGGGGTCGCGCGAGTCGGGCACGAGCCACACCATCAGGGCGAGCGCGGTGATCACGATCGGCACGTTGATCAGGAAGACCGAGCCCCACCAGAAGTGGTCCAGAAGCGCGCCGCCGGTGATCGGACCGATGGCGATGGCGAGGCCGACACCGCCGGCCCAGATACCGATGGCCTTGGGCTGCTCCTCGCGCTCGAAGACGTTCATCAGCACGGCGAGGGTGGAGGGCATCACGAAGGCGGCACCGAGGGCCATCAGGGCGCGGTAGGCGATCAGCTGGTCCGGGGAGCCGGACTCGGCGGCCAGGGCCGAGCCGATGCCGAACACGACCAGGCCGCCGAGCAGGACCTTCTTGCGGCCGAGGCGGTCGCCGATGAGTCCGGCGGTGAACAGCAGACCGGCGAAGACGAGGGTGTAGGCGTTGATCGCCCACTCGATCTGGCTCTGGGTGGCGCCGAGGCCGACGGGCGCCGGGGTGGAGATCGTCTTGATGGCGACGTTCAGGATCGAGTTGTCGAGCACCACGATGAGCAGGCTCAGCATCAGCACGCCGAGGATCGCCCATCGGCGCCGGTGCACCGCTTCCGGTATCCGGGAGGCAGGGACGGAACTTGTCATGCGTTCGAGCCTAGATCCATTTCGATACGGAACCGTCTCGTATCTTATTTCTTTACCGAGACCTTACACAGCGGGGGCGCATCCGCGACGCCCCCGAGGGAACCGAGGAGAGCCGAAGGGATCACAGGGGGGTCCCCTGGCCCTCGCTGGCACGAGGTGCCACCATGGAGGCGATCCGGGGACGCCGTTAAGGGCGCCTCGAGATGACTGAAGGAGCCGTTGCCATGACGCAGCTTTCGGCTGCCCAGAACAAGCCTTCCGACGGCAGCAAAGCGCTGTACGGGGGGAAGGGCACCCGCCGCATCACCGTCCGCGACATCGCCCTCGCCAAGGAACGCGGCGAGAAGTGGCCCATGCTCACCGCCTACGACGCGATGACCGCGTCCGTCTTCGACGAGGCCGGGATCCCGGTGATCCTGGTCGGCGACTCCGCGGGCAACTGTCACCTCGGGTACGAGAGCACCGTGCCCGTCACCCTCGACGAGATCAGCATGCTGTCGGCGGCCGTCGTACGCGGCACCCAGCGCTCCCTGATCGTCGGCGACCTGCCCTTCGGCTCGTACCAGGAGGGCCCGGTGCAGGCGCTGCGCTCGGCGACCCGGCTGGTGAAGGAGGCCGGCGTCGGAGCGGTCAAGCTGGAGGGCGGCGAGCGCTCGCACGAGCAGATCCGGCTCCTCGTCGAGTCCGGCATCCCGGTCATGGCCCACATCGGCCTGACCCCGCAGTCCGTGAACGCCATGGGCTACCGCGTCCAGGGCCGCGGCGAGGAGGCGGCCCAGCAGCTGCTGCGCGACGCGAAGGCCGTGCAGGACGCGGGCGCGTTCGCGGTGGTGCTGGAGCTGGTCCCGGCGGAGCTGGCGGCCGAGGTGACGCGGGTGCTGCACATCCCGACCGTGGGCATCGGCGCCGGCCCGGAGACGGACGCGCAGGTCCTGGTGTGGACCGACATGCTCGGGCTGACGTCCGGTCGGGTCCCGAAGTTCGTGAAGAAGTACGCCAACCTGCGTGAGGTCATGGGCAACGCGGTGAAGGAGTTCGCGGAGGACGTCGTCGGCGGAACGTTCCCGCTGGAGGAGCACTCCGTCCACTAGCCATTGCGGCAACACCCTGGACAGCCCGCTGATCATCCCCCGTCAGCGGGCTGTCCCCTTTGTGCGCCTGAACCGGCGCCGCTCTCGCGGAGGTGGTTGGTCGCCGTCGTGGTTCCTCAATTGATGGTTGCGGTGGTCGTCGGCAGGTTGTCGGTGGCTGTCGGCGCCCTGTCGGTGGTTTGTCGGTGGGGCCTGGCACCTTCATGGGCATGACGCGAATCGATGACAACCCCGCCGGCGGGCGCGCCGCCGTGACCGTACGGGGACTGGTCAAGCACTACGGCGAGACCAAGGCACTGGACGGGGTCGACCTGGACGTGCGGGAGGGCACCGTGATGGGGGTGCTCGGGCCGAACGGCGCCGGGAAGACCACCCTCGTACGGATCCTGTCCACGCTGATCACACCGGACGCCGGGCAGGCCACCGTGGCCGGGTACGACGTCGTGCGGCAGCCCCGGCAGCTGCGCCGGGTGATCGGGCTGACCGGGCAGTACGCCTCGGTGGACGAGAAGCTGCCCGGCTGGGAGAACCTGTACATGATCGGGCGGCTGCTCGACCTCTCCCGCAAGGACTCCCGTACCCGCGCCGACGAGCTGCTGGAGCGGTTCTCGCTGACGGAGGCCGCGAAGCGCCCGGCGAGCACGTACTCCGGCGGTATGCGGCGGCGGCTGGATCTGGCCGCCTCGATGATCGGGCGGCCCGCCGTCCTGTACCTGGACGAGCCGACCACCGGGCTCGACCCGCGTACCCGTAACGAGGTGTGGGACGAGGTCAAGGCCATGGTCGGGGAGGGGGTCACCGTGCTGCTCACCACCCAGTACATGGAGGAGGCCGAGCAGCTCGCCTCCGAGCTGACCGTCGTGGACCGCGGGAAGGTCATCGCGAACGGCGGCATCGAGGAGCTGAAGGCCAGGGTCGGCGGGCGCACGCTGAGGGTGCGGCCGGTGGACCCGCTGCAGCTGCGGCCGCTCGCCGCCATGCTGGACGAGCTGGGCATCACCGGGCTCGCCGCCACCACCGTGGACCCGGAGACCGGGACGCTGCTGGTGCCGATCCTCAGCGACGAGCAGCTGACCGCCGTGGTCGGCGCGGTCACCGCGCGCGGCATCACGATCTCCTCCATCACCACCGAACTGCCCAGCCTGGACGAGGTGTTCCTGTCGCTCACCGGCCACCGTGCCGGTGCCCCGCAGGACATCACGCCCGCCGAGACCCGCGAGGAGGTCGCGGTATGAGTGCCGCCACCCTCACCCCGGCCGCCGCCACGAAGGGCGACACGCCCATCCCGCTGCGCGCCCACCTGCGCCACACCGGCGCCCTCATCCGCCGCAACCTGCTGTGGATCCGGCAGGACCCGGAGTCGATGTTCGACGCCATCCTGTTCCCGGTCATCTTCACCCTGCTGTTCGTGTACGTCTTCGGCGGCTCCATCGGGCAGTCCCTGGGCGGCGGTCAGGACCAGTACGTGCAGTACGTCGTGCCCGGCCTGATGGCCATGATGGGCATGAACATGGCCCAGGGCGTGGGAACCGGCTTCAACCAGGACTTCAACTCCGGTGTCATGGACCGCTTCCGGTCCCTGCCGATCGGGCGCGGCTCCGTGCTGTTCGCCAAGATCGCGGTGGAGCTGATGCGGATGCTGTTCGCGACCGTCGTGCTGATGATCGTCGCCCTGCTCGTGGGCTTCGACATCACCAACTGGGCGGGGCTGCTCGCCTCCGTGGGCCTGTCCGCGCTGTTCGGCTCGGCCCTGATGTGGGTGTTCCTCACCCTCGGCGTGGTGATGAAGAGCGCGCAGTCCGTGCAGGCCATGGGCTTCCTGGTGCTGATGCCGCTGCAGTTCGGCTCGTCGATCTTCGCGCCGACCGCCTCGATGCCGGGCTGGCTGCGGAACTTCACCGACTACAACCCGTTGTCCGCCCTGGCGGACACCGCGCGCGGCCTGATGGTCGGCGGACCGGTCACACACGGCCTGTGGGTGACCCTGATCTGGTCGGCCGGCCTCACCGCGGTGATGGCTCCGGTCGCGATCTACAAGTTCCGCACGAAGAGCTGACGTAAGAAGAGCTGACGTACGCAGAGCAGACGTACGCAGAGCAGACGAACACCGTGTCACAGCAGGGCGGTGGCCTCCGCGAGGGAGAGGCCACCGCCCTCGGCGTACGCGGCCGCGTACGCGGGGCCGTCGAGCGTCTCGCGGATCCGGGACTCGGTCAGCTCGTACACCCGGCGCTCCATACCGGAGGAGACGTGCTCGGCCGGCAGCAGGGCGTCCGCGGTGGCCAGGCAGCGGGCGGCGTCCGCGGCGCGGGTGCCGCCGTCGAGGCCCGCCAGGGCCATCGCCGCGATGGTGAGGCAGATGGAGCCCAGATGCGGGGTGATCACCTGGGACAGCGGGTCGTCGGCGCGCCGCAGTGCCGTGCGGACGCGGGTCAGGGACTCCTCGGGCCGGTGGTCAAGGGCGTCCAGCCAGGCCTCCTGGCTGAGGATCATGACGTCGAAGACGACGAAGTGCGCGATCGTGAACTCCTCGCGCAGCAGCCGGAGTTGCTCACGTGCCTCGGCAGTGCGCCCGGTCAGGCCGAGCCAGGCGGCGAGGAAGAGCCGGGCGGCCGGCATCGCCTCGTTGACGGCGCCCTCCTGGTTGGCGATGACGTCCCGCAGCATGCGCTCGCCGCGTTCGGCGTCGCCCGCCTCCATGAGGACGCTGCCGAGCCGGGCGCTGAGTACGGCCATCTGGGCGCGGGCGCCGAGGCGTTCGGCGTGGACGATGGCCGCCTCGTAGTCGGCGGCTGCCGTGCGGTAGGAGCCCTTGCGTTCGTTGGCCTCGCCGCGTGCGGACAGCGCCTCGGCGATGCCCCACTGGTCGCCGAGGCGGCGGTAGATCTCCAGGGCCTCGTCGGCGTCGCGGGTGGCGTCGCCCGCCCAGGCGGTGCGGTTGGCGAGCAGGTTGGCGCGCATCTGCAGGGCGCCGGCCAGCTCCCACTCGAAGCCGGGGTTGTCCCGGCAGGTCCGGATGGTGGCGTCGGAGATCGTGCGTATCCGGTCCGCGCCGTCGGTGAGGATGACGGCGTAGAACCATATGGCGCCCGGGGCGCGGCAGGTCTGCGGCAGGCCGGGCTCGTAGACCCGGGCCATCGCCCGCAGCTTGGTCTGGGCCTCGGGGGTCTGCCAGGCCTCCATCTCGGTGTCCATGCAGGCGAGATGGGCGAGGTGGACGCCGCGCCGGGCCTCGGCGAGGAGTTCGCCGGTGAACGGGGGCGGGATGTCGGTGCAGCGCTGCCAGACCGGGCGGGCGGGGCGGGCCGGCTCGGCGAACGGGTCGGGGCCGAGGGCCATGGCCTCCTCCGACCAGGTACGGCACTCGATGCGCAGGTCGCGCATCTGCCAGTACCAGACCAGGGACAGCACCAGGCTGAGCCCCTCCTGCTCGTCACCGAGGGCGACGGCGTGCCGCAGGGCGGTGCGCAGGTTCTCGTACTCCAGCTGGAACCGGTCGATGGCGGCGCGCTGTTCGCCGCCGCGCAGCAACGGGTCGGTGGTGCGGGCGAGTTCGCGGTAGTACGTCAGATGGGCGCGCTCGGCCTCGGCCCGGCGCCCGGTCTCGTCCAGCCGTTCGGCCGCGTACTCGGCGACGGTCTCCAGCAGCCGGTAGCGCATCCCGCCGTCCGCCGCCGGGGAGGCCACCACCAGGGACTTGTCGACCAGGGAGCCGAGCGCGTCCAGGGCGGCCGGGCCGCACACACCCTCGGCGGCGGCCAGGTCGCAGCCGCCCGCGAAGAGCGACAGGCGGGACAGGACGTCCCGTTCGTCCGCGTCGAGCAGGTCCCAGGACCAGTCCACGACGGCGCGCAGGGTCTGCTGGCGGGGCAGCACGGTGCGGCTGCCGCTGGTGAGCAGCCGGAAGCGGTCGTCCAGCCGGCCGGCTATCTGGCGCGGGGTCAGCATGCGCAGGCGGGCGGCCGCCAGCTCGATCGCGAGGGGCAGCCCGTCGAGCCGCCGGCAGATCTCGGCACAGGCCTCGGGGTCGTCCTCCAGCCGGAATCCGGGCCGGGCCGCCGCACCCCGGTCGGCGAGCAGCCGCAGCGCGACCGGTTCGGGCAGCGGCTCCACGGGCCGTACCAACTCCCCCGGCACACCGAGCGGTTCACGGCTGGTGGCGAGCACGGTCAGCTGCGGGCAGCGGGCCAGCAGCCGCTCGGCCAGCCGCGCGGCCGCCTCGACGACGTGCTCGCAGTTGTCGAGGATCAGCACCATCCGGCGGCGGGCGCAGTACTCCACGAGCCGGTCGGCCGGGTCGTCCACGTCGGTCATCGCGCGCATGGCCTCGACGCCGGCGCCGTGCAGCACGGTCTCGCGGGCGCCGATCGCGGTCAGCACGGCCTGCGGTACGGCGTCCGGGTCGTCCACGGGCGCCAGTTCGGCCAGCCACACCCCGTCCCGGGCGGTGTGCCGTACGGCCTCGGCGGCCTCCTGGGACAGCCGGGTCTTGCCCGCTCCGCCGGGCCCGAGCAGGGTGACGAGACGGGCCGCCGCGAGGTCGGCGCCGATGGCCGCGATGTCGGCCTCCCGGCCCACGAAGGAGGTGAGCCGGGCGGGCAGGTTGCCCAGGGCGGCGGGCGGCGCGGGCTGCGGTTCCCGCTCCGTCTCGGTGAGCAACTCGACGTGCAGGGCGCGCAGTTCGGTGCCGGGGTCGGAGCCGAGCCGGTCCGCGAGGAGCTGTCGTACGTCCTCGTAGGCGGCCAGTGCCTGGGCCGGGCGGCCCGCGTCGCGCAGCGCGCGCAGCCGCAGCGCCTGGAGCGGCTCGTCCAGGGGATGGGCGTCGCACAGCGCGGCCAGCTCGGGCAGGGACTGCTCGGCGTGGCCGAGGGCGAGGGCGGCGGTGTGCCGGGCGCGCAGGGCGTCCAGGCGGCGGGTCTCCCAGCGGGCCGCGTCGGCGGTGTGGTCGGGCAGGTCGGCGAGGGCGGGGCCGTGCCACAGGGCGAGCGCGTCGTCCAGGACGGCGGCGGCCTTGGCCGGGTCGCCGTCGGCCAGGGCGCCGAGGCCCTCGCCGGTCAGCCGGTCGAACCGGGTGAGGTCGATGTCGTCGGGGGCGGCGGCGAGCCGGTAGCCGCCCTCGGCGGAGGCGACCGCGTCGGCGCCGAGCGCCCTGCGCAGCCGGCCGACCAGCGCCTGCAGCGCGCCCGTGGCGTCGGCGGGCGGGTCAGCACCCCACACCTCGTCCACCAGCAGATCGGTCGGCACGGTCCGGCCGGCCCGCAGCGCGAGCACGCTCAGCAGGGCACGCAGCCGCGCCCCGCCGACCGGGACGGGCGTGCCGTCGGGGCGGAGTGCCTGGGTGGGGCCGAGGAGGCGGTAGCGCACGGGGTTCATTGTCTCCGGAGGGGGCGGGACGGGTCACCGGGTTCGGGCGGCGCGCCGCCCGGGACCTCCCGGGTCGTCCGGGACCTCCAGGGTGACGAGGGCGCCGACGGCGCGGCGGACGCGGTACGGCACCTTGCGCGGTGGCTGTTCCTCCTCCTCGAAGTCGCCGAACCACTTCGGACAGCTGTCGACGGGCTCCAGGGTCCGTGCGCCGGGCACCGGCTCCAGAGCGCGCCCGGTCCCCCGGATGACCACCGTGCCGGGCTTCAGGTCGGCGAGTACGGCGGGTTCGTCGGCGCGCGGGTCGTGGTGGGCCGCGTACTCCTGGTGCACGACGTCGATGGCGCGGACCTGGCCGACGGTCTTGTGCTTCGGGCCTCCGTGGTTCTCCACCCAGGCCTCGGCGCCCTGCCAGTGGCCGTTCCCGGTCTCCTTCCCGTCGACGGCGACCAGCCGCCAGCCGACCTCCTGGCCCACGCTGAACGGCTTGCCGCAGCACTCCATCTGCCAGTCCTCGTAGAACACCCTCATCAGTGCCATTCCCCCACCTTCCAGGAACCGGACGGCCATCGCGAGACGTTTTCCCGGTGAGTCCCCGGCCGGTACGGTCGGCCTCCCGACCGTACTTGCCCACAGGAGCCGCTCATGACGACCGCCACCACCCGCAGCGGCGAACGCCGGATCAGTCCCGTCTTCCTCGGGATCCTGGCCGTCACGGCGGTGACCGGCTGGGCCACCTGGTCGGGGTTCGCCGAGCAGCCGGGCATCGCGGTGTTCCTGTTCGTGACGGCGGCCTGGATCGTCTCCCTGTGCCTGCACGAGTACGCGCACGCGCGCACCGCCCTGCACAGCGGGGACATCACGGTCGGCGCGAAGGGCTACCTCACGCTGAACCCGCTGAAGTACACGCACGCGCTGCTCAGCATCGTGCTCCCGGTGCTGTTCGTGATCATGGGCGGCATCGGTCTGCCGGGCGGCGCGGTCTTCATCGAGCGGGGCCGCATCAGAGGCCGCTGGCGGCACAGCCTGATCTCGGCGGCGGGCCCGCTGACGAACGTGCTGTTCGCGGCGGTGTGCACGGCGCCCTTCTGGCTGCACGCCCTGGACGGCGTGCCCCTCGTCTTCCGGTACGCGCTGGCGTTCCTCGCCCTGCTCCAGGTGACGGCGGCGATCCTGAACTTCCTGCCGGTGCCGGGCCTGGACGGCTACGGCGTGATCGAGCCGTGGCTGTCGTACAGCGTGAAGCGGCAGGTGGAGCCGTTCGCTCCGTTCGGGCTGCTGTTCGTGTTCGCGCTGCTGTGGGTGCCCTCGGTCAACATCGCGTTCTTCGACGCGATCGACGCGATCCTGCGCGGGCTGAGTGTCGACGACTTCTCCCAGGCCTGCGGCCACGAGCTCTACCGCTTCTGGCGCGACACCCCGGACGTCTGCGTCAACCCGTGACGGACTTGCCCTGCGCCGCGGTGGCCCGGCCGCGCTTGACGTAGTACCAGGTCATGTTGGACGACAGGCCCGCCAGCAGCACCCAGACGATCCCCAGCCAGCTGCCCTGGACGAACGAGACGACCGCGGCGGCCACGGCGAGAAGGCAGACGATCAAGGTGTAGAGGGCGATGCGGGGCATGGGGGTCGGCTCCTTGCGGGGGACACTGCTACGACGACCAGTGTCCCCCATGCCCTCAGACGTCCGTGACGCGGAGCCCGGCGTGTGCCTTGTACCGGCGGTTGACGGAGATCAGGTTCGCGACCAGCGACTCGACCTGGTGGGCGTTGCGCAGCCGGCCCGCGAAGATGCCGCGCATACCGGGGATGCGCCCGGCCAGCGCCTGGACGATCTCCACGTCGGCGCGGGCCTCGCCCAGCACCATCACATCGGTGTCGATCTCCTCGATCTCCGGGTCCTGGAGGAGCACGGCCGACAGATGGTGGAAGGCGGCGGCGACCCGGGAGTCCGGCAGCAGGGCGGCGGCCTGCTCGGCGGCGCTGCCCTCCTCCGGCTTCAGCGCGTAGGCGCCCTGCTTGTCGAAGCCCAGCGGGTTCACGCAGTCGACGACGAGCTTGCCGGCCAGCTCCTCGCGCAGGGACTCCAGCGTCTTGCCGTGGCCGTCCCACGGTACGGCGACGATCACGATGTCGCTGCGGCGCGCGGTCTCGGCGTTGTCGGCGCCCTCGACGCCGTACCCCAGCTCGTCGGCGGCGGCCTGGGCGCGCTCGGCGGCCCGCGAGCCGATGATCACCTTCTGGCCGGCCCGGGCGAGCCGGTAGGCGAGGCCCTTGCCCTGCGGGCCGGTGCCGCCGAGCACGCCGACGACCAGCCCGGAGACGTCGGGCAGGTCCCAGGGGTCCTTGGCGGGGGCCTTCGCGGGAGTCTGTGCGCTGTCGGTAGAGGTCATGGGCCGACTCTACGTCCGTGGGGCGTACGGCACCGGGTCAGGTGAGCCGCGTCACGGGCACCCGGCGGAAGGTGAGGGTCTCGTAGGCGCTGAAGTCCCCTGTCTCGTAGAGGAGTCCGACCGTGCCCCGGTCGACGCGGACCAGGTCGGAGTAGGCGGCGGGCAGTCCGTCCACGGAGAGGGCCTTGCGCCAGGTGGTGCCGCCGTCGCCGGAGGCGCGGAGGGTCATCAGGGCGCGGGCGGCGGGGTCGGCCGGGGCGGAGAAGAGGAGCAGGTCGGGGTCGCGGAGCTGCAGGACGGAGGCCTCGCAGACCGGGGCGGTGAGCCCGGCCTGCGGCCGGAAGGGCTTGACCAGCGTTTTCCCGCCGTCCTTGGAGTGGGCGTCCGCGCGGTTGCCGGGCGCGGGCGAGTCGTTGCGGGTGTTGAAGTAGACGCGGCCGTCGGGGAGTTCGGCGGCGGTGGTCTCGTTGACGTTGATGTAGCCGTCGGTGTTCTCGTCCAGGTAGCCGAGGTACCAGGTCTCGCCGCGGTCGTCGCTGAGCAGGCAGTGGCCGCTGTTGTACTTGGCCTCGGCGCCGGTGTCGGTGCCGGTGGGCGGCAGGGTGTGGTTGCCGGGGACGAGGACGCGGCCGCTGCTCAGTTGCAGGCCGTGCCCGGGGGTGGTGGCGTACCAGCGCCAGCCGGGCTTCTTCACCTGCGCGGTGATCTCTCTCGCCTTGGACCAGGTCGCGCCCTCGTCGTCGCTGTGCTGCACCCACACCCGGCGGCCGTCGGCGTCGTCGACCTGGCCGCGCAGGATGGCGGCCTCGGTGGCGCCGGCCGCGGCGCGGACGTGCACGAGCAGGATCCGGCCGGTGTCGAGGACGACGGGGGCGGGGTTGCCGGCGAGGTTCTTCCCGTTGCTCGCGGCGACCCGCAGCGGGCCCCAGGTGCGGCCGCCGTCCGTGGACCGCTTCAGCACGATGTCGATGTGCCCGTGGTCGGCGGCGGAGTCGACCCGGCCCTCGCAGAAGGCGAGCAGCGTGCCTTTGCGGGTGGCTACGACGGCGGGAATGCGGAAGCTGGCGTATCCCTCCTGACCCGCACGGAAGGGGACGGACAAATCGGTCATCTGGCGGCTCCTCACACGGACGGGTTCGGGCCGTGAATTTCCCCAGGTTGGGCGAATTCGGAGTGAACTTCGCGTCACGAGTGACCGGTTGAGGCAGGATGCGGCCGCATGGACGCCGTACGGGTCGCGCTGCTGCGCGAAGTGCTCGCCGGGACCGAGTGGTTGGGGTCCACCCGGCGGTTCGCGGGGGTGCTGCGCGGGTCCGTGGTGGCGCACGGGGGCGGGCTGCTGCTGGTGGGCACGCCCGAGTACGAGCCCTGGCATCTGGCCGCGCACCTGGTGGACGAGGCGGCCTGGTCCGGCACCCCTGAACTGGCGCCCACACTCGTACGACACCACGCGCGCCCCTCCGATCCCGCGCACCTCGCTGTCGGACCCGGCCGGATCGAGGAGGCACGGCGCGGCGAGACCCTGCTCGTGGTCGCCCCCGAGGAGCCCGCGGAGCTGCTGGAACGGGTCCATGCGGCGCGGCGGGCCGGGGTGACGGTGCTGGCGCTGGGCTCGGGCGGGAGTGAGCTGTCCGCGATGGCCCACGACACGCTGGCCGTACCCGAGGGGGCGGAACTGGACCTGGACAGCGTGCAGCACCTGGTGAGCGCGGCGGCAGGCGAAAACGGGGGCTCTCCGAGGGTTCGGCGGGGCTTCCGGGACCGTCTGTCGAGACTGGCGGAGATCCTGACGGCACCGCCGGCTGCCCCTTGGTGACTTTCCCACGTTTTCAGCCGACCGAGTCGGGCGGGTGGGAAACGGGGTCCGGGGCGGAGCCCCGGGCGGTGCCTGCCGAAAAGCAGTTGCCCTGTACTTCCGTCGAGCAGAGCATGCCCAAGTGCCCCAAGCTCTCCTCCCCGACCTCGCCCCGTGGAAGGCCTCCGCCGACTTCCGCAGACTCTGGGCATCCGGTCTGATCAGCAACTTCGGCAGCTTCCTGACCTTCGTCGCACTCCCGGTCCAGCTGAAGGACCTCACCGGCTCGGCGGCAGCCGTGGGCGCGATCGGCGCCGTAGAACTGATCCCCCTGATCGTCTTCGGCCTGTACGGCGGCGCCCTCGCCGACGCCCTCGACAAGCGGCAGCTGATCGTGTGGACGGAGGCCGGCCAGGGCCTGCTCAGCGCAGCCCTGCTGCTGAACGCCCTGCTCCCCCACCCCACCGTATGGCCGCTCTACGTCATCGCCGCCCTCTCCTCCGCCCTGGTCTCGGTACAGCGCCCCGCCCTGGACTCCCTGCTCCCCCGGATCGTCGCCCACGACCACCTGCCCGCCGCGACCTCCCTGAACTCCCTGCGCTGGACGGTCGGCGGCGTGGCCGGCCCGGCGGTCGCGGGCGTGGTCGTCGCCTACGCGGGCCTCGGCTGGGCCTACGCCGCCGACCTGCTGACCTTCGCCGTGTCCCTGGCGTACATCGTCCGCATCGCCCCCTCCCCCGCTTCATACGAGGCCGCGAAGCCGGACCTGCGGGCCATCGCCGAGGGCGCCCGCTACGCCTGGAGCCGCAAGGAACTCCTCGGCACCTACATCGTCGACCTCGCCGCGATGTTCCTGGCCATGCCGCTCGCCGTCCTGCCCTTCCTCGCCGACGAGCTGCACGCCGAGTGGGCGCTCGGCCTGATGTACGCGACCGTCCCGCTGGGCGCGATGGTCGTCGGCCTGACCAGCGGCTGGGCCTCCCGGGTGCACCGGCACGGCCGCATGGTGGTGCTGGCGGCCGCACTGTGGGGCGTGGCGATCGCGGCCGCCGGGGTCGTGGGCAACGTGTGGCTGGTGCTGCTGCTCCTGACCGTCGCCGGCGGCTGCGACATGGTCAGCGGGGTCTTCCGGGCCGCGATGTGGAACCAGACGATCCCTGACGAGCTGCGCGGCCGCCTCGCCGGCATCGAGCTGCTGTCGTACTCGGTGGGCCCGCAGCTGGGCCAGGTCCGCTCCGGCACGGTCGCCGGTTGGGCGGGCGTACGGACGTCCGTGTGGTCGGGCGGACTGCTGTGCGTGGGCGCGATGGGCCTGCTGGCGCTGTGCCTGCCGGGGCTGATGACCTACGACGCCCGGACCAACGAGCACGCGGTACGGCTGCGCGAGCAGCGCGCCGCCACCGCACCCACGCAGGTGTGATCAGTCCTGGCCGGCGTCCTCGTCACCGCGCGCGGAGGCGTCGTGCCAGCGGGGGTCGGTCTCCCACTGGAGGTTGCGCTCGGCCGCGGTCTCCATCGCGTGCTGGGCCTCTTCCCGGGAGGCGTACGGCCCGAAGCGGTCCTTGCCCGGGCACTCCGGGCCCTCCTCGACCTTCTTGTGCTCCAGGCAGTAGTACCACTCGCCCGGCTTGCCGACGGTGCGCTTCTTGAACAGGGGCATGAACAAGCTCCTCTCACCACGGACATGTTCCCCCATGCCCGCTGGTTAGACTCGCTGGCATGTCTGGCCAGTCGCTGCTCGTACCAGGGGAGCTGTCCCCCACCCGTTCGGTACCCGGAAACATCCGCCGCCCCGAGTACGTCGGAAAGCCCGCGCCGACGCCGTACACCGGACCGGAGGTGCAGACCCCGGAGACGGTCGAGGCGATGCGCGTCGCCGGCCGGATCGCCGCGCAGGCGATGGCGGAGGCCGCGAAGATCATCGCGCCGGGCGTGACCACCGACCAGCTGGACAAGGTCGCCCACGCGTACATGTGCGACCACGGCGCCTACCCGTCCACGCTCGGCTACCGCGGCTTCCCGAAGTCGCTGTGCACCAGCGTCAACGAGGTCATCTGCCACGGCATCCCGGACTCGACGGTGCTCAGGGACGGCGACATCGTCAACCTGGACGTGACCGCGTACATCGGCGGGGTGCACGGCGACAACAACGCCACCTATCTCGTCGGTGACGTGGACGAGGAGTCGCGGCTGCTGGTGGAGCGGACCCGGGAGTCCCTCGACCGGGCGATCAAGGCGGTCAAGCCGGGCCGGCAGATCAACATCATCGGCCGGGTCATCGAGTCGTACGCCAAGCGCTTCGGCTACGGGGTCGTACGGGACTTCACCGGGCACGGCATCAGCTCGTCGTTCCACTCGGGCCTGATCATCCCGCACTACGACAGCCCGCACGCGACGACCGTGATGCAGCCCGGCATGACCTTCACCATCGAGCCGATGCTGACGCTGGGCACGCACGAGTACGACATGTGGGACGACGGCTGGACGGTCGTCACCAAGGACCGCAAGCGGACGGCCCAGTTCGAGCACACGCTGGTCGTGACGGACACGGGTGCGGAGATCCTCACCCTGCCGTAACCGCGACCGCCCTCCCGCAGCCCGCCCTGACGCCCAGGGCGGGCTTTTCTCTGCCTTTCTCTGCCCGGATCCGCTTGCTGATGTTTTTCCGACAGCCTGTCGGTAAACTTACCGACAGCAGGTCGGCAAACCGAGGAGAGTCCATGGAGTCGTTCTCGACCCTCATCCGCACGGCGTCCCATGAGCAGCACGTGGAGGCGGAGACCTCGACGTTCATGAGCGACCTGCTCGGCGGCCGGCTGGGCGTGAGCGCGTACGCCCGCTACACCGAGCAGCTGTGGTTCGTGTACGAGGCGCTGGAGAACGCGGCCGGGCGGCTGGCGGCGGATCCGGTGGCGGGGCCGTTCATCCGCCCCGAGCTGTTCCGGCTGGCCGCGCTGGAGCGGGACCTCGCGCATCTGCGGGGGTCCGGGTGGCGGGCGGGAGTGGGCGCGCTCCCGGCGACGCGGGCGTACGCGGACCGGGTGCGGGAGTGCGCCGAGCGCTGGCCGGGCGGGTACGTCGCCCATCACTACACCCGCTACCTCGGCGACCTCTCCGGCGGGCAGATCATCCGCGACAGGGCGGAGAAGACGTGGGGCTTCGCCAGGAAGGGCGACGGGGTCCGCTTCTACGTGTTCGAGCAGATCCCCAACCCGGCCGCGTTCAAGCGGTGTTACCGGGAGCTGCTGGACGGGGTCGCCGTGGACGACCTGGAGAAGCAGCGGATCGTGGCGGAGTGCAAGCGGGCGTTCGCGCTGAACACGGAGGTCTTCCGGGCGCTGAGCGAGGAGTTCCCCCTGTCCGCGTGACCGCCCGCCGGAGGTTGCCCTACCGCTCCAGGAAGACCCGCCCCCCGATCTCCACCCACCCGTACGGCTGCGGCGCGGTCAGGATCTGGGATCCCTTGCCCTGCGTGATGTTCAGCGCCCGGCCCAGCTGGTCGGTGAGGAGCAGGGCCGCCGCGCCGGTCGCCTCGTCCTCGTCGATGCCGTCGTCGCGGCCGGGGAAGGCGCGGGCGCGGATCCGGCCGGCCGCCTCGTCCTCCCAGGCCCAGGCGTAGATCCACTCGCCGGGCGGCGGCACGTCGAGGGCGTCGACCTGGGCTGCGGTCGGGTACTGGCGCAGGGTGCGCGGCGGGGCCCACTCCGCGCGGGCCTCGATCCAGCTGAACTCGCCGTCCAGCCGGGCGCCCACCACCCCGGCGGGCGTGACCAGTTCGGGCACGTCCAGCAGCCAGGCCGCGCCGACGCAGGGGTGGCCGGCGAAGGGCAGGCGCAGGGTGGGGGTGTAGATGTCGATGACCCCGCGCTCGGGGTCGTCCACGAACACGGTCTCGCTGAAGCCGAGCTTGGCGGCGAGCGCCTGCCGGTCGCTCCGCTCGGGCACGACCGAGCCGTCGCGGACGACGCCGAGTTCATTGCCGTAGCCGCCGTTCGGTGCACAGAACACGCGGAGTACGTCGTAATCAGTCACTTGGGAATTGAAACATCGCGGCACCGGCGAGCGCGTCCCAGGCGGGGGCGCCGCCGGGGAGGGGCCAGGAGCGGGTGGGGGCGCACTCGTACGGCAGCGAGGACATGACGTCGCCGTACGCCCGTACCAACGTGTCCCGCTGCCGCTCGGCGCCGGGGTCGGCGGGGCGGGCGGTCAGCCGCTCCATCCTCCGCTCGTGTCCCTGGGTCACCTCGTCGGCGGTCCGGCGCCAGTCCTCCTCGTCCGGCACCCGGGTCAGGACGACGCAGGGCGGGGTCCGGCCTTCAGCGACGGACGCGACGGCACGGTCGTGACCGTCCAGGATCACCCAGCCGTCGAGGAGCGTGACCCACCACAGGAGAACCGGCGCGAGCATACCTTCGCGCGCGTGCTTCCGGTACGCCTTCACCCGCGGGTCGTCCTCCGGCGACAGCGGCCGCAACGGTACGACGCCCTCCCAGCCGCCGCCGCACCAGTCCAGGTGGCCGCCGGGCCAGTCCCGCAGGAAGTCGCCCCACCAGACGTACGTCGGAAACCGGTGGCGCTCCCCGAGAAGCCAACGCCCCTCGTGCAGCGGTCCGCCCTGCGGCGCCTCCTCCAGCCAACGCGCGTACCGGTGGACCCAGTTGCCCGGCCGGCGCTGCCACGCCGAGCGAGACGGCGGCAGCGGTGAGCGGTAGCCCGCCAACCGGTGCACGAAGAGCCCCTCCCGCGTACAGCCGCCCTGTTCCTCGCGGCCCAGCAGCACCGGCCGCTCCCCCTGCCGCAGCAACAACCGGCCACCGGGCGCGCATTCGAAGCGTAGTGACGGCGGACCCGGTCGACCTCGTACGTCCAGCACCAGGCCACCCGGCCCCAGCAGTTCCCTGCGCGACCTGCCCATGCGAGCCACCCCTTGACCTTCCCTATACCATCTCTTGGGATCCGTTTTGAGCCGTCGAAATCAAGCCGTGTCTGTGAGATTTCCGTGAGCAGTGAATCAGGACCCGGGCGGGTATTGGTGAGGTAAGCCTCATGTAAGTTAGGCCAGCCTCACCACACCGTTCCCGCTTGGAGCCTGCATGCGAGCCGTCCGACTCACCGTCACCGCCGCCGCCACCGTGGCCGCTCTGACCGCCATCACGGCGTGCACGGCGAAAAGCGACGCCAAGGACGGCGACGCGATCCAGGTGACCGCCGCCGACTCGAAGTGCGAGACCTCCGCCAAGTCGGTCCCGGCCGGCCAGGTCACGCTGAAGATCGAGAACAAGGGCTCGAAGGCCACCGAGGTCGAGATCCTCTTCCCGGACGACCGGATCGTCTCCGAGAAGGAGAACATCGGCCCGGGCACGAAGTACACGCTGACCGCCGAGGTGAAGGCCGGTTCGTACGAGATCGCCTGCGTCCCGGGCATGAAGGGCAAGGGCGTCCGGCAGAAACTCACGGTCACCGGCTCCGGCAAGGTCGCGAAGCGCGACCCGCAGCTGGACAAGGCGGTCGCCGACTACCGCGAGTACGCCCAGGAGCAGGCCGACGCCACGCTGCCGCTCGTCGAGACCTTCGTGAAGGCGGTCAAGGACGGCGACATCGAGGCCGCCAAGAAGGCGTACGCCCCCTCGCGTCTCGGCTGGGAGCGCACCGAGCCGGTCGCCGAGTCCTTCGGTGACATCGACCCGAAGGTCGACGTCCGTGAGGACGGCCTGGAGGACGGCCAGAAGTGGACCGGCTGGCACCGTCTGGAGAAGGCCCTCTGGGCGGACAAGAAGATCGGTGCCGAGGAGAAGACCCTCGCCGACCAGCTGGTGACCGACCTGAAGGACTGGCAGAAGCGGGTCGGCAAGGCCGAGATCACCCCGACCTCCATGGCCAACGGCGCCAAGGAGCTGCTCGACGAGGTCGCCACCGGCAAGGTCACCGGCGAGGAGGAGCGCTACTCGCACACCGACCTGGTCGACTTCAAGGGCAACGTCGAGGGCGCGCAGAAGTCGTACGAGCTGCTGAAGCCGGTCGCCTCGAAGAACGACGCCGCGCTGACCACCGAGCTGGACAGGCAGTTCGCGGCGCTGAACACGCTGCTCGACAAGTACCGCACGGACAAGAACTCGTACGACTTCACCTCGTACGACAAGGTCGGCAAGGACGAGCAGAAGCAGCTCTCGGACGCGGTGAACGCGCTCGCCGAGCCGCTGTCCAAGCTCGCCGCCGCGGTTGTGAAGTAAGGGGAGACGGGCCATGACAGAGACCCAGGACGTCCAGGGCGGCTCCTCCCCCTCCCGCCGTGCGCTGATCGGCTGGGGCGGTGCCGGGCTCGCGCTCGGTGCCGCCGCGGCCGGCGGTGCCGTGGCGGCGGCCAAGGCGGGCAACGACGTGGATCCGGCCGCCGCCGAGGTGGGCGCAGCCGTGCAGTTCCACGGTGCCCACCAGGCCGGCATCGCCACGCCGGTGCAGGACCGGCTGCACTTCGCCACGTTCGACGTGAAGACCGAGAACCGTGACGAGTTCGTGCAGATGCTGAAGGACTGGACCGAGGCCGCGCGCCGGATGACCGCCGGGAAGGCGGTCGGCGAGGGCGCGTACGGCGGGCTCGCCGAGGCGCCGCCGGACGACACCGGTGAGGCCCTGGGGCTGAAGCCCTCGCGGCTGACGCTCACCATCGGCTTCGGGCCGTCGTTCTTCGAGAAGTTCGGGCTGTCCGGCAAGCGGCCCGAGGCCCTGGTCGACCTGCCCAAGTTCCCGGGCGACAACCTCGACCGGACCCGCACCGACGGCGACCTGTGCGTCCAGGCCTGCGCGGACGACCCGCAGGTCGCCGTGCACGCCATCCGCAACCTGGCCCGCATCGGCTTCGGCAAGGTCGCCATCCGCTGGTCGCAGCTCGGCTTCGGCAAGACCTCGTCGACGACTCCGGACGCCCAGACCCCGCGCAACCTCATGGGGTTCAAGGACGGCACCCGCAACATCGCGGGCACCGAGACGGACCGGCTGAAGAAGTTCGTGTGGGTCGGCGAGGGCGACGGCACGAAGTGGATGACCGGTGGGTCGTACCTGGTCGCCCGGCGCATCCGCATGCACATCGAGACCTGGGACCGGACCTCGCTGCAGGAGCAGGAGGACATCTTCGGCCGGGACAAGGGCGAGGGCGCTCCGGTCGGCAAGGCCAAGGAACACGACAAGCCGTTCCTGAAGGCGATGAAGCCGGACGCGCACGTGCGCCTCGCGCACCCCGAATCCAACAACGGGATCACCATCCTGCGCCGCGGCTACTCCTTCACCGACGGCACCGACGGGATGGGCCGCCTCGACGCGGGCCTGTTCTTCCTGGCCTACCAGCGTGACGTGCGCAAGGGGTTCATCCCGCTGCAGCGGCAGCTGTCGGCGAAGGACGCGCTCAACGAGTACATCCAGCACGTGGGTTCGGCCGTCTTCGCCGTCCCGCCCGGCGTCCGGGACAAGGACGACTGGTGGGGCCGCACGCTGTTCTCCGAGGAGGCGTAGCCCGTGTTCTCCAACTACCTGATCGGCCTGCGCGAAGGCCTGGAGGCCTCGCTCGTCGTCTGCATCCTCATCGCCTACCTGGTGAAGACGGACCGCAAAGACGCCCTGAAGCCGATCTGGATCGGCATCGGCATCGCGATCGCCATCGCGATGGGCTTCGGCTGCGCCCTCGAATTCGGCTCGCAGGAGCTGACGTTCGAGGCGCAGGAGGCGCTGGGCGGCTCGCTGTCCGTCGTCGCCGTCGTCCTGGTCACCTGGATGGTGTTCTGGATGCGGCGCACCGCCCGGCACCTCAAGTCCGAGCTGCACGGCAAGCTGGACGCGGCCCTCGCCATGGGCACGGGCGCGCTGGTCGCCACCGCGTTCCTGGCCGTCGGCCGGGAGGGCCTGGAGACCGCCCTGTTCGTGTGGGCCTCCGTGCACGCGGCGAGCGACGGCACCCCGCGCCCGCTGGTCGGCGTGGCGCTCGGCCTCGCCACGGCGGTCGTCCTCGGCTGGCTGTTCTACCGGGGCGCGCTGAAGATCAACCTGGCCAAGTTCTTCACCTGGACCGGCGGCATGCTGGTCGTGGTCGCCGCGGGCGTGCTCGCGTACGGCTTCCACGACCTGCAGGAGGCCAACTGGATCCCGGGCATCCGGGACCTGGCCTTCGACATCAGCGACACGATCGAGCCGGACAGCTGGTACGGCACGCTGCTGAAGGGCGTGTTCAACTTCCAGCCCGACCCGACCGTGGTCCAGGTCACGGTGTGGCTGCTGTACCTGGTCCCGACACTCGCGGTCTTCCTCGCCCCGGTAGGGTTCGCCTCCGGGAAGGGGAAGGTGAAAGCACCTCATGACCAGGGAACGCAGCCGTCGAAGGCTCCGCAGGCGTGACCGGAACGCGCTCATAGCGGTCTCGCTGACCGCCATGGCGCTGACGGCGAGCGGATGTGTGGTGGTGCACGGGGAGCGCGAGGTGCTCCCCGCCACCACCCGCGCCGAGGCCGCCAAGGCACTCACCCAGTTCACGGACGCGTACAACAAGGCCGACAAGGCCTACGACCGCTCCCTGGACAAGGACCACGTCACCGGCGCCCTCGCCGACATCGACGGCGCCCGGCTGAAGGCCGGGCACGCCAACAGCCCGTCGGGCAACGCGAACCACACGCCGCTCACGCTGACGGACGCGAAGTTCACGATCCCCGCGAAGGCCGGCTGGCCCCGCTGGTTCGTCGCGGACGCCAAGGGCAACATCGGGGGTGCCAACGCCCGTTGGCTGCTGGTGTTCACCCGCGACGACCTCGGCGAGCCCTGGCAGGTGGCGTATCTGACGCTGGTCGCGGCCGGTGACGTACCGGAGTTCAAGAAGGACAAGGACGGCTGGGCCGAGGCCGTGCCCGCCGACTCCGCCCAACTGGCCGTGCGGCCCGCCGATCTGAGCAAGGGCTACGCGACCTATCTGAAGAGTGGCGGCACCACGTTCGCGGACGGCCGTAACACCAGCGGCTGGCGTTCGGACCGCGCGAAGGAAGCCAAGAAGCCGGGCCTGGTACGGCAGTTCATCGACCAGCCGCTGACCCACGGCGACTACGCGCCGCTCGCGCTGCGCACGGTGGACGGCGGGGCGCTGGTGTTCTTCACGACGCACCACTACGAGAAGCGGACCGCCGCCCCGGGCACCACGGTGCCGATCCCGAACAAGGACGTGCAGGCCCTGACCAAGGGCGAGGTCAAGCAGTCGCTGACGCTGGAGTTCATCTCCAACGAGGCCGCCCTCGACCCGGCGGGCAGCGGCCCGGTGTCGGTCCTGGGCCGGCTCCAGGGATTGACTGCGGCACAGGGCGAGTAGGCCCGGCCCCCTCGGGGACGGTCGGGCCTCAGGGCCGCAGGGGCCAGGCGGCGCTCGCGTGGTCGGGCTCCGTGCCGGCGTGGCGGGCGCAGGCGTCCGTGAGCGCCTCCAGCAGGGTCAGCGGGTCGGGCAGCGGATGCTCGGGGCCGCGGACCCAGCGCACCTGCTGGTCGTCGCCGGGCAGCCGGGCCGGCGGTACGAGGACGTAGGAGCCGCGGCAGTGCCAGCGCAGCCCCGGATGCTCGTCCATGGTCTCGGGGTGGCAGTCCAACGCACAGGGCCACCACTCGTCCTCGTCCTCGGGGGTGCCCCGGGTGAGGGTGAAGAACAGCATGCGTCCGTCGTCGCTCTCGGTGACCGGACCGACCTCCACACCGGTGCCGAGCAGCCGGTCCAACGCCTCCCGGCCGGCCTCCAGGGGCACGTCGAGGACGTCGTGCACCATGCCGGTGGCGGTGATGAAGTTGGCCTCCGGCTGGTGCCGGGCCCAGCGTTCGAGCTGCGCGCGGTCCGTCGTGGACTGGGTCTGCCAGGCGAACGACACCGGGTGCCGGGCCGGGGTGGGACAGCCGACGCGGTCGCAGGAACAGCGGTAGCCGTCGGCGGGGTGGGCGGCGGGTGCCAGGGGCAGTCCCGCTGCGGCGGCGGCGAGCAGCAGAGCCTCACGACCGCCGTCGTCGGCGGCGTCCTCCTTCGGGCGGCGTCCGAGCAGCCACTGGGAGAGTTTGCCCTGCCGGCCGGTCCGGCCGCCGAACGTCGCGCTCATCTAGCCCCTCAGCCCCGTGGTCGCCTCGCTGGTGTGCGGACAGCATGCCTTATCGTCCCATCTTCATGTGCTTCGGGGCGTCTGGGGTCCGATTCCGTGCAGTGCGTAGTCGACCAGGGTGTCCGTGTAGTCGTACGAGATCGGCCCGGTCCGTTGCAGCCAGCGTTGCGCGAGCGGCGAGACAAACAGTTCCAGGGCGATGCGGGGATCGACGTCGGCCCGTACGGCACCGTCGTCCTGGGCGGAGCGCAGCCGGTCGACGTACAGCTGGAGCTGGGGTTCGAGGAGCTTGGTGACGAACTCGCGGCCGAGCGGCTCGTTGACCACGCCTTCGGCGGCCAGCGCCCGGGAGGGCACCTCGAAGCGCGGGTCGAGGAGCTGGTCCACGGTGATCCGCAGCACCGCCTTGAGGTCGGCGGCCAGGTCGCCGGTGTCCGGGATGACGTACGGCTCCTGTCCCGCTTCCTGTGCCGCCTGCGTGGAGAGGTCGAAGAACGCCTCCAGCAGGACGGCCGCCTTGGAGGGCCACCAGCGGTAGATCGTCTGTTTGCCGACGCCGGCCCGGGCGGCGATCCCCTCGACCGTGGTCTTCGGATATCCGACCTCGCCGACCAGGGCGAGGGCGGCGTCGTAGATCGCCCGACGGGACTTCTCGCTGCGTCGGGTGGCGTCGGGGGCGGGCTTCTTGACCATGGGGTGAAACTAACAAGCCCCGCCGGCTACGCGGTCGGGTCCTGCGGCGGCCAGGCATCGCCCCAGTCGGCGTCCCGGGCGGCCTTGTACAGGTCGCCGTGGCGCTTGGTGACCGTCGTGCGGCGCAACTGCTCGTCGGCCTCGCACAGGTCGAGGAGCACCTGGCCCTTGCGGATCTGCGGGCGCCGGACCACCCGGGCGGGGGCCGGCTCGGCGGGCAGCCGGGTGGCGGCGACGTAGCTGAACTTCTCGTCCTCGTACGCCAGGGAGCCGCCCTTGACCTGGCGGTGCAGGGAGGAACGGCTGACCCGGGCGGAGAAGTGGCACCAGTCCGTGCCGGGGACGATGGGGCAGGCGGCGCTGTGCGGGCAGGGCGCGGCGATGCGGAACCCGGCACGGATCAGGCGGTCGCGGGCCTCGATGACCCGGGCGTAGCCGGCTGGGGTGCCGGCCTCCACGATCACCACGGCCTGCGCGGCGGCCGCGGCCGCGTCGACGAGGGCGGCGCGGTCGGCCTCGGCGAGTTCGTTGAGGACGTACGACACCGTGACGAGGTCGGTGCTGTCGAGGGTGAGCGCGGTGCCGATGCGGGCGCGCTGCCAGCGGGCGTCCCGCAGCGCGGGGTTGGCCCGGGCGATCTCCCGGCCGAGGGCGAGGGCGGGCTCGGCCCAGTCCAGCACGGTGACGCCGCGCTCGCCCGGCCAGGTCGCGGTGACGGCCCAGGTGGCGGCGCCGGTACCGCCGCCGACGTCGACGTGGCTGCCGGGGGTCCAGTCGGGTACGGCCTCTGCGAACGCCTCCAGGGCCGAGTGGACGGCCTCGAACGTGGCCGGCATGCGGTAGGCGGCGTAGGCGGCCACGTCGGCTCGGTCGCGGAGGATGGGGGCGTCGGTGGGGGTGGCCCCGCGGTAGTTGGCGATCAGACGCTCCACGGCTCCGGCGGCTTGCGTCGGGGGGAGGCCGTCGAGCAGGTCGGCCAGTGCGGTGCGGAGGGATTCGGCCGGGGATGCGGGGGCGTTCACCTGGCGATTGTATGGCTGGGCGGTGCGGGTGCCGGACTGCTGGGGGCTCCGCCCCCAGACCCCCGTTTCCCACCCACACCACCCGACTCGGTAGGCCGGAAGGCCAAAGTCGAGATCAGATCACCGCCCGCGCCAGATACGTGCCCAGTCTCGCCCTCGGTCCGCTGTCCGGTCCCCTGCGTCTCGGGTGGACCGTGTTCGCCAGCAGCACCAGGAACGTGTCCGTCCTCGGGTCCAGCACCAGCGACGTACCCGTGAAGCCGGTATGCCCCGCCGCCCCCCGGCCCGCCAGCTCCCCCATGAACCACGGCTGGTCCACGGTGAAGCCCAGGCCCGGTGGGGTCAGCAGGAGTTCCACGAAGTCGGGGCCGAGGATGCGCGCGGGGCCGTACGCGCCGCCCGCGAGCAGGGCGCGGCAGAAGACCGCCAGGTCGGGCGCGGTGGAGAAGAGGCCGGCATGGCCCGCCACCCCGCCGAGCGCCCAGGCGTTCTCGTCGTGGACCTCGCCGCGCAGCATGCCGCGGTCGGCCTTGGCCCAGGGGCGCCGTTGGTCCTCGGTGGCCGCGGCGCCGGGGCAGGGGCCGAAGGCGGTCGCCGTCATCCCGAGCGGGCGGGTGATGCCGTCCTCGATCAGGACGTCGAGGGGGCGGCCGGTGATCCGCTCCAGGACGAACTGGAGCAGGATCATGTTCAGGTCCGAGTAGAGGTACCGGCCGGGCTCGGACGTGGGGGCCTCCGCGCGGAGCAGCGCGAGGCGGGCGGTGTCGTCCCGGCATTCGTACAGCGGGAGTTCGGGGCGCAGCCCGGAGGTGTGGGTGAGCAGCTGCCGTACGGTGATGCCGTGCGCGGCGGCCGCGGTGAACCCGGGCAGGTAGGCGCCGATCCGGGCGTCCATGCCGAGGGTGCCGCGCTCGATCTGCTGGACGGCGGCGACGGACGTGAACAGCTTGGTGAGGGAGGCCAGGTCGAAGGGCGTGTCGACGGTAGTCGGGACCCGGGCGGCGGGCGGCAGTTCGACGGCGGTGTCGGTCTCGGGGTCGTAGGAGGCGTAGCGGACCGCCCAGCCCGCGGCCTCGGCCACGGCGATCACGGGGCCGCGTCCGGCCACGACGACGGCACCGGCGGCCCAGGGGCGTGCTCCGGTGGTGAGGGCGTGCGCCTCGCCGGCCAGGCGCTCGAGTCCGGTGGGATCGAGGCCGGCGCGTTCGGGTGTGCCGACGCGCAGCTTCGGTGCGCTCAGTTGTCCTCTCCCTCCGAGCCCGCACGGGTGTTCCAGGGACGGCACATTCCCACGAAGCAGGCCGCCGCTACCAGTGCGCCCGCCAGTTGGACGACCGCCATGGGCACGGCGGTGTGCTCTCCGGCGACGCCGACGAGCGGGGAGGCGACCGCTCCGACGAGGAACGAGGTGGTGCCGAGGAGGGCGGAGGCGGAGCCGGCGGCGTGCCGGGTGCGCAGCAGGGCGAGGGACTGGGCGTTGGGCAGGGTGATGCCCATCGCGGACATGAGGACGAACAGGGCGGCGGCGACCGGGACCAGGCCGACCTCGCCGAAGGTGCCCGCGGTCATCAGCAGCAGGGCGGTCGCGGCGAGCACGATCACCGCGAGGCCGGTGCCGAGCACCTTGTCCAGGCTGACCCGGCCCACCAGCAGCCGGCCGTTGACCTGCCCGGCGATCACCAGCCCGACCGAGTTGACGCCGAAGAGCAGGCTGAAGGTCTGCGGTGAGGCGCCGTAGATCTCCTGGACGACGAAAGGGCTGGCGGACACATAAGCGAACAGCGCGGCGAAGGCGAAGCCGCCGGCGAGCATGTAGCCGGTGAAGGGCAGGTCGGCGAGCAGGCCGCGCATCGAGCGCAGGGCCTGCCCCACTCCCCCGCCGTGCCGTTCGCCGGGCGGCAGGGTCTCGGGCAGCCGCAGCCAGACGAGGGCGGCGAGCGCGGCCCCGACCACGGTGAGGACGACGAACACGCCCCGCCAGTCCGTGACCCTCAGGATCTGCCCGCCGATCAGGGGCGCCACGATCGGCGCCACCCCGGAGATCAGCATCAGGGTGGAGAAGAAGCGGGCCATGGCCACGCCGTCGTAGAGGTCGCGTACGACGGCTCGTGCGATGACTATGCCGGCCGCGCCCGCGAGGCCCTGGGCGATACGGAAGGCGACCAGCGCCTCGACGGTGGGCGCCAGGGCGCACAGGGCGGTGGCTAGGAGGTAGACGGCGAGGCCGGTCAGCAGCGGGCGGCGGCGGCCCCAGCGGTCGCTCATCGGGCCCACGACCAGCTGCCCGAGCGCCATGCCGGCCAGGCACGCGGTGAGGGTGAGCTGGACGGTGGCGGCGGGGGCGTGCAGGGAGCGGGTGACCTCCGGCAGGGACGGGAGGTACATGTCCATCGCGAGCGGGGGTGTGGCGGTGAGGCCGCCGAGGACGAGGGTGACGAGCAGACCGGTGCGGCGGGTGGCGGCGACCGGGGCGGGTGCGGTGGTGGACTGGTGCTCCGTTTCCGGTGTCGGTGCCGCCGCGTGCTCGGGCATGTGCCCCTCCCTCTCCTACTGGATCGGCCTCTATGCTCGCAGCTCGTACACACTGCCGTGGCACACATGAACGAGGGCGGGGCGGGATGGCGGAGCAGAGCGTGCGGTGGGGGATCCTGGCGACCGGCGGAATCGCGGCCGCGTTCGCGGCGGACCTGGTGGACCTGCCGGATGCCGAGATCGTGGCCGTGGCCTCGCGCAGCCAGGAGTCGGCCCAGGCGTTCGCCGAGCGGTTCGGGGTCACGCGGGCGTACGGCGACTGGGAGTCCCTGGCCGCGGACGCGGACATCGACGTCGTGTACGTCGCCACCCCGCACGCGGCGCACCGGGCGGCGGCCGGGCTGTGCCTGGCCGCCGGGCGGAACGTGCTGTGCGAGAAGGCGTTCACGCTCAACGCCGGCGAGGCCGAGGAACTGGTGGCGCTGGCGAAGGAGCACGACCGCTTCCTGATGGAGGCGATGTGGATGTACTGCAATCCTCTGGTCCGGCGACTGAAGGCGCTGGTCGCGGACGGGGCGATCGGCGAGGTGCGCACAGTCCAGGCCGACTTCGGCCTGGCCGGCCCCTTCCCGCCGGCGCACCGGCTGCGGGACCCGGCGCTGGGCGGCGGGGCGCTGCTGGACCTCGGGGTGTACCCGGTGTCGTTCGCGCAGCTGCTGCTGGGTGAGCCGGACGAGGTCGCCGCGCGGGCGGTGCTCTCGGAGGAAGGCGTCGATCTCCAGACGGGCGCGCTGCTGTCCTGGGAGAGCGGGGCGCTGGCCTCGGTGCACTGCTCGATCGTCGGCGGTACGGCGACCGCCGCCTCGGTCACCGGCTCGCGCGGCCGGATCGACATCCCGTCCGGCTTCTTCCACCCCGACCGCTTCGTGCTGCACCGCGACGGCCGGGAGCCCGAGGTGTTCACCGCCGACCCGGCCGACGGCCCGCGCACCAGCCTGCGGCACGAGGCCGAGGAGGTCATGCGGGCCCTGCGGGCGGGCGAGAAGGAGTCACCGCTGGTGCCGCTGGCGGGCAGCCTCGCGGTGATGCGCACGCTGGACGCGATCCGGGAGCGGATCGGGGTGCGGTATCCCGGGGAAGCGGCGGTGGTCGCCGTTTAGCCGTGTGGCGCGACGACGGTCGCCGTCTAGCCGTATGGCGCGAGGACAGTCCCCCTTTAACCGTACGGCGCGCCATTTAACCGTATGGCGGACACCTAATTCCGCATGGCGGACTTCCCGCCTACGCTGCGGAACCATGACTGACACGCAATCGAAGATCGCGGTGGTGACCGGCGCCGGCTCCGGCATCGGGCGGGCCGTCGCCGTGGAGCTGCTGCGCGCCGGGTGGTCGGTGGCGCTGGCCGGCCGGCGCGTCGAGACGCTGGAGGAGACGGCGGCGCTGGTGCCCGAGGCGCCCTCGCTCGCCGTGCGCACCGACGTGTCCCGACCCGAGGACGTGGAGGCGCTGTTCACGGCGACCGTGGACCGGTTCGGTCGCGTCGACCTGCTGTTCAACAACGCCGGGACGTTCGGCCCGGGCGGGGTGCCGGTCGAGGACCTGTCCTACGACGCCTGGCGGCACGTGGTGGACACCAACCTCAACGGGGCGTTCCTGTGCGCGCAGGCGGCGTACCGGCGGATGAAGGAGCAGGACCCGCAGGGCGGCCGGATCATCAACAACGGCTCCATCTCCGCCCACACGCCCCGCCCGCACTCGGTCGCCTACACCGCGACCAAGCACGCGCTGACCGGCCTGACCAAGTCGCTGTCATTGGACGGGCGGCCGTACCGCATCGCGGTCGGGCAGATCGACATCGGCAACGCGGCCACCGACATGACGGCCCGGATGCAGGTCGGGGCACTGCAGGCGAACGGGGAAGTAGCCCCGGAACCGGTGATGGACGTGGCCGACGTGGCGCGCACCGTGCGGCACATGGCCGAGCTGCCGCTGGAGGCGAACGTGCAGTTCACGACGGTGCTGGCGACGGCGATGCCGTATATCGGGCGGGGTTGAGGACGGACCGGAATCCAAATCCTCAAGTTACACAAACGGAATTTCAACGTCCGCAGTATTGCGGCCGGTCGGCCGCATATGCTCAACTTTCCTCCACAAGAGCTTCACACTTGGAGCACGGGGGTTCCGTAGCCACACCGAGGGGGGAGTCGGCAGTCGTTCCACCGGACCGGAGTTGGGGGTGGACCTCGCGTGGGACCGCGGGGTACGCACCGGTCGGTGGAACGGCTGCCGCTGTACGCATCCCGAGCGCTCAGCGCCGGTGCCGGCCCCCGGACTCGGACTCCGTTCCCGTGTCCGTCTCCCTCTCCGTCTGCGCCTCGGCCATGGCCTCCGCCCGCGCCGCCTTCGCCCGGACCATCCGCCGCCGCAGCGCCCACGCGCCCGCTCCCAGCAGGGCCGCCGTCCCGGCGCCGCCCTCCAGCAGCCGCCATGACGAGGGGTGTCCGGACGACGACGCCGAGCCGGGAGCACCGGCCGCGGCCCGGCCCGCCTTCCCCTGGGACGTCGGACTCGCGCTCGCGCTCGCCCCGCCTTCGCTGAGCGGTTCGACGAGCGTGCCCACCGCCTGCGCCGAACGCCCCTGCCCGAAGCCCCAGTCGAGCAGCGCGGCGGTCTGCTCGTAGACGGCGTTGCTGCCCTCGGTGGGATGCATCACGGTGACCAGCAGGGTGCGGCCGCCCCGGGTGGCCGCACCGGTGAAGGTGTTGCCGGCGTGGCTGGTGTAGCCGTTCTTCACGCCGATCAGACCGTCGTACGTGCCCAGCCCCCAGGCCCCCGTGAGCAGGCGGTCGGTGTTCTGGATCTGGAAGGTCTTCTTGCCGCCGGCCGGGAAGTCGGCGGTCCTGGTGCCGCAGTAGCCGCGGAAGTCGGCGTTCTTGAGGCCCTGCCGGGCGAACAGCGTGAGGTCGTACGCCGAGGAGAGCTGGCCCTTGTGGTCGAAGCCGTCGGGGCTGACCACCTGGGTGTCCAGGGCCTGCAGGTCCTCGGCCTTGGCCTGCATCTCGGCGACCGTCTTGGCCACGCCGCCGTTCATGTGCGCGAGCACGTGCACCGCGTCGTTGCCGGAGCGCAGGAACACGCCCTGCCAGAGCTGCTCGACGGAGTAGGTGATGCCGGGCTTGACGCCGACGAGGCTGGAGCCGGCCGGGATGTCGGCGAGGTCGGCGTCGGTGACCTTGTACCGCTGGGTCCGCTCGAACTTCTGCAGCACGGTGTCCGCGAACAGCATCTTCAGCGTGGACGCGGGCGCCAGGCGCCGGTGCGCGTTGAAGGAGGCGAGCACCTCGCCGCTCTCGCCGTCGGCGATCAGCCACGAGCGGGCGGTGAGCTTCTTGGGCAGGCCGCCGGCGCCGCGCACCTGGACTCCGGTACGGGCCAGCCGCTCACCGCCGATCACGGTCGCGGCGGAGGCGGGGGCGGCCACGGACAGGGGCAGGGCGGCGGCCGTCAGCCCGAGGGCGGCACGTCGGCTGAGCCGGGAACAATCACGCACCCGGGGACCGTACACCGCACCCAACAGGCATTTCCTGGCAGGAGGCCCTCCAGAGCATAGGAATTTGCTGTCTTATGAAAATTTGATCACCCACGTCGCTTTCTCAGCTCTGACACATCCTTTACTCAGTGCGCCTCAAAGGTTCCTCCCTAGCTTGTGGCAGCGCCCACAGCGGGCGCCAAGAACCTTCGAGGAACGGGATGTTTGGCATCTATCTCAAGCGCGAGCTGAGCCGCCGCAAGAAGGCCGCTCTGGTCATCGCCATGGGTCTGGCGCTCGGAATCGCCCTGGTCATCACCGTCAACTCGGTGTCGGCCGGTATGACGCAGGCGCAGGACAAGGTCCTCAAGTCGCTCTACGGCCTCGGCACCGACATGACGGTCACCAAGGCACAGTCGGCGCCCAAGGCCGGCAGCTCGCAGGGCCCGAACTTCAAGTTCGACGCCAAGTCCAGCAGCAAGAGCTCACAGAGCTCGGACCGGGTGATGACGCAGGGAGGTCAGGCCCTGAAGTCCTCGCTGGTCGAGAAGGTCGCCGCGCAGAAGGGCGTGGCGAGCGCGGTGGGCGCCCTCTCCCTCAACGTCACCAAGGTCGACGGCTCCTTCACCCAGGGCAAGGCGAAGTCGTCCACGTCGTCGTCCGGCTCCCAGCAGCAGGGCGGCCCGGGCGGCGGCACCGGCAGTGGCAGCGGGCAGCCGCAGGTGCAGGGCGGCGGCGCCAACTTCAACGTCAACAGCTACTCGGTGGCCGGCGTCGACGTCACCGACCAGGCCCTCGGCCCGCTGGCCACGATGAAGATCACCTCCGGGAAGACCTTCACCTCGGCGCAGACGAACGCGAAGGTCGCGGTCGTCAGCAAGTCGTACGCGAAGGAGAAGAAGTACAAGCTCGGCTCGACCTTCAAGGTCTCCGGCACCAAGTACACGGTCATCGGCATCGCCACCCCGGACAGCAGCGAGTCCACCACCGACGTCTACCTGCCGCTGAAGCAGGCCCAGTCGCTCGGTGACGCCAAGAACAAGGTCACCACGATCTACGTCAAGGCGACCGACTCCCAGCAGATCTCCACCGTCAAGAAGACGATCCAGAGCAACATCTCCGGTACGACGGTCACCACCTCCTCCGACCTGGCCTCCACCGTCTCCGGTTCGCTGTCCACGGCCTCGAACCTGGCCGGCAGCGTCGGCAAGTGGCTCTCGATCACCGTCCTGATCGCCGCCTTCCTGGTGGCCGCGCTGCTCACCTCCTCGGCCGTGTCCCGGCGGGTGCGGGAGTTCGGCACCCTGAAGGCGCTCGGCTGGCCGAGCCGCAAGGTGACCCGGCAGGTGGTCGGCGAGTCCATGGTCAACGGCCTGATCGGCGGCGGCCTCGGCATCGCCCTGGGTCTGGCGGCCGCCTACACGGTCACCGCGATCAGCCCGAAGCTCAAGGCGGAGCTGGGCAGCAGCGGCGGCGGTGGCGGTATGGGCGGTGGCATGGGCGGCCCCGGTGGCGGCGGCCCCGGCCAGCAGGCCACCAAGAACACCCTGGAGATCGCGCTGACCGCGCCCGTCTCCCTGACCACCATCGCCCTGGCCGTCGGCCTCGCGGTCGCGGGCGGGCTGATCGCCGGCGCGATGGGCGGCTGGCGCGCCTCCCGGATGCGCCCGGCCGACGCCCTGCGCAGCGTCTCCTGACCCGCTCTTCTGTCTCATCTTCTGTCTCACTCACGGAGCACCCATGTACAGACTCACCGGCGTCACCAAGCGGTACACGCGGGGCAAGGAGACGGTGGAGGCGCTGCGCGGCGTCGACCTCACCATCGCCGACGGCGACCAGCTGGTCATCCAGGGCCCGACGGGCGGCGGCAAGTCGACGCTGTTGCAGATGATCGGCGGCCTCGACCGCCCCTCCTCCGGCAGCGTCGAACTGGACGGCGTCGACCTCGGCACGATCAGCGAGGCCAAGCTGACCCGGCTGCGCGCCGAGAAGATCGGCATCATCTTCCAGGCGTTCAACCTCATCCCGACGCTCACGGCCCAGGAGAACGTGGAGACAGCGCTCGTCCCCCTCGGCGTCAAGCCCGCTGAGCGCCGCGAGCGCGCGGCGGAGGCCCTGCGCTCGGTCGGCCTCGGCGAACGCCTGTCGCACGTCCCGTCCGAGATGTCCGGCGGCCAGCAGCAGCGCGTGGCCATCGCCCGCGCGCTGGTGAAGAACCCGAAGGTACTGCTCGCCGACGAGCCCACCGGCAACCTCGACGAGGGCACCCGCGACGACATCATGGCCCTGCTGGAGGGCCTCTGGCGGGAGCACGGGCTGACCTTCATCATGGTCACCCACGACTCCTCCATCGCCCGCCGCGCCCCGCGCCTGGCCACCATCAAGGCGGGCCAGATCACGCTCACCGAGCAGGGGGGCGGGGCGGCGGCACGGCAGCGGGCGTACGGCCAGCAGGCTCAAGGCCAGCAGGCTTATGGCGAGCACGGGCCGCAGGAGCAGTACGCGCAGCAGCAGTACGGCAGTTACGGCTACTGACCCTCAGTCGTACGGCCCGTCGGGGCCGCTCATCGCCCGAGCAGGCGGTCGATCTCGGCCAACTGCTCCGCGGTGAGCGGCCCCTTCGCGATCGCGCCGGCGTTGTCCTCGGCCTGGGCGACGGACCGGAAGCCCGGGATCGGGACGGTACGCGGGCTGCGCGCCCACAGCCAGGCCAGGGCGCCCTGGGCCGGGGTACGACAGTCACTGGTGAGGATGTCCCGCAGGGCCTCGACCCGACCCACCCACTCGGGATCGGAGCCGGACCCGTCGCCCCCGAACCCCTGGAGCCAGGCCGGCGGCTTGCTCCGGATGTCCCCGGCCTCCAGGGAGGTGTGCCGCTTACCGGTCAGCAGCCCCATCGCGAGCGGGCTGCGGTTGATGCTGGCAAGGTCCAGCCGCTCGCACAGCGCCAGCATGTCGGGCGCGTCCTGCAACACGTTGAGCGCGTGCTGTACGGCCGCGCAGTGCTCCCCCTCGGCGAAGAGGGCGGCGCGGGCCGGGTCGTCGGTGCTCCAGGCGTAGGCGCGGACGAGCCCCTCCTTGACGAACTCCTCGCAGAGGTCGCGGAGTTGGGCCGCCTTCTCCGGTTCCGCGTCGGAGAGGTGCAGCTGGTAGAGGTCGACGTAGTCGGTGCCGAGGCGACGGAGGGACGCGGTCAGGGCCCGGCGGGCGTACTCCGGGGAGTCGTCGGCGCCGGTGAGGGTGCGGGTGTCCGGGTCGAAGACGTTGCCCCATTTGGTGGCGAGGACGACCTGGTCCCGGCGCTTGCCCAGCGCACGGCCCAGGACCTCCTCACTGTGCCCGGTGCCGTAGACGTCGGCGGTGTCGAAGAAGGTGACGCCGAGGTCGAGGGCACGGCGAACAGCCCGTACCGTCTCCTCGTCGTCGACCTTCCCCCACCCGAGCGGCTGCCCGTCGGCGGCCTGCCACTCACCGCCGATGGCCCAGCACCCGAAGCCGAGCGCGCTGACCTCGATACCGCTGCGTCCCAGTGTCCTGCTGGTGGTCTCCATGCCTGGGAACGCTAGGAGTTGAAGCGCACACGAAGGCAAGCGGTTGCGCGGAGATCTTGTACGGGGATCTTGTGCGGGGATCTTGCTCGGGGATCTTGCTCGGGGATTACGCCTGCCCGGTCTCGAACCGCGAGATCCTGCCGTCGTCCTCGACCTCGAAGTGCCACTTGGTCCGCATCTCGCCCCAGGCGTCGTTGCGGTAGCGGGCGATGAGGTCGCGGCCGCCGCGGGACTCGTTGTCGACGTCCATGTGGCCGTGGGAGGAGAAGATCTCCCGGTCGATCCACTCGGCGAGGTCGCGGTCGGAGCCGTCGTCGGACATCGTCGCGCCGGGTGCGAGGAGGGACATGAAGCCCTCGCGGTCGTGGGAGTTCACGGCGTTGACGAAGGCGCGGACGGCCGGGTCGCTGAGTTTGGCTGGCTGAATCGTCATGGCGCCAGGCTCACACCGCTCCCCCGGCCCCGCCACCCGAACGCCCTCCACGACGGGCCCGTCGGTGCGCGGGATGCGACGGTGACAACGGACTTCTTAGGCACTGATGGGAGCAACCGTGACCTGCTACGACCGACGTGATCTGGGCCTGCTGCTGCTCCGACTGGGGACCGGTGGGGTGCTCGCCGCACACGGTGCGCAGAAGCTGTTCGGCTGGTTCGGCGGGCACGGCCTGGAGGGCACGGGCCAGTTCATGGAGTCCGTCGGCTACGCGCCGGGCAAGGCGAGCGCGACGGCGGCGGGGCTGGCGGAGGCGGGCGGCGGCACACTGCTGGCCCTGGGCCTCGCGACCCCGGCGGCGGGCGCGGCGGCAGCCGGCGCGATGGCCGGAGCCGCAGCGGTCCACAAGCCCAACGGCTTCTTCGCCCAGGAGGGTGGCTACGAGTACGCGGCGACCCTGGGCCTGGCCGCGGCCGGACTGGCCATCACGGGCCCCGGCCGCCTCTCCCTCGACCACGCGTCCGGGCATGTCTTCGACCGGGGCTGGATGGTGCCGGTGGCGCTTGGGGTGACGGCGGCGGCTACGGCGGTGGTGGTGGGGGCACGGAACCGGCGGGTGCGGGCGAAGGTGGAGGGGGAGCAGGAGGTGCTGTTCGAGGACTAGCCCATCCGGGGCGTGGCAGGCTGCGGGGTATGAGCGATCAGGACACCGCCGACACTGCCGCTGACCTCTGGCCGACGATCGACGAGCTCTGGGACCGTCTGGAGGCGACTCGCAAGCACGCCGGCCCGGAGGGCGTACTGCTCCGCATCCTCAAGTTGTCGGAGGAGGTGGGCGAGGTGGCCGAGGCGGTGATCGGCGCGACCGGCCAGAACCCACGCAAGGGGGTCACCCACACGTGGGAGGACGTCCAGGGCGAGCTGTGCGATGTGGCGATCACGGCGCTGGTGGCGCTACGGACGCTGACGCCGGAGGCGCGGGAGGTCTTCGAAGCACACCTGAAGGGTGTACGAGCACGCCCGCTGACGCCTCCTGCATGAAGGCCGCTACTCGAACTCAGCCAACGAGGCGACCCCGCAGGCGAGTCAGGGTGGACACGTCGAGACCAAGACCATCGGTCAGGAAGGCTCCGAAGCTGCCGTAGTCGTGCACGGCCTGATCCCGGAACGCGTCGAGATAGTCGCTGCGCACCTCCTGGAGCGGGATGAGCAGGTCGGGATTCTGCATGTAGCCGGCCGCTTTGACCTGGTCCCGCAAGGCCTGATCGGAGGCGGCGCGCAGCTGGTTGGAGAGCAGGTAGTCGCTTTCGGAGGTCGTTGCGGGGACGCCCACCGCTCGGAGGATCGTGTCGGCCAGGGCTCCCGTACGGTCCTTGCCCGCCGAACAGTGGAAGAGGACCGGCTTCGTGGAGTTCGCGACGGTACGGATGGCGGCGCCAAGTGCGGCCCGGTTGCCGGAGTTGGTGACGAAACCCCGGTAGAGGGTGCGCATCCGCTCCTCCGCCTTACCGTCTCCGAGCATGGCCTGCTGATACACCGGGTCCTTGCTGCGGACGACCTGCCCGATGAAGGCGAAGAGGCTGGTGTCGTCGACCGGTTGAGGGACGGAGGCGACACCTGTCGGGAGGCGGTCGGTTCCGTCGGCCTGGACCTCGGTGGGGGTACGAAGGTCGATGGCGCTGCCGAGGTGCAGGTTGCCCAGGGCGGTGACGCCCTCCGGGGGAATCTTGGACAGGCTCTCGGACCGGTACAGCACACCCCACCGGGTGGTCTTGCCGTCGTAGGTGCGGTAGCCGCCGGTGTCGCGGGCGTTGACGGTGCCGGGGATGGTGAGAACGCGCGCGGTGGAGACGGATTGGGAACCACCCGCCGTCCTTGCTTGGGCCGCCGGCATCGCCTGGGCGGCGACGGGAGCGAGGGGGCCGGCGAGGGCCAGCGTGAGGGCGATTGCGCTGGCAGCACGTGCTCTGCGTCTCATGTGAGTGCCCCTTCCTGGAAACAGGGGGGCGAAGCTAGCGCTGGGATCTTGAGAGCGGAATACGGATGCTCATGGAATGCCTGGGCGTACGAAGCTCCGCCTCCCGCAGCGGGGCGGAGTCTTCGCGTCACGCCTCCTAGGCGGCCTTCTGCCTCGCAACCTCACGAACCCGCTCCCCGAGCACCCGCACAGCCCGGCTCTTGCGCGTGGCCACGTGCTTCTTGAGCGTGTCGAAGTGCTCGTCACCGCGTGAAGACGACAGGGCGGTGTAGTCGTCCAGGAATCGCTCCCAGACGCCGCATGCGGCCTCCACGTGCCCCTGCTCCCACTGCCGGGAGGCGAGGACGCCGTTCGCATGCATGCGCCCCTGGCGCTCATGTGCGGGGCGGGCGCGGTTCGACTGCTGCATGGCCTTGATGGAGCCGGGCAGGTCGCCGAGCGCGTACAGGACCCCGCTGACGTGGAACTGGTAGGCCGCTTGGTCGTACCCGCCGACGGCGTCGTTTCGGCCGTCGGCCTGCGCCAAGGCCTGCTCGGTCTCCCGCAGGCGGCTGAAGGCCTGTTGCCGGTCGCCGACAAGCGCCGCACCGTGCGCCTGCTGGCCCCGCAGGAATGCGCCGAGCCTGGGGCCGGCGGCCGGAGCCGCCTCGGCGGCCGAGTCCGCCAGTTCCAGAGCCTTCGAACCGTGCCGCAGGCTGGCCGCCTGCAACGCCATGCCTCGCAGCGTCCGGCAGTACGTGACCTGGTCGCCGCCTTCCTTTGCCAGGTCGAGCGCCTGGACGAAGTACTTCTGCCCCAGGCCGTGAGCCCGCTCGTACATGGCCATCCAGCCGGTCAGGTACACGAAATCGCTGGCGGCGGCGAGCAGGTCGTTCTTCACCTTCGAGGTGGCGTCCGCGTCGAGCCACGGCAGCACTGTGTTCGACAGGAATGCCGCCGCCATCGGCCGGGCATGGCCACCACCGAGATCGTCGAGGATCGTCGCGATGTGGTCCGTCATCCGCTGGACGGTCGTGACCTCGCCCGCGCCCACCCTTACCGTGCGCCCGGCCTTCACCTCGTCGTCGGCATGGTCGAGACGGTCGCTCAGATCGGAGAACCGCGGAACCATCAGGGCGGCCGAATACAGCCCGGTGACAAGCACTCCACGCCGCGACGGATCCAGGTCGCTCCGCACGAGATCAGCCAGAGCGGCGGACCGGTTCACGTCCTCACCGGGGAACCCCGCCTCGGCGAACGTCACGACCCGGCCGACCCTCCGGGAGAGCGCTTCGACGACGGCCGCCCGCGCCTCTTCCCTCGGGACACTTCCCCTCAGCCAGTGCGTCACGGTGCTCGCGTCGTAGTGCAGCGTCAGTCCACCCTCGGACGCGGTGCGGTTCACGGCTCGTGCCAGCTGCCCGTTTCCCCATCCGGCCTCACGCATGAGCGCGGCAAGGGCGACGTTCGGTGTGCGTCCCATGTCCAGCTCCCTGGCGTTCAACGCATTCAACGGCCCTACCAGCATGGCCCGTTCTCCCTGCGGTCGTACCCGCGTTGGATGGATACCAGCCGCCGGAGGTACCCATCCGCTCGCTTCCCGACCCGGCGGCAGTGGATGAGAGCGCCGTCCTGCTCGTCCCCCGACAGGGCGGGGCGTCCCACGCCCACCGGAAGGAACATTTCGTGACCATGTCCGCCGCCAGACCCGCCGCGACCGGCATCGGCTACAGCAAAACCCTGCCGTGCGAACCGGAGTCCGCCGGGCGTGCCCGGCAGCTCGTCACCGAGGCGCTGAACCGGTGGGGCATAGTCGAGCTGGTCGACGCCGCAGCGCTGATCGTGTCCGAGCTGTTCACCAACAGCCTCGACCACACCCACGATCGCGCAGCCCGCGTCGTGGTCCGACGCGTCACCGAGGACCGTATTCGCATCGGCGTGGCCGACAAGTCCCGCGAGGGTCCGGAGATGACGAAGCCGGACGAGGACTCCGAGAACGGCCGGGGTCTGTCTGTGATCGACACAATCGCCGATCGCTGGGGCTACGACCTTCACGGCTGGGGCAAGGTCACGTGGGCCGAACTTCGGGTGTGTGGTGAGGAGTCCGAGCAGTGCGGCAGCGCACCGCCGTCGTCCTCTACATCGCCGCCGTCGTAGCCCTCGTCGTCTCGATGCTGCGATACGCCGAATCCGGCTCGCAGTTGCGGTCTCCCGGCCGGAAGAACCTCGCAGGTCGAGCCGGCCGGAATCGTCGGCCACGAATCAGCAGCCGCACACGAGGAAGCTGTGTCGTCGCGCCTACGCCGCAGACTCCTCCACGTTGTCATGGGCGGCGTTGGGGCCGCCGTCCGGGATACCGATGACCTCGACCGTGACGCCCCACTGCTGCAGGGTCTTGACAGTCTGCGCGAGTGTGACCTGGGAGAAGGCGAAGAGCGTGTCCGGCGTCAGTTCCGTCCCGCGCTTCAGGTGGATGGCGAAGACAAGCCGCCGGGGAACGAAGTTCTCAGGAAGGCGGCGCCTACCGCCACTCCTCTCGCGGACGACCCTGGCGAACTCTGCTCGAACCGCAGCCGAGTTCTGCAACATCTGGACGGCCACGAGTCCCTGGTTGAACAGGTGACTGAGCGGACCCGACCGACCGTGAGCCGGCTTGACCAGGACCAGGGTGCCGTCAGGGGTCAAGTGGTCGCTGACCTCCAGGACATCACGACGCTTGAGGGGGTTCTTCACGTAGGCGCGGTCCAGATTGATGAAACCTCGTCCCTCCGAGGCTTCGGACAGCTTCCGGTTGTACGTTTCTTCGTCGACGCCCCGCGGCCACGGAGGCAGGGACATCGAGGGCGTGGGGCTGATCACCCGAGAAATGACGTTCTTGACCTCGGCCCGATAGATCGCGCCGATCTCGTACCAGGACTGGTCGAGCAGACAGAACCGCCGCTCACCCAGGCTCGTTTCCGCCTCGATCCAGCGCAGTGCCTTGGTGGCGGCAGGCAGGTCGGCCGCGTCGTGCTGGTAGACGTAGACCCTGCCCTCGCGCAGTGCCTCCAAGCGGAGGCCAGGCTTACGAGTACGCACACAGTCGAGAAGATGACCAACAGCCAGATCGTCCACCCGCTTCGGCCCGCCTGCACCGATCTTCACCCCGAAGGCCACGGCCTCCTCATAGGCACCGATATAGTCCGCCGGTACAGAAATGGTGATCGCGCCGTCGTCGAAGCGTCCGAGGGCGTCGTCCAAGGCTGAGTCGAGGACTTCACGGGTCTTCGGATCCCGGACCGGTACGAGATGTTCGACGAACTCCAGTCCCTGCTGAGGCTCGACTTCGCGACAGATGCGACTGATCTCTCGGACGTCGGCGATCAGGTCTGCGGGCTCGACGCCGAGCCGAAGTCGCAGGCCGCTCCCGCCCTCCGCGCTGGTGGTCTTTCCCCGGCCGTACTGGGAGTACGTCAGCTCGGTGTTGTCGAGGTAGCCGCCGATGCGAGACACGAGCTGGGCGTATTCCCGGATGCCGAGCGAGGGGACGGGGATGCCGCCCGGCACGATCGCGATGTCGGTCCTGGCCTGTCCGAGGGTGTAGGCGACCAGTCCGCGGACCTGCTGGGGGTCGATCTGCCGGATGGCAAAGGAGAGGCCAAAGCGAGGGTCCTTGATGTCCTCGGGGAGCAGGCGGAAGCCCTCGTCGTGGGCGATGGCGTACACTCCGCCGTCGACGGCGATCAGCAGGAGCGCGGCCGTCCGACGCTTGGGCTCCGCGACTCGGATCCCTGTGGTGCGCGCCATTACTCCGCACCAGGTTGCCTCGCAGTCCTTTCCGGCCCTGAGGAAGACCGCAGGCACGCCCAGCCCTGCACTAGCGTCGTGCAGGTGGGCCTCCCAGTGGTTGAGCCGGTCTCCTTCAATCGCCGTCCTCATCGCCTCCACAGTGGGGGTGACACCGATGAGGCGGTAAAGGGTCGCCATGGCGGTCGGGTGGGTGATTTCTTCCTCCGGTTGTTCGAGGTGGAGCTGATGCGCGCCCCGTAGTGGGTCCGTAGATAGCGCGCGAACAGCAGGGGCTAGCGCTCGGTCGTCCTGTCAGTGACGTCGTGTGATCTTTCGTGTTGCGTGGTCCCGCCGGGCGGGAGCCGAGGTCAGGTGCCATCCGTGGCACCGCGGACAGTTGTAGGAGCGGATGGGGGCCTTGACGCGCGCCGCCCCATGAGCACGAATCCCGGCAAGAGCCAGGTCCGCGGCGATGCGGTCAACGAACCAGGTCTTGCCGCAGGAAGTCGGCTTCCCGTGCCGGCAGTGCCGTAGGGCGCGCTCGACGGCGCGGACTTTGCGCTGATGGTGCACTTTTCTCCTCCAGCTAGGCGATCTCGGTCGCGCGTCTCCCGACCTTCATAAGAGTCGAAATAGGCATGGGCATGACCAATGCAGCGCAGACGTCCGCTGCGGCTTGGGAGCGGGTCGGTTCGGAAGCACTTGGGACGCAGCCCAGCCATCCCGGGGGTGCCGGGGGCGGCCCTGACGCGGGGAATCCGGAGGAGCCATCGGTCGACGCTGCGACTCCACCGAAAAGGACGGTAGTGGGCAGACCTCGCCCCCGCAAGCCCCTTGTGGTCATTCGTGCCATGCAGTTTGAATGTACACAGTGAAGTTGTGTACGGTAACGTCGATGTTCACGCGCACTTGCCGTAATGAGAGGCCTACAGATACGGTCACCAACATGACCTCGGACCAGCACGACCAGATGACCGCCGCCGAGATTGCGCGGCTGGCCGGTGTCGGCCGTGCTGCCGTCTCCAACTGGCGACGCCGCTACCCGGGGTTCCCGCAGCAGCTCGGCGGCACCCCGCAACGTCCGACGTTCTCTCGGAAGGAGGTTGAGGCGTGGCTGAAGGAGACCGGAAAGAGTGACCAGCTGGCGACCGCTGGCAGCACGGAGACCGGGACTCAGAGCATCAGCGACCTGTCACCGTTCGCCAGCGGTGGACCTAGCTACACGCGAGAGCCGGAGCACGGTCTCGCCGACCTCACCCCTGGCCAGTTGCTGGCGAGGGTGATGACATCCCTGCTTCCGCAGTCAACGGCGCCCCCGCCAAACCACTCAGACGACACCGACGTGCCCGATACGGACCCACCTGTCGTACTCGACCCTGCCTGCGCCGAGGCGACGCTACTGATGGCCGTCGCCGACAGGTTCGGCAGCAGCGTCAAACTAGTGGGGCAGGAGATCGACGAGCTGGCAGCGGCGAAAGCGAAAGCCGCGCTACACCTGCGGAGCGACACCCAGAGCGTGAAGTACGAGATCCACTCCGGGGATTCCTTGCTAGACAACCAGCTCGGCACCTACTTGGGCGCGTCTGCGGCTGTCATCTGCGAACCACCCTTCGACCTGCTGCAGTGGCCGGCAACCAAACTGGCCGACGATCAGCGCTGGACGTTCGGCATCCCCTCTCCGCGCGACCCTGAGCTGGCCTGGGTACAGCACTGTTACGCGCACCTCCGCCCGCATGGCGTGGCCGTCGTCGCAGTGTCCCCGCGCACCTGCATCCAACCGTCCGGGCAGAGCATCCGCACCGCATTGGTGCGCTCCGGCGCTCTCCGCAGCGTGATCGCGCTGCCGACAGGGATGGGCTCGACACCGGACTCAAGCCTCCACATCTGGGTCCTGCGACGCCCCTACGGCACCCCCACCCCCGATACCGTGGACATGATCGACTTGTCGGGGCTGAGTGACCCTGCCGATGTCCCAGACGGAAATGCCGCCTGGCGAGACATCGTCCGCGGCGACAGCCCGGCCGTCTCTCGCGCCGTGCCGTGTCAGGAACTCCTCGACGATGATGTCAGCCTCCTACCCTCCCGGTACGTCAGCGCACATGTGGAGACGAGCCCAGACGACTTCGCCCGTGTCACCGGTCGGCTGCGGGCCCTCTATACGCACATCGGACAGGGACTGCCGAACTTCACCGCGCCCAACACTCAGGTCCGCCACATGTACGTCTCCTTCGCAGAACTGGAACGCACCGGAGCACTGAAAATCCGCTCACGCGAGACCACGCCGAGCGCTGGCGATCTACTCATGCGCACACTCGGGCGTCCGCCGGTCGTGGCGACCGGCACCGCCGAGGACGGGATCGGTGTGGCCCAGGTCGTCGAGATTAACGCCGACCGGCTGGATCCGCACTTCGTCGTGGCCTTTCTGCAGGCCGACGCCCAGGCTCTGCCTGTGGCCAACACCCTTGGTGCGCTCAACCGCGAGGACTTGCGCCGTTGCCGCATCCCTCGCTTGCCCCTTGCCGAACAGCGCCGCTACGGCGACGCGTTCCGCTATCTGCAACAACTGCAGGACACGCTCACGGCGCTCGCGAAGACGAGCTCGCATGTAATCGACCAAACCCTCCACGCACTGACTACGGGTGTTCTAGCACCGGGCTTCTCCGCGGCGCGGGACACTGATGGTGCCATTGCGACCGACAACGAGACGAGAGAGCTGTGACTTCAGGCCCGACACATTCCAAGATGGCGAACGACATCTGGTCGGTTGCCGACCTGCTGCGCGGCGACTACAAGCGGCACGAGTACGGGCAGGTAATCCTTCCTTTCACGCTTCTGCGTCGTCTCGACGCGGTGATGGCCCCGACACGTCAGGCGGTGTGGGACCGTGATGCCTCCCTAAATATCCAGAACAAGACCCGCCTGCTGGAGGTCGCAGCGAAGCTGCCTTTCTACAACACCTCCAAGCAGGACTTCTCAACCATCGCCGGCGATCCGCAGACCGTCGCGAAGAACCTGCGCGACTACATCAACAGTTTCTCTTCCAACGTCCGGAGGATCCTGGAACGCTTCGACCTGGACAATGAGATCACCCGGCTCGCGGGCGCGAAGCTCCTCTACGAGGTTGTGGGCAGGTTCGCCAAAATGCGCGACCTTGACAAGCTCACCAACCACGACATGGGCTACGTCTTCGAGCACCTGATCCGCAAGTTCGCCGAGGACTCCAACGAGACCGCTGGTGAGCACTTCACTCCACGCGAAGTCATCAAGTTGATGGTCAACCTGCTGATCGCCCCGGACGTGGACACCATCGTCGCCGAGGGTCAGGTCATCAACGTCCTCGACCCAGCTTGCGGAACGGGCGGCATGCTCACCGCCACCGAGGACCTGATCAAGTCGATCAATCCGAATGCCGAAGTCTTCCTCTTCGGTCAGGAAATCAACGCCGAGTCCTGGGCGGTCTGCCAGTCGGACATGCTCATGCGCAACCAGCGCGGCCATATCCACTTCGGCAACTCCTTCAGCGACGACGGTCACCCGGACCGGAAGTTCGACTACATGCTGGCCAACCCACCGTTCGGCGTGGAGTGGAAGAAGGTCAAGGACGCGGTCGAGGACGAGACCAAGATCGGCCACGCCGGCCGCTTCGGCGCGGGAACGCCGCGTATCAACGACGGCTCATTCCTCTTCCTGCAGCACATGATCTCCAAGATGGAACCCGTCGAGGGCAAGGGCTCCCGGCTGGCGATCGTCTTCAACGGCTCGCCACTTTTCACCGGCGCCGCCGAGTCCGGTGAGTCGAAGATCCGCCAATGGATCCTGGAGAACGACTGGCTGGAGGGCATCGTCGCCCTGCCGGACCAGCTCTTCTACAATACCGGCATTTCCACGTATTTCTGGATCCTCACCAACCGCAAGGCCGAGAGGCTGCGGGGCAAAGTGATCCTGCTCGACGCCCGCGACCAGTGGGAGAGGGAACGCAAGTCATTTGGCGACAAGCGCAAGAAGATCACCGACGAGCAGATCAAGCACATCACCGAGCTGTACGTCGACGCCCTCACTGTCGCAGAGAACCCCGAACACGCGAACCACAGCAGGGTGAAGATCTTCAACAACCGGGACTTCGGCTATCACCGCATCACCGTCGAGCGCCCACTCAAACTCCGCTTCGAAATCACTAAGGACACCGTGGCCGCGCTGGAGAACGCGAAGACTCTGGCTAATTGGGAGGGTCGCGAGACGTTCATCCAGATACTGCGCGAGCTGGATGGCTCGGTCTGGTGGACGAAGCAGGAGGCCACCGACGCGATGCACGCAACCGTTGCAGGAGCGGGAGCCCTCTGGCCGAGTGCGGCATCTCTACAGAAGGGACTGTGGGGCGCAGTCTCGGTATCCGACCCCGAGGGCGAGGTACAAAAGGATAAGAAGGGCAACGTCCTCCCCGACCCGGACCTGCGTGACTACGAGAACGTCCCGCTCGACGAGGACATTGACGCCTACTTCACGCGGGAGATCACCCCACACGTCCCCGACGCCTGGATCGACCACGACAAGACCAAGATCGGCTACGAGATCCCGCTCACCCGGCACTTCTATGTGTACACACCATCCAGGCCGCTCACGGCAATCGATGCAGAGCTACGCGACCTGGAGGCGCAGGTTCAGAAGCTGCTGGGTGAGGTGACGGGATGAGTGCGAGGCAGCTACCAACATCAGTCGAATGGCCAAAAGATTGGCGAAACATTCCACTCTGGGCCCTCTTCGACCGGATAAAGGACGTCGGTCATCCAGAAGAGGAGATGCTCAGCGTCTATCGTGCGCACGGTGTCGTAAAGAAGAGCAGTCGCGACGATAATGCTAATCAGACCGCCGAGAACCGAAATATCTACCAGCTCGTCAATGGCGGATGGTTCATCGTTAACCGGATGAAAGCATGGCAGGGGTCGGTCGGGATCTCCCAGCTTCGGGGGATTGTTTCAGGACACTATCTCTGTTTCCGCCCAAGTCACGGCGAAGACCCCCGATTCTTGAACTGGCTATTGCGCTCAAATGTCTACACGATCGAGTACGCGCGCATGTCTCGCGGCGTGCGCCCCGGACAGATCGAGATTGACAACGACGAGCTACGCGGCCTTCGCGTAGCCCTTCCCCCTCTCGCCGAGCAGCGCCGCATCGCCGAATTTCTCGACGTCGCAACCTCCCGGATTGACCATCTGACTGATTCCATCTCCAAGATTCTAGAACTCCTACAAGCCAAACGGCGTGCGCGACTTCTCTCCATCCTCCCAGATCGCAGATGCGGTAATGTCCGACTCGGCTACTACCTTGATTTGGTCACCAGTGGCCCGCGCGGGTGGGGTGACTATACCGGACCCACAGGAACACCATTCTTTAGAAGTGCGAACCTGCGGCGAGATAGCATCGAGCCGAACCTTGAAGCCCTGGCGCGGGTAAATATCCCGCCGGAAGCCTCCGCCGAATCTCTGCGCTCAAGGGTCCGTGCAGGGGATATCCTAATTGGCATCACAGGGGCAAATACAGGCTGGGTTTCACTAGCAGACCAGAGAATCGCTCATACTAATGTAAGTCAACACGTTTGCCTTATCAGGCCCGGTGAGGCAATCGACGGGAGATGGCTTGCATATGCGCTCTCTGCGCCACAGATTCAGGAACTACTACTGGGCAACCAATACGGGGGAACCAAAACCCAGCTCTCGCTGGGAGATATTCGAGATCTCATTGTCCCCCTTCCGTCTCTTAGCGAACAACAGAAGCTAGTGAAGGATGTCGATGACGCTGTTGCAGTAATCAGGGCTGAGAGTTCACTTCGAGAACGCCAACTCGCCGTTCTCGCCGAGCGCCGCCAGGCCCTGATCACAGCCGCCGTCACCGGCCAGGTCGACGTGACAACCGCACGCCCTCAGCTTCCGACCGGAGAAGGTGTGTCCGTATGAGCCCAGGCGCCCACACCGAGGTTGCCTTCGAGAACCGGGTCGAGGCTGAGCTACTCGCACGCGGCTGGTCCCAGGCGCGGGGAACCTTCGATGTCGAACTCGCCATCGATGCCGACGAGATGTACCGGTTCATTGACGCAACACAGACGCGGAACTGGGCCCGCCTTGTCGGCTTCTACGGGGACGACCGGAGCGCCGCAAGACGGCAGTTCGCGCAGCGCGTGGCCACCGAGATCGACGCGCGCGGAGTCCTGGATGTGCTGCGCCAGGGCGTACGCGACCGAGGCGTACAGATCGACCTTGCGTACTTCCGCCCCGGGCACACCCTGGCTGCCGACGCCCTGGCCGAGTACAACGCGAATATCCTTACCGTCTCACGTCAGCTGCACTACAGCCTGCGGCATCCGCGCCACTCGCTGGACCTCGCGTTCTTCGTGAACGGCTTGCCCGTCGCGAGCGTCGAACTGAAGAACCCCAACACCGGGCAGAACGCCGACCATGCCATCGCGCAGTACCGACATCGCGATCCGAACGAGGTGTTCTTCGCAAAGAGGGCTCTGGTCCACTTCGCGGTCGACCCGGACCGCGCCTTCATCACTACACGGCTGCGGGGCGCCGAAACTCAGTTCCTGCCGTTCAACATCGGTTCCAATGGACCGGGCGTGTCAGGCGGAGCGGGGAACCCGCCGGCTCCGGACGGAGGCGTCGCCGTCGCCTACCTCTGGGAGCAGATATGGCAGCGCGACAACTGGCTGGAGATCCTGCACCGCTTCCTGCACATTCAGTTGCCGGACAAGAAGGGCGTACGAGAAAGCCCGCACACCTCTCCGCGTATCTTCCCCCGCTACCACCAGTGGGACGCGGTCCAGAAGATGATCGGCCATGCCCGGGATCACGGCGCCGGACACAACTACCTCATCCAGCACTCGGCGGGCTCGGGCAAGTCCAACACGATCGCCTGGCTCGCGCATCGGCTGTCGAACCTCTACGACGCCGCCAACCAGCCCGTCTTCCATAAGATCATAGTGATCACGGACAGGGTCGTACTCGACCGCCAACTGCAGCGAACCATCTTCCAGTTCGACCACACGCCTGGTGTCGTCAAGAAGATCGACCAAGACTCCACTCAGTTGGCCGCGGCCCTCGACGATTCCACGTCAAAGATCGTCATCAGCACACTGCAGATGTACCCCTACGTGCTTGGAAAGATCGCCGACATGGGCCTGCAGGGCAAGCGCTACGCGGTGGTCATCGATGAGGCGCATTCCTCGCAGGGCGGCGAGTCTGCGATCAAGCTCAAGAAGGCCCTCGGCGTGAACGCGGCCCCGCGCGAGGAGGACGAGGACGAGGTCGAGTACATGACGCGGGTGCGCGGCAGGCAACCGAACCTGTCATACTTCGCGTTCACCGCCACGCCGAAGTCCCCAACACTGAAGCTGTTCGGCGCCTTCGATCCGGACCGAGTTCACCCACGCACCGGCGAGAAGGGCATGCACGTGCCCTTCCATATCTACTCGATGCGGCAAGCGATCGAGGAGGGCTTCATCCTCGATGTCCTGGCGAACTACATCACCTACGACACCAAGTGGCGACTGCGAAACGAGGCGGTGCAGAAGGCAGAGTCGGACGTAGCCAATCCAGAGGTGGACTCATCCAGGACGAAGCGCATGCTGGTCCGCTATGCCGAGCAGCACCCCAAGTCGCTGGAGCAGAAGGCGAAACTGATCGTCGACGACTTCCGGGAGAACATCGCCGGCCGGCTCGGCGGCCGAGCCAAGGCCATGGTCGTCACGCCCGACCGGTCACACGCGCTCGGCCTATACCAGGCGATCCGCGCCTACGTCGAGTTGCGCGGGTACACCGACTGCAGCACACTCGTCGCGTTCTCCGGGCAGCTCAAGGGCGAGGCCACCGGACTGGAGTTCACCGAGGCTCAGCTCAACGGTTTCTCCGAAGCCCGACTGCCGGAGCACTTCGCCTACACCAAGGCCGACGATCCGCAGGCTGTCGCCCGCAACCAGGAGGAGTACCGGCTTCTTGTGGTCGCGGAGAAGTACCAGACCGGGTTCGACCAGCCGCTACTGTGCGCGATGTACGTCGACAAGCCGCTCACCGGTGTCGCGGCGGTGCAGACGTTGTCCCGACTCAACCGCATCCACCCGCTCAAGGCTCAGGAGGATGTACACGTCCTCGACTTCGTCAACACAGCCACCGATATGAAGGAGGCCTTCGCAGACTGGTTCGAGGCGACCATCAGCGAGCCGACTGACCCGAACCTGCTGTACACCAAGCAGCGCGAGGTGACGGCGTACGAGCTGCTTGTCGCCTCCGAAATGGAGGCGTTCATCCGTGTTCTGGCTGCAGCCGGACCCGACCGGATGACGGACGCGGCCGAGCGCAGGCTCCATGCCCAGCTGCACGAGTACCTCAAGCCGGCACTCGATCGCTTCGCCGATCTGACGACCGACGACGAGCGGGAGGGCTTCCGCACCGCCCTACGGGATTACGTACGCGCCTACAGCCTCATCGCGCAGATCGTCGACTGGGGCGATCGCGACTTGGAGCGCCTGTATCAGTACGGCCGGATCTTGCTGCTCCGGCTCCCGGGCCGGTCGCCCACGTCGGTGGACATAGGCGACGCCGACCTGAGCCACTTCCGGCTCGAGTACACGGGACGTCACAACGTCTCGCTGTCCCCCGTCGGCGACCGCGATGTACGCGGCCACGCAGCCGACGGAGGAGGTTACCGGGAGCCGGAGGTCAAGCCGCTGTCGGAGGTGATAGAGGAGCTGAACGAGCGATTCGGGCTGGGGCTCGGCACCTCCGATCAGATCCTCGTCTACCAGCAGGTCGTGGGGCTGGTAGAGGACACGGGAATGCAGCAGATCGCGCTCATGAACGACGAGAACCGGTTCGGCCAGGTCGCCGACGATCGGCTCGACGACATTGTCGCGGAGAACGCTGAGCGCAACACCGACTTCATGAAGCTGTATTTCGACAACAACGAATTCCGGAAGGCGATCAAGGAGGCGGCCCGCAAGCGCGCATACCGGATCATCACCGAGCCCGCACGGGACGAGGCGCTCGCCCGGCTGCGCGCCGAAATGCGTCGAGAAACCGGCGATCAGGCGCTCGAACAGTGACCGATCGAGATGGCACGGTACGTAGCCACGTATGTCATGTGCTCTTATCGCTGGGCAGGGGTGGTGGGACGTGAACGACGGTGTGGCACAGTCTCCTGGTAGACGGCTCCTCGCGGGCCGCTACCGCGTGGACGGTGTACTCGGCCGCGGCGGCATGAGTGAGGTCTTTCACGGCTATGACGAGCGTCTGGACCGAAGCGTAGCGATCAAACTCCTGCGGCCGTCGTCCGGACCGGTTCCGACCGCGCCGGACAGCCCGGAGGCAGCGGATCTCCTCGACCAGATGGAACGGGACCGCAAGCGTTTCCTGCGGGAGATCCGCACCACTGCCCAGCTCGAACACCCGGGCATTCCCGCGGTCTACGACACGGGCGTCGAAACCGGCAACGATGGCAGCACCCAGTTGTGGCTGGTCATGCAGCTGCTGCGCGGATCGACCCTGGAAACGCTGCTCAACCACGCGGACTACACCTCTGCGCCACCGAGCGTGGCATGGGCCGCGTCGATCGCCGCGCAAATCGCCGCGGTCCTGGTCGGCGTGCACCAAGTCGACATCGTCCACCGCGACATCAAGCCAGCCAACATGATTGTCATCGACGGTGGTCTGGTGAAGGTCCTCGACTTCGGCATCGCGATCCTTCGCGGCGCAGGGGCCCTGCCAAGGCTGACCCAGGTCGACAAGACCGTCGGCACTCCGCCGTACATGTCACCCGAGCAATGCCTCGGCCAGCCGGTGACCTCCGCGTCGGACATCTACTCCCTCGGCTGCCTGCTCTGCGAACTGCTCACGGGGGACGTACCGTTCTTCGCAACCTCCGCCATGCCCCTGCGCGCCCACCACCTGAAGACACCCGCCCCGTCGGTACTGACGCGCCGTGCCGACATTCCGGCGGCACTCGACACCCTCGTAACGTCAATGCTCGCGAAGGACCCGGGGAAGCGGCCTCAGGCAGAGGCCGTATATGAGGCGCTTCTTCCTCACGCAGCCGCATCAACCGGAGCATCCGCCACTGGCGAGGACAGCCGTGACCCGACCCGCCCGTTCCGTCTGCCTCTCCTGGCCGCGACCAGGCCACGGGAGCAGGCCACGGACCGGACTCGGCTGACGGACGCCGAAGCAGCAGCCCTGCAGGCGAACGTGCAGGCGCTTCTGGACAATGACCAACCCTCCCAGGCGATCCGTCTCCTCGAAGCGGGCGTCGCCCGCGCTGCAGATGACCCCTACCTGGAGCTGCGCCTGCGCCACTTCCTGGCCGCCGCACAGTTCTACGCTGGCGAGTACACCCATGCCGCCACGCTCTTCGACGTCGTCGGCCGCGACTACCGCAAGTACCTACCGCCTAGCGACCCCATCGTCCTGGACTGCGCTTACCATGCCGGCCACGCGTACGCCGAGATCGGGAAACCGGACAGGGCCCTTCCGCAGCTGCGGTTTTACGTGCAGAACGCCCACGCCTCAGCTGACGGCGACACCGCGGACCAGATCCGCGACTCCTGCTTCGTCGTCGCCCAGATGCTGGCGGCGTCCGGCTACTTGGAGGAATCGCTCGTGGAACTCGAAGCCGTCCGTATCCTCCTGGTCGACGCTTACGGAGCCGACTCGATACAGGTAAGGAACCTCGACAAGCAGATCGCCCAGCTGAGGTCCGCCAGCTGATCCTCGCGTGGGGACGGTACACGGCGGGACAATGAATATGCCCGTGCCCCAGGTAGACATCGCCCCCTCCATCACCATGCGCACCAGCAGAAACAGCGAGGGGGCAAGCAGCACGCTGCATCCAGATCGCTCACTGCAGAGCGCGAAATTGGCCCCAGCAGATCCTGGAGGGTCTTTTCATACCCTTGATACGCCGAGGTTACCCAAGAAGCACATGCATGACGATCTCGGCAGTCATCAGCTCGTCGGTGCCTTGTGGTCGCACACATCGCTGTCTTGCTTTCCCAGGGCAAACGCCTGGCCGAAATCCATGCCATCCTCAACTCCAGGCTGGCGTTCACCGCACCCGTCCTCTGCCGCAGTCAACACAGAATGGGCGGATGAAGTTCGACATAGGATCGTTCGCGCGGGACTCCCAGGAATCCACACGTACAGGCAGGAACTCCCCCAGGACGCATTGCCCTGATCAGGAAGTTTTCCCTGGTCAGATCCCAGAAGGCAGACGAGTAGGACTGTACGCCGGGTTCTGTTCCGGGGGATCTTGCGGGCCCTTCAGCGACGGCCATCCAGCCCGCCGAACTCGTGCGGCCCACCCGCCAGTCCGACTGGCGGAGGCATCATTGTGCCGGGTCAGGGTTTACGGTGCCGTCCTGGCCCCAGGCCGAGTCCGGGAATTGCTGGCGGGACTTCGGCACCGGGTTCCGCGGCCGGGACCGGGATGTGGCCGAGGAATTCGCGGGCTTCGTCGGCGTTCCGTGCGACGCCGACCGTCACCCATGCGTGCCCGTCCCACCCCAGAAGGGCCCGTGGGCCCTCGGGGTTGATATGGGCCGCCTTCGGGCCGGGGGCGAGGGAGACGACGCGGCGTGTGCCGACGATCTGCCGGTCCGCTTCCCGGCGCCGGTCGCGGCGTGCGGCCCAGACCTCCAGCGGCTCGTCCTCTCGGTCCACGGTGCGCCTCCTACCGGGTCGCGGTCTGCGGTACTGGCTGGTCCGGCTCGTCCAGCCACACCGTAGCGCCAGACGGATCGACAGTGAGCCCGTACCTCTCCACCAGCGGGCACCCACGCAGCTCCCACCACCGGTGAGCAGCCTGAATCTCGTCCCACAGGCGGCGGGGGCCGCGTTGGTAGACACTGGCTGATTCGGTTTCGGACCACCGGGCGGCGGCCCACGAGTGGTCACGGATGCTGTACCACCAGGCGGCCGGAGTGCCGTCGGCCTCCGCGTAGGCGGTGTGGACGCAGTCCGGCACGGCCAGGCCGAGCGCGAACCGGGCGGCGTCGAGTTCAGCCGGCGCGAGGTCTGCGGTCTGTTTACTGGCACCCGACCAGTCCGTGACGTACTCGCCATGGTTCGGCCAGGGAGCGCGATCGTGGCGGTCCTTCATGAACTCGACGGCCTGGGTGAACCTGCCGGAGGCGACCCTACCGTTCACGACCAGGCGGGCAACAGCGTCACGGTTGCTGTAGTGCGTACCCCAGGGGGCAACGAGCACGCCGCCTGAACGGGTCTGCGCGATCCACGCGGCGGGCACGGTGCGCACAGCGTAGGTGACCAGTAGCCGGTCGTACGGGGCAGCGGCCGGGTATCCATCCGCGCCGTCGCCGATGACGGTGGTCACGTACAGGCCAAGTCGGCAAAGGCGTTCCCGGGCGGCCCAGGATACGGCCGGGTCCAGTTCGAGCGTGCTCACGTTCCGCCACCCGAGGCGGTGGGCGAGCAGTCCGGCGGTTTCGCCCGTGCCGGTGCCGATGTCGAGCGTGCGCATGCCGACGTCGATGTCCAGGTCCCGCAGCATCCCGTACACGATGCTAGGCGCGCTAGCCGAACTGGTGGGCACCCGACCGGGTTTGGTGCCGTTGTGCCGTCCGTCGTCCCACTGCGTCACGATCGGCTTGTCGCTGTCGGCTGTGTCATGCCAGGCGGCGGCGTCCTCGCGCCGGTCAACGGGGACGGCTGTTTCGGTGTCCATGTCCCACAGCCACATCAGGTCAGGCAAGAAGGCGGCGCGGTCTACGGCCGCGAACGCCGGTACCCAGTCCGAGGAGAGAGCGCCGGTTTCCGTGAGGCGGCGCCCCAGCCGCGTACGGCCGGGGCGCTCCTGGTGCTTCGCGGTCACTTTCGGTGGCCTCCGTCACCAGGCGGACCGGAGCCGTCGGGCGATGGCGGGGGAGGTGGAGGCGGCGGCTGGATCGGGGCTGGGGGTCCTTGGTGCTTACCCACTGGGTTACCTCCTGTGTTGGCTGCTCGGGGCGGGTGTTGCAGGCGGTGTGCCGGGACCGCCCGGCGGGTCCGGGCCGGGGATCGGAGGTCGGGGAGTGCTCATGGTGCTCCCTTCTCGTGTGGTGTTGGGTGGCCGCCTGTCCCGGTCTTGCGCAGGGAATACGGGCGGAGCTTCATGAGCCAAAGGCGGCAGGGGCGACGCGGCTTCGGCGGGGAGCGGGCCATAGGTACGGTTCGAGGACGCCGCGCCAGCGGCGACCGCTCACTGCTCGCTCTGCTTCTTGATCAGAATCTCGGCCCACATGCGTTTGCCCCAGGGCAGCAGGTCTGTGCCCCATCGATCAGTGAGGGCATCGACGAGGAGCAGGCCACGGCCGCTGACGTCTTCGGGATCCGGGTGCTTCATCTCGGGCATGCGGTGGGACTTGTCGACGACGACGATCCTGACCAGGTCGCCGTCAACCCGCGCGACCTGGACACGGATGGAGTGCGAGCGGCCGTGGAGGACGGCATTGGTGACAAGTTCGGAGGTCAGTAAGGCAGCGGTCTCGCCAGTCTCGGCATCGAAGCCCCATGCGGTGCAGCTCTGGCGGGCCAGGTGGCGGGCCTGGGCGACAGATTTCGGCTCGGCACCCATCGTGATGTTGTAGCCGGGGTGGCCCTGCGGTGGTGGCTCCGCGGTCATCGTCATCGTCACGCCTTGGTGGTGGGGTTGGGGGGTGCGCCGCGCTCACCTCCCTCACGAGTGGGAAACGTGATCGCGGCCGTAGACGGGCCGCCCCAGGAGCGCAGGCGACGGGCCGTATCACGCGCCAACAGATCCTGCTTAAGGGCTCGTTGGCGCTGACAGACAGTCAACGGTCACCCACCGCTGTGGGACCATCACGCATGCGGCAAACGCATGCGGATATGCGTTGAGCGGGTACGGGCAGGAGCCCGGGGCCCTGTGGACTCGTAGCGTGGGGGTAAGCCGTGCAGCAGGCGGAAGAGATCCGGGAAGCTTCCCGGACAGGCGATTACGGCAGAGTGATTGAACTGGCCCGCAGGGACCGGCGCATGACTCAGCTCCAGTTCGGTGAAGCACTGGGGATGTCGCAGTCGGCTGTCTCCCGCCTGGAGAAGCGCGGCGTTGGCACATACAGCACGGACGCCCTGGCCGCGGCCGCCGCGCATCTGGAGATCCCGCCGGCGCTTGTCGGGCTCGCAGGTGGCCGCCCCTCGGTGCAGGTGAGAGACGGGTCAGACGTGGAGCGACGCAGGTTCCTCGGGGGTGCTGCCGCGGTTGCGGCGGCTCCGGTACTGACTGCCCGACCGGAGGTGGCGGATACCGCCGCAGGGCAGGCCGCTGCCCTGCGGTTGTCCACCACGGCATACAGGCGGCTGGACGGCTCCACACCGTCACGGGACCTGGTGGAAGCCGTCCGTGGACATCTGCGGCTCATTCAGACCGTGGCCCAGAACGCGAATGTCACCGCACGGGCTCGGCTGGCGGCCGTGGCGAGCGAGGCGGCGAGCCTGGCGGGATGGTTGTACTGGGACATGGGTGACACCGGGTCCGCCCGCACCTGGTACGGCTCGGCGATCAAAGCGGCCCGCAGCGCCGGTGACCCACTGCTCACGGCCTACCAGTCCGGGAGCCTGGCCCAGTTCGAGGCGCACGCCGGTAACGGTGTCGAGGCGCTGAACCGGGCCCGGAAAGCGCGCCGAGCGCTGGGCGACAACGCACCGCCGGTGGCGGATGCGTGGCTCTCCAGCGTGGAAGCGCTCGGGCACGCCGCAGCCGGGGACCGGCGCGCGGCCGACAAGGCACTGGTCGTATCCCGAGCGGCAGCCGAGGCACTGCCGGAGGACCCACCGCCGTGGCCGTGGGTGTTCACCTTCAGCCCCGAGAAGGTAGCGGCAGCCCGGGTCACCTGCGGCGCCCGGCTTGGCCTCGCGGATTGGGTGCTGTCCGAGGACGTAGAGGCTCTGGTCACCGGCCACGCCAAACAACGCGCCCTGCTGGCCCTCGACATCGCCGCCGGGCACCTCGCAGCCGGCCGGGTCGAGGCGGCGTTCGCACTCGCCGGGCGGGCGCTCGACGCAGGGCTGCAGTACCGGTCGGGGCGGATCGTGGAGCGGGCGCGTGAAGTGCGCCGTAGCCTCACCACCACTTCACCGCCCAAGGTGATGCGTAACTTCGACGAGCGGCTGCACGACGTACACCTGTAGCAGGGAGAGGACGACGACAGATGAAGCTAGGGATCACCGGTCACCGCGGGCTGAGCCCGGAGGTCGAGGAACGCGTGCGAGCCATGATCAACGAGGCAGTGAACGCGCACGCCGCAGCCGACCTGGTCGCGGTGTCGTGCATCGCCGACGGCCCGGACTCCTGGTTCGCACAGGCTGTTCTCAAACACGGCGGACAGCTTGAGGTCGTCGTGCCCGCGACCAAGTACCGCGAGAGTCTGCCGGACTGGCACCACCCCGTCTACGACCGACTTCTAAGCCGGGCTGGCGATGTGCACGAGACCGGCCTGACCGAGTCGACCTCCGAAGCCCACATGGCCGCGTCCGAAATCCTCGTCGGCCTGGCCGACGAACTGATCGCAGTGTGGGATGGGAAGCCAGCGTGGGGGTATGGGGGCACAGCGGATGTGGTGGCTTACGCCGAGCGGAACGGCGTCCCCGTGCGTGTGCTGTGGCCGACAGGCGCCACCCGCTGATCGCCACTCCGGCGGCTGCCCAGACCATGCAAACGCGAAGACGGCAGACGAGTCGGGCTGTACGCCGGGACAGCCCCGTGAGCTCGAAATCGTCTTCTGAGCTGTGTTGTCGTTTCGCATGATGAGGGACCGTGAAGATCGTGTGCACACTCCAGCGGGGCCAAAGCCCTGCCGCGACCACTTATCACTGGGCGCGGGCAGACAGGGCGAGTTCACCCGCAGCTGTGGCCCTGCTGAAGGAGGCGGTCATCCCCTAGAGCCTCTGCACGGCCAGCACCCCGATCCTCACCTCACCAAAACTCCGGGAGGAGATGGCAGCGCAGGCCCGCGCCCTTGGCCGACCGGACGCGGCGGATCGCCTGACCGGCGCGCTGCTGGAAGTGCCAGTCTGACGACGCGCCCTTCACGCATGGGCCGTCAGCCGAGACTGGCAGTCCGTGCACCGTCGTACCGCGTGGAGCCTGGTGTTGACCTGCGTGGCCACCACCGGATGAGCCACGCTCGCCCGGTTCCAGAGACCGGCTCCGGGTCCGGGATCCAGCCCCACTCAGGCTCCTTCACCAGGTCCTCAGTCAGGTGCGAGCAGCCGGGGATGTGCGCGTAACCGGTTCGCGAGATAAGGACCGCGCCAGGCGCAAACCGACGCCACTCCGGCCTGTCACCGGTCACTGCACTGTTCCCTGCCGGATGTTGCCTACGCCAGGGCTAGGATTTCCGTGGTTACCGATCAAGGTGTGTGACGGATAGTCAGTATCGGATCTCGACGACGCGCCCTTCCGCGTCCAGCTCAGGCACCTCGGGAATCCGCCCCGCGACCCCCAGCGCGATTCGGTACGCCGACCAGGCCGCGGCAACGGCATCAAGAACGTCGTCCGCGGGAACGACATCCGCCTCGCCGAGTTCATCCGGCAGCACGAGCCCGGCTGCGGCCAGCAGCTGGCGGCGGCGCATCTGTCCACGCCACGTCTTCTTGGCGTGGCTCATCGGCACCCCTCCGGCCAAGGCGTAGAAGGACACCTCGGGGTGCACCTCGTGGATCCGCTCGTCGGCTAGCCAGCACGCCCGAGCCTCAAGGAGTTTCGGAGCCAGCGCCCACGCCTGCCGGCTCAGCCGATGGCCCGTGAGTTCATGGCACCGATCCCCGGCCGCCGCGTAATCCGACTCCTCCCAGGCCGGTCGCGGTGCCACTAGGAAAACGCTGCTGCGCCGCACCCTCAGCAACGTCCTTGCCTCAAGATCCGCGCTGCGCCAGCCCTTTTCGACCAGGCCCAGCGGCATGTCCACCGCAATCGCCGCTACCCCACCCGCACGCTCGATCAACGCGTCGAGTCGGACGTCCACCAGGCTGCCCGCGTACGCGCCGTCCGTGAGTCTGATGGCTGTCCAGCCCTGCTTGCCGCACGCGTCGATGCCGAGGACATCCATCCCGCCTCACCTCTCGGGCAAGAGGAAGAGGCAGACGAGTCGGGCTGTACGCCGGGTTCTGTTCCGAAGGGTTCTCGCGAACCCCTCGGCGACGGCCATCCATCTAGGACCGGCGTTGCCACCGGCCTCCTGCGGTCTACCCGCGGACTCGGGCGGGCAGCCCTCGAACGTCCGCGCAGAGCCGCCTTTTACAGCGGCTCCTTTTGACCTTGCTCCAGGTGGGGTTTACCTAGCTGCCCAGGTCACCCTGGGCACTGGTGGTCTCTTACACCGCCGTTTCACCCTTACCGAGGACCGAGGTCCCCGGCGGTCTGTTTTCTGTGGCACTGTCCCGCGGGTCACCCCGGGTGGCCGTTAGCCACCACCCTGCCCTGTGGAGCCCGGACGTTCCTCGGGAAGCCCCCTAGGGGGACTCCACGCGGCCGTCCGCCCGGCTCGTCTGCCGTGTCGACCATGGTACCGGGCGTGTGGGGCGGCGGGGACCGGCGGTCGCCGTGGCCAGGACCGAGCCCGCCAGGATGAGGGTGAAGGCGACCAGGATGCCGGAGGTCAGGGGCTCGTTGAGGAAGAGGGCTCCCGCAGCTACCGCCACCGCCGGGTTGACGTACGTGATGACCGTGGAGCGGGTCGGGCCGACCTCCTTGATCAGTTCCAGGAAGGCCACGAAGGCGAGTGCCGTGCAGATGACGCCCAGGCCGGCGAGGGAGGCCAGGACCTGGCCCGACGGTACGGTGGACGGCCAGGTGGCCGCGGCCGCGGGGGCGTAGACCAAGGCGGCCAGGGTGAGGCAGGGGGCCGTGAGCTGGAGGGTGGGGACGTCCTTCAGCCAGCGCGCGGCTATCAGGGGGGCCGTCGCATAGCCGAGGACCGTGAGCAGGACCTCGCCGAGTGAGCGGGCGTCGCCGCCGGTGAGGTGGGGGACGGTGAGGACCGCCACGCCTGCGAGGCCGAGGGTCAGGCCCGCAACCCGACGCATGCCGAGGCGTTCCGTGTCGCCGAAGAAGCGGGCAAAAACTACCCCGACGATCGGTACGCCCGCGATCAGCAGGCCCGCCGTGGAGCTGGACAGGTGCCGTTCGGCGTCAGTCAGGGTGAACCACGGGCCCATGATCTCGATGCACGCGAAGGCCAGCATGGGGAGCCAGTGCGTTCGTACCGTCCGGATGAGGCCGCCGCCTCGGATCGCGAACGGGAGGAGCAGGAGCGCGCCCAGCGCACAGCGCGTGAACACCACCATGGACGGGGACAGGTCGTCCACCGCCACCTTGATCATCAGATAGGGGATGCCCCAGACCACTCCCATCAGGGAGAAGAGAAACCAGCCGCGTGCAGTCATGGGGCGAGTTTCGGTCGTGTACGCGTTAAGTGTCTTGAACGCTGTTGCGGTAGGCCGCCGGGGTCACGCCCAGTACTCGGCGGAACCAGCGGGTCAGGTGCGCCTGGTCGGCGAAGCCCACCAGGCCCGCCACTTCGGCCGGGCGGAGGCCGGCCTCCAGCAGGGTGCGGGCCCGCGTCACGCGGTACTGGGCGAGCCAGGCGTACGGGGGTATGCCCATGGTCGTGCGGAAGGCTCGGAGGAGCTGGTAGCGGGAGAGGCCCAGGTCGGAGGCGAGGAGGGCCAGGGAGGGTGGGGCTGTCAGTTCGTCGGCCAGGCGGTCTCGGACCGTGAGGGCCAGGGTGGCTGCGCCGGGGATGTGGTCCGAGATCGGTCTTGCCGTGGAGTGGCGGTGGGCCAGGGCCGTCAGGAGCCAGGGGAGGCGGGATTCGGCCTCCAGGGGGTCGGGGCAGGCGCTGAGTTCGGTGTGGGCGCGGCGGAGGGCCGTGGCCAGTTCGGGGTCGTCGAGGAGTGGTTCGCGGAAGTGCGGGAGAGTGCCGAGGGTGCCGTCCGCGAGCAGGGTCGGCTCGGCGTACAGGGCGCGGTAGGCGTAGCCGTCGGTGGGGGTGCCGGGGCCGCCGGTGTGCATCTCGCCGGGTTCGAGGACGACGATCGTGCCGGGGCCGGTGCGGATGTGGCCGCCGCGGTAGTCGATCACCTCGGAGCCGCCCACGCACACGCCGACCGTGTACTCGTCGTGGGCGTGCGGGGCGTAGGTGTGTCGGCGGAAGTTCGCGGTCAGCAGGTCGAGCGGGGGGCCGCAGAGCCCCAGTCGCGCCCTCGTCCACAGCGCCTGTTCCGTCATCGGACACACCCCCTTGCCGTGCTCTGCCTGCTGAGCGCTCCGCGGGATGTGCCGCGATGTGCCGTCAGCCGTCTGCGGCGCCGTCGTGGCTGGTCGCGCAGTTCCCCGCGCCCCTTTGCGGCGCTGCAGAACCGCAGCCGACTTCGCCGACCCCGCTTAGACGTGCAACACCTTCAGGCCCCGCTTCCATGCCGCGTCCAGGTCGGCGTCGGCCGGAAACCGGCCGTGGATCTCCAGGATCACCATGCCGTGGGCGAAGGCCCAGATGGCGCGGGCCAGGTCCAGGTCGCCGGCGCAGGCCCGCAGCAGGGGTAGGGCGGCGCGGTCCTCCAGGCCCGCGGGGAGTTCGGCGCGCGGGAGGGGCTGTTCCGTGGCCAGGCAGTAGAGGTGGGGGTGGGCGAGGGCGTAGGTGCGGTAGGCCTCGGCGAGTGTCTCCAGGGAGCCGGGGGTGTGGGCCTCCGCCGCCTCCAGGGCCTCGGCCGATTCCGCGAGCATCTGTGCCGTCAGCTCGACCTCTACGGCGTGCTTGTCTGGGAAGTGCTTGTAGAGGGACGGGGCCTTGATACCGAGGCGGTCGGCGAGGGTGCGCATGGTGAGGGCTGCCGCCCCGGACTCCTCCAGGAGGGCCCGGGCAGCGGCGACGATCTCCCGTGCCCTCGGTGTCAGGCGCTCAGCCACGCTGGTAGCCCTCCTTCGTCCGCAGTCCGTATCCGAAGGCGCGATCGTACGAGATGTGGGCCAGCCAGCCGCACAGCGCCGCGAAGGCGGGGGCCCAGGTGAAGGGGCCGAACGCGTATGCCACCAGCAGCGCCAGCGGGATCAGCGCGCGGTGCATCGCGTTGTAGTACGGCACCGCGCGCGGCGGCAGTTGGCCCTTCGCCATGTGGGGCGCGTCGTCTACGGCGACCAGGAAGGTCAGGTCGGGCAGGACCAGGAAGACCAGGGCGAGGGTGCCGGCGAGCCAGCCGTGGTTCATGGCCTCCAGTACCGCGAAGGCGGACCAGAAGAGGGCTGCCGCGAGCCAGGCCGTGCGACGCAGGACGGTGAGGGGCGAGGTGGCGCTCGTGGTCGTGGCGGACATGGCTGCCTCCAGGGTCATACGGCGCCCGGGCCAGGCTGGCTAACGCCGTTAGCCACGACGGTATGGCTAACATCGTTAGCCGTCAAGGGGCAGCTAGGCAGCCATCCGCTCCAGCGCGGCGAAGGCGGCCTCCAGTCGCGCACGGTGGTCCTCCGCGACCTCCTCCACCGGATCCCCGGCCATCAGCCGGCGCGCCGAGGTGACGTAGACCGTGCGGTACGCGGCGACCGTCAGGGCGGCCAGCAGGCAAGGGTCGGCGACTTCCGTTTCGGCCAGGGCTCCGGCCAGGGCGGACTCGACCTCCTCGACCCCCTCGCGGGCGCGGGCACGCAAGGCCGGTGAGTCGATGACGACACGCCAGAAGTGCACGAACCTCTCCGCGATGGCGCTCAACGGGTGTCTTTGGTCGAGCAGTTGGAGCGTGAGGCGGCGCAGGGCGGCGAGCGGATGTTCGCCGGGGGCGCGTTCGCGTACGGCCGTGACGAACAGGTCGGCGGCCTCGGGGATGCGGTCGAGGAACAGGTCCTCCTTGCGCGGGAAGTAGTTGAAGACCGTCATCGTGGAGACGCCTGCCTCGCGGGCCACCTCGGCGACCGTCACCGCGTCGAAGCCGCGCTGCGCGAAGAGCAACGTGGCGATGTCCGAGATCCGCTGCCGCGTCTCCCGCTTCTTGCGCTCCCTCAGCGAAAGTTCCTCTTTCATGCGAAAACTATAGCCGCTCAAAACTTTTAGTGACTAAAGTGAATTCATGACGACCGACGAGAGCATGACGACCGACGAGGGCATGACGACCGACGAGGGCATGACGACCGACGAGGGCATGACGACGACCGATTACGACGTGGTGGTGGCCGGCGCCGGGCCCGTGGGCCTGTTCCTCGGCTGTGAGCTGGGGCTCGGCGGGGCCCGGGTGCTGGTCGTGGAGCGGCTGAGCGAGGTCGACGAGACGATCAAGGCGGGCGCGGTCAACATCCCCAGCGCGGTGGCGTTCTACCGGCGGGGCCTGCTGCCGGAGATGGCGGCGGTGTGGGAGGCGGCCCAGGAACGGATGCGGGCCTTCGGGAAGCGGCTCAGCGTCCCGCCGAAGTTCGCCGGGCACTTCGCCGGGATCATGATGGACCGCGACCTGTTCGACGGATCCGACCCCGTCTGGGCGGAGGTCGGCCCGGCCGCCGAGGCCGGTCTCGGTGTGCCGCAGGCCGAGCTGGAGCGGATCCTGGCCCGGCGGGCCGCGCGGCTGGGCGTCGAGGTGCGCCGGGGTGTGGAGCTGACCGGGTTCGAGGCGGACGCGGACGGGGTGACCGTACACACGCGCGGAGGGACGATACGGGCCGGCTGGCTCGTGGGCTGCGACGGCGGTCGCAGCACCGTCCGCAAGCTCGCCGGGTTCGACTTCCCGGGGACGGACCCGGAGATCACCGGCTACCAGGCGGTGGTGGAGATGTCCGGCACCGAGCGGCTGGGCGCGGGGTGGAACACCACCGATGTGGGGACGTACGTCCACGGGCCCTTCCCTGGTCGCATCCTCAGCGTCGAGTTCGACGGGCCCCCGGCCGACCGGTCGGCGCCCGTCACCGCCGAGGAACTGCAGGCCAGCCTGCGCCGGGTGGCGGGCGTGCCGGAGGTGACCGTCACGAAGGTCGTGACGGCGACCCGGTTCACCGACAACGCCCGCCAGGTCACCGACTACCGCAGGGGCCGGGTGCTGCTCGCGGGCGACGCGGCGCATGTGCACTCGCCGTTCGGCGGGCAGGGGCTCAACCTCGGCATCGGGGACGCGATGAACCTGGGCTGGAAGCTCGCCGCCGTGGTGCGCGGCCGGGCGCCCGAGGCCCTGCTGGACAGCTACACCGCCGAACGGCACCCGGTCGGCGCCTGGGTGCTCGACTGGACCCGCGCCCAGATCGCGCTGATGCGCCCCGACCGGCATGCCCGGGCCCTGCGCCGGGTGGTGACCGACATGGCCCTGACCACCACCGGTACGACGTACCTGGTCACGCAGATCTCCGGGGTATGGCAGACCTACGACCTCCCCGGCGACCACCCCCTCACCGGCCACAGCGCCCCTGACCTGGAACTCTCCGACGGCACCCGGCTCGGCGACCATCTGCACACCGGCCGGGCCCTGCTGCTCGACCTCGCGGACGACCCGAGGCTGCGCGCCCGCGCCGAGGCATACGGCGACCGGCTGGACGTCCTGACCGTCGCCTGCCCCGCCCGGCCGGACCTGGCCGCGCTGTTCGTTCGGCCGGACGGGTTCGTGGCGTGGGCGGCGGACGCGGAGGCTGCGGACGCGGGGGCAGCGAGCACGGGAGCAGCGAACGCGGGAGCAGCGAGCACGAGGGCAGCGGACGGCGGGGACGACGGCGCGTCCCTGCCCGAGGCCCTGCAACGCTGGCTGGGCTCCGCCGCCGTCACCGCTTGACCCTTCCGCGACGTCAACGTCTGTACTGGACCCATGCGGATCGGAGAACTCGCCGCCGCCGTCGGCGTCACCACGCGCGCGGTGCGGCACTACCACCACCTGGGCCTGCTGCCCGAACCCGAGCGCCTGTCCAACGGGTACCGGCACTACACCCTCCGGCACGCCGTCGTCCTCGCCCGGATCCGGCGGCTGACCGAGCTGGGGATGGGCCTGACCGAGGTACGGGACGTGCTCGCCGACGACGCCGGCAAGGACCTGGTCGAGGTGCTCACCGAACTGGACGAGGACCTGGCCCGACAGGAGGCGGAGATCAGGGAGCGCCGGCAGCGGCTGCGGACGCTGCTGGAGGCCGGGGAGCTGCCCGCCGACGGGCCGTTCTCCCCCGAGCTGGCCGGTCTCCTCGCCGGTCTGCCCGGCAGCGACTCCCCCATGGCCGCCAAGGACCGCGAGATCCTCGCCCTGATCGACACCGGCGCGGCCGCGGCGGACCGGGAGCGGCTGCTGTCCGCACTGCGCGGCACCCTGGACGGCCCGGACGCCCTGGCGCGGGCGCAGGAGGCGTACGCGCTGCTCGACGCGCTCGCGGACGCCGCGCCGGACGACCCGCGCGTGGAGCAGGCCGCGCGGACTCTGGCCGACCTGGTCCCCGCGGAGTTTCTGCCCGCGTCGGACTTCGACCGGGACAACGCCTTCCTGCGCGCCCTCTACGCCGACTTCGCGCCCGCCCAGGCCGAGGCGATCCGCCGCCTCCTGCGGATCCTCGCCGGGGAACGGTCGTGAGAGTCGTCCACGGCCTGGTCCGGCACGAGGCGCGGCTGTTCGTGAGTCTCGGGCTGTGGCTGGCCCGGCGTACGCACGGCACGGCCGGCGGGCGGGCGTTCGGGTATGCGCGGGGGCAGGGCTCGACCCTGTTCGGGCTGGGCTTCGTGTGTGTGGTCGAGTCGTTCACCATGTCCGTGCTGCTGCGCGACTGGCCCGCCGCGCACCGGGTCGTGCTCCTGCTGGACGTCTACACCCTGCTGTTCGTCGTCGGCCTGCACGCGGCCTGCGTGGTCCGCCCGCACGTGCTCACCCCGGACGCGCTGCGGGTGCGGTACGGCGCCCATGTGGACCTGCGCATACCGCTGGCGGCGATCGGGGCCGTACGACGGGAGACGCGCACCACGCACGAGCGCGCGGCGGGCGAACTCGACCTTCCCGTCGCCTCCCGGACCACCCTCACCCTCGAACTCACCGCGCCGGTCACCCGGACGACCCTCTTCGGTCGTCGCCGGACGGCGAGCGTGGTCCGGCTGCACGCCGAGGACCCCGACGACCTCGTACGAGCCCTCACGCGAGCCCTCACGCGGGTGCGAACAGGATCTTCGACGTGCCCGGATCCGCTCGGGTGAGCCGGACCCGCAGGCGTTCGCCGAGCGGGAGGTGCTCGCCCTCGATCCGGCCGATCACGGCCGGGGACGTCAACTGCACGGTGCCGACGGTCGGTTGGCGGTCCGAGAGGTCCACCACGCAGCCGTCGAAGACCTCCCCGACCCGGTCCTTGAGGAGGGCGGCCTCCACGATGTCGACGCACTCCCGCTCGGCCTCGGCCGCGCGGCGGCTGCCCTCGGTCATCCGCTGCGGCAGCGCGTCGAGTGCGGCGAGGACCCAGGCGGGCGGGGTCTCGCCCGCGGCGGCCGCGAGGCAGAGTTCGGCGGCGTAGCGGTCGGCGAGGCGGCGCAGCGGGGCGGTGCAGTGGGCGTAGGGGGCGGCGACGGCGGCGTGGGTGGTGATCGCGGGCAGGTTCCCGTCCCGGAAGACCGTGTAGCCGGCGCCGCGCAGCAGGGTCGTGCACTCCTGGAGGAAGGCCGCGTGGTGGGTGTCGTGCGGGTCGAGGGTGCGGATCAGGGCGGCGTACGACACGTGGTGCGGCCAGTCGATGTGCAGGGCGACCGCGGTACGGCGCAGGCGGGCCACGGCGCCGTCGGGTGCGGCCGGGAGGGTGCGCAGGATGCCGGTGCCGGTGGCCGTCATCAGGTCGGCCGCGGCCATGCCGGTGAGCAGGGAGAGCTGGGCGTTCCAGCCGTCGGCGGGCAGCGGGGCGCGGTAGTTCAGCTCGTAGGTGTGGTCCCGCTCGGTGATCTCCTGCTCGGGGACGCCCAGCGAGATCCCGCCGCGCTCCACCTCGAGGCGCTCCCGGGCCAGGCCGACCTCCCTGAGCAGGGCGACCGGCTCCTCGGCCGTCCCGCTGTCGATCTGCCGCTGCACGCCCGCGTAGTCGAGCTTGGCCCGGCTGCGGACCAGGGCCCGGCGCACGTCGACGGCGACGGTACGGCCCTCCGCGTCCAGGTCGAGCGTCCACAGCACGGCGGGCCGGGTCCGGTCGGGCAGCAGACTCGCGGCGTCCTCGCTGAGCACGGTGGGGTGGAGCGGGACCTTCTGGTCGGGGAAGTAGAGGGTGTTCACCCTCTTGTGCGCCTCCGCGTCCAGGGCACCGCGGGGTGCGACGAAGGCGGCGACGTCGGCGATGGCGTACCGGACCCGGTAGCCGGTGCCCTGCCGGGACAGGTGCATCGCCTGGTCGAGGTCGGTGGAGGTGGGCGGGTCGACGGTGAAGAAGGGCAGGTCCGTGACGTCGTACGACGGCAGGGCGGGCGCCTGCGCCGACCGCTCGGCCTCCGCCTGGACCTCGGCGGGAAAGGCCTCCGGTACGCCGAGTTCGGCGCGGAGCGCGGCGAGGGCGGCCCTCAGAGGGGCTTTGGGGGCGCCGGTCACGCGGATCTTGCGGCGGGGCATGTGTCGAGCGTAGGTCGAAGGCGCGGGGGCAGCACCCCGTACCCTGGCGCAGAACCGGAGAGAAGGAGTACTACCCGTGCTTGTCCTGCTGCCGCCCTCGGAAGGCAAGGCGTCCTCGGGCCGTGGCGCCCCGCTGAAGCTGGAGTCGCTGTCCCTGCCGGGGCTGACCGACGCGCGGGAGTCCGTACTCGGGGAACTGGTCGAGCTGTGCGCCGGTGACGAGGACAAGGCGCGCGAGGTGCTCGGGCTGAGCGAGGGGCTGCGCGGCGAGGTCGCGAAGAACGCCGGACTGCTGACGGCCGGGGCGCGGCCCGCCGGGGAGATCTACACGGGTGTGCTGTACGACGCCCTCGACCTGGCCTCCCTCGACGCGACCGCGAAGAAGCGGGCCGCACGGTCTCTGCTGGTGTTCTCGGGCCTGTGGGGCGCGGTGCGTGTCAACGACCGCATCCCCTCCTACCGGTGCTCGATGGGCGTGAAGCTGCCGGGGCTCGGGGCGCTGGGCGCCCACTGGCGGACGCCGATGGCGTCGGTGCTGCCCGAGGCCGCCGGGGACGGGCTCGTCCTGGACCTCCGGTCCGCCGCGTACGCGGCCGCGTGGAAGCCGAAGGGCGAGGTGGCCGGGCGTACGGCGACCGTACGGGTGCTGCACGCGCCGACCCGGAAGGTCGTCAGCCACTTCAACAAGGCGACGAAGGGGCGGATCGTACGGAGCCTGCTGTCGGCCGGGGCCGCGCCGAAGGGTCCGGCCCAGCTGGTGGAGGCGCTGCGGGACCTCGGGTACGTCGTGGAGGCTCAGGCGCCGGTGAAGGCGGGGCAGGCGTGGTCGCTGGACGTGCTGGTGGAGGAGATTCACTGAGCCTCCTCTAAGGCCGTCGGCCAGGTCGTTGCAACATATGCAATGACCTTTGCGCACCCTGCATCACATCGGCAGGATGAGCGGCATGCCCTCGTCTGTGCTGGACCTCGCGCCTGTCGTCCCCGTCGTCGTCATCGAGGACGCCGGGGATGCCGTACCGCTCGCCCGTGCGCTGGTCGTCGGCGGGCTGCCCGCGATCGAGGTGACGCTGCGGACGCCCGCCGCGCTGGACGCGATCCGGGCCATCGCTGACGAGGTGCCGGACGCGGTGGTCGGGGCGGGGACGGTCATCGCGCCGGAGCAGGTGGGCGCGTGCGTGGCGGCCGGGGCGCGGTTTCTGGTCAGCCCCGGGTGGACGGACGCCCTGCTGACGGCGATGCGGGCGTCCGGGGTGCCGTTCCTGCCGGGGGTGTCGACCACCTCGGAGGTGGTGGCGTTGCTGGAGCGGGGGGTGCGGGAGATGAAGTTCTTCCCGGCGCAGGCGGCGGGCGGGACCGCCTATCTGAAGTCCCTGGCCGGTCCGCTGCCGCAGGCCCGCTTCTGCCCTACGGGCGGGATCGGGCCCGCGAACGCGCCGGAGTATCTGTCCCTGCCCAACGTCGGCTGCGTGGGCGGGAGTTGGATGGTCCCGGCGGACGCGGTGGCCGCCGGGGACTGGGCCCGGATCGAGGAGCTGGCGCGGGCCGCCGCCGGGCTCAGGGACGCAGGTGGGACGTGTCGTTGAACAGCCGCACGCTCGCGTTGCCGTCCGCGTAGTACGCCACCGCCGACAGGGAGGCAGCGGAGAGTTCCATGCGGAACAGCGACTCGGGCGGGGCGCCGAGGGCGAGGCGTACGAGGGTCTTGATCGGGGTGACGTGGGTGACCAGCAGGACCGTGCGGCCCGCGTAGGCCGCGACCAGCTTCTCCCTGGTGGCCTCCATCCGGGTGGCGGTCTCCGCGAAGCTCTCGCCGCCGCCGGTGGGGTGGGCCTCGGGGTCGGCGAGCCAGGCGTTCAGATCGTCCGGGTGGCGCTCGCGGACCTCGCCGAAGGTCAGGCCCTCCCAGGCGCCGAAGTCCGTCTCCCGCAGGCCCTCTTCGATCGTGACGTCCAGGCCGAGGCGGGCGGCGACGACGCCGGCGGTCTCGCGGGTGCGGGCGAGGGGGGAGGCGAGGATCGCCTGGATCGTGCCTCGCTTGGCGAGTGCCTCTGCTGCTCGGTGGGCCTGCTCGCGGCCCGCGTCCGAGAGGGAGGGGTTGGTGCCGCCGCTGCCGGAGAAGCGTTTCTGGGGGGTGAGGGGGGTTTCGCCGTGGCGGAGGAGGACGAAGGTGGCGGGGGCGCCCATGTCTGCGGCGGCGCTCCAGCCGGGGGTGGAGGGGCGCTGCTCACCGGACACTGAGGGGGGCTGCTCGTCGGGGGTGGTGGGGCGCTGCTCGCTGGGAGGTGCCGCTGCGCCCACCCGTGCCGCCCCAGCGGCACGACTGCCCGCAGCTGCGGCGGCCGAGTCGACCTTCGCCAGCGCCGCCCGCGCCTTCGCCGCACCCGCTGCCGCGTCTCCGGGCGGGCCCGACGGCTCGGGTACGGCGCGCGGGGTGTCCAGCGCGGCCCTGGACTCCGACGGGGACCACTGGCCGCCCTTCGCCCCCGCGTCCATCGCCTCGTTGGCCAGGCGGTCGGCGTGTTTGTTCTGTTCGCGGGGGATCCACTCGTAGGTGATCTGGTCCCGGGGGAAGATGCGGCCCGCCTCGGCAGCGAGGGGCTTCATCGAAGGGTGCTTGATCTTCCAGCGGCCCGACATCTGCTCGATGACCAGCTTGGAGTCCATGCGGACGTGGACCCGGGCGGTGGGGTCCAGGGTGTGCGCGGTGCTCAGGCCCGCCACCAGGCCGCGATACTCGGCCACGTTGTTCGTGGCGATGCCGATGTACTCCGCGATCTCCGCGAGGGCTTCGCCCGTCGCCGCGTCGATCACCACGGAACCGTAGCCCGCGGGCCCCGGGTTGCCCCGCGACCCGCCGTCGGCCTCGACGATGAACTCCCTCACCGCGCCGACTCCTTACAGACCCGACTCGGCCGTACGCACCAGGATGCGACGGCAGTTCTCGCAGCGGATCACCGTGTCCGGGGCCGCCGAGCGGATCTCGTTCAGCTCGGTGATGGCCAGCTCCTGGCGGCAGCCCTGGCAGGTGCGGGCGTACAGCTTGGCCGCGCCGATGCCGCCCTGCTGCTGGCGCAGCTTGTCGTACAGCTTGAGCAGGTCCGCGGGGACGGAGGCAGCGATGACCTCGCGCTCCTTGGTCACCGAGGCGACCTCGCCGTCGATCTCCTCGAAGGCCGAGCCCCGGCGGCCGCTCGCGTCGTCGATCTTCGACTGGACGGACCCGACCCGCTCGGTCAGCTCGGTCACCCGCTCCTGCGCGGCCTCGCGGCGCTCCATGACCTCCAGGACGACGTCCTCCAGGTCGCCCTGGCGCTTGGCGAGGGAGGCGATCTCGTGCTGGAGGTTGGACAGGTCCTTCGGCGAGGTGACGGCGCCGGAGTCCAGGCGCTGCTGGTCGCGGGCGGCACGCTGGCGCACCTGGTCCACGTCCTGCTCGGCCTTGGTCTGCTCGCGGGCGGTGTCGCTCTCCTCGGTCTGCGCGGCCACCAGCAGGTCGCGCAGCTGCGTCAGGTCCTTGTTGAGCGACTCGATCTCGGCGTGCTCGGGCAGCGACTTCCGCTTGTGTGCCAGCTGCTGCAGGCGGACGTCGAGGGCCTGGACGTCGAGGAGTCGGATCTGGTCGGCGGGCGCGGCGTTCAGTTGGGGGCTCCCGATGGGCTAGTTGGTGACGGTGGACGCCGCGTGGGCGGTCCAGGGGTCGGTGACCGTCTTGGACACGTGGACGCGCAGGTCCCAGCCGTGGCGGTCGGAGATCTCGTCGAGCTGGGCTGCGGCCAGCTCGCACCAGGGCCACTCGGTGGCCCAGTGCGCCGCGTCGAGCAGCGCGAGAGGACTTTGGGCCACCGCCTCGGAGGCCGGGTGGTGGCGCAGGTCGGCGGTGAGGAAGGCGTCGACGCCGGCCGCGCGGACCTGGTCGAAGAGGCTGTCGCCGGAACCGCCGCTGACGGCGACCGTGTGGACGACGGCCTCGGGGTCGCCGGCCACCCGGATGCCCTGCGCGGTGGCGGGCAGCCGCTCGGCGGCCCGGGCGGCCAGTTCGCGCACGGTCACCGGGTGGTCGAGTTCGCAGATCCGGCCCAGGCCCCGGCGCCCCTCGGGGTCGGTCGGGTCCGGCACGAGGGGTCGTACGACACGGAGGTCGAGCGCGCCGGCGAGGGCGTCCGAGACGCCCGGGTCGGCGGTGTCGGCGTTGGTGTGGGCGACGTGCAGCGCGATGTCGTTCTTGATCAGCGTGTGCACGACCCGGCCCTTGAAGTGCGTGGCCGCGACCGTCGTCGTACCGCGCAGGTAGAGCGGGTGGTGGGTGACCAGCAGGTCGGCGCCGAGCTTCACGGCCTCGTCGACGATGTCCTGGACGGGGTCGACGGCGAACAGGACCCGGGTGACCTCCTGGCCGGGGTCGCCCACGACCGTGCCGACCGCGTCCCAGGACTCGGCCCGCGCGGCGGGCCACAGGTTCTCCAGCGCGGCGATGACTTCAGACAGACGGGGCACGGGGAAAAGGCTACCTGGCTGTTCTGCCGGGCTGTACCGCATCCGCTTCCCCTGGTCCCGCTCAGCACATACGCCCCGGTTCCTCAGAGGAATCGCTTCTGCGCCACCCGTATGTGTGAAGCCGGGGTCGGGCCTATCCCACGCCCGTGCGTGCGAAAACTAGCTTCGTCGCCGGAGGTGACCGAACGATGACAGCCTGTGCGATCGAACCCCCCTCCACCGGTGAGGACGACGGTGTGCCGGGGACGCGGTGCGCCATCACGGTGGACGGCGCGTACGCCGCCCGCCTCGCGCTGGGCGGTGACTCCTGGTTCCCGGAGCGCTGGACCCTGGACGGCCCGGAGCCGTACGCGGTGCCGCTGCCCGGCAACCAGCCGGAGGAGCCCGGCACCCAGGTGCAGCCGATGGCGGACGGGCGGGTGCTGATCCAGCGGATGGTGGAGCGCCGGCACACCTTCTCGCTGCTGTACCCGACCGGCCCCGGCACCGGCGAGCTGCCGCTGGGCGCGGTGGAGTGCGCGGAGCCGGGCACCCGGCTCCGGCTGCTGCCGCCGGCGCCGGGCGGGGTGCGCGCCTACGCCCTCTCCGTCGGTCCGCGGGCCACGGCGGTGTGGCTGGTGGCGGGCGGCGCCTTCGGGCCCGAGCTGCTCGCGGAGGTGCCGGGGCGCTGCTCGGGCGGGGTCTGGCTGGACCGGGGCGGGCGGCTGCTCGCGCTGGACCGGGAGCTGGGCGGGCGCACCAAGACGGTCGTGGTCGACCTGGGGCGCGGCGGCGAGATCTCGCCGCTGCTGCAGATCGCGGAGGGCAGTGACGACCGGTTGCTGCTCGCCGACCCGGACAGCGGGCTGCTGCTGATCTCCTCGGACGCGCCCTCCCCGGGGCAGGAACGATTGGGCTGGGGGGTCATGGGCAGCATGCTGCCGGTGCGCTTCCCGGAGTGTCTGCGCGTCCGGGACTGCGCGGTGACGCCGTTCGCGATCCAGCCGGGGCAGGTGCTGATGCCGGAGAGCTGTGCGGTGGCGCTGTGCATCGACGGGCCGTTCGGCAGCTGGGTCGGCACCTGGCGGCCGGCCGAGCGGCAGGTACGTCATCTTCCGGCGCCCGAGGGGTGGTTGACCGGGTCGGGGCTGTGGACGCCGGACGGGGTGCTGCGGCTGCCGTACGCCACGGGGGAGGTCCCGTGCGGCGTGGCGGAGCTGACGGCACCCAGGGGGGAAGCGGGGGGCCTGGGGGCCGCGGGCGGTACGGCCGTCGCGGGGCCGGGGGGAACGGGGGTACCGGGGGACGCGGGGCCGGGGGATCCGGTCCGGGACGGCATGGCTGCCGGGGTGCCCGAGGCGTCCTGGCAAACGGCGGAACCGGATCCTCCGGGACCGGTGACGGTCCGTCCGGTACCGCTGCAACAGGCACCTCTCGGCCGACTTGTAACGAAGTAGCACCGGTCGGCGTGCCCGCCTGGATTCGGCCCGTGGTGTGCCGGTTACACTCGCCCGGCTGTAAGAGATCTTGTTGACGGGGTGAATTCTTCCGATGAGCGACACCAGCACGACTCAGCCGCTGTCTGCCGACTCTCAGGACGCGGCCGGACACGGCCGACACCGGGGCCCGATCGCGGTCCAGGACCGCGAGACGGCTCCGCGTGGGCGTCACCGCAAGCCGGCCGAGGAGACCACCGAGGCGGCTGCCTGGCGGTAGCAGGAGAGAGAAGAGGGGGTGCCCGTCGCACGACGGGCACCCCCTCTTTCCTTTGCCTCTTTCCTTTGCGTCAGCCGCGCTTGAGGCCCAGCACCTCCGCGGCCGCGAACGTCTCCCCCGGCGGCCGGTCCGCGTAGTGCGGGGTGAGCAGCGCGTCGAGTTCGTCGTACGTGAACGTCTCCTGCTTGCTGTCGAACTTCGCCTGCACCCGCGGCCGTTCCACCACGGCGACCATGCCGCCGTGGACGACGAGCAGCTGGCCGTTGACCCGGGCGGCGGCGGGTGAGGCCAGGTAGCCGACGAGCGGGGCGACATGCTCGGGGGCGAGCGGGTCGAGGCCCTCGTCCGGCTCCTGGAAGCCCGCGAAGACGTCCTGGGTCATCCGGGTCCGGGCGCGCGGGCAGATCACGTTGGCGGTGACGCCGTACTTGGCGAGGGCGAGGGCGGTGGAGGTGGTCAGGCCGACGATTCCGCCCTTCGCCGCCGCGTAGTTGGGCTGTCCGGCGGAGCCGGCCAGGAACGCCTCCGAGGAGGTGTTCACGATCCTCCCGTACACCGCCGCCCCGGCCGCCTTGGAGCGCTCGCGCCAGTGTGCGGCGGCGAAGCGGGTGGTGTTGAAGTGTCCCTTGAGGTGGACGCGGATCACCGAGTCCCACTCGCCCTCGGTCATGGAGAAGACCATGCGGTCGCGCAGGATGCCCGCGTTGTTGACGAGGATGTCCAGCTTGCCGAACTCGGCGACGGCCAGGTCGACGAGTTCACGGGCCTGCTGGAAGTCGGCGACGTCTCCGGTGTGCGCGACCGCCCGGCCGCCCGTCTGGCGTATCTCGGCGGCGACCTCCTCGGCGGGCCCCGCCGAGGCCTCGCCGGAGCCGTCGCGGCCGGTCTGTCCGTAGTCGTTGACGACGACGGCCGCGCCGAGCCGGGCGAGTTCGAGTGCCTCGGCCCGGCCGAGACCGCGCCCGGCGCCGGTGACGACGGCGGACAGTCCCTCAAGTGGCAGTGGCATGCCCGTCCGTCCTCAGATCTCGATGCACGTACGCAGGGCCGTCCCGGTACGCATCTGGTCCAGGGCCTCGTTGATCTCCGCCAGCGGCACCCGGTGGGTGATCAGGCCCTCCAGGTCGATGCGGCCCGCCCGCCACAGGGCGATGGTGCGCTCGTAGGAGCGCAGGACGTCTCCGCCGCCGTACATGGAGGGCAGTATCCGCTTCTCGTCGAAGAACAGCTCGAACATGTTGAGCTGCAGGAAGTCGTCCATGGCGCCCGCGCCGACCACGACGAGGGTGCCGCCGCGCCGGGTGTTCTCGTACGCGGTGCGGGCGGTGGCGGACCGGCCGACGACCTCGAAGACGTAGTCGAAGCCCTCGCCGCCGGTGACCTGCTGCTTGGCGTCGGCCAGCTCCTCCGGTGATACGGCCTTCGTGGCACCGAACCGGAGCGCGGACTCGCGCCGGGAGGCGACCGGGTCCACGGCGACTATCTCGGCGGCTCCCTTGAGCCGCGCGCCCTGGATGGCGGAGATGCCGACGCCGCCGCAGCCGATGACGGCGACCGACGAACCGGCTTCCACATCGGCGGTGTTGAGGGCGGCGCCGAGTCCGGTCGTCACGCCGCAGCCGATGAGGGCGGCGATGTCGAAGGGCACGTCGTCCGGGATGGGCACCGCGCAGCCCGCGTCCACGACGACCTCCTCGGCGAAGGTGCCGGTGCCCGCGAAGCCGAAGACGTCACCGCCGGGGCGCTTGAAGTTGGGGGTGCCCGCGTTCATGAACCCGGCCAGGCACAGCTCGGTCTGGCCGCGCTTGCAGGCGGGACATGCGCCGCAGGCGGGCAGCCAGCAGAGGACGACCCGGTCGCCGGGCTTCAAGTGGCTTACGTTCTCGCCGACTTCGATGATCTCGCCCGCACCCTCGTGCCCGGGCACGAACGGGGCCGGCTGGGGCAGCACCCCGTTCATCGCCGACAGGTCCGAGTGGCACAGCCCGGTGGCCCGCACCCGGACCCTCACCTTGCCGGGGCCAAAGCCCACCGCCTCGATGTCCTCGATGACTTCCAGCTTTTCCTGGCCGATCTCGTGCAGTACGGCTGCGCGCATGGTGCGGCTCCCCTCGGAGGCTCTTCAGGAGTGCTGAACGATGGTGTCGGCCAGGACGGGCGCGTCCTCCCGCTCGATAGCGCTGACCGCGACCCGGACCTCGCCCTCCCGCCGCCACATCCGGATCCGCAGGGTCTCCCCCGGGTACACGACCCCGGCGAACCGGGTGGTGTACTCGCGCACCCGGGTCACATCGCCGCCGAGCAGCGTGTCCACGACCGCCTTCAGCGTGATGCCGTAGGTGCACAGCCCGTGCAGGATGGGCCGGTCGAACCCGGCGAGCTTGGCGAACTCGGGGTCGGCGTGCAGGGGGTTGTGGTCGCCGGAGAGGCGGTAGAGCAGGGCCTGGTCGGCGCGGACGGGCCGCTCGACGGTCCGGTCGGGTTCGCCGGTGGGTGGTTCCAGGCGCGTGGAGGGGCCGCGGTCGCCGCCCCAGCCGCCTTCCCCGCGTACGAAGATCTGGGCGTCGTTGGTCCACAGCGGGCCCTCGGCGTCGGTGACTTCGGTGCGCATGACGAGGACGGCGGCCTTGCCCTTGTCGTACACGGCGGCGATGCGGCCGGTGACGGTGGCGGTGCCCTCGGCCGGCAGGGGCCGGTGGATGCGCAGCGTCTGGCCACCGTGCAGCACCTTGGCCAGGTCGACGTCGACGCCGGGCATGGACAGGCCGCTGATCACCCCGGGCGAGCCGGCACCGGCGACGGTCGCGAAGCTCGGCAGCACGTGCAGCCGGGACTCCAGGGTGTAGCGCAGCTCGTCGGGGTCGGTGGCGGGGCTGTCCTTGTCCGGGTTCGCGCCGGCGCCGATGCCGAGGTGGTAGAGCTGGACGTCCTTGGCGGTCCAGGTGATCTCGCCGGTCCGGGGCTCGGCGGCGAGGGCCTTGGCTGCGTCGATGGGCATGGGGCTCCTGACGGGTCTCAAGACCTCGGCGCGGACGTCCGCACCGTCGGCCGCACCGAGGTCGTCCAGGGGCGGATCTAGAACGCGTTCCAGTCCGGCGCCCCCTGTATAGCCCAGCACTCCGCAGTTGTGAAGACTCCTGACACTGTGTCAGGCGGCGTGGCTGTGACATTTGTACTGCCCGAGTGCGGACATCCGCATCTGCCGGTGGCGGTCCCGGACTCCTACCGTCGTAGGCATGAGGCAGACGCGGCGCGCCGGCCCCGGTGCGATCATCGTGCTGACCATCCGGCTGCCGGCGTTCGGTTCGTACGCTGTGCTGTCGTACCGCCGCAGGGCGGCAACCATCTGATCGGGGGACAGAGAGATGTCGTGGTGGACAGGGGCGAGATGCCACTTCCAGGCCGTGCAGGAGGCGCGAGCCCGATGGCGGGCGGACATGGAGCGGTTCCAAGCCGCGCAGAAGGCCGCCCGGAAGAACGGGAAGACCCCGGACGTCGACCACCCGGGGCCGCCGCCCACCGGCTTCGCGCTGCTGCCCTGGCTGCTGATGGGCATGGGGTCCTTCTCCAATCTGCTGCAGGGCGAGACCCCGAACCCGTGGGTCGGCGGTCTGGGGCTGCTCGCCTTCAACTCGCTGTACATCTACGTCACCTTCCGCGCCTTCGACCGCGAGAGGCGCGAGTCGGTCTCCACCCGGGTGGCGCTGGGGCTGATGGGCCTGGTGACCACGGGCCTGGCCGTCGGATACGGCGGCAACTGGCTGATGTTCTTCCCACTGCTGGGCCTCGCGACCGGCGCCACTCTGCGCGGTCCCTGGCTGGGCCGTACCGGAGTGCTGCTCGCGGTGTACGCGACGGCCGTGTCCGGCGTCCGCGACAACTGGGGGGACGCGACGAACATCGGGTACGCGACCTTCCTGTCGAGCATGGTGACCGCCGCGATCCTCGGCCTGTCCGAGGCCGTGCGGGAGCTGCGCGCGGCCCGGGAGGAGCTGGCCCGGCGGGCGGTGGAGAAGGAGCGGCTGCGCTTCTCCCGCGATCTGCACGACCTGCTCGGCCACACCCTGTCGGTGATCGTGGTGAAGTCGGAGGCGGCCCGGCGGCTGGCCCCGCGCGACATGGACGCGGCGCTCACGCAGATCGGTGACATCGAGTCGGTGGGCCGGCAGGCGCTGACCGAGATCCGCGAGGCGGTGACCGGCTACCGCGAGGGCAGCCTGGCCACCGAACTGACCCGGGCCCGCTCGGCGCTGTCCGCGTCGAGCGTGGAGCCGGAGGTGCGCCAGTCCGGGACGCCGCTGGCCCCGCAGACCGAGGCGCTGCTCGGCTGGGTGGTGCGCGAGGCGGTCACCAACGTCGTCCGGCACAGCGACGCCACCCGCTGCGAGATCACCGTCGAGAGCACCGCCGAGCAGGCCCGGCTCACCGTCACCGACAACGGCTCCGGCAAGGCCGTCACACGCCCCGCCGAGGGCATCGGCGGGACCGGTCTGAAGGGTCTGACCGAGCGCCTCGCGGCGGCGGGCGGCTCCCTCAGGGCCGGCCCGTCGCCGCGCGGCGGCTTCGCGGTCACCGCCGAACTCCCGGTGGAGCCGACGGATCTGACCGCTGTGGCAGTGGCTACGGCGCCCAGGGCGCGCTGACCGCCCAGCTGACGTCGTCGCTCCAGGAGGTGCTGCTGTCCCAGGCGTTGGAGCCGCCGTTGCTCGCTATGTAGACGTTGTTGTTGTAGTGGCGCAGGTACTTCGTCGGGTAGTTGTACGAGGCGAACGAGGTGCCCGTGCCGCTCTTGCCGGTCTGCGGACAGAAGGTGGCGTCCGCCCGGAACTGGCTGGTGCCGTCCATGGGCTGCCGGTAGAGCCGGTAGTTGTAGTGGCGCAGGAAGTCACCGGGGTAGTTCCGCGACTCGAAGGAGACACAGGAGCTGTCGGCGAGGCCCTTGCGGACGATCCAGGTGGCGTCGCTCTTGTCGAGGGACGAACTGCTCGACGTCAGCGGGGAGATGACGGCCGCGTCGTTCTGATGGCGGACGTAGTCGGTGGTGCAGCAGGAGGTCGTCGCGCGCAGCGAGATCTCCGAGCCGGCGTTGAGTGTGCCGGTGCTGCCGGTCGAACCGCCGTAGCCGACGGAGACGATGTTGGACTGGACGGCGTCGTCGGCGGCGTCCGTCGGGATGCCGGAGGTCATCACGCCCTCGAAGAAGGACCCGATGGAGCCGTTGCTGTTGTCGCCGCCGGTGCCGAGGACGATCGCGCCCTCCTGGTGCATCGGCGAGTAGCCACTCGTGGTCGGCTCACCGCCGGAATAGGTCGTCGTGAGCCCGCCGGATTGCGCATTGCCGTATTTCAGCGCGAAATGGTTCTGCCCGTTGTTCTTCAGCAGCGCGGTCACGAACGGCAGGGGTCCGGTGCCGGTGTTGGAGGTGTTCTTGCTGTACCCGGCGTCGGACTGGAACAGCCCGTTCTCCAGGTCGGCCTGCACCCACGGTCCCTGCCCGTAGCAGGGCGAGAACCAGCACTCGGTGCCGAAGTTGATGGCGTCCATGTGACCGTTGCCGGTGTCCGTGTTGTTCGTCTCGGCGTTGCCGTAGTCGAAGCAGCAGCGGTTGTTGACGTGGGTGCCCGAGGTCACCATGTACATCCCCTCGGCCTGCCCGTTCACGGCCACGCCCGAGGTGGAGTTGTCCCGGTAGCCCATGCCGGCGGATATCTCCAGGCCGTAGACCTGGTGTCCGCCGACGGTCACCGGCAGGGCGTCGGCGGGCGAGCCGACGTCGGCCGCGCCGGCTCCGCCCGCGCCCTCGATGGTGAGATGGTTGTGGCGCGGGGACTGGTCGTAGATCTCGGTGATGATGCAGGTCGTGCCGGAGCAGAAGGAGTCCTGGGCGGCCGCGTTGGCGTATCCGCCGGTGGCCAGCAGGCCGATGTTCGCGGTGGCGCCGTCGGAGGCCCGCTTCACCTGGTAGAGCGAGCCGCTGTACGACGAGTACAGCGCCCGGACCAGGCTGTGCGCGGCGACGCAGGGCGTGCCGGCGGCCGCGTAGACGTCACAGGGCAGCGAACTCGCGGCGGCGGCCTGTGGGGCGCCGACGCCGACGACGAGCGCGGCGATGGTCGCGAAGGCCGCGAGCACGGAGAGGACGGCGCTTCTGAGCCGCCGTGGACATGAGCGCAGGAGTGTGGGGAGCACGTGCACCTCTTCGGTTCCTGGTAGGGCGGTGCGGGGTGTTGGTCGAAATACCGGACGTCGTTCGATCGAAATACCGAACCCATTCGACGTCGAAATGCCGAACAATTACCGGAAATGCAGAGGCGATTGTTTGCGGGTCCCCAGGGGCCGTCAACCCCTGCGGACCGGAACCATGACGAGTCTTTAATTTCCCGCCCTTGGCTACGCTTGGACCGTGAAGAACATCCGAGTCCTCCTCGCCGAGGACCAGGGCATGATGCGCGGCGCGCTCGCCCTGCTGCTCGGCATGGAGGACGACATCGAGGTGGTCGCCCAGGTCTCGACCGGCGACGCGATCGTGGCGGAAGCGCTGCTGCGCCGGCCGGACGTGGCCCTGCTGGACATCGAACTCCCGGGCATCAGCGGCCTGGACGCGGCGGCCGAGCTGCGCGAGCAGGCGCCCGACTGCCGGGTGCTGATCCTGACCACCTTCGGCCGGCCCGGCTATCTGCGCCGGGCCATGGAGGCCGGAGCGGCCGGATTCCTGGTCAAGGACGGGCCGGTGGAGGAGCTGGCCCAGGCGATCCGGCGCGTGCTCACCGGGGAGACCGTGGTCGATCCGGCCCTGGCCGCGGCCGCGCTCAGCGCCGGGCCGAATCCGCTGACCGCCCGGGAGTGCGATGTGCTGAAGGCGTCGGCGGACGGGGCGACGGTCGCCGACATCGCGGGCAGGCTCCATCTGTCCGAGTCCACGGTCCGCAACTACCTGTCGTCCGCCATCGGCAAGACGGGCACACGGAACCGGGCCGAGGCGGTGCGGGAGGCCCGGCAGCAGGGGTGGCTGTGACCTCCCGGCGGTCCTACTTCGTCACCTCCGCCGACGCGTAGGACGTTCCCGCCGGTCCCGTGCACACGAACCAGTTGGCGCCCTGGAAGCCGTCGACCACGCGGATCGCCGATCCCGTGTCGTGGGCGGAGAAGCCCTCGGTCGGCTCGGCCACGGCCGTCGTGCCGTCCTTCCAGTGGCAGGTCACCTGCCGGGCCGTCTTGGCGACGATGCCGATCACCAGCCGTCCGGAGCTCTCGCCGCCATATCCCAGACGGGTCGCCGCGGCCTCCAGGTCAGTGCCGGAGTACTTCTCGAACTTCTCGACCGTGTTGAACATGACCTGCTGCGGCCGGTTCTCGCCCCAGCCCCGGGTCGCGAAGTACGAGATCTTGCCGATCAGGTCGGCGGGCTTGCGCGCATCCGCCGGCTCGATGCCCAGCTCGGCCATGGCGTCGAATTGCCGGTCCGCCTCGGCCTCGTTGCGCGGTGCTCCCCACACCTGGACGGTGACGTGCCACTCCTTGCCCTTGTAGGTCCCGCGCGCCAGCTCGGTCCGCTGCGGCTCGTACACATGCCGTGCCTCCGCCGAGGCCGGCGGCTTCGCCACGTTCGTCTGCCGGTCCCCGTGGCCGCCGCCCGGCAGCCCCGTCACCGCCAGCGCTCCCGTCGACCCGGCCACCACCAGCGCCGTAACCGTCGCCACCGCCCAGCGCCGCGCTCTGCGTCGCCGGCCGCCGCGGATGACCGCCTGGACCGGGGCTATACCGATCTCGACCTCGTCCGCGGCGTCCGCGAGGAGGAGGGCGATGTCCGTCTGGCTCATGTCGTGGTTCCTGTTCTGGTCCGCGCTCATCACTTCCGCCCTCCCTGCGTCACCATCTCGGCCAGTCCCGGTATGGCGCGGAGTTTCGCGATCCCCTTGGCCGCGTTGCTCTTCACCGTGCCGACCGAGCAGCCCATCGCCTCCGCCGTCTGGGTCTCCGTCAGGTCCTCCCAGTAGCGCAGGACCACCGCCTCCCGCTGCCGCGCGGGCAGTTGGGCGAGCGCCTTGAGCAGGGCGCTGCGGTCGTCGGCCTGCGCGATGCGGTCGCCCGTGTCGGGCGCCTCGTGCACCAGACCCGAGTCGTCCCTCGGCGCGAGGAACTCCTTCAGCCTTCTTCTGTGCTTGCGCGCGTGCGCGTTGATCATCACGCGCCGTACGTACGCCTCCGGATCGTCGGCCGAGCCGACCCTGCGCCAGGCCACATAGACCTGTTCGAGCGTCGACTGGACCAGGTCCTCCGCCGCGTGCTGCTCCCCCGTGAGGAGAAATGCCGTACGCATCAGCCGCGGCCAGCGGCCGACCATGAAGCTCTGGAACTCCTCGTTCCGAGCCTGCTTCCGATCCCCCATGGGCACCTCCTAGATGTCAAAAGGAGTCCACGGGCCGCCCGTACCGTTGCCTCAGTTCGCGGAACTCGCGGAAATTTTCTTCGGCAGCCACAGCAGCATCAGCACCACCCCGCCCAGCAGCACCCCGGTCCCGGCCCGGAACGCCAGCGCGTACCCCTCGGTCAGCGCCTCCGCCCCGACGCCGCTCCCGGTGTGCGCCGTACGCGCCGCCGCGATCGTCGACATCACCGCGAGCCCCAGCGAACCGCCCATCGTGCGCGAGGTGTTGACCAGACCGGACACCAGCCCGGCGTCCGAGGGCGCCGCCCCCGCCGTGGCGAGCGCGGCCAGCGGCGTCGCCGAGAGCCCGGCACCCAGCATCATCAGGATCCCCGGGCCCATGACGGAGGTCGGGTAGGCGCCGTGCGCGGTCATCGTCGACTGCCAGGCGAACCCGGCGACCGCGATCAGCGCCCCCAGTACGGCCACGGTGCGCGCGCCCAGCGCCGGCAGGAAGCGGGGCGCCAGCTTGGAGCCGAGCACCACCGCGAGGGAGCTGGGCACCAGCGCGAGTCCGGCGAGCAGCGGCGAGTACCCGAGCACGTTCTGCGCGTACAGCGTCATGAAGAACCACATGCAGAACATCGCCGAACCGCTCAGGAACATCGCCGCGTTCGCCGACGCCACCGAGCGCAGCCGGAACAGCCCGAGCGGCATCAGCGGGGCCGGTGTGCGGGCCTCGACGGCGAGGAACAGCCCGACCAGCGCAAGCCCGGCGACCAGCGGAACCAGCGTGGCCGCCGACGTCCACCCCTCGGCCTCGGTCTGCGAGATGCCGTACGCCAGCGTCGCCAGACCCGCCGTCACCAGCACCGCGCCCGGCAGGTCGAGCCGGCGCCCGTCCCCCGCCCGGCTCTCCGCCAGCCACCTCAGCGAGCCGGCGAGCACCACCGCGCCGACGGGCACGTTGATCAGCAGCACCCACCGCCAGGACAGCACGTCCACCAGGGCCCCGCCGACCAGTCCGCCCGCGGCCCCGCCGCCGGCGCCCACCGCGGTCCAGGTCGCGATGGCCCGGGCCCGGGCCGGACCGTCGGGCACCGCGGCGGTCAGCAGCGTCAGCGTCGAGGGCGCCAGCACCGCCGCGCCCAGCCCCTGCACGGCGCGCGCCACCAGCAGCTGCCAGCCGTCCTGGGCCATGCCGCCGGCCAGCGAGGCCAGCGTGAACAGGCCGAGCCCGACGAGGAACATCCGCTTGCGGCCGTAGAGGTCACCGGCCCGCCCGCCGAGCAGCATGAACCCGGCGAAGGCGATGGCGTACGCGTTCACCACCCACTGGAGGCCCGACGCGCTCAGCCCGAGGTCGGTGCGCATCGACGGCAGGGCGACGTTCACCACCGACACGTCGAGCACGACCAGGAACTGCCCGGCGCAGGCCAGCGCCACCACCACCCAGGTGGCAGGCGTGACGCGGCGGGATATGAGGGGAGGGGTGTCGGCGGCTTCCAGCATGGGTGTCATGCTCTCAACCCGGTTACGGTCCTTGCATCGGCATTTCGGACCACCGCCCTCTGGGTCGTACGGCCTAGACCGCCCGCAGCAGCGTCACCACCGCCGCCCCGCCGAGCCCGATGTTGTGGGCGAGGCCCACCCGGGCTCCGGGCACCTGCCGCTCCCCCGCCTCGCCGCGCAGCTGCCAGACCAACTCGGCGGCCTGGGCGAGGCCGGTCGCGCCCAGCGGGTGGCCCTTGGAGATCAGCCCGCCGGACGGGTTCACCACCCAGCGGCCCCCGTACGTCGTCGCCCCGGACTCCACGAGCTTGCCGGACTCGCCGACGGGACACATGCCGAGCGCCTCGTACGTCAGCAGTTCGTTGACGGAGAAGCAGTCGTGCAGCTCCACGACGTCCACGTCCTCGATGCCGAGCCCGGCCCGCTCGTACGCCTGCCGTGCCGCCTCGCGGGACATCGGCTGTCCGACGACGTCGACGCACGAGCCGGACGTGAAGGACTCCTCGGTGTCGGTGGTCATGGCCTGCCCGGCGATCTCGACCAGGCCGGTCAGCGCGCGCTCCGCGGCGAACCGCTCCGACACCACCACGGCCGCCGCCGCGCCGTCCGAGGTCGGCGAGCACTGCAGCTTGGTCAGCGGCCGGTGCACCATGCGCGCGGCCAGGATGTCGTCGACGTCGTACACGTCGCGGAACTGGGCGTAGGGGTTGTGCGCCGAGTGGCGGTGGTTCTTGGCGGCGACCGCGGCGAGCTGGGCCTCGGTGGTGCCGTACCTCTCCATGTGCTCGCGGGCCGCGTCACCGAAGATCTGCGCGGTCGGCGGGGTCATCTCGAAGCCGTGCCGGGCGGCCATGATCCCGTAGTGCCGGGCGACAGGGGACGTCGAGAAGTCGCCCCCGTCCGCCCCTCCCCCGAGCGCCCCCCTCTTCATCTTCTCGAAGCCCAGCGCCAGGACGCAGTCGGCCGCCCCGCCCTCGACCAGCTGCCGGGCCAGCATCAGCGCGGTGGCGCCGGTCGCGCAGTTGTTGTTGACGTTGTAGACGGGGATGCCGGTCAGACCGAGTTCGTAGGCGGCGCGCTGGCCGGCGGTCGAGGGCTGGAAGCAGTAGCCGACGGGAACCTGTTCCACCTCGGTGTACGCGACCCCGGCGTCGGCGAGCGCCGCACTCCCCGCCTCCCGCACCATGTCCCAGTACTGCCATTCCCGGGTCTCGGGCTTCTCGAAGCGGGTCATCCCGACCCCGGCGACATAGGCCTTCATGGCGCGCCAGAGTAGAACGTGTTCCACTAACACACCAGACCTGACAACAGATCAGAAACCCATGGATCGGTCAAGGATTTATTAGAGGCCCGAAGCAACGGAATAGTTGCCTGTGCATACGAGGTTTAGCCAGCACTTATGTCACGCGGGAGGCCTCACTCAATGACGCACACGACGACCGACCAGCCTGACCGGAAGGCCGGCGGAGCCGTGGTCCCGGTGCTCGCCTTCGCGGGCATCGTGGTCGCGGTGATGCAGACGCTGCTGGTACCGGTCATCAAGGACCTGCCGCAGCTGCTGGACACCGCCCCCAGCAACGCCACCTGGGTCCTCACCTCGACCCTGCTGTCCGGCGCCGTGGCCACCCCGATCATGGGCCGGCTCGGCGACCTCTACGGCAAGCGGCGCATGCTGATCCTCAGCCTCGCCGTGATGGTGGTCGGCGCCCTGGTCAGCGCGCTCACCAGCCAGCTGCTCACGATGATCGTCGGCCGCACCCTCCAGGGCTTCGCCATGGGCGCGATCCCGCTCGGCATCGGCCTGATGCGGGACATGCTGCCGCGCGAGAAGCTCGGCTCGGCCATGGCCCTGATGAGCTCCTCGATCGGCGTCGGCGGCGGCCTCGCCCTGCCCGCCGCGGCCCTCGTCGCCCAGCACACCAACTGGCACGCCCTGTTCTACGGCGCCGCCGGCCTCGGCGTCCTCTCCATCGTGCTCACCCTCCTCGTCGTACCGGAGTCCCCGATGCGCGCCGAGGGCTCCTTCGATCTGCTGGGCGCGATAGGCCTGTCCACGGGCCTGGTGCTGCTCCTGCTGCCCATCACCAAGGGCAGCGACTGGGGCTGGTCCTCCGGTACGACGCTCGGCATGTTCGCCGCGTCCCTCGTCGTGCTCGTCCTGTGGGGCCTGTACGAGCTGCGCGTCCAGGCGCCCCTGGTCGACCTGCGCACCACCGCCCGCCGCGAGGTGCTGCTCACCAACCTCGCCTCGATCATGGTCGGCGTCAGCTTCTACGTCGTCTCGCTCGTCCTGCCCCAGCTGCTCCAGCTGCCGAAGGCCACCGGCTACGGCCTCGGCCAGTCCATGGTCGTCGCGGGCCTGTGCGTGGCCCCGCTGGGCCTGACGATGATGTTCACGGCGCCGGTGTACGCCCGCCTGTCCGCCCGGTACGGCCCGAAGACCACCCTCATCATCGGCATGCTGATCATCGCGATCGGCTACGGCGGCGGCCTCGGCCTGATGGACGCGGCCTGGCAGACCATCGTCACCTCCGTCGTCCTCGGCGCCGGCATCGGCCTCGCCTACTCCTCGCTGCCCGCGCTGATCGTCGGCGCGGTCCCGGCCTCGGAGACCGGCGCGGCGAACGGTCTGAACACCCTGATGCGGTCCATCGGTACGTCCGTCTCCAGCGCCGTCATCGGCATGGTGCTGGCCAACACGGCGAACAACGTGGGCGGGGTCGAGATCCCGACCATGCACGGCTTCCATGTGTCCTTCCTGATCGCCACGGGTGCGGTGGCGGTGGGTCTGCTGCTGGCGATCTTCCTGCCGAAGGCCGGGCGGCCTGCTCAGCACACGCAGCTGCGGGTGAGCAGCGAGGAGGACGCTGTGCTGGAACGGGCCGAGGAGTTGCTGCGGGGCTTCCGGGGGCGGGTTCTGGATGCCGGCGGCACCCCCGTCGCCCGCGCCAAGGTCACCCTGATCGACCACCGGGGCCGCCAGGCGGGTGCGGCCGTCTCCGACGAGGACGGTAGCTATGCGGTGGCCGTTCCGGCTCAGGGGGCGTATGTGCTGGCCGCGAAGGCCTCCGGCCATGGGCCGCTTGCTTCTTCTGCCACGCATTCCGGGGAGGAGCGGGCTGTCGAGCTGGATCTTTCGTTGCCTGGGGAGACTGTGAGCGCGTAGAGCTCGGGGGGGGATCTGGCGTCTGGCGGCTGCGGCTTCGTCGTGGCTTGTCGCGCCCGCGCGGCGGAGCCGCATATCGACACAGCCCCGCGCCCCTTCGGAACGCACCCCCTGTCACATAAGTGGCCGGGGGTGCGGCAGCATGGGCGCCCAAACAGTCGTACGACCGAAAGGCGCCCCATGCCCGGCCCCGCCGCACCCAAGCCCGAGATCCTGGCCGCGTTCGAGGCCGCCAAGGGGTTCATGCCCGTGGACGAGGGGCTGGCGCTGTACGCGGCGGCGGTGGAGGCGGGGCGGCTGGGGCTGCCGTTGCTGGAGGTCGGGACGTACTGCGGGCGGTCCACCATCCTGTTCGCCGACGCGGCCCGGCAGAGCGGCGTCACCGCGCTCACCGTCGACCACCACCGGGGCAGCGAGGAGCAGCAGCCGGGCTGGGACTACCACGACCCGGAGACCGTCGACCCCGAGATCGGCCTGATGGACACGCTGCCGACCTTCCGCCGGACCCTGCACCAGGCGGGCCTGGAGGAGCACGTGGTCGCCCTCGTCGGCCGGTCCCCGCAGATCGCGGCGATCTGGAACTCCCCGCTCGGCCTCGTCTTCGTCGACGGCGGTCACACCGACGAGCACGCGACCGCCGACTACGAGGGCTGGGCCCCTCATGTCGCCGAGGGCGGTCTGCTCGTCATCCACGACGTCTTCCCGGACCCCGAGGACGAGTTCACCGGCCAGGCGCCGTACCGCGTCTATCTGCGCGCGCTGGAGTCGGGCGCGTTCACGGAGATCTCCGTCACCGGATCGTTGCGCGTGCTGCGGCGGACCGGGGCGGGGATCTGACCTACGCTCAGCTCGGATCACCGGGGAGTGGTCCGCAACGGGGGTGGGGCTGTGCAGTTCCTGATCGGACTCCTGCTGATCGTCTTCGGGGCGCCGCTCGTCGGCATCCTCGGCACCGTCCTCCAGGGCAGCGGACGCAAGGGGGTGGGCCGGGCCATCGGTATCGGCTTGTACCTGGTCGTGCTCGGGGTCGCCGGGTGGCTGATCGTCGACAGTTTCTGAGGCGGTTCTCACAGTTTCCCGAGGGCCGGCCGCCGTCGTCCTCGGCCCGGCCACCCGCCCGGCCCTCTCTGCCATGTGCGGGACCTGTGCGGCCGCTAGGGTGGCAGGCGTGTCGTACGTAGGCCCGGACTTCGATCCCCCGCAGCCCCGCCGGCCCCGGCGCGGGCCGCTGACCGTCGCGCTCGCCGCGCTCGTACCCGGTGCGCTGCTGGGCTGGCTGGTGTACGAGGCGGTGGGCGGGTCCGGAGGTTCGGGCGGTTCAGGCGGCTCGGACAGCGCGGGCGCGCATACCTCCGCCGCCTCGCCCAGCACGGCCAAGCCCTGGTCGGCGCCCGCGACCGACGACGCCAAGCAGGCGAGCCCGACGCCCACCACGTCCGCCCCCGCCGCCTCCGGCCCCCTCAAGGGCAAGGTCGTCGTCATCGACCCGGGCCACAACCCGGGCAACTTCTCCCACGCGGCCGAGATCAACCGCCAGGTGGACATCGGCACGAACAAGAAGGAGTGCGACACCACCGGCACGTCCACCAACTCGGGCTACACGGAGGCCCGGTTCACGCTGGACGTGGCCCACCGGCTGCGCACGATCCTGGAACAGCAGGGCGCCACGGTGAAGTTGACGCACGACGGGGACTCCCCGCCGTGGGGGCCCTGCGTCGACGAGCGGGCCCGGATCGGCAACACGGCGCACGCGGACGCCGCCATCTCCCTCCACGCCGACGGCTCGGCGGAGGGCAACCGCGGCTTCCACGTCATCCTCCCGGCGTCCGTGCACGCGGGCGCCGCCGACACCCGCCCGATCGTCGCCTCCTCGCGCGACCTCGGCGAACGCGTCGCGGGCAACTTCCTCCGGGTCACTGGTGAGCCGCCCTCCAACTACGTAGGCAAAGGTACCGGTCTCGTCACACGTCAGGACCTGGGCGGTCTCAATCTGTCAACGGTTCCCAAGGTCTTCATCGAGTGCGGCAACATGCGCGATAGCAAGGACGCGGCACTGCTGACCAGCGGCGCCTGGCGGCAGAAGGCGGCGCAAGGGATCTCTGAGGGAATCGTGAGTTTCCTGCGCGAGTCGTGACCGGCGGGCGGAACCGGCCGGACAGCGGGATCTTGTGGACGATAGTGTCTACCGACGACGAGACGACTCACGAAGGACCTGCTGAAGTGAATATCCGCTCCCTCACTAGAGGCGACGGCGTGGTGATCGGAGCAGCGGTGTTGCTGTTCATCGCGTCGTTCCTCAACAACTACTCCACGGACGATCTACCGGACGGCTTCGACATCCCGAACCTGTGGGAAAGCGGACCGGTTCTGCTCAGTGTCGTGCTGGCGGGGATCATCGGTGCGGGGCTCGTCGTCTTCGCCCGGACCAAGCCGCAGCCGCTCAAGGTGGCGGGCCTGGACCTCGGCCAGTTCGGCGTGGCGTTCACCGTCTTCGCCGCATGGAGCGCTCTCGGTAACGTCATCGACCCGTCCGGCGGCGTGAACAACATCGGCAGCTCCTCCGACAAGGGGCCGAGCGCCGGCACGGGCCTGGTCATCGCGCTCATCGCCGCCTTGATCATGGCCGCAGCCGCCATCGCCACCCCCCTGGTCCCCGCCCTGCAGGCGGGCCTGGTCCCGGCTCCCAAGCCGGCCGCCCCGCAGCCGTACGGCGCCCAGCCGCCCGGTGGTTACGGCTACCCGGGTGCCCAGCCGCAGCAGCCGTACGGTGCCCAGCCGCAGCCGGGTCAGCCGTTCGGGCAGCAGCCGGCCCCGGCCCCGCAGGGTGCCGCCGCCCCGGCTCCGCAGCCGGCCGCCGGTGCGGACTTCTCGCCGTTCTGGTTCGCCGTGCCGGTGGCCCGGCAGCTGTTCGCCGAGGACGGCTCGCCGACCCCGATTGCCGAACTGGCGCCGGGCACCTGGTACTTGGCCGTCGAGCAGCGCGGTGCCGCGCTGATCGCGCAGACCCAGGACGGCCGCCGTGGCGTGCTCCAGGACACCTCCGGGATCCAGCGCGGCTGAGCCCCACCCGTACGTCGCCGACGGCCCCTCGCCCTTCCGGGCGGGGGGCCGTTGCCGTACAGTCGCCTCCCGTGCAGTAACTGACGTACCGTCAGGAGGCAGGCATGCGGCTCGGTCTCGCGCTCGGCTACTGGGGCCGCGGCCCTTCCACGGACCATGTGCCCCTCGCGCAGGAAGCGGAGCGGCTCGGCTACCACTCCGTGTGGACGGCCGAGTCCTGGGGATCGGACGCCTTCACCCCGCTGACCTGGATCGCCGCGCAGACCTCAACGATCATGCTGGGTACGGCCGTTGCCCAGATGGCGGCCCGCTCGCCGACCACCACCGCGATGCACGCGCTCACCCTGGACCACCTCTCCGGCGGACGGATGATGCTGGGGCTGGGGTTGTCCGGGCCGCAGGTGGTGGAGGGCTGGTATGGCCGTCCGTTCCCGAAGTCGCCGCTGACCGCGACCAGGGAGTATGTCGACGTCGTACGGCAGGTGCTGCGGCGGGAGGCGCCGGTGCGGTCGGAGGGGCGCTTCCATCCGCTGCCGTACCTGGGGCCGGACGGCACGGGTCTGGGCAAGCCGCTGAAGCCGATCACCCATCCCCTGCGCTCCGGCCTGCCCGTTCTGCTGGGCGCGGAGGGCCCCAAGAACGTGGCGCAGACGGCCCGGATCGCCGACGGCTGGCTGCCGCTGTACTGGGCGCCCAGCCGGCCCGAGGTGTACGGGGACGCGGTGCGGGAGTTGCCCGAGGGGTTCCTGGTGGCGCCGATGGCGCGGGTGAAGGTGTGCGACGACGTCGCCGAGGGGCTGCTGCCCGTCAAGGCCATGCTCGGCTTCTACATCGGCGGGATGGGTCACGCGGCCCGCAACTTCCACGCCGATCTGATGGCGCGCATGGGGTACGAGGAGGAGGCCCGGCGGATCCAGGAGCTGTTCCTGGCCGGGCGCCGCGAGGAGGCCGTGCTGGCCGTGCCGGACGCGTTCGCCGACGAGATCTCCCTGGTCGGACCGCGTGAACGCATCGCCGAGCGGCTGGAGTTGTGGCGCAAGGGTCCGGTGACGGACCTGCTGGCCCTGTCACCGGACCCGCTCACCCTCCGGGTGCTGGCGGAGCTGAACGCCTAGCCGCCGCTCAGCTGGGAGGCCGAGGGCACCTGGTCCTTGACCGGGGCGCCGGCGCTCTGGCCCGCGTCCTTGACCTTGTTGATGATGTCGTCGAAGACACCGGCCGCGCCCTCGTCGCCGCTGCGCAGCTTGGACGGCAGGCTCTTCAGGCTCTCGATGCCCGCGGTGAGCGGTGCGAGGGCCTTGGAGAGCAGCGGGTCGCCCTGGGCGTTCTTCTTGGCCGCCTTGAGCCGGTTGTAGGCGAAGCCGCCGGCCAGGCCGGCCTTGACCAGGGTCAGCTTGCGGCCCTTGGCGCCCTTCTTGAACTTGCCCGCCTTCCAGGGTTTGACGATCCACTGGTAGACGGCGCCGGCCGCGAGGCCCGCGTTCGCCACGAACCGGGCCTTGGCGAACTTCTGGCGCTCGGCCGACGTGCTCGGACTGGGCGTGGCGGCGTCGACGGCCGCTATCTGCGCACTGTCCTTCGTACTGGTCTTCTCACTGCTTCCGCAGGCGGTGGAACCGGCCAGCAGGGCGCAGCACAGAGTGAGCGCCACACAGAGACGCCGTATCGGTACGGGCACGAGGTCCTCCGGACGTGTCTCCCCGAGCGGGTGTTTCCTCCGGCAGCGTCACCCGGACGGCCGGTGCCCGCCACTCGGACGACTCCGTCCGGGGGCCCGGACGTGGTCCCGGACGGGGTCCCGTTCGGCGTCCCGGCCGGGGTTTCGCCGCCCCGGAAGGGGAAATCCGACTGCTCCGTCAGCCGCAGCAGTCCGGGTCCAGGCCGGACGGCAGGTGCTCGCCTCCGAAGACCGCGCACGTGGCGTCGTGGCCGCCCAGGGCGGCGACGGCCAGCAGGAGGGAGCCCGCTGTCCAGGTGGTGAGTTCCCGGGGCCAGATCGCGTCGTCGTCGAAGACGTAGCCCGTCCAGTACAGGCCGGTGTCCGCGTCGCGCAGGTGCTGGATGGACTGGAGGATCTCCAGGGAGCGGTCGGACTCGCCCATCGCCCACAGGGCCAGGGCCAGCTCGCTGGACTCGCCGCCGGTCACCCAGGGGTTGGGGACCACACAGCGCACGCCGAGGCCGGGTACGACGAAGCGGTCCCAGTCCGCCTCGATGCGCGCCTTGGCCTCCGCTCCGGTCAGGGCGCCGCCGAGGACCGGGTAGTACCAGTCCATCGAGTAGCGGTCCTTGTCGAGGAAGCGCTCGGGGTGGAGGCGGATCGCGTGGCGGAGTGCGCCCACCGCCAACTCCCAGTCCGGCTGCGGCTCTTCACGCTGTTCGGCGATGGCGAGCGCACAGCGCAGGGCGTGGTGGATCGAGGAGCTGCCGGTGAGCAGCGCGTCCGCGGTGGGCGTGCCGTCGTCCTCGCGCCGCCAGCCGATCTGGCCGCCGGGCTGCTGCTGGCGCAGCACCCACTCCATGGCCGCGTAGACGGTGGGCCACATGCGGTCCAGGAAGATGTCGTCACCGGTGGACAGGTAGTGGTGCCAGACGCCTACGGCTATGTAGGCGACGAAGTTCGACTCGCGGGCGCGGTCGGTGACGTCGTCGTGGGCGCCGTCAGCGTAGGCGGCGTACCAGGAGCCGTCCTCGTTCTGGTGGGTGGCGAGCCAGGTGTACGCCCGCGCGGCGGCCTCGTGCTCGCCGGCCGCGTCCAGGGCCATCGCGGCCTCGGTGTGGTCCCACGGGTCGAGGTGGTGCCCGCGGAACCACGGGATCGCCCCGTCCTCCCGCTGTACGGCGAGGATGCCGCGTACGGTCGCGGCGGCCTGCTCGGCGGTGAGGACCCCGGGCAGGACGAGGTGTTCTGTCCGGGGCGTCGTCACTTGGCGGCCGCCCCGTCGGTCTCGGCGAGCTTGGGCAGGTGGGGCTTGGTCGCGTAGGCGACGAAGCTCTTGCCGATCAGCGGGTTCAGCGCCTGCTCGGCGACCCGGGTGGCGAGCGGCTTCTTCATGATGTCCCAGACCAGCAGCTTGTGGTACGCCCGCACCGGCAGCGCCTTGTCGTTGTCCACGCCGAACGCGCACTTCAGCCACCAGTACGGCGAGTGCAGGGCGTGCGCGTGGTGGGTGCCGTACGGCCTGAGGCCCGCCTCGCGGATCTTGGCGAGCAGCTCGTCGGCCTTGTAGATGCGGATGTGGCCGCCCTCGACCTCGTGGTAGGCGTCGGACAGCGCCCAGCAGACCTTCTCGGGGCCGTAGCGCGGCACGGTGATGGCGATCCGGCCGCCGGGCTTGAGCACGCGCACCATCTCGGCGAGCACGCCCTTGTCGTCGGGGATGTGCTCCATCACCTCGGAGATGATGACGACGTCGAAGGACTCGTCCGGGAAGGGCAGCGCGAGCGCGTCGCCCTCCATCGCGGTCGCGGTGGCGCCGGCCGGGGCCTCGCCCGCCTCCTTCATCGCCGCGAACCACTTGGCGACCTCGCGGATCTCCTCACCGTTCTGGTCGAGGGCCACGACGTGCGCGCCGCGCCGGTAGCACTCGAAGGCGTGCCGGCCGGCCCCGCAGCCGAGGTCCAGGACACGGTCGCCCGGGGCGAGCGGGAACCGGGAGAAGTCGACGGTCAGCACGTGGCCCTGCTTTCGGGAGGGGAATCGACGGTCACGGGGGCGGCGGTCACTTGACGGCCTCGGTCAGTTGCACGGCTGGGGTCGCCTTGACGGCCTGGGTCACCTCGCCGGGGCGTGCCGTGGAGGGGCGTGCGGCCGGGTCCGCAGAGCTGGCGATGGCCTCGCGGTAGCGGGCGACCGTTCCCTCTGCGGCGCGGGCCCAGGTGAACTTCGCCAGCACCCGCTCACGGCCCGCGCGGCCGAGCCGCGCACGCAGTTCCGGGTCCCCCAGCAACCGGCCGAGCCCAGCGGCCAGCGCCCCCGCGTCGCCGGTGGGTACGGCCAGGCAGGTCTCGCCGTCGCGTCCCGCGACCTCGGGGATCGCGCCGCCCGTGGTGGCGACCAGCGGGGTGCCGGTGGCCATGGCCTCGGCGGCGGGCAGCGAGAAGCCCTCGTAGAGAGAGGGCACGCAGGCGACCTCGGCCGAGCGGATCAGGTCGACGAGTTCGGCGTCGGAGATGCCCTTGACGAAGTCGACGGCGCCTTCGAGGCCGTAGCGCTCGATGGCCTGGGCGACCGGGCCCTCGGTGGGGCGCTTGCCGACGACGACGAGGTGGGCGGCCGGGTGCTCGGTGCGCACCTTCGCGAGCGCCTCGACGAGGAAGACCAGGCCCTTGAGGGGCACGTCGGCGCTGGAGGTGGTGACGATCCGGCCGGGCACCTCGGCCACGGCCGGATTCGGCGCGAACAGATCGGTGTCGGCGCCGATGTGGACGACGTGGATGCGGTCGCCCCGGACACCGAGGTGGTCCACGATCTCCTGGCGGGAGGTGCCGGAGACGGTGAGCACGGAGGGCAGGCGGCGGGCGACGCGCTTCTGCATGCGGGTGAAGGCGTACCAGCGGCGCACCGAGTAGCGGCGCTGCCAGCCCTCGGCCGCGTCCAGCTCCAGCTGCCGGTCGACGGTGATGGGGTGGTGGATCGTGGTGACCAGGGGGGCGCCGATGTCGCCGAGCAGGCCGTAGCCGAGGGTCTGGTTGTCGTGGACGACGTCGAACTCGCCGCGGCGGGCGCGCAGATGGTGGCGGGCGCGCAGGGAGAACGTCAGCGGCTCGGGGAAGCCGCCGGTCCACATGGTGGCCACTTCGAGGGCGTCGATCCAGTCCCGGTACTCGTCCCGCCCCGGGGTGCGGAAGGGGTCGGGCTGGCGGTAGAGGTCGAGGCTGGGCAGCTCGGTCAGGGTGAGCTGGGGATACCCCTCGTCGAGTACGGGGTACGGCTGCGAGCCGATGACCTCGACCCGGTGGCCGAGGCGGGCCAGTTCGCGGGAGAGGTGCCGTACGTAGACGCCCTGGCCGCCGCAGAACGGGTTCCCTTTATAGGTGAGAAGCGCGATGTTGAGCGGTCGCTCGCCGTCGGCAGCAAGGCCCTTCGGGGACCCGGCCTCCCTGGCCTCAGCGGTCACTCTGGACCCCCTTCTCCCTGCACTGTCCCGCGAGACTACGACGGGACGCTAATCTAGAACAAGTTTCAGACTTGATCGTTCAAGAGGCTCTGAATCTACCGGCAGGTAGGGGCGCTGTGAGCAGTGGATCAGGTGATTCACGCCACGGCTCGGACCCCCGCCGTGCAGGATGATCACGTGCCCTACAGATGTCCTCACCGACTGCCACGGAACGGGACCCATGCCTGCGGAAGCGAGTAGTTCGAGGCCTGCCACGCCGCCCCTCACCGAGCGGCAGGAGGCCCGTCGCCGCCGGATCCTGCACGCGAGCGCGCAGCTGGCCAGCCGGGGTGGTTTCGACGCCGTACAGATGCGCGAGGTCGCCGAGTCCTCGCAGGTGGCGCTCGGCACGCTGTACCGCTACTTCCCGTCCAAGGTGCATCTGCTGGTCGCCACCATGCAGGACCAGCTGGAGCACATGCACGGCACGCTGCGCAAGAAGCCGCCGGCGGGCGACACGGCGGCCGAGCGGGTGGCGGAGACCCTGATGCGGGCCTTCCGCGCGCTGCAGCGCGAGCCTCACCTGGCCGACGCGATGGTCCGCGCCCTGACCTTCGCCGACCGCAGCGTCTCCCCCGAGGTCGACCAGGTCTCCCGGCAGACCACCGTGATCATCCTGGACGCGATGGGCCTGGAGCACCCGACCCCGGAGCAGCTCTCCGCGGTCCGCGTCATCGAGCACACCTGGCACTCGGCCCTGATCACCTGGCTCTCGGGCCGCGCCTCCATCGCCCAGGTGAAGATCGACATCGAGACGGTGTGCCGCCTGATCGACCTGACGGAGCCGGAAGGGCGCACGTAGAGGGGCCGAAAGGGCACAAAAAACCTACGAGACGGGTTCCCTTCGCCGGCATGGTCCGGATCAGGTAATGGGGGTCGCCTTCGAGCCTGACTGCTGCTTTCCGGCCTCTCAGCCCTACCGTCGCTGTCGGCCTCGGCGGATGCCTGTGCGTCTCGCCAAAATCGGCTACTCCGGTCGGACTCCCTCACTCGCCTCGTAGGCTCTATCAGGATAGCCCCGACGGGCGTGACGGAACCCGACAAATAGGGACAATTTCCACCGCAGCGGGGGTCCGCCCGTACGCCTAGGCGACCGGCTCCAGACCCGCCCAGCCACGCCCCTCCGCCGCCTGTCCGGCCCACTGGTCCAGCAGGCGGCGGGCCTCCTGCTCCGGGGCGGCCAGGGACACCCGCTGGGTGCCGGCGTGGACCTTCCGCTCCCGCTCGTACGTGCCCTCGCTGCAGCAGGCGCACAGCATCTCGAAGCTGCTCGCCGGCTCGGCGCCGTAGCCCTGCTCCACGAACAGGTCGACCAGGGCGTCGACGTCGGCGGCCTCGCCCGCGTCCACCGTGACCGACAGGGTCGGCAGGTCGGAGGCCTCGAAGAGGAGGAGTTCGTCGAAGACGGGGTACTCGCGGCCGTCGACGACCCGGCGGCCCTTGGGTTCGCCGTCGTGGACGACGACCTCGCCGAAGCGGCGCCCACCGGACACGGGCACGTTCATCACCCGGCCACGGGTCGGGCACAGCCGGTCGATCCAGACGACCTCCCGTTCGCCGCCGGTGTCCAGGCGCACACAGGCCGGGCCGAAGCGGGCGTTGATCTCGCCCTCGCCGTCCGGGAGTTCGATGCCGAAGCCGGCCCAGGCCTCCCGTGCCGTGGCCCAGTCGCGCTGGATGGTGGCGGCGATACCGAGGTTCCAGAACGCCGGTTCGCCCTCGCCGCGCGGGGCGCGGGCAGCGGCCTCGCGGCCCAGCTCGTACGCCTTCGCCCAGTTGCGCAGGAACTTGTGGGCGAGCGCGGCGTCGTACCACCACACCGGGCTCTTGGGCGCGTCCGGGAAGTGCGCGAGGACCTGCTCCAGCAGGCCGGCCGCGGTGAGCCACTCCTCGGCGTCCCACGCCTCGTAGGCCTCGTCGATCAGCCGCTCGGCCTCGGACTCGTGCACGCTTCCCACCCTGGTCGGGACGAACATCAAACGTCATCGGAACCGCAGGAGCGTATCCCGCGGCTCCGACATCGCTGATCCTCGGGTGGGAACACCGCCGGCCCTCGGGTGGGAACACCGCTAGTCCTCAGGCGGGAACACCGGCTCCGCGCTCCCCACCAGCGTGATCATGATCGCCTCCACCGGGCAGCTCTCGGCGGCTTCCAGGACCTGTTCGCTCGCGTCGGTGTCCGGTTCGACGGGGTGGGACTGGCGGGCGGAGTCGAGGCGGAAGCCGTCCGGGGCGTGATGGAGGCACTGGGCGGAACCGATGCACACGGACCGGTCGACCTCGACGTGCCAGCGGTCGCCCATCCCTAGGCCCCCGCCGGCAGGTGGATCATCTTGTGTTCGAGGAACTCGCCGTAGCCCTCGGGCCCGAACTCCCGCCCCAGCCCGGAGTTCTTGTAGCCGCCGAACGGGCCCAGCATGTCCAGGCTGAAGGTGTTGACGGAGTAGGTGCCGGTACGGACCTGGCGGGCGACCTCGATGCCGTGCTCGACATCGGCCGTCCACACGCTGCCGGACAGGCCGTAGTCCGAGTCGTTGGCGATCTTCACGGCCTCCTGCTCGTCGCCGTAGGGCAGGAGACAGATCACGGGGCCGAAGATCTCCTCGCGGGCGATGCGCATGGAGTTGTCGACGCCGCCGAAGAGGGTGGGCTCCACGTACCAGCCGCGTTCGAGACCGGCCGGGCGGCCGCCGCCGGTGAGGATCTTGGCGCCCTCCTCCTGGCCGACGCGGATGTAGTCGAGGTTGCGCTGCTGCTGGCGCCGGGCGACCAGGGGGCCGACCTGGGTGGCCGGGTCCAGCGGGTCGCCGACCTTCAGGGCGTTCGCCGCCTGCGCGAAGGCGTCCGCGAACTCGTCGTAGCGAGTGCGCGGGACCAGGATGCGGGTCTGGGCGACACACGCCTGCCCGTTGTTCATCCAGGCCGCCGGGACGATGCCCGACACGGCCGCCTGGACGTCCGCGTCCGGGAGCACGACCGCCGCCGACTTGCCGCCCAGCTCAAGCGTGACCCGGGTGAGGTTGCGGGCGGCCACCTCCATCACCCGCTTGCCGGCCGCGACCGAGCCGGTGAAGGAGACCTTGTCGACGCCGGGGTGCCCGACCAGGTACTCGCTGACCTCGCGGTCGGCGGGCAGGATCGACAGCACGCCCTCGGGCAGCCCGGCCTCCCGCGCGATCTCGCCGAGCAGGTAGGCGTCGAGCGGCGACTCCGGGGACGGCTTGAGTACGACCGTGCAGCCGGTCAGCAGCGCGGGCGCGAGCTTGGCGGCGGCGACGAACTGCGGGACGTTCCACGGGACGACGGCCGCGACCACGCCGACCGGTTCGCGCGTCACGAGGATCGGGCCGAGGACACCGTCGCGGCGCTCCTCGTACGTGAAGCCCTGCGCGACCTTGATCGCCGAGTCCCAGACCATCATCGCGCCGAGCGCCTGGGCGAGGACGCTCCAGGAGTACGGGGAGCCGTTCTCCGAGGAGATCACCCGGGCGATCTCCTCGTGCCGGGCGAGGATGCCGTCCTTGATCCGGCCGACGACCTCGATCCGCTCGGCCAACGAGGCGCGCGGCCAGGGCCCTTCGTCGAAGGCGCGGCGCGCGACGGCCACCGCCCGGTCGACGTCCCCCCGGGAGGCGTGCGGCACCCTGCCGATGACCTCCTCCGTGTGCGGGGAGATCACCTCGATGACGTCCCTGCCCAGCGGGTCGGTCAACTCCCCGCCGATGAACAGCTGTCCGTGCTCCACGAGTTCGGTCATGGCCGACTGCCTCCCACCGCACCGCATGTTTCTGACGCTGTTTCAGAACTGATATCAGTTCTAGTTATAGTGAGCAATGGTCGTGAGGTACGGGCGGCGGGGTGGAGGACGGATGACGGAGACGTTCGATCACGGCGGGGGCGTACGGTCCATCCGGGTGCCCATTCCGGACAACCCGCTCGGGTACACGCTGGTGTACGTCGTGGACACCGACCGGGGTCCGGTGCTGGTGGACACGGGCTGGGACGATCCGGCGTCCTGGGAGGTGCTGGCGGCCGGGCTGGCGGCCTGTGGGACGTCGGTCGCGGAGGTGCACGGGGTGGTCGTCACCCATCACCACCCGGACCACCATGGGCTGTCGGGGCAGGTCCGTGAGGCTTCCGGGGCGTGGGTGGCGATGCACGCGGCCGACGCGGCGATCGTGCGCAGGACGCGGGAGACGCGTCCGGGGCGCTGGTACGCGTACATGGCGGCCAAGCTGGCGGCGGCGGGCGCGCCCGAGGAGCACGTCGCTCCGCTGCGCGCCGCCCGTGGCCGCCGTACCCTGCCCGGACTCGCGCCCGCCCTGCCCGACCGCGAGATCGTCCCCGGCGAACTCCTCGACCTGCCGGGCCGCAGGCTGCGCGCGATCTGGACCCCGGGGCACACACCCGGCCACGTCTGCCTGCACCTGGAGGAGGAGCATCCGGCTCAACTGCCGGGTCATGGCCGCCTGTTCAGCGGTGACCACGTCCTCCCCGAGATCACCCCGCACATCGGCCTGTACGAGGACCCCGACGACGCCACGGTGACCGACCCGCTCGGTGACTACCTCGACTCCCTGGAGCGGGTGGGGCGTCTGACCCCGGCCGAGGTGCTGCCCGCGCACCAGTACGCGTTCACCGACGCGCCCGGCCGGGTGCGGGAGTTGCTCACCCACCACGAGGAGCGCCTCACCGGCCTGCTCGATCTCCTCTCCGAGCCGCTCACCCCCTGGCAGTTGGCCGAGCGCATGGAGTGGAACCGGCCCTGGCCCGAAATCCCGTACGCCTCAAGGAACATCGCGGTCTCGGAGGCCGAGGCGCATCTACGGCGCCTGGTGAAGCTGGGGCGGGCAGAGCCGGTGGCGGGGGGCGAGCCGGTGGCGTACGTGGCGGTGTAAATGGGTCGTCGGCCGGAGACCGGGGCTGATAGACAGCCTCATGGACCCTTTGGAGCAGCTCCTCGCCGAACGTGCCTGCGAGCGCCTGATCCTGGACTTCGTCCACCGGCTCGACCTCGGTGAACCGGCCTCCGTGGCCGGGCTGTTCACCGAGGACGGCAGCTGGGAGTGGCCTCCGCCGGGGGACGGCCGGCGGGTCGTGGGCCGGGAGGCGCTGGGGTCGTACTTCGGTTCCCGTCCCGTCGATCGGCTCTCCCGCCGTCTGATGTCCAACGTCCTCGTCACGGTGACTTCCGCGGACGCGGCGAGCGCGGTCTCGTACTTCTCGACCTACCGCGTCGACGGATACGACGGATACGACGGCGGAATCGTCCCCGCGGGGCCACCCGTCCAGGTCGGCCACTATGAAGACACCTTTCGCCGGGTGGGCGACGGCACCTGGCTGCTCGCCTCCCGGACCCTGCATCTGCCCTTCGGCGGTCCGACCCCCAAGGTCAGCTGAGGCCCGCCGCCTCCCGTTCGGTCCTGCTCAGTGGCGGGCCGGGCAGGGGGCCCCTGCGGGGGCCGAAGCAGATGGTCCACAGCATGTCGGGGGCGAAGAGGCGGGTCGGCGGGGTCTTCAGGCTCATCACGTCGAGCAGGCCGCGCAGGGCGCGCGGGTTCCCGGAGCCGGCGGCGACCGCCTTGTCGACGTAGGCGGTGAGCAGCCGCTCGACGGCGGTCGGCGGCTGGGGTGCGGCGCCGGGGTAGTACGCGTCCTGGCCCACCGCCAGGTTCCAGGCGTTGCCGACCGGCCGGGCCACCGCGCGCTGGATGCGGCGGGCGGTGCCGGGGGCGGTGGGGCCGTGGCGGTCGAGGACCCGGCCGAGTTCCTGCACGCTCTGCGCGGCGACGGAGAGGCCGTGGCCGTAGACGGGGTTGTAGCCGGCGACGGCGTCCCCGATGACCGCGAAGCCGTCCGGCCAGGTCTCGGAACTCTCGTAGTAGCGGCGGCGGTTGGCCGTGCTGCGGGTGGTGACCGGGTCGGTGAGCGGCTTGGCCCCGGCGATGAGGCGGCCGATGATCGGGTCCTTGAGTCCGGTGAGCGCGAAGTGCTCGAACTCCTCGGGGTCGGCGGTCGGTTGGCCGCCCCGGGTGCCGGAGAGCGTGACCAGCCAGCGGTCGCCCTCGATCGGTACGACGACTCCGCCCCGGCCGGGCGCGTCGCGCGGGTCGGCCTGGACGTTCACGACCGGGTAGCGCAGGGCGGCCGTGCCGTCGGGGGCCGCGTAGACGCGGCTGGCGTAGGCGACGCCCGCGTCGACCACCCGCTCCTCCACCGGGGCGTGGCCCATCTCCCGCAGCCACTTGTGCGCCTGGGAGGCGCGGCCGCCGGCGTCGATGACCAAGTCGGCGTGGAGGGTGGTGAGTTGTCCGCCGGGCCCGTCCGGCACCCGGATTCCGGTGACCCGCCCCTTGTCACCCGCGAGACCCGCCACCCGCGTGCCGTCTCGCAGCGTGATCCGGCGCCGGCCGAGGACGTCGGCGCGGATCACCGCGTCCAGCAGGTCCCGGCTGCAGACGATCATGTGGTGCCGGGAGTCGGTGAACCGCCGGAACCACTGGCCCGAGGGCGCCTTGCTCACCAGGTCCGTCATCACGTCGATCAGCCCGGCGCCCTTGCCGACCAGTTCCCCGGTGACACCCGGCAGCAGCTCCTCCAGCGCGGCCACCCCGCCGGACCACAGCAGGTGGGCGTGGCGGGCCTGCGGCAGCCCCTTGCGCGGCTCGGGGCCCTGCGGCAGCCGGTCCGCCTCCACGATCGTGACCTCGTGGAAGCGGCTCGCGAGCACGGAGGCGGCGAGCATGCCGGCCGTACTCCCGCCGATGACGATCGCGGTACGGCGGGCGGTGGCTATGTCAGGCATAAGAGGTGAGACCTTCTGTGACGACCGCCTCCCGGCGGAACGTTTCGACAACCGGCGAGTGATAGCGCAGGGCGAGCGCGACACACTCCAGCTCGCTGTCGGGGACGTCGGTCGGGGGTTCGGGCTGTGCGGCGCGGACGGGCTCAGGGCGGGGAGCGGGGACAGCCCCGGGCTGAGCGGAACCAGCGGACTCGAACCTGCCGACGGGGACAGGCTCGTGTCCCGTCGTCGACGGCTCGTCCCCCACCCCCGGCAAGCACAGGATCTCCGCCGCGACCAGGATGTCCACCGCCCCCGCGATACCCCTGGCCGCCGAGTCGGGGAAGCCGGCCGCTGTTGCCGACTGGTGGGCTCGGTGGCGGCGGGTGGGGTTGAGGTGGGGGGAGAGTTTGAGGAGGCCGTCGTTGATGGCGGCTCGGCGTAGTTCCAGGCGGAGGGCGGCGCCGGAGACCCGGCCGGTTGCGGGGGCGGAGGGGGGCGTGACGGTCAGCATCGCCTGCCACAGGGGCTTGAGGCGGCGGTGGGTGCGGACCAGGGCGCGGCGCTCCTCGACGACCGGGCCGGCCTGCCCGGCGATGAAGCCCACGGCGACCAGGCCCGCCTCGGCGATGGCGAACGGCGGGGCGACGTACGTCGACAGCCAGTCCCAGTCCCGGCCGCTCCAGCGCGCGCCGATCGCGGCGAGCTTGGCGACGTCGAAGATGAGCCCGAGCGCGTAGGCGACCTGGAGGAAGACCACGGCCCGGCGCAGCCAGGTGTCCTCGACCTCCTTGAACCAGGCCCACAGGATGCCCGCGGCGACGACCGCGGACACCATGTGCGCGACCAGGTAGAGCAGCGCGAACTCCCGCATCCAGGGCGTGTTGGCGTAGTAGGTGTCGAGGTCCCGCAGCCGCTCCACCTGGTGGTCGCCGAGCAGGAACGTCGTCCACAGGCCGAGGATGATGGCGCTGTAGACCATCCAGACCGTGCGGGTACGCCGGCGGCGCGCCGCGGACGGGGGTTCGCGCCAGGTGATGATCAGCCAGAGACAGGCCCCGCAGTAGGCGGTGAGGAGCGAATAGACCCAGAGGCCCGCGAAGTTGGGGATGCCGGTGATCTCGTTGATGCGGTGCAGGTTGCCCGGCGGCAGCGAGGCGAAGACGACCGCGCCGATGCCGAGCAGCAGCGCGGTGGCCCGCAGGATCGGGTCCTGCCAGGCCCGCCGCAGCAGCGGCAGCTTGATGACGAAGGCCACGGCGAGCAGCGCGGCCGGGACGGCGTAGGCGGTGAAGGAACCCGCGAGGTCCCAGCGCATCACGGGCCGCCGATGTTGCCCAGCGAGGACGACAGCCGGCCGGTGAGGGTGTCCTGGGTCGTACGGCCGGCCGCCGCGCCCGGACCCACGACCCGGGAGAACTTCGCCGCCAGCCGCAGCCCGCACTCCTCGGCCTCCCACTCCGCCGCGGCCGCCGCGGCCGCGGGCGACCGGGTGGCCATGGCGACCACCTGGTCCCAGGGGATGTCCTCCTCGGCCTGGGACAGCAGCCGGCGTGCCGCCGCGGGCATGCCGGCCGGGTAGTGCACGTCCAGCGTCTGGTAGTGGATGTGGCCGATCTCGTGCCCCGCGATGACGAACTTGTGCTCGTCGGGCGCCCTTTCCTCGACCACGACGATGTACTGCTCGTCCATGGCGAAGGTGACCCCGGAGACGTCCAGGCCCGACGGGAAGGTGACGAACTTCAGGCGGACCGGGCGGTCCAGCTGCGGGCTGAGCGTGGCGCAGATGGCGTGCAGAAACGCCGTCGCCTCGGTGGGCGGGGTCAGTGTCCGGGCGGTGTCACGGACGAGCCGGTCGAGGAACCGCTTCGGTGATCTCGTCGGTCTGCGGGACTTCGGCGATCTGGGCGATCTGTCGGGGCTCATGCGTCGTCCTTGCGGTCGGCGGGCGTGCGGCGACCATAAGACGAGGAAGGCGGTAACAGCACGTTCCCGCCCCCGCAACGATCATTTACGGCCAGAACTGGATCAGGTACGGCCGGAACCCCGTCAGGCACGCCCGGCCTGCTCCGACGTGATGATCATCTCCGCCAGGTCCGCGAGCGTGGCCAGCTGATGCGCGTTCATCTGCGGGGCACGCGCGGCCAGTCGGACCAGCCCGCTCTCCCGCAGCCGCAGCAACGGGTCCGCGTCCACCTCAAGGCCCTGCAGCACCGGCTGCAACGCCTCGTGCAGCGCCTCCTGTTCGTCCGCCGTGAAGAAGCCCGCGGACAGCCCGAAGAACCTGCGCAGCCGGTCGGTGTGTTCGAGGCTCGGCATACCGCTCTTGCGCCACTCGCTCAGCCACTGCCGGCTGGTTCCGGCGATCCGGGCCAGCTCGTCCAGCGAGTACCGCTTGCCGTCGGGCCGGCGCCGGGTCTCGCGGATGAAGTCCAGCCGCTGCCGCACCCGTTGGGCGAGACCGACCTCCGGCGCCCGGCCGCCCGAGAGCAGCTCGACGACGACGCCGACCGGGATGCCGGTGCGGTGGGAGAGGCCGGCGACGTCCAGGACCTCCGGCAGCCGGCCGGGCCGGCCGGTCAGCTCGCCGAGACGGTCGAGTAGGTCGGCCAGCGGGGCGTAGGCGTCACTCACCGAGGTCCCCCCTGGGCGTGTCGTCCGTTCCATGGCTGAGCTGACGCGAGGCTACCCGGTCGCCCGGGCGCCGACCAGACGTGACAACGCCCGCTGCGGAAATAGGCAGCAATCGTTGACAGTTGGGGGTGCGGTAGGTGAGGATCGGGGCACAGAGAGCAAGATCGACCCGCCTCGGGTGCTGCCTATGGGGGAGCAGCATCCGGGGCGTCTCTGTGCGTAGCTCTGTCCGCCTTCTCCCCACGAAGGTGAGGATCCGATGCCGCCGTCCGTCCTTCTCCTCGGGGTGAGTCACCGGTGCGCGTACGACGCGTACCCGCTGGCGCGGATCGCGGCGGTCCACCCGGTGGTACTGGTCGACACGGCTCCGCCCGCCTGGGCGCGCCCGTACCTGGCAGGCCACATCGCGGCGGACCCCGGCGAGGAGGCGGCCACCGCCGAGGCGGTCGGGCGCTACGCGTTACGGCACGAGGTGAGCGGCGTACTGACCTGGACCAGGGAGTATCTCCCCGGCGCCGCACGCGTCGCGGCCCGGCTGGCGTCACCCGGCATCCCGTACGAGACGGCCGCGGCCTGCACCGACCCGGCCGCGTTACAGATGCTGCTCGCCCGCCACAAGATCCCCCCGGCGGGCCGGGAGGACACCGACGCCCCGCTCGTCGGGGCCGAGGCCGTCGTCCTGGACGACGAGGTCCGCATCGCCGCACTGACGCGTACGGCTCCGGGCCCGCCGCCCGCCCGGCAGTCGATGCGCCACTCCGTGCACGCCCACGACGGGCTGCTGCACAACCCCTTCCTGCGGCACACGGTGGAGCGGACCGTGCGCGCGCTCGGTCTCACGCACACCGTCGTCCACATCGGGCTGCGGCTCACCGCCCGCGGCCCCCGCGTCACGGACGTCGTCCCGCACCTGCCCGGCGATCTGATCCCGCTGCTGGTGGAACGGGCCACCGGAGTCGACCTCGCGCGCGCCGCCGCCGCGCTGGCCACCGGCCGGCTCCCGGACGCGGCGCCGACCCGGCAGCGGGCGGCCGCGATCCAGTTCGCCTACCCCGCCACGACCGGCCGGCTGACCCACCTGGACATGGACCCGGCCGCCGCGTACGAGCCGTACGCCGAGCGCATGGTCCTCACCCGGCAGCCCGGCGACCACGTCGTGGCCGCCGCGCACGCGGACCCGGACGACCGCCTCGCGCACTGGGTCGCGGAGGGCGAGACCCCGACGGACTGCGCGGACACCCTGCGCCGCATGGCCCACCACCTGAGCGCGGCCGTCAACCCGGCGGCCCGGCCGCACGCGGCGGCCTAGCGGACCCGTACATGGCAGTGACGCCGGTCACCGTCTCCGTGTGCCCACAGCCACCCCTCAGGCCGCGCGGGGCTGCCGGTAAAGTGGGCGGGTCGTCATCACACCCGTACGGGGGGAAGCCGGTGCAATTCCGGCGCTGACCCGCAACCGTGAGCCGTCCGCCCCAGACGGTGAGCCGGACTGCCCCGCCGGGACGTTGACCGGCTCGCGTGCGCGGCGACCCGCAGCGCACGGCACCGTCGAGGTTTACGGAGCCGAGCCGCCCGGGGTGTTCCCGTGCGCTGCCGGTTCCCCGCAGGGAGAGGTCGTCGCCGACCATGAACGTCCGCCGCAGTGCCGCGGTTCTCGCCGCCCTGGGTGTGCTGGCCGCCGCCGCACCCGCCATGGCCGCCGACCCGTCCCCGTCCGCATCCCCGAAGGTGACGCTCCCGACCGGGCTGTTCGGCAAGACGGACCCGACGTACGACGGTGTCTGGCGCCAGTCGCTCGCCCTGCTCGCCCAGCGGACGCTCGGCTACCGCCCGGCCGCCTCGGCCGTCGACTGGCTGGTCGGGCAGCAGTGCGACAAGGGCGGCTTCGCGGCGTTCCGGGCCGACACCGCCAAGCCCTGCGAGGGCAAGGGCGGTGCCCAGCCCGACACCAACAGCACGGCCGCCGCCGTCCAGGCGCTGCAGGCGGTCGGCGGTCACGACGCCGAGGTCCGCAAGGCCCTGGTCTGGCTGACGACGCTGCAGAACAAGGACGGCGGCTGGGGCTACTCACCCGGCGCCCCGAGCGACACCAACTCCACCGGCGTCGTCGTCGGCGCGTTCGCCGCGGTCGGCCAGGATCCCGCCCAGTTGCACCTCCAGGGCAAGAGCCCGTACGACCTGCTGGCCAAGTGGTCCCTCTCGTGCGAGGGCGCCGAGGGCGGAGCGCTCGCCTACCAGCCGGACAAGAAGGGCAAGCTGGTCGCCAACGCGGACGCGACGGCGGCCGGTGTGCTGGGCGCGCTCGGCAAGGGGTTCGCGCCGAAGGCCGGGAAGGCCCCGGAGCAGGGCTACGTCTGCGCCAACTCCGACAAGCCGCTCACCCCGGTGGAGGTGGCGAGCAACGGCTCCGCCTACCTGGGGGACGCCATGACCGGCGACGGGTACCTGAAGTCCGTCCTGCCCGGGGCCAAGGACCAGCCCGACTACGGCAACACGGCGGACTCGGTCGTCGCGCTCGCCGCGACCGGCTGGACCCGGCCGGCGAAGAAGCCGTACGCCTGGCTGGAGAAGAACGCGGCGAAGTGGGCGGAGCAGAGCGGCCCGGCCGCCTACGCGGAACTGGTCTTCGCGGCGCACGCGATGGGCGACGACCCGCACGACTTCGGCGGCACGGACCTGGTGCAGGCGCTCAACGCGACGGGCCCGGCACCGCAGAAGGCCGCCGCCACCGCGGAGCCCGGCAAGCGCGTCGAGCACAAGTCGGGCATCGGTGTCTGGTGGATCGTCGGAGCCGGCCTCGTCTTCGGCGTCGGCATCGGCATCCTGCTCAGCGGCCGCCGGAAGCGGCAGCAGCTGTGACCGCCGTCCGCCGTGCCGCGGCCCTGCTGGTCGCCGCGCTCGTCCTCGTCGCCGGCGCCGCCCAGGCGCATGCCGCCGGTTACCGCTACTGGTCGTTCTGGGAGCGGGACGGCGGCCGCTGGACGTACGCCACCGAGGGCCCGTCGACCGCCCGTCCCGACGACGGCGCGGTCCAGGGCTTCCGCTTCGCGGTGAGCGAGGACTCCGCGGACGCGAGCCGGCCGCGCGGCACGGCGGACTTCGCCACGATCTGCGCGGGGACGCCCGCGAAGCCGGGTACGAAGCGGGTGGCCCTCGTCCTCGACTTCGGCACGTCCGCGGACGCGCCGTCCGGCGAGGCCCCGCCCGCCGGGCGCACGGCCTGCGCCCGCGTCTCCCCCGACGCGACGACGGCCGAGGCCCTGGCAGCCACCGCCAAGCCGCTCCGCTACGACACCAACGCCCTGTTGTGCGCGATCGCCGGGTATCCGCGGAAGGGGTGCGGGGAACAGGTGTCTGCCGACGGCTCGGCGAAGCAGGAGAAGAAGGCGTCTGACGGTGGCCCCTCGCTGGGGCTTCCGATCGGTGTCGGCGTGGTCGCAATCCTGGCCGGGGCGGCGGTGTGGCAGGCGCGGCGGCGCAGGAATGCGTAGTCGCGCCGCTTGGTACCGCCGTTGGACTGGCGGCCGTCGCCCGACCGCGGGTCCGTGGTGGCTGGTCGCGCAGTTCCCCGCGCCCCTAGGGAGTTGCGCCACCGTCGGCACCAAGGTCGCCGCAGCTACGGGCAGTCGTGCCGCTGGGGCGGCACGGGTGGGCTCGGCGGTACCCCGCCAGCGCGGGCAAGCGGAGCCCGGCCCCGGCCCGCAGCAGCGCCGTGCGCACCTGCACCCCGGTGCCTGGTGGCTCTGGTCGCTCGGGCTCGGTACCGCGGCCACCCGTACCACCAACCCCCTCCTCCTCGCCCTCCTCATAGCCGCAGCGGGCTACGTAGTGGCCACCCACCGCTCCGCAGCCCCCTGGGCCCGTTCCTACACCGCCTTCGCCAGACTCGCCGCCGCCGTCCTCCTCATCCGCCTCGCCTTCACGGTCGTCCTCGGCTCCCCCATCCCCGGCACGCACGTCCTGCTCACCCTCCCCGAAGTCCCCCTCCCGCACTGGGCGCAGGGCATCCGCCTCGGCGGCGAAGTCACCGCGGAGGCCCTCCTCTTCTCCGGCTACAACGGCCTGCAGCTCGCCGCCCTCCTCATCTGCGTCGGCGCCGCCAACGCCTTGGCCAGCCCGGCCCGCCTGCTCAAGTCCCTGCCCGGCGCCCTGTACGAGGTCGGCGTGGCCGTGGTCGTCGCGCTCACCTTCGCGCCGCACCTGATCGCCGACGTCCAGCGGCTGCGCGCCGCGCGCCGGCTGCGCGGCCGCCCGGACCGGGGGATACGGGGCCTGCTCCAGGTCGGACTGCCGGTCCTGGAGGGCGCGTTGGAGCGTTCGGTCGCCCTCGCCGCCGCGATGGACGCCCGCGGCTACGGCCGTACCGCCGCCGTCCCCGCCCGGGTGCGCCGTACGACGACCGCGCTCACCCTCGGCGGCCTGCTCGGCGTGTGTGCGGGAACGTACGGGCTGCTCACCGCGGAGGGCGGTACGTACGGGCTGCCGGTACTGGGGGCCGGGGTCGTCGCCGCGCTCGCGGGACTGCGTCTGGGCGGCCGCCGTACCCCGCGCACCCGGTACCGCCCGGAGCCGTGGGGTGTGCACGCGTGGCTGGTCGCGGGCTCGGGTGCCGCGGTCGCCGCGCTGCTCGCGCTCGCCTCCGTACGCGATCCGCAGGCGCTGCACCCCGGAGTCGTACCGCTGGTGGCCCCCACTCTCCCGCTGTGGCCCGCTGCCGCGGTCCTGCTCGCCACGCTGCCCGCCTTCATCGTCCCCAAGGAGCCGTCGTGATTCGCTTCGAGGAGGTCAGCGTCACGTACGAGGGCGCGGCCGAACCGACCGTCCGGGGCGTGGACTTCGAGGTGCCCGAGGGTGAACTCGTGCTGCTCGTCGGCCCGTCCGGGGTCGGCAAGTCGACGGTGCTGGGCGCGGTCAGCGGACTGGTCCCGCACTTCACCGGCGGCACCCTGCGCGGCCGTGTCACGGTGGCCGGCCGGGACACCCGGACCCACCGGCCGCGCGAACTCGCGGACGTGGTCGGCACGGTGGGGCAGGATCCGCTCGCGCACTTCGTGACGGACACGGTGGAGGACGAACTCGCTTACGGCATGGAGTCGTTGGGACTCGCGCCCGAGGTGATGCGGCGCCGGGTGGAGGAGACGCTGGACCTGCTGGGCCTGGCCGACCTGCGCGACCGCCCGATCGCCACGCTCTCCGGCGGGCAGCAGCAGCGGGTCGCGATCGGCTCGGTCCTCACCCCGCACCCGCAGGTGCTGGTCCTCGACGAGCCGACCTCGGCGCTCGACCCGGCGGCCGCGGAGGAGGTGCTGGCGGTCCTGCAGCGCCTGGTCCACGACCTGGGTACGACGGTCCTGCTGGCCGAGCACCGCCTGGAACGCGTGGTCCAGTACGCCGACCGGGTCGTCCTGCTGCCCTCCCCCGGCGCCGCCCCCCTGCACGGCGACCCGGCCGAGCTGATGTCCGTCTCCCCGGTGTACCCACCGGTGGTGGACCTGGGCCGCCTGGCGGGCTGGTCCCCGCTGCCACTGACGGTCCGAGACGCCCGCCGCCGCGCCGCTGATCTGCGAGAACGCCTGGCTGCTCGCGTAGCTGCGGGCAGTCGCGCCGACGCAGCTGCGGGCAGTCGTGCCGACGCAGCCGAGGGCAGTCGCGCCGCCGTAGCCGGGGGCAGTCGCGCCGCCGCAGCTGCGGGCAGTCGTGCCGCTGGGGCGGCACGGGTGGGCGCAGCGGCACCCCGCCAGCGCGGGCAAGCGACCCCACCCCCGGCCGAGACCAGCACCGCCCCCGCCCTCCGACGCCTCTTCCGTCGCCGCCCCACGCCCACCCCGGAACTTTCGCGCCAGCACATCGCCGAAATCCGCTCCCTAGCCGTCCGCCGGGACCGCATCACCGCCCTCCGCCACATCGACCTGACCGTGGCCCCCGGTGAAACGGTCGCGCTCATGGGCCGCAACGGCGCCGGAAAGTCCACACTCCTCGGCTCCCTCGTCGGACTGGTGGAACCCACCGCCGGCACCGTCCACGTCGGCGGAGCCGTACCGCATCGGACCCCGCCCCGGGATCTCGTGCGCCGAGTCGGTCTCGTTCCGCAGGAGCCGCGGGACCTGTTGTACGCGGACACGGTGGCCGCCGAGTGCACGGCCGCCGACCGGGACGCGGATGCCGCGCCCGGCACCTGCCGGGCCCTGGTGTCCGAGCTGCTGCCGGACATCACGGACGACACCCATCCCCGCGACCTCTCCGAGGGCCAGCGCCTGGCGCTCGCCCTGGCGGTCGTACTGGCGGCCCGCCCTCCCCTTCTGCTGCTCGACGAGCCGACCCGGGGCTTGGACTACGCGGCCAAGGCCCGCCTGGTCACCGTGTTGCGCGCGCTGGCCGCCGAGGGGCACGCGATCGTGCTGGCGACGCACGACGTGGAGCTGGCGGCGGAGATCGCGCACCGGGTGGTGCTGCTCGCCGACGGCGAGGTGATCGCCGACGGCCCGACGGCGGAGATCGTGGTCTCGTCCCCCTCTTACGCCCCGCAGGTCACCAAGATCCTGGCCCCGCAGCCCTGGCTGACCGTGACCGAGGTCCGGGATGCCCTGGCATCACCACCCACCACCGCGCAGGCCCGGAAGGCCCACGCCCGGGAGGCCCAGGCATGACCACCACCCCCCAGGCCCAGGCCCGCGCCATCCGGCTGGGCCCCCGCTCCCTGGCCGCCCTGATCCTGGTCAGCGCGGTCGGTGTGGTCGGCTTCTGCTGGCCCTTCCTCGCCCCGCCCACCTCGCAGATCGGCGCGCACGCCGAGGACGCGCCCTGGCTGTTCGCGGGCCTGCTGATCCTGCTGGTCGCGGTCGTGGCGGCGACGATCTCCGAGTCCGGTCTCGGTCCGAAGGCCGTCGCCATGCTGGGCGTACTGGCCGCGACCGGTGCGGCGCTGCGCCCGATCGGCGCGGGCACGGCCGGGATCGAGCCCATGTTCTTCCTGATGGTGCTGAGCGGGCGGGTGCTCGGCCCCGGCTTCGGCTTCGTGCTCGGCTCGGTGACGATGTTCGCGTCCGCGCTGCTCACGGGCGGGGTCGGCCCGTGGATGCCGTTCCAGATGCTGGCGATGGGCTGGTTCACGATGGGCGCCGGACTCCTCCCGGGCCAGGTCGGGCTGCGCGGCCGGGGCGAACGGCTGCTGCTGGCGGCCTACGGCTTCTTCGCGGCCTTCGCCTACGGCACGGTCATGAACCTGGCCGGCTGGCCCTTCATGGGCGCCCTGACCTCGAACATCGCCTTCGACCCGGCCGGGACGGTCCCCGCCAACCTGGCCCGGTTCGCCGCCTACTGCCTGGCCACCTCCATGGGCTGGGACCTGGGCCGGGCGGTCTGCACGGTCGTTCTCACCCTCGTCCTCGGCCCGGCGCTGCTGCGCGCGCTGCGCCGGGCCACCCGGCGGGCCGCTTTCGAGACCGCGGTCACATTCGACGCTCCCGCTGCGTGAGGGGCCGTATCCGGGCTGTCAGCTCCCCGGTGAAGCACCCCACATGACGCAGGTCACCTACGATCCGGGGTCGTTGTTCGTTATGTCCGATTCGTCCTCTCGTGCACCCCTTCTGACCTGCACGTTGAGACGCACGCCACACGAACGACCTTTCCCGCCGATCCGGCCACAACTAGTAAAAGGGGTCATTGCGGACACGCCTCAAGCCTGTTTCTGTTGAGGACGTCGCCAGGCGCCACGAGCCCGAACGGGTCGCGGCGCCGACGTATGGCCCGGCCACCACAGAGCGGGTGGCTACGACATACGGGCGATCTCCTGTCCCCGACGTAAGAGGTTCTCCGTGTCCGTCTCCTTCATCCGCCGCATCGCTTCCCCGAAGAAGGCCCTCACCGCCGCCGCCGTGGCCGCCGCCACCGCTGGTCTGGCCCTGACCGCGGCGCCCGCCCAGGCCGCCACCACCCAGGCCTCCTCCGCCCAGGCGATCGCGCACAAGATGATCCCGGACGCCGCGCAGTTCAACGCCTTCAGCAAGATCGTCGAGCACGAGAGCGGCTGGAACCCCGCCGCCACCAACAGCTCCTCCGGCGCCTACGGCCTGGTCCAGGCCCTGCCGGGCTCGAAGATGTCCGCCGCCGGTTCCGACTGGAAGACGAACCCGGCCACCCAGATCAAGTGGGGTCTGGACTACATGAACTCCCGCTACGGCAGCCCGGTCCAGGCCTGGAGCTTCTGGCAGGCCAACGGCTGGTACTAAGCCGTTCCGCCGCCGAACCACCGAGCGATCTTCGGCAGGGCGGTGACGTACGACCCCACGTGGTCGACGTCCCCCTGATTCAGTACCCGCACCCTCGCCCCCTGACGGGCGAGGGTGCGCGCGCATGTCCGGGCGTTGCCGATCGGCACGTCCGTGTCCTTCTCCCCCGCGTACAGCCGCACCGGCACGTCCGGCTTCCAGTCGCAGGTGTGGTCGTTGGTGCGCAGCGCCTCCAGGAACCCGCCCGTGGGGTGGGTGAGCTGCCGGTAGAAGTCGTCCGTCAGCAGCTCCTTCACGTTCGGCGCGAGCTGCCGGACGATGTCCTCCTCCTCGTGCCGCCCGTCGAAGAGCCCCTCGACCCGGTCCGCGTAGGGCGCCCGGAAGACCTGGGCGGGGTTGTCGTAGATGTGGTGCAGCCGGTTCTGGGCGGTGAGGAAGTACGAGATGTACAGCACACCGCTGGTGTCGTTGACCCGCCCGTCCGTGAGCGCGGGCACTTCGGTCCCCGCCAGGTCGTACGGCCCCGCCACGGGTGCCAGCGCCTTCAGCCGGAATCCGGGCGCGTCCCCGTGCTGCACCGCCCGCCCCAACGCCATCGCGACCTGCCCGCCCTGCGAGAAGCCGGTCGCGTACAGATCCCCGTTCACCGTGCGCCCGAGCCGCCCCGCCGCCGTCCGGGCCGCGCGCAGCATGTCGACGGAGGCGGTGACGGCGGACCGCGTGTCCATGTACGGATGACGGCCCGGCCCCTTGCCCAGCCCCAGATAGTCGGGCGCGGCGACGGCGTGCCCGGCCGAGGCGAAGAGATACGACTGAGCCCGCGCGTCCTCCGACACGGAGGGCGCGTAGTCGCGGTCGGCCATGGTCCCGTGCGTGTCGGAGACGAGGTCGAGGGTGCGACCGCCGCCCTCGGGAAGGGTGAGCAGACCGGTTGCGGTGGTGGGCCGCCCGTACGGGTCGACGGTGCGGTACGTCACCCGGTACGCCCGGACGCCGTACCGCAGCGAGTCGGTCCCGACGTGCAGTTCCTCCAGACCGCGGGCGACCTCCGCCCGACTGTGCCGGGCGACCGGCACGACGGACACCACCTCTCCCCGGTGATCGCCGCGCGGCCCGGCGACGGCGGCCGGAGCGGCAGCCAGGCCGGCGAGCAGTGCCGCAGCCGCGACCGCACCCCCCTTCCGGATACGCCGACTGAGCTGCTTTTCTCCCGCTTTACGCGTGTCCTCTGTCATGTCCCGAACGCTACGGACGCACGCTTCGCCGGGACATCCGAGAGTCCCCCGCGCCCATGGTGGACCTGCCACCACCCCGCCTGTCCGGCTGACCGGAGGAAGCATGACGACGCCGTCACCACCCGTGGCCGACCCGGAGGAACGGGGGGTGCGGCTCGTGGTCGTACTCCTGGTGCTGACCGTGGTCAGCGGCCTGATCGACGCGGTCAGCTATCTGGGCCTGGGCCGGGTCTTCACGGCCAACATGACCGGCAACGTGGTGGTGCTCGGCTTCGCGGCGGCCGGCGCACCCGGCTTCTCCGTCCCGCACACCGCGACCTCGCTGGCCTGCTTCCTGCTGGGCGCGGTGGCCGGCGGCCGGGTGGCGGCCCGGTACGGCAAGGGCTCGCGCCGCAGGTGGGCCCGGCTGACCCTGGCTGCGGAGACACTCCTGGTCGGCGCGTCGGCGGCGGTGGCCTTCGCCTGGCCTGACACCCCCGGCACCCGCTACGCCCTCATCGCCCTCACCGCGTTCGCGATGGGCCTGCGCAACGCGACCGTCCGCAAACTGGGCATCCCCGACCTGACGACCACGGTCCTCACGATGACCCTGACCGGCCTGGCCTCCGAATCCCGCTTCGGCGACGCCACGGGCCACCGCTCCCCACGCCGCACGGCCTCGGTGCTCGCGATGCTCGCGGGCGCCGCTCTCGGCGCCTGGCTGGTCCTGCGCCACGGCCTGGGCATCCCGCTGCTGATCTCGGCGGTGCTGTCGGGGGTGCTGGCGGTGGTGGCTTCGGGGCGGGAATAGCTCGACTGTTCGGACTAATAACCCGGGCGCACCGAGCTGCAGGGCATGAGCATGGCCCCATGGGACTCAGACCTCCCGCGAATCTCCGCGGAAAGATATCCGGCGCCCTCATGATCGCCGGCCTCGTCGCGGCTTCAGCCGTGCTCATCTGTCTGGGACGGCAGGACATCATTCATGCGCTGTCCTACGCCGGCCGGCTTGCCGGGGGCCTTTTGGTCGCCGCGGGACTGGTGGCCCTCGCCGCGGCCGTCTGCGCCGTCATGGACAGGCTCCTCGGACGCGGAACGAAATACACGACGGCGATCACTCTCTTCGGAGCACTGGCCGTACTGGGTGTCGGCCTGCTCCTTCTGACGGTTCAGATCGGGGAGTACACGCTCTGGCTCTGGCTCTGGCTGGGCCTCATAGTGTGGGCGTGCTGGGCACTCTGGGATCTCCTTCATCGCCGGCAGGCATGGCGGGAGATAACTTTTCGACGCAACTTCGCGGCCGTTGTCTCCTTCACTGCGCTTATCACCGCCGCCAACTTCGTCTACTCGCAGATCTACGAACCCTATTCGTCTCCCATGACGGTCACTACCTCCGTGAAGATCGGAAGTATTCGAAAAGACGAGGCCACCACGTATGTGCCGGTGACGTTCCAGATGGAGAACACCGGCAAGGTCGCCGCATACGTGGTCGGGATGGGCTACTCGCTCACCGGGCTCGACTGGAAGTCGACTTACCAGAAACCCAGAGACCTGAAGCAGTGGGAGAAGGACATAGACACCGACGCATTGACCGATCTGCATGCGTACGCCGACAAGCCGCACCCTTACACCGTCAGCATCGGATTGCTCGAGAAGCTCGGCGATTTCGAGTTGAATCCAGGCGAAAAGTACACACAAGAGAAAACCATCGAATTGCCCACCCAGACGTTCCGGGCTGTCCAGGTCCAAAGCGAGGCTTATTTGCTGAGGAAGGACAGAATGATCTACAGCGCCACCCCGACCACCTATTACTCATGGTCCGGCAAGAGAGAGAAAATTCCCAAGTGGGTCACGGATTACGCGGGAGCGGACGCCGATTCCGACTACGTCAGGTACCAGGTGCCCGTCCGTTACAGCAATCAGATCCTGAACTTCACGAGAAGGCCCAGGCGCATCACCCTGTGGTGGTTGCTGGGTAAGGAGAACAGCACCCCCATCACCACACTGGTCGCCTCTCTGGATACTCCGGGGGGAGAGCAGACGGAACCGACCTATTCCGAAGGGGAGCAGGAACGGGAGAAGTATGGATTCACGTATCTGAACAGCGGATCCACGGAGGCGATCCTGTAGCCGACCGCCTCCGGGAGGCTGTGCCGACTTCACCGATTCCGCTGCGCGGCGCTGAGCCGCTCGACCTGTTTCCGGATCACGTCGGCCGGGAAAGTGGCGCGCTTGCCGAGGTCCTGTGCGTTGAAGGTGACGATGACGGACCCCACCCGCACCACGGTGTACTGGTACTCGTTGAGCCGGCGGTCCTCCTGCGCGGGGATGGCGATCCGGTAACTCACGGCTTCGTCCCCCAGGCGGGGTGCCTTCTCGGGCGTCAACTGCGCCTTGTACGGGCCGACCCAGCCGGTGCCGGTGTAGGATCGGCAGGCCTTCAGACCACCCTGAAGTCGCCCGAAGGCCGTGACGGCCTTGCCGCCCTCTTAGGACGCGAGGGTCGAACCCCCCGGCCAGATGCTGTTCTTCCAGTTGAAGATCTGCGAGATCCGGGCGAACGCCCCCTTCGCGTCACGGGCGTCGAGCACGGCCTGGCACGCCGGATCCGACACCGGAGGGAACGTCCTGCCCCCACCGCCCTTTTCTGCGTGGCTCGGCTTCAACGGAACCTCACCGCCCTGCACCTGAGGCACTTCCCCGTCGCGGAAGGAGAGGGCCTTGAGCTGCCGAACGCTCAGCGGCGCTTCATTCGCAGCTTGAGACGCCCGCGCTCGGGCCGTCTCGGTCGCGCTCGGCCGTCCGCGCCCGTCCCCGCACCCCGCGACCAGAACAGCCGCAATCGTGACGAGCACCCCGTGTCTCGCCGCCCGATTCCCCACGTGCACACGCCCCCTGTGACCGGGATCGCCGCCCCAGGGCGATCCATCGGGCCCAGACTCTAGCGTTGTTACCGAACGGGAGTTTGAACTTGGGTACTTGTCCGCGCAGAGTGGGGCGGTGCCGTACGTCGAGGCCACGTCACTGGCATGGCGGTTGGTAGGGACGGTCCGGCAGGTACTTCTTCCAGTCCTGCTCGGAGATGGGGTCGCCGACCGAGTTGCAGAGGTCGGCGATGACGTGCTGGGGATCGGCATCCCACAGGTCGATGCCCGCGAAGGCGCGGACGACGGCGAGGGTCTTGCCGTCGGGAGTGAATGCCAGGGAGTAGAAGGCCGATGCTTCCGGCATGTAGAACTGCCGAGTGGGTGAATCCGGATCGCTCACGTCCCAGACCTCGGGGCGGCGGTTGTAGTCCCCGCTGGGCGCGATCAGCGCTAGGCGGGTCCCGTCGGGGCTGAAGGCCAGCGGGCCGTCGAGCTTGCCGATGGACACCTTGACGGGGGTACCGACGAGGCGGTCACGGCGGACGTCCCACAGCCGGAGCGTTCCGGTGTCGTCGTAGAGCGCGAAGAGCTTCCCGTCCGGCCGGTACGCGAAATTGGCGTAGTCGGTGCCGGTGGGCAGGCGCACCGACCACGACGCGGACGGGTGCGCGGGATCGGTGACGTCCCACCTGCGCACCAGCGGGCCCGCGGGCGGGCGAGCCGCCTTCCTGTCGCGTTCGGCGGCCTCGTTCATGACCAGCGATCTGCCGTCCGGGGAGAAGCCGAGTCCGTACCCGGTCGTCTCGATCGTGGAGAGGTACCGCGGATGCCGGGGGTCGGCGATGTCGTAGAGCCGGACGACCTGGGGCTTGGGGTTGCTGGCCACGACGCCGTTGTAGTCGGAGACGGCAAGGAGGGGCTTGGTCGGGCTGAAGGCCATTGCACCCACACCGTTGTTCACCTCGATCATGCCCAGCTTCCGCTTCGGGCTGGCGGTGCTGCGCAAAAAGAGATTGGCGTACGTCACCTTGCCCTGCTTGTAGACCTCGGTGTCGGCGAGGAGCTTGCCGTCCGGGCTGAGGGCGATGTCCTGGCCCGTGAACATGTCGGGAGCGTGCGTCGTGGCCAGCGCGTTGGACCGCAGATGCCGGAGATTGAGATCTCGCAGCCAGTTCGTGCCCACGCCCTGGTAGGCGAGGAGCAGCTTTTTCCCGGACATCGCGAGGGACAGCTGGCCTGCGGTGCCGGGGGCCGGCGGTATGAAGCCCACCGCGCCGGGCTGGGCGCCGTTGGAGAGGTCCCAGACCTGGACGCCGCGATCGGTGGCCTTGAGCAGCCGTTCGGCGTTGCCGGGGACGAACAGGGCCACACCGCCGTCCAGGGCCGGGGCGTCTTCGGAGTTCAAGGAGGCGCCCGGCAGGACGGCGTCGGTTCCGTAGGTGTAGATCCAGACCTTCCAGCCGCCGCCGCAACTGGCGACGATCCGTTTGGTCTTCGAGGCGAACGCCATCGAGGTCACACTGTCGGAGCATCTGCTGGAGCCGCTCGACACGCCCTTGTCCGCCGACACGACCTGCCGGGGAGCCTTCGGGTCGTCGAGCGTCCACAGGGCCAGGTCGCCACTTTCCGCGAGGACGTCCTTTTTCTTCTTCGGTTCCGCGGCCGGTGCCGCCAGCATCCCGCCCGTACTGTCGAAGGCGACCCGGTGCAGGGGCCGTACGCGTTGGAAGGAGTACGACGTGTACGGCGCCGCGCGCACCGTGGCCACCGGCGTGGTGCCGTTCACCCGCCACAGCCGTACCCGCCCGTCGACGCTCGCGCTCGCGAGCAGCCCGCGTTTGGGGGAGACGGCCAGGGAGTCGACCTGCTTGCTGTGGCCCCGCAGCGCGGACAGGGCGTGCGGGGCCGCCGGATCGCCGGTGTCCCAGCGGAGGATCGCGCCCTTCGACGTACCGGCGAACAGGGTCTTCTCGTCCGTGCCGAAGACCAGCGAGGTGACGGTGTCCGGCGTCGTGGGCGCGGCCAGCTCGCGTGGGTGCTCGGGGCGGGAGATGTCCCACAGCCGTACGGTCGTCGAGGTGGACGCGTCGTTGGCGTAGGTGGCCGCGGCGAGCACCGTGCCGTCGGCGGCCACCGCGATCGGGCCGGACAGGACGCCGCCGATCCGTCCGTCGACCTTTGGGGTCTTCTGGGTGCGCAGCACGATCGAGTCGCCGGTGGAGATGGCGAGCACCCGGCCGTCCGCGCTGTAGGAGAGGTCGTAGGCCGGATCGTCGCCGTTGATCACGCCGGGGGTGCGCTGGCTGTTGAGGAGGGCGCTGCGGCCGGCTTTGTGGTCGATCCGGTAGGAGAGCAGGCTGAGTTGCTTGGCCAGGCCGGGGTGGAGCTCGCGCTGGCCCTCGGCCTCGGCGGCCAGATACCGGGCGAGGTCGCGCTGTTGGGCCAGGTCGGCCCGCCGCCAGTAGATCCCGGCGCCGACCAGACCGGTCGTCGCCAGCAGGGCCAGGACGACGAAGAAGATGAACGCGGCACGGCGTCGGCGGCCTTCGCGTGTGTGCTGGCGCCAGGAGCTTTCCATGAACTCGGCGGACACCGGGCCGAGTGGTGGGGCGCCCGGGGCGGCGGTGCGCTCCCGCATCGCGGCCAGCCGGTTCCCTCGGTACAGCAGGGAGGGGTCCCGTTCGGAGTGCTCCCAGGACTCCGCGTCGGAGGCGAGCTGCTGGCGGGCGCGCAGCACGTCACGGTCCTCGTCGATCCACTGCTCCAGCTGGGGCCAGGCGCGCAGCAGCGCCTCGTGGCTGATGCGGACGGTGTCGAGGTCGAGCGTGAGCAGCCGGGCGTCGGCGAACCGTTCGATCGCGTCCCGGGCGACCGTCTCGTCGGGCACTCCGTGCAGGAGTACGGGCCATTCGACGGGCTGTGCGGTGTCGGCGGCGTCCTCGCTCACCCGGGCCAGCCGGGGCAGCATGAGACGCACGGCCTCCTGGCCGGCCGCGTTCAATCGGCCGTAGACGTTCTCCGCGGTGGTCGCGACGGCCTTCGTGATACCGCCGGTGGCGAGGTAACCGGAGACGGTCAGGCGTAGGCCCTCGCGCTCCTTCCACGTCTCCTGCAGCACGTGGGACAGGAGGGGCAGCGCCTCTGCGGGGGACCGTCCGCCGGTCGCCCTGCCCAGCTCCTTCAGGATGAGGGGGGCGAGCTCGTCATCGAGTTCCAACTGAGCGGTGGCCGCCGGTTCCTCGATCGAGGCGCGGAGTTCGCCGGCGTCCATCGGATCGACCAGCAGCTGACTCTCGCTCAGGACGGCCCGCAGTTCGGGGTGGGCGACCGCCTGAGCGTAGAAGTCCGCCCGCAGGGCGAAGACCACCAGGGCCCGCGGCTCGTGGCCTTCTCCGGGCCGGGCCAGTGCGGTCACCGCCCTCAGGAACGCCGTCTGTTCCTCCGGGTCCGTACAGAGGGTGAACAGCTCCTCCAGCTGATCGACGACCATGACCAGCCGTTGCCCCGGGTGGTCCAGCAACGGGTCCACGAGTTCGGCCGCGTCGCCGTTCGCCAGCAGCGACTCCGCGGCGTCGGACGACTCGGGCGCGAGGGCGTCGGCCAGATTCCGGAGCGGGTTCCTGCCGGGGGTCAGACGCCGGCTGGGCCAGCCGGTCGACCCGGGCAGGCCGGGCAGTCCACCCGTGCGCAGTCCGGCCAGCAGACCGGCATTGAGCAGGGAGGTCTTTCCGGAGCCGGACGCCCCGACGAGAATCAGGGGGCCGGGTCCGCCGAAGGCCGCCGCCGTCGCCTTCACCAGGCGCTCGGTCATCGTTGTCCGCCCGGCGAAGACATCGGCCCGGTCCACCGTGAAGGGGGTGAGCCCTGGGTAGGGGCAGACGCTGTCAGCGGGCGGCTGCCGTTCCGGTGTGGAGGCGCGGGTCCGAAAAGCCGGGTTCGGCGCGATGACGAGGTTGCCGGAGAGATCTCCGCTCACCCGCCGGGGTACGGGTTGCTGTCTCTCCCGCAGCCTCCGGTCCAAGGCGTAGTAGGCCGCGTCCAGGGTCAGCGACTGCTGCCCCTCGGCGTCGCCGTGCTCCAGCAGCTCCAGGAACGCTCCGGTGAACGTGGTGTGTTCGGCATCCTCGGGAGCGCGGGCCAGTAGCTCCGCCGACCCGAGGAGATACATTCCGTTCCCGGGTGCCGCGTTGAAAGCGGTGACCAATGAGGTGCCACCGAGCGACGCGCGCCCGGAGAAACAGCAGTCGAGCACGACGACTTTGGACGCCGCCCGGCTCGCCAGCACCGCCTCCCGCAAGGCGGCGAAGGAGTACGCCTGGTGCTCGGCCATGCCGGGAGTGAGCTCCGCGGTGTTGCCGGCGGCCAGATAGAGATCCCCGCCCGGGGTAAGCAGACCGTGCCCGATGAAGTAGACCAGCAGAACGGTGTCGGCCCGCCTCGTCGCCTCGGCCACGGCGAGGGCCATGCTCTGGGCGTCAGCTGGGTCTAGCACCGCCGTCACATGGTCCGGGTGCACCCCGCAACGCTGGACCAGAGCCGTCCGCAGATCTCTGAAGCTGTCGGCGACCGAGGGTACCGAGGGCAGTCCGCCGTCCTGATGCGTCGCGGTGGCGATCAGTAGAACCCGTACGCCCGCGCCGTCCAGATCGGTCATCGGTCCTCACGGCGCTCGAGCGGGACGATCTCCAAGTCTGTCAACCAGGCGTGCAGTGAACGAAGTTGGTCAGCCGCCTTTGGGCCGTCGGTGTTCAGCGTCACTTCTCACAAGCCCCCGTCGCCGCCGCGTGTAACCCGCTGCCTTCACGGCTGCAATGAGATTAGCGGCTGCTGTTGGGCCTGACTAGGACCCCTGTTCTCCACGGGACAAACGTGACCCCACCCCGCGGCGGGTCCGGTCATCGACCTCGGGGGAGGCAGGAACCGGGCATAGGGACGGGGTGTTCCTGCCTCCCTCGGGGTGGGCCGGCGGTGCTGGGAGCCGTCGGCCCCGATCGGTGGGTCAGGCCGTGGTGACCTGGAGTTCCTTGACGCCGTTGATCCAGGCCGAGCGCAGCCGGCGGGGGTCGCCGACCAGGCGGAGGTCCGGCATCGCGTCGGCTATCGCGGTGAAGATGAGGTCGATCTCCAGGACCGCCAGGGACTTGCCGAGGCAGAAGTGGGGACCGCCACCGCCGAAGCCGAGGTGGGGGTTGGGATCGCGGGTGATGTCGAAGGCGTCGGGGTCGGTGAAGACCTCGGGGTCGTGGTTGGCGGAGGCGTAGAAGAGGCCCACCCGGTCGCCCTTCTTGACCTGGACTCCGCCGAGTTCCGTGTCCTGGGTGGCCGTGCGCTGGAAGGAGTTGACCGGGGTCGCCCAGCGGACGATCTCCTCGGCCGTCGTCGCCGGGCGCTCGCGCTTGAAGAGGTCCCACTGGTCGGGGTGGGTGAGGAAGGCGTGCATGCCGTGCGTGATGGCGTTGCGGGTCGTCTCGTTGCCCGCCACCGCCAACATCAGCACGAAGAAGCCGAACTCGTCGGAGTTCAGGTTGCCTTCGTCCTCCGCGGCCACCAGCGTCGTCACGATGTCGTGGGCCGGGCACTGCTTGCGCTCGGCGGCCATGTTCATCGCGTAGGCGAGGATCTCGGTGGCCGACTCCGCGCCGACCTCCTCGGTGATCGCGTACTCGGGGTCGTCGTAGGCGATCATCTTGTTGGACCAGTCGAAGATCTTGGACCGGTCCTCCTGCGGTACGCCGATCAGCTCGGCGATGGCCTGCAGGGGCAGTTCGCAGGCGACCTCGGTGACGAAGTCGAAGGGACCCGAGCGCGCTCGGGCGGCCGCGACGATCGCCCCGGCGCGGGCCCGCAGCCGCTCCTCCAGGGCGCGTATGGAGCGTGGCGTGAAGCCGCGTTGCACGATCTGACGCACCCGGGTGTGCTCGGGTGGGTCCATGTTCAGGAGGATCAGCCGCTGCGCGTCGATCGCGTCGCGTTCGATGTGCTCGTTGAAGCGGATGATCGCGGTGTTGAGGGTCGAGGAGAAGAGTTCCGGGTGCGTGGAGACGTACTTGACGTCCGCGTGCCGGGTCACGGCCCAGTAGCCGTCGTCGGCGAAGCCCGCCAGGCCGTGCGGCTGCGGGATCCAGCGGACCGGCTCGGTACGGCGCAGCTCGGCGAACTCCGGGAGCGGAACGCGGTGGTGCAACAGGTCGGGGTCGGTGAAGTCGAACCCGTCGGGCAGCGCGGGGCAGTGCATGGGCGACTCCCAGCCATCTGACGGTCCATCAGCGAGTGCCGTGAACGTAGTAACGGGTTCTAAAACTGGCAAGAGGTACGGCACCCCCAATCCGTGCGGAGTTCGTGCAGATCACGCCTTCGGCACCTGCAAGACCCTTGCGGTGATGGACATCACGTCAGCAGACTGCACAGGGAACTAGAACGCGTACTAGTTCTGGAGGAGAGCCCTCTCGGAGAGGACCCGCACCCATGGCCGCCGAACCCGTGATCGTCGAAGCCGTACGCACCCCCATCGGCAAGCGCGGCGGCGCGCTCGCCAATCTGCACCCCGCCTACCTCCTGGGCGAGACCTACCGTGAACTCCTCGGCCGCACCGGCATCCCCGCCGACGCGGTGGAACAGATCGTCGGCGGCACGGTCACCCACGCCGGCGAGCAGTCCATGAACCCTGCGCGCACGGCCTGGCTGACCATGGGGCTGCCGTACGAGACCGCGGCGACGACCGTCGACTGCCAGTGCGGCTCCTCGCAGCAGGCCTCGCACATGGTGGCCAACATGGTCGCGGCGGGCGTCATCGACGTGGGGATCAGCTGCGGCGTCGAGGCCATGTCACGCGTACCGCTGGGCTCGGGCTCCAAGCACGGCCCCGGCAAGCCCTTCCCCGACGAGTGGAACGTCGACCTGCCCAACCAGTTCGAGGCGGCCGAGCGGATCGCCCGGCACCGGGGGCTGACGCGGGAGAACGTGGACGCGCTGGGGCTGTTGTCCCAGGAGCGGGCGGCGCACGCCTGGGCCGAGGAGCGCTTCAAGCGGGAGACCTTCGCCGTGCAGGTCCCGACCACCGAGGAGGAACAGCACGCCGGGCAGGGCATGTGGCGCCTCGTCGACAAGGACGAGGGGCTGCGCGACACGTCGATGGAGGCGCTGGGCGGACTGAAGCCGGTGATGCCGACGGCGGTGCACACGGCGGGCAACTCGTCCCAGATTTCCGATGGAGCCGCGGCCATCATGTGGGCCTCGAAGCGGATGGCTCGCGCCCTGAAGCTGAAGCCTCGGGCACGGATCGTGGCTCAGGCGCTGGTGGGTGCCGACCCGCACTTCCACCTCGACGGGCCGATCGACGCCACGAAGGCGGTGCTCGGCAAGGCCGGGATGTCCCTCAAGGACATCGACCTGGTCGAGATCAACGAGGCTTTCGCGTCCGTGGTGTTGAGCTGGGCTCAGGTCTTCGAGCAGGACCTGGAGAAGGTCAACGTGAATGGCGGTGCGATCGCACTGGGGCATCCGGTCGGGGCGACGGGGGCTCGCCTGATCACCACCGCCCTGCACGAACTGGAGCGCGCGGACAAGGAGTTCGCGCTGGTGACGATGTGTGCGGGCGGTGGGCTGGCGACCGGGACGATCATTCAGCGGTTGTAGTCCAACCGAGGAAGGCGTTGAACGCCTCGGGCTGGAAGCCGAGCCGTGGGCCCGTGGGGTTCTTGGAGTCGCGTACGGCTACGGTGGCGCCAGGGAATTCGGCGACCTCGATGCACTGGCCACCCTGGTCGCCGCTGTAGCTGGACTTACGCCAGTTGCTCTCCATAGCGGTCCTCCATCACGCGCCGGATCAACTCCGCCGAGTCCTTGATCGAGAGCGCGGCGGCTCGAAGATGATCGTAACGGAGCGAGCAGTCGTTGACGGTGTCCGGGTTCGCGGTCGGATGCCCGCTGCCGTAGCCCTCGGTATAGACGATGGTCGGATCGCTCGCGAAGCGATAGAGGTCGAACGAGCCTTGCATACCTGCGTGCGCTCCCGCGGAGAACGGCAGGATCTGGATGTTGATTCGGGGGTTGTCCTCGAAGGTCAACAGATGGGCGAGTTGCTTGCGCATGATCTCCGGGCCGCCGATCTCCTGGCACAGCACGGCCTCACCGAGGACTGCCCAGAAGACGGGCGGCCCCTCCTTCTCGAAGACGCGCTGACGGGCCAACCGTACGGCGGTGCGGTCTTCGAGGTTGCTCTGGTCCAGCGCGCCGAGCACTGAACGCGCGTACGCCTCCGTCTGGAGGAGACCAAGCACCAAGTGCTCTTGGAACGAGCAGATTTGAACCGCCCGCACCTCCAGCTCCGCCACCTGCTGAAACCACGCCGGAAGTTGACTTCGCATCACCAGTGGATGGAGCCGTGACAGTAACCCGCCCGTCCCCAGCGCCGCATCCGCACGCTCGCTGAAATCCAGGGTTGGCAGCTTTCGAGCCGTCTCGACCTGGCCGACCAACGACCCCGTGAAGTTGATGATGTCCCCGAGTTGCCGCTGCGTCAGCCCCGCCGCCTCCCGGCACCGGCGCAACTCAAAACCGTAGTAGTCGAGCGGCGAGGCGCCCGGGTCGAGGATGTTGATGTTCACCATGCCAAGTCCCCTCTCGGACCCGTTGTGTTCATCCCGTAGCCCAGAGTAGTGATGCGAGGTCAGCCTCGTACTGTGAACCTCCACTTTCCCCAGTACCGCATGAACCTCACCGTCGGCGAGCACTCGGTCCGCCACATCCGCCGCATCGTCCGGTCGCTGCTCGAAGACTGGGGGTTGGCCCACCTGACCGACACCCTCGAACTGGCCGTGAGCGAGCTGGTCACCAACGTCGTACGCCACGTCCCCGACCGCCGCTGCTCCCTTGTCGTGCTGCGGCAGGCGGCGGGGGTGCGGGTGGAGGTGGCGGACGGGTGGTTCCAACTGCCGTGCGTTCCCGACCGGTCGTCGCCGGAGGCGGATGGTGGACGTGGGCTGCTGCTGCTCGATGCCCTGGTCGGGAAGTGGGGGGTGGAGCCCGCGCCCGGGGGCGGCAAGACGGTGTGGTTCGAGTGCGTGGTGGCCTGACCGGTTGGCGTCCGCCGCGTATTCCCGCAATCCGGGGACGGAGAGTGTCCGAGGGAATACTGTGCTCGGCAGACTTGGGGGGAGTACGCATGGCGCTGCTCGACGAAATGGCGGTTCTGGCGCAGGCCGGAGGAGCGGCGGTCATGGCGGCGGCGGCCACCGACGGCTGGCACCGGTTCAGCGAGCGGGCCGCGCGTCTCCTCGGGCGGGGCGATCCCGCTCTGGAGGGCGCGGCGGGCGACCGTCTGGACCGCACGGCCGCCGCCCTGCGAGCCGCCTCCGACGGGGACGAGCAGGAGCGGGTGCGGACGGAGCACGCGCGGCTGTGGCGGGACGAGTTCGCCGACCTGCTCGCTGCGCCCGGGCCCGCGGACGTGAACCGGGTGATGGCCGAACTCCGCGCTCTCGCCGAGGAGTTCGGTGCCGCGCCGAGTACGTCGGGGCAGACCATCGTCAACACGACCTTCCACGGCCCGGCCAACGTCCAGTACGGCCACCACAGCCGCCAGGACATCCGCTTCGGATCCGCGGAATGACCGGCTCGAACCACGAGTTCCACGGTCCGGCCTTCGTCCAGTACGGCTCCGGCAGCGTCCAGGAGATCACGACGAGCTACACGCTCGCCGCCTCGCCCCTGGACCGGGCCGCCGACAAGCTGGCGGGGCAGGTGTACGCCTGGTGGGACGAGGAGGCGGGCAACCGGGGCCTGCTGAGCCCGGCTCCGCTGCCCGTGCGCTGGCAGCTGAGCGAAGCGAGCGGCACCGCGCGGGTTGCCGCGGCCACCGCCGAGGGCACCCGGCGCCGGTTCGCTCCGCTGCCCGGTGCCACGGCGGTCACCGAGGAGCGGCTTCGCGCGGGCGGTGGCCTCACCGAGCTGTTCGAGGTCTACGCGGGCCTGGCCTCCGGCCGGATCCTGCTGGTGGGACCGGAGGGATCGGGCAAGACGGCAGCGGTCGTCCTGCTGCTTCTGGACGCGCTGCGGCACCGGCAGGACGAGCCGGACCCGCAGCGGCGGGCGCGCATCCCGGTGCCTGTGCTGATGTCACTGAACGGGTGGGAGCCGCAGGAGGAGCGGCCGATCGACTGGGCGGTCAGGAGACTGTCCCGGCGGCACGGGCACAACGTCCGTGAGCTGCTGAAGGCCGGCCGGATCGCTCTCCTGCTGGACGGCTTCGACGAGGTCGCCAGGGAAGTGCGGGCCGACGCGGTCGCCGCGCTGGCGGCTGCCCCGTACCGCGTGCTGCTGGTCTCCCGCACCGTGGAGGCGCTGCACACCCCGGGCCAGGCGCGGCTGAGCGACGCCGTGGCCCTGGCTCTCCGGTCGGTCCGCCCCGCCGACGCGGCCGACCATCTGCTCAGGCTGCCACTGCCCGATCCCGTACCCGAGGCCTGGCAGGAACTCACTCGCCGCCTGGTGGAGCAGCCGAACAGCGCCGTGGCCAAGGCGCTGACCAAACCCCTGGCCATCAGCCTGCTGCGGGAGCTGGGCCCCGACAGCGGGGCGGTGGAGGAGATCCTCGGCCTGCGCGGCTCCCGTGCCGTCGAGGACCGCCTGCTCGATCACGCGGTCCGGGCCGCCTACACCCCGAGACCCGGCTGCAAGCGTCCCCGCTACTCCCCCGAGCAGGCGGAGCGGACGCTCAGGTACATCGCCGAGCGGCTCACCGAGGAGAAGACGTACGACCTGCGGTGGTGGCAGATTCCCTGCTGGGGCCGCCCGCGAGCCAGGGCGGTCCTCACCTGGTCGCTTTCCATCTGGATCTATCTGGCGATCATGGCGTACATGCTGACGCTCGCGACGAGTTACCTGACCGTCGTCACGGCTCTGGGAGTGCCGGTCGGGGCCGGTGTCGACCTGGCTCTGCGGCTGCGGCAGCTCAACCACCCACAGCCACTGGAGAGCGCGGGCTGGCGGGATGTGTTCCCCCGCGGAGCGATCGCCGCGGGCATCGCCACCTGGCTCGCCACGGTCGCCGTGTACGGGGCCTCGCGGTGGCTCTGGGGCAGCCCCGCCCCGGTGTGGATGTGGTTCCTGATCACCGTTCCTTTCGGCCTCGGCATCGCGATGGGCAGTGGCCGTGGTGCCACGCTGATGGGCCGCACCATGCTCGCTCCCCAGGCGCCTTCTCCGTACGAGCCCCGTGAAGAGGAGTTCCTCCCGAGCCCGACGTCCGAGAGCCGGGTGATCGACCCGAGCGACGTGTGGCGGCACCACGTCCGGCTGCGGCTGCCGCTCGGCCTGATGGTCGGCGCGGCCATCGGCTCGTTCTGGGGCTGCGTGGCCGGGGACGCGGCCGGGCTCGTGCCCGGCATCGTCGTCGGCGTGATCACGAGCCTCGGACCCGCCGTCAGGTGCGGCGTGGTCCCCAACCTCGCCGTCGCCACCAGCCTCACCGCCGTACAGCTGTCGCGGAGCGAGGGCACCCCCGTCCGCCTGATGTCCTTCCTGAAAGACGCCCACGAACGCAACCTGCTGCGCGCGACGGGCCCGGTGTACCAGTTCCGGCACGCCCGGCTGCAGGAACGGCTGGCCCGGCCGGCGAAGTGATCAGCCGGCCCGCACCGGTTCCCGCTCCTCCTGGGCCGCCACCGCCGTGACCACCCGCGCCCGCGGCCCCTGGAAGACGTACGACAGTCCGAAGCCCGCGGCGACGACCACCGCGCCGCCGACCGCGTCCAGCACCCAGTGGTTGCCGGTCGCGACGATGGCCGAGACGGTGAAGAGGGGGTGCAGCAGGCCGAGGGCCTTCATCCACCACTTCGGGGCGAGGAGCACGATGACGATCCCGCACCACAGCGCCCAGCCGAAGTGCAGGGACGGCATCGCGGCGTACTGGTTGGTGAGCGCGGTCAGGGTGCCGTAGTCCGGCTGGGAGAAGTCCTGGACGCCGTGGACGGTGTCGATCATGCCGAGGGTCGGCATCAGACGCGGCGGGGCCAGCGGGAAGAGCCAGAAGCCGATCAGGGCGAGGAAGGTGGCGAAGCCGAGGGAGGCACGGGCCCAGCGGTAGTCGACCGGACGGCGCCAGTAGAGGACGCCGAGGATGGTCAGCGGGACGACGAAGTGGAAGGACTCGTAGTAGAAGCCGAAGAAGTCCCGCAGCCAGTCGATCTTCGCCACCGCGTGGTTGACCGCGTGCTCGATGTCGATGTGCAGGAAGCGTTCGAGGTCGAGGACGAGGTGGCCGTGCTGTTCGGCGGTGGCGCGGCCCTTGGAGTTGCTGCCGCCGGTCGCGGCCAGGCGGACCTGCTGGTAGGCGGCGTACACCACGCGGAGGAGCAGCAGCTCCAGCAGGAGGTTCGGGCGGGTGAGGACCCGGCGCAGGAACGGAAGGAGGGGGATGTTCCGGAAGCGGGCCGGGACCGGCGGGGCGTACTGCGCCGGGATCGGCTGCTGGTAGTACGGCGAGGTGCGGGACAGGAACGGTACGGCGGTGGCGGCGGCCAGGGCCGCGAGCAGCACGATGTTGTCCCGCAGCGGGTACAGGGCCGACATGTGCGGCAGCATCATCTCGGCCGGCAGGGTCGTGACCAGGACGACGGCGACCGGCCAGACGTAGCGGTCGGAGGCCCGCTTGCCGACCCGGCCGACGACCGCGAGCAGCACCCACAGCAGCTGGTGCTGCCAGGCGGTCGGGGAGACGGCGACGGCGGCGCAGCCCGTGATGGCGACGGCGAGCAGCAGCTGGCCGTCGCGGGCGTGGCGGACGGCGCGGCGCAGGGCGAGGGCGGCGACGGCCACGCCGAGCAGCAGGAAGAGGGCGATCTCCAGGTTGCCGGTGAGGCCCAGCCGGAGCAGGGCGCCGTGCAGGGACTGGTTGGCGAGGGCGTCGGCCTTGCCGCCGAGGCCGACGCCGGCCATGTGGTGCACCCAGTAGGTGTACGAGTCGTGCGGCATCGCGGCCCAGGCGAGCGCGGTGCACACGGCGAAGGTGGCGGCCGTCGTGAGGGCGGCCCGGCGGCGGCCGGTGAACCACAGCAGCGGGGCGAACAGCAGGAGGGTCGGCTGGAGCGCGGCGGCCAGGCCTATGCACAGGCCGCTCTCGCGTTGCCCGCGTGCGGCGAAGCAGCCGAGCAGCACCAGCAGGACCGGGATGATGCTGGTCTGCCCGAGCCACAGGGTGTTGCGGACCGGCAGCGACACCATGAGCAGGCTGATCGCGACCGGTGTGGCCAGCAGTGAGGTGCGCCGGCTGACGGGCTTGGGCAGCGCCCGGGCGGCGACCACTCCGAGGGCGACGACCAGGAGCAGGGTGCCGAAGGTCCAGCCCCAGCCGAGGGCCTGCTCGGCGGACTTGGTGAGCGGCTTCAGCACGAGCCCGCCGAAGGGGGTGCCGGTGAATCTCGTGGAGTCGTACAGCGAGCCCTTGACGTGCAGGACGCCGTTGGGCCCGACCCAGGTCTCCAGGTCGGTGAGGCGTTCGCCGCTCGGGGTGGTGAGGACGACGGCCATCTGCCGTACCGCGAGGATCGCGGCCACCGCCCACAGGGCCAGCCGGGTCGCTCTCAGGCGCGCTCCGACTGTCGCCGACCCGAAACCTTCCGTCGATGCCCCGCTGGGCTCCAGGTTCGCCACGCCGCGTCGGCCTCCCGCCCCGTTCGCTCGCTCTGGGAACCCTACGAGGGTCCCACCCCCTCTGGACGGAGACGCAGGCAACCCCCTCTTCACCTGACGTCCGCCCGCCTTTGGTCCGGAAGACGCCGGTGCGCGGGGGGTGAGGTTGCCCCGGCCGGGCGCGACAAGGATCACAGTGCGGGGCCCGCTCGCGGCCGTGGGAGCGGGCACACGTACCTGCGTACACCGCATTTAGCTGCACTCTGCATCGATTCACGTACGCCACGTAACAGGGCGAAGTGCACCTAGGGTCGCTTTCCGTCCCGTCCCCGACGAAAGGCAGGCGAGTTCCGTTTTGGCGTCCGCCACAGCAGTCACCCCGTCCCTGAAGATCCCCGGGGCCCGGAAGGCCTCCGACGTCACCGTCACCGACCCCGCTCTCGTCAAGCGCGCCGTGAAGGCGGCCGCGCTGGGCAATGCGATGGAGTGGTTCGACTTCGGTGTGTACAGCTACATCGCGGTCACCCTGGGCAAGGTCTTCTTCCCCTCGGGCAACCCGACCGCGCAGCTGCTCTCGACGTTCGGCGCCTTCGCCGCGGCCTTCCTGGTCCGCCCGCTCGGCGGCATGGTCTTCGGCCCGCTGGGCGACCGCGTGGGCCGCCAGAAGGTCCTCGCCCTCACCATGATCATGATGGCGGCGGGCACGTTCGCGATCGGCCTGATCCCGTCGTACGCGACGATCGGCGTGGGCGCCCCGCTGCTGCTGCTGGCCGCTCGCCTGGTGCAGGGTTTCTCCACCGGTGGTGAGTACGCGGGCGCCTCGACGTTCATCGCCGAGTACGCGCCGGACAAGAAGCGCGGCTTCTTCGGCAGCTGGCTGGAGTTCGGCACGCTGGCCGGTTACATCGGCGGCGCGGGTCTGGTGACGGTGATGACGGCCGTGCTGTCCTCCGACGACCTGCTCTCCTGGGGCTGGCGCATCCCGTTCCTGATCGCGGGCCCGATGGGCATCATCGGGCTGTATCTCCGGATGCGCCTGGAGGAGACCCCGGCGTTCGCCGCCGAGATCGAGAAGGCGGAGGCCGCCCGGCCGAAGGTGCCGCTGCGCGAGATGGTCGCCGGTCAGTGGAAGGCCCTGCTGATCTGTATGGGCCTGGTGCTGGTCTTCAACGTCACCGACTACATGCTGCTGTCGTACATGCCGAGCTACCTCACGAGTGAGCTGAAGTACGACGAGACGCACGGGCTGCTGGTCGTGCTCGGTGTGATGGCCCTGATGATGATCGTCCAGCCGTTCGCGGGCGCGCTGACCGACCGTGTCGGGCGCCGGCCGGTGATCGCGGCGGGCTGTGCGGGCTTCCTGCTCCTGTCCATCCCGGCCCTTCTGCTCATCCGCCAGGGCAGCCTGCTCGCCGTCGCCCTCGGCATGGGTGCGCTGGGTCTGCTCCTGGTCTGCTTCACGGCGGCCATGCCGGCCGCGCTGCCCGCCCTCTTCCCGACCCGGGTGCGCTACGGCTCCCTGTCCATCGGCTTCAACGTGTCGGTGTCCCTGTTCGGCGGGACGACTCCGCTGGTCGTGACGGCGCTGATCGGGGCGACCGGGAACATGATGATGCCCGCGTATTACATGATGGCCGCGGCTGTGGTGGGCGGGTTCGCGGTGTGGCGGATGGCGGAGTCGGCGGGGCTTCCACTGCCGGGTTCCGCCCCGGCAGTGGAGAGTCGCCGAGCGCGGTAACTGTTTTCTGCCGGGTGCGGGTGCGTGGGGGCTGGTCGCGCAGTTCCCCGCGCCCCTAGGGGGTTGCAGCTCCGTCCGCTGCATTGGCGCCCTCCGTAGCCCCGCCCAACGATCAGTCGTTGCCCCCGTCAAGGCCCCTCGGCTGCGACCATTCAAGGTGAAGCCAAGGAGTCTCGGAAAAGGACTCCAGCGGACACTCGGGAAAGGCAGCAGGCGATGAGCGGGTCGCAGCTCTGGGACGACGTCGACTTCTACTTCAGCAGCCATCTCTCACCGGAGGACGATGCGCTCCAGGCGGCCCTGCGCGACAGCGAGGCCGCGGGGTTGCCGCACATCAGCGTCACGGCCCCCCAGGGCAAGTTCCTCCAGCTGCTCGCCGAGATCCAGGGTGCCCGCAACATCCTGGAGATCGGCACACTCGCGGGTTACAGCACGATCTGGCTGGCCCGCGCCCTGCCGGAGGACGGCAGGCTGATCTCGCTGGAGTACAGCGCCAAGCACGCCGACGTGGCCACCCGCAACCTCGCCCGGGCCGGTCTCGACCGGATCGTGGAGGTGCGGGTCGGCCCGGCCCTGGAGTCGCTGCCCAAGCTCGCCGACGAGAACCCGCCCCCCTTCGACCTGGTCTTCATCGACGCCGACAAGGCGAACAACCGGCACTACGTGGAGTGGGCGCTGAGACTGTCCCGGGCCGGCAGCCTCATCGTCGTGGACAACGTGGTGCGCGGCGGCAAGATCGCCGACGCCGACAGCACCGAACCGGACATCGTGGGCACCCGCGCCGCGATCGAGCTGATCGCCGCCCACCCGAGGCTGACCGGCACGGCGGTGCAGACGGTGGGCAGCAAGGGGTACGACGGCTTCGCGCTGGCCCGGGTGCTCGGCTGAACCGTGCCGGGCCGGGGCTCACGCCTCGTGGTAGAAGCCCACGTTGATGCTGCGCGGCTCGGTGCGGTCCTGGACGACGACCTCGCCGGAGCCGCCGCGCGGCAGCGCCACGAGCCCGCCGTAGGGGACGGTCTGCGCGTACTCGCCCACGATCAGCCGCACTTCGGCGGACGGCTCGGCCTGCGAGCCGCGCAGCCAGGACAGTTGCCAGCCGCCGTCGGGGCCGCACAGGAACTCCAGGTGGACCCGGGAGACGAACAGCCAGTCCTCGGGCGTGACCAGCCGGCACACGGACGCGTCCCGGCCCACCCGGAGCACGGCTCCCGGCTCGCTGGGCGCGTCGGCCATCGTCATGCCGGCCGTGGCGCCCGCGTCGGCCCCGGAGACGGTGGCCATGGTCAGTTCGAGCACGTGCGTTCCCCCTGGAGAACCCGAAAAAGCCGCGACGTCGGAAACGTCCTTGTGCGGTGGTCCGATTGCCGTACCGCCGCCGCATGATAAAACGCCCGGCCGGGCCGCGTCCGGCACAATGGGTTCATGACCGAGCGAAAGCCACCGGGTGTCCCGTTCGAGTCCTGGGTCGACCACCAGATCCGCGACGCCCAGCAGCGCGGAGAGTTCGACCATCTGACCGGCGCGGGCGAACCGCTGCCCGCCGACCTCGACTCCACGTACGACGAACTGTGGTGGGTCAAACGGAAGATGGCCCGCGAGGGGCTGGCGGTGCTGCCCCCGGCGCTGGCGCTGCGCAAGGAGGCCGAGGACGCGCTCGCGGCGGCCTATGCGGCGCCCTCGGAGCGGATCGTCCGGAAGATCATCACCGACGTCAACGTGAAGATCCGCGACATGATGCTCAAGCCGCCGCCCGGCCCGCCGCTGGGCAAGAAGCCGTACGACGTCGAGGAGGTCGTACGGGAGTGGCGGCAGCGCAGGGCCGCCGCCACAGGGGACGTACCGGGGTCCGCGGGGTCGGCGGGGTAGCCGGTCAGAAGTGCAGCAGGCGTCCGGCCAGCTCCTCGTAGTCCCGCAGGGCCAGACGCAGCTGCTCGGTGTCGCTCTCCACTCCTTCCTGCCAGGACATGCGCAGGGTCCGGCGGCGGCGCGTCACGGCCTCGGTGAACCGCGTGGCGATCTCCTCCAGCTCCCGGTCGGCCTCCTCGACCGCGGTGCGCGGCGCGTCCACGAATCCGGCGGCCGTCTGCAGCAGCCGGGTCTCCCACTGCTCCCGCTCCGCGTGCGGCAGCAGCGGGACCCGCAGCCCGGTGGCCATCGGGCCGGGCGGGGCCGGCCAGGCGTCCGCCGCCCGGCCCTCCGTCGTCGCCGCCTCGCGCCCGGTGATCCCACCCGGGGAGGGCACGCCGAGCCCGTCCTCGGGCATCTCGTCGTCCACCGCATCGGCCTTCCGACGGGGCGCGGCCGTGCTCGAGGCCTGCTCCCCTCGCGCATCCGCCGCCTGACCCTCCGCAGCGGACCCGGGCCGCACCGGCCCGGTCTCCCAGTCCTTGACCATGGCCCATCTCTCCTTCGGCCGGTTCTCTCCCCGGGTGACCCCGACAGGCAGGCCACAAACGGCCGTCAGGGCGCGAAGCGACGCAGTCCGGTCACCGACCACACGGTCGCGATGCGCCCGTCCACCACCTCGAACAGGTCGATGCCGCTCTTGTGGACCCCGCCCGGCCCGGTCACGTACCAGCGGCAGGCGACCTGCCCCAGAGTGCCGTCCACCGAGGGGGTCCCCTCGATGCTGTACGTCAGCCCCGGCCTTTGGGTGCGGAAGGCGGCGACGTAGGAGACGATGCCGGCCGGGCCGTGGATCTCGTCGGTGGCCGCGTTCTCGGGGTCGTTGCCGAAGCGGATGCGGAAGCCGGGCGCGAGGAAGGCCTCCGGTTCGGTGAAGTCGCCGTTCCACAGGGCGGTCCAGCGCTCGAAGAGGGTGCTGCCGGTGGCGGGGGTGAGGGTGCCGGCCGTCGGGGATGTCGTGGTCGTCATGACTGGTGTCTCCGGTGTGGGTCGTCGCTGATCGGAACGGGCACCAGCCTCCGCCCCGCCCGCGACACCCCCCTGTCGGTGATTGCCGTCACATTCCCAGCTCGCCGAGGGGAACGACGTCCGAGCCGAGGGTGTCGAGCGCGGCCAGGTCGACGGCGCGCTCCGGGGCCCGCTCGTCGAGTGCCGCGACCGTACGGATGCGGTCGAGGCGGAAGCCGCGCGGGGCGCCCCGCAGCCGGCACCAGGCCGCCAGGTACCAGTGCTCCTCGCCGCCGAGGAAGGCGAGCGGCTCGACGTCACGGGCGGTGGCGGCGCCCGCCGCGTCGGCGTACTCCAGCCGCAGCACCTTCCCCGCCGACAGCGCCTCCCGCAGCGCGGCGGGCACCACCGGCTCGGCGCTCCGGGCCGGGCGCGCGGCCGGTACGAGCAGCCGCACACGCCCGGCCAGCTCCGCCGCCGCCCGCCGCTCCCGGCCGGGCATGACGGCCAGCACCTTGTGCAGCGCGCTGCGCGCGTCCGCCGCGAACGGCGTCCCGGCGAGGGCGTGCAGCCCGACGGCCAGGGCGGTCGCCTCGGCCGGGGTGATGGTCAGCGGGGGCAGGGTGCGCTCCCGGTCGAGCACGTATCCGCCGGTGCGGCCCGGCTCGGCGTGGATCGGCACCCCGGACTGCTGCAGCGCCAGCAGGTCACGCTCGATGGTGCGGACGCTGACCTCGAAGCGCCGGGCCAGCGCACGGGCGCTGCGCGGCTGGGGAGCGGCGGCACGCAGCTCCTCAACCAGGGCGTAGAGACGGTCGGTTCGGTTCACGACGGACAGTCTCCGCACATTCCCGCGCCGCTGCTGGACTCCCCGGATGTCACCCATATTCACTTGCGAAGGGTCCGCGACGGCGTCTGAGAATGGCCCGCATGACCTGGACGATCACCCCGGAACCGTACGACTCCCCGGCCGCCGCCGCGCTCTGGCGGGCGTACTACACGGAGGTCAGCGACCGCTGGTACCTCCTCCACGAGGGGCGCCGCACCGACCCGGACGAGCTGGAGCGCGAGATCGCGGCCCGGACCGGTTCCGAACTCTCGCCGCCCACCGGGCAGTTGCTGATCGCCCGGTACGACGGTGAGCCGGCCGGCTCGGCGGGCGTACGGCTGCTCGACGCGGACACGGCCGAACTCACCCGGGTGTTCGTGTACGAGGGGCAGCGCGGCCGGGGCGGGGCGGCGCTCCTGGTCGCCGCCGCCGAGGAGGCCGCCCGCGCCCTGGGTGCCCGGCATCTGATCCTCGACACCCGCGGCGACCTGGTGGAGGCCCGCGCCCTGTACGCCCGCCTCGGCTACACGGAGACCGGGCCCCACAACGACGACCAGTACGCCGAACACTGGTTCCGCAAGGACCTGTCGGCCCCCGAGGCCGTCAACTGGGCCTGATCGCCGCCCCGTCGCGCGGTCGCTCGCGCTCCGAGCCGCACAGTTCGCCGGTGAGTTCCTTCACCAGCCCGTCCAGTTCGGGGGACCGGCCCGGCTGCCACCAGTCGCCGAGCAGCTCGGCCAGGGACTCCTCGCGGGCCTTGTGGAGCCGTTCGGCGACCTCGCGGCCGGACTCGGTGAGCGTCACGTCCAGGCCCCGGCGGTCGACCAGGCGCCGCTCCTCCAGCTGGCGTTCGGCGGTGAGGACGACCTGCAGCGGGACGTCGGTGCGCTCGGCGAGCTGCCCCGGCTCCACCGAGCCGTACCTGCGGATGCGCAGCAGCATCCAGCTGGCGGCGGGCAGCAGGTCGTACCCGGCCCGCTCGGTGATCTTCCGGTAGATCTCGCGGCGTCCCTCGCGGGTGCCGAGCACGGACAGCGCGCGGCAGCACTCGTCGTAGGAGGAGCGTTCGACCGGGTTGGGCGGGATGGTCTCGGAGACGTCCGGCGCGGTGACCGAGCCGCGCAGCCGGTCCTCCTTCAGGAACCACGCCAGCACGAAGCCGAGGAGGGCGACCGGGGCGGCGTACAGGAAGACGTCGGTGATGGAGGACGCGTAGGCGTGCAGGGCCGCCGGGCGCAGCGCGGGCGGCAGGGCGGCGATGCCGCGCGGGTCCGACTTGAGCGTGTCGGCCGAGACACCGGGCGGCAGGCGCACGCCCCGGAAGGCGTCGGTGAGCTTGTCGCCGAGGCCGCTCGCGAAGACGGTGCCGAAGATGGCCACGCCGAAGGAGGCGCCGATGGAGCGGAAGAAGGTGGCGCCGGAGGTGGCGACGCCCAGGTCCTCGTACGAGACCGCGTTCTGCACGATGAGGATGAGGACCTGCATGACCAGGCCGAGGCCCAGGCCGAACACGAAGAAGTAGACGCTCATCACGGCGGTCGAGCTGTTCTCGTCCAGCCGGTGCAGCAGGAGCAGGCCGATGGCGGTGACGGCGGTGCCCGTGACCGGGAAGACCTTCCAGCGTCCGGTGCGGCTGACGATCTGCCCGGAGGCGGTCGAGGACAGCAGCAGGCCGATCACCATCGGCAGCATGTGCACACCGGACAGGGTCGGCGAGATCCCGTGCACGACCTGGAGGAAGGTCGGCAGATAGGTCATCGCGCCGAACATGGCGAAGCCGACGATGAAGCTGATGACGGCGGCGAGGGTGAAGGTGCGGATACGGAAGAGCTTGAGCGGCAGGACGGGTTCGGCGGCCCTGCGCTCCACTGCGACGAACGCGACGGCGAGGACGACGCCCAGCACGGCGAGCCCGATGATCTGCGCCGAGCCCCAGGCCCACGTCGTACCGCCCAGCGACGCGACGAGCACCAGACAGGTGGCGACCGCGGCGATCAGGAAGGTGCCGAGGTAGTCGATGACGTGGTGGGCGGCCCGGCGCGGGATGCGCAGCGCGGTGGCGATCACGGCGAGGGCGACGACGCCGACGGGCAGGTTGACGTAGAACACCCAGCGCCAGCTCAGGTGCTCGGTGAACACCCCACCGAGCAGCGGCCCGAGCACACTGGTGGCGCCGAACACGGCACCGAACAGCCCCTGGTAGCGCCCGCGTTCCCGGGGCGGCACGATGTCGCCCACGATCGCCATCGACAGCACGATCAGCCCGCCGCCGCCGAGCCCCTGCAGCGCCCGGAAGCCGATCAACTCGCCCATGTTCTGCGCCATCCCACACAGCGCGGAGCCGATCAGGAAAATGACGATCGCGGTCTGGAACAGCCGCTTCCGCCCGTACTGGTCGCCGAGTTTGCCCCACAGCGGGGTGGCGGCGGTCGAGGCGAGCAGATAGGCGGTGACCACCCACGACAGATGTTCCAGCCCGCCCAGGTCGCTGACGATGGTGGGCAGCGCGGTCGACACGATGGTCTGGTCGAGCGCGGCGAGCAGCAGCCCCAGCAGGAGCGCACCGATCGACACAAAGACGTTGCCGGGAACCTGCTCGGCGGCCTTCGCCTCCTTCTCCGTGCCGTGCGTGTCCAGGGTCATGGAGACCTCCCGGGGCTCGGGTACTCCTACCATCCTCGGCGGTGTGGCCGTTTATGGCCTGTTGAGGTCCCTGTATGGCCGGTTTGCCGCGTGTTCCGGTTCGGCGGATGTGGAGGAGGTCTGCATAAACTCGGGAGTTCCCAAGGGGAGGGGACGAACGCGTGACGGAACCGACGGGACACACCTGCCCGGAGTGCGGGGCGCCGAGGGGGGCGGACAACACCCCGTCCTGCGACTGCACCCAGCGGGCGTCGGACGCCCTGCGCGAGGCGCGTACGGCACAGGCGGCAGCGGCGGAGGATTTCGACCCGCTGCGCATCCGCCCGTACGTGGAGGTCGCGGGCGCGGGCGTCTCCGACGAGGGTGCGGCGGCGGAGACCCACTCGCTACCGGCCGTCGAGGCCACCCTGCCGCTCCGCCCGGTACCCGGCGCGCACACCGCCGACCTGCGTCTCTTCGAGCCGGAGCCACCGCACGAGCCCGAGGCGAGTCCGAAACCCCGGCATCGCCGTTCCCGCCGTACGGTCCTGCTGTCCGTCGCGGGTGCGGGGGTCGCGGTGGTGGCGGCGGCCGGCATGGCGAGCGGCCTGTTCGCGTACCACCCGCCGGCCCGGGACCGGGCGGCGGCCCAGGAGGTACGACCGAGCGTCCCGGTGTCGCCGCCTGCGGCCACCTCGTCGGCCCCCGCACCCCCCGCTTCACCTCACCCCGCCGCGCCGCCCGCTTCACCCTCGACCGACCCGAGCCCGACCCCCACCGTCACGTCCGCTTCCCCGACCCCCACGGCATCCCCCAGCCCGTCCCGCTCCTCCGCCTCCCCCACCCCCTCGGCGACGCTCGCCCGCACCCCGAACGCGGCGCCCACCGCCTCGGCACCCGTGCTGCAACGCGGCGACAAGGGCCCGGAGGTAACCGAACTCCAGCTCCGCCTCAAGCAGTTGAACCTCTACGGCGACCAGGTGAGCGGCGTCTTCACCCGCCCCGTGGAGGACGCGGTGAGCAACTACCAGTGGGCCCGAGGCATCACCGACGACCCCCTCGGCGTGTACGGCGCGGCCACCCGGAAGAGCCTGGAGTCGGAGACGACCGAGCCCTGACCCACAGTCCCAGGGGGCTCCGCCCCCTGGACCCCCGGCCTATGCCCACCCACCCGACGCGGTGGGCTGGGAAGTGGGCCTGCCCATCAGCCCACGTGCAGCCGGATGGCCCCGTCCCCCACGGCCTCGACCCGCACCTGCGTGAGGTCCTGCACGACGACATCGGGCCCATGGGAGCCGGCCCGCGGCCCCACCCCCACCACCCGCATCCCAGCAGCCCGCCCAGCCGCGATACCGGCCCCGGAGTCCTCGAAGACCACACAGTCCCCCGGATCGATCCCCAGCTCGGCGGCCCCCTTCAGAAACCCCTCGGGATCAGGCTTGCTCGCCCCGACCGACTCCGCCGTGATCCGCACCTCGGGCAGCGGCAGCCCGGCGGCGGCCATCCGCGCCGTGGACAGCGCAACGTCCGCGGAGGTCACCAGCGCATGCGGAAGCCCCTGCAGCGAGGCGAGAAAGACGGCCGCCCCCGGAACCTCGACCACCCCTTCCACATCGGCGGTCTCCTCCGCGAGCATCCGCGCATTGTCGGCAAGGTTCTGCTCCACCGGCCGCTCAGGCAGCAGCACCGCCATCGACGCATGCCCCTGCCGCCCATGGACGACCTTCATCACCTCGTCGCCGTCCAGCCCGTGCCGCTCGGCCCAGCGCCGCCAGATGCGCTCGACCACGGCGTCCGAGTTGACGAGGGTGCCGTCCATGTCGAGCAGGAGGGCGCGGGCGGTGAGGACGGTGGCCGGCATCGGCAGCTCCAAAAGGGGAGAACGGGACAAGGCGGCCCCGCCCGCCGGTCAGGGAAAACGGGCGGGAGCCACTTTGTTCCTCCACGGTACAAAACCCGCCCCGATCCCGCCACCGCCTCCGGCAAGGGTTCACCGACCGTTAAGGTCAGCCCGCCACGGCCTCATACAGGCTCCACGCGCCCAGCCCCAGCATCAGCAGCGCCGCGATCTGCGTGATCAGCCGCAGCGGCACCCGCTTCATCAGTGCCTTTCCGCCGACGATGCCGAGACCGGCCACCGCCCACAGACCGAGCACCGCACCCAGACCGACGGAGATCGGGTCGTCGTAACGGGCCGCGAGGTTCGCGGTCATGATCTGCGTGAGGTCACCGAACTCGGCGACGAGGATGAGCATGAAGCCCGTGCCCGCGACCTTCCAGAAGGACTGGTCGGCCGGCTTGCGGATCTCCTCCTCGTCCTCGTCCTTCTTCATCAGCAGCACCGCGGCACCACCCAGGAAGAGGACACCGGTGAGCGCGTGCACGATCTGCTGGGGCAGCAGGGTCAGCACACTGCCGGCCGCGACGGCGAGCACGACGTGCAGGAGGAAGGCGGCGGCGACGCCCGCGAAGACGTACGAGGCGCGGTAGCGGGTACCGAGGACGAGGCCGGCGAGCGCGGTCTTGTCCGGCAGTTCGGCAAGGAAGATGACGCCGAAGACGAGCGCCGTCACGGTGATGCTGATCAAGATTCCTCAATCGGTCGGGGGGCTGCCCCACCGAGAGTGCTGAACCTCACATGAGACACCTCGGCATGGCAGCACACTCGGCGCCCGTGCCGTGGGGCACGGGCGTGCACTGCTTGCCGAAGGTCTCGCTGGGCGGTCCTGGAAGGACCCGCCTCCGGGCGCCGGCTCAGGCTGGCTGAGCAGTATGTCGACGGTCCGGCGAAGAGCTACTCCCCTTCTGCGCATCCCATGGTACGCGACGCGAAAGTTCCGCCCTGGAGCTTGTCGTGTCATGAACACGTCACTAGTTTCTTACCGAGCGCTCACCTTCCGGCAACACGGCACCGCGAGCATTCCCTCGCTCGCGCCCAACACCCCCACCCCACCAGGGAGTTCGCATGCCGAAGTTCTACGCGCGTCGACGGCTGAGCATACTCGCCGTCCTTACCGGACTCATAGCCTCTGCCGCCCTGTTCAACTCCCCGAGCGCCTCCGCCGCCCTCCCGACCCCGGTCAGCGCCGCCACCGCCCGCAGCTACCTCTCCCAGCTGACCGTGGCCACCGAGGACCGCACCGGCTACAGCCGCTCCCTCTTCCCGCACTGGATCACCATCAGCGGCAGCTGCAACACCCGCGAGACGGTCCTCAAGCGGGACGGCTCGAACGTCGTCACCGACTCCTCCTGCGCGGCCACCAGCGGCTCCTGGTACTCCCCGTACGACGGCGCCACCTGGACCGCCGCCTCCGACCTGGACATCGACCACCTCGTCCCGCTCGCCGAGGCCTGGGACTCCGGCGCCAGCCAGTGGACCACCTCCGAGCGCCAGGCCTTCGCCAACGACCTGACCCGCCCGCAGCTCATCGCCGTCACCGACAACGTGAACCAGGCCAAGGGCGACCAGGACCCGGCCACCTGGATGCCCTCGGTCACGTCCTACCGCTGCACCTACGTCCGCGCCTGGGTCCAGGTGAAGTACTACTACGACCTCTCGGTCGACTCCGCGGAGAAGACCGCGCTGACGAACTACCTGGCGAGCTGCTGATCGCCGCCCACCGGGCGCGCTACTGATTCGCCGCCCACCTCGTGAGCCGCTGAGCGCCGCCGCCTCTCCGCCCTCCTCGACCACCGCCCGCGGGCGGACCGTCGTGGAGGGCGGTCCGCTGTCCGGGCGGCTACGCCGGCCGCCGCCTGACCAGGAAGCCCGCCGCGGCCCCCGCCCCGAACAGCGCCGCCACCGACACGCCCGTGGCCAGCCAGGTGGCGCCGAGCCAGCGGGCGCCGTAGTAGCCGAGGGCGACGCTGTAGGCGGCCCAGGACAGGCCGGCCAGGGCGGACCAGGGGACGAAGTCGCGGGCGCGGCGATGGGCGGCGCCGGCGCAGAACGAGACGATGGAGCGGCCGGCGGGGGCGAAGCGGGCCAGGACGACCAGGGCGCCGCCGCCGCGGGACAGGGCCTCGCCGAGACGTTCCTGCGCGGCGGTCAGGCGGCGGGACCGGGCGATCGCGCGGTCCAGGCGCTCACCGCCGCGCCAGGCCAGCCGGTAGGCCACCAGATCGCCGAGGACCGAGGCGGTCGCGGCGGAGAGGATCAGGGCGAGGATGTCCGGCGCCGCTCCGGTCGCCGCCGCGCCCGAACCCGCCGCCGCTGCCGTGGCCGCCGTGATGACGAGCACTCCGCTCGGCAGCACCGGCACGAACACGTCGAGCAGTACCGACAGGGCCACCATGACGTAGATCCATGGGCCGGTGGCCAGTGACCCCACGCTCTCCCACACGACAACTCCCCCGTTGTTCCCCCGATGACAGCCATACAGCGTACGCGGGGGGTGTGACAGGAGGTTCGCGGGGGGCACGTGTGATCGACACAGCGTGTTCACACAGGTACTCGTGCACGGCCTGTTCACGCACCCGCTCATGCGCGACGGCGCCCCTCCCCGCGCAGCAGGAAAGGGCGCCGTTGGCGGGCGGGGGCGGTCAGGCCGCTATCGGGGCCTGCTCCGCGGCCGGCTGCTGGGTCGCCGCCGTACGCCGGGTGAGGAGCCGGTCCAGGCCGAAGGCGCCGGAGCCGGTGAAGACCAGCAGGAGGAACGTCCAGCTGAACAGGGCCGACAGCTCGCCGCCGTTCTGGATGGGCCACAGGGCGGCCTGCTGGTGGACGTCGAAGTACGCGTACGCCATCGAGCCGGAGGCGATCAGCGCGGCGCCGCGGGTGCCGAGGCCGAGCAGGACCAGGCCGCCGGCGACCAGCTGGATCACGGCCGCGTACCAGCCGGGCCAGGTGCCGGACGGGATCGTGCCGCCGTTGGTGCCGGCGGCGCCGCCGAGGACGCCGAAGAGCGAGGCGGCGCCGTGCACGGCGAACAGCAGGCCGATGACGATGCGGAAGAAGCCGATGACGTACGGCTGAGCGGAGTTGAGGCGTGCGGACATGGGGGGTTGCTCCTCTTCGGTGTCGGTGGGCCAGGCCGTCCGGCGTTGCCGGACAAAGCGATGCCGGGCCGGTCGTGGGGGCGGCGGTACCGAATGAGGGACCCAGGTTAGGCGGACCTAATCGATGCTTGCAAGTTCAACATTTGGCCATGGTTCCGCTTCCGCTTGCGGTTCCGCATCGGCCACAGCCGCACGTAGGACGGCTCGCGCCACCGCGTCGGCGTCCGAAAGTGTGACCGAATCCACTCCTGGACGGGCGCCCGCGGCGGTCACCCAGTGCACACCCTCGGTCGGCACACCGAACGCGAACCGCCTTGTGTGGACGTGTTCTTGACGATCTATCAGACGATAGGGCCGCTGTGTTACATCCAGCCCTCCGGTTTCGTAACCGTCCACCGTGTGCGGCCGGCAGCCGCCGCTCGCCAGCAGTCCCGCGAGCAATTCGTCCGCCGTCCGCCGCAGATCGGGTTCCGGAAGACGCGCCTCTATGAGGGTGGTCACACGCACCGCCGTCCCCGGCACGTCCGGCGAGTACGCCACCCACGCCCCCTGCTCGGCCCGCACCTTGAGACCCGGACCCAGCACATCGACCACGCCCGCCTCGACCAGCGCCGCCAGTTCCTCGATCCGGCGCCGGGGCGGGCCGATGGACAGGAACGCGTTGAGCGGGGTGTACCAGCGGTCCAGGTGCGCACGCCGGGAGTCGCCGGCCAGGCCGCCGTGGTCCACCACCAGGCGTATCTCGTTGCGCAGGTCGCGCAGCACGTCCAGCGCGGCCTTCAGCGGACCGCGCACGTTGCCCAGGGCGGCCTGCGCCGCGTCCTCCCGCAGATACGCCAGCAGCCACGCCCGCCACTGCCCGGCATCCGCGAACTCCCGCTCCCCGTACGGCCGGGAGATCCGCTCCCAGCTCCAGCGGTCCTCGGCACCGACGCCGAACTCCGTCAGCAGCGCGGCCTCGCGGGGATCGCCGTGCGGCACGGCGAGGAAGCGGTCGGCGAAGTCGGGCCTGCCGGTGAGCGCGCCGTAGTAGACCGTCTCCACCTCCTTCGCGACCAACGGCCATATCTCCGCGAGGAAGTCGGGCGCCTCACCGGAGTCGGCGCGCTTGCGGAAGCCCGCGATCACCTCGGGGGTGAGCACCAGTGGGAGGTGACGGCCGTACGGGCCCTTGGCGTTGTCACCGCGCGCCTGGTACGGCACCCCGCGCCGCGAACCCGCGTACAGGCGCGGCTCCCGTCCGGAGGGTCGGTAGCGCAGGACGCCGTCGGCACCGCGGACGAAGCGGCCGCCCCGGCCGGTGGTCAACAGGGCCATGTGGTCGAAGAAGTTGAGGCCCAGGCCGCGCAGCAGCACCGGTTCACCGGGCGCGAGCGGGGTGAGGTCGACGTCGGCCGGATTGGCGGGGGGCAGGTGGCGCAGGCCGTGCCGCTCGGCGTATCCCGCCGCGCGCTGCTGCTCCTCGTCCGCGGCCGCCGGCAGGTGTCCCTGGGCCAGCACCACCGCGGCCAGGCCGGACAGCACCCGGCCGTCGTCGAGGGTGAGCACCTGGCCGCCGTCGGGGCCGTCGTCCAGGCGTACGGCACGGGCCCGATGGGTCTCGACGCGCACCGCGCGCGGGGCGGTACGGACGGTCCGCGCGAACACCCACTCCAGATAGCGGCCGTAGTGGGCGCGGGTGGGGTACTCGTCCGGGCCCAGCTCGCCGTCCGCCCACTCGTGCAGGCTGGGGCCCGGGCGGATCGGGCCCGAGCAGTCCACGCTGGCGTCGGTGAACAGCGTCACCTGGCTCGCCACGGTGTTCATCAGCAGCTCGGCCGACTGCGCGGTCCGCCAGACCCGGCCCGGGCCGGGCGGCGCCGGATCGATCACGTGGACTGCCAGCCGGACGCCCGGCGGAAGGAGTTCCGGTGCGGAGGCGCAGAGGCGCTCCAGGACGCTGGTTCCACGGGGTCCGGCCCCGACCAGGGCGACGGAGACCGTGGGGGATTCCTGGATCGGTGCAGACAACGGCGTGACTCCCGGGCGTGTGGGGCGCATGGCAGCAGACCGCCCACAGGAAGCGGACGGTCCGCCTCATCATGCCTGTCCGGAACTCGCCGGGCGGGGAGACCCCTGGGCCCGTCCGGTTCAGGACCCCTTTTCCGGGCCCGAGTTGTCCGTCATTACGGTCATGGGCGCACACTCAGGGCGCGACGGCCTCGCGCGACCGGCCGTACTCCCGCACATGCACATGCCCGTCGAGGGGGTAGGCGGGCGGCGCCGCCGGCAACAGCCGGGTCAACTCGTAGCCGCACTTCCGCGCGACCCGGCACGAGGCCACGTTGTCGGCCTGGTGGAGCAGTTCGAGGCGGGTCAGCCCGTCACCGCCGAAGGCCGCGAAGGCCCAGTCGCTCAACGCGTCCAGCGCGCGCGGTGCCACTCCCCGGCCGCGCGCGGGGGCCGCCGTCCAGTAGCCGACCCCGGCGGAGTCGCCCGGGGCCTCGGCGAACTTCAGGACCGCGTGCCCCAGCACCCGTTCCGGCCCGGGACCGGACTCCACGACGGCGAAGGCGAACCGGCGCCGCTCCTCCCACCCGCGCGCCTGCTCCCCGATCCACCGGGCCGCGCCCGCCTCGTCCTCCACCACCCCGCTGGCCCAGCGGCGCAGGGCGCCGTCGCGGTACGCCTCGACCAGCGCGGCCGCGTCTCCCGGGCGCCACGGCCTGAGCAGGAGAGCGGGGCCCGTGGGGGTGGCGGCCACTTCCAGCCGTGCCGTGGGCATGCGGTCCCTTCGGTCGCTCGACGGCCCTGTCACCGGGCCGTTCCCGTGGTGCTCAGCGCCTCAACTGCCCAGTCAAGCACGGGAGTCAGCGGATCCGGTGCGGGCCAGCCGTTGATCAGGGCGAGGAGTCGGGCGTACCGGTCCCGGCGGGGATCGTTCGCCGTGGCCAGGTGACGCACCAGCCAGGCGCGCAGCTCGGTGTCGTCGGGCCGGCCGACGGCGACCGCGCAGGCCGCGGTGAGCCGTGCGACGACGGGCCGGGCCTGCGGCGACCCCGGATCGACCCCCGAGGACACGGCCGCCGCCACGACATCACGGGTGACGGCGACGGCGTGCGGCCGCGGCGGCACGGCGGCGCCGTCGGGCCGCGCGCTCGCATGCTCCTCGACCAGCCCCCGCATCCGGGCCCGGAAGTCCGGGTCCAGGGACAGTTCCGCCAGCTCCACCCACGCCGTGACCTGCTCCTCCGTGGGCCGCTCCGGCAGCTCGGGGGTCAGCGACCGCTGGGCGGCCGCGGCAGGGCCCGTACGATCCGCCGGGCCGCCGAAGACGGTGCCGAGGAAGTCGTCGATCAGGCGTCGGCGTTCGGCCTCGGACAGGGTGGCGAGCTGATGCATGCGTTCCATCTCCTCGAAGGTGGCCTCGCGCCCGGCCGCCGCGACCAGCACCGCCCGCCGCAGCCGCAGGATGCCGATCTGCGCGTCCAGGGCAGCGGCGTGCTCCGCGGCGACCCGGCCGAGCGGGAGGTCCCGGTCCAGGACACGGCGGATCGTGTCGAGGCCGAGCCCCAGCTCGCGCAGGGTCCGTACGAGGGCGAGACGGGCGACGGCGTCCGGGCCGTAGCGGCGGTAACCGGCGGGCGTGCGGTCGGCCGGCGGCACCAGGCCGCGATCGGAGTAGAGCCGGATCGTCTTGACCGTCAGCCCGGTACGCCGGGCCAGCTCACCGATCGAGTAAAGGGTGCCGTCGTCCATGCCCCCACCTTCGGGTCTCCCCCGGGGGGAGACGCAAGGTCGTCGAAACGCGCGAGCCCCTACCCCGCCGCCCCTCGCACGGACTGCCCCCGCACCTCCAGATCTCCCAGCAGCTCCGCCGTGGCCTCCGCCACGGCCTGTACGGCCCGTTCGAACGCCTCGCGGTTGTGGGCGGCGGGCGCCCGGAACCCCGAGACCTTGCGCACGTACTGCAGCGCGGCGGCGTGGATGTCGTCCTCGGTGGCCTCACCGGGCAGTACGGGCGGACGCAGCGTCTTGATACTCCGGCACATGCCCCCAGTCTCACGCACGGATCGCGCCCCTGCGAAGATCGCGGCGAAGGCGGCCACCGAACCCCGGGGCCGACCGACGAGAGGAACATCCTCATGACGAAGCACACCGTGGCGATCCTGGGCCCGGGCGGTACCGGCGGCCTCCTCGCCGCCCTCCTGTCCCGCTCCGGCCACCGCGTCATCTGCCTGGCCCGGGAAGCCACCGCCGAGACCCTGCGCGGTACCGGCATCCAGGTCCGCAGCCGCCAGTTCGGCGACTTCACGGCCCCCGTCGAGGCGGACACCGAGCTGCGCGAGCCGGTGGACGCCTGCCTGATCGCCGTCAAGCACACCTCTCTGGACGCCGCCCTCACCCGCGTCCCGCCCGCCGCCCTCGGCGACGCCCTCGTCGTACCGCTCCTGAACGGCGTCGAACACCCCGCGGCCCTGCGCACCCGCTACCGCCCCGACCACGTGGCCCCCGCGGTGATCCGCGTGGAGTCGACCCGCCTGGCCCCCGGCATGATCGAACACGGCAGCGGCTTCGTCGAGATGGACCTGACGGGGGACACGACCCCCCGCCCCCGCCTCGAAGCCCTGGCCGCCGTCCTCTCCACCGCGGGCGTGACCACGCGCGTACTGGAGGACGAGACGACGGCCCTCTGGTCGAAGATGTCCTTCCTGGCCCCCTTCGCCCTGCTCACCACCCGCTACGGCCTCCCCCTCGGCGAGATCCGCACCCGCCACCGCGAGGAGCTGGAGGCCCTGGTCACCGAGACCACCGCGGTCAGCCGCGCCTGCGGCGCCCCCACGGACCCGGCCCAGGCCCTGGCCCGGTACGACGCCTTCCCGCCCGCCGCCAAGTCCTCCATGCAACGCGACGCCGAGGCGGGCCGCCCGCTCGAACTCGACGCCATCGGCGGGGCGTTGCTGCGCGCGGCGGACCGGCACGGCGTACCGGTGCCGGTGACGACCCGCCTGGTACGGGAGCTGCGCGCCGCCGGCCACTGAGCCGGCGCGCGGGCACTACCCGTTCGCGTGAACCTCACAACCGAACTCGCCACTCAAAATCGAACAGGCGTAGCATTGCCGCGTGGCTACGACCTATGAATTCCCCAGTGACCTCCTCGCCGGTCAGGAGGAGCTGCATCAGGTCCGGGCCGAGCTGTCGGCCCTGCTCAAGCGGCTGCCCTGGTCGGTCGAGCCGATGGACGGCTTCAGCGACGACAACGGCTGGCGCAAGGTGGAGCGGCCCGCCTCCCCCGGCTGGACGGCGGACGAGCAGGCCGAGGTGGAGAAGCTGCGGCGCCGCGAGCACGAGCTGGCGGTGTTCGTCAGCGGCCACCGGTTCTGGTCCGAGGTCGCGGGGGCGGAGCGGGTCGAGGCCCGCACGAAGCTGAAGCACGCCCACGAAGAGGCCACCGAGGACACCGCGGACAAGGAGTGAAGCGAGAAGCCCCCCGACCGGGACCGGTCGGGGGGCTTCTCGTTTGTGCTGGTGGGCGCGGACGGTTTCGAACCGCCGACATCCTGCTTGTAAGGCAGGCGCTCTACCCCTGAGCTACGCACCCGATCCCCAGGCCATGTGCCCAGGACGAGTCGACAGCGTACCTTGCCGGGGGCAGTGCACGGCAAACCCGTAACGCGGGATCATGGTCCGCCGCCGCCCGGACAGGAAAGTGACGGTGCGCACGGCGAACTGACCGACCCGTGTGTTCGTCTTCAACGGGTGGGAGAATGACACCACCCAGGGCGAACAACAGCACGGGAGAGGGATGTGACGGCGACACCGGGCACGCCAGCGAAGCGGTCGTACCCGCCGGCGGCCGTCCCCTCGGTTCTGCGGGACACCCTCACCCTGATGAGCCTGCCGCTGCTCGCCGCGCTCGCGCTGCCCGCCGCGTTCGCCGGTGGCGGCACCCGGCGCTGGTTCGGCGGGCGCGCGGAGAGCCAGCGGGCCGAGGCCCAGGCCGCGAAGGACGCCGCGGCGGCCGCGTTCTACGAACTCGACACCGCCCAGCGGGACCTCCGGATCTCCATCGAGACCATCTCGGCCGTCGACGACTCCCCCGCCGCCCGGCGCGCGGTGGCCGACTTCGCGGCGCTGGGCGGGCGGATCGACGAGGTCAGTCAGCACTACATCCAGGCCGTGGACGCCCATGACCTGGACCGGGACGACCTGGAGGCCGCGACGGCCGCCCGGGCGCGCGGCGAGCTGAACGCGGCCAAGGACGAACTGCTCCGGGTCAAGCAAGAGCTGGACCGTTTCGGCAGCTCGCTCGGGCCGCTGCTCGGCAAGGCCGAGACCCAGCTGGCCCGGCTCGCCCCCGCCGTGGAGCGCGCCCGGCAGGCGCTGCTGGGCGCGAGCAACGCGCTGGACGCCGTACGGGAGAACGGCCTCAGGGCCGATGACCTGGCCGCGCGGCTCGCCGTGCTGTCGCCCGAGCTGACCAAGCTGAACCAGGGGGCCGGTCAGCACGGGGTCGCGCCGACGCTGGAGCGGGCCGAGCGGGTGCAGCGGGAGGCCGCGGCGATCCGGGCCGAGGCGGAGCGGCTGCCCGAGAAGGCGGCCGAGATCGACCACCGGCTGGTGAGCCTGCGCACCCGGGCGCAGGCGCTGACCACCCGGGCGGGGCAGGTGGACCCGGTGCTGAGCGAGCTGCGGCGCCGTTTCTCGGCCGCGTGCTGGCAGGATCTGCAGCAGGTGCCCGCGCAGGCCCAGGAGAACGTGCGGCAGGCCGAGCTGAAGCTGCGCGAGGCCCAGGCCGCCCGGGACGCCCAGCGCTGGCCGGACGCCACCTCGCTGCTGTCGACGGTACGGGCACTGCTGAACACCACCGACGAGGCCGTGTCGGCCGCCGGTGACCGGCTGACCCGGCTGAACGCCGTGCAGAAGGATCCGCAGCAGGAGATCGAGCGGACCCGGTTCGCGATCCGGGACGCCCAGCGGCTGGCCATGACCGGCCGTACGACCCCGGATCCGCGGCACGCCCGGCCGCTGGACGACGCGGTGGCCCGGCTGGAGCGGGCGATCGGCACGCTGGAGGGCCGGCACCCCGACTACTGGCACTTCCTGACCGAGACGGAGGCCGTGCGGCAGACCGTGGGCCGGGTGGTGGGGCAGATACGGGAGGAGCGCGGGGGCGCCCACTGAGCCGTTTGCCGTCCAGGCGTGGCGGGCGGATATTGGGACGTACGTATGGCCACCGCTGGCACACGAAGGAGGCGGATATGGCCACACATTCAGTGCACCGGGAGACGCGGCATCGGATCCGGATCGATGATCATCTTCCGGTCGACCACCGTCTGAACAGGGTCTACCGGATCGGTGCGGGCCTGATGGGCCTGTTCCTGCTCGCCTTCGGCATCCTCGGCCTGACCAACAACATCGGCTTCTTCGACACCGGCGGGAACACCGCCATGGGTCTGAACACCAACGGCACGCTCAGTGTCCTGTCCGTCTGTGTCGGGCTGCTGCTCTTCGTCGGCATGGTGATCGGCGGGAACTTCGCGTCGACGCTGAACATGACCCTCGGGATCCTGTTCATCCTCAGCGGCTTCCTGAACCTGGGCCTGCTGGACACCTCGCAGAACTTCCTGGCGTTCAAGATCCAGAACGTTCTGTTCAGCTTCGTGGTCGGTGTGCTGCTCATGGTGTTCGGGATGTACGGCAGGGTCGGTTCCACCCTGCCGCACGACAACCCGTACTGGCGGGCCCGCCACCCCGACGCGGTGCAGCCGGAGCAGCGGGCCGTTGAGGGCCGGGATCAGGTGCGGTAGGCGTAGTAAGCCGCGTTGGGGTACGACGCGACGAGGCTCGCCACCGACCGGTTGTACGTGTTGTTGGAGTGGTACGTCACGTACGGCACGCCCTGCGGGCTGCGGTACGTGACGATCATGGAGTGGTCCTTGGACCCGTCCTTGTTGAAGTCCATCTGCAGCACGTCGCCGATGTCCATCTGGTAGACGTTGGCGAGGCTGGTGACGCGCTTGGAGGACAGGGCGAACCAGGAGAACTCGTTGACGCCGACGAACGAGTCCGACTGGATGTCGGCGTTGCCGAACCACTTGTGGAAGTCGTACGTGTAGCCGGGTACGTGCTTCCAGCCGCCCGCCTTCAGGGACTGGCTGACGAAGTTGGTGCAGTCGCCGCCGGCGCCCTCCCCGTTGTAGTCCGGGTAGGCCGGGTTGTAGTTCTTCCAGTACTTGGTCGCGTACGTCACCATCGCCTTGTAGTTGTACGCGCCGGTGGTGATGTTCTTCCGCTTGGCCGGAGCGGGCCAGCTGGTGGCCGCGCGGGGCGCCACGGGCGGGCTGTCGTCGGCGGGGCTGGCCTTCACGGAGGTCGGCTGGGCGACCTGGTTCACGGCGAGGTAGCCGCCGTCCGTGTCGCGGACGCTCGCCAGCTGCCAGTTGCCCTGCTGGTCGGCCTTGAAGGTCAGCTCGTGGTGGGCCTGGAAGCCGGTGGTCTTCGGCTCGGTGCCCGTGGCCTTCGCGTAGGTCAGCGTCGTGGTCTCGGTGACGTCGGCCTTGGCCTGGCGGCCGGTCACCCGCGTCGCGTCCAGCGTGACACGGGTGCTGGCCTTGCTGTACTTCTCGCCCAGCTTCGCGAGACGGGACTGGCGGCCGCGCAGTTCGGTCAGCGCGGAGTTCTCCTCGCGCGACTGCGCGGCGGACAGCTTGACGTCGCCGGAGAAGGCGGCGGCCAGCGGCTTGGCCCGGTGCTGGTCGCCCCGGGCCACCAGGGCGTCCGTGCGGTCGGTGAAGACCGCGTCGGCCAGCCGCTGGAAGGTCGCCTTGGTCGCGGCGTCCACCGTCGGGTCGTCGATGACCGCCGCGCCCGCGCTCCAGTTGGGCACCAGGGCCACTCCGGCGACGACCGAGGCGGCCGCCACCGTGACTATGCCGGCGCGGCGCCCCTTACGGCTCAGTTTTCTGGATTTCAATGATGTTCCCCTCTACACCGGCACATCGGCCGGGCGAGGGCATCTTCGCATGACGTGTGTGCACGTTGTGAAGGGGGTTGCACAAGTGGAACTCGCGGCGCACATACGTCACTTGACCACCGAGGACCAGTCGGGCGCCTGGGCCGGGTCGAGGGCGCGCAGCCGCTGCAGGGTCGCCGGCTTCTGCACGTCGAGCCAGTCGGCCAGTTCCTTGAAGGAGACGCACTTGACGCCCTTCTTGGTGCACACCTTCCTGACGACCTGGTCGATGGCCTTCATGTAGATGCCGCCGTTCCACTCCTCGAAGTGGTTGCCGATGAACAGCGGGGCGCGGCTGCCGTAGTAGACGCGGTCGAAACCGGCCAGGTAGGTGTCGACGGTCTGCTTCTCCCACTGCGGGTAGTCGGCGGGGTTGCCGTGGGTCTCGCCGTCGGACTGGTTGGCGAGGAAGTTGAAGTCCATCGACAGGCCCTGGTACTTGCCGCCCTCGTACGGGAGCAGCTGGAGCGGGAAGTTCCACATGCCGTTCTTCTTCGCGGGCCAGATCTGGAAGTCGCCGGTGGAGCTGGCGTCGTAGCGCCAGCCGTAGCCCTTGGCGGCCTCCAGCAGGTTCTTCTGGCCCTCCAGACAGGGCGCGCGGCCGCCGGTGACCTCTTTCCTGAAGTCGAAGGGCAGGGCCGGAACGTCCTTGAAGCCGGTGTGGGTCTTCCAGCGCTCCACGAGGCCGTAGAACTGGTCGATCTCGCTCTTCCACTCCTCGACGCTCCAGTCGTCGCCGCCCTTCTTGTCGCAGAAGTGGCCGTTGAAGTGGGTGCCGATCTCGTTGCCCTGGTCGTAGGCCTGGCGGAGCTGGTCCAGGGTGGTGCGTATGTGGTCGTCGGTGGCGTAGTCGATCGCGGCCTCGCCGGGGGCGTGCTGCGGGCCGTGGTAGAGGGTCTTCTTGCTCTGGGGCAGCAGGTAGATGCCCGTGAGGAAGAAGGTCATGTGGGCGTCGTACTCCTCGGCCAGCTCCCGGTAGTGCGAGAAGAGGTGGTCGCTGCCCTCCAGTGCGCCGTCCCAGGAGAAGACGACGAACTGGGGCGGCTTCTCACCGGGTTTGAGCGGCTCTGCCTTCAACTGCCCTTTCTGCGGGCCGGTGTAGGAGGTGGAGCCGTCGCCGAGGATCTTCGTCCTGCCGTCCCACTCGGGCTGCTTGGCCTTCGGCGCCGAGGTGGGGGTGTCCTTGGCGGAGGCCGTGGGCGTGGTGCCGTCCTGGCGGTGGAGCACCAGGAAGCCCGCGATCGCCGAGGCGACGGCGAGGAGGGCGGCCAGGGTCCGCATCCCGAGTCCGGCGGGACGGCGGCGTGCTTTGGCCCGGCGGCGACGGCCGGTCGGCGGCTTCTTGTTCATGGGGGGGCTCATTCTGCGAGGGGTGGGGGGTCGGCGCGGGGCCTCGGGGGTCAGCCGAGGCCCGTGGCTCGCGCCCAGACGCCGTACGGGACGCTGTCGGCGGTGGTGCCGGCGACGCCGTCGAGCGACAGGGGTTCCAGGGACTTGGTCAGGTCGATGCGGTAGACGACGACGGCGGTGGACACGGACGCGGAGGTGCCGACGTACCAGGCGGCGCTGTCGTCCTCGGCGGTGCCGGCCTTGCCCGACACCTTGGCCGCAGCCGGCGCGTCGGCCGGGTGGGCGGTACGGAAGGACTCCGTCAGCGCTCGCTCGACGTGTTCGGCGACGTCCGCGCCGACCGCCCGTTGCGGGCGCGGGGTGGCCATGGGCACCGGGGAGCCGTTGCGGGTGATGCGGCGCACCGAGTACGGCTCGGTGTGCGTGCCGGCGGCGGCGAAGGTGGCGTACCCGCTCGCCATCCGGATCGCGCTGGGTGTGGAGTTGCCCAGGGACAGGGAGGGCACCTGCGGGCCCATGCTGGAGGAGAGCAGGCCCGCCGCCACCGCGGTCCGGCTCACGTTGTCCAGGCCCGTGTCCATGCCGAGCTGCACGAACGGTGTGTTCACCGAGCGGGCGAGGGCCTTGTCCAGGGTGATCCGCCCGTAGGACTTCCCGCCGTCGTTGTGGGCGGCGACCACTTTGCCGTTGCGGTCCCAGTAGGGGCCCTCGGGCGTGGTGACGGCGACGGCGTCGTCGCCGTCGTAGACGGTCTCGGGTGTGACGGGCGTCGCGGGTCCGCCGCGGGTCTTCTTGACCCCGTGCTCCAGACCGGCGGCGTAGACGAACGGCAGGAACGCCGAACCGGCCTGCACGGTGGTCGCGTTGGACTCGTTGTAGCCCTGCTTACGGTGGTCGGGGCCGCCGTAGACGGCGAGGATCCGGCCGTCGGTGGTGACCGAGGCGGCGCCGTAGTGGGCGGTCTTCGCCTGCTCGGGGTGGTCCTTCCGCGCCTGCTCGCGGGCCTTGGCCACGGCCTCGGTCAGCGCGGTTTCTCGCTTGCGGTCGAAGGTCGTGTAGATCTGGTAGCCGCCGAGGTCGAAGTCCCGGTCGGAGATGTGGGCGGCCTTCTTGGCGTACTGCTGGGCCAGTTCGACCAGGTAGTCGCTCTGCTTGCCGGTGTCGTAGGTGCGGCCGGACTTGAGCGGCTCGGGGAAGGTCTTGTACGTGGCCCGCTGGGCCGGCGACAGTTTGCCGATGTCGACCATCCGGTCCAGGATCCAGGACCAGCGCTCGACGGCCCGCTTGTGGTTGGCCTTGCTGAGGGTGGGGTCGTAGAGCGCGGCGCCCTTCAGCAGGGAGGCGAGCACGGCCGCCTGACTGGCGTCGAGCCGGCTGACGTCCTTGCCGTAGTAGGCCTGGGAGGCGCGCTGGATGCCGTACGTGCCGCGGCCGAACCAGCTGGTGTTGAGGTAGCCCTCCAGGATCTCGTCCTTGCTCATCTTGCTGTCGAGCTTGAGGGAGATCATCGCCTCGGTGAACTTGCGGCTGACGGTCTGGTTCTGGGTCAGATAGACGTTCTTGACGTACTGCTGGGTGATGGTGGAGCCGCCCTCGGTGTCCCCCTCTCCGACGGTCCGCCACAGGGCGCGGGTGATGCCCTCGACCGAGATGCCGGGGTCGGAGTAGAAGTCCGCGTTCTCCGCCGCGAGCACCGCCCAACGGACCTGCTCCGGTATGTCCTTGAGCGGCATGTCCTGGCGGCGCACCCAGCCGGTGCGGGCCATCGGCGTCCCGTCGGACCAGAAGTAGACGTTGTCCTGCTGGGTGGCGAAGGAGTTGAGGTTCTTCGGAACGTCCGTCAACTCGTAGGCCACGAACAGGGACAGGCTGAGCACGACGAAGCCCGACAGCACGCCGCCCACCCACTGGCGCCAGGAGGGTATCCAGCGGCGCCAGCCGCTGCGGCCGGGGCGCGGGTACCGCGGTCTGAGGCGACGGGCGTACGGGGCGAGCGGCGCGAGCCGGGGGCCCGCGGCGGCACGCAGTCGGGCGAGGGCGGAGCCGGCGGCGGCGGTGAGGCGGGCGCGCACCGATCGGCGGGCGCTGCGCCGCCGTTGTGCGCGGCCACCGGTGGCGGAAGGTTCCGGCGGCGGCGGGGGGACACGCAGTTGCATGGTGACGTCGGCGCGGAGGGCGTCGACCTTCAGATGCAGGGTGGCGTCCGCCTCCTGTGGCTGCCGCTCCCCGGGCCGGTCGTTTCCCCCGCGGCCATCCGATCGCTGCCATGACTCGGCCAAGGCTGCGTCTCCCCTCGCACTGGTCCTTGCGCGCGTGGTTCAGACACAGCAGATGGACACGGCCGCGTGGTCATCGCGGCGCGGTGAACCCGCTCTTTCCCCCGGTCTTACGGCCCTCGCGGCTCAGCTAAGTTATCAGCGATCTTTTCAAAATCTCCGCACAAGTTTCGGGCAGAAGCGAACACTCATAAAACTTTGAAGTGTTGTGACAAGCGCCACTCCGGTTAGCCTGTGCGCATGCCTCGCTACGAGTACCGCTGCCGTACCTGCGGTGACACCTTCGAACTGAGCCGTCCGATGGCGGAGTCCGCCGCCCCTGCCGCGTGCCCTGCGGGGCACGACGACACGGTCAAGCTGCTGTCGACGGTGGCGGTGGGCGGCACGTCCGCCGCGCCCGCCCCGGCGCCCCGGGCGGGCGGGGGCGGGGGCGGTTGCTGTGGTGGGGGCTGTTGCGGGTAGCTCCGCTAGACGGGCTGCCGTACCGCCCTCAGGAACTCCCGTGCGATGCGTTCCCCGGCCAGCACCCCGCGCTCGGGAAGCGCGCTGATCGCCGGTGCGCTCCAGCCGCTGTCGGCCAGCTCGCCGTGCCCCGGGCGCCAGCCCTGGTCGGCGGCCAGCAGCAGGTCGGCGTCGAGCAGGGAGTCCCCGGCCGCCAGGGTGAGGTGGGCGCCCGTGCGGCGGGCGACCTCGCGTACGGCCGCGCTCTTGGTCAGGGGCTTGGGGACGGCGTAGATCTTGCGGCCCTGGAGCGAGACGGTCCAGCCCCGGTTCTCCGCCCACGCCGCCAGCTCCTTCACCCACTCCTCGGGCAGCAGCTCGCGTTCGACGACGAGATAGGCGAACAGGTCCTCGGCGACCCGGTGCTTGCGCAGCCAGGCGGGGTCGGCGGAGGCCATCAGATGCTCGCGGATCTCGTCCAGCGGCGCGCACTCGTCGGCGAGCCGGGCCAGCACCTGGGCGTGCCAGTCCTGGTCCGTGACGCCGTCGACCAGCAGATGGCCGCCGTTGGCGCAGATGGCGTACGCCGGCTGGGGGCCGGGCAGGTTGATGCGCTGGTACTGCTTGCGGGTGCGGGTCGTGGTCGGCACGAAGACGGCCGAGTCGCCGAGGTCGGTCAGCAGCTGGGCCGCCGTCTCGGTCATGTAGGACAGCGGCCTGCTCTCGTGCACCTCGACGCAGAGCAGCCGGGGCGCCCGCGCGTCCGGCATGGTCAGCGCGAGGGCGGCCGAGGAGTAGATCAGCGTGCGGTCGAGGTCGCTCGCCACCAGCACCGGCATCAGACGTTCACCGCCCGGCCGTCGGCACCCGTGGCGCCCCGGGTGTACTGAGGGTGGATCAGTCCGACACAGGTGTACGGCAGTTCGCCGACCTCCTCCACCGGGACTCCTCTCTGCTCGGCGAGCAGCCGCACATGGTCGAGGTCGGCACCCGCGCCCGCCTTGGCGAGGATCTTCCACGGTACCCGGCGCAGCAGCACCCGGGTGGTCTCGCCGACGCCGGGCTTGACCAGGTTCACGTCGTGGATGCCGTACTCCTCGCTGATCCGCTCGACGGCCCGCCAGCCCTCCCAGGTCGGGGTGCGGTCCTCGGCCATCAGCTCCTTGGCCGCCGCGTCGACGGTGTCCGCGACCTCGGCGAAGCGGGCGGAGACGGCGTCGAGGAAGGCCACCGAGACGTCGGCACCGGCGAGTTCGCGGTAGAACTTCGCGCCGTGGAAGTCGTTCGGGCCGACCAGGTCCGCGCGCAGGACCGTACGTGAAATCAGCCCGGACACGGTCGAGTTGAGGCAGGCGGAGGGGATGAGGAAGTCCTCGCGGGTGCCGTACGTCCGCACACAGGAGCCCGGGTCGGCCAGCACCGCGATCTCCGGGTCGAAGCCGGTGATCCCCTCGGCGGCCTCGAACTCCTCGATGGCCTGGGTGAGTTCGCGGGTGATCGCGCCCTTGCCGGTCCAGCCGTCGACGAAGACGACGTCCCGGGGGTCGTGGTGGGCGGCCAGCCAGCGCAGGGCGTTGGCGTCGATCCCGCGGCCGCGGACGATCGAGACGGCGTAGTGCGGAAGGTCGAGGCCGTGCCGGAACCGGGCCCAGCGGCGCATCAGCACGCCGACCGGGGTGCCGGCGCGGGCCAGGGAGACCAGCACCGGGCGGGGCGACCGCTCGGTGATGACGGTCTCGGTCACGACACCGACCGCCTGGGCTATCCGGGCGGCGGAGACGTCCAGGGCGGAGTGGAACAGCTCCTGGTACTGCTCACTGGGCTGGTACTCGACCGGCAGCGACTCGGCGTAGTGGGCGCCGCCGCTCTGGATGGCCTCCTCGCGCTCCTCGGTCGGCGCCTCCAGGGTCACGTCCGAGAGATCCTGCAGCAGCCAGCCGACCTCCTCCGGGGCGTACGAGGAGAAGGCGGGGCCGCGGAGGGGCTCGGGCAGCATGGCCGGCCTTTCGGGGGAGGCGAGGGGCTCGGGGGTGTACGAGGGGACGACCGCGAGCAGAACGTGCGGAGTGTGGGCGGCGAGACGGGCCGGCAGGCCGTCGGGGGCGTGCAGTGCCGGGGTGTCGGCGACCGAGTCGACCACGGCGACGACGGCGTCGAAGCCGCCACCGGCGACGTTGTAGGCGTACCGCTCGCCGGAGCCGTCCGCCGGGTCGTCATGGGCGGGGAAGACCAGGCGGCTGCGTATCGCGTACCCGGGGTCGTCGACCGCGAGGACGGGCGAACGGGTGGTGGTGGAGAACCGCACCTCGGCGGTGACCACCTGCTCCAGCTCACGGGCGATCCGCAGCGGGGCGTACATCAGCTCCTCGAACCCGAGCACCAGCACGCGCCGAGCGTCCGCGGGCAACGCCTCGGCGACCCGAGCGGCCATGGCGGGCAGCGCGGCCTCCAGCCGGGCCCGGTGAGCCGGGGTGAAGCCATGCCGACCGCCGTCGGGGAGGCCGGGGGGCCAGTGGAGGTCGACGCGGGTGATGTCTCCGCTGCGCTGGTGCGCCCCTTCAGGGGCGCGGGGAACTGCGCGGCCAGCCACATCGGACCCGCACCCGGCCGGCGACGCGCCATCGGCAGACGCGTACCGAGCAACCAGCTCCTGCCCCTTCTCCAAGACACCTTCCGGCAGCCGCACAGTCCCGGACGCCGTGGCAATCACATCCACCCGCGCCCCGATCTCACCCGCGAACCGCCGAAGCCGCTCCGTGTCCTCGGCCGAACGCATGTCCACCAGCGCGACCACCACATACCGCCGCCGCGGATAGCGTCCATGCAGGTCACGGATGGTGTTGAGCACAGTGTTACCGGTCGAGAACTCGTCGTCGACCAACACCAGCGCCCCATCTCCGGCCAGGAGCCCCGCATCCTCGGGAAGCAGCAGATGGGACGTGGCGTGGGAGTGGGACTCCTCGAAGCCGCCCGCCCGGGCGACCCCGGCCACCGGGCGGCGCGTGGAGTGCAGGTACGGGGCGAGGCCCAGCCCGTCGGCGACCGAGTGGCCGAGGCCGGTGGCGGTCTCCGCGTAGCCGAGGACGACCGCCGACGCGGCCTCCGTCTCGCCGAGCAGCTCGCGGACCCGGCGGCCGAGGCGGAACCCGTGGCCGTAGACCACGGACGGCGACTGCGGTACGTGCTTGCCGAGCACGTGGGAGACCAGCAGGTGGGCCCGCTTGGGGTTGCGGCGCAGCGCCAGCCCGAGCAGGGCCTGGAGCCCGTCGTCGCCCTCCAGTCCGACCCCGAGCCGCTCGGCGACCCAGGTGCCGGACCAGACCCCGTCGTTCACTGCGTTCTTCATGCGTTCCTTGGGTTGATGCGGGTCAGCCGGGTATCCCGGCGGCGAGCAGCTCCACGAAGCCGACGTCCTCGCCCGCGACGCCGAAGACCTCGGCGCGCAGCAGGGTCCGCTCGGCCCAGGCGCGGTGCGGTTTCACTTCATTCATCTTGTTCGTGTAGGCCGACCGGAGTACACCCCCGCCGCCGCGTTCCGGCCGCAGAATGTCCTGGGCGTCACTGAACTCCTCATGGCTGACCACGGACAGTGCGTGCACGGGCAGGACGTGGGAGGGGTGGATACAGGTCTTGCCGAGCAGGCCGTTGGCCTGGTCGAGGGAGATCTCCCGCAGCAGGCCGTCCATGGCGTGCTCGATGAGCTTCTCGCGCAGCTCGACGGCCTGTACCTCCAGGAAGGGGCTCTGCCGCAGCTGCGGCTTGAACATGCGCTCGGGGACCCGGAAGTACTCCCAGACGGGCCCGGTCACGGTGAACCCGGTGCCGTCGGCACGGCCCAGCATGTTGACCACGTCGGCGATCACGGAGCCGACGACCTGGACGTCGTAGGCGGTCATGTCGGGGGCCCGGCGCAGGCCGTAGGAGGAGCAGAAGTCGGTGACGCCGAGGCGCAGGGCCAGCACGCGGTCGCGGAACTTGTCGACCGCGCGGGCGATGCCCTCCAGGGTGTCCACGCGGGACTCGCGGTACAGCAGCTCGGGCGACTCCAGGACGGGCATGGCGAACAGCCGGCGCCCGCTCTCGGCCTCGGCGGCGGTGAGGGCCTCCAGGAACGGGATGCCGCGCTCCTCGGTGAACTTCGGCATGACGAACCCGGACAGCAGCCGCGCGGAGTCGCCCAGGCGCCGTACGAGGTCGGGGATCTGCTCGGGGACGCGCACCCGGATGAAGAGCAGGGGCGGTTCCACCCCCGCGCGGGAGTCGAGGTCGGCGAACTGCCGGACGAGGTTCTCCTCGCCGGCCACGACGTCCGCGTCGTCGATCGAGTCCTCCAGGCACAGCACCATCGAGACCACGCCATTGCCGGCCTGCTTGACGATGTCGTCGGCGAGCCGCGGCCGGGTTGCCGGGCTGTACAGCGTGGCGCCCAGGGCCGCGGAGAGCAGCCGGGCCGAGGAGTCGACGGTGAACTCGCACGGCTCCTGGTGGAAGAGGCGCTGCCGCACCTCGGGGGCGATGTGCCCGAAATGACGCATAGCACTCCTCAGTGCGCAAGCCGAGCTTGTGGATTCGGTAAAGGGTGGCCGGTAATAGTACGTAGGGATCCATGTCGAAGGTTCCCCTCGGGCATGAATTTCCGGTAACTCGCCCGTGTCGGCGACAACACCCCCCGCATTGTCGTGGCCAGGACCGAGAAGGCAGGATGACGGCATGACGCACGCGATGCTGAAGGGGTCCAACGTCCCGCTCGAAGCCACCACGGTGCGCGCCGTGTTGCGCTGGACACCCGGGCAGGGGGTCCCGGACGTGGACGCCTCTGCGCTGCTGCTGGGCACCGACGGCCGTGTGCGCTCCGACGAGGACTTCGTCTTCTACAACCAGCCCCGGCATCCCTCGGGCAAGGTCTGGCGGCTGGGCAAGAAGCGGATCACCGAGGGCCTGACGGACACGATCCAGTCAGACCTCTCCGGGGTCGAGCCCGGCGTCGGCCGCATCCTGGTGGTCGCCTCCGCGGACGGGGTGTCCTTCGACCGCGTCCCGGCCCTGTGCATCCTGCTGTACGACGCCGCCGTCACCGACGGTGAGCCGCTGGCCCACTTCGAGATCAAGCCGGAGACGGGCGCGGAGACCGCCATGCTCTGCGGCGAGCTGTACCGGCGCGGGGAGGGCTGGAAGTTCCGCGCGCTGGGCGAGGGCTACTCGAACGGCCTGAAGGGTCTGGCCACGGACTTCGGCATCTCGGTCGACGAGTCGGAGCCGGAGGAGGAACCGCGCCACCCCCTGCCCGAGACCACGTCCCAGCCCCTGCCCCCCGAGCAGCCGACGTCGGTCCCCGCCCAGCCGGCCTACGGATACCCGCAGCCCACGTCACCCCAGCAGCCGGCGTACGGCTATCCCCAGCCGGCCGGCCAGCCCGCCTACGGCTATCCCCAGCCCCAGCCGGCCCTGACGGCTCCGGACCCGAACTTCCAGCTGCCGCCCCAAGGGCCACAGTTCATCGGGCGCTGAGGGCAGCCCACCCAGGGGCGCGGGGACTACTTCTCCACCTTCGTCTTGTATCCCCGCCCCCAGGTCAGCCCCCACCCGTACAACCGGTCCAGCTCGCCCTGGAACCCGTACACGAACTTCACCTCGCGTCGGACGACCAGCTCCCCCTTCACGTTCTCGATCATCACGACCGCACATGACCGAGCCTGGGGATGCCGCTCGTCCAGTCCTATCTCGATTCGAGGGCCGTTGCTCGGGTAAAGAGTGACGATCGCGTGCGTTCGGTCGAACGCCGGCGTCTGGTCGTAGATGTACACGAAGACCAGCAGCCTCTTGATCGCGTCCCGGTGGTCCAGGTTGACGTACATCGTCTCGCCGGACGCCGACCCGAAGCGGTCGTCCCCGCTGAGCTTGATGTACGGCGGTGCGTTGACATCGCCGAGGTAGCCGCCGAGCGGCTGGACGACCCCCTTGGTGCCGTCGGTCAGCTCGTACAGACAGCCCAGGTCGAGGTCGACGTTGACCATGCTCTGCCCGTGCCCGAGCACCTCCGGCGGCTTGAGCGCCTTGAAGGGGTGCCGGAAGAGACTGGTGCGCTGGTTGCTGTCGAAGTCGGAGGTCCGCATCCGCCAGGTCAGGTTGATGCGCAGATGCCCGGTGGCCGCGTCCTGCTTGGTCAGTGACACCTGGTGGTGCCGCCTGGTCAGCTCGATCGCGTTGCTCGCGGCGCTGCCCGAGTCGAACTCGGCCCGGCCGCCCCGCAGCCCGTCGAAGAACCCCATTCCCGCCCCCACGTACTCGTCCCAACGCCGTCGGGGCGGCCGACCACGTCGGCCGCCCCGAACAGAGCGTTCCTCACCGGACGGGATGCCACACCCCGTCACGTCCCTGATCTTGCCCGTAGGGGGCGCTCAGGGCCTGCCGGACGTCAGACGCCGGACGGGATCTCGGCCTTCTCGTCCGAGCCCGCTTCCCCCTCCGCGGCCGCGAGGGCGCGGTTGCGGCGGACGGAGGACCAGAAGGACCAGGCGATCAGGACGACGCCGACGAGACCGGTGATGACCTCGTTGATCTCGTACTGGATGGTGACCATGAGGAGCACGGCCAGGGCGCCGATCGCGTAGTGGGCGCCGTGCTCCAGGTAGACGTAGTCGTCGAGGGTGCCCTGGCGGACCAGGTAGACCGTCAGCGAACGGACGTACATCGCGCCGATGCCGAGGCCCAGCGCCATCAGGACGATGTCGTTGGTGATGGCGAAGGCGCCGATCACACCGTCGAAGGAGAAGGAGGCGTCCAGGACCTCGAGGTAGAGGAACATGAAGAACGCGGCCTGGCCGGCCAGGACCACCGGCGAACGCTTCTTCCCGCTGCGCGCGGCCTCTTCCTCCTCCTCGTGCTCGCGCTCCTCCTCTTCCTCCAGCTTGTCCTCGAAGTAGCCGGAGAGACCACCGACGATCATGTACGTGATCAAGCCGGCGATGCCGGCGATCAGGACCGTCTGCGCCTTGTCGACATGGGCGCCGCCGTGCTGGTGGGCGTGGGTGGCGAAGGTGAAGGAGGTGATGAGCAGGACGATCAGGGAGATGCAGACCGACAGCATGTCGACCTTGCCGAGCTTGGCCAGGGGCCGCTCGATCCAGCGCAGCCACTGGATGTCCCGGTCCTCGAAGATGAAGTCGAGGAAGATCATCAGCAGGAACATGCCACCGAAGGCGGCGATCGCCGGGTGGGCGTCGGTGACCAGCTCCTGGTAGTGGTCCTTGTTGTTGAGGGCGAGGTCGACGGCCTCGATCGGGCCCATCTTGGCGCTGATCGCGACGATGACGACGGGGAAGACCAGCCGCATACCGAAGACCGCGATGAGGACGCCGACCGTGAGGAAGATCTTCTGCCAGAAGGCGTTCATCTTCTTCAGGATTCCGGCGTTGACCACCGCGTTGTCGAACGACAGCGAGATCTCGAGGACGGAGAGGATCGCCACGATGCCGAAGGCCTCCCACCCCCCGTAGAAGACCGCAGCGACCAGACCGATCGCGGTGACCGCGAACGACCAGCCGAAGGTTTTCAGAAGCACTGGCTACCCCATCGTGTTGGTACGGGTCTCCCCCGCGCCGTACTCAGCTTTGCTAAACGTTGACCACGAGTCTAGAGGGGCGCCCTGTCCGCGATCCCCGCCAGGGCGACGTACACGGAAAAGCCACAGGTCCCGAGGGGTGTGTCCGAAGGCCTGTGCGGTCCTACGAGACGTTGACCCCGAAATCCAGGGCGATGCCCCGCAGCCCGGACGCGTACCCCTGGCCCACCGCGCGGAACTTCCATTCGCCCTGGTAGCGGTACAGCTCGCCGAAGATCATGGCGGTCTCGGTGGAGGCGTCCTCGCTGAGGTCGTAGCGGGCCAGCTCCTGGCCGTCGGCCTGGTTGACCACGCGAATGAAGGCGTTGGAGACCTGGCCGAAGGTCTGGCCACGCTCGTCGGCCATGTGGATCGAGACGGGGAAGATGACCTTCTCGCACTGGAGCGAGACCTTGGTCAGGTCCACCAGGATCGATTCGTCGTCGCCCTCGCCCTCACCGGTGAGGTTGTCACCGGTGTGCTCGACCGAGCCGTCGGGGCTCGTGAGCTGGTTGTAGAACACGAACCACTCGTCGCCCAGCACCCGGTTCCCGGCACCGCACAGCAGGGCGCTGGCGTCCAGGTCGAAGGGGGCGCCGGTGGTGGAGCGCGCGTCCCAGCCGAGCCCGATCAGGACGTTGGTGAGGTTCGGTGCGGCCTTGGAGAGGGAGACATTGCCTCCCTTGGCGAGCGTGACGCCCATGATGCTGGTCCTCCCCTAGTGGTGCTTCCCTGTTGTCCTGCGCGTCCGGCGCCGACCGTAAACGGTGCGGCGCCGGACGGTAGGGGTGTCGGAACCCTGCCGGGATCAGACGTTGACGCCGAAGTCCTGGGCGATGCCGCGCAGGCCGGAGGCATAGCCCTGACCGATGGCGCGGAACTTCCACTCCGCGCCGTGCCGGTACAGCTCGCCGAAGACCATGGCGGTCTCGGTGGACGCGTCCTCGCTCAGGTCGTACCGGGCGATCTCCGCCTGGTTGGCCTGGTTGACGACGCGGATGAACGCGTTGCGGACCTGGCCGAAGGACTGCTGGCGGTTCTCGGCGTCGTAGATCGACACCGGGAAGACGATCTTCTCGACGTCGGCCGGGACGCCGGCCAGGTTGACCTTGATCTGTTCGTCGTCGCCCTCGCCCTCACCGGTGATGTTGTCACCGGTGTGCTCGACCGAGCCGTCGGGGCTCTTGAGGTTGTTGAAGAAGACGAACTGCTGGTCGCTCGCGACCTTGCCGGAGGTGTTCAGCAGCAGCGCGCTGGCGTCGAGGTCGAAGTCCGTGCCGGTCGTGGTGCGCACGTCCCACCCCAGACCGACGATGACGGCGGTCAGGCCGGGGGCCTCCTTCGTCAGCGATACGTTGCCGCCCTTGCTGAGGCTGACTCCCACGAGTCCTCCATGTGGTGTCCAGGGGCGGGGAGCCCCGTCGTGCTTCGGATATGGGATCAACGTGCAGATCCTAGTGACGGGTTCCCGCCCCCCGCAGACCCTGGACCCGAGCAATCACAGGTGTCGGCCCCGAGGCCGGATCACAGGGTGTCGAGCGCCTTCACGTACTCGTTCAGGTCGCGCGCGTCCGGCAGGCCGTTGACCACGGTCCACCGCACGACGCCCTCCTTGTCGATGATGAAGGTGCCGCGGACGGCGCAGCCCTTGTCCTCGTCGAAGACGCCGTAGGCACGCGAGACGTTGCCGTGCGGCCAGAAGTCGCTGAGCAGCGGGTACTCCAGGCCCTCCTGCTCGGCGAAGACGCGCAGGGTGTGGATGGAGTCGTTGGAGACGGCGAGCAGCTGGGTGTCGCGGTCCGAGAACTTCGGCAGGTTGTCGCGCAGCTCGCACAGCTCGCCGGTGCACACGCCGGTGAAGGCGAAGGGGTAGAAGAGCACCACCACGTTCTTCTCGCCGCGGAAGTCGGAGAGCTTCACGGTGCGGCCGTGGTTGTCCTTGAGCTCGAAGTCGGGCGCCTTGTCGCCGACCTGGATCGCCATCGTCGTGCATCCCTTCGGTGGGCTGATCGGGTGAGCGCACAGCGACGCTCGGAACCACCCTACGCAGCGATCACCGCGGGTTCGGCGCGGACTTTCGGACGGGCCGGGTGCTCCCGGCCCGTCCGACGCCCCGAGGACGGGGCGGTTTGCTTCGTGCCGGGCTACTTCTTGCCGGACTTCGCGGCCTTCGGCGTCGCCAGACGCGAGCCGCTCCAGTCCTTGCCGACGCTGACGCTCTTGGACGCGGTCAGACCGGCGGTCGTCGCGGCTTCCGAGATGTCGCTCGGCTCCACGTACCCCGTACGGCCGGTCTTCGGCGTGAGCAGCAGGATGGCGCCGCCCTCTTCGATGTACGTGGTGGCGTCGACGAGTACATCGGTCAGGTCGCCGTCCTCGTCACGGAACCACAGCACGACGGCGTCGGCCACGTCGTCGTAGTCCTCGTCCATGAGGTCGCTCTCGATGGCTTCCTCGATGGCCTCGCGGAGCTCCTGATCGACATCGTCGTCGTAGCCGATCTCCTGGACCACCTGCCCGGGCTGGAAACCCAGCCTGGCGGCAGGGTTGGTCCGCTCCTCCGCGTGGTCCGCGGTCGCGCTCACGGGTTGCCTCCTGATCATGTCTTGGTGAATATCTCAGCCACGCGCGTGCGCGAAGCATTGGCCGTAGTCCACACGGGCGGGACGGATCGCGCAAGTACCCGGCCGTTCAGACCGCCGAAACGGTGACGATCCCGGCCGTGTCGCCGCAACCTCTGGCACCGTACCCCGATTCATCGTGGCCCACATCACACCGATGCGCCCGCTTTGTGCGGTTCGGAATCATCCGGCGATACGACCCTCGAACACTTTGCCATGCCCGTCACACCCCGGGCGTATCGTTGCGTTTTGACCGGCCCGCGCCTCGGTTACCCCACGGTAGAGGTGACGTGCGCCTTCCCGAGGTACACGATGGGGAACGGTGTAGGCACCAGGAAAAAGTGGCCCTCTGACAGGTAAGGAACAGCGTGGCTTCCGGATCCGATCGCAATCCGATCATCATTGGCGGCCTTCCGAGTCAGGTTCCTGACTTCGATCCCGAAGAGACCCAGGAGTGGCTCGACTCCCTCGACGCCGCCGTGGACGAGCGCGGCCGTGAGCGGGCCCGCTACCTCATGCTGCGCCTGATCGAGCGGGCCCGCGAGAAGCGCGTGGCCGTGCCCGAGATGCGCAGCACGGACTACGTCAACACGATCCCCACCCGCGCCGAGCCGTTCTTCCCCGGCAACGAGGAGATCGAGCGCAGGATCCTCAACGCGACCCGCTGGAACGCGGCCGTGATGGTCTCGCGCGCGCAGCGCCCCGGCATCGGCGTCGGCGGCCACATCGCCACCTTCGCCTCCTCCGCCTCCCTGTACGACGTGGGCTTCAACCACTTCTTCCGCGGCAAGGACGAGGGCGACGGCGGCGACCAGGTCTTCTTCCAGGGCCACGCCTCCCCCGGCATCTACGCGCGCGCGTACCTGCTCGACCGGCTCACCTCGGACCAGCTCGACGGTTTCCGCCAGGAGAAGTCGAAGTACCCGAACGCGCTGTCCAGCTACCCGCACCCGCGCTCCATGCCGGACTTCTGGGAGTTCCCGACCGTCTCCATGGGCCTCGGCCCGCTGGGCGCGATCTACCAGGCGCGGATGAACCGCTACATGCAGGCGCGCGACATCGCGGACACCTCCAAGTCGCACGTGTGGGCGTTCCTCGGCGACGGCGAGATGGACGAGCCGGAGTCGCTCGGCCAGCTGACCATCGCCGCGCGCGAGAACCTGGACAACCTGACCTTCGTCGTCAACTGCAACCTGCAGCGCCTGGACGGCCCGGTGCGCGGCAACGGCAAGATCATCCAGGAGCTGGAGTCGGTCTTCCGGGGCGCCGGCTGGAACGTGATCAAGCTGGTCTGGGACCGCACCTGGGACCCGCTGCTCGCCCAGGACCGCGACGGCGTGCTGGTCAATAAGATGAACACGACCCCGGACGGCCAGTTCCAGACCTACGCCACCGAGTCCGGCGACTACATCCGCCGGCACTTCTTCGGCGACGACCACCGGCTGCGCGCGATGGTCGAGAACATGACCGACGACCAGATCCTGCACCTGGGCCGCGGCGGTCACGACCACCGCAAGATCTACGCGGCCTTCAAGGCGGCCGTCGAGCACAAGGGCCAGCCCACGGTCATCCTCGCGAAGACGATCAAGGGCTGGACGCTGGGCCCGAACTTCGAGGGCCGCAACGCCACGCACCAGATGAAGAAGCTGACGGTCGACGACCTCAAGGGCTTCCGGGACCGTCTGCACCTGCCGATCTCCGACAAGGAGCTGGAGTCCGGCGTGCCGCCGTACTACCACCCGGGCCGGAACTCGGAGGAGATCCAGTACATGCACGACCGGCGCAAGGGGCTCGGCGGGTACGTCCCGACCCGCGTCGTGCGCTCCAAGCCGCTGGCGCTGCCGGACGACAAGACGTACGCGACCGTGAAGAGGGGCACCGGTCAGCAGTCCATCGCGACGACCATGGCCTTCGTCCGGCTCCTCAAGGACCTCATGCGGGACAAGGAGATCGGCAGGCGGTTCGTGCTGATCGCGCCCGATGAGTACCGCACGTTCGGCATGGACTCCTTCTTCCCGAGCGCGAAGATCTACAACCCGCTCGGCCAGCAGTACGAGGCGGTCGACCGCGATCTGCTGCTCGCGTACAAGGAGTCGCCGACCGGCCAGATGCTGCACGACGGCATCTCGGAGGCCGGCTGCACGGCGTCCCTGATCGCGGCGGGCTCGGCGTACGCCACGCACGGCGAGCCGCTCATCCCGGTCTACGTCTTCTACTCGATGTTCGGTTTCCAGCGCACCGGCGACCAGTTCTGGCAGATGGCCGACCAGCTGTCGCGCGGATTCGTGCTGGGTGCGACCGCGGGTCGTACGACCCTGACCGGCGAGGGTCTGCAGCACGCGGACGGCCACTCGCAGCTGCTCGCCTCGACGAACCCGGCATGCGTGGCCTACGACCCGGCGTACTCGTACGAGATCGCGCACATCGTGCAGGACGGTCTGCGCCGGATGTACGGCTCCGACGCCGAGCACCCGCACGGCGAGGACGTCTTCTACTACCTCACGGTCTACAACGAGCCCATCCAGCACCCGGCCGAGCCGGCGAACGTGGACGTCGAGGGCATCCTCAAGGGCATCCACCGGATCGGTGAGGCCACGGCGGGCTCCATCCCGGCGCAGATCATGGCGTCCGGTGTCGCGGTGCCGTGGGCCCTGGAGGCCCAGCGGATCCTCGCCGAGGAGTGGAACGTGAAGGCCGACGTCTGGTCGGCGACCTCCTGGAACGAGCTGCGGCGCGAGGCCGTGGCCGTGGAACAGCACAACCTGCTGCACCCGGAGGAGGAGCAGCGGGTGCCGTACGTGACGCAGAAGCTGAGCGGTGCCGAGGGTCCGTTCGTGGCCGTGTCGGACTGGATGCGCTCGGTTCCGGACCAGATCGCCCGGTGGGTGCCCGGCACGTACCAGTCGCTGGGCGCCGACGGCTTCGGCTTCGCGGACACCCGTGGCGCGGCCCGCCGCTTCTTCCACATCGACGCCCAGTCGATCGTGGTGGCGGTGCTGACCGAGCTGGCCCGGGAGGGCAAGGTCGACCGGTCCGTGCTGAAGCAGGCCATCGACCGGTACCAGCTGCTGGACGTCTCGGCGGCGCATCCGGGGGCCGCGGGCGGCGACGCGTAGCCCTGCGCGGCTTGAGCGGTCAAGGGGGCGGTGCCTGTGCACCGCCCCCGTTACTTTTTCTTTACTATGCGGCCATGAACGAACAGTCGGCGCAGGCCCGTTGGGAGCAGCGCACCCAACGACCGCTGCTGGCGCTCGCGGTGGCGTTCGCCGTCGCGTATGCCGTACCGATCGTGGACAACCCCGCCAGCCGGTCCCTGACAGTTGCCTGCACGGCCACGGAGTGGGCGGTGTGGGGGGCGTTCGCCGTGGACTACGTCATACGGCTGGCGCTCACCCGGCGGCGCCGGGAGTTCGTCCGGACGCACTGGATAGATCTGTGCGCCGTGGTGCTGCCGCTGCTGCAGCCGCTGCGGTTGCTGCGGATGGTGTCGACGCTGCTGCTGGTCGGGCGGCGGGCGCGGATGGCCTCGCAGATCCGGCTCACGACCTATGTCGGCGGGGCGGTGGTCGGGCTCTTGATGTTCGGCTCGCTCGCCGTGCTGTCGGTGGAGCGGGAGTCGCCGGACGGGAACATCCGGACGCTGGGTGACGCGGTGTGGTGGTCCTTCACCACGATGACGACCGTGGGGTACGGGGATCACGCGCCCACCACCGGGCTGGGGCGGATGATCGCCGTCGGGCTGATGCTGTCCGGGATCGCGCTGTTGGGTGTCGTCACCGCGAACATCGCCGCGTGGTTCATCTCGCGGTTCGAGAAGGATGACGTGGAGGAGCGGCGGCAGACGGAGGCGATCGCTTCTTTGGCGGAGGAGGTTCGGCTGCTGCGGGCGGAAGTGGCTCGGCTGGCCGCGGACCGCGAATCACAGCGGAGTTGACTTGGCACCCGGTGCCGATGCTGGGCGGGGTGGGTGCCCGCAGCTACGAGCGCCCCGAAGGGGCGCGGGGAACTGCGCGACCAGCCCCCACCGGGCCGCAGACGAAGCACAGCCCAATCGCCGAAGGCGAAGGCGCGCGCCGCCCCCTCCGCAGCGCGCGCCGCGGCCCGGTCGTCCTCCTATGCCCTGCGGAGGACTTGACCCACTGTGACCTGCGGCGCGCGTCGAGGGCGAGGGATCTTTAGGGGAGTCACCCTGATAGGGGAAACTCCCCTCAGATGTGGCCGACTCCCGCGCCCGCCTCCGCGTTCTGGCCCCGCTTGGTGAGCAGCGCGACGAGGACGGCGACCGCCGCCACGCCCGCCGCCACCAGGGACGCGAGGCTCATGCCGGAGATGAACGTGTCGTGGGCGACGGCGGTGATCTTCGCGACGATCGGCTCCGGGGTGCCCTTGGCGACCGGGGCCACGCCGACCTGAACGGCCTCGGAGGCCTTGTCCAGCTGATCCGGGGTCAGCTGCGGCAGCCCCGCACCGGTCCAGTTGCCCGGCAGGTCGCTGTCGACCTTGGAGGCCATCACCGCACCCAGCACCGCCGTACCGAGGCTGCCGCCGATCTGCATGGCCGCCTGCTGGAGGCCGCCCGCGACACCGGACAGCTCCATGGGCGCGTTGCCGACGATGACCTCGGTGGCGCCGACCATGACCGGTGCGAGGCCGAAGCCGAGGAGGGCGAACCAGATGGACATCACGCCGCTGCCGGTGTCGGCCTCGAGCGTCGACATGCCGTACATGGCGATGGCGGTCGCGGCCATGCCGCCGGCCAGCGGGATGCGCGGGCCGAGCTTGGTGATCGCGGCGCCCGCGAGCGGGGAGCCGACGATCATCATGCCGGTGAGGGGCAGCAGGTGCAGACCGGCGTCGATGGGGCTCATGCCGTGCACGTTCTGGAGGTAGAACGTCACGAAGAACAGGCCGCCCATGAAGGCGATCGCCATCAGGACCATCAGCACGACGCCCGCGGACAGCGGCACCGAGCGGAACAGGCCCAGCGGGATGAGGGGTTCGGCGACCCTCGTCTCCCAGAAGGCGAAGAGGCCGAAGAGCAGCACCGAGGCGGCGATGAACGCCCAGGTCTCGCCGGAGCCCCAGCCCCACGTCGGCGCCTTGATCAGGGCCCACACCAGGCAGAACATCGCGCCCGACAGCAGGGCGATGCCGAGGATGTCGAAGGAGCGCGGCGCGTTCTCGGCGCGGTGGTCGAGCAGGATCAGCACGCCCAGGACCAGGGCCAGCAGACCGACCGGCACGTTGATGAAGAACACCGACTGCCAGTTGACGTGCTCGACCAGGACGCCGCCGAGGATCGGGCCGCCCGCGGTGGAGGCGCCAATCACCATGCCCCAGATGCCGATCGCCATGTTGAGCTTCTCGGCCGGGAAGGTGGCCCGCAGCAGACCGAGCGCGGCCGGCATCAGCAGCGCGCCGAACAGGCCCTGGAAGACACGGAAGGTCACGACCGCGGCGATGCTGTTCGACAGTCCGATGGCGCCGGACGCGGCGGCGAAGCCGGTCACGCCGATGAGGAAGGTCTGCCGGTGGCCGAAGCGGTCCCCGAGCTTGCCCGCGGTGATCAGGGAGACCGCGAGGGCGAGGAAGTACCCGTTGGTGATCCACTGGACGTCGGCGAAGCTCGCCTTGAGGTCCTTCTGGATGGCCGGGTTGGCGATCGCCACGATGGTGCCGTCGAGGGCCACCATCATGACCCCTACGGCGACGGTGATGAGGGTGAGCCACGGGTGGCCGCGCAGCCCCGTGGCCGGGGTCGCCTCCGACGGGGCTGCCGGCGCCTTGTCCCCCGGCCCCGTCGTGTCGATGGTGGTCTGACTAGTCATGCGCGCGAGGCTAGTGACAGCCACTGACAATTGACAAACGAAATCACAAGTCGGTAACTGACACATTATGGAAACTCTGCGTGAGCGCAAGAAGCAGCGCACCCGGGACGCCCTGCTGCGCTCCGCCCTCGAACTGTTCACCACCCAGGGGTACGAGCACACGACCGTCGACGAGATCGCCGAGGCCGTCGGCGTCTCGCAGCGCACCTTCTTCCGCTACTTCGCCGGCAAGGAGGAGGCGGCCTTCGCGGTCCAGGACATGGCGGAGGCCCGCTTCGTGGCGGCGGTGCGGGAACGACCGCCGCACGAGGCCCCGATGGAGACGCTGCGGCAGGCGGTGCTGGAGGGCTGGGACGGGCTGAGCGAGGCCATCGAGGCCGTCGTACCGGTCGAGTTGTACGTGCGCATGTACCGGGCGATCGAGTCGACCCCGTCCCTGCTCGCCGCCCATCTGCTGCGTTCCGCGGCCACCGAGGAGACCCTCGCGCGGCTGCTCGCCGAACGGGAGGGTGTCGACGTGGACGCCGACCCGCGGCCGCGGCTGGCTGTGGCCGTCTTCGGCGGAGTGATAAGGGTCACGGAACGGCAGTGGTGCACGGGCGACGACTTCAGCCTGGAGGCGATCCGCGAACTCACCGCGTCGTACCTCGATCAGGTGGGTTCGGCACTCACCGGGAACTGGCGCGTCACGTGAGGTCGTTCGCGGTTCGTTCGACGCTTCACGAAACGTGATACCTGTCACTCGGTTACCCCGAGACCCTCCCGTTCTCCTAGTGTGTCCTCCCAGTGACTTCCTTCGACACCTCCCCGCAACTCAACGTCTGGCGCATGCTGCTCGCGCTGGCCGTGGTGTTCGTGATGCTCGCGACCACCGGCTGGACCGCACTGCGCACCCACCGGGAGTCGACCGCCCTGCAGGCCTCGCTCGCCAAGTGGGAGCACGGCAGCATCCACGGCCTGCACCTGCCGGACCCCCAGGCATCCCCCGCGCGGCTCGCGCGCTTCTTCGCCTCGCTCACCCCGCACGAGCAGGACCGCCTCGCCCACCGCTACCCCCTGGCGGTCGGCAACATGAACGGCGCCCCCGTCAGGCTGCGCTACCGCGCCAACCACGTCGCGCTGGACCAGGCGCGCAAGGTCGAGAAGAAGCGCATGCACGACAGCCGGCTCAGCACGGCCGGTCAGCAGGAGGCGGGCCGCCGTATGCACCGCTACGAGTCGCTGCTGAACCCCAAGCGGCACATCCTCGCCTTCGACCCCGAGGGCTCCGGCCGGGTCGCCGAGGTGTTCGGGAACCTCACCAAGGCCGAGCGGATCTCCGTCGTCGTCCCCGGCGTCGACACCGACCTGCTCACCTTCCAGCGCACGAACCGCAGGTACAGCGCCCCGGTCGGCATGGCCAAGGCCCTGTACGCGGCCGAGCGGGAACAGAGCCCCACGACCCGTACGGCCGTGATCGCCTGGGCCGACTACACCGCGCCGGACGGGCTCGGCGTGGACGCGGCCACGGGGCTGCGCGCCGCGGAGGGCGCCCTGCGCCTGAACGCACTGCTGGACGCCCTGCCCGGCCGGGCGCCGGTGTCGATGTTCTGCCACAGCTACGGCTCGGTGGTCTGCGGGGTCGCCGCGGACCACATGCCCCGCCGGGTGACCGACATAGCGGTGGCCGCGAGCCCCGGCATGCGCGTCAGCAAGGCCTCCCGCCTGGGCACCTCGGCCCGGGTGTGGGCGATGCGGGACGCCACCGACTGGGTGCAGGACGTGCCGTACCTGGAGGTCGGCGGGCTCGGGCACGGTGCCGACCCGGTGTCCTCGTCGTTCGGCGCGCGAGTGCTGTCGGCGCGGGACGCACAGGGGCACGCGGGCTATTTCCAGCCGGGCACGGACAGCCTGCGCAACCTCGCCGACATCGGGGTGGGCGCGTACGACGCCGTCACGTGCGCACGCGAGAACGATGCGTGCCGGGCCGATCTGCCCCGCACGTCGACGGCCCAACGCGCGTAGAAACAGCAGGAAGTGCGGTCTGCGCGGGTGGCGACGGAGGAGCACGTGCCGCATACGATGAGCCGCATGGGTGACGTACTGGCGGGTTTTCATGCCGTCTGGGAGTTCGAGTCCGACTCCGTGCTCATCCGTTACGAACGGGGGATTCGGACACCGAAGCTGTTCCAGGCGCTGGGCGAACGGCGGATCCCGCTGTCCGCGGTCGAGGAGGTGACCCTCACGCAGGGCAAGCGCGGCACCGTCGCGCTGCGGCTGCGGCCGCGCCCCGGCGCCGATCCGGTGATGGAGGCGGCGGCCGGGCAGCTGCGCGAGGGCTCCGATCCGTACCGGCTGGCGCTGCCGGCCGAGCGGTCGACGCTCGCCGAGTACTACGCCGACGAGCTGAAGGGGCTGCTGACCGAGTCCGGGCCCACCGACCGCTATCTGGTGGCCGCGCCCGAGGCGCCGCTGCAGTTCAAGGCGTACGACGGGAAGGCGTCCTTCGACGGGACGACCGTGCAGTTCCGGTGGTCCTGGACCGGGGCGTCCTCGACGAAGTGGAAGGCCGGGGACCAGAGCTTCGCGGTCGCCGGCCTCAGCGGAGTGGAGTGGCGGTCGCCGGAGGTCTTCGAGGGGCATCTACGGCTGCTGCCCCGCGAGGGCGGCTCCGCCCGGCCGACCCAGCCCGACCAGGATCCGGCGTCCGTCGTCTTCGGGCTCGGGTACGGGCCGGTGCACGAGTCACTGCCGTTCGCCGCGGCTGTCCTGGCCGGGGTGCGCTCGCGAGGGCCGGTACCGGCGGTACCGGCCCCGGCGCGTCGGGATCCCGCCGACATCGCGGAGCGGATCCGTCACCTCGGCGAGCTGCATCAGGCGGGGCTGGTGACGGACGAGGAGTTCGCGTCGAAGAAGGCCGAACTGCTGGCGGAGCTGTAGTCAGCGCTCCGTGGCGTAGAAGCTGATCTTCCTGTCCAGCACCGCGAGAGTGTCGTGCAGCTCCGCGATCCTGGACAGGACATCGCGGCGGGTCGACTCCAGCAGGGCCTGGCGTTCCGCGTAGGTGGTCTCGCCCTCGCGGACCAGTTCCGCGTAGCGGACCATGTCCGCCACCGGCATGCCGGTCAGGCGGAGCTTGGTCACGAAGTCCAGCCAGTCCAGATCGCGGTTGCTGTAGCGGCGCTGGCCGGTGTGGGAGCGGTCGATGTGGGACATCAGCCCGATCCGCTCGTACCAGCGCAGGGTGTGCGCGGTCAGGCCGGTGAAGGCGACGACCTCGCTGATCGTGTAGCGGTCCTGGCCGTCGGGGCGCGGGTGCCGCCGGGGCGGGGCTGCGCAGATGTCGGTACTGCTCGCGTTCTCCTCGGTCTGCATCACCGTCATGGCCCCACGCTATGGCCTTGGAGTGCACTCCAAGCAAGCGGAACCCGGTAAGAAATCCCACGACGGCCCGCGGCGCGGTCGTTAGCGTGCGGGACATGAGTCTCGTACGCCGGGCGCTGCCCGAGGATGCCGAAGAACTTCTGCGACTGCGGCAGGTGATGATCGACTCGATGGCCGACGCCGATCATTCCACCGACTGGCACGAGAAGTCCCTGCCGGGGCTGCGGGCCCGGCTGGGCGAGCCGGACGGGGACTTCGCGGCCTTCGTCGTGGACCACCCGGAGCGGCCGGGGGCGCTGGCCGCGCTGGTGGCCGGGACGGTCGACTACCGGATCGGGAAGGCGGGCGATCCGTTCGGGACGGTCGGGTTCGTCTTCAGTGTCGCCACCGACCCGGGCACGCGCCGCCGCGGGTACGCGCGCGCGTGCATGGACACGCTGCTGGAGTGGTTCCGCGAGCGCGGCGCCGGTCGCGTCCATCTCACCGCGTCCGCCGAGGCCGCGCCGCTCTACGCCGCCCTCGGCTTCCTGCCCAAGCCCGACCCTTTGATGGAGCTGAAGCTCTGAGCGCTTAGGCTCGACGGCATGTCGCTGAAGAGCCTCGCGCTGATCGAGAACTGGCCGGTCCCCTCCGCCGCGGCGGGTGTCGTACGGGCCGACGGGACCGTCCTCGGGACGCATGGGCCCGTCGGGCACCGGTTTCCGCTGGCCTCGGTGACCAAGCCGCTGGCGGCGTACGCGGCGCTGGTCGCGTACGAGGAGGGTGCCGTCGAGCTGGACGAGCCGGCGGGCCCGCCCGGGGCGACCGTCCGCCATCTGCTCGCGCACACCTCCGGGCTGGCCTTCGACGAGCACCGGGTGACGGCGGCTCCCGGGGAGCGGCGGCTGTACTCCAACGCCGGGTTCGAGCAGCTCGGGGATCACATCGCCAAGGCGACGGACATTCCGTTCGGGGAGTATCTGCGGCAGGCGGTGCTGGAGCCGCTGGGCATGACGCGGACCTCGCTGGACGGGTCCCCCGCCAAGGACGGGGTTTCGACCGTGGAGGACCTGCTGCGGTTCGCGGCGGAGGTGCAGGCGCCGCGGTTGCTGGATCCGCGTACGGTCGCTGCGGCGATGAGCGTGCAGTATCCGGGGACGAAGGGGGTTCTGCCGGGGTACGGGCACCAGAATCCCAACGACTGGGGGCTGGGTTTCGAGATCCGTGACTCCAAGTCGCCGCACTGGACGGGGTCTTCGTCTTCGCCGCGCACATTCGGGCATTTCGGACAGTCCGGTACGTTTCTGTGGATCGACCCGGATGCGGGTGTGGCCGGGGTCGCCCTGACGGACCGGGCGTTCGGGCCGTGGGCGGTCGAGGCGTGGCCGGTGTTCACCGATGCTGTGCTCGCGGAGCTGCGGGGCTGAGCCTCGCCTCTATTGGCCGGGGGTGGGCTCCGCTTACCCGCGCTTGCGGGGTGCCGCTGCGCCCACCCGTGCCGCCCCAAGCGGCACGACTGCCCGCAGCTACGCGGGTACGACGGCCGCCGCCGGGTGGGCGCTCGTGCGGCACGACTGCCCGCAGCTACGCAGGTATGACAGCCGCCGGGTGGGCGCCGCCCCAGCGGCACGACTGCCCGCAGCTACGCGGGAATGACGGCCGCTGCCTGGTGGGCGCTCGTGCGGCACGACTGCCCGCAGCTACGTGGGGACGGTGGGCCCGCGGTCGGCTGCGGCCGCGTGGCTGCGGCGGCTGTGCAGCCGACGGCACCGCAACTCCCTAGGGGCGCGGGGAACTGCGCGACCAGCCCCCACCGGCCCGCAGCCAACAGACGGCCCCCGTTTACGGCCCCATCTCCCACATGAGCAATTCCGCCGCCGTAACACCCACCGCTTCCAAACCCTCCGCCCCCGTGATCCGTGCCGAGTCGCCCGGGGCCAAACGCTCCCCCGCCAGTCGGACCTCGCCCCGCACCACGTGCGCGTACACGTATGCCGCGTCGGGCACCGCCGTCCGCTCCCCGGGCGCCAGGCGGCGTACGTGGAGCATGGCTCCGGCCTCGGGGACGGCGTACGGGGTGGAGTCGGCGATGCCCGGGATGATCGAGTACGACGGTTCGCCGCCCGGCTCCAGTGGCGCAAGCCACATCTGGATGAAGGTCAGGGGGACCGTGCCGTCGTTGCGCTCCACGTGGCGGACGCCCGCCGCGGAGCTGAGGCGCTGCACGTCTCCCGGGCGGACCCGGGTCTCGTTGCCCGCCGAGTCCCGGTGGGTCAGCTCGCCCTCCACCACCCAGGTCACGATCTCGGTGTGGCTGTGCGGGTGCTCGTCGAAGCCGGCGCCGGGGCCGAGCCGCTCCTCGTTGCAGGCGATGACCGCGCCGAAGCGCAGGTTGTCGGGGTCGTAGTGCGGGCCGAAGGAGAAGGCGTGGCGGGACTCGATCCCGGCCTCCGGATCGCCCCCTGGGTAGCGCTCGGCGGCGCGCCTGACGTCCATCACGCACACCACCGTAGACCGCAGTACCGACCCGGCAGCGCACGCTCCCGTCCGGATAAGGCAGTCTTGTCCACGTGCCCGAACCCGAATCCCGTCACAGCGAACCCGCAGTACACGCCGTCCACCCGCACTCCGCGACCCTGAAGCGGCTGGAGAAGTCCTCCGGGAGTCTCGCCGCGCAGGCCATCGCACGCATGGACGAGACCCTGCCGTGGTACCGGGCCATGCCCCCGGAGAACCGTTCCTGGATCGGGCTCGTGGCCCAGGCGGGCATCGCCGCGTTCACCGAGTGGTTCCGGCATCCCGATGCCCCACAGGCGATCTCGACGGATGTCTTCGGGACGGCGCCTCGTGAGCTGACCCGGGCCATCACGCTCCGGCAGACCGTGGAGATGGTGCGGACCACCATCGAGGTCATGGAGAGCGCCATCGACGAGGTGGCGGCTCCGGGGGACGAGAGCGTGCTGCGCGAGGCCCTGCTCGTGTACGCGCGGGAGATCGCCTTCGCGACCGCCCAGGTGTACGCCCAGGCCGCCGAGGCACGCGGTGCCTGGGACGCGCGGCTGGAGTCGCTGGTCGTCAACGCCGTGCTGAGCGGGGAGGCCGACGAGGGGGCCGTCAGCCGGGCCGCCGCCCTGGGCTGGAACTCGCCGGAGCATGTGTGTGTCGTGCTCGGGACCGCGCCCGACGGGGACAGCGAGCTGACCGTGGAGGCGATCAGGAGGGCGTCGCGGCACGCGAAGCTCCAGGTGCTCACCGGGGTGCTCGGCGACCGGCTCGTCGTGATCGCGGGTGGCAGCGCCAATCCGCTCGGCGTCGCCAAGTCGCTGATCGGCCCGTTCGCCGCGGGGCCGGTCGTCGCCGGGCCCGTCGTACCCGATCTGCTGGCCGCCACCCGGTCCGCGCAGGCCGCCGCCGCGGGGCTGAAGGCGTGTTCTGCCTGGCAGGACGCTCCGCGGCCGGTGCTGGCGGACGATCTCCTGCCGGAGCGTGCCATCGCGGGCGATCCGGGCGCCCGAGACCAGCTGGTGGAGGAGATCTACAGACCGCTGGAGGAGGCCGGCTCGGCGCTCCTGGAAACGCTGAGTGTCTACCTGGAGCAGGCGAGCAGTCTGGAGGGCGCGGCCCGGATGCTCTTCGTTCACCCGAACACCGTGCGCTACCGGCTCCGACGTGTGACAGACGTCACCGGCTGGTCGCCTTCGGATGTACGATCCGCCTTCACACTGCGGATCGCGCTGATCCTGGGGCGTCTGGCCGAAGGAGACGCCCAACCCTAGGCTTTTGTCGGGGCCCCACAAAAGCCTCCCGTGTTCTTCGTCCCTGTCCCCACGGGCGGCCCTGGCCGTCCCCAAGAGAGAGTGTGAGAGTGCTCGTACTCGTCGCTCCCGGCCAGGGCGCCCAGACGCCCGGCTTCCTGACTCCCTGGCTCGACCTCCCCGGTGCCGCCGACCGTGTCGCCGCATGGTCGGACGCCATCGGACTGGACCTGGTCCACTACGGCACCCAGGCCGACGCGGACGCCATCCGCGACACCGCGGTGGCGCAGCCGCTGCTGGTCGCCGCCGGGATCCTGTCCGCCGCGGCACTGGGTGCCTATTCATTTGCCGCTGACGCGGCGGGCACCGACATCGCTCCCGGCGCCGTCGCCGGCCACAGCGTCGGCGAGATCACCGCCGCGGCCTTCGCGGGCGTCCTGGACGACACCGCCGCGCTCGGCCTCGTCCGCAGGCGGGGTCTGGCCATGGCCGACGCCGCCGCGATCACCGAGACCGGCATGTCCGCGCTGCTCGGCGGTGACCCCGAGGTCTCCGTCGCGCACCTGGAGAAGCTGGGCCTGACCCCGGCGAACGTCAACGGCGCCGGCCAGATCGTCGCCGCGGGCACGCTGGAGCAGCTCGCCGCGCTGAACGAGGACATGCCCGAGGGCGTCCGCAAGGTCGTCCCGCTGAAGGTCGCCGGCGCCTTCCACACCCGCCACATGGCTCCTGCCGTGGAGGCGCTGGCCAAGGCGGCCGCGGAGCTGGCCCCGGGTGACCCGAAGGTCACCTACGTCTCCAACAAGGACGGCCAGGCCGTCGCGACCGGCGCCGAGGTGCTGGAGCGGCTGGTCGGCCAGGTCGCCAACCCGGTGCGCTGGGATCTGTGCATGGAGACCTTCAAGGCGCTCGGCGTCACCGCGCTCATCGAGGTGTGCCCGGGCGGCACGCTGACCGGCCTGGCCAAGCGGGCCCTGCCGGGCGTGAAGACGCTGGCCCTGAAGACCCCCGACGACCTCGAAGCGGCCCGCGAGCTGATCTCCGAGCACACCGCCTAAGGAGCCGTACCGATCATGGCGAAGATCAAGCCCAGCAAGGGCGCCCCGTACGCGCGCATCCTCGGTGTCGGCGGCTACCGGCCGACCCGGGTCGTGCCCAACGAGGTGATCCTGGAGAAGATCGACTCGTCCGACGAGTGGATCCGTTCGCGCTCCGGAATCGAGACCCGGCACTGGGCCGGCCCCGACGAGACGGTCGCCGCGATGGCCATCGAGGCCTCCGGCAAGGCGATCGCCGACGCGGGCATCGACGCCGAGCAGATCGGCGCCGTGGTCGTCTCGACCGTCTCGCACTTCAGCCAGACCCCGGCCGTCGCCACCGAGATCGCCGACAAGCTGGGCACCGACAAGGCCGCCGCCTTCGACATCTCGGCGGGCTGCGCGGGCTTCGGCTACGGCCTCACGCTCGCCAAGGGCATGGTGGTGGAAGGCTCCGCCGAGTACGTGCTCGTCATCGGCGTGGAGCGGCTGAGCGACCTGACCGACCTGGAGGACCGGGCCACGGCCTTCCTGTTCGGTGACGGCGCCGGCGCGGTCGTGGTCGGCCCCTCCCAGGAGCCGGCGATCGGCCCGACCGTGTGGGGCTCCGAGGGCGACAAGTCCGAGACCATCAAGCAGACCGTCCCCTGGGACCGGTTCGCCGTCGGTGACGTCTCCACCCTGCCCCTCGACAGCGAGGGCAACATCAAGTTCCCTGCGATCACGCAGGAGGGCCAGGCGGTGTTCCGCTGGGCCGTGTTCGAGATGGCGAAGGTCGCCCAGCAGGCGCTGGACGCGGCCGGAATCACCCCGGACGACCTGGACGTCTTCATTCCGCACCAGGCCAACGTGCGGATCATCGACTCGATGGTGAAGACGTTGAAGCTGCCGGAGCACGTCACGGTCGCCCGTGACATCCGCACCACCGGCAACACCTCGGCCGCCTCGATTCCGCTCGCGATGGAGCGGCTCCTGGCGACCGGGGAGGCGAAGAGCGGCGACACCGCGCTCGTCATCGGATTCGGGGCGGGTCTCGTCTACGCCGCCACGGTCGTTACCCTCCCCTAGGCACTCCGTGCCGGATCATGCGAACCGGTGCGGAATCATCTGCCACAAACCGTCTGACTTATCGAAGAAGGAGCGCCAACATGGCCGCCACTCAGGAAGAGATCGTCGAAGGTCTCGCCGAGATCGTGAACGAGATCGCCGGCATCCCGGTTGAGGACGTCCAGCTGGACAAGTCCTTCACCGACGACCTGGACGTCGACTCGCTGTCCATGGTCGAGGTCGTCGTCGCCGCCGAGGAGCGCTTCGACGTCAAGATCCCCGACGAGGACGTCAAGAACCTCAAGACCGTCGGCGACGCCACCAAGTACATCCTCGACCACCAGGCCTGAGCCACCCCTTAGGCCCGAGGGCTGCAAGGCCCCGCCACCCGGCGGTGGCGCCGTATGAATCCCGCATCCGTTGGAGAAAGAATTCCCGTGAGCCCGACCAATCGCACCGTGGTCGTCACCGGTATCGGCGCAACCACACCGCTGGGTGGCGACGCAGCCTCGTTCTGGGAGGCCCTGATCGCCGGCAAGTCCGGCGTCAGCGTCCTCGAGCAGGACTGGGCGGCCGAACTGCCGGTCCGTATCGCCGCGCAGATCGCCGTCGAGCCGGGCGAGATCATCCCCCGCCCGCAGGCCCGCAAGCTGGACCGGTCCGCGCAGTTCGCGCTGATCGCCGCTCAGGAGGCCTGGAAGGACGCCGGTTTCACCGCCAAGGCCGGTGAGGACGCGTCCGTGAACCCCGACCGGCTGGGTGCGGTCATCGCCTCCGGAATCGGCGGTGTGACGACGCTCCTGGACCAGTACGACGTGCTCAAGGAGAAGGGCGTACGCCGTGTCTCCCCGCACACCGTGCCGATGCTGATGCCCAACTCCCCGGCGGCCAACGTCGGTATCGAGATCGGTGCCCGCGCCGGTGTGCACACCCCGGTCTCGGCCTGCGCCTCGGGCGCGGAGGCCATCGGGTACGCGATCGAGATGATCCGCACCGGGCGTGCGGACGTGGTCGTGGCCGGTGGTACCGAGGCCGCCATCCACCCGCTTCCCATCGCCGCGTTCGGCAACATGATGGCGATGTCCAAGAACAACGACGACCCCGAGGGCGCCTCGCGTCCCTACGACTCCGGTCGTGACGGCTTCGTGCTCGGTGAGGGCGCCGGTGTGATCGTCCTGGAGTCCGAGGAGCACGCGAAGGCCCGCGGCGCGCGGATCTACGCGGAGGCGATCGGCCAGGGCATCTCCGCCGACGCCCACCACATCACGCAGCCCGAGCCGTCCGGCAACGGGATCGCGCACGCGCTGCAGAACCTGCTGGACAGCACGGATCTGAAGCCGGCCGAGATCGTGCACGTGAACGCGCACGCCACCTCGACGCCGCAGGGTGACGTGGCCGAGATCAAGGCGCTGCGGAAGGTGTTCGGCGACGACGTCGACCACATGGCGATCTCCGCGACCAAGTCGATGACGGGTCACCTGCTGGGTGGTGCCGGTGGTATCGAGACGGTCGCGTCGATCCTGGCGCTGGTGAACCGTACGGCTCCGCCGACCATCAACGTGCGCGAGCTGGATCCCGAGGTGAACGCGGACGTCGTCGTCGGTGAGGCGCGTCAGCTGCCCGAGGGCCGTATCGCCGTGCTGAACGACTCGTTCGGCTTCGGCGGGCACAACGTGGTCCTGGCGTTCCGGACCATCTGAGAGACGTAAGGGAAGGGCCCCCGCCGGCAGGCGGGGGCCCTTCCTCATGTCCCGGTGCTCACACCACCTGGTGCAGCCAGCGCACCGGTGCTCCCTCTCCCGCGTAGCGGAACGGCTCCAGTTCGTCGTCCCAGGGCTTGCCCAGGAGCTTGGAGAGTTCGGCCTCCAGGTCGGTCTCTCCGCGCTGGCTGCGGAGCAGGGCCGCGCGGAGGCGGTCCTCGGGGATGAGGATGTCGCCGTGGATGCCGGTGACGGCGTGGAAGATGCCGAGGTCGGGGGTGCAGCTGTAGCGCTCGCCCTCGGCGGTGGGGCAGGGCTCCGCGGTGACCTCGAAGCGCAGCAGGTGCCAGCCGCGCAGGGCGGAGGCGAGCTTGGAGGCCGTGCCCACCTCGCCCTGCCAGGAGAACTCCGAGCGCCAGGTGCCGGGGGCCGCGGGCTGCCGGATCCAGTCGAGGCTGACGCGCGTGCCGAGCACCCCGGCGACGGCCCACTCGACGTGCGGGCACAGCGCGCGCGGCGCGGAGTGCACGTACAGAACTCCACGTGTCGTCACCGGAACCTCCGGGCAGAGCGGGACATCTTGCTGACTGGGGGCGGCAGTGGCGCGACGGCCGCGTTGATGGCGAGGCTACCGTGCGGCGGCGCAAGGAGTGTGACGTACCGTCGGTCCCAGTGCCAGGAAACTCCCGCCATTCACCCAGGGGGACGCTTGTACGGGGGTGCGCCGTTCCAAGGTCCCCGGGCCGGGAACCCTCGCGCGTTGTTATAAGAGCGACCACTCCACATCGAGCGAGGAGATCAGCAGGGATGCGGAAGCGAAGCCGCCGTGACCGGGCTGCCCTTGCCGTCGTGGCGGCGGCCGTGCTGAGCATGGCGGGGTGTGACGCCTTCGGTGGTGGCGGCGGTACGAAGGACTCCGGGGCGAGCGCGTCCCGCCCCTCGGCCCGGCCCGCGCCGGTGTGGAACCGCAGCCCGGACTCGATCGCCGCGGTCGGGGACTCCATCACGCGCGGGTTCGACGCGTGCACGGTGCTCTCCGACTGCCCCGAGGTGTCGTGGGCGACGGGCAGCGACGCCAAGGTCGACAGCCTGGCGGTGCGGCTGCTGGGCGTGACGGGGGCGGCGGAGCGCAGCTGGAACTACGCGGTGACCGGTGCCCGGATGGCCGATCTGCCGGAGCAGATGACCCAGGCGGCCGCCCGCGCCCCCGAGTTGGTGACGGTGATGATCGGCGCGAACGACGCGTGCCGCTCCTCTGCCCGGGCGATGACCTCGGTGGCCTCCTTCCGCGCGGACTTCGAGGAGTCGCTGACCACGCTGCGCGCGGCGCTGCCGAAGACGCAGGTGTACGTGGCGAGCGTGCCGAACCTGAAGCGGCTGTGGTCCGAGGGCCGGGCGAACCCGCTGGGCAAGCAGGTGTGGAAGCTGGGCATCTGCCCGTCGATGCTGGGTGAGGCGGACGACCTGACCGGCAAGGCCACGCTGCGCCGGGACAAGGTGCAGAAGCGGGTCGAGGCCTACAACACGGTGCTGAAGGACGTGTGCGCCAAGGACCGCCGCTGCCGCTTCGACCGGAACGCGGTCTTCGACTTCCGTTTCGACACGGAGCAGCTGAGCCACTGGGACTGGTTCCACCCGAGCCGGAACGGCCAGGCCCGGCTCGCCGAGATCGCCTACCGCACGGTGACCGCGGAACGACCGTGACCTAGGGTTTCCCACATGAGCGAACTTTTCGGCACACTTTCCGACGGCACCCCGGTGCACCGCTGGACGCTGGAGCGGGCCGGGGTCCGGGTGCGGGTGCTGTCGTACGGCGGGATCGTGCAGTCGGTCGAGGTCCCGGACCGGGACGGGCGTACCGCGGACGTGGTGCTCGGGTTCCCCGGGCTCGACGGCTATCGGGAGCACCCGGAGCCGTATCTGGGCGCTCTGGTCGGCCGGTACGCCAACCGCATCGCGGGCGGCCGCTTCCCGCTGGACGGCCGCGCGTACGCGCTGGAGCCGAACAGCGGGCCCAACACGCTGCACGGCGGCGAGCGGGGCTTCGACAAGCGGGTGTGGGACGTGGAGCCGGTCGAGCACGGGCTGCGGCTGAGCCGGGTCAGCCCGGACGGCGAGGAGGGGTTCCCGGGCCGGCTGGAGGTGACGGCCACGTACACGCTGGACGCGTCCGGTGCGCTGCGGATCGCCTACGAGGCCGTCACGGACGCGCCGACCGTCGTCAACCTCAGCAACCACACGTACTGGAACCTGAGCGGCTCCGGTCACGCGGGCGGCCACGAGCTGCGGCTGGCCGCCTCCCGCTACACCCCGGTGGACGCCGACCTGATCCCGACCGGAGCGCTTGCGGAGGTGTCCGGCTCCCGCTTCGACTTCCGTACGGCCCGCAAGGTGGGCTCCGGCTACGACCACAACTTCGTGCTGGACAAGGGCGTGACCGAGTCGGCCGAGGAGGTGGCCGAGCTGTACGACCCGGCTTCGGGGCGGGTGGTCACCGTGGCCACGACCGAGCCGGGCCTCCAGCTCTACACCGCCGACCACCTCACGTCCCCCTTCGCGCCCGGCGACGGCATCGCCCTGGAGACCCAGCACTTCCCGGACTCCCCCAACCACCCGGACTTTCCCAGCACCGAGCTGCGGCCGGGCGGGGTCTTCCGCTCGGAGACGGTGTACGGCTTCTCGGTCCGCTGAGTGAGCCCCGGTCCAGGGGTCAGGTCCCGGACCGGGGCTGTATGTGGGGACTTTGTCCGCGGTGTGTGGGGACTGTCCCGGATCAGACGTTAATCGTCGCGGTCAGCCTGTGGTCCGAGATCGAGCGGGCGGCGGTGATCTCGTACGAACCCTTCACAAACGCCCACGCCTTCGCCGTGTCGTCCCAGACCTCGAAGGTGCGGCGGGGCAGTTCGACGGTCACCTCGACGCTCTCGCCGGGTCCGGCCTCGGCGCCCGCGAATCCGGCCAGCCGGTGTGCCGGGCGCTCGGTGTCGGGCTCGGCCGGGGAGACGTAGACCTGGACGACCTCGCGGCCGGGCCGCTGGCCGGTGTTGCGCAGGCGGACGCGGGCGGTGGTGCCGTCCGTCTCCAGGGACTCGTAGGCCCAGTCGGTGTAGCCGAGGCCGTGGCCGAAGGGGTACGACGGGGTGCGGCCGGCCTGCTCCCAGGCGCGGTAGCCGATGAAGACGCCCTCGGTGTAGGGAAGCTCGCCGTCGGCGGGGACGACCTGGGTGACGGGGGCGTCGGTGAGGGAGCCCCAGGTGGTGGGGAGGCGGCCGCCGGGCTCGTGGGCACCGGTCAGGACGTCGGCGAGGGCGGCGCCGCCCTCCTGACCCGGGAACCAGGTCAGCAGCACGGCGGCGACCTCGTCGCGCCAGGGCAGTTCGACCGGGGAGCCGGAGTTGACGATGACGACGGTGTTCGGGTTGGCGGCGGCGACGGCGCGGACCAGTTCATCCTGGCGGCCGGGGAGCCGGAGGTCGGTGCGGTCGAAGCCCTCGGACTCGACGCGGTCGGTGGTGGCGACCATGACGACGGCCGTGTCGGCGCCGCGGGCGGCCTCGACGGCCTCGGCGATCAGCTCGTCGGGGTCGCGCTGGGGCGCGGAGTGGGCGAGGGCGAAGGTGACGACCTTCATCGGGATGTCGTCGGGGAGCTGGACGACCTGGGTGAGGGAGACCTCGACCGGCTCACCGGCGGTGAGTTCGGCCTGGGCGCGGGGTACGGGGGCGCCGAAGAAGGCCTCGAAGGGGTCGTCCTTGTCCGGGCGCTGGACGTCGTCGTAGTACGTCGTCCCGTCGACGGTGAGCGTGAAGGCGCCCACGCCCTTGACACCGAAGGTGTGCGGGCCGGACTCGCGCGGGGTGAAGGTGCCGGTCAGTTCCACGGTGTGGAGGGTGTCGTGCGTGACGCCCTCGGGGAGGTCGGAGCCCATCCACTGGATCAGCCCGTTGGGGGCGGAGCGGGTGCCGATGACGGTGCCGTCGGCGTCCCGGCAGACGGCCCTGAGGCTGAATCCCTGGTCGGCGACGGCGAGTTCGGTGGCCGGGTCGGCGCCGACGGCGTAGGTGAGGGTGCCCTCGGGGAGGGCGGCGGTGAGACCGTCGAGCGGGGAGACGATCCGGGCCGGGAAGACGGTGGCGGAGCCGCCGCCGAGGACGCGGGCGTCGCGGGCGGCGGCGCCGATCAGGGCGACCGTGCCGGCCTTCAGCGGGAGTGCGCTGTTCTCGTTGCGCACGAGGACGAAGGAGCGGCGGGCGATCTCGCGGGCCAGGGCCTCGCCGTCGACGGACGCGGGCGGCTCGGTGACGACGGGTTCGGCGCCGTCCAGGATGCCGACCCGGGCGGCGAGCCGCAGCACGCGCCGTACGGCGGCGTCGACGGTGGCCTCGGCGACCCGGCCGTCCCGGACGGCCTGGGCGAGGGCGGCGCCGTAGACGGTCCGGGGGCCGGGCATGGCGACGTCCAGGCCACCCTCGATGTCACCGACGGTGTCCCGGGCGGCCATCCAGTCGGAGACGTTGAAGCCGTCGAAGCCCCACTCGCCGCGCAGGACTTCGTTGACCAGGTGGTGGTGCTCGGTCATCGTCGTGCCGTTGACCTGGTTGTAGGCCGTCATGATCCCCCAGGGGTGGGCGTTCGCGACGATCGCCTCGAAGGGGGCCAGGTACAGCTCGCGCAGGGCGCGTTCGGAGACCAGGTTGTTCACGGTGAAGCGGTCGGTCTCGGCGTCGTTGGCGACGAAGTGCTTGACGGTGGTGCCGACGCCGCCGGACTGGACGCCGGTCACATAGCCGGAGCCGATCTCGCCGGTCAGGTACGGGTCCTCGCTGTAGGCCTCGAAGTGGCGGCCGCCGAGCGGTGAGCGGTGCAGGTTGACGGTGGGGGCGAGCAGGACGTGGACGCCCTTGCGGCGGGCCTCCTGGGCGAGCAGCACGCCTGCGCGGCGGGCGAGCGCGGGGTCCCAGGTGGCGGCGAGCGCGGTCGGCGAGGGCAGGGCGACGGAGGGGTCGTCGGCGGTCCAGCGCACGCCCCGCACGCCGATCGGGCCGTCGGACATGACGAGGGACTTCAGGCCGATCTCCGGCAGGGCGGGCAGGGTCCACATGTCCTGGCCGGCCAGCAGCCGCGCCTTGGCGTCGAGTTCGAGCCGGCCCAGTGCGGCCTCCACGACCGCTGCGCGGGCCTCGTCTGCGCGCGCCTTGTCTGTCTCCGCCACGGCGGTACCTCCTCGCTGAAGTGCCTGGGATCCCTCTCATCCTGCACGCGTTACCTGTAGAGCGGTAGGTTTTGTTATCTTGCCGTTATATTCGAGGGGTGGGGATGTCGTACGGTGACGTCATGAACGCGAGGGTCAGGAGCGAGGAGCGGCGCGCGGAGATCGTGGGGGCGGCCCTGGAGGTGATCGCCGAGCGCGGTTACCGGGGCGCGAGCCTGGCCGCGGTGGCCGAGCGGGTCGGGCTGACCCAGCAGGGGCTGCTGCACTACTTCCCGACGAAGGACGCCCTGCTGGTGGCCGTGCTCCAGGAGCGGGACCGGTGGGACGCGGTGCCGGACACCCGGTGGCGGGTCGACCTGCTGGCCTCACTGGTCGAGTACAACGCGATGCGCCCGGCCATCATCCAGACCTTCTCGGCGCTGCTCGGCGAGAGCGTGACGGAGGGGCACCCGGCGCGCTCCTACTTCACGCAGCGTTACGCCCAGGTCCGCGCGACCATGACGGAGGTGCTGCGCGCCGAGTACGGCGACCGATTGCCCAACGGCCTCACCCCGGAGCACACCGCCCCCCTGCTCGTCGCGGTGATGGACGGCCTGCAGTACCAGTGGCTGCTGGACCCGGAGTCGGTCGACATGCCGGGCGCGTTCCGCGACTTCCTGCGACTGCTGGGCGAGCCGGTGGAGTGAGGGTCACTGGTTCCAGGCGTAGGCAAGGGACTTGGCGGCCAGGCACACCAGGGCGAAGGCGACGGCCCAGGCGTGTGCCCCGGCGGCGTACAGCATCGCGGCGCCCGCTCCGAACCAGAGCGCTTCGAAGGCGACTCGGGGCACGCCGTGGAGCTTGAACCTCGCCCTCGGGGAACCGAACAGGCCCCAGACCCAACCGAGGGCGGTCGCCCCGAAGAGCGCGAGCAGAGGACCCGAGTCGGAGCCGCTCTCGTACGCCCAGTACCACGGGGACAGGACGACGCCCAACTCCAGCAGGAATATGACGCCGAGGTTCACGGCCTTAGCTGCCTTCACGCGCGGCAGTATCACCCACCGCCCGGCACCGCCGCCACGATTTCGATCTCCACCTGCGCCTCCGGCCGAAACAGACGCCCCGAGTCTGCTCGGCGAGGCCGCGCGGCTCCCCCGCACCATGGCGTAGACCACTCCCCGCACGCGATACTTCCGCCGTCCCCCGCACCACGCGCCCCACAGCGACGGAAGGACCCCAACTCCCGTGACCTCGCTCCGCATACGGACCGCCGTGCTCGGCATCGCCCTGCTGGCCGGTCTGTCGGCTCCCACGACCACGGCCTGCGCCGCACCGGCGACCCCCTCCCCCACCGTCGAGGAACAACGGCTCGACAAGGCCGTACCGCAGGAGATCCTCCGCCGCTCCGGATTCGACGACGTGGCACCGGAGTTCGCCGCCGCCCTGGAGCGCGCCCGCTCCTACGCGCAGGCCCGTCGCCTCGTCGTACGCGAGGGTTCGGCGCTGTGGCGGCGGGCCGTGGAGCGGGCGCAGGGGCGGGGCCCGGCGGGCGGCGACCTCAGCCGGGACGACGACCGGCCGCTGTACTGGGCGCGTCTGGGGATGACCCGGGAAGTTCGCACCTGGGAGCCCCAGTTCACTCTTGCCGGCACCGAACGTACGGCTCTGCTCCAGCAGGTGGAACGCACCTCACGCGGTCAGACCGACATCCGCTATCCCGGGCAGCCGCACCTCAAGCGCGTACTCCTCACCGGTTTCGACCCCTTCACGCTCGACCGGGACATCCGTATCTCCAACCCCTCCGGGGCGAGCGCGCTGGCGCTGGACGGCACGGTGATCGAGACGGCCGAGGGTCCGGCCCGGGTGGAGACGGCCCTGTTCCCCGTGCGCTGGGCGGACTTCGCGGACGGCACGGTGGAGCGGACGCTGCGGCCCTGGCTGCCGAAGGTCGACCTGTTCACGACCGTGAGCCAGGGCCGGGTCGGGCGGTTCGACATCGAGCGCAGCAACGGGGCCTGGCGCGGCGGCTTCCCGGACAACGACAACGCCTCCCGCACCGAGACCGTCCCCGTCACCGATCCGGCCACCCAGCCCCAGTGGACGACGACGACCCTGCCGTACACCGCCATCACGGCAGCGGACACCGGCCGGTTCCCGGTGTACGACCACACGGAGGTGACCGAGATCCCGGCGGGCGGCACCGATCCCGTCGTACGGCCGGACGGCCCGACCGCCGGCTCGACGGCCCGTGCGGGCGGCGGCGGCAACTACCTCTCCAACGAGATCGCCTACCGCGCGACGCTACTCCGGGACCGCCTGGGTCTGCACGACACGCTGCCGGGCGGCCATGTGCACACGCCCGTGCTGCAGTTCGGCACGGGCAACACCGACCCGGCGACGGGCACGGTGACCGACCCGGAGTTCGTCCGCAACCGGCTGGACATCATCGCGCAGGTGCGGTCGATCGTGACGGTGGCGGCCGAGGCCACGCTCAGGAGGTGACCCGCTCGCCGTCCTCCACGTCCTCCTCCTCGGCGCTCTCCTCGCCCAGCAGGTCACGGGCGAGGAGCGTGGCGCCCGCCACCGCGCCCGGCATCAGGAACACCGCGACGAACGGGACCAGGAAGGCCAGGCCGAGGGGCGTGCCGAAGCCCCAGACCAGGGTCTTGCGGGAGCGGAGCAGGGCGAGGCGGGCGCGGAGGTCGACCCCACGGCGCTGGAGGGCCACGGCGGTCAGTTCCTCGGTGAGGAAGAACCCGGTGACGAAGAAGCCGATCACCGGGACGGCCGTCTGGCCGACGACGGGCAGGAAGCCGAGGGCGAAGAGCAGGACGCCCCACAGCAGGGCCCGGACCAGGATCCGCAGGCTGTCGCGGGCGGAGATCCACAGCTCGCGCCAGAGCGGGAGGCCGGACCGAGGTGCGGTGCCGTCGGGCGAGACGTCCTCGTCGACCTTCTCCGACAGGTTCTCGTAGAAGGGCTGGCCGATCAGCAGGGTGACGGCCGTGAAGGTGCGGACGGCCAGCAGCAGGCCGAGGGCGAAGAGGACGACCGTGAGGAAACCACGGAACAGTCCCTGCCAGGGGCTCGACCAGTCGTCCGCGAAGGGGGTCGCCCAGGCGACGCCGTCCTCGCCCCACACCCCGAGCGCGACCAGCGCCGCCGCGTACAGGACCAGCGTGATCAGGCCGGGCAGCAGGCCGAAGCCGTACTGCTTGCCGTGCCGGCCCACCCACCGCTGGCCCTTGAGGAGATAACCGAAACCCACCCCGAGATCGCGCATGGCGAAGACTTTACCGAGCGGATCCGAACGGGAAGAACCTCAGGCGTCGAGCATCCGGCGCAGCAGGTCCCGCAGGGAGCCTCGCTCCTCGTCGGTGAGGCCGGCCAGGGGTTCGCGGGCGAAGCGGAGGCCCTCGCGCAGGTCGCGGGCGACCTGGAGGCCCTCGTCGGTGGCGGCGGCCAGCTTCACCCGGCGGTCGGCGGGGTCGGGGCGGCGCGCCACCAGGCCGCGTGCCTCCAGGCGGTCCACGATCCCGGTCACGTTCGACGGCTCGCACTTCAGCTTCTGGGCCAGCTTGCGCATCGGCAGCGGCTCCAGCGACAGCAGGCTGAGCAGGCGCGCCTGCGGACCGGTCAGCGCGTGCTCGCCGGCCGCCAGCTCGTAGTCCTCGTAGAACCGGGCCACTACGTCCCCGATCAGCTCGACGACCTCCATGGTCAGGGCGTCGGGGCGGCGGGTCTTCTGTGGGGTGGACATGGACTCCAGGATACCCGGTTACTTGACATCCTGAAATATTCAGGCGCATGGTTGTTTCAGGTACTGAAGTAAATCTCGAAAGGCACTGTCATGATCAACCGCGAATGGCACCTCCTCAGCCGCCCGGTCGGCTGGCCGAAGCCCGAGGACTTCGCCCTGGTCGAGACAGAGGTCCCGACGCCGGGTGAGGGCCAGGTTCTCGTACGGAACAAGTACCTCTCCGTGGACCCGTACATGCGCGGCCGGATGAGTGCCGCGAAGTCGTACGCCGCCCCGTTCGAGCTGGGCAAGGTCATGCAGGGCGGCGCGGTCGGCGAGGTCGTCGCCTCCAACGCCGAGGGCGTCGCGGTCGGCGACCACCTCCTGCACTTCTTCGGCTGGCGGGAGTACGCGGCCATCGACGCGAAGCACGCCGTCAAGGTCGACCCCGCGGCCGCGCCGCTGTCGACGTACCTCGGCGTGCTCGGCATGACCGGCCTGACCGCCTACGCCGGCCTGCTGCGCACCGCCTCCTTCAAGGAGGGCGACGTCGTGTTCGTGTCCGGCGCGGCGGGTGCCGTGGGCAGCCAGGTCGGGCAGATCGCCAAGCTCAAGGGCGCCTCGCGGGTCATCGGCTCGGCCGGCTCCGACGAGAAGGTCAAGCTGCTGGTGGAGGAGTACGGCTTCGACGCCGCCTTCAACTACAAGAACGGCCCGGTGGCCGAGCAGCTGCGCGAGGCCGCTCCCGACGGCATCGACGTGTACTTCGACAACGTCGGCGGTGACCACCTGGAGGCGGCGATCGGCTCGCTCAACCAGGGTGGCCGGATCGCGGTCTGCGGCATGATCTCCGTCTACAACAACACCGAGCCCGCCCCCGGCCCGAGGAACCTCGCCCGGCTGATCCAGACCCGCGGCCGTATCGAGGGCTTCCTGGTCGGCGACCACTACGACCTGCAGCCGCAGTTCGTGGCCGAGGTCGGCCCGTGGGTGGCCTCCGGTCAGCTGAAGTACCGCGAGACGGTCGTCGAGGGCATCGAGAACAACCTGGAGGCGTTCCTCGGGGTCCTGCGCGGCGACAACACCGGGAAGATGATCGTCAAGCTCTGACGAGCCCTGACCCCTGGCCTGAGCTTTCCGGCATGCGGTAACTTCTTTCCGAAATCCGTCGTCGATCGTGGGCGCGAGTCGCGGCGGACCGAGGAGGAAGACAACCGCATGCCCATTCAGCAGTCCGACGTCCTGTACACGGCTGTCGCCACCGCCGAGAACGGCCGCGACGGCCGCGTCGCCACCGACGACGGCAGGCTCGACGTCGTCGTGAACCCGCCCAAGGAGATGGGCGGCAACGGCGCCGGCACCAACCCCGAGCAGCTGTTCGCCGCCGGGTACAGCGCGTGCTTCCAGGGCGCGCTCGGTGTGGTCGCCCGTCAGGAGGGCGCCGACGTCTCCGGCTCGACCGTCACCGCGAAGGTGGGGATCGGGCGGAACGAGGAGGGGTTCGGGATCATCGTGGAGATCTCCGCGGAGATTCCCAACGTCGACGAGGCCACTGCGCGGGAGCTGATCGAGAAGGCTCACCAGGTGTGCCCCTACTCGAAGGCGACCCGTGGCAACATCACCGTGACGCTGGTCTGATCACCGTCGTTGCGTATAGCGGCAGCCGCATCCTTGGACGTGGGGTGCGGCTGTCGTTTTGCGGCGGTCGCGTCTGCCGGGTGCGGTGAGAGTTCGGGTGCGGGTGCGCTGTGGCTGGTCGCGCCCACGCGGCGGAGCCGCATATCGACACAGCCCCGCGCCCCTTGGGGAGTTGCCCGCGCCCTTAGTTTGCAAGCGCCGCCCGGTGTGTCGCCAGCACCAGTCTTTCGTTCTCCGGTGCCGCCCCTCCCGGAAACGCGAACCGGCGTCGCGTGTAGCCGTACGCCAAGCCGCTGCGCGGGTCCGCGAAGGCCTGGCTGCCCGCCGCGCCGCTGTGGCCGATCGTGCCGGCGCCGAGGAACGGGTGCCAGGTGTCGGCCGTGGCCTGGAAGCCGAGGCCGTACGACTTGTGGGTGCGGGCCACCAGGTCGTACCCGACGGAGTGCAGCCGGCCGAACTCCGCGACCGTGTCCTCCTTCAGCAGCGGTGCCTTGCCGTCGACCTCGCTGATCATCGCCGCGTACATCCCGGCCAGACCGCGCGCCGAGGAGACACCGCCCACCGAGGCCGGGCCCTTGGCGCGGACGCCGCGCTCGTTCGGCAGGGCGGCCAGGTCGGTCGGGTCGGGCGTGTGCCGGTTGAAGGCGATGGCGGCGAGGGTGTGCGGTCCGGACGGGAGTGCGTCGAGCACCGCCTGCTGCTCGGGGGTCGGCAGCATCGGCTGGACCGTGCGGAAGCGGGGCTCGCGGGAGACGGGCAGGCCCAGGTGGAAGTCCAGGGCGTACGGGGCGCGCACCCGCTCCTCGTACAGCTCCTGGATCGTACGGCCCGTCGCCCGCCGGACCACCTCGCCGGTCAGCGCGCCGATCACCAGGGCGTGGTAGCCGAAGGCCGTGCCCGGCCGCCAGAACGGCCGCTGGTCGGCGAGGCGTTCGGCCAGCGCGCGGTCGTCGGCCAGCTCCGCCGCGCTGAAGCCGGTGTCGGTGCCGACCAGGCCCGCGCGGTGCGCGAGCAGGTCGCGCAGGGTCAGCGCGCCCTTGCTCTCGGCGCCGAACTCCGGCCAGTAGTAGGTGACTTTGCGGTCCAGTTCCAGCGTGCCGTCCTGCACGAGCAGGGCCACGACGAGATGGGCGGCACCCTTGGTGGACGAGAACACGCCGTACAGCGAGTCCCCTTCGGCGCCCTCGCCCGCCCACAGGTCGACGACCCGCCGGCCGTGGACGTAGGCGCACAACTGGCCCTCGTAGTCGTCCCGCTCCTCGACGACGAAGGCGGTGAACTCCTCGCGCACCGCTTCGAATCCCTCGGCGACCGTGCCGTGCACGGTGGTCCTGTGCGTCATCCGCTCTCCTCGACTGAGCCGCTGCTCGCTGCTCCCCCTGTGCACAACGCCCGTTCCGCCGTCGGGCGTTCCCGTGATCGTGTACGGCGAGATGTACCTGTCCGACTCAACCGTCTCAGGAGCGGGTTGGTGTCATCGATGACCCCGGATGGCCCATGGCCCGGGGCAGTACGTGACGGAGAGGGATCGCGGGGAGGCGACCTGCCTACGTGCACCACCACAGGAAGCGGTTGCACGTCTTCGTCGGCGACGGCTGCGGAGTCGGGTCCGAGGTCGTCGGGTCGGCCGTCGGGGTGGACGCCGGCTGGGACGTGGCGGGGGCGGTCGGCGCCGTGGTCGGCCTGCCCGCGCCCGACGTCGCCGACTGCTGCGCCTGGTCCGAGGCGGACGGGGACTTGGAGGCCTTGTCCTTCGGGGACTTGGAGGCGGAGGCCGAGGCCGAGGCGCCCGGGGAGGCGGAGGCGCCCGCGTTCCCCGCGGTGCCCGAGGCGTCGTCGAGGGGGTTCGCCGTACGGTCCGGGGACGCGGAGGAGCTGCCGCCGTCCGCCGACGTGTCCCCGGACGTGGCCGGCTCGTCGCTGGAGAACGGGGAGAAGGGGGCGTCCGTGCCGAGTTCGGCGACGCTGAGACCGCCCGCCGCCAGCACGAAGCCCGCGGCGATCAGGACGGTACGACGCCGGCGGCGCCGGTGCGCGGCGGCCTTGCGATCGCGACGGCTGGCGTCGGCGGCGGCAGGGCCGCTCTCCTCCTCGCCGCCGCCCGTGGCTCCACCGCGGCCCCGGCCGCGCGACTGACGCCGGGCGGCACGGCCCACGGGCTCGTCGGGGGTGTCATCGGCGTCGCCGTGTGCGTCGTCGCGAGCGTCGCCATGAGCCTCATAAGCGTCGCCATGAGCCTCTTCATGAGCCTGATAAGCGTCGCCGTGAGCCTCGTCCTGGCCGGCGTAGTCGCCCGGGCCGTCGTACGCGTACTCGGCCGCGCCCGCGCCCGCATAGGCGTCCGGAGCCTGGGCCGCGGTGTACTGCGGGGGCACGCGGACGGCGTCGTGGGGGTAGTAGGCGGCCTGCCCGGCGTACGGCTGGGCCGCTGCACTCGTGAAGGTTTCCTGACCGTATGGACCCGCCGTCGCGCCCGCGTGCCCGTGCGCGACGGGCATGTCCGCGCGCGCGGTGACAGAGGGCGCCGGCGCGCCGCACCCGGGGCAGGCCAGGGCGCCGTTGAGGTGCCGTTGGCACGGGTAGCAGAAGTCCATGACGCCGGAAGACTAGATTCCAAGCCGGTCACGTTCCTAGGCGCCGCTGTGAAGGTTTGGTGCGGGACCGAAAAGGTTCTCGAAAGTCTTGTCGAAACCGTTACCCGTTCGACCCATTGACACCCCCGCCGCACCATCCTTACTGTCACGCCAGCATTTCGAACGTGTGACGAAATCTCGAACAGCTGAGGGGCAACTGCCGTGCGCATCACCGGAATCAGCACGCACGTGGTCGGTACGCCGTGGCGCAACCTGACCTACGTCCAGGTGCACACCGACGAAGGCATCACGGGAGTCGGCGAGACCCGGATGCTCGGTCACACCGACGCGCTGATCGGCTACCTGCGGGAGGCCGAGGCCAACCACATTCTCGGATCGGACCCGTTCGCTGTCGAGGACCTCGTCCGCCGTATGAAGTACGGCGACTACGGCCGGGCCGGCGAGATCGTCATGTCCGGCATCGCGGTCGTGGAAATGGCGTGCTGGGACATCAAGGGCAAGGCCCTCGGCGTACCGGTGTGGCAGCTGCTGGGCGGCAAGGTCACCGACAAGGTCAAGGCGTACGCCAACGGGTGGTACACGACCGAGCGAACGCCCGAGGCGTACCACAAGGCCGCCCAGGGGGTGATGGAGCGCCGGTACAAGGCGCTGAAGATCGACCCGTTCGGCACCGGGCACTTCGAGCTGGACCACGACCAGACCCTGTACGCCGTCTCGCTCATCGAGGCCGTGCGCGACGCGATCGGTCCGGACGCCGAGCTGATGCTGGAGATGCACGGCCGCTTCTCCCCCGCCACCGCCGTACGGCTGGCGAAGGAGCTGGCCCCCTTCAAGCCGGCCTGGCTGGAGGAGCCGGTGCCGCCGGAGAACCTCAAGGCGCTGGAGAAAGTCGCCGCCAAGGTGGACATCCCGGTCGCCACCGGCGAGCGCATCCACGACCGGATCGAGTTCCGCGAGCTGTTCGAGAGCCAGGCCGTCGACATCATCCAGCCGGACGTCGGCCACATCGGCGGCATCTGGGAGACCCGGAAGCTGGCCGCCACCGCCGAGACCCACTACATGCTCGTCGCCCCGCACAACGTGGGCGGGTCCGTGCTGACCGCCGCCTCGCTCCAGGTCGGCTTCACCTCCCCGAACTTCAAGATCCTTGAGCACTTCAACGACTTCGCGGACGCGGAGATCAAGAAGATCGTGAAGGGCGCGCCGCAGGTCGTAGACGGGTACTTCCACCTGTCCGACGCGCCTGGTCTCGGCGTCGAGTTCGACGCCGACGCGGCCGCCGAGTTCCCGCAGCAGCAGGCCCGGTTCGACCTGTGGGCCGAGGGCTGGGAGCAGCGCAAGCCGAAGGGCAGCACGAAGTGAGTTCCCAGGTCCTGATCGAGGCGCCGGGCGTCCACCGGGTCGAGGAGCACACGCCCCGGGACCCCGGTCCCGGCGAGGCGCTGGTCGCCGTGCACGCGGTGGGCATCTGCGGCAGCGACCGCGAGGTGTACCAGGGCAACCGGCCCGAGGGGTACGTCCGTTACCCGCTCACGCCCGGCCACGAGTGGTCGGGGACCGTGCGGGCCGTGGGTGCCGGGGTGCCTTCGACGCTGGTCGGCCGCAAGGTCGTCGGCGAGGGCTTCCGCAACTGCCAGGTCTGCGACCGCTGCCACGCGGGCGAGACCACGCTGTGCACGGCCGGGTACGAGGAGACCGGGTTCACCCAGCCGGGTGCCATGGCCACCACGCTCACCCTGCCCGCCCGGCTGCTGCACCCGCTGCCGGACGACGCCGACCTCACCGCCGCCGCCCTGCTGGAGCCGGCCGCGTGCATCGCGGCCGCCGCGCTGAAGGCGAAGGCCCAGCCGGGCGAGCGGGTCGCGGTGGTGGGTACCGGGACGCTCGGGATGTTCGCCGTGCAGTTCCTGAAGGCGATCTCGCCGGTGGAGCTGCTGGTGGTGGGCACCCGGAACGACCGGGAGGCGCTCTCCCGGCAGTTCGGGGCGACCGACTTCCGGCTCAAGGGCCAGGACCTCCCGGACGACTTCGACGTAGTGATCGAGACCGCCGGGTCCGCGTCCGCCGCGCGCACCGCCGCCTCCCTGCTCAGGCGCGGCGGACGCCTGGTCCTGACGGGCATCCCGGCAGCGGGCGCCGACGGGCTCGACCCGACCGATCTGGTCGTACGGCAGCTGGAGGTGCACACCGTCTTCGGGGCGCCGCCGGACGCCTGGGCGCACACCGTGCGGGTGTTCGGCGCCGGGCTGCTGGACCCGCTGCCGCTGGTCACGCACGAGCTGCCGCTGACCGAGTTCCCGCAGGCCATCGAGCTGGTGGGAGCCGGCGATCCGAAGGTGGGCAAGGTGCTGCTCCGCCCCTGACCGTACGCCGGTCAGGGCGTTACCTGACGGCGCCCTGACCGGCGTACCACCAAGGTCTTTTTTCTACCCCGAGCCGCGAACCTTGTCCGAAATATCGAACACGAAGGACAGCTTGTGACCGACGCTTCCGCCCCGGCAGCCCGCAGGCCCGGCGAGCAGGTGCTCGCCGCACTCGGCCTGGGCGCGCCCGCGCTCGACCCCGCCGACACCTCCGCCCACAGCTTCCCGGGAGGCGGCCGCTGGCGCACCGAGATCCCCTCGTGCGAGGGTCCCGAGGCGCTGGCGGTCGTACTGAAGGAGGCCTCCCGCCTCGACGTGCCGATCCACCGGATCAGCCAGGGCAGCGGCGTGTGGATGCTGACCGACGCCGAGATCACCGAGATGGTCGACGCGACCGACGAACGTGACATCGAACTCTGCCTGTTCACCGGCCCGCGCGGCACCTGGGACATCGGTGGCTCGGTGCGCTCCGACTCGCGGGGGGCCGGACTGCGCGCCCGCGGCCACGACGCCGTCGCCGGCTGTGTCGAGGACGCCGTCCGCGCCACCGAGCTGGGCGTCAAGTGCCTCCTCGTCGCGGACGAGGGCGTGCTGTGGACCCTGCACCGGGCCCGCGAGGCGGGGATCATCCCGGCCGACACCACCCTGAAGGTCTCGGCGCTGATCGGGCCGGTCAACCCCGCCTCGTATGCGGTGTACGAGGGGCTGGGGGCCGACTCCGTCAACGTGCCCAGCGATCTGACGCTGGATCACCTCACCGAGATCCGCCGGGTGTCCGGCGCCCCCATGGACATGTACATCGAAGCTCCCGACGACCTCGGCGGCTATGTGCGGATGTACGAGGTCGCCGAGCTGATCCGGCGCGGCGCACCGCTCTACCTGAAGTTCGGCCTGTCCAAGGCTCCCGGCATCTACCCGTGGGGCACCCATCTGCGGGACGTGACCCTGGACACCGCCCGGGAGCGGGTGCGGCGCGGCCGGCTCGCCCTGGACCTGCTCGCCCGGCACGGCGCGGACGGCGACATGGCGCCGCTCGGCTCCCGGCTGCCGGGGTCGCTCAACCGCTTCCCCATCAACGCGTGACCCCTCTCAACGACGAGACGAACAAGGACTGATCACATGCGCAACCGCAGAGCCGCCCTCGCCGCGATAGCCGGAGCCGCCTCCCTCGCCCTCACCCTGTCCGCCTGCGGCCAGAACAGTGACGGCGGCAGCAAGGAGGAGAAGGGCAGCGCCAAGGGCGGCACCATCGGCATCGCGATGCCGACCAAGTCCTCCGAGCGCTGGATCAACGACGGCAACAACGTCGTCAAGAACCTCCAGGCGGCCGGCTACAAGACCAAGCTGGTCTACGGCGAGGACGACCCGGACACCCAGGTCTCCCAGATCGAGAACCTGATCACGCAGGGCGTCAAGGGCCTGATCGTCGCGGCCATCGACAACAAGTCCCTGAACAACGTGCTCCAGGAGGCCGCGGACGCCAACATCCCGGTCATCGCCTACGACCGCCTGATCCTCGGCACCAAGAACGTCGACTACTACGCCTCGTTCGACAACACCAAGGTCGGCGTGCTGCAGGGCACGTACATCGTGCACAAGCTCGGCCTGGACAGCGGCAAGAAGGGCCCGTTCAACATCGAGCTGTTCGCCGGCTCGAACGACGACAACAACACCAAGTACTTCTTCGGTGGCGCGATGAGCGTGCTCCAGCCGTACATCGACAAGAAGCAGCTGGTGGTCAAGTCCGGCCAGACCGCGCTGAACAAGGTCACCACCCTGCGCTGGGACGGCGCGACCGCGCAGAAGCGCATGGAGGACATCCTCACCTCCTCCTACAAGAGCGGCAAGGTCGACGCGGTGCTCTCGCCGTACGACGGCATCTCGATCGGCATCCTCGCTGCGCTGAAGTCGGACGGCTACGGCTCCAAGAGCCAGCCGCTGCCCGTCATCACCGGCCAGGACGCCGAGCTGGCCTCGGTGAAGTCGATCATCGCCGGTGAGCAGACGCAGACCGTCTACAAGGACACCCGCCAGCTCGCCAAGGTCGCCGCGACCATGGTCGACGACGCGCTCAAGGGCAAGAAGCCGCAGGTCAACGACACCAAGACGTACAACAACGGCACCAAGGTCGTCCCGGCCTACCTGCTCCAGCCGGTGAGCGTCGACAAGTCCAACTACGAGGACGTGCTGGTCAAGGGCGGCTACTACACGGACGCCGAACTCAAGTAATCCAGACGAACCCGGCCGAACAACACTGATTGGAAGGCACGACCATGGCGGGACCCGTCCTGGAAATGCGCTCGATCGTCAAGACCTTTCCCGGTGTCAAGGCGCTGTCGGACGTCACCCTGACCGTCCGGCAGGGCGAGGTCCACGCCATCTGCGGCGAGAACGGCGCCGGAAAGTCCACCTTGATGAAGGTGCTCTCCGGAGTCCATCCACACGGCACGTACGAGGGCGACATCCTCTTCGAGGGAGAGGTCTGCCGCTTCAAGGACATCCGGGCGAGCGAGCAGCACGGCATCGTGATCATCCACCAGGAGCTGGCACTGTCGCCGTACCTCTCCCTGGCGGAGAACATCTTCCTCGGCAACGAGCACGCCAAGAGCGGGTTCATCGACTGGAGGGAGACCCTGCGGCACGCGACCGAGCTGCTGCGCCGGGTCGGTCTGGAGGACCACCCGGAGACCCGCGTCGCCGACATCGGCGTGGGCAAGCAGCAGCTCGTGGAGATCGCGAAGGCGCTGTCGAAGAAGGTGAAGCTGCTCATCCTGGATGAGCCGACGGCAGCGCTGAACGACGAGGACAGCGACAAACTCCTCAACCTCATCCTGGAGTTGAAGAAGCAGGGCATCACCTCGATCATCATCTCCCACAAGCTCAACGAGATCCGCAAGGTCGCCGACTCGGTGACGATCATCCGCGACGGTCATTCCATCGAGACGCTGGATGTGAAGTCGCCGGAGACGACCGAGGACCGGATCATCAGCGGCATGGTGGGCCGCGACCTGGACCACCGCTTCCCCGAGCGCACGTCGTACGACGGCGAGGCGGACGCGGCCCCGGCCCTGGAGATCCGCAACTGGACCGTGCACCACCCGATCGACCAGGAGCGCAAGGTGGTCGACGACGTGTCGATCAACGTGCGCCGCGGGGAGATCGTCGGCATCGCCGGCCTGATGGGCGCGGGCCGCACCGAGCTGGCGATGAGCGTGTTCGGGCGGACGTACGGCCGGTACGCGGGCGGCTCGGTCCTCAAGGACGGCACGGAGATCCGTACGAAGTCCGTCGCGGAGGCGGTCGACCACGGCATCGCGTACGTCACCGAGGACCGCAAGCACTACGGCCTCAACCTCATCGACACCATCAACCGCAACATCTCGCTGACCGCGCTGAAGAAGGTCGCCAAGCGGGGCATCGTCGACGAGCACGGGGAGCGGCAGGTCTCCGAGGGCTTCCGCAAGTCCATGAACATCAAGGCGCCGACCGTCTTCGAGCGGGTGGGCAAGCTGTCGGGCGGCAACCAGCAGAAGGTCGTCCTCAGCAAGTGGATCTTCGCGGGTCCGGACGTGCTGATCCTGGACGAGCCCACGCGCGGCATCGACGTGGGCGCCAAGTACGAGATCTACACGGTCATCGACCAGCTGGCCGCCGAGGGCAAGGCGGTCGTCTTCATCTCCTCCGAGCTGCCCGAACTGCTCGGCATGTGCGACCGCATCTACACGATGGCCGCCGGACGGCTGACCGGTGAGGTGCCACGGGCCGAGGCCACGCAGGAAGTGCTGATGCGCCAGATGACGAAGGACAAAGAGGTAACGCGATGAGCACCGATGTCACCGACAAGATCCCGGCCTCGGCGCCGCCGGGCAAGAGCGGATCGGCCTCCGGCGCCGGCCTGCTCCAGCTGATGCTGGACGGTCTGCGCCGCAACATGCGCCAGTACGGCATGCTGATCGCGCTCGGTCTGATCGTCGTCCTCTTCACCGTCTGGACCAACGGGGACCTGCTGCTGCCGCGCAACGTCTCCAACCTGGTGCTGCAGAACAGCTACATCCTGATCCTCGCGATCGGCATGATGCTGGTCATCATCGCGGGCCACATCGACCTGTCGGTCGGCTCGCTGACGGCGTTCGTCGGCGCCTTCGCGGCCGTACTGACCGTGCAGCACGGGGTGTCCTGGCCGATCGCGCTGGTGCTGTGCCTGCTGATCGGCGCGGCCGCGGGCTCCGTCCAGGGCTTCCTGATCGCCTATCTCGGCATACCGTCGTTCATCGTCACCCTGGCCGGCATGCTGCTCTTCCGCGGCCTGACGGAGATCCTGCTCAAGGGGCAGACCCTCGGCCCGTTCCCGGACGGTCTGCAGAAGATGGGCAACGGCTTCCTCCCCGAGGTCGGCCCGAACACCAACTACCACAACCTGACCCTGCTGCTCGGGCTCGCCCTGATCGTGGCCGTGGTCTGGCAGGAGGTCCGCGACCGCAGCCGCCAGCAGGAGTTCGCGCTGGAGGTGCTGCCCACCCGGCTCTTCCTGCTGAAGCTGGTCGCCCTGGTCGCCGCGATCCTCAGCCTCACGATGCTGCTCGCCAGCTACAAGGGCGCCCCGATCGTGCTGATCATCCTCGGCGCGCTGGTCGTCGGCTACGGCTACGTCATGCGCAACGCGGTGTTCGGCCGCCACATCTACGCGATCGGCGGCAACCTGCCGGCGGCCAAGCTGTCCGGCGTCAAGGACAAGAAGGTCACCTTCTACGTCTTCCTGAACATGGGCGTGCTCGCGGCCCTGGCGGGTCTGGTGGTCGCCGCCCGTCTGAACGCGGCCTCTCCGAAGGCGGGCGTCAACTTCGAACTCGAGGCGATCGCCTCGTCGTTCATCGGTGGCGCGTCCATGAGCGGCGGTGTCGGCACCGTCCTCGGCGCCATCATCGGCGGTCTCGTCCTCGGCGTGCTGAACAACGGCATGAACCTCCTCAGCGTCGGCACCGACTGGCAGCAGGTCATCAAGGGCCTCGCCCTGCTGGTGGCGGTCGGATTCGACGTGTGGAACAAGCGCAAGTCCGGTTCGTAAGTCAGATCGGGCCCCACCGGAAAGCCGGTGGGGCCCCTCCTTTGTGCAGGAGCCGCACATGGAACTGAACAGACGTACGGTCATAGCAGGCGCGGCGGCCGCGGGCCTCGCCGCCACCACCCTCGGCACGGGCAACGCCCAGGCCGCTACCGGTTCGGCCTCGGGAAGGAAGCCGGTGAAGGAACCCTTCGGCAAGCTCGCCGACGGCACGAAGATCTACCGCTGGTCGCTGGAGAACGGCGGCACCCGGCTGAAGGTCCTCAACTGGGGCGGTGTCGTCCAGAGCCTGGAGCTCCCCGACCGGCACGGCCACTACGCCAACGTCTCGCTGGGCTTCGACAACATCGACGACTACGTGGCGAAGACGCCGTACTTCGGCGCCCTGATCGGCCGCTACGGCAACCGCATCGCCAAGGGCCAGTTCACCCTCGACGGCAAGAGCTACCAGCTCTCCGTCAACGACGGTGTGAACAGCCTGCACGGCGGCAAGCAGGGCTTCGACAAGCACGTGTGGGACGTGGAGCCGTTCACCAAGGGCTCCGACGTCGGCCTGCACCTGCACTACACCAGCGTCGACGGCGAGATGGGCTACCCGGGCACGCTCAAGGCGAAGGTGACGTACACCCTCACCAAGCACGGTGACTGGCGCATCGACTACGAGGCCACCACCGACAAGGCGACCGTCGTCAACCTCACCAGCCACGTCTACTGGAACCTGGCCGGCGAGGGCAGCGGCACGATCGAGGACCACGAACTCCGCATCGCCGCCGCCCGCTACACCCCCACCGACTCGGGCCTGATCCCCACCGGCGAACTGGCCAAGGTCGGCGGCACCCCCTTCGACTTCCGGCACGCCAAGCCGATCGGCCGCGACATCCGCGCCGGCCATGAGCAGCAGGTGCAGGCCAAGGGCTACGACCACAACTGGGCGCTGGACAAGGGCATCACCGCCAAGCCCGAGCACGTCGCCACCCTCCGCGACCCGCGCTCCGGCCGCACCCTGAAGATCGCCACCGACCAGCCGGGCCTGCAGTTCTACTCCGGCAACTTCCTCGACGGCACCCTGACCGGCACCGGCGGCCGCACCTACCGCCAGGGTGACGCGTTGTGCCTGGAGACCCAGCACTTCCCGGACTCGCCGAACCACGCCGACTTCCCGTCGACCGTGCTGCGGCCCGGCCAGACGTACCGGACGACGACGATCCACACGTTCTCGGCCTGAACGTTCCCGGCCTGGACGTCCCTGGCGTGAAGCGGCTCACACAGCGGGTGAGTTGAACGCCACTGCCGTCCCCTCCGTATCCAAGGGTGGCCCGTGCTCCCCCGCACGGGCCACCCTTCGACGGAGGTTCCCTTGCCCGACAACGTCACCTCGTTGTTCCGCGGTACCGCCGCGCACAGCCCCTCGATGGCGGCGCTGACGCGCGAGGGTGGCGACGGGTCGGGCCCGGTGGACTTCTGTATCCCGTGCAACCCGTACTTCCCCACTCCCGCCATGTTCGAGGAGATGGCGGTCCGGCTGCGCGAGATCATCACGTACTACCCGAGCAGCGCCGACACCATCACGGCCGAGCTGTGCAGCCTGCTCCAGCTGCCGCCGCAGTGCGTGGCGATGGGCAACGGCTCGACGGAACTGATCACCTGGATCGACCATCTCCTGGTCCGCGAGTCCCTGGCCATCCCCGTCCCCACCTTCGGCCGCTGGACCGACCAGCCGATGGAGACCGGCAAGCGGGTCGACATGTTCCCGCTCCAGGAGGCGAACGGCTTCGCGCTGGACCTGGCCCAGTACGCGGAGTTCATCCGCGCCCGAGGCACCCGCGTGGCGGTCATCTGCAACCCGAACAACCCCGACGGCGGCTATCTGCGCAAGCAGTCCGTCGTGCAGTTCATGGACGCGATGGCGGACCTGGACCTGGTGGTGGTGGACGAGTCGTTCCTGGAGTTCGCCGACGCGGAGGCCGACCCGAGCGTCGTCCAGGAGGCGATGCTCCGCCCCAACGTGGTCGTGCTGCGCAGCCTCGGCAAGAACTTCGGCCTGCACGGCATACGCTTCGGCTACCTGGTCGCGAACCCGGCACTGGCGGGCAAGGTCCGCTCGATGCTGCCGAAGTGGAACCTCAACTCCTTCGCCGAACACGTGGTGTTCATGCTGAAGGAGCACGGCATGGAGTACGCGCAGAGCCTGATGCAGGTACGCCGTGACCGCCTGGACATGACCAACCACCTCGCGGCCCTGCCCGGCCTCACGGTCTACCCCTCCCAGGGCAACTTTCTGTTCGTGCGCCTCCCCGTGGGAGCCGAGGGCACGGTGGTCCGGGACCGGATGCTCACCGAGCACCGGATTCTGGTCCGCGAGTGCGGCAACAAGATCGGCTCCTCCAGCCGCTTCCTGAGACTCGTGGTGCGCCCCCAGGTCGACGTGCGTCGCCTGGTGTCCGGCCTGGAGCAGGTGCTCTACGGGACCAGGAGGGGAGCCGCCGTACCCGAGCTGGGCACTGGGACCAGCTACAGCTCGGGTACGGCGGCCGTGGACCGGCTGGTGAGCGAGACCAACGGCGCCGGAATGCTGGGGCTTGCCGCGCAAGCCGTCGGCGCCGGCGTCGCACCGGCCGCCGGCACCGGCATGCCGCTCCCCGCCGCCGCAGCGCCGACCGGCGGCGGGATGCCGATGCCGGCGGCAGCTCAGGCGATGCCGATGCCGGTACAGCAGCCGGTGGCGGCGATGCCCCAGCCGGTGGCCGCGGTGCCGGTACAGCAGCCGGTGGCGCCTGCACCGGCACCGGTCCCTGTCCCGACTCCGGTACCTGCTCCGGCACCGGCCCCCTTCCCGCCACCGGTACCTGTACCCGCACCCGCACCTGCCCCCATGGCCCCCGCCCCCGCCCCGGCCCCGGCCGCCGCGCTCGGCCCCACCCCGCCGGGCGTCCCGGCCCGTGGGGGCCTCACGGCGGCCCAGGTACGCGGCATGACGGCCCCGGGCATGCCGGCCGCCGGTCTGACCCCGGCCCCGGCGACCGGCTGGCCCAACGCACAGAGCTGGCCGAACGCGGCGGGGATGGGACAGGCCGGTTGATTCGCCGTCTCGCCGTAGAAGGTGCTCTGCCTGGGCGACTGCGGCGCCGTCGTGGCTTGTCGCGCCCACGCGGCGGAGCCGCATATCGACACAGCCCCGCGCCCCTAGGTTGACTGCCCCTGACCAGGATTAATACGCAACGGGCCAACCACTGTTCCAGTTCAGCAAGTTGATGCCAAGCTTGGGTGTCCCGTTGTCGTTGCCGTCGTAGTAGTGGTAGACGATCAGGTCGCCGTCGGTGTCGTTCATGATCGACTGGCCGCCGGGGCCGATGACGCTGCCGTGCGACTCCAGGACCGGGGTGCCGCCGTTGTCGGTCATGGCGACGCCGTTCTTGTCGTAGTAGGGGCCGGTGACGGAGGTGGCGCGGCCGACCTTCACCTTGTACGTCGAGCTGGTGCCCTGGCAGCAGACGTCGTAGGAGGCGAAGAGGTAGTAGTAGCTGCCCCGTTTGACGACGTACGGCGCCTCGACGGCCTTGCTGCCGGTCGGGCGGGAGGCGAGGGAGTAGCGGGTGGTGTCGCCGGCGTACTGCTTCCCGGTGGACGGGTCGACGCGGATCATCTTGATGCCGGTCCACCAGCTACCGAAGGACAGCCACCACTTGCCGTCGGAGTCCACGAAGAGGTTGGGGTCGATGGCGTTGTAGTCGCTGGAGGTGGTGGAGGTGTAGACGACGCCGTAGTCGCTCCAGGAGCCCGGCAGTCCCGTCGTCGAACCGGCCAGTCCGATCGCCGACTTGTTGGAGCCGAACGTGGAGACCGCGTAGTACATGAGGTACTTGCCGCCGTGGTACGAGATGTCCGGCGCCCAGGCCTCGGTGGCGTACGACGACCACCAGCCCGGCTTGGTGGAGAAGGCGTCGGAGCCGGCGGTGAAGGAGACGCGGTCGGTGGAGGTCTTGTAGGCCAGGCCGCCGCCCGTCGCGTACAGCAGGTAGCGGCCGCCCGACGTGCGGATCATCGTCGGGTCGTGGACGACCACGTCACCGGTGACCGTGCCCGGGTTGGGGTACGCCGACGCACTGCTCGGGACGAGGGCGAGCAGGACGGCGGCGGGGACGGCGAGGAGTGCGGTGCGCTTCATTCCAGCCTCCTGTTTATTCGGTATATCGAACTCCGATCGGCAATTCGGACGGACCGTAGAATCGAATGGTTTGCGAGTCAACAGTTCTCACAACAACTCTCCTGTCTCATCAGGCATCTTGACGGTCCGTCACTTTGCCCAACTGACAGCCTGTGGACAGCAAGCGTTTCTACGGTGCCGTGTCCATGACAGAAAACTCAGATGCCCGCACGGTCGGGCGCCGCACCGTACTGATCGCCACCGGCACCACGGCCGCCGCCCTGGCCGTGGGCGCCGCGACGGCCCAGCAGGCCCCCGCGGCCACCCGCACCCCCGACACCACACCGGCAGTCGCCGCAGCCGTCTGCACCCTCACGAAGGAGATGACCCAGGGCCCCTACTACCTCGACGGAGCGCTCGTCCGCTCCGACATCACCGAAGGCAAGGCGGGCGCCCCGCTCAAACTCGCCCTGACCGTCGTCAACTCCGCCTGCACCCCGCTCGCCAACGCCCTGGTGGAGATCTGGCACGCCGACGCGCTCGGCGAGTACTCCGGCTACGTCGGCAACAACGGCCACCACGAGTCGGACGACGGCACCTTCCTGCGCGGCGGCGTCCTCACCGACTCCAGCGGGGTCGCCAACCTCACCACGGTCTACCCGGGCTGGTACCGGGGCCGCTGCGTCCACATCCATGTGAAGGTCCACACCGGCGTCACGCTCACCTCCGACGGCTCCTTCACCGGCGGCTCCACCGTCCACACCGGCCAGCTCTTCTTCAGCGAGACGATCACGACGGCGGTGGCGAAGGTCTCCCCGTACTCGACCAACACGGTCACCCGCACCACCCTCTCCCAGGACTCCATCTACGACGGCGGCGGCGCCTCCTCCGGCCTCCTCACCCTCACCGCCCTGGGCAGCTCGGCCTCCTCCGGCTACACCGGCACCCTCGCCCTGGGCGTCTCCGGCTGACCGAAGGCGCGCTGAGACGACCGTCCCCTGGAGCCGCGCCCGGTTCCGGGGGACGCGTGGGTCAGATGCGGTCGGCCGCGATGAGGAGGTAGTGGAAGCTGCCCTCCTTGTAGGCGGTCAGGAACGGGTCCTCGATGCCCGTGGCCACGGAGGACTTGGCGCGCAGTTCCCAGTAGGGGATGGTGTCGGGGGTCAGGTCGACGACCTGGATCGGCACCAGGTTGTTGGCGGCCAGCGCCTTGAAGTACTCGCTGCGCGGGTGGATGTTGCAGGTGTAGTGCTCGTCGATCCGGCTGACGGCCTTGGAACGCATGCCGGTGACGTCGTTGGAGCAGCCGGTGATGCAGACGTAGCGGCCGCCGTACTGCAGCAGGCGCGCGAACTCCGCGAAGAGTTCGAAGAGATCGACGTACATGGTCGTCTCGTTGGTCCAGATCGCGCGGCGCGAACGGGTGTCGAGGCCGGTGTCGAGCATGTTCCGGAAGTGGAAGCGGACCCGGTCGGTGACCCCGCGGTGCCTGACCTGGTCGTTGGCGAAGGCGACCTGCTGCTCGGAGATGCTCACGCCGTCGACGTGGCAGCCGAAGCGGGCGTTGGCCATGAAGCTGGTGCCGCCGCGTCCGGAACCGGCGTCCAGGAGGCGGTCGTCCGGGTTGATGTCACCCAGGTGGTCGAGGAGCACCTCGGCCTGGGCGGTCTCCAGGCGGTGCAGTTCCTCGATGATGCGCTGGTCACGGGTGTCCGGCGGGCCGGCCAGCACCGACGGGTCCCAGTCGCCGAGGCCGTAGTGGTGGTGGTAGAGGCCGTCGACCTCGCCGAGCTTGATGTTGACGGGGTCCTTCTCCCTGTTCCAGTACTCCGCGACCGACCTCTGGTAGTCGGTGCGCAGGACGTCGCGCATGGCGATGCTTTCCATCTGGGTGGAGATCTTGGACATGGTCGGTCGTTCCTTACTGGAGTGGGGGGATGCCGTGCGGCGGGGCGGGGTCAGGCGGCCTGCGCGTCGGCGTGGTAGCGGGCGCTGCCCGCGTGCCACTCGCGGTTGCCGCCGAGCCAGGCCCAGGTGCTCGCCAGGAAGCGGCGCAGCTCCGGGGAGCCGGTCGCACCGAGCGCGGCCGCCTCCGCCTCGAAGGTGTGCATCAGCTCGTTGTGGATCTCGACGGTGCGGTCGACGGCCTCTTCGAGCGAGCAGCCGTCCTCGCGGGCGATCAGCCGGGGCAGGCTGAAGTCCGTCGGGTCCTCCTTGCCCATGGAGTAGAGGTCGTTGACGATCACGCTGGCGGTGCCCGCCATGGTGAACGCGCGCCGTACCCGGGGGTCGGCGAACTCGCCGTAGGGAATCTCGTATCCGGCGACCGCGTCGACGAGCACCATGCACGGGACGAAGCTGTTCTCGTGCCGGTGCATCAGGAACTCCCACACCGGCGGGGTGTGCCCGGCGGTGTGCCAGTACCCCTCCTGGTTGTAGGCGATGAACATGATGCCCAGCTCGTGGCGGAGCCGGCGCACCTGGGAGGTCGTCGCGTACGAGTGGAGGTTGCGCAGGCTGTCGCGCAGGGCCCGCATGACCGGGTCCGCCCGTACGACCTCTTCCAGCTGGGGGGCGTAGGCGAGCGGCAGGTGCGCCTGGTCGACCACCGAGTGGGCGAGCGCGAGCCGCTGGCCGAGCAGGTCGTGCCGGGCCACCTCCACATCGCCGTCCACCCAGTGGTCGTCCACGGCCCACTCCGACAGCGCGCACTTGGCCGCCGCGAGCAGCCGGTCGGGGTCGTCCGACTCGGGGTGCGCCAGCATGATCAGCCGGCCGAAGTCGGCGGCACGGATCTTGTCGAGCTGGCCCGGGTAGATCCCGATCTCCTCGGCCCACTCGACCAGCCCTTCGGTGACGGCCGCACCGAGGGCGGGGTCGTCGCGCAGGGCGGGCGGGCAGTGGAGCCGGGGGCCGGGATCGGAGGCGGATGCCGACGCCTCCCGGCGGGGCTCGGGGGTGGTGGTACGGCCGGCTGCCGCCGATGCGCCGGGAGCAGTACGGCTGAGGGCTGCCGCGGATGTGCCCAGACCCGTGGGACCGGGGGCCGCCGCCGAAGCGCCCTGACCCATGGGACCGGTTGGCGGCACGGCGAGGGTCGGAGGCGCGCCCACCGATGGCCGCCCGGCCGCCACCGGCCGGCCCGCCACCGTCGGCCACTCTGCCGCCATTGGCTGCCCGGCCGCCGCCGGATGCACCACCGCGGGCTGATGCGCGATCGCCGGAGTCGGCAGGGGCAGTGGCAGCAAGAGCGCCGTGGCGGAGGGCGCCGCGCTGCCGTTCCGTGCGCCGTGCGGTGTGGACGCGGTTCCGGAGGGGATGCGCGCCGCCGACGTACCCGGCCCGGTAGGGCCCGTAGGCAGTCTCGGTTCGGGCGGGGCGGACGGCGGGGGCGCCGAGAGCAGGGCCCGCACCAGCCCCGCCACGTCGTGGGCCGCGGCGGGTGCCGTGACCCGAGAGATCAACGACACCGTCGTCAGCTCCCGTTCGTACGGGCGATCTCGACGTTCTCCAGGACGCCGAGGGCGTCGGGCACCAGGACGGCGGCCGAGTAGTAGCTGCTGACCAGGTAGGAGATGATCGCCTGGTCGTCGATGCCCATGAACCGCACGTTCAGGCCCGGCTCCACCTCGTCCGGGATCCCGGTCTGGAAGAGGCCGATGACACCCTGGTCGTCCTCGCCGGTGCGCATGGCGATGATCGACGACGTGCCCTGCTCACTGATCGGGATCTTGCCGCACGGCAGCAGCGGCACCCCGCGCCACGCGGGCAGGTGGTTGCCGTGCAGCTCGATGCCGCCGAAGTAGAGGCCCCGCTTGTTGCACTGGCGGCCGAACGCGGCGATCGCCTTGGGGTGGGCGAGGAAACAGCGGGTCTTGCGCCGCATGCTCAGCAGCTCGTCCATGTCGTCCGGGGTCGGCGGGCCCGAGTAGGTGGAGATCCGCTGTTCGAAGTCGGCGTTGTGGAGCAGACCGAACTCCTCGTTGTTGATCAGCTCGTGCTCCTGCCGCTCCCGCAGCGCCTCGATGGTCAGCCGCAACTGCTGCTGCGTCTGGTTCATCGGCTCGTTGTAGAGGTCGGCAACCCGGCTGTGCACCCGCAGCACCGTCTGCGCCACGCTCAACTCGTACTCACGCGGCGAGAGTTCGTAGTCGGCGAAGGTCTGCGGCAGGGTCTCCTCGCCGACGTGCCCCGCACTCATCTCGATCGCCGCCTCGCCCGACCGGTTCAGCTTGCGGTGCCCGTTGGAACTGATCTGCTGCACGTGCGTACGCAGCGCCTCATGACGGTCGGCGACCGTCTTGTACGCCGTCAGCGGCAGCGCGAGCACCGTGGTGGCGGTCATCGCGCGGGCCGTGAACTCCCACTTCTTGCCCTGTCCGGCCAGCACCCGACCGCCGAAGGTGTCCCCGTCGGCCATCAGTCCGAGCACGGACTCGTCCCCGTACGGCCCCTCGCCGATCCTCTCGACCTTGCCGTGCGCGATCAGGTACACGTGATCGGCCTTGCGTCCCGCCTGGACGATGACCTGCCCCGGCGTGAAGTCCTTCTGCACGAACTTGTCGGCCAGCACGCCGAGCACGTCGGCGTCCGAGAAGCCGCGCAGCAGGGGCAGTTCGCCCAGTTCGGCGGGGATCACCTGGACCTTCGAGCCGGTCTTCACGAAGGACACCCGGCCGTCGCCCACGGTGAACGACAGACGGCGGTTGACCCGGTACGTCGCACCGGGCACGTTCACCCAGGGAAGCATCCGGGTCGCCCAGCGGGAGCTGATGCCCTGCATCTGGGGTTCGGACTTGGTGGTGGTGGCGAGATTGCGCGCCGCCGCGGTGCTGAGGCTCTGCTGCTCCCGCTGCTGGACCGACTCCGCGCCTGCGGCCGGTGCCGTCGTCGTCTCGAGTGGCATGACTCTCCCTCGTATCCCGTGACACATGCTGTGGGCACAGGACTACCAGAGTCTTCGTCACGTTGAGTAAGCAAGACGGTCGGCGCGCGAAGGGTTTCCCGTGCACGATCCGCGCTCCCGCGCGCCCCAACCACCAAGAATGGCTGCTCAGATCGATCGAGGGTCAACCGTTGACCACGCACCACCCTCGCGGCGTCAAATACTCACAGTAATCGATGCGCGCCGCGCCAACGGCAGGTCCACCTCGGCCCGCACCGTCTTCCCCGGCGGATCACGGTCGACCACGTCCCACCGATCAGCCACCGCGTCGACCAGCACGAGACCGCGCCCCGCGTTGGCGAGGGGTGCGGGCGGGTGCAGGTCCCGGGGGCCGGGCGGGCGGTGTTCGGCGCGGGTGTCGGTCACCTCGATCCGCACACGTCCGGGGAGGAGGGAGGCACGCAACTCGAAGTCACGCCCCGGAACGCGCCCATGAATCACGGCATTGGCGGCCAGCTCGGCGACGATCACGGCCACGGCGTCGGCGGTCTCGGTGCCGTGCGGGATGCCCCAGGCGGCGAGTTGGGCGAGGGCGAGATGCCGGGCCAGGCGGGCGCCGCGGGGAGTCGGGCTGAGTCGCTGAGTGAGCGTCATGTGCCCAATGTGGAGGGTGTGCAGCGGGGTTCACCAGGTGCGGCGCGCGTACGCTGCGCGAGCGTACGCGGTCACGGACTGGACAGTACTCGTGACTGGCCGTAACCATGGGCCCGGGAGGTGACCGAGGTGGTCGACGGGCGGGTGGGCGAGCCGGAGTCTTCGGACAGCATGCGGACGTTCGGGGCGGTGGTGCAGGCGCTTCGCGAATATCACCGGTTGAGCAGGGAGGAGTTCGGCCGGCTTGTGGGGTACTCCAAACACACGGTGGCGTCCGTGGAGTTGGGGAGGCGGATGCCGGATGTGGGGTTCGTGGAGGCGGCGGAGAGGGTTCTGGGCAACACCGGGGTGCTGAGGAAGGCAGCGGAGTGCCTGGAGCGGCAGCCTGGGTTGGCGGCTTGGTTCCGGCGGTGGGCTCAGCTGGAGACGACCGCGATCAACCTCTACACGTACGAGTGCCGCATGATCCCTGGGCTGCTACAGACGGAACTGTACGTACGAGCTCTGGCCGCCGACCAGCTGCCACCGCTGTCGGACGCAGAGATCGAGGAACTGTGGGCCGCTCGCCTGGACCGGCAGCGGCTCCTGCACGAGCGGCCCAACACGGCGTTCAGTTTCATCCTCGAAGAGCACCTGTTCCTGCGGCGCACAGGTGGCATCGAGGTCACGCGGGGACTGATCGACCACGTACTGGAAATCACCGAGTTGCGCAACGCGGAGATCCAGGTGATGCCACTGGTCCAGGAGAGGCACGCCGGCCTACAAGGGCCCATCCGCTTGCTGGAAACCCCGGCGAACAAGTGGTCTGCTTACAACGAGGGCCAGGAAAGCGGCCAGTTGATCTCCGACCCGAAAGTGGTCAGCGTTCTTCAGGCTCGGTATGCCAGGATGCGCTCACAGGCTCTCACCATGCAGGATTCCGTGAGCCTGTTGCGGCGGATGCGAGAGGACTTATGAGCAGCAACTCGGAACTGACCTGGTTCAAGAGCAGCTACAGCAGCGCATCCGGAGACGACTGCGTCGAAGTCGCCCACACCCCCACCACCATCCACATCCGCGACTCCAAGGCCAAGGAAGGCCCCACGCTCACCCTCTCCCCCACCACCTGGGCCAACTTCCTCACATACACCGCCGGTTAGGGAACCGCCCGCGCCGCCCGGCACCACCAGCATCACCGGCCGAGCGACGCGGTCACGCGTCACACCCGGCTACGAGCCCGGGCAGTGCTTCCACGCGAAGTGGTACACCGTGCTGATGTCCCCGTCGGTCGAGTCCATCGTCATGAAGCTGACCTTGCTCGGGGTGCTGCCCGCGGACACCCGCAGCTCGGTGTTGATGTTGAAGTTGCGCAGGACGCCGCAGGGCGCCCAGACCAGCTGGGCCCAGTCGGTGCTGTCGGTGGCCTGCCAGTCGTCGTTGTAGGGGCCGCTGAAGGGGTGGCTCTTGGCCGCGGTGTTCGAGGAGCCCTGGAAGTAGTACGACGCCTTCTGCGTGCCCGACGCGCCCGGCTGGAGCGAGAGGAAGCCCCGGTAGTCCGCGCTGGCGACGGCGTAGGTGAAGCCCTGCGGGACGTGCACGACCAGGTTGAGCTGGCAGTTCTTGCGGAAGGCGGTCGGGTCCGAGTTGCCGCCGGCCTGGGCGAGGTAGTTGCTGTAGGTCACCGTGAAGGCGGTGTTGTCCGGGGAGACGGCCACGGCGGCCGTGCCCTGCGGACAGCCCGAGCCGTTCACCGTGGCGACGTCGATGACGATCTTGTCCGGGGGCGGGTCGTCGAAGACGGGAGAGGAGCTGGAAGCCGGTATCGCGGTGGTGAGCAGAGCGGCTACGGCGCCGCTCAGCAGGAGTCCACCAGCCATGGTTTCTCCAGGTTGTCGAGTGGGGGGGTTCGACCTCCGACCCATCCGTTCAACATTGAAGAAACTGTGTGGAACCTGTGAAGGATGGGGAGGCGTGGGCATCGTAGGAAGCCCCACTCCACCCCGGCAGGGCGAACTCCGGCCATTCACTTCGGGCCGTTCACATGCCGACCAGGACGCCGCACCTGAATGGTCGTAGCGTGGAAGAGGCGGCACAGACGTTGTCGCGGCCCGTTGCCCCTGGGCCAGGTGGAACTGTGGTGGATGTCGATTTCCGGGTCGAGATCGGACCCCCCGGTGCCGACGGTTACCCGGTTGTTTTCCGCACGACGGACGGCGTAGAGACCTCCGGAACCCTGCGCCTGCCGCCGAGCCATGAACTGGAGGCCTTGGCGGCGCGGGTGCCGGACGCGGTGATCGCGTCGTCCGCGCAGGTGCGCCGCGCCGTGGCGGAAGGCGAGGCACCGGTCCGGGAATTGGGACGGCTGCTGTTCGACGCGCTGCTGGAGGACGACGGCAAGACATTCCTGCTGACCACGCGCAACCGCGCCGCGCGGCAAGGCGGGCAGGTGCGCATGGTGTTCCGCGTGCAACCGCCCGAACTGGCCCGGCTGCCCTGGGAGTTCATGTTCGACTCCAGCGAGGACAGCTACGTGTGTCTGGAGACCCCGCTGGTGCGCCATCCGCAGGTGGCCCGGTCCAAGGAGCCGCTGAGCATCACGCCGCCGCTGCGGATCCTGGGCATGATAGCCCTGCCCGACGACCAAGAGTCACTGTCCGCGCACACTGAGCAGCGGCGGCTGGATGAGGCCCTGGCCGACCTCAAGGCGGAGGGCCTGGTCGCACTGCGGTGGGTGACGGGGCAGACCTGGCGTGACCTCCGCGAGGCTGTTCGCCGGGACGTGCGCAGCGGCAGTCGTCGGGGCGATTGCCACGTGCTGCACTTCATCGGACACGGCGGGTATGACACCCGCGCCCAGGAGGGCACCCTTGCTCTGACCGGTGAGCAGGGCGGCACCTACTGGCTGGGCGCGGGCCAGCTGGCGATGCTGCTCGCCGACCACCCCTCGCTGCGGCTGGCCGTACTCAACGCCTGCGAGACCGGCCGGGCGGATGTTCTGAACCCCTACTCCAGCGTGGCGGGCGCGCTGATGCGCAAGGGCATACCCGCCGTACTCGCCATGCAGTACGAGGTGAGCGAGAACGCCGCCCTGGAGTGTGCTCACGCCTTCTACGACGCCCTGTCCCGCTGGCTGCCCATCGACGTGGCCGTCATGGAGGCCCGCCAGGCCATGACCCTGGCGCGTCCGGGCACGCTGGAGTGGGGCACGCCGGTGCTGCACATGCGCTCCCTCGATTACGACGGTCACATCTTCAGGCTCTCGGGCACGTCGGACGAGTCCAAGGTGCCCCGGGAGGGGACCGGCATCCCACCTCCAGTCCACCGGCCGGACCTCGCCGACCTGTACGCCGAAGGGCTCGCCGCCTACTTCACCGACCGATGGGACGCAGCCGTCGAGGCCTTCCGTACGGTCGTCGCCTGGGACCGCGACTACCGGGACGCCCAGGCCAAGCTCGCCCAGGCCCGCCACCACCAACGGCTCGCCGCGCTGTACGACGCCGGCGCCGCCTCGGTGGCGGAGCGGGACTGGGACAGGGCGATCGAGCACCTCGATGCCGTCGTCACCACCGAGGCCGACTACAAGGACGCCGCCGCGCTGCTGGAGCTGGCCCGCAAGGAGCGGATCCGGGCGCAGCTCCGGGAGGAGATCAGCGACCTGCACGAGCGGGGCCAGTGGCAGGCGGTCGTGGCAGCTGCCGAGCGGTTGCGGGAGCTGGACATGGCGGACACGGCACCCGACCCGGAAGTGGAGGCCATGGTCTGCGCCGCCCGGGCGGCGTTGGAGGAGATCGCGTGGGAGGAGGAGCTGAGGCGCCACTACCGCGAGGCACTCGACCACATCGAGGACCGCGACTGGGCGCGGGCGCTGGAAACGCTGGACGCGGTACAGGCCATCGACCCGGACTACCGGGACAGCGCGCTACTGGTCGAGCGGGTGCGCAGCAAAGCCTCCGCGGCCGAGCCGAAAGAGCCGCCCCCTCGGCCGACAGAGCCGCCCGCTCGGCCCGCATGGCTGCCCGCTCGGCCGACACAGCCGCCCTCGGCCCCGTGGACCCAGTTCACCGTGCCCCACCGCGTGAAGGCGATCGCGTTCAGCCCCGGCGGGGAGCGCCTGGCCACGGCCATGACCCTGCGGACCGCGCTGGTGAGTGACACCGGCGGTGGGCATCGCGTCACGGTCCGGCACGGGCGGCTGTGCGCCACTGTGCGGCATGTCTGCTTCCACCCCGACGGCGTACGGTTCGCGACCGCGGCAGGGAACACGGCTCGGATCTGGGACGCGCGGACCGGCGCTCAGCTCATGGAAGTCGACCAGGGCGCGCCCGTGCTCGCGCTGGCATTCAGCCCCGGCGGGGAGCGCCTCGCCACCGCCGGCCACGACGCCCACGTTCGGATCTGGAATGCGAAGACGGGCGCGGAACTTCTGCGCCTGCGATATTCCAGCTCGGTCCACAGCCTCGCGTTCAGCCCTGACGGTCGCCGGTTGGTCAGCGGCTGCGCGGACCGGACCGTGTGGGTGTGCGACACCGAGAGCGCCACCACACTGCTGAAGGGCAAGCACGGCGGCTCCGTGTTCACCGTGGCGTTCAGCAGTGACGGGCGCCGGTTCGCCGCCGGCGGCAGCAACGGCATGGCATCGATCCGGGATGCCGAATCCGGCGCACCACTGCTGAAAGTGAGCCACGGGGCGGAGGTGCGGGCCCTGGCGCTCAGCCCGGACGATCGGCACCTGGCCACCATCGGCGGGAGCACCGCACAGGTCTGGGACACCCACACCGGGCGCGAGGTGTTCACGCTTCCGCACTACAACGGTTCGGGAATCGCGTTCAGCCGCGACGGTCACCGACTCGCCACCGGCGGTGAGTGCACGGTCCGCGTCTACGACTTCAAGGAGCTGCTGCAACGTGACTGAGTCCGCCCTTCACACCGCCGACGTGGTCGTGGATCCCCGCCTCCCCCGAGACCAGGAGACCCTCCTCACCACCGCCCTCGCCGCCCTCGGCTTCACGCCCCGCGTCCGTGAACTCCCCCGCCGCCGCGCGGCAGGCCAGCTCGTCTGGATGGTCCTGGTCTCCGTCCCCCTGCACACGTTCCTGAGGGCGGTCGCCGACAAGGCCGCGACCGACGCCTACCGCTGCCTCCAGGAAGCCGTCCGAGCGCTGCGCAACCGCAGCGACGAGACACCCCGCCCGGTCGTCCTCCAGGACCCGGACAACAGCCTCCGCATCGTGCTGGAGCCCGACCTTCCCCCAGAGGCCTACCAACAGCTCCTCGCCCTCGACCTCGCGCAGTACCGCCTCGGCCCCCTGCACTACGACACGGCCCAGTCCCGCTGGCGCTCCGAGCTGGACGAGGCGGCGCCCCGCTGAGGGGTCACGGGTTCTCCCAAGCCGCCGGCTCCGCCGCCAGGGCCCGTACCGGCTCCGGCAGGGCGTCCGCCGCGAGGTCGGCGAGCGTGACGCCCTCCAGGATGCGTCGGACGTTCGCCCGCAGGGCGATCCACAGCGGCAGCAGCGGCTGGGCGGTGCCGGTGTAGGCGAGGCCCGTGGGCCGTTCTCCCCGTACCGACACGATCGGGCCGTCCACCGCGCGGATGACATCCGCCACAGTGATGGCGGCCGCGGCGCGGGCCAGCCGGTAGCCGCCGCCCCCGCCGCGTCGGCTGTCGACGATTCCGGCGCGCCGGAGGTCACCCAGGATGCCCTCCAGGAACTTGTGCGGAATGTCCTGTACAGCGGCGATTTCCTCGGCCTTCATCGGGCCGTCACCCTCCCGTACGGCCAGCTCCAGTACCGCCCGTACCGCGTAATCCGCCCGCGCCGAGATCCTCATGGGTCCATTGTGGGGCGTATCTCCGTGGAGAATGGCCGGACCGCGCCCCCGTAAGATCGCCCGGGAGGATCCACCTTGGCGCTCAGCAGACGTACCTTCAGTGCCCTGGCCGGCTCGGCCGCGCTCGGCTTCGCCCTGGGTGGCAGCGGCGGCCCCGGGGCGCCCTCGGCGTACGCGGCGCGCAGTGTGCCGACCGGCCCGGCGCCCGCCCCGCCGAGCGCCGACGGAGAGCGCCACACCATCGGGTACGACCACTACTCGCTGCTGGTCGACGGCCGCCGGCTGGTCGTGTGGTCCGGCGAGATGCATCCGTTCCGGCTGCCGAGCCCGTCCCTGTGGCGGGACGTGCTGCAGAAGATGCGGGCTCACGGGTACAACGCCGTGAGCATCTACGTGTCGTGGAACTACCACTCCCCCGCGCCCGGGCAGTACGACTTCTCCGGGGTCCGGGATCTCGATCTCTTCCTGCGCACGGCCGCCGAGACCGGGCTGTACGTCATCCTGCGGCCCGGCCCGTACATCAACGCCGAGATCGACGGCGGCGGCTTCCCGGGCTGGCTGACGGCGACGAAGGGGACGGCCCGCACCGCCGACCCGACCTATCTGTCGCACGTCGACGAGTGGCTGACCCAGGTGAACCGGATCGCCCGGCGGCACCTGTTCACCCAGGGCAAGGGCACGATCCTGCTCTACCAGATCGAGAACGAGTACGACGCCCACGTCGGGGAGCCGACCGGGCGGGACTATATGTCCCATCTGTACAAGAAGGTCCGGGGTGACGGGATCGACGTCCCGCTCTTCCACAACGACAAGGGCCGCAACGGCCACTGGGTGCCGGACTCGTTCGACACCGACGGGGAGAAGGGCGGCTGGCTGTACGGGTTCGACGGGTATCCGTCGCCGTCCCAGACGCCGCCCGACTGGGGGACCTTCGGGCCCGGCGGGGCGACCGGCGGGTCCACCGCCTCGCCGCGCACGCCCGGGTTCATGCCCGAGTTCGGGGGCGGCTGGTTCGACCCGTGGGGCGGTTCCTGGTTCGACGGCAAGGGGTACGCCGAGTCGCGGCGCACCCGGGACGCGGCCTACGAGCGCCGCTTCTACCTCACCAACCTCGCCAACGGGATCACCCTGCACAACGTGTACATGACGTTCGGCGGGACGTCGTGGGGCTGGCTGCCCGCACCGGTCGTCTACACGTCGTACGACTATGGCGCCGCCATCGACGAGGGCCGGAACGTCACGGAGAAGATCGCGCCGATGCACCAGCTCGGGCATCTGCTGCAGCGCGTGCCCGACTTCGCCCGCCTCGACCGGGCGGCGGAGGTCAAGGCGGAGGGCGTGAAGGTCTACCACCTCGCCAACCCGGACACCGGCACCCAGGTGTACGTGGCCCGCAACGACGGCACCGAGCCGGTCACCACCGACCTGCCCACGGACGCGGGGAACCTGCGGATCACCGTGCCCGCGCACGACGCCCGCATGCTGACCACCGGGCTCCCGCTGGGCAAGCGGACGCTGAAGTACTCCACCGCGCAGCCCATGCTGTGCCTGACGGCCGGACGGCAGGACATCGCCGTGTTCGCGGGCCGCCGGGACGACATGGCGGACCTGGTCCTGAAGTGCCCGGAGGAGCCCTTCGTCACCCGGCTCGACCCGGAGGCCGCCTGGGCGTTCGAGGGCGACGAACTGCATGTCAACGCGCCCCTCGGGCAGGGCGGTCTCACCCGGGTGCTGGTCGCCAAGGGCGAGAGCGAGATCCCGCTGCTGCTGCTCTTCGCCGACGACGCCACCGCCGTGCGCATCTTCCCGTACGACACCCCGTCCGGAACCCTGCTGGTGTACGGCCCGTCGCTGCTGCGCCACGCCGAGCTGCGCGGTTCCGAGGTCCACCTGACGGGTGACGTCATCGGGGAGACCAGCCTGGAGGTGTGGGGACCGCGCGGGATCGCGAGCCTGGTCTGGAACGGACGGAAGGTACCGACCCGGGTCACCTTGTCCGGAAGCCTGATGACGACCGGGATGCTGCCCTCCGTGCCGGAGGTGGTGCTGCCCCGGCTGGGCCGCTGGCGGATGCGGACCGAGACCCCGGAGGCCGGGCCCAACTTCGACGACTCGTCGTGGAAGAAGGCGGACAAGACGTCGTCGTACAGCGTCACGCCGGTCCCGGACGGCCAGCCCGTGCTGTTCGCCGACGACTACGGCTTCCACTACGGAGACGTCTGGTATCGGGGCACGTTCACCGACTCCTCCGGCATCGACGAGGTCTCCCTCGCCTACACCACCGGTACGCAGGGCCTGTTGATGGCATGGCTGGACGGGGAGCCGCTGGGCACCCACCGGATGCCCGTGCCGGACAAGAACACCACCGTCAGGCAGGGCAGTTGGGACGCCACCGCCGCCTTCCCGGTGGGCGAGAAGCTGCGCTCGCCCGGCCGGCACGTACTGTCGGTCCTGGTCCGGCGCATGCAGCACGACCAGGACGGCAAGGGGCTCGACACCCACAAGGTGGCGCGTGGACTGACCGCCGCCCTGTTCAAGGGGGCCGCACCCGAGGTGACCTGGCGGATCCAGGGCGAGGCGGCCCCGGATCCGGTGCGCGGGCCGCAGAACAACGGCGGCCTGTACGGGGAGCGGGAAGGCTGGCACCTGCCCGGCTTCCGGGACCGGGACTGGAAGGCGGTGACCTTCCCGCGGGCCGAGCGGCGGCAGGGCGTGACCTGGTACCGGACGACCTTCCGGCTGTCGGTGCCGGCCGACATCGACGCGTCGATCGGGCTGACCCTGGAGGACGACCCGTACCGGGCCTACCGGGCGCAGATCTTCCTCAACGGCTGGAACATGGGCCAGTACATCAACAACGTCGGCCCGCAGCACACCTTCGTCCTGCCGAACGGCATCCTGCGCACCCGGGGCACCAACACCCTCGCGCTGGCGGTCCTCTCGGAGTTCACCTCGCAGTCCGGCCCGGGGAACGTCCAGCTGACCCTGCTGGGCCGGGCGGCCGGGGGGACACCGGTGGCTCCGGTGCCCTCCCCCGGCCGCTGAGACCGCTCAGGCGAGCCTGATCACGTTCCAGGACAGGGGCTCCAGTACGGCGGTGAGGGTGCCGTCCCGCAGGGCGGTGCCCTCGACCGGGTGCGGGGTGACCCGCTCGGGGTCGTCCAGGGTGTTGCGGGCGTCGGGATCGGCGTCCGCGAGCGCGCTGTGCTCGGTGACGGACGTCAGGTCGAGGCCGTTCAGGGCGACTTCGAGCGGCAGCGGCTCGGTACGGCTGCGGTTGACGGCGAAGACGGTGACCGTGCCGTCCTCCGCGCGGACGGCGGTGGCGTGCAGCAGGTCCGTCTCGCCGTACTTCCTCGTCTCGTACGTCGGTGAGTCCACGCGCACGTCGAGGACCTCGCCGCGGCCGTGGCGGGAGGCCTGCGCGAACGGGAAGAACGTCGTCTGCCGCCAGGCCGGGCCGCCCGGCTCGGTCATGATCGGGGCGATCACGTTGACCAGCTGGGCGAGGCAGGCGACGGTGACGCGGTCGGCGTGCCGGAGCAGGGCGATGAGCAGGGAGCCGAAGACGACCGCGTCGGTGACGCTGTAGTTGTCCTCCAGCAGGCGCGGGGCCTCGGGCCAGCCGGTCTTGTCGATGGTCTTGGCGTACTCCTCCCAGCGGGAGAGGTACCAGACGTTCCACTCGTCGAAGGAGAGGTTGATCTTCTTCTTGGACTTGAGGCGGGCGCCCACGTGGTCGGCCGTGGCCACCACGTTCTCGATGAAGGACTCCATGTCGACGGCGGAGGCCAGGAAGGAGTCCAGGTCGCCGTCGATCGGCTCGTAGTAGGCGTGCAGGGAGATGTGGTCGACCAGCTCGTACGCCTCCTGGAGGACCGTCGCCTCCCATGCGGCGAAGGTGGGCATGGACTGGCTGGAGGAGCCGCACGCCACCAGTTCCACGGAGGGGTCGATCTGGCGCATGGCCCGGGCCGTCTCGGCGGCGATACGGCCGTACTCCTCGGCCGTCTTGTGCCCGGTCTGCCAGGGACCGTCCATCTCGTTGCCGAGGCACCAGAGCTTGATGCCGAAGGGTTCCTTGTCGCCGTGGGCCGCCCGGAGGTCGGAGAGGGCCGTGCCTGAGGGGTGGTTGGCGTACTCCTGGAGTTCCAGCGCCTCTGCTACCCCCCTTGTGCCGAGGTTGACGGCCATCATGGGTTCGGCCTGGGGGCCGATCTTCTTCAGGAAGGCGATGTACTCGGAGAGACCGAACCGGTTGGTCTCGGTGGAGTGCCAGGCAAGGTCGAGGCGGCGGGGGCGCTCCTCCACCGGGCCGACGGAGTCCTCCCACTTGTAGCCCGAGACAAAGTTGCCGCCCGGGTAGCGGATGGTGGTGACGCCCAGTTCACGGACGAGGTCGAGGACGTCGGTACGGAGTCCCGCCTCGTCTGCCGTCGCATGGTCCGGCTCATAGATGCCCGTGTAGACACAACGGCCGAGGTGTTCCACGAAGGAACCGAAGAGGCGGGGGTTTACCTCGCCGATGGTGAAGGCTGGGTCGAGGGTGAAGCGGGCGGTGCTCTTGCTCATGGGTCCCTTTCGTGTCACTTGAAAACAGGCCAGCCTGCACGCCAACCGAGCTCGTTCAGCCCCAGCTTCGGGGTGCCGTTGTCGTTCGCGTCGTAGTAGTGGTACGCCAGCCAGGTCTTGCCGTGGGTGCGGAACGTGGACTCGCCGCCGGGGCCGATGTAGCGGCCGTGCGAGGCGAGGAACAGGTCGCCGCCTCCCTCCAGCATCGGCTTGCCCGTGCTGTCCACGTACGGCCCGGTCACCGACGTCGAGCGGCCCACCCTGATCTTGTACGTCGAGTTCACGCCCGCGCAGCAGGCGTCGTAGGACGCGAAGAGGTAGTAGTAGGCGCCGTGGTGGAGGATCGAGGCGCCCTCCACGGCGTAGGGGGCGTCGGGGCGGGTCGCCAGGTGGTGGACCGGGGCGTCCGGGAGGGCCTTGCCGGTTCTGCGGTCCAGTTCGACCATGCGGATGCCGGTCCAGTACGAGCCGAACGCCATCCACAGCTTGCCGTCGGCGTGGATCAGGGCCGGGTCGATGGCGTTCCAGGTGTCCGTCTTCTCGGAGCTGAAGGCCTTGCCGTGGTCGGTCCAGGTGCCGGGGAGGCCGGTGGGTGAGGTGGCCACGCCGATCGCGGAGTGGTTGGTGCCCCAGGAGGAGACCGCGTAGTAGAGCCAGTAGCGGCCGTCGCGGTAGCTGAGGTCCGGGGCCCAGGGGTCGGCGGTGGAGTTGTAGTCGTACCACCAGCTCGGCGGCGTGGCGAAGGCGTTGCCCGCGTCGTCCCAGTGGTGGAGGTCGGTGGAGAGGCGGGCGCCGATGATGCCGCCGGTGGAGTAGGCGACGTACTGGCCGTTCCTCAGCTGGTGGACGGTGGGGTCGTGGATGATCTGCTGGCCGGCGAGGGGGATCGGGTCCGGGTAGGTGACGTCCGCGGACGCCGTGGTGGGGAGCAGGGCGAGGGCGGCCGCGGCGAACAGTGCGGCGAGTCTGAGGCGCTTCAACTCACTCTCTCCTTACTGGCCGGCCAGGCCCGTGTGGGCCACGCCCCGCACGATCTGGCTCTGGAAGAAGACGAAGACGATGATCAGCGGCAGGCCCGCGATGAGGCCGCCGGCCATGAGCTGGGGCCAGACGATGCCGAAGGCGTTCTGCACGGTGGCGATGCCGTTGGGCATGGTCATCAGGTCGGGGTTGTTGGTCACCATGTACGGCCAGATGAAGTTGTTCCACGAGGCGATGAAGGTGAAGATGCCGACCGCCGAGAGGGACGGCTTGGAGAGCGGGAGGACGATCGTGAAGAAGATCCGCCAGCGGCCGGCGCCGTCGATGAACGCGGCCTCCTCCAGCTCCTTCGGCAGCGACTGGAAGAACTTGTAGAGGATGTAGACCATGGCGGCCGGGGCGCACTGGGGGAGGATCATGCCCCAGTAGGTGTCGACCATCCCCAGCGACTGCACGGTGGTGAACAGCGGGACGCCGAGGATCGCCGGGGAGAACATCAGGCCGGCCATCGTCAGGGCCAGCAGGGCCGACTTGCCGCGGAACTCGGTGCGGGCGAAGCCGTATCCGGCGAGGGAGGCGACGAGCAGCACGATCACGGTGACGCAGACGGACACCACGACCGAGTTGACGAACCAGTTGGGGATGTTGCCCGCCTCGAAGACCTTGTCCCAGGAGTCCAGGGTGAAGTGGTCCGGGATCCAGTGCGGCGAGGTGACGGACTCGGTCGGGGTCTTCAGCGAGGTGGACAGGGCCCAGGCGAGGGGCGCCACCCAGATCAGGGACAGGGCCGCGGCCACGATCGTGAGGGCGATCTGGCCCGGGGTCCAGGTGCTGCGGGGCTTGCGCAGGACGGGAGTGGTCATCGGGCAGCGCCCTCCTCGCGGTTGCGCAGCAGCCACATCCGGCCGAGTGCGACGACGGCGATGATGAGGAAGAGGATGAAGGAGATCGCGGAGGCGTAGCCCACGCGGTAGCTGGTGAAGCCCTGTTCGAGGGTGTACTGGACGAAGGTGCGGGTCGATTCCTCCGGGCCGGGGCCGAACTGGTACATGACCACGGCCTGGTCGAAGACCTGGAGCGAGGCCAGGATCTGGAGGGCGAAGACGAGTCCGGTGATGTTGCGCAGGTTCGGCACGGTGATGTGCAGCATGCGCTGGAAGGCGTTGGCTCCGTCCAGTTCGGCGGCCTCGTAGAGGTGTTGCGGGATGTTCTGCAGGGCCGCCAGGTAGAGGAGGAAGCTGAAGCCGACCGTCCACCACAGGGTCGCGATCACGACCGCGAGCATCGCCGTCGACTTCTGGGTCAGCCAGGGCGTGTCCAGGCCGAGGACGTGGTTGACCATGCCGTTGGTGGGCTGGAACAGCCACCACCACAGGTTGCCGACGACGGCCGACGGGAGGAGGAAAGGGGCGAAGAAGCACAGCCGCCACAGCCACTTGAAGTGCACGGTGTGGTGGGCGATCAGTGCCATCAGCAGCGCCACGACGACGATGCACGGCACGACTTCGAGGGTGAACTGGACGCTGTGCCACAGCGAGTCCCACACCAGGGGGTCCTTGAGGGCCTCACGGTAGTTGGAGAGGCCGATGAAGCTGGTGTGGTCGCCGGAGATGTTGGCGTCGGTGAAGCTGAGGTAGAGACCGCGGACGACGGGCACGATCACGAACAGCCCGTACAGGACGAAGAACGGGGCGACGAACCAGCCACCGTGCTGGAGGCGGCGGCCCCAGCGCAGCCGGGCGGAGTCGGTGGCGGTCGCGGTACGAGGGCGCACCGCTTTGGCGCCCACGACGGTGGTGCTGCTCATGCGCCCGCTCCCTTCAGCTCCTGGGCGGCGGTCCGGCCGTCCATCGGGTTCTTGGCGGCAAGCAGTTTCCGCAGTTCGGACTTCATGCGGCGGGCGGCGGCGTCCGGTTTGGCGGAGCCGACGTTGGAGGCGGCGACGACCGGGCCGATGCGCTGGGCGAGGACGCCGGTGGAGCCGGCGAACCAGATGTGGGGTTCGGTGGCCGGGTGTTCCATGGCGGGCCTGGAGTACTCGTTCTGCGGGGTCAGCTTGAGGTAGGCCGGGTCCTTGAAGGTGGGCAGGTAGGCGGGGACGTGACCGCCGCCCGCCCAGGCGGTGGCGTGCTTGACCATGTAGGCGGCCAGCATGTGCGCGCCCTCGTTGGCGGCGCCGCCGCGATCGGCCTGGTGGGGCAGGACGAACGAGTGCGACTCGGCGTGGGTGGCCGGGGTGCCGAAGACCGGGGGCAGCGGCTGGGCGCCGTACGCGATCTTCTCCCCGTTGAAGTAGGGCACCGACCAGTTGCCCTCCCAGGTGAACGGCGACCCGGCGATGAAGGCCTCGCCGTCCGCCGCGCCGACGGTGACATAGCCCTCGGTGACGTTCTTTCGGAGGAACTCCAGGACCTGGGTGGCCTTGTCGGTGTCGAAGGTGACCTGGGTCTGGTCGTCGTTGAAGTAGGTGCCGCCGAGCTGCTGGTAGAAGGCGACGAAGAACCACCAGGAGAAGTTCTGGTCGTTGGCGTGCAGGCCGAGGGTCTGCTGGCCCTTCTTGAGCTGTCCCTTGGCCGCCTTGAGGATCTCGAACCAGTCGTCGGGGGAGGTCGCGGCCGGCAGCCGGCCGTCGGCGTCGAGCAGGCCCGCCTTCTCGCAGACGTCCTTGCGGTAGAAGTTCAGCTGGACGTGGATGTCGAGGGGCAGGGCGTAGAGCTTGCCGTCGACGATGCCGCGCTTCCACAGCACGGGGTTGAAGTCGGCTTCCCTGACGCCGTACTTGGTGAGGAGGTCCATGTCCCAGGGGTCCAGGAGGCGGCCCGGCGCGAAGCCGGGGACACGGCCCTGGTGCATGACCGCGAGGTCCGGGGCGCGGTTGCCGGCGGCGGCCATGGCGAGCTTGGTGTAGTAGGGGCCGCCCCACGTCAGGGTGGAGGCCTTGACCGCGACGTCCGGGTTGGCCTTGTGGAAGGCGTCCACCATCGCGACCATGTTGCCGCCGTCGCCGCCGCTGAAGAGGTTCCAGTAGCGCACCCGCGTACGGGCACTGGAGGCGAGCGCGTCGGCTCCGCTGCCCAGGGCCGCGAAGCCGAAGCTCGCGGCTACCGCCAATCCGCCTGCCGCCCCTAGAAGTTGCCTGCGATTCAGGCCAGGTTGTCCCATACCTTGCCCCACCGTTCGGTATATCGAATAACGCTCGTAACTTCGAACGGACCGTAGAATCGAAGCGCTTGCGCGTCAATGGGTTGGACGCAGACTTTCGCCGGGCCCCGGGAGCGGAAGCGGTCGTTCCTCGTTGAACAACGGCCGTCGGATCACCTGACGCGAACACATCCAGGCGCGTACGCTCGGACGAACCGCACACCGGCGGTGAGAAGGGGGAGCGATGACCATCGCGGGTGCGCGGCAGCGGGCGGCACGGCTGGCCGCGTGGCTGTACGGCGCCCGCCCGGGCCCGGCGATGCGCGCCCTGGCCGCCGACCTCGCCGCCGCCGTTCGCGCGCGACCGCAACCACCGGACGACGTAGGGCAGTTGTGCCGGGCGCTGTGCGAGGAGATGACCGCACGGCGGGCCGGGCGGCCGGTGGAGCTGCGCTTCGAGCGCTTCCCGGACGAGATCGAGGTCACCGGCCTGTGGGTGGAGTTCCAGGACTTCGACCTGGTCATCGTGGAGGAGCGGGCCGAAGCCGTGCAGCAACTCGTCATCCTCGGCCATGAGTTGTGGCATCTGCACGCCGGGCACCGGCACCACCACCTGGCCGGGGCCGCGGCGGCCCGCGCGCTCGCGGGTGAGCCCCGCTGGCGGGACATGGCCCTGACGGTGGCCGCCCGCAACGGCTCCCGCGAGGTCGACGAGGCCGAGGCCGACGACTTCGGCCACCGCCTGGCCACCCTGTTCCGGCCCTACCTCACCGGTCCCGGCCCCGGCACGCCCCTCGACCCGGTCCAGCGCTCCCTCGGCTACCGCGGACGAGGAGGAGCCGCGCGGTGACCCTGCTGGCGCTGGACCCCTCGGACTTCCTCAGCGAGTTCTACATCTCCTTCTGGATCCCCACCGCGGTGCTCACCGCCGCCCTGGTGATCAAGCTGCCCTCCATCATCCGGCTGTGGCGGGACCCGCTGCTGCGCGCGGTCGGCGGACTGCTGCTGCTCGCCTGCGGGGTGTTCGTCTTCTGCACCCCGTCCACGATCGCCGCCGTCAACCGGCTCACCGGTGTCCCCAACATCTCGGCGCCCTGGTGCTATTCGCTGATCACCGCGTTCTGCGGGTCCTGCCTGCTGCTGATCATCACCTGGCGCAACGGCCTGTCCGACCGCTCGGCAGCCACCCGGCGTGCGATGCGCTGGGTGATCTCGGTCTACTCCGGGGTGGTCGTCGCGCTGTGGGTGCTGTTCCTGCTCGCCGACGCGCCCGAGGAGCGGCTGCGGGACCTGGACACGTACTACGCCACCACCCCGTTCATGCGCGAGGAGATCCTGCTCTACCTCGTCGCGCACGCCGTGGCCTGCCTGATCACCTCCAGGCTGATCTGGAACTGGGTGCGCGCCGAGGGCCTGGACGCCTGGCTGCGCTGGGGGCTGAAGCTGCTGGGCGCCGGCTATGTGCTGAACCTGATCTTCGACGCGACCAAGCTGATCGCCGTCGCCGCGCGCTGGTGCGGGCAGGACCTGGACTGGCTGAGCACCAACCTCGCCCCGCCGGTCGCCGCCCTGTCCGCCATCCTGATCGCCGTCGGCTTCATCCTGCCGCACGCCGGCCAGTACCTGCACGACCGCTGGCGGGTCCGGCTCGCCCACCGCGAACTGCGGCCCCTGTACCAGCTGATGCGGTCCGTGAGCGGGGAGGGCGTGCCGTTCGTGCTGCGGGCCACGCCCGAGCTGCGGCTGACCCGGCGCGAGACGTTCATCCGGGACGTGCTGCTGCCACTGGCCCGGCACATCGACACCGGCCTGGGCAGGCGGTCGTACGACGCCGCGCTCGCCCTCGGGCATCCGCCGGAGCAGGCCCGGGCCCTGGCGGCCGCGGTCAGCATCCTCGACGCGATCGAGGCGAAGGCCCGCGACCCCGAGCCGCCGGAGTCGGCCGCCGGGCCCGACACCACCAACCTGCTCCAGGAGATCGGGGCCGTCTCCCGGGCCCTGCGCCGTCCCGACGACATCGAGACGGTCCGCGCGCGTGCGGCCGTCCCAGCAGAGAGCGTTGCCGTACATGAGTGAACGCAAGCCCGCCGCCGTCGTGCTCGGCGGCTCCCTCGCCGGCCTGCTCGCGGCCCGCGCCCTGGCCTCGACCGGCGCCCGGGTGACCGTGGTCGAGCGGGACGCGCTGCCCGCGGGGCCCGAGCCGCGCAAGGGGCTGCCGCAGGCCCGGCATGTGCACCAGCTGTGGTCGGGCGGGGCGCGGGCACTGGAGCAGCTGCTGCCCGGGGCGATCGGGCGGCTGCGGGCGGCCGGGGTGAGCCGGGTGCCGATGACCACGGACATGGTGGCCCTGTCGCCGCACGGCTGGTACCGGCGGTGGTCCGAGTCGGCGTTCATGCTGCCGGCCAGCCGGGATCTGCTGGACTGGGTGGTACGGCAACTCGCCCTGGCCCACGGGGACATCGAGTTGGTGGAGCGGGCCGAGGCGGTCGCCCTCACGGGCACGGACACGGGCGTGACCGGGGTACGGATCCGGGCCCACGACGCCGCCGAGCGCACCCTGTCGGCCGACCTGGTCGTCGACGCCACCGGCCGCGGTTCCCGGGCCTCCCACTGGCTGACCGAGCTGGGGCTGCCCGGGCCGGAGCGGCGGGAGGTCGACTCGGGGCTGGTGTACGCCAGCCGGTTGTTCCGGGCGCCGGAGCAGGCGGCACGGGACGGCTTCCCGATCGTCAACATCGAGCCCGATCCCCGGGGTGCGGGGACCGGGCGTGGGGGCGTGCTGATGCCGGTCGAGGACGGCCGGTGGATCGTCACGCTCTTCGGCGGCCGAGGCGACGACATCCCCAAGGACCCCGACCACTTCGACCGGTACGCCCTCAAGGAGCTGCGCCATCCGCTCATCGGCGAGCTGCTGGCGAACGCGGAGCCGCTGACCGAGGTGACGACCACCCGGACCACCGCGAACCGCCGCTACTTCTTCGAGCGGATGCCGGTGTGGCCGGAGAACTTCGTGGTGCTCGGGGATGCGGTGTGTGCGCTGAACCCGGTGTACGGCCACGGAATGGCGGTGTCGGCTCAATCCGCGCTGGCGTTGCGGGATGTGATCCGCCGCCAGGGTCCCCTCGGCAGCACCCCGGGCCTGTCCCGTCACATCCAGAAGGCGGTGGGGCGGACGGTGCGGGCGGCGTGGGACCTGGCGATCGGGGCGGACGTCTTCTATCCCGGCGCGACGGAGACGGGCCCTACCCTGCGGGACCGTCTCCTGTCCGCCTACGTCGGCCGCCTCCTGTACACCGCGACGGGCAACGGCCGTGTGGCCCGCCGGATGACGGACGTGACGGCGCTGCAGCGGGGGGCGGAGGCGTTGCTGGCACCGAGCGTGCTTGTCGCTGCCGCGGTGGGGCCACTGAAGCCGCCGCTCACGGCTCCGCCGCTCACTGTGGAGGAACGGAAGGCTGCGGGGGTCTTTTAGGCGGGGCTACGGTCCGTTGCCGGGTGCGGGCCGGTGGGGGCTGGTCGCGCAGTTCCCCGCGCCCCTGGGGAGTTGCAGCCCCGTCGGCCGCAATAGCACCGTCCGTAACTGCGGGCAGTCGTGCCGCTGGGGCGGCATGCCCCGGTTCCGGTCAGCCGGCGAATGCCGGTTGGGGCAACCCCTTCCCCGCCCCGGGTACCACCAGCAGCGAGCCCGACATCGGATGGGGCGCCGACAGCCCGATGCGAGCCGTCGTGATGTAGAGGTCGGTCAGGTCGGGGCCACCGAAGGCGCAGGCAGTCGTACGCGGGGTCGGCAACGTGATCACGCGGTCCAGGTCACCGGACGGGGTATAGCGGCGCACCGCTCCCCCGTCCCACAGCGCCACCCACACACATCCCTCCGCATCGACCGTCAGCCCGTCGGGAAAGCCGGCCCCCTCCTCGATCTCCGTCAGCGTGCGGCGGTTGCGGATGCCCTCGTCGTCGTAGTCGAAGACGTCCACGCGCCGGGTCGGGGTGTCGGCGTAGTACAGGAGGCGACCGTCGGGGCTCCAGCCGGTGCCGTTGCTGACGGTGACGTCGGGGAGGGCGACACGAACGTCCCCGTCCCCGGTCAGGCGGGTCAGCGTGCCACCGCCCGCCGCCTCGTCGTACCGCATCGTGCCCGCCCAGAGGGCCCCGTCGGGAGCCACGGCCGCGTCGTTGGCGCGGCGGCCGGGCACCGGCTCGTGGTGCAGCCAGCGGAAGGTGTCGTCGGGGTCCAGCAGGCCGACGCCGTCGCGCAGGTTCAGCACCAGGCCGCCCCCCGCGCGGGGCTTCGCGGCGCCCACGTGCTGCTCCGTCGTACGGCTCGTCCGGCGGCCGGAGGAGGGGTCGTACGTGTGGACGCGCATGCCCAGTATGTCGAGCCAGATGAGGCGGCCGGTCGCCGAGTCCCAGGTGGGGCCCTCGCCGAGCGTCGCCTCCGCGGGCACGGCGACCTCGTACGCCGTCATGCCACGCTCCGGTGGCCGAGCCGCTCCGACAGCTCCGCCGCGCCCTTGGCGACCAGCTGCTCCAGCTCGTCCCGCCGCTCGTCGCTCCAGCGGATCATGGGGACCGAGATGGAGAGTGCCGCGACCACGTGACCTGCGCGGTCGCGCACCGGGGCCGCCACGCACGACACGTCCGGGTTGGACTCGCGGCTCTCCACCGCGATGCCCCGCTGCCGGATCTCCGCCAGGGCCTCGCGCAGCGCGCCGGGATCGGTGATGCTGTTGGGCGTCATCGCGGTCAGCTCGGCATCGTCCGGGATCCGCGCCGCCAGCTCCTGCTCCGGCAGCGAGGCCAGCAGCATCTTGCCGACGGAGGTGCAGTGGGCGGGCAGCCGGCGCCCCGCGGCCGAGACCATGCGCACGGCGTGCGTGGAGTCGACCTTGGCGATGTAGATGACGTCGGTGCCCTCGAGGATGGCCACGTGGACCGTCTCGTCGCAGGTCTCCGCGACCGAGCGGGCCACCTGCTGGCCCTCGGCCGCGAGGTCGAGCTGCTCGGCGTAGCGGCTGCCGAGCTGGTACGGGCGTACGCCGAGCCGGTACCGTCCGGGCTGTCCCGGCACCTGCACGATGTACGAGCGTGCGGCGAGCGTGGTGACCAGCTCGTGCACGGTGGTGCGCGGCAGCTGCAGCTTGCGCACGATGTCGGGGGCGGAGAGAGTCCCGTCCCCGTCCAGGAAAAGCTCCAGAATGTCCAGAGCCCGGGTCACGGCAGGCACGAGGCGTCCCACGTCCGGCCCCCTCCCTTGGGTCTAAGCGTCTGTGTTCGAGATTTCAACAGACGATCGGCATGACGAACACAGGCTAGTCATGCAGGGTTGCGCGGGCAATGGCCTGGAGCGAGCCGGGCACCATGGGTGCCATGCAACTCGACTTCCAGCTGGTGCTGCTGCGCCGCATGGCCGACCACAACCCGGACCTGGTCGAGAACGCCCGGCGCACGCTGGGCGCGTCGATCGCGGACATGCGGGAGGCCAACAAGCGCTGGCAGGCCATGGTCCGGTCGCCGAGGTCGCGGTCCGCCGCCGCCCGGTACCGGTCGGTCCTCGGCGCGCCCGAGGCCGTCGTCCCGCGCCGCCTCGGTGACGTCGACTGCGAGGCCCGGCAGTGGGCGCTGCCCCTCTGGCCCGGCCTGCGCTTCGAGGTGCTGGTCTCCCCCGACGGTGCGGTCTGGAACGAGTGGCTGGTGCGCGCGCCGGGCGCCCCGGCCCCGGCCCTGCGCACCCTGGACGACCTCACCCCGTGGTCCTGCACGGTGGACGAGGCCGCCCGCGCCTTCGCCCCGGCCCGCCCGCTGGAGGGCACGGCCCCCACCCTCCCCCACTGCCCGAATGGCGTGGGGGGACCCCCAGGCCTGGCCTTCACGGCCCCCGACGGGGACGGCGTACGACACGAGGTCGTCGCCGAGTTCACCTGGGGGCTGCTCCAGCGGACGGCGATCCGCACCTGAGCGGGCTCAGGCGTCGAAGGCCGTAGCCCTGGCCTGCTTCTCCCACGCGGTGACGTCCTCGCGGACCTGGTCGAGGTGGCCCAGGACGGCGCTCACCCCGTCGTCGCCGAGCGGCAGCCGCAGCGGGGTCCGCTCCGCCTCCAGCGCGGCCAGGATGAGGGCCGCCGCCTTGGCCGGGTCACCGGGCTGCGTACCGTCGCCGCCCGCGACGAGCCCGCGGGTCTCGCTCACCCTGGCGTACGTCCCGCTGTCCGCGCTGACCCCGGCCCGGGCGGGGTCCATCAGCGAGGTCCGGAAGCCGCCCGGCTCCACGATCAGCACCTTGATGCCGAACTCCCGCACCTCGTCCGCGAGCGCCTCGGACATGCCCTCCAGCGCGAACTTCGTCCCGCTGTACGCCCCGAAGCCCGCGAAGGACATCTGCCCGCCCATGCTGCTCATCTGCACGATCGCGCCCGAGCGCCGCTCCCGCAGGTGCGGCAGCACCGCCCGCACGAGGGCCGCCGGGCCGAAGAAGTGGAGGTCGAACAGCTCCCGCAGCTCCTGGTCGGTGGTCTCCTCGACGGCACCGACATGCGTACGCCCCGCGTTGTTGACCAGCACGTCGATCCGCCCGTGCCGGGCCACTACGTCCCGTACGGCCTCCTCGATCGCGGCCGGATCGGTGACGTCCAGCCGCAGCGCCTCCACCTGGTCGGGGTGCGCGGCCACCAGGTCGTCCAGCGCCTCGGGACGCCGGGCCGCGCCGACCACCACATCACCCGCGGCGACCGCCACCTCGGTGATCGCCCGCCCGAACCCGCTGCTCGCACCGGTAACCAGCCATACCTTGTTCACGGCAACTCCCCGTATCCACCTCGTGTGTGTCCTGACACGAACCACCTTGGTGCCTAATGCCGTTGCCCGTCCAAGACTCACGGTGATAGCCAACGGTTATGACCATGGACGTCCATGCCCGGGACCTGCGCTACTTCGTCGCCGTCGCCGAGGAGCTGCACTTCACGCGCGCCGCCGAGCGGCTGTATGTGTCACAGCCCGCGCTCAGCAAGCAGATCCGGGCGCTGGAGCGCCAGTTGGGGGCCGAGCTGCTGCACCGCGACCGGCACGGGGTGGCGCTGACGGCCGCGGGCGAGGCGCTGCTGCCGCACGCCCGGCAGGTGCTGGCCGCGTGGGAGGAGGGCGCGGCCGCGGTGGAGGCGGCCAAGGCGACGCAGCGCAGCACGCTCACGGTGGGCATGAGCACCAGCCCCGGCCGGGGCGGGCTCCTCCCGGCCATCCGCTCCCGCTTCACCGCCGCGCACCCCGAGGCCACCGCCCGGCTGCGCCAGGTGAGCTGGGAGGACCCGACGGCGGGCCTCGCGGACGGCAGCGCGGACGTCGCCTTCGTGTGGCTGCCGCTGCCCGACGAGGAGCGCTACGCCTGGACCGTCCTCGCCGAGGAACCCCGCCTGGTCGCCCTCCCCGACACACACCCCCTCGCCGCCCGCGCCGAGATCGACTTCACGGACCTGCTGGACGAGCCGTTCCTCGCTCTCCCCAGGACCGCGGGCCCGCTGCGCGACTACTGGCTCGCCCTGGACGCCCGGGCGGGCCGCCCGCCGCGCATCGGCGCCGAGATCGCCGGGGTGGAGGAGACGTACGAGGCGCTGGTCGCCGGCCTCGGCGTCTGCCTGCTCGCCGAGGGCAACGCCCCGCTGATCACCCTGGGCGGTGTCACCACCCGCCCGGTCCGGGGCATCGGCCCCAGCCGCTACGCCCTGGCGTGGCGCCGCGAGGACGAGGGGCGCCCGCTGGTCAGGGCGTACGCGGAGGCCTGCCGGGCCACCGTCGGTCAGTCCTGAGCCGCCGCCAGGACCGCCTCGGTGACGCGCGGCAGCGAGCCCGGGTGCAGGAACAGGAACAGGTTCGGCTCCACCAGCTCCAGTTCCATCACCCGCGGCTGCCCGTCCTCCCCGTCGACAAGGTCCACGCGCGCGTACAGCAACTCGGGGGCACCACCGGGCACGACGGTCAACGCCTTCTCCGCCACCGCGAGTTCGGCGTCCGTGGGCTGCCAGGGCTCCAGGTCGGGGTGGGCGACCTTGTCGGCGTCGTAAGGGGTACCGGGCGAGAGGACGGCACCCTTCCGGCTGGCGTGCAGCAGGCCGCCGCCGAAGAACTGCAGCGCCCGCTCCCCGCTGACGTCGATGCCCCGCACATACGGCTGCACCATCGCCGTGAACCCCTCCGCGTGCATCCGCGCCAGCTGCCGTACGGCCGTCTCGCGCTCGCCGGGGGCATAGCGGGCGGCGAACCGGGCGCCCGCACCGGAGGTCGGCTTGATCACGTACTCGTGATCGAGAGGCAGGTCAGCGGGCTCGCCCGGAGCGATGTAGCGCGTGGGCACGGTGGGCACACCGGCCGCCGCCAGCTCCCCGAGATACCGCTTGTCGGAGTTCCAGCGCACCACGGCGGGCGGATTGGCCAGGCGCGACACGGCGCCGACCCGCTCCACCCACGCCTCGAACTCCTCGGCGCGCCAGCTGTAGTCCCAGGTCGACCGGATGACGACGAGGTCGTAGCCGCCCCAGTCCGTGTCCGGGTCGTCCCAGGCCCGGCTCTCGGCCTCGGCCCCCGCCTCCCGCAGGGCCCGCACCAGCACCGGCAGGTCGCTGTCCTTGCTCGGCTCGGCTCCGGGGTCGTAGGTGGCGAGGGCGATACGGGGCACGGCGGGCTCCCTGTCGTACGACGGTCCGATCGGCTGTGAGGCTAACAAGCGCGACAGGAACCACGACAACGCATTTGACCTTCACCTTTGGTGAAGCCCCAGCATCGGTGGCAGACGACGAGGAGCGCGAGGAGCTTCATGGACTTGCTGACGATCGGAGCCTTCGCCAAGGCGAGCCGGCTGTCCCCAAAGGCCCTGCGGCTCTACGACGAGCTGGAGTTGCTGCGGCCCGCCCGGGTCGACCCGGACACCGGCTACCGGTACTACGCCAGGGCACAGCTCCAGCAGGCCCGCCTCGTGGCCTGGCTACGACGGCTGGGCATGCCGCTGGCCGAGATCCGCGCGGTGTGCGCCCTGAGCCCGGCGGACGCCGCGCGGGAGATCCGGGCGTACTGGGCCCGGGTCGAGGCGGAGACGGCCGTACGGCGGGATCTCGCCGCGTTCCTCGTCGACCAGCTGACCGGCGAATCGAGAAGGGACCACACCACCATGCTGGAACTCCGTTACTCCGCCCACTCCGACCGTGGGCACGTCCGCCCGGCCAATCAGGACACGGTGTACGCGGGCCGTAGGCTGCTCGCCGTGGCCGACGGCTTCGGTCCGGCGGGGGCGCCGGCGAGCAGCGCGGCCGTGGAAGCGCTGAAGTTCCTGGAAGAGGGAGAGGAGATCGCCGCCGGCAATGTGCTGAACCTGCTGGAGGACGCCGTGCGCGGGGCGACCGAGGCGGTCCAGGACGTCGCCGGGGGCAGCGCCGCCATCGGCACCACCCTCACCGCACTGCTGTGGACGGGATCGCAGCTGGCCCTCGTCCACATCGGGGACTCACGGGCGTATCTGCTGCGGGACGGCGAGCTGTTCCGGATCACCCACGACCACAGCGTCGTCCAGTCCCTGATCGACGAGGGCCGCCTGACGCCGGAGGAGGCCGAGAGCCACCCGCAGCGGACCCTGCTGCTCAAGGCCCTGACCGGCGATGCGGCCCCGACTCCCGACCTGCGCCTGCACGAGGCCCGGGCCGACGACCGGTACCTGCTGTGCTCCGACGGCTTGACCGGTGTCGTCCCGGACGAGCGGATCAGGGAGCTGCTCGCCGGCGAGGACCCGGGTCGGGCGCTGATCGACGAGGCCAATGCCGCGGGCGGACCCGACAACGTGAGCTGTGTCGTCGCCGATGTCGTCCTGCCCACCCATCCACCCGTGTCCGTCGGATAGAAGTGGCTGTATGGCGACTCTCGGTACCGACTCGTACACCGGCACGGACGGCCTCCCGCCCCTCGTGCGGCAGGCCCTCACCGCTGCCCGCGCCTCCGGCTTCCCCTACTCCTGCCGCCCCGAACAGGGCCGCCTGCTGCACGCCTTGGCGGGCGGCGCCCGGGCTCGGATCGGGGAGACGGGGACGGGGCTGGGCGTAGGCCTGGCCTGGCTGGCCTCGGGGGCAGGGCCGGGCGTGCGGCTGTACAGCGTGGAGCGGGACCCGGAGCGGGCCCGGCTCGCCGCCGAGGTCTTCGCCGGCCGTCCCGAAGTCACCGTGCTCACCGGTGACTGGCGGCGGATCGAGGAGTACGCCCCCTTCGACCTGCTCGTACTCGACGGCGGCGGGCAGGGCAAGGTCCCCGGCGACGTGCCCGCCGGCGTCGAGAGCCTGCTCGCACCCGGCGGAACGGTCGTCGTCGACGACTTCACCCCGGCGACCGGCTGGCCGCCGCTGCACGAGGGCACCCCGGACCTCGCCCGGCTGCACTGGTTGGAGCATCCCGCCCTCCGCGCGACGGAATTGCGCCTCGCGCCCGATCTGAGCACCGTCGTGGGAACGAGGCTCCTGGTGTAGGAAGGGTGCCGAGAGCCTTTCCGACAGCCAAGACAGCCAAGGAGTGCGCCGCGTGTCCTCCCTCTTTCCCGCCCTGGCGGACGGCCCCGGTGACCGGTGCGCCCTGCGGTTCGGCGAACGGTCGTTGACGTACGGCGCACTCGCGGGCGCGGCCGGTGCGCTCGCCGCACGGATCCACGGGGCCGGCCGGGTGGCCGTCTGGGCGACCCCGGAGCTGGAGACCGCCGTGGCGGTGACCGGCGCACTGCTCGCCGGGGTGGCCGCGGTGCCGCTCAACCCGAAGTCGGGCGAGAAGGAGCTGGCGCACATCGTCTCCGACAGCGCGCCGGACCTGATCCTGGCCGCACCCGGCGCCGAACTCCCTTCCGTTCTGAGCGACTTGGACCGGTTCGACGTAGACGCGTCCGCCACCGGCGCCACCCCCGAGGACCAGCCCTCCGACACCACCCCCGCCCTTATCGTCTACACCTCCGGCACCACCGGTCCCCCCAAGGGCGCCGTCATCCCCCGCCGAGCCCTCGCCGCCACCCTGGACGCGCTCGCCGACGCCTGGCAGTGGACGGAGGACGACGTGCTGGTGCACGGGCTCCCCCTGTTCCATGTGCACGGGCTCGTGCTGGGGATCCTCGGCCCGCTGCGGCGCGGCGGCTCGGTGCGGCACCTGGGGCGGTTCACCACCGAGGGCGTGGCCCGGGAGCTGAACGACGGCGCGACCATGCTGTTCGGGGTGCCGACGATGTACCACCGCATCGCCGAGGCCCTCCCCGGCGACCCGGAACTGGCCAAGGCCCTGGCCGGGGCCCGGCTGCTGGTCTCCGGCTCGGCCGCGCTGCCCGTGCACGACCACGAGCGGATCGCGGCCGCGACCGGGCGGCGGGTGATCGAGCGGTACGGCATGACCGAGACGCTGATGAACACCAGCGTGCGGGCCGACGGGGAGGCCCGCGCGGGGACCGTCGGTGTGCCGCTGCCCGGGGTCGAGCTGCGGCTGGTGGAGGAGGACGGCACGGAGGTGGCCGCGTACGACGGGGAGACCGTCGGCGAGATCCAGGTGCGCGGCCCGAACCTGTTCACCGAGTACCTGAACCGGCCCGACGCGACCGCCGCCGCCTTCACCGCCGACGGCTGGTTCCGCACCGGTGACATGGCGGTGCGCGAGAGCGACGGGTACGTGCGGATCGTCGGGCGCAAGGCCACCGATCTCATCAAGAGCGGCGGTTACAAGATCGGGGCCGGCGAGATCGAGAACGCCCTGCTGGAGCATCCGGGGGTGCGGGAGGCGGCGGTCACCGGGGAGCCGGACGCGGACCTGGGCGAGCGGATCGTGGCGTGGATCGTCCCGGCGGACCCGCAGTCGCCGCCGGCCGCCGAGGAGTTGGCCGGTCATGTGGCCCGGCGGCTGGCGCCGCACAAGCGGCCGCGGGTGGTCCGCTACCTGGAGGCGCTCCCCCGCAACGACATGGGGAAGATCATGAAGCGGGCGCTGGTGGCCGATGCCTGAGCGACTGTCGGCGCGGAAGATCCTGGCGCTGGTCGCGGACGAGGCGACCTTCGAGGAACTCCCGGGCAGGATAAGGAATCCGAAGGCCGACGGCCCGCTCGGCTGGCAGGGTTACGACGCCTCGCGCGCCCGTGCCGCCGAGCGCACCGGCGAGGAGGAGTCGGTCGTCTGCGGCACCGCGCGCGTCGGGGGCACCCGGGCCGTGCTGATCGCGTTCGAGTTCGGCTTCCTCGGCGGATCCCTGGGCGAGCGCACCGGCGACCGGCTGGAGGCGGCGTACCACCACGCCCGGGCCCACCGGCTCCCGGTCGTACCGTTGGTCGCCACCGGCGGCAGCCGGATGCAGGAGGGCATGCTGGCGCTGACCCAGTTGCAGCGTGTGGCCCGTGAGTCGGCGCTCACCCGGGAGGCGGGCCTGCCGCAGATCGCGGTGTTGCGGGACCCCACGACCGGCGGCGGCTGGGCCACCCTCGGTGCCGGGGCCGATGTGATCCTGGCGCTCCCGGGCGCCCAGGTGGGCTTCGCGGGTTCCCGGGTCCGGCCCCCGGACGCGGACCCGGCCGCCTACACCGCGGAGGCACAGGTGGCGGTGGGGTCGGCGGACGCGGTGGTACGGCCGGAGGAGCTGCGGGAGACCCTGGGGGCATGGCTGCGGCTGCTCACCACTCCCGCGCAGGAGGCCGCGGCACCGCACGCCCTCGGCACCCCCGACCTGCCCGCCACCGGCTGGGAAGCCGTGCGGCGCGCCCGCGCCCCCGAACGTCCGCGTGCGCAGGCCTACTTGGACGCCTACTTCACCCGCCGGGTCTCCCTGAGCGGCGACCGCTGTGGCGGTACGGATCCCGACGGCATGCTGTGCGGGTTCGGTGAGCGGGACGGCCGTACCGTGGCGTACGCGGCACAGACAGGGGCGGCGACCCGGCCCGCGGGGTATCGCACCGCGGCCCGGCTGATCCGGCTCGCGGACCGGCTGGACATCCCGGTACTGACGCTGGTGGACACGCCGGGTGCGGCCAACGACGCCGAGGCGGAGCGGCAGGGGGCCGGGGCGGCGATCGCCGAGGTGTTCGGGGCGGTGGCCGCCGCCCGGGTGCCGATCACCACGCTGGTCGTCGGTGAGGGCGGCTCCGGCGGTGCGCTCGCGCTGGCCGCTCCCGGCAACACCTGGGCCACGCCGGACAGTTACTTCTCGGTGATCGCCCCGGAACTCGCGGCGGCGATCCTCAAGCGCCCGCCCAAGGAGGTGGAGGCGACCGCCGACCAGCTGCGCATCCGGCCTCAGGACCTGGTGGAGCTGGGGGTGGTCCGAGGCATCGTCGAAGCCGCGGACCACCCCCGCCCCTGAGCTACCGCACCGCCACCGCACGGATGATCTCCTGGGTCACCGAGCCGCCCTTGTCGTCGTGGGCCGAGGCCCGCAGGGAGACACGGGCGGCGCCGCGCGGCACGGTCAGCGTGCCGCGCCAGGAGGCGCCCGGGCCGGTGGTCAGGGGGACCGTCCGCCAGGTCGTGCCGTCGTCGTACGACACCTCCAGGCGGCCGCCGCCGAGGGTGCCGGTGCCGGCCGCCTTCGCCACGTACTCGGCGCCGAGTCCGACCGGGATGCGCTGCCCCGCGCGCACCCGGCCGGAAAGGTCGGTGTCGAGGTCGAAGGCGAGGTTGATCAGCGGCAGGTAGGTCCAGCGGTCCTCCGGGGTGGCCGCCGAGCGGAAGGTCCACTCGGTGTGGCCCTTGGTGGCGGGCTGCCAGTGGCCGGCGTCCAGGGCGGTGTCGGTGACCACCTTGTAGGTGTGCTCGTCGGCGGGCGCGTCCCAGACGTAGACGCCGGAGCTGGTGCGCCGGTCGACCAGCGTGCCGTCCAGGTAGACGGCGGTGGTCTGGCTCATCCCGCTCCCGTCGCTCCACACGTCGCCGAAGCCGGTGTGGTCGGGCCCGGAGTCGCCCCAGCCGGGGGTGTTCAACTGGATCTGGTTCCCGGCGCGTTGCTGGCCCCAGCCGAGACCGGTGCCCAGCCACGGGTGCCACACGGGACGGAACCAGTTCAGCTCAGGCCGCGACCCGCCCTCGTAGCGCACCAGCCCGCTCCGCTCCTCCAGTGCCCCGTCGCGGGCGGTGACGGACTCGTGCCACAGCTGGCCGGGGCCGGTGGAGACGTAGTCGGTGCGCTCGGCGGGCAGGTCGACGCGCTCCTGGAAGCCCAGGCCGATCGGGAAGGCGCCGGTGATCGAGTACCGGAACTCGCCGCCGCTCACCGGCTGGGCGGCATGGAACTTCACGTGCACGGCGGCCAGTTGCCTCTTCGAGGGGGCGTAGGTGAGGTCCCGGTCCGGGATCGCGCCCCGGTGCCCTTCCGACAGGTCGTACACGTACGGCGAGTTACGGGTGCCGGTCATGTCGACGCGTCCCGCCGCCCGCAGCCGGGCCGCGTCGGCCCGGTTCACCGTGGCGATCTGCAGCGGCCGGTCGGCGTTGTCGTCCGTGCCCCACCAGGCCATCAGGCGGCCGGGCGCGTCGTCCGTCACGAACAGCGCCTTGGCGCCCGCGTCCTGGGCGGCCTGGGCCAGCGCGGCCGGGTCGGCGCCGTCAGTGAGGTGGGCGAGCACCGCCTTGCCCGCCACTCCGGTGAACGGCCCGTCCCCGACGTCGGCCAGGGGCAGCTTCGTGTGTCCGTCGATCAGCGTGCCGCCCGCCTGTACGGTCGCCTCGCCGACCCCCTTGACCTGCAGCATCGGCTTGGCCAGCCGCCACACGGTCCGGTACTCGAAGCCGCCCTGGGTGACCTTCTCGGTGGGCGCGGCGAAGACGCTGTCGTAGGTGAGGGGCACCTGGACCGCGCCGAACAGGTCGGCGCCGTTCGCGGTCCGGTCGTACTCCATGAGGAGTTGGTGGGTCTCGGTGCGGCGGTCGACGTCCGCCTTGACCTTCCGCAGCTTGCGTCCGTCGAGGGTGACGTCGCGGTCCCGGTCGAGGGTGATCTCGGGGGCGGCGAGGAAGCCGAGGCCGAGCGAGTCGGCGCCGTGGCTGCCGCGCACGTCGAGGAAGGAGGCCAGGCTGTAGGTGCCGGGCTTGAGGCGCAGCTTGAGGGTGCCGGAGTCGCCGACGTGCGCGGGCTGGGCGTCCTCGGCCGCGGCGAGCCGCTGTACGGCGAGGTCGGCGGCGGTGGGCGTGCCGTCGCGGTCCTTCACATGGACGGTGAGCGTGTACCGCTCCTCCTCCTTGACCAGCCCGAACACGGTGTGCGCGAGCGGGGTGCCGTCCGGCGCGGAGGCCACGATCTGCCCGCTGCTCTCCCCGACCGGTGCCTTCGATCCGTCGCCGGTGACGGTGGTGGACGCGGTGCCGTGCGCGGGGACGGTGAGGGTGGGGTCGGCGAGGGTGGCGACGCCGTCCGGGCCGCCCTGGACGGAGAGCTTCAGCCGCACGTCCTGGTCGGACGAGTTGCGGTAGGTGAGGGTCCGGGTGACCGGCTGGTTCGCCGCGTAGGGCCAGCTGTAGAAGCCGAGGTCGGCGCTGCCGGTGGCGGTGAGGTCCGCCTTCACGGCGTCGGCCACGCTCACCCGTCCCGCGCCCAGCAGGTACGCGGACGCGTCGAGCTGCTGGGAGCTGGACATCAGCGCGTCCTTCAGCTGCGCGCCGGTCCAGTCGGGGTGCTCCTCGGCGAGCAGGGCGGCCGCTCCCGCGATATGCGGGGTCGCCATGGACGTACCGCTCATGGAGGTGTAGTAGCCGCTGCCGGAGACGAGCTGGGAGCGGGCGGCGAGGATGTCGACGCCGGGGGCCGAGAGGTCCGGCTTCAGGGCGTTGTCGCCGTACCGGGGTCCGGCGCTGGTGAAGTAGGCGGCCTGGTCGGCGGAGTCCACCGCGCCGACGGTGAGGGCCGCGTCGGCGGCGCCGGGCGAGCCGATGGAGGATGGGGAGCCGGTGTTGCCGGCGGCGACGACGAAGAGGGCGCCGGTCTCCTCGGAGAGGGTGTTCACCGCCTGGGCCATGGGATCGGTGCCGTCGCTGGCCTCGGTGGAGCCGAGGCTCATGGAGATCACCCGGGCGTGCACGTCCCGCGCCGCCCACTCCATGCCCGCGATGATCTGGGACTCGCTGCCCGAGCCCTGGTCGCTGAGCACCTTGCCGACGGCGAGGGTGGCGCCGGGCGCGACCCCCTTCTCCTTGCCGTCGGAGGCCGCCCCGCTGCCCCCGACGGTGGAGGTGACATGGGTGCCGTGCCCGTTGCGGTCGGCGACCTCCTGCCCGTCGATGAAGCTCCTGGTGGCGGTGACCCGGTCCTTGAGGTCGGGGTGGCTCAGGTCGACGCCGGTGTCGAGGACGGCGACCGTGACGCCCTTGCCGGTGAGCCCCGCGTCCCAGGCGGCCCGGGTGCCTATCTGCGCGTTGCTCTCGGCCATGTCGGCCTTGACCCGCCCGTCGAGCCAGACCTTGCCGACGGTGTGGCGGTGCGTGAAGGACCGCCAGAAGGTGCGGCCCCGGTCCGCCTCGACGGCGGCGCCACGCAGGCTCGGCAGCGCCCGGGTCTGCTCGGCGCCGGCCGGGGTGACGGCACGCGCGCCCTTCGCATAGGTCACGATCAGCGGCAGCGCGTCGGCCTTGGCGTCCGTGAGCCCCTGCCGGATCAGACCGCTCACGTCGAACAGCCGCCGGTCCAGGGTGCCGGCCCGCAGATAGGGCAGCACCTCGTCCGGTACGACGGTGATGTCGCCGTCGCCGACCTGCGTGCGTACGGCGCCGGTGGCGCCCCGCGGACGCTGCACGGTGACCGTCTTCCTCCCCTGCCCGAGGTCGGTGACGGTCACCCGGTCGCCGGTGACGAGGGTGACGGTGGTGGCGGCGTCCGGGGTGCGCGGGGCCGCGGTGACGGCCTGCTGCGCGACCGCCGGGGCCGTCGGCGACAGGGCGATCACGAGCCCTGTCGCGAGCAGCGCCGCCCCGCGTCTGACTGGTCCTCTGGTCATCCACGCCTCTTCTCGTGTCGAGCGCGTCGAGTGCTGGGACGAGTGTCATGTGCCGCGTGTTGCGGGGGTGTTGACCGTCGGTGGCGGAAAGGCGTCCTGGCGGCTTCCCGCCAACGGCGCCGCGGGGCACGGGCTGAAGCGGGGACATCCCCACTCCCCGTCCGCGACAATGGAGTTGGCACATCGGCCAGGAACACGGGGGTAAGGCGCCATGAACAAGCTGATGGAGTTCACCACGGAGGACGGCGCCGTCGTCGTGGTGGAGGCCACGGACAGCACCGGCGGCACCCGGCTCGTCTCCCGCGGCGAGGGCGGCGGCCCGGCGGCCCAGGCCGCCCGCACCTTCGAGGGCACCCTGGACGGCGTCCGCTCGGCCGCCCAGTCCGCGCTCCGGGTCTTCCGCGACGGCACGCTGCGACCCGACTCCGTGGAGCTGGAGTTCGGCGTGAAGCTGAGCGCGGAGGCCGGGGCGGTCATCGCCAAGGGAGCGGCCGAGGGACAGCTGGTCGTCAAACTGAGCTGGTCGTCGAAGGACGCGACACCGGCGGCCACGGACGACACGGGGACCCGCTGACCGGAAACCCCCCATTCAGCCGCGCCCCGCCCGGCCCCCTCCCGCAGGCGCGCCGTCGGAATCCCCCAGAGGATGCGAAAGAAGCCGCCGTCCGGCCGCAAGACCTGCGTACTCGGGAGGATCTGCCGTGACCGTCAGTCTGGAGCTGCTGCGCCGTTGCCACTTCGCCGTCGACATGGGTGCGGCCCGTACCCGGGTGTATGTGAAGGGTGCCGGTCTCGTCGTCGACCAGCCCTCGGTCGTGGCCGTGAACACCCGTACCGGTGGCCTCATCGCGGTGGGTGAGTTCGCGGAGAAGATGACCGGGAAGACGCCGGGTTACATCAGGGTTCAACGGCCCATCTCCGGTGGCACGATCGTCGACATCGAGATGGCCCAGCGCATGCTGCGGCATCTGCTCGGCGACAAGATGCGCCGTACGCTGCGCCGCAAGCCCCGGCTGCGCGCGGCGGCCTGCACCCCGCACGACGCGGACCCGCTGGCCCAGCGGGCGACGATCGAGACGCTGGTCGGGCTGGGTGCGCGGCGGGTGGAGCTGGTGGACACGCTCATCGCGGCCGCGGTGGGGTGCGGGCTGCCCGTGGAGCGGCCCGAGGCCACCATGATCATGGTGTGCGGGGCGGCTGCCACGCAGGTGGCGGTGCTGTCGCTGGGGTCCATCGTCACCGCCGAGCGGATCCCGGTCGGCGGGGAGGCCGTGGACCACGCGATCGTGCAGCATCTGCGGCACCGTCACGAGCTGATGCTGCCCAGCCAGGCCGTACGGCCGCTGCAGCTCGCCCTGTCCGGCAACGGGCTCACCCCGCACGGGCCGGCCTCGACGGAGATCCACGGGCGGGACGTGGCCACCGGACTCGCGCGCAGCGTGCACGTCGACACCGCCGCCGTGCGCGACGCCATCCAGACCCCGCTGACGGCCGTTCTGGACGGGATCGGCAAGGTGCTGCGCGACTGCCCGCCCGACCTGGTGGCCGACCTCGCCGACCGCGGGATCATGATGGTCGGCGGCTCGGCGCTGCTGCCCGGCCTGGACCAGATGCTGCGCCAGGCGACCGGCATTCCGGTGCACATCGCCGAACGGCCCGACGTGTGCGCCGTACAGGGTCTCGGGGCCATGCTGGAGGGCCGGATCGACCCGCTGCTCCTCGACCCACTGGCCGCCTGAGCCCCAGCCCCCCGATCCTTCGGGCCGTCAGTACGGCAGGATGCGCCCCGAGGGCGTCCTGCGGTCGATCTCCTGCCCACGCGGGGCGGCGGGCCGACGACTGACACGTACCCGGATGCGACGGTCCATGACGCCCTCCTTCTGCCGGCACCGCCCCCGCGGCGGCTCCTAGGAGGTCCGTGCCCAGGACAGGGCATGTCCAAGCCAAGTACAGGCCACGTATTGGTTCTTGAACGGCTACCGGCCGGCCAGGTAGCGGCCGAGGACGGGGTCGAGGTGTGCGATCCATTCGGCGAGCCGGGCCGACCGGCGGGCGTTCAGCTCGCAGGCGTACACACCGCCGTCCCACAACCGCACCGTCACGGTGAGCCGGCTGCCGAGTGTGGAGGGCGTACGGACGACACCGGCGATCTCCGCCCACTCGAAGTCCGCCGCGACACCGGCGACTTCGAGGATCACCCCGGTCGCGTTCACGACGACCCGGGACTCCCGGTCGGCGAGCACGGCCTCGGGTGGGCCGTACGGAAGCGGCGGCCCGAACCCGTACGCGACCGGAGGCGCCGTCACGGGCGGCGGCGGGAGGTACGGGGGCGTCGCCGGGACGTGCGGATGCGGCGTGGGCGGCGTGGGTGCGGCGACCGTCGGGGTGTACGGCGGCGCGGTCGGCGGGGTCTGCTCCTGCGGTGGGCCGGTCAGGCGGTCCAGCAGCGCGGTGGGCGTCGGCCGGTCCGCGGGGTTCTTGGCCAGGCATGCCGACACCAGGTCCACCAGAGCGGCGGGTACGGCGGACACGTTCGGCGGTTCGTGCACGGAGCGGTACATCAGCCCCATGGGCGTGCCCTCGCCCCAGGCGCTGCCGCCGGCCGCGGCGACCAGGACGGCGCCGAGGGCGAACACGTCGGCGGCGCCGGTCACATCGTTGCCGAGGGCCTGTTCGGGGGCGAGGAAGCCGGGCGTGCCGAAGGCGGTGCCGGTGGCGGTGAGGCGGGTGGACTCGACGGCCCGGGCGATGCCGAAGTCGAGGACCCGCGGCCCGTCCTCGGCCATGATGATGTTGCCGGGCTTGAGATCGCGGTGCACCAGACCGCAGGAGTGGATGGACTCCAGCGCCTCGGCGAGTGCGGCGGCCAGTGCCCGCAACTGCGGTTCGTCCATGGCGCCTTGGGCGGCGAGCCGGGCCGCGAGAGTGGGTCCGGGAATGTAGGCGGTCGCCAGCCACAGCGGATCGCCGTCGACGTCCGCGTCCACCACCGGCGCCGTGTGGAAGCCGCCGACCGCGCGGGCCGCCTCGACCTCGCTGCGGAACCGCTCGCGGAAGACCGGGTCCGCCGCCAGCTCGGCCTTGGCGACCTTCAGCGCGACCGCACGACCGCCCCGCGTCCGCGCGAGAAAGACGGTCCCCATCCCTCCCTCACCGAGCTTCCGCTCGACGAGGTAGCCCCCTATGCGTTCCATGCGCACAGTATGGCGGCCGGCCCCGGCGGCCCTGGAGCGAGCCCACGGTCACGCCGGGTGCCGGCCACGGGATCCGGGTCTCAGGCCTTCCTGACCCAGTACGGCCGGTTCTGCGCCGCCACGGGCGGCGACTGGTAGACCCACGCGCCCGCCGGGCTCTTGTCCACGATCAGGTCGAGGAAGGCCTTGCTCCGGCCCTGGGGGTCGGCCTGGCCGAGGGCCAGCTCAAGTGGCTCCTCGCCGTCTCTCAGGTCGTGCCAGGCGTACGGCGAGAGGACGTTGAGCGGTGCCGCGAGCGGGCGGAAGTGCGGGCTCTCCTCGTCCTTGTGCACATGCCCGCTGCCGTACTCGGTGAACGGCGCCGCGCTGACCGGCTGCGAGGTCAGACCGCTGAGGTCGGCCTCGAAGGAGAAGTAGGTGTTGGCCGGGGTGAAGGAACCGTCGGCCGCCGCCGTGCCGTACTTGCCGCACACCACCTTCCACTGGTCGACCGCCTTCGGGTCGACGGTGGTGGCGTTGGGCACCGGAAGGGTGTGCCGGAAACCCGCCTTGTGCTTGGGCTCGTTGAACAGCTCCACGCCCGCCTTGATGGCGATGTCGCTGTCGCACGCCACGTGGACACGGCAGAACCCGAGGATGCGCGTCTGGTCCTCGCCGTGCGCGTACTGCGTGTACGTGAGCCTGGGCACCCGGTGGGCCTCGGCCGTGGGGTGGGCGACGACGTTGAGCTCGATCTCCTGCGTGACGCCGGTGCCGCTGCCGAACTGGGCGAAGTACAGCTGGTAGTTGAAGGACAGGCACACACTGCCCTCGAAGACGGCGGGCGACAGGTACCGGCCCGCCGCGTCCTCCCGGAGCAGGGCCTTCACCGCCTGGTGCTCGTCGGCGTCGTCCAGCAGGTAGTCGAAGCCGATGTTGGTGAAGGTGCCGTAGAAGAAGGGCAGGGTGAAGCCTTGGGGCAGGGGTGGCAGGTCGTGGCGGGCCTTCCGGTCGCTCATGGCGTGTACTCCTCGGTGGTGGCGGTGCGGCGTGCCCGGATGGTCTCGGCGGCCTCGGTGTGTGCCGCGTCGAAGTACTCCTCCACGAGTTCGAAGGTGGGGCCGGCGTGGAGGTCCAGCTCCGCCAGGTGCGGGTCCGGGTACGGGTTGCGGTACAGCCGCTCCGAGAGGTCGCGCATCTCCAGCATCACCGGGACCGCGTCCCCCATGACGCCCGGGTGGCCGGTGAAGGCCAGCTGCAGCAGGGTGAGCAGGTAGGCGTACCGCTGGTTGAAGTGCTGTGCCTGCCGCCGGACCTGGGAGCCCTCGGGGTAGTCCCGCACCTTCGCCGCCCCGTCGATGGGGTACGCGTCGTCCCAGGTGACGTCGATGAGCGGGCCGCTGGGCTCGGTGCGCGGCAGGTCGTGGCGGCCGTAGCGGCGGCCGACCCGGATCTCCTTGAAGCGGAAGTAGTGGGCGACCTGGCGTTCCTCGCCGAAGAGGGTGTCGTCGCTGTCCCAGATGGTGTCGGCGACACCCTCGCCCTGGTCGCTGATCACCTCGACGGCCAGGAGCGCGCTCTTCAGGTCGGTGACGGCGAACACCTCCCCGCCCGAGTTGTAGAAGTCCTCGGGGCCCACCTGGCGTTCCGGGGGGCCGGTGAAGATGGTGGGCGAGGCCGCCCCGCGGTCCCGGTGGTCGCGTCGCTGTTGCTCCTCCAGGTCGATCAGGCCCTGCCGGATGAGGTCGTAGAACTGGCCGATGGACGTCCAGCCGGTCTGCCCCGGCTTCGAGGGCACGAACGAGCGGGGGCGCTCGATGAGCATGAAGGTGTCGAGCGCCTGCGGCGAGAAGTGCTGGAGCGGGATCTTCGGCAGGCTCGGGTCGCTGAACGGCAGCTGTGCCGGGTATCCGGCGACGAACCGGGGGTTGTCGACGTTCGGCGTTCCGCCGACCGCGTTGAGCAGGTTCGCGGCGAGCGTCAGGTGCAGCATCTCCTCCAGGACCACGCTGCGAATGGCGTCGTGGGCGTAGCGGTTGGTGCCGGGCTTGATGGTGTACATCCCCGTCATGTAGACGGGGATCGTCAGGTGCTCGACCTCCAGGGCCGCCTGGAGGTAGGTCCGCAGCTCCTCGACGTCCGCCGGCGGTTTGGGGCCGCTCCGGGTGAGCGCGTAGGCGGTGATCATCGGGTGCCCTCCGTCGCCAGGGTGACCGGCTGGTGCAGCTCGGCCAGGTCGCGGTGGATCTTCTCGGCGCTGCGCAGGGCGAGCGCGGCCATGGTGAGCGTCGGGTTGCTGGTGCCGATGGAGGGCATGCTGCCGCAGCCCACGGCGAAGAGGTTGGGGTGGTCGTGGGTGCGCTGGTAGGAGTCGACCACCGACGAGCCCGCGCTGGATCCCATGATGTGGGTGCCTGCGCCGTGCCCGGCACCGTGGTACGCCAGGTCCAGTGCCTCGCCGCCCGGTTCGGCCTGGTGCTTGAAGTAGCCCACGGGGGCGACGCCGTCCGGGCCCGGGCCGTGGTGGGTGAAGTCCTTCTCCACGCCGAGCGCGGCGAAGATCTTCTGGGAGACCTTGCGGGCGGCGAAGACCCCGTCCCGGACCCGCTTGTCGAGGTCGTAGTGGAGGATGGGCTTGGGGTTGCCCACGCCGTCGCGGTGCCTGCGCGGGTCGATGGTGACCCGGTTGGCGGGGTCGGCGTGCTGCTCGACGGCGATCTGGAGCTGTACCTGGCGGTTGATCTCGTCGCCCAGCCGGTTGCGCAGCTCCGGGCCGAAGACCCCCTCCTTCTTGATCTCTCCCTTGGCGTCGCCGCCGAGCCCCAGCATGGCGCCGACGTTGCTCAGGGGGGCGCCGGTCGCCCAGCCCCAGCCCCAGTTGCCGATCTCGATGCGGAACGGGGCGCGCTTGCCGCGTCCGTCACCGAACCGGAAGCACTCCAGGCCCGTGGTGTGTCCGGGGCCGCGGAACGGTCCGACGGGCACGCCCTGCGGCATCCTGGCCCAGGCCAGCATGGTGGGGTGGTCCATGAGGTGGCAGCCGACGTAGCCGCTGCTGTTGGCCATCTCGGAGGCGAGCAGCAGTACGGCGTTCTCGATGGCGTGTGCCGCCAGGACGACGATGTCCGCCTCGGCGGTGTACGGGGTGCTCACCGGGGTGGCCGGATCGCCGTACTCCCGGAACTCCACCCCGCGCACGGTGTTGCCGCGGCCCGGCAGGACCCGGCTGACCACGCAGCGCGTGGCGAGATGGACGGAGTCGGTGAAGTCCTGCTGGAGCCTGAGCGGTGAGGACTTGGCCTGCACCGGGCAGATCGGGGTGCAGCTGGAGTTGCCCACGCACCGCTCGCCGAAGTTGGGCCGTCCGACGGTACCGCGCGGGCGGTAGCCGCCGTCGAACAGCGGGTTGGGGGTGCTGTTGCGGCCCTGCGGCAGCCCGTACACCTTCAGCGCGTAGTCGACGCCCGCCAGGGCGTCCCGTACCGTCTTGCCGTCGAGTCGGTCCTGGAAGATCCAGTCCTGGTGGCTCCAGGGGATCTCCTCCATCGGGTACTCGTAGTCGGGGTCCGGTACGACCCCGAGCCCCCACTGTGCGGTCGCGTCGCCTGCGGAGCCGATGAGCAGCTCCGCCTCGCGGACATGGCGCTCCAACTCGGCTGCGGAGACGGGCCAGTTGCGTCCGTAGCGGTAGCGGTCGCGGGTCGCGTAGTCCTCGGGGTGCATCCGCGGTACCGCGCCCAGCCAGTGCATCGCCGCTCCGCCGAGCGCGCGGATGTAGTCGGTGCCGTAGGGCAGCGGGCCGGTCTGGACGAAGTGTCCGGTGGTGGTGTAGCCGGGCGGGTCGGCGGTGGGGCTCAGGTCGAGGACGTCCGGGAAGGGGGCGGCCGCGTTGCGCCGGTAGGCGGCGTTGGGGACCTTGATCACCGCGCCGGAGAAGGTGTCGACGGTGTCCTGGTAGCCGGCCCAGGTGTCGGTGCCGCCGTTGCCGGCCTCCAGCACCAGGACCTGCCAGCCCTGCTTGCCGAGGTGCCGGGCGACCAGACTGCCGGCCCAGCCGCTGCCGACGATGATGACGTCGTAGCGGCGGCCGTTGACGGCGGAACCCGTTGTGGTCACGGTCATCGCTTCACTCACTCGCTTCCTCGGGTTCCGTGTCCGGCGGCGCGGCGGCGGCCGGAACGGCGGACGGGGCGACGGCGCGGGAGGGGCGCGGCCCGGGCATCAGATGGACGGGGACGCTGCCGGACGGCACCTCTGCTCGGTACGCGGCCGGGGCGCACGCGGCCTGTACCGCGGGGTCCTCGGCGGCGGCCCGCAGTTCCTCGACGATCTCCTCCAGGGTCGGCAGTGCCGGTGGCTCGTTCGCCCAGGTGCCGAAGCCCGGTGGTTTGGCTCCGGCCGGGTGCCCGGCGAAGGTGCGCCAGACGAGTCCTTCGGGGTAGCTGCTGGGCGAGGCCACGAACTCGGTGTTGGGCACCTCGCGGCGCAGTGCGGCGTGGGCGGCCGGGGCGAGCCGGGGCCAGCCGCCGGTGTACCAGAGGTAGGTCACCGCGCGGGCGATCTCCCGGTCGAGGGGCGAGAGCTGCCGCGCTCCCTCGACGGTCGCGAGGGCCGGCTGCCAGGTGTCGAGGAAGTCGGTCAGACGGCTTGCGCCCAGCTGGCCGCGCACGGTGTCGAGGTACAGCTGCGCCATGCCGGTGGCGTACAGGTCGTACGTGGCGAAGCCGGTGAGCGGCATCGACAGTTCGACGAACCGCCGGAGTTCGGGGTCGGGCGAGGTGGTGTCGGAGGTGTGCATGGTCACCCCTTCTTCCGGCGGTCGAGGAGATGGTCGGCCAGCCGCTGGGCCATGGCGACCGCGGCCAGGGTCGGGTTCCAGGAACCCGAGGTGGGGAAGGTCGCCGCGCCGCCGACGTACACGTTGGCGACCTGGTGCAGGCGGCAGTCGGTGGTGGTCACCGACTCGGCGGGGCTCTCTCCCAGCCACAGCGTTCCGGACTCGTGGACCAGGGCGTCCTTGAGCCGGCCGGGGGGAATCTGCGCCTCCCAGGCGCCGGGCATTCCGTTCTCGCCGGGGTGCCAGTACGTGATCTCCGAAGCGTCCAGCCCGTTGGCGAGGATCCGTTGGACGACCTGCTGGGCCTGCTGGTCCATGGTCGTGCGGAGCTTGAGGTCCGTCTCGCCCGGCCTGAGGTCGAGCACGGTGTCGCCCTTCTCGACGTAGACCCGGCTGCCTTTGACGTCCTTGGGACGGCTGCGCCATTCGCCGAGGCAGTGGACAAGGAAGCCGATGTGCTCGCGGTCGCTGAGCTGTTGCAGGAACTCCTGGTCGAAGGAGTCGGGGATCAGGCGGTAGAGGTCCGGGACCGCTGTGTCGGGTGACGGGTTGGAGGCGCCCATCAGATGGATGTGGAAGTCACGCGCCCCCTGCCCTCCTCCGTTCTCGACCCGGCCGCGCAGGTACATGCACGCGACCTGCAGCCCCTCGCCCTCCAGGCCCTGCCAGGCCGCACGCGGCACCCGGGCCGAGAACCAGGAGGCCACGTGTCCGCCGAGGTTGGTGCCGGCGAACGGCGGCAGGACGTCGGCGAAGGAGTCCAGCAGCAGCCCGGTGGGCTCGACGATGCCGTTGGCCAGCACCAGGTCCGTGCGGGGGCCCAGCCTGAACACGCCCTGGGTGGTGGAGATCTCGGTGGCCCGGCACACGGGCCCGGCCTCGCCGGCGGCCGGTGCGCTGTGCCGGATCTCCAGCACCTCGCATCCGGTGACGAGGTCCACCTGGCCGGGGTACGACTCGGCCAGCTCGATCAGCACCGGAACGGGGCTGAACTTGCGGTAGCCGAGGCTGGAGGTGGTCGCCCGCGAGGCGAGCGGTACCTCGAGGCCGTGGGCCTGGATATCGTTCGGGAAATGCCCGATACCGCTCAGCTTCGCCTTGAGCTGTTTCAGCAGTTCGGACTGGAACACCTTGAATTGTTCGCCCATATGACTGGGCTTGACGGCACCCAGGAACGCGTCGGCGGAATCCCAGTAACGCTTGAGCGAAACCTTCACCGATGCGGGCCATTCGGGCATTTGCTCATCGCTCGGCCGGGGGATCCAGGTGCTCCAGAATTGGGCACGGCCGCCGAGGTAAGGGATTTGCGGCGCCAGATCGAATGTCGTACCGGTGGCGCGACGCCAGGGCCGGGCGACGGCGTCCTTCATCAGCCGCTGATAGCGGGGATGAAGGTTCTGCACATGTTCGGGAAGGAGAAAACTTCCCTTTTCGAACACGAGCACCCGCAGCGCCGCGCTCTTCTTACGCCTCATCAGCCGGTCGAGGACGGCCGCGCCGACCGCACCGCCCCCGACGATCACGATGTCGTACGCGACGTCGCGGACCTGCTTCAGCGTCTTGCAGTAGTACGTGGCGACCGGATCCCGGTCGGCCGGCACGGGTGGGACCACCGCGCGCGGCGCGTCGGCGACATCGAGCAGCGTCGTCCCCTGCGCGATCACCGGTGGCGGGTCGGAATCGGAACCTGGCACGGGCGTACCTCCTTACGACGAGCCGCAATCACTGTGCCGAAGGATTCTGCGCGTCCGGCAATCACCCGGCAATGGCTGTGGATAACGCGTGATCAATTCGGTGAAACGTCCCGGCATAGTCCGCTCTCCGGGGGAAACGCTTTTCCTGACCGACCTATGGGTGCCCACCCCGCTGACACATTCATCAATGTGGGTTAATACCGAACGCGCGCGCATCCACATTCATCCGTACGTGACGAAGACACCACGCATGAGCGCGAGAAAGGGTGCTTATGCGACTGCGCACGCTCGGCGCCCCGATGCGGGCAAGTTTCGCTGGAAGTACCCCGAGCACGACGACTTCCCCACCGTGAAGCACAACAACAAGGAGTATCCGCTGCGCGCTCACGGAGGAGTCCGCCGCGGTTGCGGCATGCGGGTGGCGGCGGACCCTCCGAACAGGTGAGCGGAACCGTTCCGTGGCGATCACCGGCGGAACGGTCGTGACCATGAGCCCATGACCACGACCACGTCACCCGGCCGCGCCGGGCAGTCCACGTCCGAGCCGGTGCCCCGCCGTTCTAGATCACGAAAGAGGAGGAGAGACGGCTACGGCTGAAGGCCGTGCGGAGTCGTCGTTCGACGAGTACGCCCGGCAGCTGATGGTGCCGCCGGCGGTCACGCCATGAAGCCATGTGACTACAACCCGTCACATCGTTTCTGCGCCTGTGGCGCCTGGTGGGGCGGGTGGGACTCGAACCCACGGCCGACGGATTATGAGTCCGCTGCTCTAACCGGCTGAGCTACCGCCCCATAGCGGCGTGTCGCGTACATGTGTGCGCGCCGTCTGCCGCAGCATAGCCGCTCATACGATCTCCTGCTTCGGATGGTCGGCTTCTGGGCTGCTTCCTGACCTTGAGGACTTCGGCGCGCGCGCCGTGGTTCCCGCGGACATGAAAAAGGACCCCGAAGGGTCCTCGTTCAGCGTGCTCCCCCGACTGGACTCGAACCAGTAACCTGCCGGTTAACAGCCGGCTGCTCTGCCAATTGAGCTACGGAGGACCGAAGCTCCCCCGACTGGACTCGAACCAGTAACCTGCCGGTTAACAGCCGGCTGCTCTGCCAATTGAGCTACGGAGGATCGCCTCGTTGCATCGAACGTACCTACCTGGGTATTCGCCAGGGGGCGCTCGCTCGCTGCGACACATACATTAGCGCAAGCAGGGGGGTGCTCCGCCAATCGGTATCCCCCGGTCCCGACGTCGCACCAGAGACCTACCCCCAGGGAAGGGTGGCAGCCATGCGCTACCGGCTCACATTCGTCGCCGGACTGGCCCTCGGTTACGTACTCGGCACGAGGGCGGGTCGCGAGCGCTACGAGCAGCTGAAGAAGTCCGCTCGCCAGATCGCGCAGAACCCCGCCGTCCGCAACACCGCCGAGACCGCCGCCCAGCAGGGCCGCGTCTACGCCGGCAAGGCCTTCCACACGGTCACCCACAAGGTCGGCGACCACGTCCCCGACTCGGTGACCCAGCGAGTCCGCTCCCTCCGCGAACGCAACACCAACGGCTTCCCGGAGGACGACTGGGGCACGAGCAACACGTAGGGGACCTTTGACACCCACATCCCCACGGCGCCCACGGCCGAAGCAAGCGCCGCGGTACGGCAAAATTCTCGGTATGGGGATAGTCGCAGGCTTGGACAGCTCACCGGACTTCACGCGCATCGTGGTCTGTGACGCGGACACGGGTGCCGTGCTCCGCCAGGGGTACGCCCCGCACCCGATGGAGGAGGGTCGCCCGAGCGACGTCGACCCGCAGGCCTGGCTGCTGTCCCTGGGCGAGGCCGCGGGGGGCGGCCTGCTGGAGGGTGTGCAGGCCATCGGGGTCTCCTCGCAGCAGAACGCGCTGGTCCCGCTGGACGCACAGGGCAACACCGTGCGCCCCGCGCTGGTCGGCGGCGACAAGCGGGCGCAGGTCGCGGCGGCCGACCTGGTCGACGCGCTCGGCGGCCGGGAGGCCTGGGCGCAGGCGGTCGGCTGTGTGCCGCAGGCCGCGCAGCCGGTCACCAAGCTGCGCTGGCTCGCGAAGAACGAACCGGAGAGCGCCCGCCGAATCGCCATGCTCCTGCAGGCTCACGACTGGCTGGTGTGGCAGCTGCTGGGGCGGCCCGTGCGCCGGACCACCGACCGCGGCGGAGCCTCCGGCACCGGGTACTGGTCCGCTGCCACCGGCGGCTACCGGCCCGACCTGGTCGAGCTGGCGCTCGGCCACCAGGCGATGCTGCCCGAGGTCATCGGCCCGGCGGACGCGGCCGGTACGACCCCGGAAGGGCTGCTGATCTCGGCCGGGACCGGGGAGACCATGGCCGCCGCGTTCGGGCTGGGCATCGGGCTCGGGGACGCGGTCGTGTCACTCGGGGCCTCGGGGTCCGTGATGGCCGTGCACCCGGAGGCACTTGCCGACCAGACCGGGATGATCACGTCCCTCGCCGACGCCACCGGCATGCACCTGCCGGTCGTCACCACCCTGAACGCCGTGCGCACCCTGCGCGGCACCGCCGAACTCCTCGGCCTGTCGGACCTGGAGAGCCTGTCCGACCTGGCGATGAAGTCGACCCCGGGGGCGCACGGGCTGGTGCTCCTGCCCTATCTGGAGGGCGAGCGGACGCCGAGTCTGCCGCACACCGCCGGGACCCTCGCCGGGCTGCGGCGCGAGTCGATGAAGCCCGAGCATCTGGCGCGGGCCTCGTTCGAGGGCATGCTGTGCGGGCTGGCCGACGCGCTGGACGTGCTGCGCGGGCGGGGCGTGGAGGTGCGGCGGGTCTTCCTGCTGGGCCAGGCCGCCGAGCTGCCCGCCGTGCAGGCCGCGGCGCCCTCGCTGTTCGGCGCGCAGGTCGTCGTACCGCAGCCCGCCGACTACGCGGCGATCGGCGCGGCCCGGCAGGCCGCCTGGGCGCTCGGTGTGTCGCAGGGCACCCTCGACCCGCGCACCCCGCCGGCCTGGCCGGGGCCGGCCGCGCAGGTCCTGGAGCCGGGCGACGAGTTGGCCGTGGGTCAGGCCGTACGCCAGCAGTTCGTGTCGGTGCGGGAGCAGACCCACCCGGGGGCATTTCGCCCGTAATGCCGTAGACCCGACAGAACGCGCGAGCACCGCCGTTGGGTTAATCAGTTGAGGTAACGCGGGTGGAGTGTTCGACGATAGGGGCCAGGGGCAACCGACCAGCCCCTACCGCCGACTCCGAGAGACGTAGCGTGCTCATACGACTTCTGCGGACCTATCTCAGGCCCTACAAGAAACCCATAGCTCTGCTGGTGCTGCTGCAGTTCCTGCAGACCTGCGCCACCCTCTACCTGCCCACCCTCAACGCCCACATCATCGACAACGGTGTCGTGAAGGGTGACACGGGTTACATCCTGACCTTCGGCGCCCTGATGATCGGCATCTCGCTGGCCCAGGTCGTCTGCAACATCGGCGCCGTGTACTACGGCGCCCGCACCGCCTCGGCGCTCGGCCGGGACGTGCGCGGTGCCGTCTTCGACCGCGTGCAGTCCTTCTCCGCCCGTGAGGTGGGTCACTTCGGGGCGCCCTCGCTCATCACCCGTACGACCAATGACGTACAGCAGGTCCAGATGCTGGCCCTGATGACGTTCACCCTGATGGTGTCGGCGCCCATCATGTGTGTCGGCGGGATCGTGCTGGCGCTCGGCCTGGACGTGCCGCTGTCCGCGGTGCTCGTCGCCGTCGTTCCCGTGCTCGGCATCTCGGTGACGCTGATCGTGCGCCGGCTGCGGCCGCTGTTCCGGTCCATGCAGGTCCGTCTGGACACGGTGAACCGGGTGCTGCGCGAGCAGATCACCGGCAACCGGGTGATCCGCGCCTTCGTCCGGGACGAGTACGAGCAGGGCCGGTTCGGGAAGGCGAACGGCGAGCTGACCGAGATGCAGCTGGCCACCGGCCGGATGCTCGCCCTGATGTTCCCGATCGTCATGACGGTGGTGAACCTGTCGTCGATCGCTGTGGTGTGGTTCGGCGCGCACCGCATCGACAGCGGCGGGATGCGGATCGGCGACCTGACCGCGTTCCTCGCCTATCTGATGCAGATCGTCATGTCCGTGATGATGGCCACCTTCATGTTCATGATGGTGCCGCGCGCGGAGGTGTGCGCCGAGCGCATCCAGGAGGTCCTGGACACCGACTCCAGCGTGGTGCCGCCGCGCGCGCCGGTCACCGAGCTGCGCCGGCACGGGCATCTGGAGATCCGGGGCGCGGGCTTCCGCTACCCGGGTGCCGAGGAGCCGGTGCTGAAGTCCATCGACCTGGTGGCCAGGCCCGGTGAGACGACCGCCGTCATCGGCTCGACCGGCAGCGGCAAGTCGACACTGCTCGGTCTTGTCCCGCGGCTGTTCGACGCCACCGAGGGCACGGTCCTCGTGGACGGCGTCGACGTCCAGGAGGTCGAGCCGAACCTGCTCGCGAAGACCGTCGGGCTCGTACCGCAGAAGCCGTACCTGTTCGCCGGGACGGTCGCGACCAACCTGCGCTACGGCAACCCGGACGCCACCGACGAGGAACTGTGGCACGCGCTGGAGGTGGCGCAGGCCAAGGACTTCGTGCAGAAGCTGGAGGGGGGCCTGGGCGCGCCGATCGCGCAGGGCGGCACGAACGTGTCGGGCGGTCAGCGCCAGCGCCTCGCCATCGCCCGCACGCTCGTACAGCGCCCGGAGATCTACCTCTTCGACGACTCCTTCTCCGCCCTCGACTACGCGACGGACGCCGCTCTGCGCAGCGCACTGGGCCGCGAGACCGCCGAGGCGACCGTCGTCATCGTCGCCCAGCGGGTGGCGACCATCCGGGACGCGGACCGGATCGTCGTGCTGGACGAGGGCCTGGTGGTCGGCACCGGCCGGCACCACGAGTTGATGGCGACCAACGAGACGTATCGGGAGATCGTGCTCTCCCAGCTCACGGAAGCGGAGGCTGCCTGATGGCCGGGCCCATGGGACGCATGATGGCCGGGGGCGGCCCCGACCAGCGCTCGATGGACTTCAAGGGGTCGGGCAAACGGCTCGTCGCCCAGTTCAAGCCCGAACGGGTCACCATCTACGCCCTGCTGCTGTGCGTGGTCGTCAGCGTGGCCCTGAACGTGATCGGACCGAAGATCCTCGGCAAGGCCACCGACCTGGTCTTCGCCGGCATCATCGGCCGGCAGATGCCGGCCGGGGCCACCAAGGAGCAGGTGCTCCAGTCGATGCGCGAGCGGGGCCAGGGCACCGTCGCGGACATGCTGAAGAGCACCGACTTCACCCCCGGCAAGGGCATCGACTTCGATGCCGTCGGGAACGTACTGCTGCTCGCGCTGTGCACCTTCCTGGTCGCCGGTCTGCTGATGGCGGTCGCCACCCGGCTGGTCAACCGGGCCGTGAACCGCACGATGTACCGGATGCGCGAGGACGTACAGACGAAGCTGTCGCGGCTGCCGCTGTCGTACTTCGACAAGCGCCAGCGCGGCGAGGTGCTCTCCCGGGCCACCAACGACATCGACAACATCGGGCAGACACTCCAGCAGTCGATGGGCCAGCTCATCAACTCGCTGCTGACCATCATCGGCGTGCTCGCGATGATGTTCTACGTCTCCTGGATCCTGGCGCTGGTCGCGCTGGTGACCGTACCGCTGTCGTTCGTGGTCGCCACCCGGGTCGGCAAGCGGTCGCAGCCGCACTTCGTGCAGCAGTGGCGCACCACCGGCAAGCTGAACGCGCACGTCGAGGAGATGTACACCGGGCACACCCTGGTGAAGGTGTTCGGGCGTCAGGAGGAGTCGGCCAAGCAGTTCGCCGAGCAGAACGACGCGCTGTACGAGGCCGGGTTCAAGGCGCAGTTCAACAGCGGCGTGATGCAGCCGCTGATGATGTTCGTGTCGAACCTGAACTACGTGCTGGTGGCGGTCGTCGGTGGCCTCCGGGTCGCGTCGGGCGCGCTGTCCATCGGTGATGTGCAGGCCTTCATCCAGTACTCGCGGCAGTTCTCGATGCCGCTGACGCAGGTCGCGTCGATGGCGAACCTGGTGCAGTCGGGTGTCGCCTCGGCCGAGCGGATCTTCGAACTCCTGGACGCGGAGGAGCAGGAGGCGGATCCGGTGCCGGGCGAGCGGCCGGAGCAGCTGCGCGGGCGGGTGGCGCTGGAGGGCGTGTCCTTCCGGTACGACCCGGAGAAGCCGCTGATCGAGGACCTGTCGCTGAAGGTGGAGCCCGGGCAGACGGTGGCGATCGTCGGCCCGACCGGTGCCGGCAAGACCACCCTGGTCAACCTGCTGATGCGGTTCTACGACGTCTCGGGCGGGCGGATCACCCTGGACGGTGTGGACATCCGGAAGATGTCCCGGGACGAACTGCGGGCCGGGATCGGCATGGTGCTGCAGGACACCTGGCTGTTCGGCGGGTCCATCGCGGACAACATCGCCTACGGCGCCGCGCGCGAGGTCACCCGGGGCGAGATCGAGGAGGCGGCGCGGGCGGCCCACGCGGACCGGTTCATCCGTACGCTGCCCGAGGGGTACGACACCGTGATCGACGACGAGGGCACGGGGGTCAGCGCCGGTGAGAAGCAGCTCATCACCATCGCGCGGGCGTTCCTGTCCGACCCGACGATCCTGGTGCTGGACGAGGCGACCAGCTCCGTGGACACCCGTACCGAGGTACTGATCCAGAAGGCGATGGCCAAACTCGCCGACGGGCGGACCTCGTTCGTCATCGCGCACCGGCTCTCCACCATCCGGGACGCGGACACGATCCTGGTGATGGAGAACGGCTCGATCGTCGAACAGGGCGCCCACGCGGAGCTGCTGGAGGCGGACGGGGCGTACGCACGGCTGTACAAGGCGCAGTTCGCGCAGGCTGTGGCCGAGGTCGACTGACCCCAGGGTGATGCTCGGGGGGTCGCTCACTTCGGTGAGCGACCCCTTGTCAGTCCAGGTACCCCCGCAGCTGATCGGCGAAGGCGTGGTCCCTGAGCTTGTTCAGGGTCTTCGACTCGATCTGCCGTATCCGCTCCCGGGTCACGCCGAACAGGCGCCCTATCTCCTCCAGGGTGCGGGGGCGGCCGTCGGCCAGGCCGTAGCGGAGCTGGACGACCTTGCGTTCCCGTTCGCCGAGGGTGGAGAGCACGGCCTCCAGGTGCTCGCGGAGCAGCAGGAACGCGGCCGACTCGACGGGGCTCGTGGCGTCGCCGTCCTCGATGAGGTCGCCGAGGGCGACATCGTCCTCCTCGCCGACCGGGGCGTGCAGGGACACCGGCTCCTGGGCCAGGCGCAGCACCTCGGAGACCCGCTCGGGGGGCAGTTCGAGGTGGGCGGCGACCTCCTCGGGCGTCGGCTCGTACCCGCGTTCCTGGAGCATGCGGCGCTGCACGCGCACGACCCGGTTGATGAGTTCCACGACGTGCACGGGGACGCGGATGGTGCGGGCCTGGTCGGCCAGGGCGCGGGACATGGCCTGCCGGATCCACCAGGTGGCGTAGGTGGAGAACTTGTAGCCGCGGGCGTAGTCGAACTTCTCCACGGCCCGGATGAGCCCGAGGTTGCCCTCCTGCACGAGGTCGAGCATGGTCAGCCCGCGGCCGACGTACCTCTTCGCCACGGAGACCACGAGCCGCAGGTTCGCCTCGATGAGACGGCGCTTGGCCATCCGCCCCATCACCACCAGCCGGTCCAGGTCGAGCGCCAGCTCGCTGTCCAGGTCGGGGGTGTTGCTCAGCTTCTCCTCGGCGAACAGCCCGGCCTCGACCCGGCGGGCGAGTTCGACCTCCTCGGCCGCGGTGAGCAGGGGGATGCGGCCGATCTCGCGCAGGTACTGCCGGAACAGGTCCGAGGAGGGCCCGGCGCTGTCGGCACGGGCGGCGACCGGAGCCTCGACGGGTTCGGGGGCCTCCTCCGGCGCGTCGGGTTCCTCCGGGGGGACCCCTTCCGGGTGGCCGTGGGCGCGGCTCTGCGGGGGCACGGCCACGAGGACCTCGGACTCGGCGTCCGGCTCGTCGGCGGTGGTGCTGGTGCTGCTGTCGGTCTGGGTGAGGGTCTGGGTCTGCACGGGGGCGACCTCCAGGATGATCGCTGCTCAAGGTGTGCGGCAGCGGTACTTCGGGAGCGAAGAGTCGACGGCCTGCGCTCCGCGGACTCGGGCACCGCCCCCAGTGTGGGGGAAGACACATCCCCGCCACGAGGGGCTTGCGGTGACTTTTTGCATCCGGTCCGTGACCGGCCCGTTACTCAGGTCGTTGGACCATCCGAGTGGCATATGCGAGCCCTGGGGCGCGCCGAGTCGAGGCAGGGAGGACTGATCCCGCGCGGTGCGCTACAGCGCCTGTGCGCCCCGTTCGCGGAGTGTCTGGTCGTACTGCTGGAGGACCCACATCTCGTTCTGTACGGCGGCCAGCTGGGCGGGGTCGCCGCCGGTGGAGAGGCGGGTGAGCTGGGACTGGATGTCGTGGATGCGGCGCTCCACGGCGCGGCGGCGGATCTGTACCAGCACCGTGCCGGAGTACGTCTCGTCCACGGTGCGGCGCAGGATCGGCTCGACGGCCAGTTCGGTGACCATCGCGCGGACGACGTCGTCGGGCGCGGCCTCGCGGACGCGGACCAGGTACTCCTGCGAGTCCGGGATGCCGTACTCGGCACCGCCCGCCTCCGCGATCGCCTGGCGTACGGCGGCGTAGGGCGGGGCGGTGAACTCGTCGATGCCGTACGCGTCGAAGGCCGGGGAGACCAGTTCGGGCCGCTGCAGGGCGAGTTTGAGGAGTTCCCGCTCGGCGGCGAAGACGGGGTTGCGCAGGGTGAGGGCCGGGCCTGAGGGGCCGGGGCGGGGGCCGGTCTCCCACTGCTGCTGGGGCGTGCGGGGCTGCTGCGGACCGCCCTTGCCGCCGCCCTCGCGGGCCCAGCGGGCCAGCTGGCCCACACGCTTGACCACGAACTGGGTGTCGAGGATGCCGAGCATGCCGGCGAGTTCGACGGCCACCTCGTGCTGGGAGGCGCTGTTCTTGATGCGGGCGACGATCGGCGCGGCCTCGTCCAGGGCGGCCGCGCGGCCGGCCGGGGTGTCGAGGTCGTAGCGGCTCACGATCTGGCGCAGCGCGAACTCGAAGAGCGGGGTGCGGGGTTCGGTCAGGTCGGCGACCGCCTCGTCGCCCTTGGCCAGGCGCAGCTCGCAGGGGTCCATGCCGTCGGGCGCGATGGCGATGTACGTCTCGGCGGCGAACTTCTGGTCGTCCTCGAAGGCGCGCAGGGCGGCCTTCTGGCCGGCCGCGTCGCCGTCGAAGGTGAAGATCACCCGGGCCGAGCCGTTGTCCATGAGGAGCCGGCGGAGGATCTTGATGTGGTCGCCGCCGAAGGCGGTGCCGCAGGTCGCGATCGCGGTCGTGACTCCCGCGAGGTGGCAGGCCATGACGTCCGTGTAGCCCTCGACGACGACGGCCCGGCTGGCCTTGGCGATGTGCTGCTTCGCGAGGTCGATGCCGTACAGGACCTGGGACTTCCTGTAGATCGCCGTGTCGGGCGTGTTCAGGTACTTCGGGCCGTTGTCCGCCTCGTACAGCTTGCGGGCGCCGAAGCCGACGACCTCGCCGCCGATGTCCCGGATGGGCCACATGAGGCGGCCACGGAAGCGGTCGATGGGGCCCCGGCGGCCCTCCTGGGAGAGGCCGGAGAGGACCAGCTCCTTGTCCGTGAAGCCCTTGCCGCGCAGGAAGCGGGTGAGGTGGTCCCAGCCCTGGGGGCTGTAGCCGACGCCGAAGTGGACGGCGGCGGCCTGGTCGAAGCCGCGCTCGGCGAGGAAGATCCGGCCGGTCTCGGCCTCGGGGCTGGTGGCGAGCTGCTCGGCGTACCACTGGGCGGCGATCTTGTGCGCCTCGACCAGGCGGATACGCTCGCCGCGCTGGTGGGCGGGGTTGTACCCGCCCTCCTCGTAGCGCAGCGTGATGCCGGCCTGGGCGGCCAGCCGCTCGACCGCCTCCGAGAAGGAGAGGTGGTCCACCTTCATGACGAAGGTGATGGTGTCGCCGCCCTCCTGGCAGCCGAAGCAGTGGAAGAGTCCCTTGCTCGGGCTGACCTGGAAGGACGGCGACTTCTCGTCGTGGAAGGGGCACAGCCCCTTGAGGTTGCCGCCACCGGCGTTGCGCAGCTGGAGGTACTCGGAGACCACGGCGTCGATCGGGACCGCGTCCCGTACCGCCTTCACGTCCTCGTCGTTGATCCGTCCTGCCACGCATGAATTCTACGGGGGTGGACCGACACTCAAGGGACGAGGCTTGCTAGCGGAACGTGCGGGTCCGCCAGGGACTCCGTGTTCACCTGGGCCTGGGAGCGGATCAGGTTCTGGATCTGCTCTGTGACATCCCACACGTTCACGTTCATCCCGGCCAGGACGCGCCCTTCCTTGATCCAGAACGCGATGAACTCCCGCTTGCCCGCGTCGCCCCGGATGACGACCTGGTCGTAGGAGCCCGGCGGCGCCCAGCCGCTGTACTCCATGCCCAGGTCGTACTGGTCGGTGAAGAAGTAGGGCACCCGGTCGTAGGTCACCTCCTTGCCGAGCATCGCGCGGGCCGCGGCCGGGCCGCCGTTCAGGGCGTTGGCCCAGTGTTCGACCCTGATGCGTGCGTCGAAGAGGGCGAGCGGGAAGGAGGCGACGTCACCGGCCGCATGGATGTCCGGGTCGGACGTCCGCAGCCCCGCGTCCACCACGACCCCGCCGCCCTGCGCCCGGTCGACCAGCTCCAGCCCCGCCGACTCCGCGAGAGCGACCCGCGGCGCCGCGCCGATCGCCGCGAGGACGGCGTGCGCCGGGTGCTCCTCGCCGTCGTCGGTGCGCACCGCGAGGACCATGCCGTCCTGGCCGACGATCTCGGTGAGCCGGGCACCGAAGCGGAAGCGGACGCCGTGCTCGCGGTGCAGCTCGGCGAAGACGTTGCCCAGCTCCGGGCCGAGCGCGCTGTGCAGCGGGGTCGGGTGCGGCTCGATGACGGTCACCTCGGCGCCGTACTCGCGGGCCGCCGCCGCGACCTCCAGGCCGATCCAGCCGGCGCCCGCGATCACGAGGTGCCCGTTGTCCCGGCCGAGGTGGTGCAGGACACCCTTGAGGCGCTCGGCGTGGGCGAGGCGGCGCAGGTGGTGGACGCCCACGAGGTCGGTGCCGGGGATGTCGAGGCGGCGGGGCTCCGCGCCGGTGGCGAGCAGGAGCTTGTCGTAGTGGACGAGGGTGCCGTCGTCGCCGAAGCGGACGGTCTTCGCGGTGCGGTCGATCCGGTCGACGGTCTGGCCCAGGTGCAGCTCGACGTCGTTCTGCGCGTACCAGCCCGGCTCGTGCACGAAGACGCTGTCGCGCTCCTCCTTGCCGAGCAGAAAGCCCTTGGACAGGGGCGGGCGCTCGTACGGGTGGTCGCGCTCGTCGCAGATCAGTATCACCCGGCCGCTGAAGCCCTCCGCACGGAGCGTCTCGGCCGCCTTCGCGCCGGCGAGACCGCCTCCGACGATGACGAATGTCTGATCCGCGTCGACCACTTGATGCCTCCTCGTAAGGGTGCCGCCACATGCGAGCGTCCCGCACGCAGCGTGATGCGGGAAGAGGGAGTGCCCCGATCAGGCCACCCAGGGTCACGTTCCCTTCACATATGCCCTGTCAGTCTCGCGTGCAGCGAGCGTGCGGAGGCGTCGGTGAGGGAGGCGATCTGGTCGACGATCACCCGCTTGCGCGCATGGTCGTCGGGTGCCTCCTCGAACAGTGCCCGGAACTGTGGCTCCAGACCGTCCGGCGCCCGGGCGGTGAGCGCGTCGGCCAGCTCGGCGACGACCACCCGCTGGTCGGCACGGAGCCGCTCCTGCTCGGCGCGCTGCATGACGTACCGGTCGGCGACCGCCTTGAGCACCGCGCACTCCATGCGGGTCTCGTGGGGTACGACGAGTTCGGCGCCGTAGCGGGTGAGCCGGCCGGTGCCGTACGCGGCGCGGGTGGCGGTCTCGGCGGCCAGGCAGAACCGGCCGATGAGCTGGCTGGTGGCGTCCTTGAGGCGGGCCTGGGCGACGGCCGTGCCGTCGTAGCCGTGCGGCCACCACTCCTCGTCCTGGAGGCGGTCGAGGGCGGCGGCCAGCTCCGCCCGGTCGGTGTCCGCGGGGACGTAGCGGCCGATGGCCACCTCGAACACCGCCTGCCGCTCGGGTTCGGCGTGCAGGCAATTGGGGTCGATGTGGCCGGCGTGCAGACCGTCCTCGACGTCGTGCACCGAGTAGGCCACGTCGTCCGACCAGTCCATGACCTGGGCCTCGAAGCAGGTGCGGGTGCCGGGGGCGGTCTTGCGGACCCAGTCGAACACCGGGCGGTCGTCCTCGTACACGCCGAACTTCGGGGACGCCGGGTCGGTGGGATGGGCGCCGCGCGGCCAGGGGTACTTGGTGGCGGCGTCCAGGGCGGCGCGGGTGAGGTTGAGGCCGACGGAGCCCTCCGGGGTGAAGCGCTTGGGCTCGATGCGGGTGAGGAGTCTGAGGGACTGGGCGTTGCCCTCGAAGCCTCCGCAGTCGTCGGCGAACTCGTTCAGCGCCTGTTCGCCGTTGTGGCCGAACGGGGGGTGGCCGAGGTCGTGGGAGAGACAGGCCGCCTCCACCAGGTCGGGGTCGCAGCCGAGGGCTGCGCCCAGCTCTCGGCCGACCTGGGCGCACTCCAGGGAGTGGGTCAGTCGTGTTCTCGGGCTCGCGTCCCAGGCCTGGCTGCGGGTGCCGGGCGTTACCACTTGGGTCTTGCCGGCGAGGCGACGCAGTGCCGCGCTGTGCAGGATGCGGGCGCGGTCGCGTTGGAAGGCTGTGCGGCCTGGGCGTTTGTCGGGCTCGGGGGCCCAGCGGTCGACTGACGTCGGGTCGTAACTGGTCTCGGGTGCGGTGCCTTCCATGATTCGACAGTACGGGTCGGCAGTGACAATTGGGTGGTGGCGGTGCGCCTAGTCGTCTGCCAAGTCCTGTTTTCGGGCGGGTGCGGGTTGTGTGTGGCTTGTCGCGCAGTTCCCCGCGCCCCTCAGGGGGTTTCCGCCTGCGCCTGTTTCAAGCTGAGGCGAGTTCCGCCTCCGTCGTCGCCTGTGCCTGGTCGTAGCGGTGGAGGATCAGGTGGGCCATTGCCTTCTGGGCTCCCAGGGGAGCGGAGGCGATCCACGGGGCCTGCTGCGCGCACTGTGTCGCGAAGCGGCCCGGGGCCGTGAAGTAGGAGGCGATGGCCACCCGGTGCCGGCCTCGCGCTGCCAAGGCGCGCAGGGCCGTCTCCACCGTCGGGGTCGCCGCCGAGGCGTATGCCGGGACCACCGGGACGCCCAGGCGGTCGGCGAGGAGGCGGGCCGTGCGGCGGGTGTCCGTGGCCGAGTCGGGGTCGCGGGAGCCCGCTGCCGCGAGGACGACGGCGGTCGAGCGGCGGGTGGTGCGGTCCATGGTGGTGGGCCAGCCGGACTCGATCAGGCGGGTGTGCAGGGCGTCCGCCAGGAGGGGGTGCGGGCCGAGCGGGGCGGCCACGCGGGCGCGTGTCGGGGCGGCCGCGGCCATCTCGGGGATGTCCTGCTTGACGTGGTAGCCGCGGCTCAGGAGCAGGGGGACGAGGACGGCGGGGGTGTCGCCGAGGGCGGCGAGGGTGTCGGGGAGCAGGGGCTCGTTCAGCTCGATGTGGCCCAGGTGCACGGGGAGGGCGGGGCGCAGCTCGCGTACCCGGGCCATCAGGGCCCGTACCGTGTCGAGCGCGCGCGGGTCGCGGCTGCCGTGGGCGACCAGGACCAGGGCGGGCGGGGCCGGGCGGCGGCGGCCGATCGGGGAGACCAGCCGGAGCTGGCCGGCGAGCTGGCTGCTGATGCTGTTCATGAGGTGCGCCGTGCTGTCGAGGTGGATGCGGGGCTCGTCGCGGGGAGGGTTCGACGCCGTCATGGAAGGATCCTGGCGCGGGGAGGTTGCGCCGCCGTTGCCGGGCCGTCACGGGTATTTTCCGTGCGTTCACGTCGTACGTATGGACGATGTGAGGCGAACCGGATCGGTGTTCCTCGCGTCCTCCAAGGTCGGAACCGATCACTGGGGACCGATCACCGGGGGACCGATCACTGGGGGCCGTATGAAGATCCGTCGACCGCGGCTGCCGCGCACCCGTAAGGGGCAGCGGCGGCTGGTGCAGGTCGTGATGGCTGTGTGTGTGCTGGCGCTGCTGCCGGCCACCTGGCTGTACGTGTCGACGGCGGACCGGCTGCGGACGACGGCGGACGTGCCGCGCACCGATGTCGCGGTGGTGTTCGGGGCCGGGCTGTGGGACGGGGAGCCGTCGCCGTATCTGGCGCACCGGCTGGACGCGGCGGCGAAGCTGTACCGGGCGGGCCGGATCAAGGTCGTGCTGGTCACCGGGGACAACAGCCGCAAGGACTACGACGAGCCGGACGCCATGCGCGCGTACCTCGGGAAGCACGGGGTGCCGGACGACCGGATCGTCAGCGACTACGCGGGCTTCGACACCTGGGACTCCTGTGTGCGGGCCAGGAAGATCTTCGGGGTGCACCGGGCCGTGCTGATCAGCCAGGGGTTCCACATCCGGCGGGCGGTGGCGCTGTGCGAGGCCGCGGGGGTGGCGTCGTACGGGATCGGGGTGGCCGCCAAACACGATGCGACCTGGTACTACGGCGGCACGCGCGAGGTGTTCGCGGCGGGCAAGGCGGCGCTGGACGCGGTGTTCCATCCGGATCCGACGTTCCTCGGGCCGCGGGAGCCCGGGGTGGCGCGGGCGCTGGCCGCGGGGCGCTGACGGCTGCCTCACGGCGCTCGCGTGGGCGCGGGGAGGTCGGCTTCCCGGCCGTGTAACAGGGAGCCGTCACGGGACGTAACACGCCCGAAGCACGCTGGTCGGCATGGAGACCACCTCGACGCCCACCCACTGCCCGTACTGCGCCTTGCAGTGCGGGATGAACATCACGCCCCTGCCGCAGGGGGGCGTCGAGGTGACCGAACGCGCCGACTTCCCGGTGAACCGGGGCGCGCTGTGCGGCAAGGGTCGTACGGCCCCGGCGGTGCTGTCGTCGGCGGTGCGGCTGACCTCGCCGCTGGTGCGGTCGGGTGGCCGGCTGGTGCCCGCCGCCTGGGGTGACGCGCTGGATCTGATCGCCGAGCGGCTCGGGGCGGCGCGGGAGCGGTACGGCCCCGACGCGCTGGGGGTGTTCGGCGGGGGCGGGCTGACGAACGAGAAGGCGTACACGCTCGGCAAGTTCGCGCGGGTGGTGCTGGGCACCTCGCAGATCGACTACAACGGCCGCTTCTGCATGTCGTCCGCGGCCGCCGCCGGCACGAAGGCGTTCGGGCTGGACCGGGGGCTGCCCTTCCCGCTGGAGGACATCCCGAGGACCGGGTGCGTGATCCTCGTCGGCTCCAACCTCGCCGAGACCATGCCGCCGTCGCTGCGCTTCTTCAGCGAGCTGCGGGAGAACGGCGGCACGCTGATCGTCGTCGACCCGCGCCGTACGAAGACCGCCGAGCAGGCGGACCTGCACCTGGCGCCCCGCCCGGGCACCGATCTGGCGCTCGCGCTCGGTCTGTTGCACCTGGTGGTGGCGGAGGGCCGTACGGACGAGGCGTACATCCAGGAGCGCACGACCGGCTGGGAGGAGGCCCGGGCGGCCGCGATGGCCCACTGGCCGGAGTACGTGGAGCGGATCACGGGGGTGTCCGTGCCACAGCTGCGGGAGGCGGTGCGGCTGTTCTGCGAGCCGGAGTCGGCGATGGTGCTGACCGCGCGCGGGCCGGAGCAGCAGGCCAAGGGCACGGACACGGTGGGCGCGTGGATCAACCTGTGCCTGGCGACCGGCCGCGCGGGCCGTCCGCTGTCCGGGTACGGCTGTCTGACCGGGCAGGGCAACGGGCAGGGCGGGCGGGAACACGGCCAGAAGGCCGACCAGTTGCCCGGCTACCGCAAGCTGGACGACCCGGCGGCGCGGCGGCACGTGGCCGAGGTGTGGGGCGTGGACCCCGACTCGCTGCCCGGGCCGGGGCGCAGCGCGTACGAGCTGCTGGACGCGCTCGGCACGGACATCCGGACGCTGCTGCTGATGGGGTCCAACCCGGTGGTGTCGGCCCCGCGCGCGGCCCACATCGAGGAGCGGCTGCGCTCACTGGACTTCCTCGCGGTGGCGGACGTCGTCCTGTCGGAGACGGCGGAGCTGGCGGACGTCGTCCTGCCGGTCACCCAGTGGGCCGAGGAGACGGGCACGACGACCAGCCTGGAGGGCAGGGTCCTGCTGCGCCGGCAGGCGATCGCCCCGCCGCCGGACGTCCGCAGCGACCTGCACGTCCTGCACGAGCTGGCCGCCCGGCTGGGCGTGGAGAAGGGCTTCCCGACCGACCCGGAGGAGGTCTTCGAGGAACTGCGCAGGGCCAGCGCGGGCGGTCCGGCGGACTACTCCGGGATCACCTACCGACGGCTCGCGGAGGAGAACGGGGTGTTCTGGCCGTGCCCGGCGACCACCGGTGTGACGGACGAAGACGGCGAGGACGGCGAGGACGGCGAGGACACGGTGCTCGACGCCCTGCCCGACGATCCGGCCGGGGACACCGAGAGCGCCGTGCCCGACGTACACCCGGGCACCCCCCGTCTCTTCCTCGACCGGTTCGCCACCGAGGACGGCCGGGCGCGGTTCGTCGCCGTGGCGCACCGGGCCAGTGCGGAGGAGCCGGATGCCGAGTACCCGCTGCTGCTGACGACCGGCCGGGTGGTGTCGCAGTACCAGTCAGGGGCGCAGACGCGACGGGTGGCGGAGCTGAACGCGGCCGCGCCGGGCCCGTTCGTGGAGCTGCACCCGCGGCTCGCGGCCCGGCTCGGAGCGGACGAGGGCGACCCGCTGGCGGTGGTCTCGCGACGGGGCCGGGCCGTGGCCCCCGCACGGATCACGACCGCCATCCGCCCGGACACGGTCTTCATGCCCTTCCACTGGCCGGGCGAGGGCCGCGCCAACACCCTCACCAACCCGGCCCTGGACCCGACTTCGCGGATGCCGGAGTTCAAGGTGTGCGCGGTACGGGTGGAGGCGGTACGGCCTGTGTGACGGACCTACTTGTCAAGGGCGTCGAGTTGGCGATGGAGGAGATCCTGCGCCTCGCTGCGGTCGGGGGTCGCGGCGGTGAAGTAGTGGATGTAGACGAACAGGTTCTTGCGGACGCTGATCAGTTTGACACTGGCGTTGCCGAGCTTGTCGAGATCGCTGATGGCGGAGCCGGTGGCGTGGTCCGCGGGGTCGGCGAAGGTCTTCTGGTGCGGCGTGCTGCTGGTCTGCCAGGTGTGTGCCATGGACTTGTACATGCTCTCGGCGCCGGTGGGCGCGGCGAACCGAACGAGGAAGATGTCGGCCTGGCTTGCATCGGGGCTGATCCAGCCCTGCCGCGCGGCCGCGACGAAGCGCCGGCGTACGAGCACGGCCTTCTCCCGCGAGACGGCGTCCGGCTTGAAGAGCTCGTGGGCGAAGCCGTTCAACTCCAGCGGGCCGTTGCGGTCGGTCCAGGCATGCGCGCCTGCCGGTACCGGCAGGATGGCGGCCATGAGCTGTGCTCCCGCCCCAGACGCAGGTGCGCCCGAGGCCGAGGAGGGGGTTGCGGGGGCCGACGGAGATGAAGCCGCCGAGCGCATGGCCGCCGGCGAGGGCTGGGAGCTTGGCGTTGAGCAGCCGGCCAGCACTGCCGTCAGAAAGGTTGCGGCGATGACCTCGGCGTATCGTCTCGGTATGTGCACGCCGGGATCATGGCCGATCCCACGATCTTGCGTCCAGTGTCGTTCCGGGTGCTGCCTGAAGGCCGGGCTCGCGTAGGTTCGCCGTATGTCCGACACCGAGCAGTTCGACCTCGACGCCTATCTGGAGCGCATCGGGTGGGAGGGCGGCAGGCGGGCCGATCTCGCGACCCTGCGGGGTGTGCATCTGGCCCATGCGCTGTCCTTCCCCTTCGAGAACCTGGACGCCTGGTCCGGCAGGGCGCCGTCGCTCGCCCCGGCCGATCTGATGGCCAAGATGGTCCGGGGCCGTCGCGGCGGCTACTGCTACGAGCACAACACCCTGCTCAGGCTGGCCCTTGAGGCGCTCGGCTTCGGGGTGACCGGGCTGGCGGGGCGGGTGGTGCTGGGCGCGGAGACCGTGGAGAGCCGTCCGCGTACGCACATGATGCTGCGCGTGGAGGTGCCGGGCGATCCGCAGCCGTATCTGGCGGACGTCGGGTTCGGGGCGGCCGGGGCGCTGCTGCAGCCCGTGCCGCTGACCGTCGGCGAGGAGTTCGAGGGCGCGGGGCGCCGGCACCGGCTCGTGCACCTGCCGTACGGCGGGCCGCTGGAGCTGTGGGCGCTGCAGGCGTACGACCGGGACGCGCGGGACTGGGTGAGCCAGTACGCGTTCACGCTGGAGCCGTTCTTCGCGCCCGACTACGAAGTGATCAACTGGCACATCGGCACCAACCCCCGCTCCCCCTTCACCCAGCGCCCCTACCTCCAGCGGACCACCCCCGAACGGCACCTCGCGCTCGACGGCGCCCGGCTGGTCGAGACCCGGGCCGACGGCACGGTGACCGAGCGCAAGCTCACCGACGAGGCGGAGGCGCGGCGCGTGGTGGAGGAGGAGTTCGGGATCGCCGTGCCCGAGGGGCTCACGCTGCTGCGCTGAGTCAGCGGCGGGCCAGCCAGTCCCCGCCCGCTATCAGCCGCCCGCCGGCCCGCAGCCGGGCGGCGATGCGCGGCGCGGCCACGTACACCCAGGCCCGGACGGCCGTGCCGTCGGCGCGTACGACGTCCCGGGCGACGCGCTCGTACAGGTTGCGCGGGTCGCCCGGGGTGTACTCCTCCAGCCGGTCCAGTTCCGCGAGCAGCCGGCCGTACGCCTGCGGGAGCGCGGTGATCAGGTCGCCGCTGACCGCTTCCCCGGGTGCCTCGACGGCGTAGGGGTAGCCGGGGCCGTCGTAGAGCACCGCGTCCGGGAGGCGGGCCGGTTCCTCCGTGTGCGTGCGGCCGCGCAGGAACTGGTCGTGGTTGGCCTCGCCGGGGCGGAGGGTGCCGTAGACGAAGAAGGGCAGCGGGTCTCGGTGGTCCGGAGTGATCACGGAAACGATTCTGTACCCCCTTCGACTCCGCACACATCTCCATGGCGGCGCTATGGACATGACATGTCATGCCCTCTTAAATCTCAGTCGACATCAGCGCCATCCCTACGCCTCACCCCCACGCCTAACCCCCACGCCTCGAAGGCGCCTCCCCAAGGAGACAGATGAGTCGGATACGTCAGCACGTCCGAGGAACCCGTCGTCTCGCCACCGCCGGTGTCGCCGTCACCACCGCGACCCTGCTGGCCGCCGCCCTCTCCCCCGCCGCCCACGCCGACGGCCGGCCCACCCGGGCCGGTGCCGTCGAGAACGCGGCCTCGGCCCTCCTCGCGCACGCCGCGAGCCTGGGTCTGACCTCCGCCCAGGACACCAGCGTCCGGGACGTGATCGTCGACAAGAACGGCACCCAGCACGTCCGCTACGACCGCACCTACCACCAACTCCCGGTGCTCGGCGGCGACTTCGTGGTCCACCTCGCTCCGAGCGGCGCCTTCCGCAGCGCCGACCGGGCGACCAGGAGCCGTATCGCCCTGTCCTCGATCGTCCCCAAGGTGTCGGGCCCCAGGGCCGCCGACCTCGCGGTGAACGCGCTGCGTGCCGCCAACCTCGGTGACGCGCTGAAGCAGATCAAGGCCAAGCCTGAACTCGTCGTCGACGCCCTGCACGGCGCCCCGAAGCTCGCCTGGCGCACCAACGCCGTCGCCCAGGACTCGCTCGGCAACCCGGTCGCCCGGACCGTGCTGACCGACGCCCGCACCGGCGCCCAGATCGACGCCTGGGACAGCATCGAGACGGCCACCGGCGACGGCAAGTCGCTGTACAGCGGGACGGTTCCGCTGGAGACCACCCAGTCGGGGTCGTCGTACCAGCTGAAGGACCCGACGCGCGGCAACACCTACACCGGTGACGCCGAGAACAAGACCGACCTGTGCTTCTTCGGCATCTGCTTCAGCCGGGCCCCCGCGACCCTGTTCACGGACGCCGACAACCACTGGGGCACGGGCGCCACCGCCGACCGCTCCTCGGCCGCCGTCGACGCCCAGTACGGCACCAACGAGACCTGGGACTACTACAAGAACGTCCAGGGCCGCAACGGCATCGCGGGCGACGGCAAGGGCTCGTACAACCGCGTCCACTACGGCAGCAACTACAACAACGCCTTCTGGGACGACAGTTGCTTCTGCATGACGTACGGCGACGGTGACGGCTCGACCTTCGGGCCGCTGGTCGCGCTGGACGTGGCCGGGCACGAGATGACGCACGGCGTCACCTCCAAGACGGCGGCGCTGACCTACTCGGGCGAGTCCGGCGGCCTCAACGAGGCCACCTCCGACATCCTCGGCACGATGGTCGAGTGGTACGCGAACAACCCCTCCGACCCCGGTGACTACCTCATCGGCGAGAAGATCGTGAAGTCCGGCTTCGGCAAGCCCGCCCTGCGCTTCATGGACAAGCCGTCCAAGGACGGGAACTCCGCCGACTACTGGAGTTCGTCGGTCGGGAACCTCGACGTCCACTACTCCTCGGGCGTCGCCAACCACTTCGCGTACCTGCTCGCTGAGGGCAGCGGCGCGAAGACCATCAACGGCGTCAGCTACGACTCGCCGACCTCCAACGGCTCGACGGTCACCGGCATCGGCCGGGACAAGGTCGGCAAGATCTGGTACCGGGCACTGACGGTCTACATGACGTCCTCCACGAACTACGCGGGGGCCCGGACGGCGACCCTGAACGCGGCGAAGGACCTCTACGGCGCGGGGAGCACGGAGTACAACGCGGTGGCGGCGGCTTGGAGCGCGGTCAACGTGAACTGAGCCCCACGACGACGCCGGAAGGCCGGTGCCCGCTCGGGCACCGGCCTTTCCGCTGTGCACTCCGGTCAGACGGCCAACTCCGGCTCCTGGGCCGGGGATTCCGCCGCCTCCCCCGGCTTGCCGTCCCGCATCACCACCGTAGCCAGCACCGCCGCCGCCAGAACCCCGACCGCGCTGAGCGCGAAGGTGGTGGACATCGACGAGGTGAAGGCCTCGCGGGCGGTGCGCAGGAGGTCCGGGTGGGCCGCGGCGACGGCGCCGGCGATGGACTGGCGGGCCTGGGCGGGGGCGCCCGCGGGCATCCGGTCGGCGTAGCCGCTGGAGAGCAGCGAGCCGAGGATCGCGATGCCGAGGGCGGTGCCGGCCTGCTGGACGGTGTCGTTCAGGGCCGAGCCGACGCCCGCCTTGTCCGCCGGGATGGTGCTCATCAGGGCGCCGACCGCCGCCGGCATGGCCGCACCGGCACCCAGGCCGAGGAGGCCGAGGGCGATCGCCGGGACGGTGAAGCCGGAGCCCGCGTCGACCGTGGTGAGCAGGGCGAAGCAGGCCACCATGATCAGCATGCCGGTCAGGATCACGAAGCGGTTGCCGATCTTCGCGGCCAGCTTCACGCCCGCGGTGTTGCCGATGATCGCGGTCACGGCCAGCGGCAGGAAGGCCAGGCCCGCCTTGATGGGCGAGTAGCCGAGGACGAACTGCAGGTACTGGGTGAGGACCAGCAGCAGGCCGCCGTTGCCGATCTGGACCAGGGCCAGGGAGAGCGAACCGCCGCTGAAGTTGCGGTGCTTGAAGAGGACCAGCGGGACCATCGGGGACGCGCTGACGTTCTCCCAGACCACGAAGGCGGCGAGTGCGACGACCGCGACTGACAGGCTGACCAGGGAACGGCCGCCGAAGGCACCGTGCTGCGGGATCTCGATGATCCACCAGACCAGCGCGGTCATCCCGGCCGCCGACAGCACCGCGCCCAGCGGGTCGGCCTTCTGCCACGGCGCCTTGGACTCCGGCATCAGGGTCACACCGGCGAGGACGGCCAGGGCGACCACGGGGACGTTGAGGAAGAAGATCGAGTGCCAGGAGAAGTGGTCCACCAGCACGCCGCCCAGCACCGGGCTGCCGACCAGGCCGAGCATCGACACCGAGCCCCACGCCGCCATCGCCCTGCCGCGCTCCTCCTCGTCGAAGACGGTGATGAGGATGGAGAGGGTGGACGGCATGACCAGCGCCCCGCCGACGCCCATCGCCACACGTACGGCGATCACTTGGGCCGGATCGGCGGCGAACGTGCCGGCCAGTGAGGCCGCGCCGAACAGCAGCAGGCCGATCAGCATCACCTTCCGGCGGCCGAAGCGGTCACCGAGGCTGCCGGAGGTGAGCAGCAGGCCGGCGAAGACCAGGACGTAGGAGTCGAGGATCCACTGGACGTCCTGGGCGCTCGCGCCGAGGTCCTCGGTCATCGCGGGCACCGCCACGGTGAGCGCCATGCTGTCGATCACCAGGACCAGCGTGCTCAGGCAGAGCACGACGAGGATCCACCAGCGTCGGGGATTGCGGCTTTCCATGGGGTTCCCTCTTCTCTTGCGCACACCGTTCCGGTGATGCGTACAGCGTTCCGGGCTGCGATGCGAACACTGTACGCAGCCCGGAACAGTGTGCGCAACCCTTGAACGCTGTACGCTGGATGCGCACGAAGTACGCACCCAGAGGAGTCCGCCGATGGCCGCCAGGACCAAGCCGAACCCGATCCCCTCCGTGTGGGCCCGGGAGCGGCGCGAACCCGAACAGCCCTCGCTCAGCCGGGAGTCGATCGTGCGCGAGGCGGTGGCGATGCTGGACGCGGACGGCGTCGAGGCGCTCAGCATGCGCAAGCTCGGCGCCCGCCTGAACGCCGGCGCGACCTCCCTGTACCGGCACGTGGCCACCAAGGACGAGCTGATGGAGCTGGCCGTGGACGAGGTCGCGGCCGAGATCCGGGTGCCGGCCGGCGCCGACCCCGACTGGCGGGCCGCCGTGGCCGAGGCCGCGCAGTCCTTCCGCGCGACCGCCCTCAGGCACCCCTGGGTGTCCTCGGTGATGGGCCAGGCCGGACTCGTCTACCTGGGCCCCAACCTGATGTCGTTCTCCGAGCGGCTCGCCGCGCTGTTCACCTCGGCCGGCTTCCCCGAGCCCGATCAGGCGATCAGCACCCTGCTGGCGTACACGCTCGGCATGAGCACCACCGAGGCCGCCTGGCTCACCACGGTCGCCCGGTCCGGGCAGACGGAGGCCGAGTTCATCGACCGGCTGATGCCCGCCGCCCAGGAGGCCGCCGCCGGCCACACCAATCTCGCCGCCTCCTACGCCGAGCCCACGCCCCGTGACCCCGCCCGGGACCGGGACGCCAAGTTCGCCTACGGACTGGATGTCGTCCTGGACGGACTGGCCCTGCGACTGCCGCGCTAGCCGCGGGAGTTTCGTGAGGCAGCGTCACGCGGCCACCCCCGGTCACCCGTTCACCGCCGACCGGGGTGCCATTTGTGCTTTTTTCATACGACCTCTCGCGCACGCCCGCGACCTGCCGGAACTCGGCCCCCACTAGGCCGCGCGGGGGTCGCGGGCGCCACCCGTTCATCGCATTTCTGACGGTGTTTCAGGAAGCGGACGGGCTCGAGTGCGACTTACCTCGGAAGGGCAGGGGCGCGCCCCTGTACGAGTCGGATCAACGAGTCGGACCAGCCCTGGGGAGCACCATGCGACGCACCGCCCGTCTGCTGACCGGTACCTCGCTCGCCGTCGCCGCGGCGGGACTCGCCACGGCACCGGCCTACGGCGAGGCAGTAGACACGGCGGCGCGCCCCTTCGGCTCCCTCGCCGGCAGTCTGCAGGTGTACCCGTCCACCACCCTGCCGGGCACCCAGGTCACCGTGAACACGGCGGCCTGCGGGGACAAGGGCATGGCGGTCGGGGACGCGGGCGCGGTCGGCGCCGGGACGTTCCCGCTGGCACCCAGCACGCACGAGGGCGAGGCGATCGGACAGTTCCGGGTGCCGTCGAGCGCGCAGCCGGGGACGTACGAGATCGTCGCGAAGTGCGCCGAGGGCGCCAAGCAGGTCACGGGCGACCTGGTCGTGGCGTTGGGCGCGGCGCACGAGCAGGTGCAGCCGCGCGGAAGTGTGAAGACGGGGGTCGGCGGCGCACTCGGCACCGACCCCGTGCAGACCACGGCGGGTGTGGCGGCTCTGGCCGTCGCCGCCGCGGGCGGTACCTGGCTCCTGCATCGCCGGGCGAGAGGCGACGGGATCTGACGGACACCCTCCGCTGTCCGTCCGCCGGTACCGCAAGTCCCGCCCCCTCCGGGTCCGATGCCCCTCGCGGCTCGGAGGGGGACGGGGGTCCGCATCAGGGATCCACCCAAGTCCCGCCTCGCGGGAGGCTCGCCTCCGGGAGAGGGGTTTCGTATGCGCAGGATCGGGGACACCGCCATAGCCGCGATCACCGTCGTAGCCCTCGGCTCGGCGGTGTGGCTGCTCGGCGCGGGGGCCGCGACGCACGCGCCGCCGCAGCCGACGGCCGCCGAGGGCCGCCCCGACCCCGGCGAGGAGCGGCTCACGTCACCCGCGCTCGACCCGTCCCCGCCCACCCGGATCCGCATCCCCACGATCAAGGTGAACGCCCCGCTGATGGGCCTCGCGCTCACCAGCGCCGGAAGCCTGGACGTGCCGCCCGCCGCGGAGAAGAACCTGGCCGGCTGGTACGAGGCCGGCACCACGCCCGGCGAGACGGGCACCGCGATCGTCGCGGGCCACGTCGACAACACCGAGGGCCCCGCCGTCTTCTACAACCTCGGTGCCCTGAAGCGGGGCGCCGTCATCGAGGTGGACCGCAAGGACGGCAGCACCGCGGTGTTCAGCGTGGACGCGGTGGAGGTGTACGCGGCCCGGAACTTCCCCGACGAGAAGGTGTACGGCGCGGCGGCGCGCCCCGAGCTGCGGGTCATCACCTGCGGCGGCACCTACTCGAAGGCCACCGGCTACCAGGGCAACGTGGTGGTCTTCGCCCATCTGACGGGCAGCCGCTGAACCTCACAGCGCCCCCAGCCGCCCGCACGGGACCCTCACACCCCCGCTCCGCCCCCGCTGAGGGCAGCGTTCCTCGTGGGAAACAGGAGTGATGCGGCCGGGTAACGTCGGGGCCGCACGCTCCTTTACATGACCTCGAATACGCGTGTGGTGGTGATCGGCGCCGGCCTCGCGGGCGTACGGCTCGCCCGGCGGCTCGGTGAGCTGGGCACGCCCGCGCTGCTCGTCGGCGACGAGGAGCACCGGCCGTACAACCGGGTGCTGCTCGCCGAGGTGCTGGCCCGCCGGTACGCCCCGGAGGTGATCGCCCTCCCCGCGCCCGGCGGCCTGGTGCGCACCCGGGTCACCGGCATCGACCGCACGGCGCGGCAGCTGCAGTGCGCCGACGGCACCTCGATCGCATACGACACGCTGGTGCTGGCCACCGGCTCCAACCCCGTGCTGCCGCCGCTGCGCGGCCTGTTCACCCCTGACCACCAGCTCCCGGAGGGCGTGCACGCGTTCCGCACGATGGACGACTGCCTGGGCCTGTCCAAGGCGGTACGCCCGGGGGTGCGGGCGGTCGTCATCGGCGGCGGGCTGCTCGGGGTCTCCGCGGCCCGCGCGCTGGCCGTGCGCGGCGCCCAGGTGGTCCTCGCCCAGCAGGCCGAGCGGCTCATGGAGCGCCAGCTCGACCCGAACGCCTCCCGGCTGGTGCTGCGGCACCTGAAGGACCTGGGCGTCGAGGTGCACACCGAGTGCCGGGTGCGGGACGTGCGCTGCGTCGGCGGCGCGGTCCGCTCGGTGGAGATGGCCGACGGGTACGCCCTCGACGCCGACCTCGTCGTCCTCGCCTGCGGGGTACGGCCCCGCGCGGGTCTGGCGGAGCAGGCGGGCCTCGCCGTCCACAAGGGCGTCCTCGTCGACGACGAGCTGCGCACCTCCGACCCGCACATCCACGCCATCGGCGACTGCGCCCAGCACGACGGCACGGTCTACGGCCTCGCCGCCCCGGCCCTCGAACAAGCCGACCTGCTCGCCGAGTTGCTCGCCGGAGACGCGAACGCCCGCTACACGGGCACCCGCGCCCTGACCCGGCTGACCCTGACCGGTCCCGACTCCCCCTTCGACCTCGCCGCGTTCGGCGAGACCGAACCCCGCCCCGGCGACGACGTCGTGCAGCTCACCGACGCCACCCGGGGCACCTACCGCAAGGTCGTCGTCCGCGACGACCGCCTGGTCGGCGGGGTCCTCGTCGGCGAACTCGGCACCGTCGGCGCGCTCGCCCGCGCCTGGGAGGGAGCAGAGCCGCTCCCCGACGACGGCCCCCTGCTCCACCTGCTCACCAACGATGGAGGCTCCTGATGACCGCCACCCTGGGGGCCACCCCCACGATCGTGCTCGTCGGCCACGGCATGGTCGGCCAGCGCTTCCTCGAAGCGCTCGCCGAGCGCGGCCTGACCGCCACGCACCGCGTGGTCGTGCTGTGCGAGGAGCCGCGTCCCGCGTACGACCGCGTCGCCCTCACCTCGTACTTCTCGGGCAAGACGCCCGAGGACCTCTCCATGACCGACATGGAGTTCATCGCCACGCACGGCATCGAGCTGTACGTCGGTGACCCCGCGGAGACCATCGACCGCGAGGCGAAGAAGGTCACCGCCAGGTCCGGCCAGGTCTTCGAGTACGACGCCCTCGTCCTCGCCACGGGCTCGTACCCCTTCGTACCCCCCGTCCCCAACAAGGACGCCGAGGGCTGCTTCGTCTACCGCACGATCGAGGACCTGCTCGCGATCGAGGCGTACGCGAAGTCGAAGGCCACGGTCGGTGCGGTGGTCGGCGGCGGTCTGCTGGGGCTCGAGGCGGCCGGTGCGCTGAAGGGGCTCGGACTCACCTCCCACATCGTGGAGTTCGCGCCCCGGCTGATGCCGGTCCAGGTCGACGAGGGCGGCGGCGCCGCGCTCCTGCGCACCATCGAGGAGATGGGCCTGAGCGTCCACACGGGCGTCGGCACGCAGGAGATCGTGGTCGGCTCGGACGGTGCCGTCACCGGCATGAAGCTGTCCGACGGCTCCGAACTCGCCACCGACATGGTGGTGTTCAGCGCCGGTGTCCGCCCCCGCGACCAGCTGGCCCGCGACTGCGGCCTGACCGTCGGCGAGCGCGGCGGCATCGCCGTCGACGAGCAGTGCCGTACCGTCTCCGACCCGCACGTCTTCGCGATCGGCGAGTGCGCGCTGGCCGCCGACGGCCGGGTCTACGGCCTGGTGGCCCCCGGCTACGAGCAGGCCGCGACGGCCGCCGCGACCATCGCCGCCGACGAGGCTGATCAGTTGACGTTCACCGGTGCCGACCTGTCCACCAAGCTGAAGCTGCTCGGTGTGGACGTGGCCTCCTTCGGTGACGCGCACGGCGCCACCGAGGACTGCCTGGACGTCGTCTACTCCGACTCCCGCGCGGGCCTGTACAAGAAGCTGGTCATCGGCCGGGACGGCACGCTGCTCGGCGGCATCCTGGTCGGCGACGCGGACGCGTACGGCACCCTGCGCGCCCTGACCGGTTCGGTCCCGCCCATCTCCCCCGAGTCGCTCGTCCTGCCCGCCGGAGCGGGCTCGGGGGCCCAGCTCGGCCCGTCCGCGCTGCCGGACGAGGCGATCATCTGCTCCTGCCACAACGTGTCCAAGGGCACGATCCGCGGCGCGGTCACCGACCACCGGTGCACGACCGTGCCCGAGGTGAAGAAGTGCACCAAGGCCGGTACGGGCTGCGGCAGTTGCGTCAAGGTGCTCGGCCAGCTGGTCACCGCCGAGCTGGAGGCCTCCGGCGTCGAGGTCGACAAGGGCCTGTGCGGCTGCTTCGGGCAGACCCGCGAGGAGCTGTACGAGATCGTCCTCGCCCTGCGCATCAACACCTACCAGGACCTGCTCGACCGCTACGGCCGCGAGGAGGCCCGGGGCGGCGGCGGCTGCGAGGTCTGCAAGCCGGCAGTGGCGTCGATCATCGCCTCCCTCGCCCCGACGATCGGCGCGAGCGGCTATGTCCTGGACGGCGAGCAGGCGGCCCTGCAGGACAGCAACGACCACTTCCTGGCCAACCTCCAGAAGAACGGCTCGTACTCGGTCGTCCCGCGCATCCCCGGCGGTGAGATCACCCCCGAGGGCCTGATCGTGATCGGTGAGATCGCCCGCGACTTCGGCCTCTACACGAAGATCACCGGCGGTCAGCGGATCGACATGTTCGGCGCGCGGGTCGAGCAGCTCCCGCTGATCTGGACCCGCCTGGTGGACGCCGGCTTCGAGTCGGGCCACGCCTACGGCAAGGCGCTGCGCACGGTGAAGTCCTGCGTCGGGCAGACCTGGTGCCGCTACGGCGTCCAGGACTCGGTCCGCATGGCGATCGACCTGGAGCTGCGCTACCGGGGCCTGCGCTCCCCGCACAAGCTCAAGTCGGCGGTCTCCGGCTGCGCCCGCGAGTGCGCGGAGGCCCAGTCGAAGGACTTCGGCGTGATCGCCACCTCCAACGGCTGGAACCTGTACGTCGGCGGCAACGGCGGCGCCACCCCGCGCCACGCGGACCTGCTGGCGCAGGACCTCACCGACGCCGAACTGGTCCGCCTGATCGACCGGTTCCTGATGTTCTACATCCGCACCGCCGACCGGCTGGAGCGCACCTCCACCTGGCTGGAGCGGATCCCCGGCGGCCTGGACCACGTGCGCGACGTGGTCGTGGAGGACTCCCTCGGCATCTGCGAGGAGCTGGAGTCCCTGATGGCGGACCACGTGGCGCACTACGCCGACGAGTGGGCGACCACCATCAACGACCCCGAGAAGCTCGCCCGGTTCGTGTCCTTCGTCAACGCGCCGGACACCCCCGACCCGGTCGTCGGCTTCGTGCCCGAGCGCGACCAGATCAAGCCCGACCTGCCGCTGCTGACCATCGGCCACCGTCCCCTGGAAGGAAGCGCCCAGCGATGACCCTGGCACCCGAGACGACCGACCTGAAAGTGCAGCTCCGGCTCGCGGAGGAATGGTTCACGGTCTGCGACCTGAGCCGGCTGCTGCCCGGCCGGGGCGTGGCCGCCCTGCTGCCGGACGGCCGCCAGGTCGCCCTGTTCCGCGACCGCGACGGCCGGCTGTACGGCATCGACAACCGCGATCCCTTCGGCGGCGCGGCGGTCCTCTCCCGCGGCCTGACCGGCACCCATCAGGGCCGCCCGTTCGTGGCGTCCCCGCTGCTCAAGCAGCGCTTCGACCTGGAGACCGGGCAGTGCCTGGACGACGAGTCGGTGCGGGTGGCGACGTACCAGGTGCGAAGCACCTGACAGCAACGTGCGCAGCGCCTGACGCGCGCAGTACGGGCCGCCTGACCGGGAGCCGGTCAGCCACTTGGATCAACCGGCTCGTGCGGCCCGGGGGCGAACCCTAGCCTGAATCCGGACATACAGTCAGATTCCTGACCGCATGTCCGGATTCGGTGTTCCTGGAGAAGGGTTGCCCCCCATGCCCGACCGCCCGAGGTCCCGACGACGTACGCCCCGACTGATGACGGCGTTCGTCGGCGGTCTGATCGGCGCCACAGCGGTGGCCGCCCCCGCCCGGGCCGACGTGGGGGGCGTGACGGAGTACCCGATCACCACCATCGCCGACAGCTTCCCCGCCGCCATCACGGCGGGGCCGGACGGGGCGCTGTGGTTCACCGAGTCGGGGGTGTCCAGGATCGGGCGCATCACGACCGGCGGTACCGTCAGCGACTACGCGGTCCCGACCCCGGACAGTTTTCCCTTCGACATCACCCGGGGACGCGACGGCGCCCTGTGGTTCACCGAGATCTTCGGCAACAAGATCGGCCGGATCACCACGAAGGGCCAGGTGACCGAGTTCCCGTTGCCGACCGCGAACAGCGGCCCGACCGGGATCACCAGCGCCCCGGACGGCGCGCTGTGGTTCACCGAGACCGGGACCAACAAGATCGGGCGGAGGGCATCCGACGGCACCGTGACCGAGTACCCGATCCCGACGCCGGACAGCGACCCCTACCGCATCGCCGCCGGGCCGGACGGCACCGTGTGGTTCACCGAGACGATCAGCGGCAAGATCGGCCGCGTCGGCAGGGACGGCCGGGTCACCGAATTCCCCCTGGGAGACTTCGACTTCCCCTTCGACATCACCGCGGGCCCCGGTGCCATGTGGTTCACCGCGCCCGGCGCCAACGCGGTGGGGCGGATCGACCACGCGGGGCACATCACGAAGTTCCCGCTGCCGTCCGCCGACGCCGGCCCGGACGGCATCACCCCCGGCCCCGACGGCAGCCTCTGGTTCGCCGAGCAGTCCGGCCGCATCGGCCGGGTGACACCGGCCGGCGTGATCACCGAGTTCCCGGTGCCGGGCGGCGCGGACGACGTTCCCTTCCAGATCGCGGCCGGCCCCGACCGGCACCTGTGGTTCACGGAACTGATCGGCAACGCCATCGGCCGCGTCCAGGCTCTGCCCGGCCGCGCCACGAAACCGGCCCCGGGTCACGTCGCGACGCCACCGCAACAATTGCTTGACCGATCGTTCCAGAACTCCCTAGGCTGCGTCACATGGCCAGGACCAAGGAGTTCGACCCCGACGCCGCACTTCAGTCAGCCCTGGAGCTGTTCTGGCGGCGCGGCTACGAGGCGACCTCGATGACCGACCTGGTCGAGCACCTGGGCATCGGCAGGGCGAGCCTGTACGCGACGTTCGGCAACAAGCACGAGCTGTACCTGAAGGCGTTCGACCGGTACGAGCAGACCGGACTCGCACGGATCGTGCACGAGCTGTCCCAGCCGGGCCCCGCACTGCCCGCCGTACGAGCGGTCGTACGCCGCTACGCGGACGAGTCCGCCCACGGGGAACTGCGCCTCAACGGCTGCCTGGTGACCAACACTGCGGCCGAGCTGGCCCCGCACGATCCCGCCGCCGCCCGGCGCGTCGAGCGCAACTGGGACCACCTGGAGACGGTCCTGCACACCACGCTGGTGCGCGCCCGGGCCCAGGGCGAGCTGCCGTCCGACCGCGACCCGCTCGCCCTGGCCCGCACGCTGCTGGTGCTGATGCAGGGCCTGCGGGTCGTCGGCAAGGCGTCCTCGGACCCGGCCCGGGTACGGGAAGCGGCGGAGCAGGCACTGACCCTGCTCGACTGACACACCGCCCTCCACCGGAGGGCCTCTTTGCTTGCCTCATACTGAACCGATCGGTCAAGAATAAGGGGAGATCATGACCACCACCCGTTTCACCGGCAGGACCGCCCTCGTCACCGGCGCCGGCTCCGGCATCGGACGGGCCGTCGCCCTCGCGCTCGCCGCGGAGGGCGCTCAGGTCGTCGTCGCCGGGCGCCGGCGGGAGCCCCTGGACGAGACCGTCCGGCTGATCGAGGAGCGGGGCGGCAAGGCCCTCGCGGTGACCGCCGACGTCTCCCGTGCCGACGACGCGGAGGCGCTGGTCCGGGCCGCCGTCGGGCAGTTCGGCTCACTGGACGTGGCCGTCAACAACGCCGGCGTCTTCCGGGGCGGGCAGCCTCTCGCCGACCTGCCGGAGGAGGACTGGCACACCCAGCTCGCCGTCAACGTCACCGGCGTCCACCTGGCCCTCCAGGCCCAGATCCGCCGGATGCGCACCCAGCCGTCGGGCGGCGCGATCGTGAACGTGTCCTCCACGTTCGGCCTGCACGCCACCTCCCCCGGAGCCGCCGCCTACTCCGCGACCAAGGCCGCCGTGACCGCCCTCAGCCGGGGCGCCGCCCTGGACCACATCGGCGAAGGCGTCCGCATCAACGTGGTCAGCCCGGGCGCCACCGCCACCTCGATGTCGCTCCGCCCCGGCGAGACGGAGGCCGGCCGCACCGAACGCGCGAAGGCCACCCTCCCGCTCGGCCGGATCTCCACCACCGAGGAGGTCGCCGCCGCCGTCCTCTACCTGGCCTCCGACGACGCGCCCTCGCTCGTCGGCACCGACCTGGTGGTGGACAGCGGCGGCTCGCTGTGAGCGGGCGGGTTCACGGGCCGGAGCCGTCCGACACCCCGTAGTGGTGCGACTGGGCGCCTTCGACATCGGTCAGATCGTCGCCGATCGCGTCCAGCTCCTGCCGGGCGTACTCGTCGAGGAACGGAAACAGGGCTCCGCAGTCCCGGCAGGCCCGCGCGAGTCCGGCATCGAACACCGGCCGAGGTTTCAGGATTCCCGGGCGGCGGAACTTGAGCCGAAGGCGTTCGCCCCATCGCTCACCCGAGGTCAGCTCCCCGACCGGGCTCAGCCGGTCCGAACCGCATATCCAGCACCGCATGCCGGGAACCATACGGGCCCTAGTCGATCCCCGACCGCTCCACCCCCGCCACGATCCACCGCTGGAAGCACAGGAACACCAGCAGCAACGGCAGGATCGACACGGCGGCGGCCACGAACAGCTCGTGCAGCCGGATCACCTGGGACGTCGTGAAGGACGACAGCGCCACCTGTACCGTCCAGGCGCTCTGGTCCTGCCCGATGACCAGCGGCCACAGGAAGGAGTTCCACGCGCCGAGGAACACGATGGTCCCGACGGCGGCGAACACGGGCCGGGCGTTCGGCACGACGACCAGCCAGTAGGTGCGCCAGTACCCGAGCCCGTCAACCTGTGCCGCGTCCTCCAACTCCCGGGGAAATCCCAGGAAGTACTGCCGGAAGACGAAGCAGGCGAAGGCCGAGAACAGGGTCGGGACGATCAGGCCCCGGAGCGTGGAGATCCAGCCCAGCGACGACACCAGCACGAAGCTCGGTACGAACGTCACGGCGGCCGGGACCAGGAGGGTGCCGAGGATGCCGTAGAAGACCTTGTTCGCGTGCCGGTAGGGGATGCGGGCGAGGCCGTAGCCCGCGAGGGAGGCGAGGAGGAGGGTGCCGAGCGTGGTCGCGACGGCGATCAGCGCGCTGTTGAGGAGGGAGCGGGCGAAGGGGACGGAAGGATCGTCGAACAGCTCCCGGACGTTCCCCCACCTCAACTCCCCCGGCACGAAGGTCCATTCGGGCGAGGTGATGTCCTGCTCGCTCGACAGGCCGTTGCGGACCAGCAGGTAGAAGGGGATCAGGAAGAGCAGGGCGAGCGCGATCAGCAGCACCAGCCGCAGCGCCCGCCCGGCCCGCACCAGGGCGTCATCCATCGGCGTCCGTCCTCCCCAGCCTCAGCCACCGCGCCTGTCCCACCGTGACGACGGCGACGACCAGCGCCAGGATCACCGCCCCCGCGCTGCCGAGCCCCAGGTTCTGCCCCTGCCCGAGGGCGGTGTAGTAGAGGTAGACGAGCGGTGGCCGGGCGTACGGCGGGTACCCCCTGGCGTCGGACAGCAGGTTGTAGAACTCGTCGAAGGCCTGGAAGGCGTTGACGACGAGCAACAGCACCACCGCGACCGAGGTGGCCCGCAGCTGGGGCAGGGTGATGTGCCGCAGCACGGTCCAGCCGGGCCGGGCCCCGTCCACGGCGGCCGCCTCGTACAGCGCCGGGTCGATCCGCTGCAGCCCGGCGAGGAACAGGATCATGTAGAACCCGGTCTGCAACCACAGCCGTACGGTGACGATGACCAGCCAGTACCAGGGCGGCTCCGTGGTGGACAGCCAGGCGACCGGATCACCGCCGAACCACCCCAGCACCGTGTTCACCAGCCCGAACCGCACCCCGCTGAAGAGCGACATCTTCCAGACGAGGGCCGCGACGACGTAACTGCACGCGGCCGGCAGGAAGAACACGGACCGGAAGAAGGCCCGGACGCGCCCGACGCGGTTGACCATCAGGGCGAGGGAGAGGGAGAACACGTACGTGACGGGCACGATGAACGCGGTGAAGACCAGGAAGGTCCGCAGGCTGTCGACGAACGCGTCGTCCCGCAGCATCGCCGTGTAGTTGTCCAGGCCGACGAAGCGCGTGGGCGTGACGGTGTTGTGCGCGTCGAAGAAGCTGAGCGCCACGCTCCACAGCAGCGGGACGTACGTGAACAGGGCGAGGCCGAGGGCGAAGGGCCCGACGAAGACCCAGAACCAGAGCGCCCGGTTGCGCCTCACGACGACTTCTTCTTCACCCGGTCCAGCTCGGCCGACACCTTCCGTACGACCGCACGCAGTTCGCTCTCCGGACTCGCACCGTCCTTGATGATCCGGCTTAGCGCGTCCTGGTAGGCGGTCTGGCCCGCCGGGGTCCACAGCAGGGGCTGGGCATAGCCGTACTCGGTGGTGAACCGGACGGCGTCGGCGGCCGCGCCCGACCTCAACTCGGTGGCCTTCTTGGCGAGGGAGATCCGGGCGGGGATGTGGAAGCCGTAGGAGAGAGCGAAGTCCTCCTGGTAGTCGGTGCGTTCGACCCACAGCCACTTCACGTACGCCTTGGCGGCCTCCTTGTGCCTGCTGCGCGCGCTGACGGCGGCGCCGTACGCGCCGACGGGAACGGAGGGTCGGCCGTGGGCGCCGTCCTTCGGGAAGGGAAGCACCCCGAAGTCGTCGCCGAGTTCCTTCTGGACCTGGGGCAGCGCCCACAGCCCGGACCACTGCATGGCGGTCAGCCCCTGGAGGAAGGCGGACGGATCGGACCAGTCGGCGGGTGCGCCGAGGAGGAGGGACCTGTCGGCGTGGAGCCGGTGCAGTTTGCCGAGGGTGCGGGCGGCGGAGGGGTCGTCGAAGCCGACCTTGCCGTCGTCGGTCACCAGTCGAAGTCCGGCCGCGTACAAGGGAGTTCCGCCGAGCACCCCCGCTCCCCCGTCGTTGCCGAGGAAGAGCCCCTTGACCTTGCCGCTGGTGAGTTTCCCGGCGGCGTCGATGAGGGCGTCCAGGGTGGTGGGCGGCTCGACTCCCGCGTCCGCGAGGAGGCTCTTGCGGTAGTAGAGCAGCTGCATGTCGATGACCTGGGGGATGCCCCAGATCTTCCCCTCGTACGTCTTCGGCGTGAGGACGGCCGGGTTGAAGTCGTCCCTGACCCCGTCGAGGAGATCGGTGAGGTCGACGACCTGACCGCCCTGGATCTGGTCGAGCGTGGGACTGCCCTCGAAGACGTCCGGCCCGGAGTCGGTGAGCAGGGCGGCGGCGGTCTGCTGGTCGTAGTCGCCCGGCCGCCACTGCACCCCGACGTCGGCCTTCCGGTACGCGGCGGCGTACCGCTGCACGGCCTGCTGGGTGCCGGCCTCGCCGTACTGGTGGTACCACTGCGACAGCGCCGGCCCCGAGCCGCCCCCGCGTCCGGTGTTGGAACCGCACGCCGTGACCAGTCCGCCACCCACGCCCGCCGCCAGCAGCGCCCTGCGACTGATGCCCCTCATCATGTGCCCCCTGACGTTCGTCATCGATGCACGGCCCAACGATCAACCATGCGCCGGGATTACGAAGGGGGTGTTGCGGCGGCGTGTCACACCTTGAGGGCGCCGAAGTCCACGCCCGTGAGCCGCACCGAGGCATCCCAAAGCCTGTCGGCCGCCTGGTCATTGAGCGTCCACGGCGCCCGCCAGGAGGGCGCCGGCGCACCCCGCCACATCGCGAACGAGGGCCCGAAGAAGGAGTCCGGCCGGACCTCGTCCGCGGTCGCCGCGTACAGCGTGGGCAGCGCGCCCGCCTCCGCCGGCTGGGCGAAGACCCGGTTGCCGATCTCCATGGCCCGCTCGGCTCCCCTGCGCCCCTCGGCCCGCGGCCCAGCCGTCTGGAGGTTGGTGGCGGCATAGCCCGGGTGGGCGGCGGCCGCGACGAGGCCGGTGTCGTGCGCGGCCAGCCTCCGCGCCAGCTCATGGGTGAAGAGCAGATTGGCGGTCTTGGACCGGGCGTAGGCGGTCCAACGCCGGTACTTTCGCCCGCTGTTGAGGTCGTGGAGGTCGATGTTGGCGAGGGCGTGCATCATGCTGGACACGGTCACGACGCGCGCGCCCGGGGTGGCCAGCAGGGCGGGCAGCAGCAGCCCGGTGAGCGCGAAGTGGCCGAGATGATTGACCCCGAACTGCGTCTCGAACCCGTCGGCCGTCGTCCCGTACGGCGGCGCCATGACGCCCGCGTTGTTGACGAGCAGATCGATCCGCTCGTACGGCACCCGCTCCGCGAAGTCCCGCACGGACGCCAGATCCCCGAGGTCCAGCCGCTCCACCTCGACCTCGGCCCCCGGCACCTCCACCACGAGCCGCTCCCGGGCAACACGCCCCCGCCCCTCACTCCGACACGCGAGCACCACACGGGCCCCTTTGCGGGCCAGCTCCCGCGCGGTCACGTACCCGAGCCCGCTGTTGGCACCGGTGACGACGGCCACGCGGCCGGTCTGGTCGGGGATGTCCTGCGCGGTCCAGCCCATGGGGCTCCTCCTCGCGGTGCTCGACGGGACGGGCGGACCGGGGGCCGGCCCTGGGCTGACGGGTCCAGGGTAGGCGTGGGGGCCCTGTTTCCCGTGACGCCGTGCCCGATCCCTTGGCGCGGATCACTGTCCGGGCTCGGGGCAGCCCGCAGCGACGTCACGAAGTCCCGTAAGGCACCATGGAGTTCATGACCACACCCCGAAAGGCCGATGCCGCGTAACCGGCCCGGCGCCCTGCGCGGCGCACGACCCGCCCCCGGCCCCCGCTTCTGGAAAGAGCCGCCTCCGGCCCGCATACCCGGCCTGTCCGCCCGTACCAGCCTCGCCATCCACCGCGCGGAGCGCCTCTCCCCCGGCTTCTGGTTCTCGCGCGGCGCGACCGAGACCGCCCTGCGGCGCTACCGCGCGTTTCTCCACCCTCCGGGAAACCGCCCCCGCTACCCCCGCGAGTCCTACTGCCCCAGCTGCCCGGGCTGCGCCCTCGACGACGTACGCCAGGCCCGGGACGCCCTGGCCGACATCCTGCCCCTGCTCCCTCCCCGGGCACGGGCCGAGCTGCGGCGCGCGGTGACGCCGCTGGACCGCCGCTACCTGCGCCTCACGCTTCCCGACCCGCTGGCCGGGCCGGCAGCGCCTTGGTGGCATCGGCGGCTCGCGAAGGGTGTCGAGGGGTGGTGAGCCCCGGCCGGGAGGCACCCGTGGCCGGGCGGGACTTTTCCCGGCGAACTGCACAACTTTTTCCGGCGAGGGCGCATCCAACACAATGACCTACATCCACCCATTCGCCCGATGGAGGCGGATGCGCCATGTCTCTGCACTCTCACCACTTCTCCCGCCGCGGCACGGTCGCCCTGCTGACCGCCGCGCTCGCCGGGCTCACGGCCGGCGGAGCCGCATGGGGCGTGACCTCGACGGCGGCGCAGGCGTCGGCCGGGGCCCGTACCTGTGCCGTGAGTGATCTCTACCTCTCCATGGGCCGTAAGGAAGGCGCGGCCGGATCGCTCTACTGGACCATCCGATTCACCAACACCAGCACCACCAAGTGCGCCCTGCGCGGCTACCCGGGCGTCAGCGTCCTGGACACCGCCCATCACCAGATCGGAGCGGCCGCCACCCGCACAAGTGAGTCCTACTCGACGGTGACGCTCGCCCCCGCCCGCTCCACCTTCGCGGTCATCCGCACCACCAACGGCCCCATCGGCGGCCCCTGCCTCCGCACCGGCTCCTACCTGAGGATCTATCCACCGGCCTCGCACACCGCGGCCCTCGTCCCGGCTCGCTGGACCATCTGCTCCGGCGTCTTCCAGGTCGGCCCGGTCAACAACGAAGGCACGCTCTGACAGTGCCGTCGGGGCGGCGGTGTCCCCGCGCGGGTGCCGCCGCCCCGACGAGCCCTGTCCGACAGATCGGGGATCAGACCGGCAGATCGGGGATCAGGCCAGGGTCGGCGCCCAGCGCCACCACGTCCTCGCGTACGGCGCTCACGAACCGTTCGATCTCCGCGACGAGCACCTCCCAGCCGACCGCTGAGGTCCACGAGTCCGGCTCGGAGACGGAGCCGACCCGCCATCTTTCGGAAGATCCCGAGATCCGCGGGATCCGCGAGATCCGCACCTCACCCACATCCGCGTAGGACATCGAGTCGAACTCGAAATCACCACGCGCACCGGCCGGCCGCCCCAGCCAACCCACCAGCGCTCGCGCCAGCTCGGCCACCGGGAACAGCCCCTCCGCCATCACCACACGGTCCCCGTCCCGGATGATCAGGTCGGATTCGATGTCCACGAGCAGCACGGCCGTGGGCGCGGTCTCGGGACGCAGGCCGCGCCGCTCCAGGTCCGGCGCCCCGACGTTCTCGTACGCGAACTTCACCGTCATCCGGCCCTCCCCAGAGCCCAAGGGCCGCTGACGTGCGGGCCTTCCGAGCCGCAAACCATAACAAGCGGCTCCCTGCACGGGCCGCCCAGGGGATGATGGCGGTCATGGCATTGTCGACGGCGTTCACGAAGTTGTTCGGTGTGCGGCATCCGATCGCGTTGGCACCGATGGGCGGATCGGCCGGGGGTGCGCTGGCGGCGGCCGTCTCCCGTGGGGGCGGGCTCGGACTGCTGGGTGGCGCGTACGGGGACCGGGACTGGCTGGCGCGCGAGCTGCCGATCGTGGCGGATTCCGGGCAGCCGTGGGGTGTGGGGTTCCTGAGCTGGGCGATCGATGTCGGTGCGGTGGACCATGCGCTGGAGCACGACCCCGGGGCGGTGATGCTGTCCTTCGGGGATCCGAGTCCGTTCACCGAACGTGTCCGCGCGGCCGGTGCGGCGCTGATCATCCAGGTCACCGATCTGGAGGAAGCCCGGCAGGCGGTGGACCTGGGCGCCGACGTCATCGTGGCGCAGGGCACGGAGAGCGGGGGGCACGGTGCCCGGCTCGGGCGATCCACGCTGCCGTTCGTGCCGGTCGTGGTGGATCTGGTGGCACCGGTGCCGGTGCTGGCGGCCGGTGGGATCGCCGACGGCCGTGGCGTGGCCGCCGCCCTGGCTCTCGGCGCCGCCGGCGCGCTCATCGGCACCCGCTTCCAGGCCACGGCCGAGTCCCTGGTCGACCCCTCGGTCGCCAAGGCGATCGTCGAGGGGCGCGGGCAGGACACCGAGCGCAACCGTGTCCTCGACATCGCCCGAGGGGCCCGCTGGCCGTCCAAGTACACGGCTCGCACCCTCGGCCATCCCTACCTCGACCAGTGGCGGGACCGGGAGGCCGAACTCGCGGCGAACCCCGAGGCTCGGCTGGCCTATCAGGCGGACGTGGCCCGCGGCGACATCCCTGCGCTCCCGGTGTGGGCGGGCGAGGCCGTCGACCTCGTCACCGACCTGCCCCCCGCGGCCGACCTCGTCACCGCCCTGGCCGCTCAGGCCGACGATGCCCTGGCCCGGGCGGGGAGGGACTGACCGGGGACTGACCGGAACGGAACGCCGAAGGGGCGCCACCCCCGCACAGGGTGGCGCCCCTTCTCTTTCGTGCGCCGGAGCCGTCGTCGATCGGTCTGAGGGTCGGGGACCGACGACGGCTCCGGGGTCGGGGGAGGCCAGGCCTCCGGCGGAGATCAGCGGTGGTCGCTGCCCTCCGACTGGGTGGCCGCGCGGCCTGCCTCGAGGCGGGCGACCGGGATGCGGAACGGGGAGCAGGAGACGTAGTCCAGGCCGGCCTCGTGGAAGAAGTGGACCGACTCGGGGTCGCCGCCGTGCTCACCGCAGACGCCGAGCTTGAGGTCGGGGCGGGTGGCCCGGCCGGCCTGGGCGGCCGCCTTCACCAGGGAGCCCACGCCGTCCTTGTCGATCGTCTCGAAGGGGGAGACTCCGAAGATGCCCTTCTCCAGGTAGGCCGTGAAGAAGGAGGCCTCGACGTCGTCGCGGCTGAAGCCCCACACCGTCTGGGTCAGGTCGTTCGTGCCGAAGGAGAAGAACTCCGCCGCCTCCGCGATCTGGCCGGCCGTGAGGGCCGCTCGCGGCAGCTCGATCATCGTGCCGATCGCCAGCTTCAGCTTCGTACCCGTCGCCGCCTCGACCTCCGCGATGACCTGGTCGGCCTCCTCGCGGACGATCTCCAGCTCCTGGACCGTGCCGACGAGCGGGATCATGATCTCGGCGCGCGGGTCGGCCTTGCCGTTCTTGCGCTCGGCCGCGGCCTCGGCGATGGCGCGGACCTGCATGGTGAACAGGCCGGGGATGACCAGGCCGAGGCGGACGCCGCGCAGGCCCAGCATCGGGTTCTGCTCGTGCAGGCGGTGGACCGCCTGGAGCAGGCGCAGGTCGTTCTCGTGCGGCTCCTGGCGGGACTCGGCCAGGGCCACGCGGACCGACAGCTCGGTGATGTCGGGCAGGAACTCGTGCAGCGGCGGGTCCAGGAGACGGATCGTCACCGGGAGGCCGTCCATCGCCTCGAACAGCTCGACGAAGTCCTTCTTCTGCAGGGGCAGCAGCTCCCGCAGGGCGGCCTCGCGCACCTCCTCGGTGTCCGCGAGGATCAGCCTCTCGACCATCTCGCGGCGCTCACCGAGGAACATGTGCTCCGTGCGGCACAGGCCGATGCCCTGCGCGCCGAAGCGACGGGCGCGCAGCGCGTCCTCGGCGTTGTCCGCGTTGGCGCGCACCCGCAGGCGGCGCTTGCGGTCGGCGAAGGCCATCATGCGGTGCACGGCCTCGACCAGTTCGTCGGCCTCGTCGGCACCCGGGTGCATCCGGCCCTCGAAGTACTCCACCACGGGGGACGGGACCACCGGGACCTCGCCGAGGTACACCTTGCCGCTCGACCCGTCGATGGAGATCAGGTCGCCTTCCTCCACCACGTGGCCGCCGGGGACCGTCATGCGGCGGCGCTTGGTGTCGACCTCGAGCTCCTCGGCGCCACACACACAGGTCTTGCCCATGCCGCGCGCGACGACGGCCGCGTGGGAGGTCTTGCCGCCGCGGGAGGTCAGGATGCCCTCGGCCGCGATCATGCCGTCGAGGTCGTCGGGGTTGGTCTCCCGGCGGACCAGGATGACCTTCTCGCCCGAGCGGGACCACTTCACGGCGGTGTACGAGTCGAAGACCGCCTTGCCGACCGCGGCGCCCGGCGAGGCCGCGATGCCCCGGCCGACCTGCTCGGCCTTGGCGTGCTCGTCGAAGCGCGGGAACATCAGCTGCGCCAGCTGGGCGCCGGTGACGCGCTGGAGCGCCTCGGTCTCGTCGATCAGGCCCTGGTCGACGAGCTGGGTGGCGATGCGGAAGGCCGCGCCCGCCGTGCGCTTGCCGACCCGGGTCTGGAGCATCCAGAGCTGGCCGCGCTCGATGGTGAACTCGATGTCGCAGAGATCCTTGTAGTGGTTCTCCAGGGTCTCCATGATCTGCATGAGCTGGTCGTACGACTTCTTGTCGATCTGCTCCAGCTCCGCGAGCGGGACGGTGTTGCGGATGCCCGCGACCACGTCCTCGCCCTGGGCGTTCTGCAGGTAGTCGCCGTAGACGCCCTGGTGGCCGGAGGCGGGGTCACGGGTGAACGCGACGCCCGTGCCGGAGTCGGGGCCGAGGTTGCCGAAGACCATCGAGCAGACGTTGACGGCCGTGCCCAGGTCGCCGGGGATGCGCTCCTGGCGGCGGTACAGCTTGGCGCGGTCGGTGTTCCAGGAGTCGAAGACCGCCTTGATGGCGAGGTCCATCTGCTCGCGCGGGTCCTGCGGGAAGTCCCGGCCGGCCTCGGTCTTGACGATCTTCTTGAACTTGGTGACCAGCTTCTTCAGGTCGGCCGCTTCGAGGTCCGTGTCGACCGTGACCTTCTTGGCGTCCTTGGCCGCGTCGAGGGCCTCCTCGAACAGCTCGCCGTCGACGCCGAGGACGGTCTTGCCGAACATCTGGATGAGGCGGCGGTAGGAGTCCCACGCGAACCGGTCGTCGCCGGCCTGCTTGGCCAGGCCCTGCACCGACTTGTCGGAGAGGCCGATGTTCAGGACGGTGTCCATCATGCCGGGCATGGAGAACTTGGCACCGGAGCGGACCGACACGAGGAGGGGGTTGTCGGCCTGGCCGAGCTTCTTGCCCATCCGCTGCTCGAGGGCGTCGAGGTGCGCACTCACCTCGTCACGGAGTGCCGCGGGCTCCGTACCGCTCTCCAGGTAGACCTTGCAGGCCTCGGTGGTGATGGTGAACCCGGGAGGGACCGGGAGGCCCAGGTTGGTCATCTCGGCGAGGTTGGCACCCTTGCCGCCGAGGAGATCCTTGAGGTCCTTGTTGCCCTCGGTGAAGTCGTAAACGAACTTCGCTACGTGGGGTTCTTTGTTTTCCGACACGGGTCTCGACTCCTTGAGGCCGCGGTGGCTGCCCTGACGGCGAGGAACATACCCAGATCGAAGGCGTCTGGGTACGTCCACTTGCGCGTCATGGGCCTGTAACCAGTCGTCCGCCAGCGGATCGAAAGTCAAAGCTTGACAAGCAGAGCGGCGTGGATGTTTTCACTTCTTGAAGGCAACAGTGCCCACAGGGGCGGTTTTCCGCTCAGATGAGCGGATCCCCAGCACATCTGATTTCGATCGATGAACGATCAAGGGGTGGCACCGAGTGCCACCCCTTGGAGAAGTGCAGTCGCCCATGATCCGCTCATCTGAGCGCAACCCTTATCAAGGGTGGCGATAATCACGCTGCCACAGGCGGCCGGATTTCACCATGCGGACGGGTTCCTGGGACCGCAAACAGATGGAAACGCACACGTCACACGCCCAGCGGCACGTCATACGCCGCCCGGCCGCGCGTCACACGCCCAGCGCGCCGAGCCGCTCCTCCACCCGCTCCGGCGCGTACAGATGCTCCACGACCAGCGCCCCGGCCCCCAGCAGCCCGGCCCGCTCACCCAGCCGGGACGTCACGACGTCCAGGTGGGCCGTGGAGCGGGGCAGCGCCCGCTGGTAGAGCAGTTCGCGGACGCCGGTGAGGAAGGGGGTTCCGGCCAGATCCCCGGCGATCATCAGAACGCCCGGATTGAGCAGGGTCACCACCGTCGCCAGCACGTCCCCGACCCTGCGCCCGGCCTCCCGGGCCAGCGCGGCCGCCTCCGGGTGCCCGGAGGCCAGCAGGTCCCGTACGTCCGAGCCGGACGCGGCCGGCACCCCGGACTCCGCCAGCCGCCGGGCCACGGCACCGCCGCTGGCGACGGCGGCGAGACAGCCGTACGACCCGCACCGGCACAGCGCCTCGGCGCCCACCCGGATGTGCCCGATGTCGCCCGCGCCGCCGTCGACGCCCCGGAAGATCGAGCCGTCGACCACGACCCCGGCACCGATACCCGTGGACACCTTGACCAGCACGAACGCCGAACAGTCGGGGTGTCCGGTGCGCTGTTCGCCGTAGGCCATGAGGTTGGCGTCGTTGTCCACCAGGACCGCCACCGCGGGCGCGCCGGTGTGCTCGGTGAAGGCGCGGGAGAGGCGGCCTCGTATGTCGTAGCCGTCCCAGCCCGGCATGATCGGCGGCTGCACCACCCGGCCGGTCTCGCTGTCCACCGGTCCGGGCACCGCGAGCCCGATGCCGCACACCTCCTCCGCCAGGTGCCCCGCCTTGGTCAGCAACTCGGCGAACCAGCGGCCGAGTTCGCCGAGGACGACCTCGGGTCCGTCCTCGACGACCAGGGTGCCGGAGTGTTCGGCGAGGATCTCGCCGGTCAGGGTGAGGACGGCCGCCCGGGCGTGCCGGGTGTCGAGGTCGGCGGCGAGCACGATCGCGTGGGAGTCGTCGAACTCCAGGGTGATGGAGGGGCGTCCGCCGAGCGGTGAGTCGACCGGGCCGCCGGCGCCCTCGCGCAGCCAGCCGGCCCGGAACAGCCGGTCGAGGCGCTGGCCGACGGTGGCGCGGGAGAGCCCGGTGGCCTGCTGGAGCGCGCCGCGGGTCACGGCTCGCCCGCTGCGCACGAGTTCGAGCAGATCTCCGGCGCTGGCCTGACTGCTGCCCTTGCCGGTCCTGCCGGGCCGTCCGGTCATGCGCACCCCCTTGTGTTTCTCAAGTTTGCATTACATATTGAGTTTTGCGTGTTAAATAGACGTAACCCTACGGTAGCCACAACCAAACCAGGTCGGCCGGACGTCTTCGGGGAGCCCCGAGTGGATCGCACTGCCCAGCTCACTGCCCGTGTCACGGAGCGCGAGATCGCATACGATCCGCCGGCCCCGGACACGTCCCTGCACGTCAGGGCGGCCCGGGTGCTGGAGGCGAACTGGACGGGGGCCTCGACCGTGCCCTCCCGGAGCCTGTATCCGCACCAGTGGTCGTGGGACTCGGCGTTCATCGCGATCGGCCTGAGGCACCTCTCGCCACTGCGCGCGCAGACCGAGCTGGAGACGTTGCTGGCGGCCCAGTGGGGCGACGGGCGCGTCCCGCACATCGTCTTCAACCCCTCCGTACCGCTCGACGCCTACTTCCCGAGCCCCGACTTCTGGCGGTCCTCGACCGCGGGGCGCGCTGCGGGCGCCCCGCGCACCGTACAGACGTCGGGCATCGTGCAGCCACCGGTGCACGCGCTGGCGGCCTGGCTGGTGCACTGCGCCGACCCCGGTCTGTCGCGGGCCCGCGGCTTCCTCGCGGGGGTGTATCCGCGGCTGGCCGCCTGGCACCGGTATCTGCTGCACCGGCGCGACCTGGGCGGAGGCGGGCTGGTGTCCGTCGTGCACCCCTGGGAACAGGGTATGGACAACAGCCCCTGCTGGGACGCCCCGCTCTCCCGCATCACCCCGGCCCCGGCCCGCTCCTTCCGCCGCGCCGACCTCGACCACGGCGCCGCCGAGGACCGGCCGACCGATCTGGACTACGGGCGGTACGTGCGGCTGGCCACGGACTACCGGGACCGTGAATACGCCGATGGAGACGGGGAGTTCGCCGTCGAGGACCCGGCGTTCAACGCCCTGCTGATCGCCTCCGAGCACGCGCTGGCGCGGATCGCGGAGGAGCTGGGCGCGGCCGGAACCGCTCGGCACGCGCGCGCGGAGCGGCTGACGGCGGCACTGACCGAGCGGCTGTGGGACCCGGCGGAGGGGATGTTTTTCTGCCGGGACGTGAGCGGTGTACGGGCCGGAAGCCCGGGCGAGGAGGGTGGGCAGCCGGGCACGGCCCCGGGCGGCCGACCGCGCGGCGAGCTGATCCCCGAGCGCAGCGTCTCCGGGCTGATCCCGCTGCTCCTGCCCACGCTGCCGCGCGACATTGCCGCCACCCTGGTGCGGACGACGAGCGGACCACACTTCGGCCTCGGCGGCACGACCCGCCTCGTACCGAGCTACGACCTGCTCGGCGAGGCCTTCGACCCGCACCGGTACTGGCGGGGCCCGGCCTGGTTCAACACGAGCTGGCTGCTGGAGCGAGGCCTGCGGCTGCACGGCGAGCGCGGCCGGGCCGACGCCCTGCGCAGGGCGATCCTGCACACCGCCGACGCCACCGACTTCGCCGAGTACGTCGACCCGTACACCGGCGAGGCATGCGGCGCGACCGGCTTCGGCTGGACCGCCGCACTCGCGCTCGATCTGCTCCACCAGCCCGTGGGACCCAGCGTGTCCCCCACGGGCCCCGGCACGTTCGACAGGAGTGACAAGGGAGGGGACCGGGCATGACGGACCGGCATCATCTGCTCGTGCACGGGGCGACGTTCGCCGCCGTGAGCGACCGGGGCGACATCAGCGGGGTGCGCGGCGGCGGCTCCCCGGACGGGTTATTCGTACGGGACGCCCGGCACCTCAGCCGCTGGCAGCTCACCGTCGACGGCGCGGTGCCCGAGGTGCTCACCCCGGTCGCGGACGGCGACGCGACCCGCTGTGTGCTGGTGCCGCGCGGCGGCCGGCAGGAGCCGCCCGCGCACACCCTGTTCCGTGAACAGGCCGTCGGCGACAGCTCGTTCGTCGAGTCCCTGCGGGTGACCAGCAACCGCCCCACACCCACCACCGTCCGGCTCGCCATCACGGCCGACGCCGACTTCACCGACCAGTTCGAGCTGCGCTCCGACCACCGCACCTACGTCAAGGCCGGCGCCGTACGCTCCCGCCAGGTCCTGGACGACGGCATCGAGTTCACCTACCGGCGGGCCGAATGGCGGTCCTGTACGACCATCACGGCCGACCCCGCCCCCGACGCCGTCGAGGAGACCGGCACGGGCGCCCGCCGGCTGGTGTGGACCCTGGACCTGGAACCCCACGGCACGGCCGAGCTGGTGCTGCGCGTGATGGCCCGCCCGCACGGCGACAAGCGCGCCCTGCGTGTGCCGCGCTCCCCCGCCTCGGTCAACGAACACGTCCTCGCACTGGAGGAGCGGTTCGTGGAGGGCGTGGCCTTCCCGACCGGCTGGCCGGAGCTGGCGGCGGCCTGCGCCCGCGGACTGTCCGACCTGGCCGCGCTGCAGGTCCCGGCGACCGGACCGGACGGCGAGGAGTTGCGCGTCCCGGCGGCGGGCGCCCCCTGGTTCCTCACCCTGCTCGGCCGGGACGCCCTGCTCACCGCCCTGTTCACCCTGCCGTACCGCCCGCAGCTGGCCGCGGCCACGCTCCCCGCGCTGGCCGCCACCCAGGCGACCGGGACCGGGGCGTCCAGGGTCGCCCAGCCCGGCAAGATCGTGCACGAGGTGCGGCACGGCGAGCTGGCGCACTTCGGGCAGGTGCCGTTCGGGCGGTACTACGGCTCGGTCGACGCGACCCCGCTGTTCCTGATCCTGCTCGGGGCGTACGTCGAACAGACCGGGGACGCCGTCCTCGCCCGCCGCCTCGAACCGCACGCCCGCGCGGCGATCGGCTGGATGCTGGACCACGGCGGGCTGACCTCGCGCGGCTACCTCGTCTACCGCGCCGACGAGGGCGGCCTCGCCAACCAGAACTGGAAGGACTCCCCCGGCGCGATCTGCTGGTCCGACGGCACCCGGCCCACCGGCGCGGTGATGGCGGCGGGCGCCCAGGGCTACGCGTACGACGCGCTGCGCCGCACGGCGTGGGTGGCGCGCACGGTGTGGGCCGACGAGACGTACGCCTCGCTGCTGGAACAAGCGGCGGCCGACCTGCGGGACCGCTTCCAGCGGGACTTCTGGATGCGGGAGCGGTCCTTCCCGGCGCTCGCGCTGGACGGCGAGGGCCGCCAGGTCGACGCGCTGGCGTCCGACGCGGGGCATCTGCTGTGGTCGGGGCTGCTGGACAAGGAGTACGGCGAAGTCGTCGGCCGGCGGCTGCTGGAGGCGGACTTCTTCTCCGGCTGGGGCGTCCGCACCCTCGCCTCCGGCCAGTCGGCGTACCACCCGCTCTCCTACCACCGGGGCTCGGTCTGGCCGCACGACAACGCGCTGATCACGCTGGGCCTGGCCCGCTACGGCCTGCACGACGAGGCCCGCACGGTGGCGCACGCCCTGGTCGACGCGGCGACGGCCGCCGGGCACCGGCTGCCCGAGGTGCTGGCGGGCTACGGCCGCGACACCCACCCCGAGCCGGTCCCGTACCCGCACGCCTGCATCCGCGAGTCCCGCTCGGCAGCGGCTCCGCTCGCGCTGCTGACCGCAGTAGGAGGCGCCTAGTCGGGGGCGCCAGGCCGACTTTGACCAGGCGTTTGCCCGGTGTTTGCCGAGCGCCGTGAACAGCGGACTCGGGCGAGCCGTACCGGATGACGGCGGGCCAGGCGGGCCGGGGTTTCTCCGGCCCTGCCCAGCCTCCCCAGCGTGGCCCGCCGACTCCGCCACGGGTCTCGCACGGAAGGACCTCCGGGTTGCCTCAGCACACGAGCACGCGCCAGTCATCGGGTACGGCCGGGGGAGCCGAGGCTGTCCTCGACGAACGGGACGAGGAACGAACGCCGGCGGCGGAGGCCGCCGGCTCCACGGAGGCCACGGAAGTCAGCCCTGAAGAGGCCGCGTCGGCGGCCGGGGTCGCGGACTCCATAGCCGAGGAAGCGGCTGAGGAATCTGTCGAGAAGCCCGCCGCGGAAAGCCTCAAGGAACCTGCCGAGGAAGCCGCTGCGCAAAGCCTCAAGGAACCCGCCCCGGAGACGCCCGAGGAAACCGCCGCGGAAACCCTCAAGGAACCAGCCGAGGAACCCACTGCGGAGACCCCCGAGAAGGCGCCCGAGGAACCCGCCGAAAAAGCCGCTGAACAAGCCGCTGAAATAGCCACCCCCCGCCCCACCCGCCGCACCTGGTCCGCCTGGTCCGCCCGGACGCGGCGCTGGCGGGAAGCGCACCCGACCGCCGCGCGGACCCTCTCCGTGAGTGTCAACGTGCTCGCCGCCGTTCTCGTCGTCGCCGCGCTCGTGATGCCCAACAGCGTCGTCCGGCTCGGGCCCGAGAAGTTTCTGCGGATACCCGGCGAGGCGGTCATCGGCGCGGCGCTGATGCTCGCTCTGCCGCGTCGGCCCCGGATCGTGCTGGCCGCCGTGTCCGGGGTCGCACTGGGCGCGATGACCGTGCTGAACCTGCTCGACATGGGGTTCAACCAGTACCTCGGCCGCAGCTTCAATCTCGTCCTCGACTGGAGCCTGCTCGGCGACGCGGAGTCGTACCTGGAGGACTCGCTGGGCCGCGCGGCCACCCTCGCCGCCGCCGGCGGGGTCATCGCCGTCGTCCTGCTGCTGTTCGTGCTGCTGGCGCTGTCCACGGTCCGGCTGAGCAACCTCCTCGCCCGGCACACCGGCACCGCGACCCGCGGCACGCTGATCGCGGGCGTCGTCTGGATCACCTGCTCCTCCCTCGGCCTGCAGATCTCCGGCGTGCCGCTCGCCTCGGACCGCACCGCCACCGCCGTGAAGATCCAGGCCCGCCGGGTGGCGGACACCCTCAGGGACGAGGCGGAGTTCCAGAAGGTGGCCAAGGTGGACGCCTTCGGCAACACCCCCGCCGCCCAGCTCGTGCCCGACCTGCGCGGCAAGGACATGATCTTCACGTTCATCGAGAGCTACGGCCGCAGCGCCATCGAGGACCCGATCATGGCGCCCGGCGTCGACAGCACCCTGGACGCGCGCACCAAGGCGCTCGCCAAGGCCGGCTACCACGCCAAGAGCGGCTGGCTGACCTCGGCGACCTACGGCGGCAGCAGCTGGCTCGGCCACTCCACCACCCTGTCGGGGCTGTGGATCAACAACCAGCAGCGCTACCGCACGGTCATGGCGAGCGACCACCTCAGCCTCACCAAGGCCTTCAAGAAGACCGGCGCGTGGGACACGGTCGGCGTCATGCCGGGCGTGCAGAAGGCCTGGCCGGAGCAGAGCTTCTACGGCCTCGACAAGGTCTACAACGCCTTCGAACTCGGCTACAAGGGACCGAAGTTCAGCTGGTCGACCATGCCGGACCAGTACGCGCTGGAGCAGTTCCAGCAGCGGGTGCACGGCAGGAAGCACGACAAGCCGATGATGTCGGAACTCATCCTGACCTCCAGCCACCAGCCCTGGGCGCCGATCCCGAAGATGGTCGGCTGGGACCAGCTGGGCGACGGCTCGATCTTCAAGGGCATCCAGGCGGCGGGCAACAAGCCGGCCGACGTCATCGCCGACACCACCAAGTCCCGCGAGGAGTACGGCAAGTCGATCCAGTACTCGGTGACCGCGCTGACCGAGTGGCTGGAGCGCTACGGCACCGACGACACCGTCCTCGTCTTCCTCGGCGACCACCAGCCGATCGCCCGCGTCAGCGGCAACCACGCCAGCCGTGACGTACCGATCTCGATCGTCGCCAAGGACCCGAAGGTCCTGGACAAGATCACCGACTGGGGCTGGACCGACGGCCTGCGCCCCGCGCACGACGCGCCGGTCTGGAAGATGAGCGCGTTCCGCGACAAGTTCCTGACGGCGTACGGCTCGACTCCGCACCCGAAGAAGGGGTGAGACCAGTCCTCGGAGCGGTCAGCCTCCGGACGTGTCCAGTTCCGCGTCCTCGCTGACGCCCGCGCAGTCGTACGGGTCCTTCAGCCAGCCGTCCGGCAGCACCACCCGGTTGTTGCCGGACGTACGGCCGCGAGGCCCGTCCGCGCCGGTCGGCCAGGGCTGGTCGAGGTCCAGCTCGTCCAGTCCCGCCCGCAGCTCCTCCAGCGAGGACGTGATCGCGAGCCGCTTGCGCATCTCGGAGCCGACCGCGAAGCCCTTCAGGTACCAGGCCACGTGCTTGCGGAAGTCGATGACACCCCGGGACTCGTCACCGATCCACTCGCCGAGGAGGGTGGCGTGGCGGACCATGACGTCGGCCACCTCACGCAGAGCGGGACGCGCACTGTGTCCATCAGTGCCTCCGGCACGGGCTTCCGTCCGCCCCTCGAACGCCGCCACCAGGTCCGAGAACAGCCACGGCCGTCCCAGGCACCCGCGTCCGACGACCACCCCGTCGCAGCCGGTCTCCCGCACCATCCGCAGCGCGTCCTCGGCCGACCAGATGTCGCCGTTGCCGAGCACCGGGAGCTCCGGGACGTGCTCCTTCAGGCGGGCTATGGCGTCCCAGTCGGCCGTGCCGCCGTAGTGCTGGGCAGCCGTGCGGCCGTGCAGCGCGATCGCCGTGACGCCCTCCTCGACGGCGATGCGGCCGGCGTCGAGGTAGGTGATGTGGTCGTCGTCGATGCCCTTGCGCATCTTCATCGTGACCGGGATGTCACCGGCGCCGGAGACCGCCTCGCGCAGGATCGCGCGCAGCAGGTTCCGCTTGTAGGGGAGGGCGGACCCGCCGCCCTTCCTCGTCACCTTCGGGACCGGGCAGCCGAAGTTCAGGTCGATGTGGTCGGCGAGGTCCTCCTCCGCGATCATGCGGACGGCCTTGCCGACGGTCGCCGGGTCGACGCCGTACAACTGGATCGAGCGCGGCTTCTCGGTCGCGTCGAAGTGGATCAGCTGCATGGTCTTCTCGTTGCGCTCGACCAGCGCCCGGGTCGTGATCATCTCGCTGACGAACAGCCCCTTGCCGCCGCTGAACTCCCTGCACAGGGTGCGGAAGGGCGCGTTGGTGATCCCCGCCATGGGTGCGAGCACGACGGGCGGCTGCACGGTGTGCGGGCCGATCTGCAAGGGGGACTCGGGCATGGGCATTGCCCCATTGTCGCGTATCGGCAGTGATCATGACGCATCCATCAGTGCCTTCGGCACGGGCTCATTAGTTAGCAACACTATCGAAATCGGCTACGATGGGCCCCATGCCCGAGCTGAGCCACCGCCGACGTCTGCTCGTGCTCGCGATCTGCTGCATGAGCCTGCTGATCGTGAGCCTCGACAACACCGTCCTGAACGTGGCGCTGCCCTCGGTGCAGCGCGACCTGGACGCCCCCACCTCCGGCCTGCAGTGGACGATCGACGCCTACACCCTGGTACTGGCCTCGCTGCTGATGCTCGCGGGCTCCACGGCCGACCGGATCGGCCGCAAGAAGGTCTTCATGGCGGGCCTGGTCGTCTTCTCCATCGGCTCCCTGCTGTGCTCGCTCGCGCCGAACCTGGAACTGCTGGTCGTCTTCCGCATGGTCCAGGCGGTCGGCGGCTCGATGCTCAACCCGGTCGCCATGTCGATCATCACCAACACCTTCACCGACCCACGCGAGCGCGCCCGCGCGATCGGCGTCTGGGGTGGTGTGGTCGGCATCTCCATGGCGGCCGGACCGCTGGCCGGCGGCCTGCTCGTGGAGTCGGTCGGCTGGCGCTCCATCTTCTGGGTCAACCTCCCGGTCGGCCTCGCGGCCCTGCTGCTCACCCTGCGCTTCGTCCCCGAGTCCCGAGCACCCAGGGCCCGCCGCCCCGACCCGGTCGGCCAGGTGCTGGTGATCGCCCTGTTCGGCTCGCTGACCTACGCGATCATCGAGGCCCCGGACTCGGGCCCCGGCACGGTCGTCCCCTTCGCCGTGGTGGCCTGCGCCGCTCTGCTCGCGCTGCTCCGGTACGAGCCCCGGCGCGCCGAACCCCTCATCGACCTGCGCTTCTTCCGCTCCGCTCCGTTCAGCGGGGCCACCGTGATCGCGATCAGCGCGTTCGCCGCGCTGGGCGGCTTCCTGTTCCTGTCCACGCTGTACCTGCAGAACGTGCGCGGCCTCGACGCCCTGCACGCGGGCCTGTGGATGCTGCCGATGGCCGCGCCGTGCTTCCTGTGCGCGCCGCTGTCCGGACGGCTGGTGGGCAGCCGGGGGCCGCGGTTGCCGTTGCTGGTGGCAGGCGCCGCGATGACCGCGACTGGGGTGCTGTTCGCCGCGTTCGAGGCGGAGACATCCAATGCCACGCTGTTCGCCGGGTATGTGCTGTTCGGGATCGGGTTCGGGTTCGTCAACGCGCCGATCACGAACACGGCGGTGTCGGGGATGCCGCGGGCTCAGGCGGGGGTCGCGGCTGCGGTTGCCTCCACCAGCAGGCAGTTGGGGCAGACGTTGGGGGTGGCGATAGTGGGAGCGGTGCTTGCTGCCGGGATCGGCTCGTCGTCGTACGGGGACGTGTTCGTTTCGGCCGCCCGGCCCGGGTGGTGGGTGCTTACGGGGTGTGGGCTGGCCGTGCTGGTGCTGGGCTTTGTCACCAGTGGGCGGTGGGCTCGGGGGACTGCTGAGCGTACGGCCGAGAAGTTGGAGTCGGCTGAGGTGCGACAGGTTGTGGGGGCTGCTGAGCGGGCCTAGCTGCGGGTGGTTCGTGGCTGGTCGCGCCCACGCGGCGGAGCCGCAAATTGATACAGCCCCGCGCCCCTTAGGGAGTCAGCTTGCCCTTTGCTATGTCGTGCAGCTTCTCCAGGCGCTCTCGTGTCTCCTCGTTCTTCGGGCTGTACGTCACCATCCGGGCCCCCGCCTCCGGCCCCAGCCACAGATCCGTGTGCTCCAGGATCAGGAGGCCCACGTACGGGTTGAGGAACTCCTTGGTCTTGGTGCGGGTGCCCACCACCTCGTAGCGCTCCCAGTTCTCGCGGAACTCGGGGGACTCCGCTTCCAGGCGCTTGAGGAGCATCTTCCAGGCGGGCTCGCCGAGGTGGCCGGCCATGGAGGCGCGCAGGCGTGCGGCCATCAGCCGCAGGGTCTCCTCGCGGTGCACGATCGCCGCGCGCCAGTCGCTGTTCGTGTACGCGAGCAGCATGCAGTTGCGGTCCTCCGGCGGGACCTCGTCCAGGTCGCCCAGGAGGAGGGCATAGGTGCGGTTGTAGGCGACGATGTCGTAGCGGCTGTTCTGGATGCAGGCGGGGATCGGCTCCAGTGCGCGGAGCACCTCGCGCAGGGCCGGGGTGACGCTGGGGCAGCTCGCGGCGGGGGTCGGGTCGGTGGCGCCGGCCAGCTGGAAGAGGTGGGCGCGCTCGCTGGCGTCCAGCATCAGGGTGCGGGCCAGGGCGTCCAGGACCTGCACGGAGACCTGGATGTCGCGGGACTGCTCGAGCCAGGTGTACCAGGTCACGCCGACCGCGGAGAGCTGGGCGACCTCCTCCCGGCGCAGGCCGGGGGTGCGGCGCCGGGTGCCGCGGGGCAGCCCGACCTGCTCGGGGGCGATGCGCTCACGCCGGCTGCGCAGGAAGGCGGCCAGCTCGTGCCGGCGGATCTCCGAACCTCGCGTCACCGGGGCGGCGGTCTCCTGGGCCATGGTGGTCATACGTACAGGGTGCCTCCGCGCTGAAGCTGTTTCCAGGTGGTTCTTGTACCAGGACAAGAAGACTCTGGTACCAGTCTGAGGGCGCGCGCAGGCTCGGAGGCATGACAGAGACCGTCACGACTTCTGCCGTCCGTGCCCGGGCGGTATCCCCTGTGCTGAGCGGGCCGGGGCTGTTCACCGTGCTGCTGGCCGCGGCGCTGCCGCTGGTCGACTTCTTCATCGTCAATGTCGCCCTGCCCACCATCGGTGCCGATCTCGCCGCGGGTGAGGCCGTGCTCGAACTGGTCGTGGCCGGGTACGGGGTCGCCTACGCCGTGCTGCTCGTGCTCGGCGGGCGGCTCGGGGACCTGTTCGGGCGGCGCCGGCTGTTCCTCGGGGGCATGGCCGCCTTCGGGCTGACCTCGCTGGCGTGCGGGCTGGCACCGGGTGCCTGGAGCCTGGTCGCGGCGCGGGTCGCGCAGGGCGCGTCGGCGGCGGCCATGCTGCCGCAGGTGCTCGCCACCATCCAGGCCGCCACGAGCGGCGGCCGGCGGGCCAAGGCCATGAGTCTGTACGGCGCCACGGCCGGGCTGTCGATGGTGGCGGGGCAGATCCTGGGCGGCGTGCTGGTCGCCGCGGACCTCGCCGGGAGCGGGTGGCGGGCGATCTTCCTCGTCAACGTGCCGGTCGTGCTGCTGGGGCTGGTGCTGGCCGTGCGGTTCGTACCGGAGACCCGGTCGCAGCGCCCGGAGCCGGTCGACGGGCCCGGCACCGTCCTGCTCGCGGTGTCCCTGCTGACGCTGCTCGCCCCGCTCACCGAGGGACGGGCGGCGGGCTGGCCGCTGTGGACGTGGCTGTCGCTGGCCGCGTTCCCGATCGCCGCGGCCGCGTTCTACGCGGTGGAGCGGCGGGCGGACCGGCAGGGGCGGACCCCGCTGGTGCCGCCGAGCCTGTTCGCGCTGGCGTCGCTGCGGCGGGGGCTGGTGCTGATGCTGCCGTTCTCGATCGGCTTCAGCGGGTTCATGTTCGTCATCGCGCTGGCGCTGCAGCAGGGGGCCGGGCTCGGGCCGGTGCGGGCGGGGCTCGCGCTCGCGCCGATGGCCGTGGTGTTCCTGTTCGTCTCGCTCGCCGGGCCGCGCCTCATCGCCCGGTACGGCACCCGGGTGGTCACCGCCGGCTCCGTCCTGCAGGGCGTGGGCGTGCTGCTGATCGTCCTCGCCGCGTGGCGGGACTGGCCGCACCTGGACCTCGTCTCGCTGCTGCCGGGCGTGGCCGTCGCCGGTGCCGGGCAGGCACTCCAGCTCCCCAACGTGATGCGGATCGTGATGTCCGAGATGCCGCCGGCCCGGGCGGGCGTCGGCAGCGGTGTGATGGTGACCACGCAGCAGTCCGCCCTCGCCCTGGGCGTGGCCACCCTCGGCACCCTCTTCCTCACCCTCGTCCCGCACCTGGGCATGCGGGACGCGCTGGTCATCACCCTGCTGGTGCAGCTGGCCGGGATCGTCCTGACCGGCCTGCTCAGCCTGCGGCTGCCCCGCACGGTCGGCTGAGCCGGGACACGGCTTGGCCAACTCGCTGTGAATGACCCCCTGTCGATGTTGGTCCTGCTGCACACTCCTGCCGTCGAGGTGTGGTCGAGGTGTGCCCGACGCAGGGAGGCGTCATGCCGCAGGACAACAGCACGAGCAAGGTCAGCCGGTGGGACCAGCACGGCCGGGAGCACGTGGTCCGGGTGCAGCGCACGGGTGTGCAGCGCACGATCAAGTGCGACACCTGCGGCTGGCGCAAGGGCGCCCAGTTCCTGCCCTGGCTGAAGGCGGAGGAGCATCTGGCCGAGGCCCATCAGGCGACGGTGGACCCGGCGGCCACCCGGCAGCCGTCCCGCTGACGTCCGGGTACGGGCGATGACTTCCGGCGGCGGCAGGAGTCGTACGTACGACGACGACGGCTGACCGGAGGGCCCAGGACCATGACCGCACTGCACGACACCCTGCGCCGGTACGTGGACGACGGGACCGTGCCCGGCGCGGTGGCCCTGGTCGCCCGCGGGGACGAGGTCGAGGTGGTGGCCGTCGGCCATGCGGACGTCGGGGGCGAGTCACCCATGGCCCGGGACTCGCTCTTCCGGATCGCCTCGATCACCAAGCCGGTGACCGCGGCGGCGGTGCTGATGCTGGTGGAGGAGGGCCGGATCGGTCTCGACGATCCGGTGGACGCGTGGCTGCCGGAGCTGGCGAAGCCGATGGCCGTGCGGACGCCCGCGAGTCCGCTGGACGACCTGGTGCCGGCGGCCCGTCCGATCACGGTCGAGGACCTGCTCTCCTCCCGGGCCGGCTGGGGCTTCCCCTCCGACTTCGCCCTGCCGGCGGTGCGGGCGCTGTTCGAGGTCCAGAAGGACGGCCGCGCCCCACAGGCCTACCCGGCCCCGGACGTCTGGCTGGCCGACCTGGCGCGGGTGCCGCTGCTCTACCAGCCGGGCGAGGCCTGGCTCTACGGCACCTGCTCCGATCTGCAGGGTGTGCTGATCGCGCGGGTGTCGGGCCGGGGCCTCCCGGAGTTCCTGGCCGAGCGGATCTTCGAGCCGCTGGGCATGACGGACACGGCGTTCGAGGTGCCGGCGGCCGAGCGGGACCGGTTCACCACGTACTACCGGCGGGGCGCAGGCCGCACCCTGGAGGTCGCGGACACCCCGGGCGGCGAGTGGAGCCGGGTCCCCGCCTTCCCGTCCGGCGGCGGGGGGCTCGTCTCGACGGCCGACGACTACCTGGCCTTCGCCCGGATGCTGCTGGGTGCCGGTGAGGCGAACGGTCGGCGGCTGCTGTCGCCCACCTCGGTGAGCCGGATGACGAGCAATCACCTCAGCGCCCACCAGCGGGAGATCGGCCGCCTCTTCCTGGAGGGCCAGGGCTGGGGTTACGGCGGCCAGGTCGACGTCACTCCGTGCGACCCCTGGAACGTACCCGGCCGCTACGGCTGGGTCGGCGGCACCGGCACCACGGCCCACCTCGTCCCGGCCACCGGCACGATCGCACTGCTCCTCACCCAGGTCGGCATGGCCGACCCGACACCGACACCGTTGATGCGGGACTTCTGGCGGTGTGCGGCGGGCGGCTAGGGCCGGGCCGTCGTCCGTGCGGGGAAACCGGGGCCGCCGGTTGGGGGAGTTCAAGTGGCCCGCGTCTCCACGGGCCTTCGATACTCCAATGGCCATTGCCCCGCATCTCGCCAGAAAAGGGAGCAGAATGTCACGCTTCGCGCATTCGGCGCATCGTGTCCGCCCGGGCGTAGCCGCCCTCACCACCGCCACCGCCCTCCTCGCCGTCTGCGCCGTGCAGTGGGCACCGGCGGCCGGGGCGGCTCAGGCCCCGGCCGACGGGACCGCGCCGTCGGCCGTCTCCACCCTGTCCGCCGGGTGGTCGGAGCCCTGGGGCATCTCCTTCCTGCCCGACGGACAGAAGGCGCTGGTGACGGAGCGTCACAACCACACGGTGTGGCTCCAGGGGCGCGACGGCTCCCGCAAGAAGGTGGGCACGGTGCCGAACACGGTCAACGGCACCGCTAGCGCCGGCGTGGGCAACGGCGGACTGCTGGGCGTCACCCCCTCCCCCACCTGGAACGGGACGACGGATCAGGACGTGTTCTTCGTCCACACCGCCGCCGCCGACACACGGGTCGCGAAGATGCGCTTCGACGGCACCTCGCTCAGCGGCTACACCGTCGTCCTCGGCGGAATCAAGCGGGGCGGCGACCACAACGGCGGCCGCATCGCCTTCGGCCCCGACGGATACCTGTACGTCACCACCGGCGAGGCCCGCCAAGGTGCCCTGGCGCAGGACAGGAACTCGCTCAACGGGAAGATCCTGCGCATCACCAGGACCGGCGCCGCGGCGCCGGGCAACCCGTTCGGCAACCGTGTCTACAGCCTCGGCCACCGCAACCCCCAGGGTCTCGCCTGGGACGCCCGGGGGAGGCTGTGGGAGTCCGAGATCGGCGCGGACGCCTGGGACGAACTCAATCTCGTCCAGCCGGGCGCCAACTACGGCTGGCCCACCTGCGAGGGGGCCTGCTCCACCGCGGGGATGACCGGCCCCAAGGCGGTGTGGAAGCCGGGCGAGGGAGGCGTGCCCGCCCAGTTGGCCGTCGTCGACAACGCCGTCTACGCGTCGACGATCCGCGGAGCGCGGCTGTGGCGGCTGCCGATCAACGCCGACGGGAAGAGCGTCGGCAAGCTGACCTCGTTCTACAGCGGCGCCTACGGAAAGCTCCGCGCCCTCGTCAAGGTCCCCGGCGCGAACGAACTCTGGCTCGCCACCGCCCGGAACGGCTACCAGCTCGACAGGATCCTCAAAGTCACCGTCAGGTGAGCAGACCGCGCAGCAGCAGGTCCACCACCGCGGTGAACTCCTCCTCGACTCCGGGCTGCTGCCACTCGCGTGCGTAGCCCGGGTCGTGGAAGCGGCCCGTGGCCTGGAAGACCGCGCGGGCGGTGGCGGCCGGGTCGGGCGCGGTGAAGGCGCCGGCGGTGACGCCGTCCTGGATGATCCGGGTCAGCTGGGAGGTCAGGTCGGCGAGGTGCTCGCCGACCGCCGTGCCGCTCTCGTCGGTCAGCACCGTGTAGGTGGCGAACAGCTCGGGGTCGTCGCCCGCCTTGTGCCGCTTGGCCTCGAACAGCGCCGCCAGCCAGGCCCGCAGCCGGTCCTCGGGGGTGCCGTCCCCGGCGACGATGACGGCGAGTTTCTCCGAGGTCCGGTCCAGCCACCGCTTGGTGACCGCCTCGCGCAGCGCCGCCTTGGTGCGGAAGTGCCGGTAGACGCTGCCGTGGCTGACGCCGAGCGCGCGGGCCACGTCGACCACGGTGGCCTTGGCCGGGCCGTGGCGGCGCAGCACCTCCTCGGTCGCTTCGAGGATGCGCTCGGCGGTCAGGGTCTCGGTGGGCGGTGCCATGGCTAGACCGTACCCGGCGCCCTGGTCAGCGCTCGCTGTCGAGGTGGGCCATGGCGGCGGTCGGGTAGCGGTCGCCGGCCGCCGCGTCCGCCGGCACGGCCTGCTCGATCGCCGTCAGGTCGGCCTCGTCCAGGGTCACGTCCAGCGCGCCCAGCGACTCGTCCAGCCGCTCGCGGGTGCGGGCGCCGATCAGCGGCACGATGTCCTCGCCGCGGGAGAGCACCCAGGCGATGGCGATCTGCGCGACCGTCACGCCCTTCTGCTCGGCGATCTTGCGGAGCGCGTCGACGAGGCTCAGGTTGTGCTGGAGGTTGTCGCCCTGGAAGCGGGGCGAGTAGGCGCGGAAGTCGTTCGCGGCCAGCTGCCGGTCGCGGGAGAAGTGGCCGGAGATCAGGCCGCGGGAGAGGACTCCGTACGCGGTGACGGAGATGCCCAGCTCACGGGTGGTCGGCAGGATCGACTCCTCGATACCGCGGGAGATGAGCGAGTACTCGATCTGCAGGTCCGCGATCGGCGCGACGGCGGCGGCCCGCCGGATGGTCTCGGCGCCGACCTCGCTCAGGCCGACGTGCCGCACGTACCCCTGCTCGATCAGTTCGGCGATCGCGCCGACGGTCTCCTCGATCGGCACGTCGGGGTCGAGGCGGGCGATCCGGTAGACGTCGATGTGGTCGACGCCGAGGCGCTGCAGGGAGTAGGCGGCGAAGTTCTTCACCGCGGCGGGGCGGCCGTCGTAGCCGGTCCAGCCGCCGTCGGGGCCGCGCAGGGCGCCGAACTTCACGCTGACCAGCGCCTGCTCGCGCCGGGCGGCGGGAGCGGTGCGTAGGGCCTCGCCGATCAGCAGTTCGTTGTGGCCCATGCCGTAGAAGTCGCCGGTGTCCAGCAGGGTCACGCCCGCTTCCAGGGCGGCGTGGATGGTCGCGACGGACTCCGCGCGGTCGGCGTCGCCGTACAGCGCGGACATGCCCATGCAGCCGAGGCCGAGGGCGGAGACCTGGGGGCCGGTGGTTCCGAGGGTTCGGGTTCGCATCGTCATGTCCTCCAGCTTGGCATGACAGCTGACAGATTTCAATATCTGTCAGTCCATACTTGTCAGCACACCCCCTGCGTCACGGCTTGGTCCAGACCTATTGACGAGAGGTCTGGACCACATGCACTGTCATGCCTACGACACCTGTATGCACCCACCCCGACCCCACCGGGAGGCTCCGCATGCTCCGCCGCACGCTCAGGCTGCTCACCGCAGCGCTCACCACGGCCGTCCTCGCCCCGCTCGCGATCGCCGCCGCCCCCACCGCCTCGGCCGCCGACACCTGTGCCGTGAAGTCCCGCCCGACCGGCAAGGTGCTCCAGGGCTACTGGGAGAACTGGGACGGCTCGGCCAACGGCGTCCACCCGCCCTTCGGCTGGACCCCCATCACCGACTCCCGCATCCCCGCGCACGGCTACAACGTCGTCAACGCGGCCTTCCCCGTCATCCGTTCGGACGGCACGGCCCTGTGGGAGGACGGCATGGACAGCGGCGTGAAGGTGGCCACGCCCGCCGAGATGTGCGCGGCCAAGGCGTCCGGCCAGACGATCCTGCTGTCGATCGGCGGCGCGGCGGCCGGCATCGACCTCTCCTCCAGCGCGGTCGCCGACCGGTTCGTGGCGACGATCGTCCCGATCCTGAAGAAGTACAACTTCGACGGCATCGACATCGACATCGAGACGGGCCTGGTCGGCAGCGGGAACATCGCCCAACTGTCCACGTCCCAGGCCAACCTGATCCGCATCATCGACGGGGTGCTGGCACAGATGCCGTCCAACTTCGGGCTCACCATGGCCCCGGAGACCGCCTACGTCACCGGCGGCAGCATCGCCTACGGCTCGATCTGGGGCGCGTACCTGCCGATCATCAAGAAGTACGCGGACAACGGCCGCCTGTGGTGGCTGAACATGCAGTACTACAACGGCAGCATGTACGGCTGCTCCGGCGACTCCTACTCGGCGGGCACCGTCGCGGGCTTCACCGCCCAGACCGACTGCCTCAACAAGGGCCTGGTCGTGCAGGGTACGACGATCAGGGTGCCGTACGACAAGCAGGTGCCGGGGCTGCCGGCACAGTCGGGCGCGGGCGGTGGCTACATGACCCCGTCCCTGGTCTCCCAGGCCTGGAAGCACTACGGCACCTCACTCAAGGGCCTGATGACCTGGTCGATCAACTGGGACGGCTCGAAGAACTGGACCTTCGGCGACAACGTGAAGGCACTGCAGGGCCGTTGAGCCCGCTCAGCTGGAACCCCGCGATTCCCCGGGTTTGGTGTGGAGGACTTCGCGGGCCTGTTCGGCGGCGCGGGTGATGCTCTCGCTGACGAAGTCCAGGAAGCGGCCGATGTTCTCCAGGCGGGTGGCGGCGGGGGTGTGCGGGCCGAGGATGGCGACGCCCTGGCGCGCGGTTTCGGCGACCTGGGCGGTACCGCGGGCGCTGGCCATCATCGACTGGTACCAGACGTCGTCGTCGACGAAGTAGCGCTCGCGGCGGCGTTCGTCGCGCTCCCGGCGGACGAGACCCTGCTCTTCGAGGAACGCGACCGCCTTGGAGACGGACGCCGGGCTGACCTGGAGACGCTGGACGAGTTCGGACGCGGTGAGGCTGGCCGCGTCGCTGATGCAGAGACAGGCCAGCACCCGGGCCATCATCTTGGGCGTACCCGACTGCATGAAGACGGTGGTGAGCGTCTCCTCGTACTCGCGCACGGCCTCGGCGTCGCGTCCGTGCGGCTGGGCGACCGACTCCGGCCCTCGGGAGGCGGCGGGCCCGCGTCGGTGGGCGCGGCGTTCGGTGGCGCGGTGGGCGAGGTCGGCGCGGTAGGCGGTGGGGCCGCCGTTGCGCATCACCTCACGAGTGATCGTCGAGGTCGGACGGTCGAGGCGTCGGGCGATCTCGGCGTAGGGGAGGCCGTCGGCCAGCCCCAGCGCGATCTGCTGGCGGTCCTGCTGGGTGAGCCTGCCTCCCGGCATCGCGGTCTCCTCGGTCATTCTTCGCGACGGTCCCTGATCCCCCCACTATAGCGTTCACTCCTCATCCATTGCAACGACAAGGAGAGGGCCGTTGCATTACCGCCCAAGGCCGTTGCAACAGTTTCTCTACTCTCACCTGCACAGATGTCAATTCGGTGCAACAAGTGCGTTGTCGAAACATGGAAAGCAACGTAGCGTTTCCGTTGTCAGAAACCACGCACGAACACGGGAGAGCACGATGCAGAAGTTCGACACCCCCGCCGCGATCTCCGCCGTCCTGGACATCCCCGCCGGACGCGTGCAGTTCATCGCCGCCGACCGCGGCGACACCACCGTCGAGGTCCGGCCCGCCAACCCCGCCAAGAGCCGCGACACCAAGGCCGCCGAGGAGATCACCGTCTCCTACGCCGACGGCGTCCTGCGGATCGCGGCCCCGACCCCCGGCAACCAGCTCTTCGGCCCCTCCGGATCCGTGGAGGTCACCGTCCAACTGCCCGCCGGCTCCCGCGTCGAGGCCAAGACCGCCAGCTGCGAGCTGCGCGGTGTCGGACGCCTCGGCGACGTCGTCTTCGAAGGCGCGTACCGCCAGATCAAGATCGACGAGGCCGCGAGCGTCCGCCTCACCGCGACCGACGGCGACGTCGAGGTCGGCCGGCTGGGCGGCCCCGCGGAGATCAGCACCGCACGGGGCGACATCCGGATCGCCGAGGCCGTACGCGGCACGGTCGTGCTCCGCACCCAGTCCGGCGACATCACGGTCGGCGCCACGGCCGGTGTCTCGGCCACCCTGGACGCGGGCACCGCCTACGGCCGCGTCAGCAACGCCCTCAAGAACGACGGCACCGCCGAACTCGACATCCGGGCCACCACCTCCGCCGGCGACATCACCGCCCGCAGCCTCTGAAGGCAGCTGTCGTCAAGGTCGAGCCGCCGCTACCGAGCCGTCAACGCGAGCTTGGTACCGAGCGCGAGGAAGGAACCCGCGAAGCTCCGCCGCAGCCAGGTCATGACCCTCGGTCGGGACGTGACGTGGCTGCGTACGGAGGCGGCCAGCACCCCGTACAGGGCGAAGACGACGAAGGTCAGCAGCATGAAGACACCGCTCAGGCCCAGCATGCGCGGGAGCGCGTGCGGCTCGTCGGGGCTGACGAACTGGGGCAGGAAGGCGAAGAAGAAGATCGTCAGCTTGGGATTGAGCAGATTGATGAGCACGCCCCGGACAATCACCCGCCCCGCCGACCGGGGCCCGCTGTCCTGCTCGACGACGAGCGCCTCCTTGTCCCGCAGCGTCGCCCACGCCATGTAGAGCAGATACGCCACACCGGCGTACTTGACGATCTGAAAGGCGGCGGCGCTCGCGTTCAGCAGCGCGGCGAGCCCGGTGACGGTGGCGAGCACGTGCGGCACGATCCCGAGCGCACAGGCGAACGCGGCGACCACGCTCGCGCGGCGGCCGTGGGACAGGGCGGCGGCAAGGGTGTAGACGACACCGGTACCCGGGGTGGCGACGACGACAAGGGTGGTCAGCAGAAAGGCGAGACTCATGCCGCCACCCTGCTGACCCGGCCGATCCCCGGACAGGGCCAATCCCCCGCCTTCATGGAGGACCAATTCCGGGAAGCCGGCTCCGTTGGACACCGTTCAGCGGTGCTCGGAGAATGGGAGTTGTCGGCGAGCAGTCTTTCAGGCGGCGCCTGCCGTCGGCCGTGCGGTGCTCTTGCGCCGCCGAGGAGGCCCGCGATGAGCATCCGTATCGCCACCTTCAACATGGAGAACCTCTTCCGCCGGCCCACGGCGTTCCGCCTCTCGAACCCGGCCAAGAGCGAGGAAGTCCTCAGCGACTTCAACAAGTTGGTCGCTCTCCTCGACCTGCCGGTGTATCAGGAAACGGACAAGACGGAGATCACCCGGCTCATCCTGAAGTACCGGGCGTACGCCGTCGACCCGAAGGACCCGCCGTCGATCTTCGTGAACCAGTCCCGCCCGGGCGAGGGCTCCGGGCTGTTCAGGACGCACGGGTCGGGGAAGGACACCACCATCGAGTTCCTCGCCAAGGGCCGCTCCGGGTGGGCCGGTTGGGTCGAACTGGGGCAGGACGACCTCGATCTGGACGTGGTGCGCAACACCGGACGGGTGGTCTCCGAGGTCGACGCCGACATCCTGCTGACGGTGGAGGTCGAGGACCGGCTCACCCTGGAGCGCTTCAACAAGCAGATCCTGGAGGGGGCGCTCGGCAGGCGGCCGTACCCCTACAACCTGCTGATCGACGGCAACGACCCCCGGGGCATCGACATCGGGATCCTCAGCCGGCACCCGATCACCACCGTGCGGACCCACATCTTCGACACCGATCCGGAACACCCCGAGAACCGTCTCTTCAGCCGCGACTGTCCCGAGTTCGAGATCCAGCTCGACGGGTCCCCGCTCGTGATCCTCGGCAACCATCTCAAGAGCAAGTTCCAGGACAACCCGGAGCTGCGGCTGGCCCAGGCGAGGCGGGTCGCGGAGATCTACCAGGCCGCGCTGGAGCGCACCCCGCACGTCATGGTCGCCGGAGACCTCAACGACGACCCGAACAGCGCGCCTGCCGTGGAGCTGGGGGAAACCGGTCTGCGTGACGTGATGAGCCACCACTCCTATCGCGGAGTGCCCGGCACCCACGGGGACTGCAGCCGCGAGGACGACAAGATCGACTACCTGCTGCTCCCGCCGTCGCTGTGGCCCGAGGTGCAGCACGTCGGTGTGGAGACCCGCGGAATCTTCGCGGACGGCATCAAGTCCTTCGACACCGTGACGTCGAAGGGCAACGCCGCCTCCGACCACGCGGCGCTGTACGTGGACCTGGACCTGTAGACGACCTGGACCGGTGAACCAGAACGCCCACCCACCAGCCGACCGAGTCGGGTGGTGGGTGGGCGATTCAGGTGAAGCGCCGCAGGCCTCAGCAGCCGATCAGTCGGCTGGCCAGGTACCCCTCGATCTGGTCCAGCGACACGCGTTCCTGCTTCATCGAGTCCCGCTCACGCACGGTCACCGCGTTGTCGTCGAGCGTGTCGAAGTCGACGGTCACACAGAACGGCGTACCGATCTCGTCCTGGCGACGGTAGCGGCGGCCGATGGCGCCCGCGTCGTCGAACTCGATGTTCCAGTGCTGGCGCAGCGCCTGGGCGAGACCCTTGGCCTTCGGGGACAGCTCGGGGTTGCGGGACAGCGGCAGAACCGCCACCTTCACCGGGGCCAGACGGTGGTCGAGGCGCAGCACCGTCCGCTTCTCCATCTTGCCCTTGGCGTTCGGCGCCTCGTCCTCGACGTAGGCGTCGAGCAGGAAGGCCAGCATGGTGCGGCCGACACCGGCCGCGGGCTCGATGACGTACGGAGTCCAGCGCTCCTGGGCCTCCTGGTCGAAGTAGGAGAGGTCCTGGCCCGACGCCTTCGAGTGCGCACCCAGGTCGTAGTCGGTGCGGTTGGCGACACCCTCCAGCTCGCCCCACTCGCTGCCGCCGAACTGGAAGCGGTACTCGATGTCGGCGGTGCGCTTGGAGTAGTGGGAGAGCTTCTCCTTCGGGTGGTCGTACCAGCGCATGTTCTCAGTCCGGAGACCCAGGCCGGTGTACCAGTTCCAGCGCTGCTCCATCCAGTACTCGTGCCACGTCTCGTCCTCGCCCGGCTTGACGAAGAACTCCATCTCCATCTGCTCGAACTCACGGGTGCGGAAGATGAAGTTGCCCGGCGTGATCTCGTTGCGGAACGACTTGCCCATCTGCGCGATGCCGAACGGCGGCTTGCGGCGCGAGGTGGTCTGCACCTGGGCAAAGTTGGTGAAGATGCCCTGGGCGGTCTCGGGGCGCAGGTAGGCGACGGAACCGGAGTCCTGGGTCGGGCCGAGGTGGGTGGAGAGCAGACCCGAGAACTGCTTGGGCTCGGTGAACTGGCCCTTGTTGCCGCAGTTCGGGCAGTTGATGTCGGCCAGGCCGTTCGCCGGGGCGTGGCCCTTCTTCTCCTCGTACGCCTCTTCCAGGTGGTCGGCACGGAACCGCTTGTGACACGAGGTGCACTCGGTCAGCGGGTCCGTGAAGGTGGCGACGTGGCCGGAGGCGACCCAGACCTCGGAGGCCAGGATGACGGACGAGTCGATACCGACCACGTCCTCGCGCGACGTCACCATGTAGCGCCACCACTGGCGCTTGATGTTCTCCTTGAGCTCGACACCCAGCGGTCCGTAGTCCCAGGCGGCACGCTGTCCGCCGTAGATCTCACTGCAGGGGAAAACGAAGCCACGGCGCTTGCTCAGGCTGACGATGGTGTCGATCTTGTCGGCGGCCACGGTGCTCTCTTCATTAACGACGACGGGCGTTGAAGCGAGATGCTTCCAGCGAATGATTCAGGTTACCGGCGCAGGCTCCCCCACGGCCAAATCGGCCCCCCTGTCTTGGGGCCCTCACCAGCCTTGTTGACAACGGTTTCCATGTTTGTTGAAAATGACTGTCATGAACGTACGACGACAGCTCATACCCGCGGTGGCGACGACCGCGGTCACCGCCCTCGGCCTCGCCACCCTCACCGCCTGCTCCGGCGCGAGCGCCGCGGGCAACACGGGCAAATTCGACGTCGTCGCGTCGTTCTATCCGCTGACCTTCCTCGCCGAGCAGATCGGCGGCAGCCACGTCCACGTCACCACGCTGACCTCCCCCGGCCAGGAACCGCACGACCTGGAGATCAGCCCGCAGCAGATCGCGGGGCTCCAGGAGTCCGACGCGGTCCTGTACCTGAAGAACCTCCAGCCCTCCGTCGACGACGCGGTGGCCCAGTCCCCGGTGAAGACGAAGATCGACGCGGCCTCCCTGACCACGCTGGAGCAGCACGGCAACGAGGTCGGCGGCCACGCGGCCGCGCACGACACCCACAAGGGCGAGGAGGCCGGCGGCAGGGACCCGCACATCTGGCTCGACCCGGTGCGCTACGCCCAGGTCGCCGAGGGCGTCGGCAAGGCCTTCGAGAAGGCCGACCCGGACCACGCGGCCGACTACAAGAAGAACACCGCCGCCCTGGTCAAGAAGCTGGACGACCTGAACACCCAGTTCAAGGACGGCCTCGCGAACACGAGGACCAAGGTCTTCATCACCACGCACGCCGCCTTCGGCTACCTCGCCGAGCGCTACGGCCTCACCGAGGAGGCCATCAACGGCCTCGACCCTGAGTCCGAGCCCAGCGCCGCGCGCGTGAAGGACCTGGAGACGATGGCCAAGGCCGACGGCGTCACCACCGTCTTCTACGAGACGCTCGTCAGCGACAAGACCGCGAAGACCATCGCCGGCGACGCGGGCCTGAAGACGGACGTCCTCGACCCGCTCGAGGGCATCACCGAGAAGTCCCGGGGCAAGGACTACTTCTCGGTCCAGGAGGCCAACCTCAAGGCGCTCCAGCAGGCCCTGGGCACCAAGTGACCGGCACAGAGACGGAGGACGACACCGTGGGCGAGCCCGTCATAGCCATGCGCGGTGTGACCGCGGAACTCGGCTCGCGCCCCGTCCTGCGCGGCATCGACCTCACCGTGCGCAGCGGTGAGGTCGTCGCGCTGCTCGGCGCGAACGGCTCCGGCAAGTCGACGGCGGTGCGCAGCATCATCGGCCAGGTGCCGGTCAGCGGCGGCACGATCGAGCTGTTCGGCACCCCGCGCCGCGGCTTCCGGGACTGGGCGCGCGTGGGGTACGTACCGCAGCGCACCACGGCCGCGGGCGGCGTCCCGGCCACGGTCACGGAGATCGTCTCCTCGGGCCGCCTGGCCCGCACCCGCTTCGGCGTCTTCCGCAAGGCGGACCGAGCGGCCGTACAGCGCGCCCTGGAGCTGGTCGGCATGGCGGACCGCGCCAAGGACTCGGTGACCGCGCTCTCCGGCGGCCAGCACCAGCGGGTGCTGATCGCCCGCGCCCTGGTCGCCGAGCCCCAGCTGCTGATCATGGACGAGCCGATGGCGGGCGTCGACCTGGCCAGCCAGGAGGTGCTCGCCCGCACGCTGCGCGAACAGGTCGCGGCCGGTACGACGGTCCTGCTGGTCCTGCACGAACTGGGCCCGCTGGAGCCCCTGATCGACCGGGCGGTCGTCCTGCGCGACGGCTGCGTCCTGCACGACGGCCCGCCCCCGCGGGCGGTCGGCCAGCACGCCCTGCCCGGCCACGACCACGTACACCCGCACGCACCCGCGGGCGCCGAACCGATCCGCACGGGACTGCTGAGCTGATGGACCTCCTGAACTACGCCTTCATGCAGCGGGCGCTCATCGCGGCCGTCCTGGTCGGCATCACCGCGCCCGCGATCGGCATCTACCTCGTCCAGCGCCGCCAGCCCCTGATGGGCGACGGCATCGGGCACGTGGCGATGACCGGCGTCGGCCTCGGCTTCCTGCTGAACGCCTCGCCGGTGTGGATGGCCACGGCCGTCTCCGCCCTCGGCTCGGTCCTGATGGAACTGATCCGCTGGTACGGCAAGACACGCGGCGACATCGCCCTCGCGATGCTCTTCTACGGCGGCATGGCCGGCGGCGTCATGTTCGTCAACATCGCGCCGGGCGGCTCCAACGCCAACCTGATGTCATACCTGTTCGGCTCGCTGTCGACGGTCGCCCCCTCGGACGTGACCGCGATCATGATCCTCGCCGCGTTCGTGGTCGCCGTGACCCTGGGACTGCGCCGCCAGCTCTTCGCGGTCAGCCAGGACGAGGAGTTCGCGCGGGTCACCGGGCTGCCGGTGCGCGCCCTGAACCTGCTCACCGCCGTCACGGCGGCGGTCACGGTGACCGTCGCCATGCGGGTGGTCGGCCTGATCCTGGTCTCCGCGCTCATGGTCGTACCGGTCGCCGCCGCGCAGCAGCTCACCCGCAGCTTCGCCGCGACCTTCGCGATCGCCGTCGCGATCGGCGTCACCGTGTCCATCGGCGGCACGGTCACCTCGTTCTACCAGGACGTTCCGCCCGGTGCGACGATCGTCCTGCTGACCATCGGAGCGTTCGTCGTCCTCACCGCCCTGGCCACCCCCCTGGCCCGCCGACGCGCCCGCGCGGCCGCCGCGGCACAGCCCGCCGGCGACCCCGCCGAGTGCTCGATCCCGGTCACGCGGGGGGCGGGCGACGAGGTCGGCGTCTGACCGCGCACAGCCCGGGCTGGCACAATGGCCCGGGCAGACGCGAGACGTGAGGAGACGACGGTGACGACCGCTGGACCGCCTGTGAAGGGCCGCTCCACCCGGCAGCGCGCAGCCGTGGCGGCGGCCCTCGACGAGGTCGACGAGTTCCGCAGCGCGCAGGAACTGCACGACATGCTCAAGCACAAGGGCGACTCGGTCGGCCTGACCACGGTCTACCGCACCCTCCAGACCCTCGCCGACGCCGGCGAGGTCGACGTCCTGCGCACCTCCGACGGCGAGTCCGTCTACCGCCGCTGCTCCAGCGGCGAACACCACCACCACCTCGTCTGCCGCGGCTGCGGCAAGGCGGTGGAGGTGGAGGGCCCGGCGGTGGAGAAGTGGGCCGAGGCGATCGCCGCGGAACACGGTTACGTCAACGTGGCGCACACCGTGGAGATCTTCGGTACCTGTGCGGAGTGCGCCGCCAAGCGTTGAGCGCCGCGGGTAGTGCGGTCGGTGGGCGGCTGCGGGTCCGTCGTGGCTGGTCGCGCAGTTCCCCGCGCCCCTTGGGAGTTGCTGCTCAGGCTCGTCCGAAGCAGCGCTCCAACTCATCCACGTCGTAGAACGCACTGCCCTTCGCGATCGGACGGCAGCCCGCCCTGAACGGTGTCTCCTGCTCGTTGTAGAGCATGCGGACCAGGTAGCGGTTGCCGTTCTGGAAGACGTCCCACTGGATGTTGGCGCCCAGCGGGGACACCGAGGCTCCCCGCCAGGGATTGTCGGCGTACGTGTACGGCTCCCCCGGCGTCGCCGGCTTCGTGCTGCCGGGCAGGTCCATCAGCGCGGCCAGCGGGATGATCTCCTCGGCGTGGGTGAAGCGGAGTTCGGCACCGAGGTCGCTGGTGCCGTCCCGCTTGGCCTCCACCTGCTGGAAGAAGTCGTCCAGGAGGACGCCGGCCATCTTGTAGGTGATGTCGCTGTCGGCGAAGCCGGGACCCTTCTCGTAGAAGTCCTCGGCGTCGCTCAGGTACCCGAACCAGGCCGCGTCGGAGCGGGAGATGTACCGCTCCATGCCCCAGCCCTGCCCGTCGGGGCTCTCCTCGCTCATCGCGGGCGCGATGGCGTACAGGTTGTAGACGGCCTGGGCGGCCGGGACCTGGTCGGCGATCTGGTCGACGAAGGCGTCCTTGAAGATCCTGCGCAGGACGCTGTGGGCGGCCTCGTGCGTCCGGGGCTGGTCGGTGATCGACTTCAGGGTGTCCGCGAGGCGCTGGTCGTGCGCGATGTAGTCGCGGTAGGCGGCACCGCCCGCCGCCTTGTGGAAGTACAGCAGGTCCTTGTCGGTGCGGGTGGGCCCGATCAGCGGCTTCAGCGCCGGGTCGGTGTCGGCGAGGGCGCCCGCGAACACGTTGCCGCTGTCGACGGCCCGCCCCTGGCCGGAGCTGACCACGTCGATCTTCTCGCCGTTCGCGGCGATGGTCCCGAACAGGGAGGGCAGCCGCTGCTGCAGGCGTACGGCCGTGTCCTTCAGCTCCTGCTTGCCGCGTCCGCTGAGGTTGCCGTAGCCGACCTTCGCCATGGCGGCCTGCAGGGCGCGGACCGTCGGCCCGAACTCCTCGCCCCTGCGGGTCAGTTGGCCTTCCGTCTCGGCCTTGTCCCACAGGGCGAGGATCAGGTCCCCGTCCTCGCTGTCGGTGGCTGTGCGCGAGCCGTGCCGGGAGACGTTCTCGGTGAAGACGGGGGTGTAGCCGGCCGGGGGCCGCTGGTAGGTGCGCGGGTTCTGCCCGGGCGAGTAGGGCGCCTTGGTGCCGTAGGAGTCCCGGTGGGCGGGACCGTCGGCGGCGTGCGCCGGCAGCGCGGTGAGCAGCAGGGCGCCGAGGGCGAGTACAGGCGTGAGACGTCTCATGAGACCCGCATCCTCGGCGGCCCGCGTGAACCACCGATGGCTAGGAGGTGGACTCGCCCTTCATGGCGGCCTCCATGGCGAGGAGTTCCTCGTTCGGGACGGCACCGCCGAAGCGCCGGTCGCGGGAGGCGAACTCGATGCAGGCCCGCCACAGGTCACGGCGGTCGAAGTCGGGCCACAGCACGTCCTGGAAGACCATCTCGGCGTAGGCGCTCTGCCAGAGCAGGTAGTTGGAGGTGCGCTGCTCACCGCTGGGGCGCAGGAACAGGTCGACGTCCGGCATGTCCGGGTAGTACAGGTACTTCGCGAGGGTCTTCTCGTTGACCTTGGACGGGTCGAGGCGGCCCGCCTTCACGTCCTCGGCGAGAGCCTGTGCGGCGTCGGCGATCTCGGCGCGGCCGCCGTAGTTCATGCAGAAGTACAGGGTCAGCCGGTCGTTGCCCTTGGTCTGCTCCTGGGCGACCTGCAGCTCCTTGGCGACCGACTTCCACAGCTTGGGCATACGGCCCACCCAGCGCACCCGGATGCCCAGCTCGTCGAGCTGGTCGCGGGTCTTGCGGATGAAGTCGCGGTTGAAGTTCATCAGGAAGCGGACCTCGTCGGGCGAGCGCTTCCAGTTCTCGGTGGAGAAGGCGTACAGGGAGATGTTGCGGACGCCGATCTCGATGGAGCCCTGGAGGACGTCGAGCACCCGCTCGGCGCCGACCTTGTGGCCCTCGGTGCGGGGCAGGCCGCGCTCCTTGGCCCAGCGGCCGTTGCCGTCCATGACGATGGCCACGTGATTCGGGACCAGCTCGCCGGGGAGCTTCGGCGCACGCGCACCGGACGGATGCGGTTCCGGTGCCTTGTACTCGCGCCGCTGGCGCCCCAGGATCCCGCGTACGACCATGTGCTTCTCGTCTCCCTCTACGTCTTTTCCACATACCTGAGCGAGCGCAGCCCCCGCTCCAGATGCCAGTGCAGGTAGGCGGACACCAGCCCGCTGCCCTCCCGGACGTAGCGCGCCTCGCTCGCGTCCGCCGTCTCCCAGTCTCCCGTAAGCAGCGCGCCGAGGAGTACCAGGGTCTGGGGCGAGGGTACGACGCTGCCGGGCACCCGGCAGTCGACGCAGACGGAGCCGCCGGCGGCCACCGAGAAGAAGCGGTTGGGACCGGGCATCCCGCACTTGGCACAGTCGCCGAAGCTGGGCGCGTAGCCGTTGACGGCCAGCGAGCGCAGCAGGAAGGCGTCGAGGACGAGGTGCGGGGCGTGCTCGCCCCGGGCGAGGGTGCGCAGGGCGCCCACCAGCAGCAGGTACTGCTGCACGGCCGGCTCGCCCTCGTGGTCCGTGAACCGCTCGGCGGTCTCCAGCATGGCGGTCCCGGCGGTGTACCGGGCGTAGTCGGTCACGATCCCGCCACCGTACGGAGCGATGGTCTCGCTCTGCGTGCACAGCGGCAGCCCGCGCCCGATCAGCTCACTGCCCCGAGCGAAGAACTGCACGTCGACGTGGGAAAACGGCTCCAGCCGGGCCCCGAACTTCGACTTGGTCCGCCGCACCCCACGAGCCACGGCCCGCACCCGCCCGTGCCCGCGCGTGAGCAGCGTGATGATCCGGTCCGCTTCTCCCAGCTTCTGGGTGCGCAGGACGATGCCGTCGTCGCGGAACAGGCTCATGGCTCCATTCTGCCCTCACGCGGCGGCGGGCCGGGCCGGGCCCGTGTGCGTCTCTCGGTCACGGTGGTCGATGCTGAAGATCACCCGGTGGCTCGTGTACTCGTTCAGGCCCCAGAGCCGGCCGGACGCCTGGCTGTAGGAGAGGTCCTCCGTGAGGCTGAGTGACTGCCGTCACACTTGAGGCTCCCGTCCAGACCAGTGCCGCTCTTCTAGAGGCGCGCCCACCAGCGAGGCCGCCACAGCGGCCACGCCGGCACACAGCGCCCCCAACGCCTGCCCGAATCCGGGAGGTTTGCTTGATTTCACCGCCGGACGGTATCGGCGCTGCCCTTCCCGAGTACTTCGCGCGCCGCCTTCTGCTGGCGAGCCAGCAGCGACGTGAAGTCCCTCGCGACGTCAGGGTGCTTGTCCAGCCACCGCTGCTGTACGGCGGCAAGCCGGGTGTACGCCGTGGTCAGGTACCCCGTCTCCGCCTTGCAACGCAGGTCCGCGGGCACGGCGGGACTGGCGAGCCGCGCCTGTTCCGTGCGCAGGGACCCGAGGAGTCGTACGGGATCCTCCGCCGTGAACCCCGTCTGCTTCATGCACTGCCGCCAACGCCGGGTCGCGACCCGGAACGCGGTGTCCTTCTCCACGTCCCTGCGGCTCTGATCCTGCGCCTCGAAGAGCATGATCCGCACCTGTAGCCATCGCATGCGTCCGTCGCCGAGCAGGCGTTTCTCGGCGTCCGCCAGACAGCCGTTGCCCGGACGGGACACACGCATGCGGACACCCTTGGCGGTGACCCGCTTGGACTCGTCCCCGAACAGGGCCTTCGCGTACGCCGCGGTGCTCTCCGGGCTGCCCTTCTTGGGCGGCGCCTCGGATACCGGTGGGGTCGCCGGCGCGGTGGCGTGTCGTGGCGGGGCGGACTCCAGGCCGAACGTCTGCGGCAGCTGATCGGCGTCGTCCGACGACTTCTCCACCGTCGCGGGAGCGTAGTGATAGCCGCTCCTGGCCATGCAGTCGATGGCGGACTTCCGCTGGGCCTCGGCGCTTTCGGCGTCCGGGGTGAACAGAAGCCGGGTGACGGGAGGCCGCCGGTGCAGGGCGGACAGCTGCGCCTCGGTGTGGGTCTTCGGTGGCTTCGCGGTCGTGGGGGAGGCGGTCCCCGCGCAGCCGGCCGCGCCGACGGCGGCCAGCACCAGGGTCAGTACGAGCGCGGCCCGGCCGGTGCCCGGCGCACCCTTGTGGTCGCCGGGCCGGTCACGATCGTGGTGCTTCGGAAACATCAGAAGCAGTGGATGGTGGTCGTGCCGCGCAGCAGGAGCGAGCTGGCCTCGTCCCACTGGCCGATGTGGTTGCCGGTGACGTTGTCGGTCGACAGCTGACTGGAGTCGACCTGGCTGCCGGGGTTGACGCAGAAGACGAGCCCGCCGCCATAGTTGATGTCGTAGTAGTAGTGGCTCTCGTAGCCGCCGGTGCTGGAGTTGCTGGCCGACCGCACGTCGTCGTTCACCCTCTGGTAACAGCCCTCGCCGCAGGACTCCTCGAACAAGTCGTCGGTGAAGTCGGGGTCGCTGTTGAAGTACGAGTGCTTCGCGGTGCCGAGTTGTTTCCAGAACACGCAGTGGTACCCCGCCGCGCAGTAGCTGCCCGCAGACGCGGGTCCGGCGGTCGCCACGCTGCCGCCGACGAGCAGCGCCGCGGCGCCCGCGGCCATGGCGATGCGCTTGATGAATGACATGGATACGAGTCCCTTGCGAATCAGAAGCAGTGGATGGTGGTCGAGGGACGCAGCAGGAGCGAGCTGGCCTCGTCCCGCTGACCGTTGTGGTTGCCGTCGACGCCGTCGTCCGTCAGCTGGCCCGAGTTCACCTGGCTGCCGGGGTTGACGCAGAAGACCAGGCCGCCGCCGTAGTTGATGTCGTAGTAGTAGTGGCTCTCGTAGCCGCCGGTGCTGGAGTTGCTGGCCGACCACACGTTGTCGTTCACGATCTGGCTGGTGCAGCCGTCGCAGATCTCGTTGAACCTGTCGTCGGTGAAGTTGGCGTCGCTGTTGAAGTACGAGTGCTTCTCGGAGCCGAGGGCCCCCATGAACACACAGTGGTACCCCGGCGAGCAGTAGTCCCCCGCAGACGCGGGTCCGGCGGTCACCACGGTGCCGCCGACGAGCAGCGCCGCGGCCCCCGCGGCCATGGCGATGCGCTTGATGAATGACATGGAGATACGTCCCTTGTGAATCGGAAGGGTTCGGATCAGAAGCAGTGGATGGTGGTCGTGCCGCGCAGCAGGAGGGAGCTGGCCTCGTCCCGCTGGCCGTTGTGGTTGCCGGGCACGCCGTCGTCCGACAGCTGGTAGTAGTCCACCGAGCTGCCTGGGTTCACACAGAACACCAGCCCGCCACCGTAGTTGATGTCGTAGTAGTAGTGGCTCTCGTAGCCGCCGGTGCTGGAGTTGCTGGCGGCCTCGACGTTGTCGTTCACTTTCATCCAGTCGGGACCGTAGTCGAACGTGTCGTTGGTGAAGTCGGAGTCGCTGTTGAAGTAGGCGTGCTTGCTGTTGCCCTCGATGCTCCCGGCGAACGCGCAGTGGTAGCCCGCCGGGCAGTTGGGGCCGGCCGAAGCCGGAAGCGCGGTCGCGATTCCGCCTGCCATGAGCAGAGCGGTCGTGCCCGCCAGAGCGGCCGCACGTCCGACGCGCCGCGTCGACATCATGATATTTCGCATTTATGATCCTTCCCGCATTGATGTGTGCCGCTCAAGCCACTACCGGCTTGAGTCTGCGGATCCGGGGGGCGTGCTGTGAAGTTGTGTGCGTTGGAACGCAATTGCCCAGGTCAGGCGACCTGAGGTGCTGCGAATTCACTTCACGGGCGAGGACCTGGCCCGCATCCGGATCGCCCCCGAGCCCGACCCTCTCTGGGAACTGCTCATCAGCCTGAACCGGCTGCGCAGGCGGGACGCGGGGGTGATCTTCGGGTCCTGGCTGAAGGACACATTGCCGCGCGTGCCGGCCTCCACCCGGGTACTGACCGCCCTGGCTCCGCCCGTCGGCTACTCGGTGGACTTCCTCACCGCGGCCACCGGCGGCGGCGTCAGCGACCGGACCGAGGCCTTGCGCTCCACACCGCTCCGGCAAGTCCACACGGACCTGGGGGAGTTCGGCCGACGGCACCCCACCCGGAGGCTGCCCTCGTGGTGCCGCGAACTGGTCACCGGTGAGGCGTCGGGTCTGGGCAGGATCGCCGACGCCGCGGACGCGTACTTCGCCGCCGTCCTCGCGCCGTACTGGGACCGCGTACGGGCCCAGGTGAGCCGGGACCGGTCGCGCCGCTCCACCACCCTTCTGGACGGTGGCTGGGACGCGGTCCTCAGCACACTGCATCCGTCGGCGCGCTGGGAGTACCCGGTCCTGCAACTCGACTACCCGGTAGACCAGGAGCTGCGTCTCATGGGACGCGGTCTGCTCCTCCAGCCCTCCTTCTTCTGCCGCCACGCGCCGACGGCCTTCGCCGATCCGACCCTGCCGCCGGTCCTGGTGTACCCGATCGAGCATCAGGTCAACTGGGCGTCCCCGCAGGCCGGTTCGGCCGACGGCCAGGCGCTCACCGCGCTGATCGGGCCGACACGGTCAGCCCTCCTGCACGCCGTCGCCGACGGCACCTCGTCGACCGGCGAACTCGCACGCCGGGCCGGCACCACCGCACCCAACGCCAGCCGTCACATCGCGGCACTGCGGGAGACGGCCCTGATCTCCAGTCACCGCCACCGCAACACCGTGCTGCACACCGTCACCGAGCTGGGTCTCGCCCTGCTCGGCGGCGGCGATCCTCTCATCCCCGAGCAGTCCGGGTAGAAGCCGAGACCCGCCCCGCCCCGATGCCGGGCGGAGCTGCACTCCTGTTCAGGTCGGCCGCCCGAACAGGTTCATCGGAGCCGTGGGGGCCGAGGTGAGCTTGCGGTGTGGGGTGCGCCGCGCTCCGGGCCGGGGCCGGTCGGGCCAGTGACGGGATGCGCCCGCCCGAAGGGCGGGACGGATCCACCACTCACTGCCCCAAGCCCCTCACCCCAGCTCCATCGCGGGCCCGGGACGTGCCACATCCCAGGGGTGCCGGCCTCTCTTCAAGGCACCTCTCCCCTGCTGCGCGCATTCGCGTGGGCCGTCGCGGCGCTCAGTCGCTCGGCCGGGGTGGCCTGGCGGACGGCCTCCGGTCTCGCGTCCCACTCCCGTCCACCGCCGTACGGCCGCAGCTGCACATACGGCCCTTCGTGTCCCATGACGATGCCGAGGCGTCCGGAACGGGTGTCGACGGCACAGGAGCCGACCGGGAGTTTCATCGCGTCCACCTCCGGTGGCTCCCCTGCCCCCGGCAATTTCACTCTTCGCATGCCACTGGTGGCCCAGCGTGCCTAGACTCGGCCGGAGTCTGTGTTCCCGACGGGCCCGCTGTTCCCAGCAGCCTCGCCGTCCTCTTCTCTTTACGAGGCCAGCGCTTCAACAATATGTTGAAGCGCTGCAACGAACACGACCCCGAAGGTACGGCCCGTGCTGCTTGACGGCTTCACCCCCTGGCCCGAGGACACCGCCGCCGCCTACCGCCGCGCCGGCTACTGGCAGGGCCGCACACTGCCCGACCTGCTGCACGACTGGGCCGCCGCGTACGCCCCGCGCACGGCGCTCGTGCACGGCGCCACCCGGCTGACGTACGCCCTGCTGAACCGCCGGGTCAACCGCATGGCCGCGGGCCTGCGGCTGCGGGGCATCGAGCCCGGCAGGCGGGTGGTGGTCCAGCTGCCCCACACCCCCGAGTTCGTGATCACGGTGTTCGCGCTGATGCGGGCCGGCGCGATCCCCATACTGTCTCCGACGGCCCGTCGCGACCCGGAGATCGCCCACCTGGTCGCCGCGACCGAGGCCGTCGGCTACGTCGGCCCGGCCGTGCACCACGGCTTCGACCACACCGCCATGGCCGCCCGGATCGCCGCCGAGTCGACGTCGCTGCGGCGGATCTTCACACTCCTCGCGCCCGGGGAGCAGACCGGCGGCTTCTCCGTGCTGCCGGGCGGCTGCCTGGCCTTCCCGCTGCACACCGTCGACGAGGCGCCCGTACCGGACCGGCACACCGAAGCCTCCGACGTGGCGTTCTTCCTGCTGTCCGACGGAACGACGGAGCCGCCCCAGCTCATCGGCCGCACCCACGACGACTACGCCTACCAGCTCCGCGCCACCGCCGAGCCGCTCGCCCTCGGCGCCGAGGATGTCTATCTGGCGGCCCTGCCCACGGAGTCGAACCTCACCCTCGGCTGTCCCGGCATCCTCGGCACGCTCGCCGTGGGCGGCACCGTGGTCCTGCTCGACGACCCCGCGCCGGACGCCGCCTTCCGGGCGATCGAACGGGAGAAGGTGACCGTCACCTCGGTCGTGCCCACCGTCGCCGCCCGGTGGCTGGACGCCCTCGACGGCGCGCGGGCCGGCCTGGACAGCCTGCGGGTGATGCAGATCGGTGGCGGCCGTCTCCACCCCGACCTGGCCGCACGCGTCGAGCCCGGCTTCGGCTGCCGGCTGCAGCAGGTGTTCGGCAGGGCCGAGGGACTGGTCACCGTCACCCGGCTGGACGACCCGGACGACGTGGTCCTGACGACCCAGGGACGCCCGGTCTCGCCGGCCGACGAGATCCGCATCGACGCTCCCGGGGGCCAGGCCGGCGAACTCCTCGTCCGCGGTCCGTACACCCCGCGCGGCTACTACCGGTCCCCCGAGCACAACGCCCGGGCGTTCACGCCCGACGGCTTCCACCGCACCGGCGTCCTCGCCCGGCTCACCGCCGAGGGCAACCTGGTGGTCGAGGGCCGCGTCCAGGACGCCGCCAACAGCGGCGGCGGCCGGAAGCCCGGCCCCACCTGCGTCAACTCGCCCTGCCCATAGCGCACTTCACGCCGTCATTGGTGCGACCTGTGGCGACTACGCCATTCGTGTGCGATCTCTTGACCGCCCCCACAGCCGCTCTTATGGTCACGCTGACCGATCGGACGTAGGACGTCGTACCTCCCCCTCCCCCCGACCTCGCTGGAGGAACCGTGCGCGACGACGTGACCCACGACGGGCCGGCACCGCGCCGCCGGTCGTTCCTGAAGTACACGGGGGCACTGGGCGCGGCCGCCGCCCTACCGCCGGTACTGGCGGGCTGTTCCGCCGGCCCGGAGTCCACGAACGACACCGGCAGCGGGGGCAGCGGCAAGGACCGCACGCTGACCGCGGTGATCGGCTACGGCAACGACGGCAGCTGGGATCCGACGCAGACGGCGTCCGCGTTCGCCATGGCCGCCAACAACCACATCTACGAGGGGCTGCTCGACACCGACCCGATCTCCCGGGTGCCGTATCCGGGGCTCGCCACCGAGGTGCCGAAGGACCCGAACGCCACCACCTGGCGGTTCACGCTGCGGTCCGGTGCGACCTTCCACGACGGCAAGCCGGTCACGGCCGACGACGTCGTCTTCGTCTTCGACCGGATCCTCGACCCGAAGACCCAGACCCTCGGCAAGGGCTTCTTCGTGAGCTGGCTGAAGGAGGCGCGGAAGGTCGACGCGAAGACCGTCGAGCTGGTGCTGAGGTTCCCGTTCCCGGACGGGCTCGCCCGGCTCACCCTGGCCAAGGTCATGCCGAAGCACGTGTTCTCCCGGCCCGGCGCCTGGGACGACGCGATCAAGGGGCTCGCGGTGGGCTCGGGGCCGTACCGGCAGACCGCGCACCACCCGAAGTCGAACACCACCTTCGAGGCGTTCGCCGCCTACAACGGCCCGCGCAAGCCCGCCTTCAAGCGGATGAACTGGCTGACGATCGTGGACGCGGCCCCGCGCGTGGCCAAGATCTCCGGCACGGGTGCCGGTGCGCAGATCGCCGACAACATCCCCTACGCCAACATCCCGAGACTGGAGCAGGGCGGTCTGAAGGTCGCCGGCGGCGCCGGGATGAACAACCTGTTCCTGATGTTCAACACCCGGCACAAGCCCTTCGACGACGTGCGGGTGCGGCAGGCACTGCACTACGCGATCGACACCGAGAAGATGGTGCAGGTCGCGCTGAAGGGGCACGGGAAGCCCGCGTCCTCGTTCCTCAACGAGGGCAACCCCAGCTACCGGCGGGCCAGGACGGTCTACGACTACGACCCCGAGAAGGCGAAGGCGCTGCTGAAGGCCGCCGGGGTCAAGGGCCTGAAGATCGAGATCCTCGCCGTGAACGTCAGCTGGATCGTGGACTGTCTGCCGACCATCAAGTCCTCCTGGGACGCGATCGGCGTGGAGACGACCCTGGCACCGCAGGAGACCACGGCCGTGTTCACCAAGATGGACCAGAAGCAGGACTACCAGGTGGTGGCCGCGGCCTCGAACCCCAACCAGTTCGGGCTCGACGCCGACCTGATCATGCACTACAACTACGGCCCCCAGAACCTGTGGATGCAGTACACGCGGTGGGCCGACGACCCCGTCGCCAAGCAGCTCTTCAAGGACATGGACCGGGCGACCCGGGAGCCGGACGCGGCGAAGAAGAAGGCGATGATCCAGGACTACGTCGACGTCGTCGCCGAACAGGCCGTGCTCTACCCGGTCGTCCACAACGAGCTGATGACCGCCTGGGACCCGCGCAAACTCACCGGCATAAGGGCACAGCCCTACCCGGGCATCAACCTCCTCCAGGCCACGTGGACCTGACGGTATGACGGCCGTCGTACGGATCCTGCTGCGCCGTGTCGCCCTGCTCGTGCCGCTGCTGCTCGGGATCGTGCTGTTCGTGTTCCTGGTGATGCGGTTCTCGGACGTCGACCCGGCGTCCGCGTTCTTCCAGGGCGCGAACCCGACCACGCGGCAGCTGCACGACTTCCGGGAGCGCAACGGCCTGCTGGACCCGCTGCCGGTGCGCTACGTCCACTTCGTCGGCGACCTGCTCCACGGCGACCTGGGCACCAGCGCCCTGACCCGGGCCCCGGTCGTCGACCAGGTCACCACCGCGCTGCCGCTCACCCTCCAGCTGACCTTCCTCGGCCTCGGCATCGCGGTCGTCCTGGCGCTGGCGGGTGGGGTCACCGCCGCCGTCTACCGCGACCGGCTGCCGGACCAGGTGATCCGGGTCGTCTCCCTCGTCGGAGTCGCCGCGCCCGGCTTCTGGCTGGCGCTGCTGATGATCCAGTACCTGGCGGTGGACCGGGGCTGGTTCCCGACCGGCGGCTACATCAACCCGGCCGACTCCTTCACCGGCTGGCTGAAGACGATGGCCCTGCCCGCGTTCGCGCTGTCCCTGCCGGTGGCCGCCCAGCTGACCCGGATCGTGCGGACGTCGGTGGTGGAGGAGCTGGACAAGGACTACGTGCGCACCGCGATCGGCGGCGGGCTGCCGCCCCGGGTGGTGGTCGGCCGGAACGTGCTGCGCAACGCCCTGGTCAATCCGCTGACCGTGCTCGGCCTGCGCGTCGGCTATCTGCTCGGCGGTGCCGTCGTCATCGAGACGATCTTCTCGCTGCCCGGCATGGGCAAGCTGATGATCGACGCCGTGCAGAACGGCGACCCGGCGGTGGTGCAGGGGGTGGTCCTCACCACGGCCACCGGGTTCGTCGTCGTCAACCTCGTCATCGACATCCTCTATCTGCTCGTCAACCCACGTCTGAGGGCGGCCTGATGGTCACGCGCGCGAGCCTCACCGAGCGGCTCTCCCGGCCCGGCGTCCGGCTCCGCGGCCTGCGCCGGCTGCCGCCGCTGTCGAAGGCCGCCGTCTGCTTCCTGGCCCTGGTCGTCCTGGTCGCCGTACTCGCCCCGGTGCTCGCCCCGGACGACCCGCTCGACCAGCAGGACCCGGTCGGCGGCACCGGACACCCGTCGGCCGCGCACTGGATGGGCCAGGACAGCCTCGGCCGGGACGTCCTGAGCCGGCTGATGTACGGCGCCCGCTGGTCCCTGGCCATCGGTCTGGGCGCGACCGCGCTGGCGCTGGTCGTGGGCGCGCTGCTCGGGGCGCTCGCGGCCACCTCCCGCAAGGCCGTGGACGAGACGCTGATGCGCTGCCTGGACGTGGTGATGGCGTTCCCGGGCATCGCGCTCGCGGCCGTGCTGGTCGCCGTCTTCGGCGGCGGGATCGGCGTGCTGATCTGCGCGATCGCCTTCCTGTTCACCCCGCCGGTCGCCCGGGTGGTACGGGCCAACGTGCTCGACCAGTACGGGGAGGACTACGTCACCGCGGAGCGCGTGATCGGCGCACGCACCCCGCACATCGTGCTGCGGCACGTGGCCGTCAACTGTGCCGCCCCGGTGCTGGTGTTCTGTACGGTCCAGGTCGCCGAGGCCATCGTCTTCGAGGCGTCGCTGTCCTTCATCGGCGCGGGTGTGCGGCCCCCGGACCCCTCCTGGGGCAGTGTCATCGCCGACGGCAAGAACATGGTGCTGACCGGCGGCTGGTGGGCGACCGTCTTCCCCGGGCTGCTGATCCTGCTCACCGTGCTGTCCCTGAACATCCTCTCCGAGGGCGTCTCGGACGCCTGGGCGGCCCCGGCGGCCCGGGAGGTGGCTGCGCCCGAGGACCGCCTGGAGACACCGGAACCCGGCGACGTGCTCCCGCTCCCCGGCCTGACGGAGGCCGCCCGCCGCCTGCGCTCCCGGGCCCGCCCCGGGCCCGACCGGGCCGGACCACCGGTGCTCGCCGTGGAGAACCTCGCCATCGGCTTCCCGGACCGGCACCGGGGCGTGGACATCGTGGACGGGGTCAGCTTCGAGGTGCACCCCGGCGAAGTGCTGGGCCTGGTCGGCGAGTCGGGCTGCGGCAAGTCGCTGACCGCGCTCACCGTCATGGGCCTGCAGCCGAAAGAGGCCCGGGTGCGCGGCCAGGTCCGCTTCCACCAGCGGGACCTGCTCGCCGAGCCCATGCGGGTGCGGCGGCGGCTGCTCGGCCACGAGATGGCGATGGTCTACCAGGACGCCCTGTCCTCGCTGAACCCGGCGATGACCATCCGCGCCCAGCTGAAGCAGCTCGTCCGGCGCGGTGGCCACCGCAGCCCGCGGGAACTCCTCGCGCTGGTCGGCCTCGACCCCGAGCGCACCCTGCGCAGCTACCCGCACGAACTCTCCGGCGGGCAGCGCCAGCGCGTCCTGATCGCCATGGCCCTCTCCCGCGACCCCGCCCTGATCGTCGCCGACGAGCCGACCACCGCCCTGGACGTCACCGTGCAGGCCCAGGTCATGGAGCTGCTGCTGCGGCTGCGCGCGGAACTGGGCTTCGCGCTGATCCTCGTCTCGCACGACCTGGCGCTGGTCGCCGACGTCACCGACCGGGTGGTGGTGATGTACGGCGGACAGATCGTGGAGACGGGCGTGACCGCCGACCTGGTGGAGGCACCGGCCCACCACTACACGCGCGGCCTGCTCGGCAGCGTGCTCTCGCTGGAGTCGGCCGAGGAGCGGATGACGCAGATCAAGGGGGTCGTACCGTCCCCCGCCGACTTCCCGGCGGGCTGCCGCTTCGCCGACCGCTGCCCGCTGGCGACCGCGGTGTGCCACACGACCGCGCCCGTCCTCACGGGCACGCCCACACACACGGCCGCCTGCCACCACCCGGCGGTGGACCTCACGTCGGCGGAGAGCGAGGGGGCCCTGCAGTGACCGCTGTCGTGGAAGTCCGGGACGCCCATGTCGTCCACAAGGCCCGCAGCGGCGGCCTGTTCACCCGCGACCGGGTGTACGCCCTGACCGGCGCCGACCTCAGCGTGGCGCCCGGCGAGACGGTCGGCGTGGTCGGCGAGTCGGGGTGCGGGAAGTCGACGCTGGCGAAGGTGCTGGTGGGCATCGAGCGGCCGACCTCGGGGACGGTGTCGTACCAGGGCCGCGACCTGTGGTTGATGCCGCCCGCCGAACGCCGGGCCACGGTCGGCGCGGGCACCGGCATGATCTTCCAGGACCCGTCGACGGCCCTGAACCGCCGGCTGACGGTACGCCGTGTCCTGCGCGACCCGCTGGACGTCCACGGGCGCGGCACCAGGGCAGAACGGGAGGACCGGGTACGGGAGTTGATGTCCCTGGTGGGTCTCCCCCGAGCCCTCGCCGACGCACTGCCGGGCCAGCTCTCCGGCGGCCAGCGCCAGCGCGTGGCCATCGCCCGCGCCCTCGCCCTCGACCCCGGTCTCGTCGTCGCCGACGAACCGACCAGCGCCCTGGACGTCTCGGTCCGCGCGCAGATCCTCAACCTGCTCCTGGATCTGAAGGAACGCCTCGGTCTCGCCCTGGTGTTCGTCTCGCACGACATCCAGACCGTACGGCGAATGAGCGACCGGGTGATCACCATGTACCTGGGCCGGATCGTGGAGGAGACCCCGGCCGGCCGGGTCACCGACCAGGCCCGGCACCCGTACACCCGCGCCCTGTTCTCCGCCACGCCCGGCCTGCTCGACCCCATCGACCCGATCCCGCTGACCGGCCCGGTGCCCTCGGCGACCCGCCCGCCGAGCGGCTGCCCGTTCCGCACCCGCTGCTGGAAGGCGGACGAGAGCTGCGCCGACACGATGCCGGCGTTCTCGGCCGCGTCACAGCCCGGACACCGCTACCGCTGTCACCATCCTGTGGAGGAGGACCGGTCGACCCGCGACCTGGTCCGCCAGAACCTGCCCCAGGAGCCTTGATGACCCTTCCCGCCCCGCTGACCGGTGTCGTCCCGCCCGTCTGCACCCCCCTGACACCGGACCGCGAGGTGGACGTCCCCTCGCTGCTCAGGCTGGTCGAGCACCTGGTGGAGGGCGGGGTGCACGGCCTGTTCCTGCTCGGCTCGACCTCGGAGGCGGCCTTCCTGACGGACGCGCAGCGCAGGCTGGTGGTCGAGGCGGTCGTCGGCCACGTGGCCGGTCAGCTGCCCGTTCTCGCCGGGGCCATCGACATGACCACCCCGCGCGTCCTGGACCACGTCCGCGCCGTCACCGCGGCGGGCGCCGAGGCCGTCGTCGTCACGGCCCCCTTCTACGCCCGCACCCACCCCTCGGAGATCGTCCACCACTACCGCCGGCTCGCGGCCGCGAGCCCGGTCCCGGTGATCGCCTACGACATCCCCGTCGCCGTGCACACCAAGCTCCCCGCCGAGCTGGTGCTGGGCCTCGCCTCCGACGGCGTACTGGCAGGCCTGAAGGACTCCAGCGGCGACCTGGCCGCCTTCCGTGAAGTCGTCACCGGTGCCCGCGCCCACCACGGATTCAGCGTGCTGACCGGCTCCGAACTGATCGTCGACTCGGCCCTGGCGCTCGGCGCCGACGGCGTGGTGCCGGGCCTCGGCAACGTCGACCCGCAGGGCTACGTCCGCCTCTACCGGGCCGCCCGGGCGGGCGACTGGGAGGGCGCCCGGAGCGAACAGGAACGACTGTGCACACTGTTCGGCATGGTCGGCGTCGGGGACCCGGCACGGATGGGCGGCAGCTCGTCGGCGATCGGCGCGTTCAAGGCGGCACTGCACATGCGCGGGATCATCGACTGCCCGGTGACGGCGGAGCCGCAGGTGCCGCTGTCCGGTGACGAGGTGGCGAAGGTGGGGAAGTTCCTGGCGGGGTCCGGGTTGCTCTAGGCGGTTTCGTTCGGATCAGTCGGCCCTTGGTACCGGCACCCCGTGATGCCTGTGCGTCACCACCGCTCACGCGATGCTTAGGGACTGCAGGGCGAGAAGCGATAAAATTACCCAAATGACGGCGAGGTCTCCTGAGAAACGCGGAGTCCCGCACAGCGCTGGTGTGCGGGGCAGGTTGCTGCCCTTCCTGCCCGCTCTACTGCTGCTCATCGGCCTGCTCATCGGCCTCTTCACACCCCGCGCTGTCAGGCCGGATGCCTTCCTCGCCACAGCCATGATCGCCGGCGCCGCACTGCTGCCCCTGTGGGGGACCGTGCTCACCGGAGTGGGCGCGTGCGGCATCTTCGTCGGCCTGATGGCCGACTTCGACGCGCTGCAGGATGCGACCGCCTACTCCGAGCTGGCCACCCTCGTGGCGATTGCGGTATTCGCGGTCTTCTTCAACCGCCTGCTGGACCGACGCGCCCATCAGCTGGTTCAGGTCCGCTCAGTGGCCGAGACCGCCCAGCTGGCGGTGCTGCATCCGATTCCACGACACCTCGGTCACGTCACACTCGAGAGCCTGTACCTGGCCGCTGCGGCGGAAGCCCGGATCGGCGGCGACCTGTACGAAGCGATACGCACCCCGCACGGCGTACGGCTGCTCATCGGCGACGTACGCGGCAAAGGCCTGCTCGCGATGCAGGCGGCGGCGATGCTGCTCAGCGCCTTCCGTGAGGCCGCCCACGACGCGCCCGACCTACCCCACCTCGCATGCCGCCTGGAGACGAGCGTGAACCGCAACGCCTCCAAAACCCCGGAGATCCCTGGCTCGGAGATCGCCGAACGTTTCGCCACCGCGCTCCTCGCCGAGATCCCGGACGACGAACCGGTCGTCCGGACCGTCACCTGCGGCCACCCTCCCCCACTGCTGCTGCACCGCGGCGAGGTACGGGAGCTGCAGCCCGCCGCCCCCTCGCCGCCACTCAACCTCGGCGACCTGGTGAGCGACGGTTACCACGTCGACCTCACCCCCTTCCACCCCGGAGACCAGCTCCTGCTGTACACCGACGGGGTCACCGAGACCCGCGACCGGTCCGGCACCTTCTACCCCCTTGCCGAACGCGTCCGCTCATGGAGCGGCGACGCCCCCCACCAGCTCCTCGACCATCTCCACCGCGATCTGATCGCCTACAGCGGCGGCGCCCTCGACGACGACATCGCCGCCCTCGTCGCCCGGCGGCGCCCGAGCCTCTGATCGGCGGGCGTTGCGTCCCGGCCAGGGTCAGGTGGACGTGGGGCGAGTGTCCTTCAGGGCGTCTATGAAGGGGGTGAAGGCCGCGGTCGGGAAGGTGAGGGTTGCTCTGGCTGGGGTCTTGGAGTCGCGTATGGCTATGTGGGTGTCCAGGTCCGCGATCTCGACGCAGTCGTTGCCCTCACCTCCACCGGAGAAGGACGACTTCTGCCAGATATATGGGGTCGGCATGCTCACAGCTCCTTGGCCAACTGGTGGATGAGTTCGCGCGACTGCTGCGGGGCCAGCGCTTCCCCCTTCACCTTATGGAACAGCTTTCGAAAGTGCTCCAGCTGGGCTTCGGAGTCGACGAACGCCGTGCCGTGCGGAGCGTCGCGCACGACGGTATCCAGCCGGGGAACCGCTCCCCCCAGGTGAACCATGGTGCTACCCGCTCCCGCGAAGTCATCCAGCCCGAACGGGATGACCCGAACCGTGACATGGGCGGCCTCGGACACCTCCAGAATGCGGTTCAGTTGAGCCCGTGAGGCTGCACGTCCGGCCACCCTGATGCGGAGCGCCGCCTCGTGGATCACGGTCTCGTACGGGATAGGGGCAGGTCCGTTGATGACGACCCTTCGCTTCATCCTGTGTTCCACTCGGAGGTCGACTTCACTGTCTGGGAACTCCGGGTTCAGGTAGGCAAAGAGGGCTCGGGCGTAGTCCTCTGTCTGGAACAGCCCAGGTACGTGGATGACCGCCACGTCATGGCGGAATCTCGCGTGATGGTCCAGTTCGGCGAGGTCCTGATAGGCGGCAGGCAGGACTCCCCGGAAGTCCTCCCACCAACCGCGCGTGCGGTCGGTCGCCATTGCCGCCAGGGCATCGATCAACCCTTCGTCCGAACATGCGTAGTTGGCGGCGAGCCGCCGCACACGCTGCTCACTCACCCCTGCGACCCCGGACTCCATCTGGCTCATCTGGACGGAGTTCACCCCGAGGAGGCCGGCCGCCTCGGTGGCTTTGAGCCCGGCGGCTTCGCGGAGTCTCCGGAGTTCGGTCCCCAAACGCACCTGGCGTGCTGTGGGGTGCCGTCGTGCTGGCACGGCGTCCTTCTTTCCTCAACGGCTGTGGTGAGGCTCCTCGTTCGGGGTCAGGTTACGCGACCCGCTTGCAGCGAATGAAATTTATGACCTACCGTCAGTGACCAAGCGCACACGCAACGGAAGTGCACCGCTTCGCCCTGCCATGACGGTTGTGGCAATGCCACCGTGCGTGAAATCCCCTCCCTCTGAACGGAGTTGACGCATGCCTGAAACCTGGGACTACACGCTCTACATCCCGAACGACCTCAGAGCCGTAACCGTCTGTCGTCGCACCCTGCGCCTGATCCTGACGCTGCACGGACTGGTCGGGCTGGTGGACACGGCGGAACTCCTCGCAACGGAGTTGATCTCGAACGCGGTACGACACACGAAGGGGCCGGCTGCGCTGAGGGTGCGCCGCTCCCCGGAGGGAGTCGTGTGGATCGGGGCGTGGGACACGGACCCCGGGCCGCCGGAGCCTCCGCGACCGTTGGAGCAGGTTGCTGAGCTGGAGGAGGGGCGGGGGTTGGCGCTGGTCCGGGCTTGCGCGGACTACTGGGGCTGGCAGCCGTCGGCGAGGTTCGGGAACCGGGGGAAGTTCGTGTGGTGTGAGCTGGGGGCGGCGTGATGGTCAGCTCGTCACACGAGGCGCTGCACCGGATCTTCCAGAAGGACCCGGCGTTACTGACTCGGGCCTTACAGCAGGTGCTGGACGTGCCGTTTCCCGAGCCGCGGGAGATCGCCGCGCTGAACGTGGACCTGACGGAGATCGAGCCGGTCGAGCGGCGGGTGGACACGTTGTTGCGGGCGGAGACGGACGAGGGGACGTATCTCCTGGTGGTCGAGTCACAGGGGAAGGTGGACGACCGCAAACAGGGCAGCTGGCCGTACTACCTGTCCTACCTGCACGAGAAGTACCGCTGCGAGCCGGTGCTGATCGTGGTCACGCAGAACAGCGCTACGGCACGGTGGGCGTCCCGCCCGATCCGGCTGGGTTTCCCGGGCTGGGAATCGTTGACGGTACGACCCCTGGTCCTGGGCCCGGACAACGTCCCGGTGATCGTGGACGAGCGGCAGGCGGAACGGGATGTACCCCTTGCGGTGCTCTCGGCAATGACACACGGGCGTGGCCCGCAAGCCGCAGCCATACTGGAGTCCCTGGCCTCCGCCCTGCGGACCATCGACCCCGACAGTGCCGCGGTCTTCGTGCAGTTCGTCGATTCATGCCTGGCCGACCCCCAGGCGAAGCAGATGTGGAGGGACCTGATGACGGCGATCCAGTACTTCTGGCGACACCCGCTCGCAGAGCAAGTGCGCGAGGAGGGGCGAGAGCAGGGACTGGAGCAGGGGCGGGTCGAGGCCAAGGCCGAGATGGTGCTCCACATCCTGGAGTGGCGTGGCATTCAGGTGACAGACGCGGTCCGCGAGCGCGTGGAGGCGTGCACGGACCTGGACCAGCTCGAGGGCTGGGCTCAGCGAGCGGTACACGCCACGGACGCGGAGGAACTGTTCGCCGAAGGGTGACGGAATTGAGTGAGAGGACATTCCGCAGAGCCGATCACCGGCGAAGAAGCGGGAGTCGACCTCCTACTGGGGGGCGTTCGGCGCAGTTATCCGTTCCGACTGGGCGAAGACCTTGGTGGCCTCAGGCGAGGGCGCCCAGGTCGGGACAGTTTCCGTGTTGCCCGGGGACCACCGGTCCGCACTGACGTCAGTGGTCTGTCGATGCCTCGAGCTGGTACCCCGGACCATGCATTCGAGGGGACCAGTCATGCCGGCTCCATAGGACGGGATCCCCCATTGCGGGCCTCAAAGAAAGAACGAGGGTGCGGTCGGAGCGACGCGGATACGGTAGCGAATTCCCAACCGTTTCAATACTCACTGCGTCACCGATCGAGATATCCCCGTTCTCTGTTCGCGTGCGAGATGCCTCTCAGTCTTCAAGCAAGTCGCTAACGTACTCGCGGAGTTCAGGCTGCAGTTCCCCCAGCCGGATCTCTCGCAGTGGTGCGACATGGCCCATGATGACATGACCAGTCGACATCAGTTCGAGGATCGCGTGGAGTTCGGACTCCAGCGCCGAATTATCCTCCTCGGAGGCCGCAGCGGCTGAAAGCAGCGTTGCCAACGCGGAAGCCTGGGCCGGCGAATAGGCGCTCAACCTGTCGGTCACTTCGTCAGCGGCGCGTTCCCGAACAGCCGGTTCGGCATCCAGGACCTTGCGAACCATGTCGATGAATTCAAGGGATTTCACGTGTAGACACCTAGTTAGATCAATACGGTAGCGGGAACTGGCTCGGCCAGGGAATGTGCGTACCGTTGGCCGCATCCGGATTATAGTGCGGACTGTTCGGGTTGTGGACCTGTCGATGGTACAAGTTCCCCGCCTCATCCTGATATTTTCCGCCGATCGAGATGCGATAGACGTCACCGTTTGCCGCATTCGAACCCGCCGGGGCGGTCCCGTCCTTGTCGTGCACCCTGAGTCGAACCGTATTTCCTGTCTCGGGATCCTTCCACTTGTATTCGACCCCTTTTTGTGCGCCACCGTTGGGGTCCGGTTTGAGTACTCGCATCTCGGCGTCATCAGGAATGATGTCAAGCGGATTGTGGTTCCTCAGGTCCCAGCCGCCGTCCTTGATACGAGGCGGACAGGGAGTCAGGCCGAGCGGATCAACCCACGCATGTGGGTTGAGCACGTATGCGACGGGATTAGGCGCGGGCTCCAGGCCGAGCGGGTCCGACGTGAGGTACCGGGCTGTCGACGGGTCGTAATGACGGCAGTAGTTATAGTGGAGGCCAGTTTCAGGATCGTAGTACTGACCAGGGAAGCGTAGCGGCGTATAAGTGGTGCTGTTCGCCGCCCACGCCGTCGTGCCCCACAGGGTGCTGCGTGTGCGCCACGCGATGTCGCCCTGTTCGTCGATGAGTTCGCTGGGCGTGCCGACGAGGTCGGTGACAATGGCGAAGAAACGGGAGTCGATCTCGTCCTGGGGCGCATGGGCCGTGGTGACGCGTTCCGTCTGAGCGACAGGGTGCAGGCCCTGGTGGTCCCAGGTGAGCGTGACCGGGTTCGGCAGTTCCGGGGCTTTCGTCGTCTGTTCGCAGAGGGTGGTGCCGTCCCAGGTGAAGTCGACTCGCTCGACTACCGTTTCGCCGTCCGGCACCAAGCGGAGTTTTGCCGTACGGCGTCCCAGTGGGTCGTAGGTGTAGCGCCAGCGGGTGCCGTCCGGAGTCACTACCGACGTCAGGCGGTCCTCGGCGTCCCATTCGTAGCGCCAGGTGTCCGGCTTACGGGATAGGCGGGTCTTCTGGCGGAGGGTGATGCGGCCGAGGGCGTCGTGTTCGTAGCGGACGTTACCGGCCCGGGTGATGCGGGTGCCTGTGTAGGTGCGGGCTCCGACTGCCTCCTGGCCCGGGTGGTCCGTCGGCCAGCTCGCCTGGGTCTGGTTGCCTGCGTCGTCGTAGGCGTAGCGCTCCGTCCAGTTCGCCGCGTGCACCGCCGTTACCCGGCCCGCCGCGTCCAGGTCGAAGCGGCGGGAGCCGTTGAGGCTGTCTTCAACGCCTATCAAGTTGCCGTCGGCTCGATAGGAGTACGCCCGGTGTTGAACCGCTCGGCCGCCCACTCCGGTCACCGACTGGCTGGTGAGGCAGCCCAGAGTATCGAAGGTGTGCTCCAGGACAATCGTTCCGCCGATGTGACGGGACAGCTCGCGGCCTGCCTCGTCATAGGCGAAGTCGATGGCGTGGCCTGAGGCCGTCATGCCGATGCGGCGCCCTACGGCGTCGTACGACCAAGTCGTCGTGGCTCCGGTGGGGGTCGTGCGGCCGGTGCAGCGACCCAGCGCGTCGTACTTGTACGTCAGGGTACGGCCGTTGACCGATTCCGAGTGCAGACGGCCGTAGCGATCACGTAGAAGCGTGAGCGTCGTGCCGTCCGGACCGATGGCCTGAGCGAGTTGGTCCGTGAAGTCGTAGGCGTACGTCGTAACCTGGCCGACCGCATCCTTGCGAGTCACCTGGCCCAGTTCGTTCCGCTCGAAGGACACCACCTCGCCGAGAACGTTTCTGCGCGAGGTAAGGCGACCTGCTGCATCGTGCGTGTAGGTGAGGGTGCGGTCGTCGAAGTCCGTTTCCGTCGCAAGGCGGCCTGCCGCGTCGTACCCATACGTCCACGTCAGGCCCTGCGGGTTGGTCACCTTCGTCAGACGCAGTTCGCTGTCGTGGTCGAACTCGTAGCGGATCCCGTCCGGGCCGGTGCGTGCCGTCAGCAGGTCGAAGTGGGTGTACTCGAAGCGTGAAATGCCGCCCAGCGCATCCGTGTGGCTTGTGCAGTTGCCCTCACCGTCGTATGTCCATGACTCGGTCGTGCCGTCTGGGGCCGTACGGCTCGACGGGTGGCCTTCTACCGTCCACTCCAGGTGCGTGACCGCACCCATTGGGTCCGTCATCGTGATCGCGCGGCCGACAGCGTCCCGTACGTAGCGCGTCACCGCGCCCAGCGGATCCGTCACCTGCACCGGGAGACCCGCACGATCACACACGACGCTTGTCGTGTTGCCCAACGGATCCGTCACGGACGTCAGGTGGCCGGCCTCCGTGTACGTGAAGTGGGTCGCCTGGCCCGCCGGGTCCGTCACCGACGTGCGGTTGCCTCGCTCGTCGAATCCCCGCCGGATCACCGTGCCGTCCGGATTCACCATCTTCACCAGAAGACCGAGTTCGTTGTACTCAGCCCGCGCCTCACGGCCGTCCGGGCGGACGACCGACGTGAGGTTGCCCGCCTCGTCGTAGCGGAACGTCGTTGTGTGCCCCAGCGGGTCCGTCTGGGACAGCAGGCGGTTGTAGCGGTCACGCCGGTATCTGGTCTCGGCGCCGAGCGGGTCGATCACGGCTACGACCTGTCGGGCGTCGTTGACCAGGTAGCGACTGCTGTGGCCTTCGCCGTTGGTCGCCGTGGTCACACGCAGGCCCGTCTCCGGGTCCGGTGCTGCGTAGGAAAAGCGCGTAGCCATGTGGCCCGCGGAGCCGGTCTGGGCTATGCAGCGGTCCTGCTCGTCGTACTCGTACGTGTAGCTGCGGTCGTTCGTGTCCGTCCAGGACGTGACCCGGCCCGAGTCGTCGTAGGTGAAGCGGAGGGGCAGCCCCGAGGAGTTGATGACCTCTGTGAGGTTGCCGTCCGTGTAGCCGAAGCGTTTCAGCTCCTGGCCGGTCGCCGCCAGGTGGTAGGCCGTCACGCGGCCCGAGTGCGTCGTGATGCGGACGCCCTGGCCGGCGCTCGTCACTACGGCCAGCGGCGTTCCCTCCTCGTCGTACTCGAAGGTGATCCAGTTTCCGTTGCGGTCGTCTATCTGCTCCAGCACCGCCACGTTTTCGCCCCGGTCCGCGAAGTGCCAGGTGCGGAGCGTGTGCGGGTCGGTGATCGTGTAGCCGTCGGCCACGCGGTCCAAGGGCCAGCGGGGGCCGTGGGACGGGAGGGTGGGCAGGCCCGGGGCCGGGTGCGGGTACGCCAGGAGCAGGCCGTCCTCCGTGACGAAGACGACTCCCTTCGCGTCGATCTCCAGACGCTGGTCCAGGGTGGAGGACCAAGAGGGGCCGAACCAGCGCCCCAGGTGGTAGCCGGACTCCACCCGCCGCTTGAGGACCAACGGCAGCACACCCGGGAGGGGGACGTCGGTCTGCGGCAGGAACATCTTTCCGGTGGCCACGTCGACCGGATCGCCGCAGTCCTCCACGGCGTTCTCTTGGCGGGAGTGGTCCTGCGGGTTGTCGTCCACCTCCCCGCGGGCAGTGTTCCCGCCCGCACCCTCCGCCGCACCGCCTTCACCGGCCGCCGCTTCCTCGGCCCCCGTTGCCCCGTCCTCCGCAACCCGGACACCGTCCGCAGCCACCCCCTCGGCCCCCGCCTCCGGTATCAGGAACTGGGGAGCGAGCTCGCCGCCGACCCCGCCGGGGTCTTCGAGGAAGGACTTCCACAGACCGTCAGCGGTCGAAGTGGGGTGGGTGACCATGTGGACGGCGCCGCCCAGGAGTTCCACCTTGGCCTGGAGCGCCTCGTAGGGATGCGTGACCGCGTACGGATCGAGCGGGTTCGCGTTGCGGGCCAGGTTGTTCAGGTCGCCGAGGCCGCGCATGAAACCGCCGAAGAAGCGCATGTCCTCCGTCTTGGCGGCGTCCAGGACGTCGGCGCCGTCGAGCTTGAGCTGGTTGAGGGCCGACGGCTCATGCGGGGCGTGCTGCAGGGCGTGTTTGAGGCGGTCGGCGGCCTCCGTGGCGAGGTGGGTGCGCTGGCGTCGGGCGGCGGTCAGGATCTGCTCGGCCGCGTGCTTGGCCTCGTCGCCCGGGTCCTGTTCCGAGGGCTTCGGTCCAGGGTCCTTCTTGCCCGCCTCGACGGCGTCCTTGTACGTCTGCACATTCTGCTGATGGGTCTGAGAGGCGGCTTTGCCCTCGCGGTACTTCGCCACCGCCTCCCGTGCCTGAGCCTGCGCCCATTCCACCGTGTGCGCGAAGTTCTCCAGGGCCGAGGAGGCCTCACCGCAAGCCTCGGCGGCCTGACGCCATTTGACCTGGTGCGTGGCGAACTTCTTACGGAAAGCGTCGGCGGCCTCGCCCTTGAAGTCCGACGAGTCCAGCTGCTGCATACCTGCCGCGACAGCGCCGAAGGACGTCGCGAAGTTCCGCAGATGTCCCGCCGTCTCGCGGAGCTTCGCCGGGTTGCCGTGGATCAGTTCCTTCGGGTCCTCGGTCTCATCCAGCTGCTGCTCGTCCACATGCGCGCCCAGCTTGGACGCGGTGGAGTCGCCCCAGTCGTCGACCTTGTCGGCCGCGCCGTGCGCACCGGCCCAGTCGAGCGCGTCACCCACGCCATGGGCGCCCTCGTCGATGACATGCCCCGTTGCCCGCTTGACGTGGTCGTAGCCGGACTTCAGTGACCCCAGGGCACTGTTGAACTTCCCCGTGAGAGACATCAGTTGCCGTCACCGGTCCCCGTCACGTCCCGCACGATGGACGGTGTGATCGGGATCGGGCTCCCCGGCGCGCCCTCACTCGTCTCCACGTCCGTGAGCATGCCCTTCCCGGTCTGCTTCACGGTCTTCACCAGGTTGTCGCGGTCCTTCTCGCCGTAACCCGTCGTCTGTGCGGCATGGTTGATCTGATCCAGGCTCTGCTTCTCCACCTTGTCGTTGGAGGCGAAGGGATCTCCGACCACGGAGTTGTAGGCGACCTTCAGCGAGCCCTTCACGTACTCGTCCGTCTGGTGGAAGGTGCCGGCTGCCAGCCCCATCCCCTCCGCGAGCGCGTTGCCCTCCTGCATCAGATCGCGCACTCCCCACTGCCAGCGCTCGCAGAAGGTGTGCAGCATCGCGCCCAGCTGGTCGTCGCCGACGTCCATGCCGTCCATCTCCAGGCCGGTGAAACCGCGACCCGCGCCCGCCCAGCCCTTCATCCCACCCAGCGAATCCATCTCGCTCAGCGCCTTGTTGATGCCTTCGGCGATCGACTTCAGCCCCTGCACCTGCAGATCCGGCTGCCCGCCCCCGCTCGGTGACGTCACTGCTGCCCCTCCCCCGTCGTCAGTCCTGCGGTCTCGGCGCCCGAGTCCTTGTCCAGCACGCCAGGCGTGCCTGTTCCGGTTCCGATTTCCCCGCCTGTGCCGGTTTCCGGCCGATCCACCGCGACCGTCTCCGGCACGATCCCGACGACCGGCGGCAGCACCAGGCCCCGCTCGCCGTCACCGGCATCCACCAAGACCCCGCACGGCAGCCCGGTCCCCGCCACCGCCGGTACACCGGCGTCCAGCACCGCGGCACCCCACACCGCCCGGTACCGCCAGGTCCGGCCGTCCTCCCCGCGCGCCCTCGCATACCGCGCGAGCGCCGCCTCATCGGTGAACGCGAGCAGCCACCGCGCCCCGTGCATCTCCACCGTCAGGGCGGCACCGTTCTCCCCGTACGGGACGAGGACGCGACGACGCCGGAACTCACCGAGCCGCGTACGGAACCGGCGCCGGTGAATTCTGAGTTGGACGGCCTGTTCCGCGGAGAGTGGCGCGTTGTGCCGGTCGGCCGACTGGGCGGCTACGGATTCCGGGGCGGCCGTTGTCGCAGGCCCGGCCGTCATTTCCGTCGCCGCTGCTGCACGCCTCGCGATGGCGAATGTGGCGAATTTCGGGTGCGATTGAGCTTCAGAGGAGACATCGGCCGGAGGCGATGGTGCACGGCTCGCGTGCAGAACCGTCTGCTCCGCAATGTCCGACAGCGCCGACCTGGGCCGATGCACCTCGGTCTCGTCCGTCGCCCCCGCCGATCCCGTCGGCTCAGCGCTGCCCACGGCGCCTTCCCCCTCACCGGTGGTGTCTTGTTCCGTTCACTGCTTTCACTCAGTGAACGACCTTCAACACTCACATGCGTGGGTTGACGCGAGCAACGCCCAACCGATCAACAATGGGCAAAAGTCGGTTAATTGGCGCCCCAACCTCGTCCGTCTCGGAGGGAGCACGGGCAGAAGGCGTCTCCTGCCGACCTGCTAGGGGCTGTCTCCAGTTGAGATCATTGGCAGATCCGGCCCGCGTCCCGAGCCGGCCACGTGATGAGGACTCGAAGCGCACCCTGGAGCGGGAGCATCGCAGCGTCACTCACACGTCACCCTCAAGTTCCACCGGATGCTCCCTGTGGAGCGCAGCCTTGGCTCCGCGACCAGAGCTGACCAGGGCTGCTGCGGAAGCGGCAACAGTGACGGCGAGTATGGGCATCGTGACCAGCTGGGCCGCGTCAGCGGTATTCGTGATCAGCGCCGCAACACAGGCGATGCCTGTCGTCGTCACAGCGAACGCCACCGCAACCCCGGACAGGGCAAGCAACCGCAAGACCTTGGCAGATGGTCGGCACCGGGTGACGACGACAGCAGGCGTCACCGCCACGGAAATGAGGAACGCTGCCGGCCCGAGCACCGCCAAGGCCCCGACCCAATAGGAGATCGGATCGATGGAGGCGAACGCCAGGAGCAACGGCGCGATCAGCCACGTGGGCAGCGTCGGGATGAGAACCACCAGCGGGCGCCACGCGGTCCAGTCGCCGGCTCTGGAGGTTTCCACAAGGAGCGCGAGGGCACCGACCAGCAGGATGAGCCCAGCGCCGTACATGGCGTACTCCGCAACGTCGAGCAGTCGGCGCACCAGGTCCGGAGTCGGCCAAGGTCCCTCGGACAGGATGAAGTTCACTATCGGCAGGGCATACAGTGCGGCGCACCAGGCGACCCAGGTGGTGGCGACGCTTGCCTGCATACGGCGGCGGTGCCGTTCGGCGGACTGATCGGGCATCACCGGGTGAAGCCATGCCCGCAGCGCGCCGACAAGGAGGTCCGCGACGACGCTCGGGCGGGCGCCGGTGTCCTCGACCAGCGCTTCAAGTTCGCAACCGTAGCGCTCCCGGAACGAGGGAGGGTATGCCCGCAAGGCCAGCCGGGCTGCCATGTCGATCACGCGTTTGCTACCCCCAGTCGGGTCAACCCGGTACGTGCGAAGCGGGCCATCGCCCGGAGTTTTTCGTCGAGTACGGCCTGGCCTTCCGCGGTGATGCGGTAGGGCCGCCGACGCTCGTCCTCGTCCAGCGGCGCGACCAGGCCGCGTTCCTCCAGCCGCGCGATGGCGGCATACAGCGTGCCCGGTCCCAGCCTGATGGATGTCTGTTCCTCGACGTCCTTGGTGATCGCGTAGCCGTGCTTGGGGCCGTCGGCCAGGCTGGCCAGGATCAGCAGCGCGGGTTCGGCCCATCCGACGCGGTCCCGTTGACGTGGCATCGGGCACCTCCTTCGTTCCTCCCGACTACTACGTTATACGATACTGCGTAGTACGTAGTAGTTATCGATCAAGAACGGCTCGATCAACTCCCCATCCCTATCCACGCCTTGATCAGAACTCAGGACACGCCTAGGGCACCCGCACCCGCCGGAACTCGATGGTCTCGTACGCCCCCTTCGCCCCTGTCTCGTACAGGAGGCCGACCGTGCCCCGGCCGAGCTGGGCCAGGTCGGAGTAGGCGGCCGGGCGGCGGCCGGAGAGTGTGAGCAGCTTGGTGAAGGTGTGGCCGGCGTTCGTGCTGGACCAGAGGGCCATGGCTCGGCGGGCCGTGGGCTCGGAGGGGGCCGAGAACATCAACGGGGCGTCACGGCCCTGGAGTTGGAGGACGCTGCCCTCGACCACCGGCACGGCGTCGAGGGTGTGCTGCACGCGGAAGGGACGGTCGAGGGTCGCGCCTCCGTCGCTGGAGTACGTGTCGAGGCGGTTGCCGGGGGCGCTGCCGTACTGGTCGCGGGCGCTGAAGTACACGCGGCCGTCCGGGAGTTGGGCGGCGCTGGTCTCGTTGGTGTTGGTCCCGCCGTCGTAGGTGTCGTCCACGAAGCCGAGGTGCCAGGTGCGGCCGCCGTCGTCGCTGTAGAGCGCGTGGCCGCCGTCGTATCCGGGCCCCTGGCCGGTGTCCGGGGAGCCCGGGAGCGGGGCCGTGGAGTGGTTGGCGGGGACGAGGAGGCGGCCGGCGTGCGGGCCGCGGGTGAGGGCCAGGGCGTGGCCGGGGCCGGTCGCGTACCAGCGCCAGTCCGGTGGCTTCACCTCGGCCGTGATGTCGCGCGGAGGTGTGAAGTGGCGGCCGTCGTCCCTGCTGCGCTGGACGAACACCCGGCGGCTCTGCTCGGGCGTGACCTCGCCGCGCATGATCTGGTCCTCCGTCACGACCCCGCTGTTGTACGAGGTGACGAGGACGACGGCGCCGGAGCGCGGGTCGACCACGGGTGCCGGGTTGCCCCGGGTGTCGCCCTCCCCCGCGGCCACCACGGTCAGCGGGCCCCAGGTGCAGCCGCCGTCGGTGGAGCGGCGCAGGACGACATCGATGTCACCGGTGTCGGCGGCGCTCGTGCGCCGGCCCTCGGCGAAGGCCAGGACCGTGCCGTGCCGGGTGACGACGGTCGCGGGGATGCGGTACGTGGCGTAGCCGCCCTTCCCGCCCACGTACGGCACGGAGGAGACGCAGCCGGGCGTGGAGTGGGCCGGGTGCAGGGCGGTGAGCGGGGTGAGGAACGCGGTGGCGACGAGAAGCGCGCGGCTCAGCGGGATCACGCCTCACATGCTCCCCGGAATCACCAGCCCCGACTCGTAGCCCACGATGACCAGCTGGGCCCGGTCGCGCGCCCCGAGCTTGCCCATGATCCGGCTCACATGGGTCTTCGCGGTGAGCGGGCTCAGCCCCAGCGCCTCGGCGATCTCCGTGTTGTTGAGGCCCCGGGTGACCAGCGTCAACACCTCCCGCTCCCGGTCCGACAGGCACTCAGGGCCGCCCGTCACGGGCGCCGAGGGGCTGCGCAGGAACCGCTCGATCAGCCGTGCCGTCGGCCCCGGGGAGAGCAGCGCCTCGCCCGCGGCGACCGTCCGGATCGCGTCGAGCAGATCACCCGGACGGGTGTCCTTCACCAGGAACCCGGAGGCGCCGGCGCGCAGCGCGTCCACGATGTTCTCGTCGGTGTCGTAGGTGGTGAGGACCAGCACCTTCACCCCGGCGAGATCCTCGTCGGCGGCGATCAGCCGGGTCGCCTCGATGCCGTCGAGGTCGGGCATGCGGACGTCCATCAGCACCAGGTCGGCGCGTTCGGTGCGGGCGAGGTCGACGGCCTCGCGGCCGGTGGCGGCCTGTCCGACGACCACCATGTCCGGCGCTGACTCCACGAGCATCGCGAACGCGGCCCGCACCAGGGTCTGGTCGTCGGCGAGCAGCACCCGGACGGGGTTCATCTGGTTCCTCCCAGCGGCAGTACGGCCGTCACCTCGAAGCCGTCGGTGTCCTCGCGCGGCCCGGCGGCCAGCGTGCCGCCGACGCTGCGCGCCCGCTCCCGCATGCCGACCAGCCCGTAGCCGGGGGTGCCGTCCGCGGCGCCGGCGCCGTCGTCGGTGACGTGGACGCGGAGGGTCCCCTCGTCCTCGTACACCCGCACCCGCACGGTCAGGTCGTCCCGGCCGCCGTGCCGTACGGCGTTGGTGAGCGCCTCCTGCACGATCCGGTAGGCGGCGGCCCCCACGGCGGGCGGCACCTCGTCCGCCGTGACCGTGAGCTTCACCTGGGCGCCCACGGTCGAGCGGGCGAGGTCGGCCAGGCCGTGCAGGCCGGGCAGCGGGCCGCGGGCGTCCGGGGAGCCGGGGTCGCGCAGCACGTCCAGGGTCGTACGGAGTTCCCCCCGGGAGGTGCGGCAGGTCTCGGCGATCTCGTCGAGGGCCTGGGCGACGGCGGCCCGGTCCAGGCGGCCGGGATCGGCGGCCAGGACGTGGGCGGCGACCGAGGTCTGCACGCCGATCAGGGTGATGCTGTGGGCGAGCAGGTCGTGCAGGTCGCGGGCGATGCGCAGGCGTTCCTCGGCGACCCGGCGGCGGGCCTCCTCCTCGCGGGTGCGTTCGGCCCGCTCGGCGCGTTCCAGGGCGGCGGCCGCGTTCTCCCGGTGGACGCGGATGTAGCCGCCCAGGACGAGCATGGAGACGATCCAGCCGGTGATCTGGAAGGACACCGTGAGCCCGGCCATGCCCTCGTCGATCTTCAGGACCACCATGAGCGCGACGACGGCACAGCCGATGGCCGCCGTGCGCCGGGGGCCGCTGGTGACCGCCACCGTGTAGAGGACGACCATGGAGGCGGCGGTCGGCGCGGAGTGGTTGTAGTCCTGCTGGTGGTAGACCGCGATCAGCGGGATCATGATCGCCAGCGCGGTCAGCGGCGCCCGCCGGCGCCAGACGAGCGGCACGTGCAGGCCCAGCAGCAGGGCCCAGCCCAGCGCGTCCGGGTGCCGTCCGCTGCCGACGGTCACGGCGACCGCGGAGGCCAGGGCGGCGAGGCCGGCGGCGAGGTACGCGTCCTGCCGCAGGGGGTCGGGAGAGAGCGCCGCGAGCCGGGGCCGGGGAGCGCTGATGGTTGCCTGCACGGGGTTCATCTTCCGGTACGGGGGTCAGGCCACGGGCTCCGGTGTGCGCTTCCTCGGCACCTCGGGCGTCCTGGACAGTCGGCCCGGCCACCACACCCACCGCCCCAGGGCCACGCTCGCGCTGGTCACCAGGTAGGTGCGGACGAGGAAGGTGTCCAGCAGCACACCGACGGCGATGACGAAGCCCAGCTCGACCAGCGGGACCAGGCCCATGTTGGTCAGCACGGCGAAGGTGGCGGCGAGGACGAGCCCGGCGGAGGCGATGACCCCGCCGGTGGTGCGCAGTGCCGTCAGCGCGGCCTGTGCCGGCTCGGCGCCCTTGAGGGACTCCTCCCGCATGCGGTGCATCAGGAAGATGCCGTAGTCGACGCCGAGGGCGACCAGGAACACGAAGGAGAGCAGGCCGAGGCCGGGATCGGTGCCGTGGAAGCCGAACAGCGGCTCGAAGACCAGCCCGCCGAGGCCGAGCGCCGCACCCCACACGGCGACCACGGCGGCCACCAGGATCAGCGGCGCGACCAGGGAGCGCAGCAGGGCGATCAGGATCAGCAGCACGGAGAGCAGCACGATCGGTACGACGACCGTCCGGTCCCGGGCGTTGGTGTCCGCCAGGTCCAGCTGCTGGGCGCTCGGCCCGCCGACGTAGGAGCCGGTGAGCCGGTGCCGGAGCGCCTGGATGGTGGCGGTCTCGGCGGCGGACTGGGGCGGCGCGGACGCGGTCACCGTGATCTCGGTCCAGCCTCCGCCGGTACGGCCCTCCGTCGCGCCCGCCACTCCCCGGGTGCCCTCGGCCGTCGCGAGGGTGGCGTCGGCGCGGTCGGCCGGGGTGAGGATCTCGATGGGCTGTGCGGACCGCTGCGGGTAGGCCTTGGCCAGGGTCTCCATGGCGGTGACGGATTCGGGCCGGTCGACGAAGGTGTCCAGCTGCTTCAGCGGTCCGGGCAGGTTGAGCGCGCCCAGTGCGAGCGCGCCGAGCAGGGCGGCGCCGGAGGCGAGGACGGTCAGCGGGCGGCGCCCGGCGGAGGAGCCCATCGCGGCGAACAGCGAGCGGCGGGCGGCCTTGGGCGTGCTGCCGTAGGCGGGCACGAGCGGCCAGAACACGCGGCGGCCCAGCAGCACCAGGACGGCGGGCAGCAGGGTCAGCATCGCGGCCAGCGCGCACAGCACCCCGACCGTGCCGAGCGGGCCCATGCCCCGGCTGGAGTTGAGGTCGGCGGCGAGCAGGCACAGCAGCCCTGCGGCGACCGTGCCGGAGGAGGCCAGCACGGCGGGCCCGCAGCCGCGCAGTGCGGCCCGCATGGCGTCGTACGGCCGCTCGTGGCGCCGTAGCTCCTCGCGGTAGCGGGAGACGAGGAGCAGGGCGTAGTCGGTGCCGGCGCCGAAGACGAGGATCGTCATGATGCCCGCGCTCTGGCCGGAGACGGCGGTGCCGAAGGCCTGGTTGACGGCGTAGGCCGCGGCCCTGGCCAGGAAGTCGGCGAGCCCGGCGACGACGAGCGGGACCAGCCACAGNNCGGCGACCGTCGTGTAGAGCAGGGGTCCGCCGAGAGAGGCGTACACGCCGGACGCGTCGGTGGCGAGGGCCGCCGGACCGCCCACCTCGACCGCCATCCCACCCCGCTCATGGGCGACTTGACGAACGTCGTCGACGAGCGCATCGCGCTTCTTCTCGTCGGTGCCGGGCTCGTTGCTGGTGACCGGGTACATCAGGGTGGTGCCGTCGGCGGACGGGACGCCCCGCGGGGTGGCGGTCAGGGTGTGGCGGTGGGCGATCGTCGCCACCTGCCGTGCGGCCGTCGTCCGGTCGGCGGCGGTGAGTCCGCCCGCGCGGTGGTAGACGAGGACCAGCTCGGTGGTCTCGCCGCCCGGCAGCCGGTCCTGCAGCTTGGCCACCTGGGTGGAATCGGCGGACGCGGGCAGGTAGTCGGTCGCCCGGTCGTGCTGGACGTCGGCGAGCTTGGCGGCGAACGGCCCCGCCACGGCCAGCAGGGC
>NZ_MCGQ01000015.1 GCF_002242805.1 Streptomyces diastatochromogenes | reverse complement strand
GAAGGCCCGCGCCCGAGGTGTATGGAGACCCGCGCCCGAGCTGCACGACGGCCCGCGCCCGAGGTACGCGGAGGCCCGCGCCCGACCTGTACAGCGCCCGTGGCTCAGCGCCATCCGCCCGCTCCTCAGCGTCGGCGGCGAGCCAGGAGGGACGCGCCCGCGCCGACCGCGAGGAGGACAGCGCCCGCTGCGAGCAGCCCGTGCGCGAGCCCGAGCCCGGTACGGGCGAGTTCCCGGGCCCGCTCTCCGGCTTCCTCGGCATCCTCGGCGAGGAAGAGGGAGGGGTCGTCGGGGTCGTCCGGGTCGGCGCCGCTCGGGGAGGCCTGAGGAGTACCGGCCGGGGCGGTCGCCGTCGCCGTCGCCTCCGGATCCTCCGGGGCCCCCGTGCCTTGCGGTTCCGCGGTGTCTTCCGGCACGTCCCCGTCCTCGCCGACCCCGAAGCGGTAGTCGTTGGACTCCCCGACCCAGTCACCGTCCTGGCCCCGGCGCTGGACGACGGCCGCGTTGGCGGTGATGTGGTCGGGTACGGCGTCGGAGGCGAGCGAGAGCCTGAGCTTGACGGTGACGGTCGCGCCGGGCGCCACGGTGAACCCGCCGAACCCGGCGCCGTCCAGCACGCCGACCAGTTCCTGCTCGTCGGTGGTCTCGAAGGTGACGGGCCGGGCGCGGGAGCCGTCGTAGAAGTCCAGCCTGGGCTGGGACGGCTTCAGGGTGCGCTTGTCGTCGACGAGGACGACGACGGGGTGAATGGAGGCGCAGGTGCGGGTGGTGGTGTTGGTGAGGTCGATGTACCAGGTGCCGTAGTCGCCGCCCACCTCGTAGGAGGTGGGACCGCCGTGGATCCGGGTGGCCAGTGGGAAGGCACGGCCGCCGGGTGCCGCGCAGGAGGGGGTCGCGGCGGCGTGGGCGGCAGCCGACGACACGGGCACGAGAGCGGCGGCTGCGGCGAGGCAGAGGGGCAGGTGCGTGACCGGTCGCATAAACACATGACCATGCCGGGTGGTGGCGGGGGCTCGGGGTGCCACTCCGGAGGCAGGCGGAAGTCCGCTCGATCGGCCGACAGGCTAAAGGGAGGCCACGACCTGGCCGGACATGACCTGGGGAGGGTTGGGGAGCAGCGACGCGAGGTTGTCCCGCACGAAGACCGCCGCCCTCTTGATCGATTCGTCGGCTCCCGCCTCGTTCTCGAAGACGCTGGTCGAGACCATGACTCCGTTGCCGGCGTCGACCCAGTAGTAGGCCAGGAGGCCGGGAATCTCACGGATGAGCGGCACGAATCCCTCGCTCACCCGACGTCCCGCCTCGGCCGGGTCGGTGACCCCTTCGTACCGTCTGATGGCTGCGTACACGGCTGTTCTCCTCACGAGTTCCGGTCATCTGGTGCGCAGACGCCGTACCCGTGCGGCGCGCGCTCCGCTCGCGAGTCGTCCGGCAATCACCTGAAGGGGCCGGCGAGTGGTCCGGACGGTCGCCTGTGCCGCGCCTCTCAGCCGTCCGCCCGAATCAGCCGTCCGCCCGCTCGAATCAGCCGTCCGCCCGCCCGAACATCGGCGCCAGCAGCAGCTGTGCGGCGCCCTCCGCGACGACCCGCTCCCCTCGCGGAGCGACCCGCACGGGGACCGTCCCGCCGGGCACACCCTCCCGCCGGGCCCGTGCGTCGAGCATCTCGGCGACCCCGCGCACGAACGGCTCCGGCGCTGCGGAGATCGTCCGCCCTCCGAGCAGCACCAGGTCGATGTCCAGCAGTCCCACCAGGTTCCCGGCCCCGACCCCCAGCACCCGCGCAGCCTCCTCCACGTCCCCCCGCCCCACGGCCCCGAGGCACAGCACCTCCACACACCCCCGGTTCCCGCACCCGCACACCGGCCCGTCCAGCTGAAGCACCTGGTGCCCGAACTCCCCGGCCCCGGTCCGCGCCCCCCGATGGACGCTGCCGCCGATCACCAACCCGGCGCCCAGTCCCGTACCGAGGTGCAGATAGGCGAAGGATCCGCCCTCACCCCCCACCGACAGCCCGAGCGCCGCCGCGTTGGTGTCCTTGTCCACCACGACCGGCACCCCCAGCCGCTCGGCCAGCGCGTCCCGCAGCGGGAACCCGTCCCACTCCGGAAACCCGGTGACCCGGTGCAGCACCCCGCGCGCGTGATCGAGCGGGCCGGGCAGGGCGACTCCCACACCGAGCAGCGAACCGGCATCGGAGAGCCCCCGACTTCCCTGACCCCCGTGACCTCCCAGGACCTCCCCCACCAGCCCCTCGACCACCCCGGCCACACCCCCCAGGACAGCCTCCGCCCCGGCCCCCAGGTCAACCGCCCCGCGCCGCTCCCCGACCACCGCCCCGTCGAGATCCACCAGCACGGCCCGCACCTCGTCCCGGTCCAGATGCACCCCCACCGCATGCCCGGCCTCCGGCACCAGCCGCAGCACGGTGCGCGGCTTGCCCCCGGTGGACGCCCGGCGCCCGGCCTCCGCCGCGAGCCCCTCCTCCCGCAGCCGCGCGGTGATCTTGCTGACGGCCTGCGGGGTCAGCCCGGTCCGCTCGGCCAGTTCGAGCCGGCTGATGCCCTCCGCCCCGGCCGCCCGCAGCAGATCCAGCACCAGCGCGGTGTTGTGACTGCGCACCGCGAGGAGATTCGCCCCCACCGACCGCCCGCCGCCGCTCTTCGTCCTGTTCACGCCACCCATTCTCCCCACCGCTTGCACTTTGGCAACAGCGTTGCGAAAGTAGGACGCATGACTGGTACCCCCCTCCGCGTCGGCCTGATCGGCTACGGCCTCGCAGGCTCCGTCTTCCACGCCCCGCTGATCGCCGCCACCGAGGGCCTCGCCCTGGACACCGTGGTCACCTCGTACCCCGAGCGGCAGGAGCAGGCCCACGCCGAGTTCCCGGGCGTCCGCATCGCCGCCACCCCCGACGAGCTGTTCGACCACGCCGACGAGCTGGACCTGATCGTCATCGCCTCCCCGAACAAGACGCACGTCCCGCTCGCCACCACCGCCCTGGAGGCGGGCCTGCCGGCGGTCGTGGACAAGCCGGTGGCGGGTACGGCGGCCGAGGCGCGGGAGCTGGCCGCCCTCGCCGAGGAGCGCGGCCTGCTGCTCTCGGTCTTCCAGAACCGGCGCTGGGACAGCGACTTCCTGACCCTGCGCGAGCTGCTGGAGAAGGGCGAACTGGGCGACGTCTGGCGCTTCGAGTCCCGCTTCGAGCGCTGGCGCCCGCAGCCCAAGGGCGGCTGGCGCGAGTCCGGCGACCCGGCAGAGATCGGAGGTCTGCTCTACGACCTCGGCAGCCATGTCGTCGACCAGGCTCTGGTTCTCTTCGGCCCGGTCACCGAGGTGTACGCCGAGCGGGACATCCGCCGCCCCGGCGCCGAGACGGACGACGACACCTTCATCGCGCTCACCCACGCGAACGGCGTCCGCTCCCACCTCTACGTCTCCGCCACCACGGCCCAGCTCGGCCCGCGCTTCCGGGTCCTCGGCTCGCAGGCGGGCTATGTGAAGTACGGCCTGGACCCGCAGGAGGCGGCCCTCAGGGAAGGCCTGCGCCCCGGGCCGCAGTGGGGTGCCGAGCCCGAGTCCCTGTGGGGCCGGCTCGGCTCCGGCGAGTCCCCGCTGACCGGCGGCGGCCGCCCCGTGCCGACCGTCCCCGGCGACTACCCGGCCTACTATGCGGCCGTGGCGGCGGCCCTGACCGGCACCGGCCCCAACCCCGTGACCGCCCTGGAGGCGGCCGCGACCCTCGACGTACTGGAAGCTGCCCGACGCTCCGCCCGCGACAAGGTGACGGTGACCCTCTGATGCACCACCCGCAGATCACCCCGAAGTTCGCCCCCGAGATCACCCCGAGCGTGGAGGAGCTGGAGGCGCAGGAACGCCGCCTGGTCTTCCGCCACTTCACCTACGACGACGCCTGGGCCCTGGGCACGCTCCTGGTCGAGCTGGCCAGGGAGCGCCAGGCGCCGGTGGCCATCGACATCCACCGCGCCGGCCAGCAGCTCTTCCACGCGGCCCTGCCAGGCTCCACGCCGGACAACGACGCCTGGATCGACCGCAAGCGCCGGGTCGTGGAGCGCTACGGCGCCTCCTCCTACCTGGTCGGTGCCCGCTTCCGCGCCAAGGGCACCACGTTCGAGGACTCCGCCCGCCTCGATCCGGACACGTACGCGGCCCACGGCGGCTCGTTCCCGATCCATGTCGAGAACGCGGGCGTCATCGGCACGGTGACCGTGTCCGGCCTGCCCCAGCTGCAGGACCACCGCATGGTGGTGGAGGCGCTGGAGCAGTTCCTGGGCGAGTAGCCCGTCCGTGGGATTACCGCGCGGCTCCCTCCGGTTGGCACCGGCGTACCCGAAGATCACGGCACGCCACCACCCGGAGGTAACGGACCCGATGACCGAGTCGACGAGCAGCACACACCCCCTCAAGGAGACGATCGGCCGGTACGGCGTGTGGAGCGTGGGCCTCCGCTCGGAGGACCCGGCCCGGCGCGGAGACATCGCCGAGGCGGCCGCGGAACTGGAACAGCTCGGCTACGGAGCCGCCTGGCTGGGCGGCAGCAGCGCCGCCCGGCATGCCGTCCCGCTCCTCGAAGCGACGTCCCGGCTCACCGTCGGCACGAGCATCCAGAGCATCTGGCAGTACGACGCCGAGGCGAGCGCGGCCGGGTTAGCGGAGGTGGAGTCGGCCCACCCCGGCCGCTTCCTGCTCGGCCTCGGCGTGAGCCACGCCAAGCTCGCGGACCAGTACCGCCGCCCGTACTCGGCGCTGGTCGCCTACCTGGACGCGCTGGACGCGGCCGGCGTCCCGGCCGGGCGCCGGGTCCTGGCGGCCCTCGGCCCGAAGACCCTGGAGCTGTCCCGGGACCGGGCGGCAGGCGCGATCCCCTACCTCGTCACCCCCGAGCACACCGCCCGGGCCCGCGAGATCCTGGGCGAAGAGCCGCTGCTGGCCCCGGAGTTCGCGGTCGTCTGGGAGACCGCACCGTCCCGCGCCCGCGCCCTGGCCCGCGACCACCTGGCGCTCTACCTCTCGCTCCCCAACTACACCAACAGCTTCCTGCGCCTCGGCTTCACCGAGGACGACCTGGCCGCCGGCGGCAGCGACCGCCTGGTCGACGCGCTGTACGCGTGGGGCGACGAGGACCGGATCCGGGACCGCGTCAACGCCTTCCACGAGGCCGGCGCGGACCATGTGGCGATCCAGGTGGTGGACGGCGGCTCCCGCGACGCCCTTCCCAGGGAGGCGTGGCGCCGCCTGGCCGCTCTCCTGGGCTGAGCGGCCGCGGTTCAGACCGCGGCCTGACCGCCGCTCCGCGCCGGACAGTCGTGCAGCAGCTTCCTGATCTGCCCGGCGCGGTCGGTACCCGGAAGCATCTGGTTCATACGGCGCTGCAGCAGGGCCCTCGTCTCCTCGTCCAGGAACTCGCAGTGCCCGCGGAACACCTCGCGCAGCGCCTTGAGCGCCCAGTACTCGTTGAACGGCTTGTCCTCGGACACCGCCGCCTCGGCGAGTGCGCGGCCCCACGCCGGATCCGGATTGGCGTACAGGTACGCGGCAGCGGCCAGTCGCAACCCGCGGTCGTCGCTGTGGAGATGGCTCTCGACGTCGAAATCCCGGGCGCCTCGCAGCACACCGATCATCTCGTCCACCACGTCGGACATCGCCTGTGTCCTCGCCTGACCGCTGGACATGGTCCACCGGATCTCGTTGTACCGTGCCGCCAGCCGGCCGACGGGATCCGTCGGCGCCGACACGGCGGCCTGGCCGGGCTGCGCCCTGCTGAGCGCCTCCCTCACCCCGTCGGCCAGATCGTCCGTCGTCTCCTGATGCCTTGCCTCGACCTCCCGCGTCTCGCGGATGGCCTCCTGCGCGGCACTCCGGGCCTCCTCCACCTGGCGCTTCAGCGTGATGCCGAATCCGGAGATCTCGGAGAAGAAGACGCCCAGGAGCACCAGGATCACGAGGCCGAGGACGACCATCGGAGGGTCCGTCATCTGCGGGTGCCGGCACACCCTGACGACGGTCCCGTTCGAAGCCATCTGCTGGTCGCACACCTCGGTGGTGAAGAACACGACCACGGCCGCGGCCGCGGCGAGGGTCACCAGCGAAGCGGCCGCCCACTGGAGCGGCCTGACTCCTCTGCGACCGGTCGTCGAGGTCCGATCAGCTCCCGTCGCTGCCATCCCCCACCTTTCGGCGCCTTCGGCCAAGCCGGCATCGGCGCCATGGTAGCGGCGGGACCTCGGTGTCTCAGGCGTCCTTGAGTTCCTGGCGCTGCCGCCCGAGCCCCGCGATCTCCAGCTCCACCACGTCCCCGGACCGCAGGAACGGCTTCGGCTCGGGCTGCCCGAGCGCCACGCCCGCCGGCGTCCCGGTGTTGATGACGTCACCGGGGTACAGGGTCATGAACTGGCTGACGTAACGCACCACTTCGGCCACCGGGAAGATCTGGTCGGCGGTGGTCCCGTCCTGCTTCAGCTCCCCGTTCACCCACAGTTTGAGCGACAGATCCTGCGGGTCGGCGATCTCGTCGGCGGTCACCAGCCACGGCCCCAGCGGGTTGAACGTCTCGCAGTTCTTCCCCTTGTCCCAGGTCCCGCCGCGCTCGATCTGGAACTCCCGCTCGGACACGTCGTGCGCCACCGCGTACCCGGCGACATGCGCGAGCGCGTCCTCGGCCGACTCCAGGTAGCGGGCCGTACGTCCGATGACGACGGCCAGCTCCACCTCCCAGTCGGTCTTGGTGGACCCGCGCGGCACGAGCACGGTGTCGTTCGGCCCGACGACCGTGTCCGCGGCCTTGAAGAAGATCACGGGCTCGGCGGGCGGCTCGGCCCCCGTCTCACGGGCATGGTCGTGGTAGTTGAGCCCGATGCACACGACCTTGCCGATCCGGCCGAGCGGGGGGCCGATCCGCAGGCCCGCCGCGTCCAGCACGGGCAGCTCACCGGCCTCGGCCGCCGCCCGTACCCGGCCGAGCGCGCCGTCGTCGGCGAGCAGCGCCCCGTCGATGTCGTCCACGATCCCCGACAGGTCCCGCAGGGTCCCCTCGGCGTCGAGCAGCGCGGGTCGCTCCGCACCGGCCGTACCGACTCGCAGCAGCTTCATGGTCACAATCTCCCTCGATCGCGGGCGCCCGCCGATGTGTGCAGCCATCGGAGGACTGGTCGATCGTCCAATCCCCTCGTCCAGTCCGCAAGACCTTGTTCACGGACTGGACCGTAACCATGCCCCCGTGATCCACGGCTCAGCGGTACAGCGCGGCCCGCTCCACCGCGCTCCACGTCGTACTGGTGACGACGTACAGCGCGGCCGCGAGCGGCACCACCGCCACGGTGACGAGCGTGAAGAAGGACATGAACGGCATGACCTTGTTGACCGCGCCGAGCCCGGGCACCTGCTCGCCCTGACCGGCGGTGACCGTGACCGGGTTCTTGGCCATCATCAGCTTGGTGCGCCGGTAGTTGAAGGCGGCGACGGCCGCGACGAGGGCGAAGAGCGCGAGGTAGACGAGTCCGGCCGCCCCGAAGATCCCGCCGCCGGAGAGGGCGTCGGCCCAGCGTCCGCCGAGCGGTGCCGCGAACAGCTCGTGGGTCAGCAGCCCGTTGGTCTCGCCGCCGATCGAGGTGTTGGAGAAGAGGTGGTAGAGGAGGAAGAAGGCGGGCAGCTGGAGCAGGCTGGGCAGGCAGCCGGAGAGCGGCGAGACCTTCTCCTCGGCGTGCAGTTCCAGCACCGCCTTCTGCAGCCGCTCGGGCTCCTTGGCGTGCTGCTTGCGCAGCTCGGCGATTCTCGGCTGCAGCTCGGCCCGGGCGCGCTGGCCGCGGGCGGCGGCCCGGGACAGGGGATGCACGAGCAGTCGCACGAGCGCGGTGAACAGGACGATCGCGGCGGCGGCCGCGGAGGCGTGGAACAGCGGCTGGAGCAGGTCGGCGAGCTGCTCGACCAAGCGGGCGAAAACGGACATGAAAGCGGACAAGGCGGGACCCTCCGTGCTGGGGTACGTCGTCGTGCCGGGGTGACCGGAGATGGCATGGCGGCATGACGACCCGCGCGGGGGTCACGGATGAATCAGTGAACCGGTGCCCTTACGCGCAGGTCGTCGCGAGGGCGTGTCCGGGTGCCCGGGGCCGGCGGCGCCCCGAGGCGTCGGGGTCGCGCTGGGGCAGGAAGGCCGTACGTCTGGCCCGGTCGCGTATCGCCGTACGGACCCGGGTGGGCGGGACGGCGGGCGCGCAGCGGGCGGTGATCAGCGAGCTGGCGGCGAGCGCGGAGCCGGCCGCGGCGGTCGCGGCGAGCGCGACGGTGGTGGAGAGGCTGCCGGTGTCGAGGAGCGCGGCCTGGAGCAGCAGCAGGTTCACCAGGACGAGCAGCAGGGCGACGGGGCGCGCGCCGACGACACGACTGCGATCCACTTCCTCCCCCTTCGCCGACCTGCTGCTCTGCTCACCGTCAGTTATAGCTGCCGGCTATACGGGATCGATCTCCAGGGGCTCCAAGAGCCTCTTCGGCTTGAGCAGCGCCCTGCTGACCGGATCCGCCGGATCGGGATCGAGCCCCGGGCCCGGCACCAGTACAACGTCCGCGACGGGCACGACGGTTCCGCAGGCGGGACATTCGCCGTACGGCCCGAGTTCGGTGCCGCAGTCCGCGTGCCGGAAGGACCGCAGCTGGGTCTCCTGGAAGTTCTCGCGGCCCCACAGCGCCAGGGCCCGCAGCGCGGGCCACAGCGCGATACCGCGCGCGGTGACGACGTACTCGTCGCGCGGCGGCGCCTCCTGGTACCGGCGCTTGTCGAGGATCCCCTCCTCGGTGAGCGTCTTCAGCCGGGCCGAGAGCACCGCGCGCGGGATGCCGAGGTGGACGAGGAAGTCGTTGTAGCGCCGGACGCCGTAGATGGCGTCGCGGACGACGAGGAGCGTCCACCGCTCGCCGACGACCTCCAGCGCGCGGGCGATCGAGCATTCCTGCGTCGCGTAGTCCTTGCCCAGTGCCATGGCGCCCACCTTAGCCACTTTCCGACACGTTGGTTCAATGACCGAACCGAAGCTGTTATGGTACACCCATGACCAGGTTCAGTGAACGAACCCTCCATGCCGGATCGGCCGGCACACACAGCGGCGCACCGCGCACGCCACCCACGGCGGAAGCACCCCCGCACCCGAGGGCCACCCTCGCCCTGACCAGCGCCGCAACGGCGGTGGCCCTGATGACGTACACGGCCCCGATGGTCACGCTCCCCGACACGGTGGCGGCGCTGCACACCCCCGTCTCGGCCCAGGCCTGGCTGCTGAACGGCACCCCGCTGGGCCTGGCCGCCCTCCTCCTGGTGGCCGGCAGCCTGGCCGACGACTACGGCCGCCGCCGCGTCTTCCTGGCCGGCACCCTGGCCCTCGGCCTGACCACAGCCCTGGGCGGCCTCACGACCTCCACGTTCCTCTTCACCCTGGCCCGCATCGCCCAGGGCGCGGCGAGCGCGGCGATCCTGGCGAGCAGCCTGGGCCTGCTGGTGACGGCGTTCCCGACCCCGCGCGGCCGGCTGCACGCGACCGGCGTGTGGGGCGCTTTCGTGAGCGGTGGCATCGCGGCGGGCCCGCTGGTCGCCGGCGCGATGCCGACCTGGCGGGTGGCGTACGGCGTCCTGGGCGCGGCGGCGCTGCTGGTGGCGGTGCTGGCCGTCCGGCCCCTGCGGGAGTCGAAGGCACCCCGTGGCGGCTGCCCCGACCTCCTCGGCGCCCTGACCTTCGGCTCGGCGCTGGTGGCCCTGGTGGCGGCCCTCACCCTCGGCCGGGACGGCTGGCTACGGACACCGGTGGCCCTGCTGCTGGCGGCGGCCGTACTGCTGGTCGCCCTGTTCACGCTGGTGGAGCGCCGGACGAAGACCCCCATGATCGACCTCTCCCTCCTCCGCCACCCCCGCTTCCTGGCCTCCTCGGCCGGCGGCCTGTTCACCGGCCTGACGGTGATCGGCCTGTTCAGCTACCTCCCCGCCCTGCTGCAGCAGACCCTGCACATGTCCGCGATGACCACGGCCTGGCTGCTCCTGCTGTGGTCCGGCCTGTCCTTCGCGGTCGCCCTGCAGGCGAAGCGGCTGGCGGGCCGGGTGGGTCCGCGCCTGCAACTGGCCGCCGGCTTCCTGCTGCACGCGGCGGGCGCGCTGACGATGCTGGGCGCGATCGGCGCGGGCTCCTGGGTACGGCTCCTGCCCGGCCTGGTGCTCGGCGGCGTGGGCAGCGGCCTCCTGAACGCCGCGCTGCCCCTCATGGCGGTCGAGTCGGTGCCGCTCGCCCGGGCGGCGATGGGCTCGGGCGCCCAGCAGACGTTCCGCTACATCGGCTCCTGCGCGGGCGTGGCCCTGACGATCGCCCTGGTCACGTCGTCCGGCGGCGGCCTGGCGCGGGGCGCGGATGTGGCGATGGTGGTGTCGGCGGGCCTGGCCGCGCTCGGGGCCGTGGCGGTGGGGGTGCTGCGGGAGCGGGCGTGAGGAAGGCCCTTGTGCTCCGGCCTACCCCCTGGGCCGCATCGACACCAGCTTCCCCCACACCACCATCCGGTAGCGCGAGGTGAACTCGGGCGTGCAGGTGGTCAGGGTGATGTAGTAACCCGGCTCGTCGTACCCGTACGCGGGCCGGACGAGCGACCGCGGCACGGGCCGTACGACCCCGGAGTCCCGCGAGGACGTCTGCGGAAGGATCTTGTCGACGGCGTACGTGTACGTGGCCGTCCTCGTCTCGACCTGGACGGTGTCCTCGGGCCGGAGCCTCGGCAGGTACCGAAAGGGCTCACCGTGGGTGTTCCGGTGCCCGGCGAGCGCGAAGTTGCCGGCCTGGCCGGGCTGTTGGGTGCCGGGGTAGTGACCGACGTACCCCTTGTTGAGCACGTCCGGCTTGCTCACGCCTTCGGCGACGGGGACGCGGAGATGCAGCCGGGGGATGGTGAGGACGGCGTACGCCTGGGAGCGGCGGGGCGTGCCGGAGACGAGGACGGGGGTGTACGACCGCTGCCGCGCACGTCCGGGAGCCTTCGAGGCCGCTGACGGCGACGGCTCCGGGTCCGGCGGCTCGCTACCGGGAGCGGAACTGCCGCTGCTCCCCCACTCCTTCTCCAGGGCCGCGACCTTCCGCTCGGCCCCCTGCCGCGCCTCCCTGTTGGTCCACCACAACTGATGCACGACCAGCAGCATGAGCACGACCCCGACGGTGACGAGCACCTCCCCGCCGCCCCACAGCCCCCGCCGCCACCTGGCCCGCCTCCGCCGATCACGGTGCCGCACGACACGCATCCGCACACCCACCTCTCCAGGAGCCGCCCGCACGATAGGGCGAGTCGGGTGAACTCACCAGAGCCGTAAGGCCTCCCGCCACTGACGTCGACTTTCTCAACGGGTTTTAGAAAGGGCTGTCACAACCCTCGACAACCCCACCCGTCACACCCGATGCTTCCTCTTGGCATGCGGGGGGACGAGTCAACGCCGGATCGGAAACCGGCGTTTGAGCCGCACGGAGAGGCAGAGAAGAAGCCATGATCCGACGCAGAACGCTGCTGGCCGCCGCAGGCGGCGGCATCCTGGGCAGCGCCCTGGCCACGGGCACGGCCCGCGCCGACGCCACGATCGCCGTCAACCCGTCGACGAGCTACGGCACCTGGGAGGGCTGGGGCACCTCCCTGGCCTGGTGGGCGAACGTCTTCGGCGCCCGGGACGACTTCGCGGACCTCTTCTTCACCACGAAGACGACGACGTACAACGGCACGGCCCTGCCCGGCCTCGGCCTGAACATCGCCCGCTACAACCTGGGCGCCTGCAGCTCGAACAGCGTCGGCGGCGAGTCGATGGTGGCGTCCCCCAACATCCCGTCCTTCAAGCAGATCGAGGGCTACTGGCAGGACTGGAACAACGAGGACCCCACCTCCTCGGCCTGGAAGTGGACGGCGGACGCGACGCAGCGGGCGATGCTGCTGAAGGCGACGGCGCGAGGCGCTACGACGGAGCTGTTCGCCAACTCACCGATGTGGTGGATGTGCCTCAACCACAACCCTTCGGGCGCCTCCGACGGCGGCAACAACCTCCAGTCCTGGAACTACCGCCAGCACGCCTCACACCTGGCGGCGGTGGCCCTCTACGCGAAGCAGAACTGGGGCGTGAACTTCGCGACGGTGGAGGCCTTCAACGAGCCCTCATCGTCCTGGTGGACGGCGACCGGCACCCAGGAGGGCTGCCACATGGACGCGACGGTCCAGTCAGCCGTACTCCCGTACTTGCGCAGCGAGTTGGACAAACGAGGCCTGACGAGCACGAAGATCTCGGCATCGGACGAGACCAGCTATGACCTGGCCCGCACCACCTGGAACTCCTTCTCCTCGACGGCGAAGGGCTACGTCAACCGGGTCAACGTCCACGGCTACCAGGGCTCGGGCGGCCGCCGCGACCTCCTCTACACGGACGTGGTGACGACGGCCGGCAAGGCCCTGTGGAACTCGGAGACGGGCGACAGTGACGGCACCGGCTACACGATGGCCTTCAACCTCCTCTACGACTTCCGCTGGCTGCACCCGACCGCCTGGGTCTACTGGCAGGTGATGGACCCGTCGACGGGCTGGGCGATGATCGCGTACGACCAGAACACCCTGCAGCCGACGACGATCCAGACGAAGTACTACGTGATGGCGCAGTTCAGCCGCCACCTCCGCCCCGGCATGAAGATCCTGGACACGGGCGTGAGCTATGCGGCGGCGGGCTACGACGCGGCGGCGAAGCGCTTGGTGATCGTGGCGCTGAACACGTCCTCCTCGGCCCAGACCCTCACCTTCGACCTGTCCCGCTTCACCACCGTGACCGGCGGCTCGGGCGGCCTGGTCCCCCGCTGGAACACGGTCACGACGGGCGGCGGAGACCTCTACACCTCCCACTCGGACACGAACCTGTCCGGCAAGACGCTGGCGGTCCCGTTCGCGGCGAAGTCGGTGCAGACGCTGCAGGTGGACGGGGTCACCGTGTAGCGCGGTGACTCAGGGCCTCGCCTCGGGAGGGAGTGAGTCCTGGTAAGCGTTCCAGGGGCGGTCGACCTTCTCGACCCTACGGGCGTCGAGCGCGACCGGCGCGGACCTGGTACCCAGCTTCCCGCCCGGGTGCCAGGTCCCGGTGACCGTCACCCAGGTGTTGGCGGGCAGCGCGGGATCGCCGTAGATCCGCACCTTCACGGACTGGGCGTCCGCCGCACAGCAGTTGAGGATGACCCGCGTCAGGTCCCAGCTCCCGCCCGGCCCGCCGGGTGTGACGAACCCGGTCATCAGGATGCTGCGCCCCTTGATGTCCTGGTCCTCCCGGTCCTGCTGTACCCGGCTGGTGAAGTCGGAGAGGGTCATGGGGACGGGCGAGGTGGCGGGGAGCGGATCGAAGTCGCTCTCCTCGGGGACGGCCTTGGGTGGCTGCCGGGAGGCGGTGTAGGCGCCGAGGGCGGGAGGCGCGTAGCAGAGCAGGCTGAGCGCCGGGAGAAGGAGCAGCCAGGCGACGCGGGGCATGGCGGAGTGGTTGTGACCGTGACCGCCGTGCTCCTCCTCGTCGTGGGGCCCCTCGTGTTGGCCTTTGTCGAGCATGGCGCTCGCGAGGCCCAGCAGGAGCAGCACCGCCCCGGAGGCGATCAGCAGGGGCCGCATCCCCTCCTTGACGTACCTCAGGTACAGGTCGGTGAAGAGGGAGACGTGCAGCAGCCCGAGCCCGCAGAGCACGAGCAGCACCGGCTGGAGGAATCGCTTCACAACAGCACCCCACCGATCAACGAGCTGCACGCGACGGCGACGACGACGGTGGCGGCGGAGAACCGTACGGCGAAGGCCCGCCCGAAGGTGCCAGCCTGAAGGGCGATGAGCTTCAGGTCGACCATGGGCCCCACCACCATGAACGCGAGCCGCGCGACCGGCGGGAACCCGGTCAGCGAGGCCGCCAGGAACGCGTCGGCCTCGGAACACACGGCGAGCAGCACGGCGAGCGCGGCCAGAAAGAGCACGGACAGCCAGGGCGTCCCGGTGAAGGTGTCGAGCACGGACCTTGGCACCGCCACGTTGAAGGTGGCGGCCGCCATGGCCCCGAGGACGAGAAAGCCACCGGCGTGCAGGAAGTCGTGCTGGAACCCGAGCCGGAACTCGTTCCACCGACTGTGCCCCGCCCGATGCCCGGTATGCCGCGCGGTCGGCCGCAACCACTCGGTCCGCCCGAACCGCAACCACAGCCACCCCATCACCACGGCGGTGACGAGCGAGGCGAGCAACCGGGCCAGCACCATGGCCGGGTTCCCGGGGAACGCGACAGCGGTGGCGGTGAGCACGACGGGATTGATGGCCGGAGCGGACAGCAGGAACGCAAAAGCGGCAGCCGGGGCGACCCCGCGCCCGATCAGACTGGAGGCGACCGGCACGGAAGCGCACTCACACCCGGGCAGGACGACCCCGGCGACACCGGCGACCGGTACGGCGAGCGCGGGCCGCCGCGGCAGCACCCGGCTGAACACGCTCTCCGGCACGAACGCGTTGATCGCGCCGGACAGGGCCGTACCGAGCAACAGGAAAGGCAGGGCCTGCACCGTGACGGCCAGACACACGGTCCGCCAGGCCTGCACGGCCGGGGTGTCTCCCCAGCGCCCGAGGAGAATCACGACGGTACCGGGCACAACGGCGGCGCCCACGAGGAGCAGCGGCCAGAACCGGGGCGGCGCGGACCGCGAGCCAGGCCCTCTTTCCGCACCCGCCAGGGCGCCGGCCGCCGCCTGGTCCTCGACGACCAGGGCACCCGTCTTCTCCATGCCGACTCCGACTGTCGATGTCCGTGTCGAAGATAACGGCCCACCCCGCCCGTCCCCCGTCACCGGCGGGCCGACACCCCGTTCCTCACCTCCCCTTTCTCACCTCTTTCCCTCCCTTTTGCGCCTCACTTGCGCCTCACGTTTGTCACCGCCCGGCAGTACGGTGTCACCCATGCGCCCCGACACGCCTGCCGAGAACGTCGACCACACCGCCGAAGCGGCACGCCTGGAGCGGACCGCCGGCCTGTATCCCGAGGACACCGAGGCCCTGCTCCTGCGCGCCGCGGCCCACCTGGAACTGGCCGGCGACCGCCCAGCCGCAACGACGCTCTACGACCGCCTGCTGTCGTCCCTTGACGGCCTGGAGAGCCCTGCTTTGGTACGGGCCCTGAAGGCGTCGAACCTCTGGGAGTACGACCACGAGGCGGAGGCGAGGGCGATCATCGACGGAGTCCGAGCAGCGGCCCCGCGCGACCCGGCCCCCTGGGTGATCGTGGCCGAGGCCCTGGAAGCACACGACGAGCTGGAGGCGGCGGAGGAGACGTTCACGGAGGCGGCGAGGTTGCTGCTGACGGACGGCACAGAGCCGCCGTACTCGACCCATCCCCTGCTGTTCGGCCGCCACCGCGTCCGCCGCATGCTGGGCCTGGCCCACGACGACTGGGACACTCTGGCGGACACCCTCCACTCGTCGTCGGTTTCGTTGGACGAGTTGCACGACCCCAAGCGGGTGTGGTCCCTGGGCTCCTCCAACCCCGCGGAACTGGAGGCGGAGATCTCACGTCTGCGCGCTGAACTGGGCGCGTATCGGCAGGCGTTGTCCCGCCCGTTCCCGGTGGCGGTCCTCCACTGGCCGGCATCCGAACTGACGGAACTGACCTCGGCGTACCCGGACCTGTCTGCGGAGTACCCGTCCCACGGGGAGCACCTGTCGACCATAGAGTCCTCGCTCCGCGAACTGTCCTCCTCGGGGACACCGAACCTTGGCATCGTGACGGGGACTGTGCCGTCGTATGAGGCGTTTGCTGCGTCGGAGGGGGCGTCGCCGGGGGACGTGACGTTGCTGCCGCAGTATGCGACGACGTTGGCGGCGCGGGGGAGGGCTGTGGTTTGGCCGCCGCAGCGGGGGGCGGAATGTTGGTGTGAGTCGGGGAACTCGTACGCGGGCTGCCACGGCGGCCTGGAGGCCTGAAGACCTGCCAACAGGCACCACGCTGCCGGATTGCGCTACCGCGTCGAGTATCCGGTGCCGGGCATGGCCCGACGCCGGATCGACGTGGTGAGTTCGCTCAGGCCTCCTCGACTAGATCCCAGTTGACAGCCATGGAGGAACCCGCCCAGTCTCCATCTACAGTGCGCCAGATCGAGGCAATGCCGTGGTCCTCAAGGTATTCGGCGTACTGCCCGATACCTTCGGTGAAGAGCGCGACGAGGTGGGGCTTCGATTCGCCGCGCTTCTGGTGCCAGTAATAGCTGTACTCCAGCAGTTGGGCCACTGCTTCACGGACAGCCTCGGTGGCGTTCCCGTTCTTCACCGCCTTGCCTTCGACCAGCCAGGTGCGCGGCTCATCGGCAACACGTCGACGCAAGACCAGGTCTCTGGGATACATGCCTCGTGTGATCGGTGTGTACCCACGCGTGACCGCGTGGAGTCCGAAGTCATGGATGAGCTCTTCGTGTGGACGCTCCCTGCGGTACTGACCGCCCTTGATGCGGACGTAGTAGTCACTGCTGTCGTTGGGGTGGAAGCCGTCCAGGGGGTCATCAGCAGGCACATGTCCCTCGTTCACGTACACGAAGGGCTCATCCTGCGTCGGCCTCTGGAGCCAGATGCGCTGGCTGGCAGCAGCATCACGAAGCAGCAGGGATGCCGTGCGAAGGTCCTTGGCGAGGACCTCCTCCGAGGGCAGGTCGGCAATTTCGTAGCGTCGGGCGGCCACGCTCCCGGCCTCGTATGCGCGAGGCAGGTCCTGCCGCGTACCGAAGGCTGGCGTGTACGTCCACTGCACTGCCAACTCGGGCTGAATTCCAGCCCGGAGATGCTTCGCCTGGCGCTTCAGCTCACGCCGCAGCTCAGCCGGCTTGTACTCCTTGGACAGCTTCGTCACGCCCTGCTGCAAGGTGAGCGTCACGGCAGTGAGGTCTGCGTCAAAGATGTAGGCGAGGTACAGCCCCTCCTGGGGCTCCTTGTTGATCTCCGGGTCAAACACTCCGATCCACGGAGTGGTGGCCGCGCCACCTTGTCCACCATGCCCTGAGGCGACGAAGTCGTACGGCAACGGGAGGTCGGTCATGTCCTTCACCTCCCTAAGGAGGTCCTGAGCCTTAACACCTTTGGACGTCCCGTGCTTGGCGTCGTAGGTCTTCGCTATGCGTATGAGCAGGTCACGTAGAGGCACACCCAAAAAGTAACCCGCATCGATCAGTTATTCCCCTCAATAGATCAACAGCCGGCACAGCCGGTGACCGAATCTGACCGACCTCAGATCCTGTCAGTGCTCCCTGGTAGAACATCTGCATCGTCCATCGACATGCTCAACCGGGGGGTACAAGCCGATGTCTCAGAGCCGCCACGACGCATCTGCCCCATCCGATGGACTGTACGAACAGCTCATCACGTTGCGCTTCGAACAGCAGTTGAAGGAGCTTGCCGGCCTCGGCTGGCACCCCGTGAGCGACACGGTGGGGCCGGAATCGGTGCCGCACGTTCTGGCTCGACATGTCGCAGGCACCGTTCGGCGCGTACTGCAAAATCTCCCGGCCGAGGAACGGGTCTACGCGGCCAACCACATCCTTGAGTCCATCAGCACTCTGGAAGGTGCACAGGAGTGGGTAGACCTCGTCGCCGACGGCCCCCGCCAACTCCTTGCGCTTACAAGGCAAGAGGCCCCGGGCGTCTTTGCCGTACGGCCCGGCATCCCACTCTCCGAAGCGGCACTCATCACCAATGCGCCCGAAGACCCGAGCCTCGGCTTCGAGCTGCGCGCCGAACTCGCTACCGCTGACCGTGTCGACCTGCTCTGCGCCTTCGTGAAGTGGCACGGCTTGCGGATCATAGAGCAGTCGCTGAGAGCAGCCCATGAGCGAGGCGTGCCGATACGGGTCATCACTACGACCTACATCGGGGCAACCGAACGGCGCGCGTTGGACCGCTTGGTGGAGGAGTTCAACGCCCAGGTCAAGGTCAACTACGAGACCCGGTCGACACGACTGCACGCCAAGGCTTGGATGTTTCGCCGCAAGAGCGGCTACGACACCGCGTATGTCGGCAGCTCCAATCTGTCCAAGGCTGCGCTGCTCGACGGCTTGGAGTGGAACGTGCGGCTGTCCTCCGTCGCCACACCGGACGTACTGCGCAAGTTCGATGCCACCTTTGAGGCCTACTGGAGTGATCCATCCTTCGAGACATACGACCCCGACGCCGACGGCGGCCGCCTCCAAGAGGCGTTGGCGATCGCGGGCGGTACGTCGTCGACGACCGCCGCTGAACGCGGGATCACACTGTCCGGTCTGGAAGTACGGCCGTATCCACACCAGCGCGACATGTTGGAGCGGCTGGAGGTTGAGCGGGAGGTGCACGACAGGCACCGGAATCTACTCGTTGCCGCTACCGGCACCGGCAAGACAGTCATGGCTGCGCTCGACTACAAGCAGCTGCGAAAGAAGCATGGCCGTGACCTGCGTCTCCTGTTCGTCGCTCACCGCAAGGAGATCCTGCAGCAGTCCCTTCGGACCTACCAAGATGTCTTGGTGGACCCGAACTTCGGCGAGTCACTCCACAGCGGTGAGATCCCTGAGCGTTGGACACACGTGTTCGCCAGCGTGCAGTCCCTGAATGCACGGGCCCTCGATCGGCTCGCCCCTGATCACTTCGATGTGATCGTGATCGACGAGTTCCACCACGGGACATCACCGACGTACCGGAAGATCCTCGATCACTTCAAGCCGCTGGAGCTACTGGGGCTCACCGCGACGCCTGAGCGCATGGACGGCAAGAACGTCCAGGACGAGTTCTTCGGTGGGCGGATCTCTGCCGAGATGCGGCTGTGGGAGGCGCTGGAGAATGATCTACTCAGCCCCTTCCACTACTTCGGCATCAGCGACAACACCGATCTCAGCACGGTGGAGTGGAAGCGAGGGGCGTACGACCCCAGCGCGTTGAGCAACATGCTGTCGAGTGATGTGAGGCGCGCAGGGCTGGTCGTCAAGGCTGTACGGGAGAAGATCGCCGAGCCGGGTGCCATGCGAGCACTGGGATTCTGCGTATCGGTGCTGCACGCGGAGTTCATGGCAGAGGCCTTCCGTATGGCCGGCCTCAGTGCCATCGCCCTGTCCGGAGAGACTCCCGCGGACCAGCGCAAGCAGGCGCTGGCAGACCTGAGGTCAGGGGCCCTGCAGGTGATCTTCTCGGTCGACCTCTTCAATGAAGGGCTCGACATCCCTGACGTAGACACGCTGCTCCTCCTCCGCCCGACCTCCAGCGCCACGGTGTTCCTGCAACAGCTCGGCCGGGGGCTACGTCGCTCGGAGGACAAGGCCGTACTCACCGTGCTCGATTTCATCGGGCAGCACCGCAAGGAATTCCGCTTCGAGAACCAGTTCCGGGCGCTCACCAACCTGACCCGCAAGCGCCTGCTGGACAACATTGAGCACGACTTCCCTCAGCTACCGTCCGGCTGCCAGATCATCCTTGAGGAGAAGGCGAAGAAAACCATCATCGCCAACATCAAAGAGCAGATCGGCGTCAACGTCACAGCGCTGGCCCGCGAGGTCGCTGATTACGCCGAGCCAACGCTCAGCCGCTACCTGAACGAGAGCGGCCGCGAACTCAAGGAGCTCTACCGGGGCACCGGCAACTCCTGGACTGGGCTCCTCCGCCGCTCTGGTCTCCTCAAGGGGGACGCACCCGAAGGTGAAGCAGCGCTCCTCAAGCGCGTCTCTTCCTTTCTCCATGTGGACGACCCCCTGCGCGTGGCCGCCTACACCCGGATGTTGGAAGACGACGCTCCCGCCTACAGCGACCTCGACGAGCAGGGGCAGGCGTACGCCCGCATGCTCTTCTTCCAGCTCTGGCCACTCGGCGGCGTAACGCGGAAGGGATTTGCCCACTACGATGCGGGGTTCGCGACGCTACGCAAGCAGCACGCGGTGCGGAATGAGTTGCGCCAGGTACTTGCGCGCAACCTCGCCCAGACCGAACACGTTCCGATTCCGCTCCTCGGAATAGGCAGCCACACCGGCATCCCGTTGACCGTGCACGCGTCCTACACGCGCGAGGAAATCCTGCCCGCCCTGGGCCAATCCGCCATAGGTGGCTTCATGCCAGGGGACTTCCGCGAGGGGGTGAAGTGGTGCGAATCGATCAAGACCGACGCCCTGCTGATCACCCTGGATAAGGACGAGAAGGACTTCTCGCCACAGACCCGCTACCACGACTACGCGCTGAGCGAGACCCTCTTCCACTGGGAGTCCCAGAACCAGACTTCGGATACTTCCCCCACCGGCCTGCGCTATCAGCAGCATGCTGCCGAGGGCAGCCATGTACTCCTCTTTGTTCGCCGTTACAAGAGCACAGACATCGGCGGTGCACAGCCATGGATGCTGCTGGGTCGGGCTGAGTACGTGGAGCACACCGGCAGCAAGCCGATGGCGATCACGTGGAAGCTGAAGCACGAGATCCCGGCGGCCGTCTGGACGTACTCGGCGATTGCAGCCGGGTGACGTGTCACGGCGATTCGCTCACGACATCGAACTCGGCCTCGAAGTGCATCTAAGCAGCCTCGGAGTCGAAGCCGGCATCGACGAGAGCGGGGAGGACGCGCATGTCGGGGTCATAGACCTAGATGCACAGACGAGTGCGGCTCATGGAGACGGCCAGGGTGGCCGGTCTGCTCCCCGCTACCCTTCCCCCATGATTCGCGCAGTGGTCTTCGACGTAGGCGAGTGCCTCGTGGACGAGACCCGGGAGTACGGGACCTGGGCCGACTGGCTGGGGGTGCCGCGTCACACGTTCCATGCGATGTTCGGGGCTGTCATCGCGCAGGGACGGGACTACCGGGACGTCTTCCAGGAGTTCCGGCCCGGATTCGACCTCTATGAGGAGCGGGAGAAGCGTGCCGCTGCTGGCCAGCCGGAGACCTTCGGCGAGGAGGACCTGTACTCGGACGTGCGACCGGCCCTGGCCAAGCTGCGAGCGGACGGGCTGTGGCTCGGTATCGCCGGGAACCAGACTGTTCGTGCCGGACGAATCCTGCGCCAGTTGTTTTCACACGACGTCGATCTGATCGGTACGTCGGACGACTGGGGGGCCAGCAAGCCCGATCTTGAGTTCTTCAAGAGGGTCGCCGAGGCCGTGCCGTTCGAGGTAGACGAGATCCTGTACGTCGGGGATCGGTGCGACAACGACATCCGACCAGCTAGTCAGGCCGGCATGCAGACCGCGCTAGTGCATCGCGGGCCCTGGGCCACGATTCAGTGGAGCACCCGTGAGGCAAGGGAGCTGCCGACCTTCCAGGTCGAGAGTCTGCTGGAACTACCTGAGCGCATCAGTCAGTTCAACGCCCCAAGGCGCTGAGCGTCGTCGCCCAGCCGTACAGGCGGTCATCGAGGTCACGAACACAGCGCTCATGCTGGTGGGGCGTGAGTGCGCGGCGAACCTCGCGTACTCGGTCCATGCCAGTGGCGTACCAAGTGATCGCCAACTGGTCGAGGGCCTGGCCCGCGTACCCGCAGGCCTGTTCCGGGTTTCCTGATGCCACCTCCACGGCTGCCAGATCGCCGTAGATCACTGAGCGCTGTTTGTCCTCTGCGGCCGTCATCGAGGCCAAGGCATGGAGCAAGCTCTCACGGGCCTGCGGGAGGTGCCCCGCGATCATCTGAGTGTTGCCCTTGAAGGCTGCCAGACGGGCCGGGGAGAACCAGTCCATCCACTCCGGCGACGAGTGGTCATTGCCGACCGCCAGTACGTCCTCGGCGTGACCGATCAGGTTCAGTGCTGTGCGGGTGTTCCCACACCTGGTCTCGCATTCGGCCTCCACCGCGTCGAGCCAGGCCAGGAACTCTGCGGAGGCGGGAGCACGGCGGGCGTATGTGCGGGCTGCCGTCATGCGCTCCAGGGCTCCGTCACGGTCCGCCACCCAGCCCGGGACGAAAGCCATGTGCGCGATGATTGCCGAGCCGAGCAACGGGTCGTCTGCTTCCCCAGCGGCTTGCAGGGCCAGTAGGAGGGTGTCGGTTGCCCTGCTCGGTTCGCGAAGGTCGAAGAACTCGATTCGGCCCGCCAGAAGGTACGTCTCGGCCAGAGCGGTGGCCACCGTACGACGAGTCGTGTCCCTCGTCTCTGGCAGCAGGGCACAGCCCAGAGCCGCGTGGGCGGCAACTGCGGGGTGCAGCTGCGTTGGCGTGACGGACCAGTAGAGCCGCCGGTGAGAACGCGTTACTGCCTGAAAGTCGGCTCCGGCCGTGTCGGGCTGTGGTGCCGCGCTGGCTCTGCCGGGCAGGACCGCCAGGCCCAGGGTCGCCGCGCCACCGGCGACCAGGGTGCGTCGCGAATGACCGGGCTGCGGCGAGCCGTCGGAACCCCACGGTGGCGTGAAGCCAAGCGCCTCCATGCTCTGGCCCAGCAGGTGGACGAGCACGCGCTGGCAGTCCGGCTGCGGCCATGGAGGACTGTCCGACTCCCAGCGCCGGACTTGCCGCACTCCGATCGACAGCCCGCGAATGCCCATGTCCTTGGCGTGCTGAGTAAGTGCATCCGCCAGATCCTGTTGTGAGTTGAACCCGGCGGCTACGCGAGCAGCCTTGAGTCGGACGTTGCCGGTGGGCCTGGGCACTTGGACACCTCCTACTGCTGGCTGCTCCAACAGTCCCACACTAGGTCCCTTGTTGAGCGGCCTTTACCTCAGAAGAGGCAGTCGAGGCCCTTCTCAAGTCCCCTTAGAGGCCTTTCCAAGTCCTCGAATATGTCGATTGCTTCCAGAACGCTGTGTGCCGTACCTGATGGGACCCAGGACAGGAGGCAGGCGTGGATACGCAGGAGGCGTTGGACAGGGCCATTGCAGCGTGGCTCGCCCGAGCTCATCCAGCGCCGGATCGGGCACGGGCCGAGTGGGCAGTCCAGGGCGTCGCACTCCTGCCTCTCGGCGATCGGTTCGCCGCTGTGCGTATGCCGGCCGCCGTGGTTCATGCTGCGGTAGCTTCGTGCGACCCGGACCAGGTCGCGGCCTCGCTCGGCGAGATGCTGGGCGGTTCCATCATCTACGACCAGCGCGTCGCGGGTGGGACGTACTACGCCCTGATCCAAGGGCACACCGGCCTGGTCTGGGCATACGACGACATCGCCACATGCCTCGGGCACGGCACCTATCTCGGAGTGCCACGGCTCGACCAGCAACAGCCACCCGGCACGTACTGGGTGATTCCGCCTCGCTACGAGGGTGACTTGTGCGCACCCCGATCGATCATCCCTCTGGTCGAGTTGGGCCGGTCCCGACTGGCCTCCTGCGCCGAAGCCTGATGCATCGGCCTCCTCCCCATGAACTCCCGCCCACCAAGGGCGGCGGCGGTCAGTCATGGCCGCGATCAGCTGAGCAGGAAGGTGCAGTGATGCTGGACGGAACCAAGCTGTACGGGCTGGACATCAGCGGGGCCTCCTTCGTGAAGGCATGCGGAGGCCCCTGCACGGAGGGGTGCGTGACCCTGGCCCGGATCGGCGACGACGCCTGGGCGCTGGGTGACAGCAAGCGGCCGGATGTCGAGCCGCTTCGGTTCACGACGGAGGAGCTGGCGGTAGCCGGCATCGATCCGGCGAGGTTCGGGCTGTCTGTCTGACGGTCCGTCGCCCGTCCCACCGGTCTCGGCTCCCGCATGGGGCCGGGACCGGTCCCCCCTTCGACCTTCGACCCTCGACGCTCGGTAGGAACGACGGTGCATCACCACGGCTATCTATGGGTCGGAGCGAAAGAGCGCTTCGACCAGGAGGCCCTCCGGCGGCCTCCGCATCCCGAGCCGCCGCCGGCCGGAAGCAAGCCGGAGCTGATCCAGCGCTATCGCGAGGTGGCGGCGGAGTTCGCGACCGTGGATCTGCCTCCGTTGGAGACGGCTTACTGGCTCGTCAAACCCCGTTCCCTGGTTCGTGGCACGTGGGGTGAGGCGAAGGACGCTGCCGCCTGGATCGGGGCGCGCGTGGCTGAGTACGCGCCCCGGTTTGCCTCCGAAGGGGAGCGCTGCTTCATCGATCTTGCCTTGTTGGCCAACTCCACTGCTGAGAAGCTAAGTTCTGGGGGAGATGTCTCGCTCGGGTTCTACCTCGAACGCCCCTCATACCTGTCGCTTGCGGTAGTGACGTGTTCTCCGAACCGTACGAAGCCTGAACTGGCCTGTCTCGTTGAGCAAGGAGAGACAGTGTGACCAGCTTGATTCCCTGGCAGCAGCGGCTGTCCACCGGCACGGAAGACATCCAGGACGAAGTCATCCGCTGGTACCAGCAGACGCGGCGCGGGAAGGCGTACGTTCCCGAGATGATCTGGGGCACGCTCCAGACCGAGGCTTACGCGAGCGTGATCCTCCATAAGGTCGTCGAGTTTCTCGGCGTACCGGATGACGTGTCGGCTGGTGTGGCCAAACGCATGGAGCGTCAGCAGGTCCTGTACGACGGGGAGCACCACTACGACGTGATCTTCGGCGAGCAAGCCCTGTACACGAATGTCGGTGGGCCGGAGGTCATGCGCGGGCAGATGGAACGCCTGCTCCGCGACATCGATCTGCCCTCGCTGACCCTCGGCGTCCTGCCCTCCACCGCCGAGGTGGGGGTGGTACCTATGCCCGGTTTCAACATGTACGACGGCGGGCGAGTCCACTACGAACTCGTGTCGTCCGGTGTGGACATCACCGACACCGACGAACTCGGCCTCCATGACAAGGCATTCGACGCCCTGAGCAGCGCGGCCAACTATGGAGATGCCGCCCGCAGTCTGATCAGCAAAGCCCTGGCTTTCTGGAGCAAGGGTTGACGACCTGTGAGGCGGGCCAGAGTGCCAGGATGAGCGGCATGACGACGATCGACGGTGAGGTCGCGTACGGGTTCGAACCCGTACGCGAGGCGTTCGCGGCGAACTTCGCACAGCACGGGGATCTCGGCGCGGCGCTGTGCGTGTACCTGGATGGTCGGCCGGTGGTGGACCTGTGGGGTGGGACCGCCGATCCTCACACTGATCGCCCGTGGACGCGGGACACGCTGCAACTGGTCTACTCGGCGACGAAGGGGGCAACCTCGGCGGCGGCGCATCTGCTGGCCCAGCGCGGGGCGCTGGACCTGGACGCTCCAGTGGCCGAGTACTGGCCGGAGTTCGCCGCGAACGGGAAGGCGGAGATCCCGGTGCGCTGGCTTCTGTCCCACCAGGCCGGCTTGGTCGCGCTGGACCAACCCGTGCCGCTGACAAAGGCGTTGGCCTGGCATCCGATGGTGGCCGCACTGGCCGCTCAGCGTCCGGTGTGGACTCCGGGAACCGCGCACGGGTACCACGGCCGGACGTTTGGCTGGTTGGTCGGCGAGGTGATCCGCCGGGTGTCCGGCCGCACGCCGGGCCGCTTCTTTGCCGACGAGATCGCCGCCCCGCTGGGGCTGGACTTCTTCGTCGGGTTGCCTGCGGGTGAGCGCGACCGTGTCAGCCGCATGGTGTACCAGCAGCCGGACGTCGACCTCACCACCGTGCCTCCCGAGTCGATCCCCGAGGAACTCCGCGATCTGGTTGCCGCCTGGCGCGACCCGAACTCATTCAGCAATAGAGCGTTCGCGGTCACCGACCCGGCCGAGATCGACTTCAACTCGCCCGACGTGCAGGCCGCGGAACTCCCAGCCTCCAACGGCATCGGCACCGCGCGCGCACTGGCTCGCATGTACGCAGCGCTGATCGGCGAGGTGGACGGCGTGCGCCTGTTCACCCCGGAAACCCTGGCATCGGCGACGAAGGAGCAGACCAGCGGGATGGACCAGGTGATGGTGGCGCCGAGCCGATTCAGCTCCGGATACATGCTGCCCACCGAGACCAACCCCATGACCAGCCCGAACGCCTTCGGCCACACCGGTCGAGGCGGCTCCCTCGGCTTCGCCGACCCGGAGCACGGAATCGCCTTCGGCTACGTCATGAACCACATCATCGGCGGGGCCAACGATGTGCGTGCGACGTCACTGGTCGAGGCAGTGCGAAGGTCGCTGGCGTAGCAGTGTCGAACCCGCTGTTGGACACATGTTGTCGTGGGGCCGCCCGCTTCTTTGGCAGTGTCGTGCTTCCGCGAGCCGAGTAAAGCCCTGGCTTTCTGGAGCAAGGGTTAACGACCTGTGCGTGGCGGCTTTCTACAGCTTCTGCGGCTCTCCGTTCTGGATACTGCGCCACAGCTCCCCCACCTCCTCCGCCACCCCAGGCGCCGCCAGCAGCAACGGCTCGTCATACACGGGCACCCGCGGAAGTGCCACCGCCCCCGCCTCCGTCGCGATCAGGTACGCCGGAAGCCCGTCCACCGCGTGGAATTCGCCGATGGCTGCGGCGGTGGCTCGGCCGGCGGCTACCTGGGCCAGGGAGAGGGCCGTCGAGCCCATCACCCTTGCCGTGCAATGGCGACGGGAAAGGGCCACCAGAAGGGAGTCCAGGCCCGGCCAGTGGGCGTGGGCTGCCCATTCCGTCAAGAACAGGTGGCCTGTGAGGGTGGTGTCAGCGGCTGCCCGGATGGGGACGCCGTTCAGGCGGGCGCCTCGCCCCCGGATCGCCGTGAAGGTCTCTCCCCGCCAAGGGTCGGCCACCAAGCCCAGCAGCGGGGTGCCGTCGGGCGCCGCCAGGCCCAGGGAGAAGGAGCACCAGCCGATGCCGTGGGCGTAGTTTGTCGTGCCGTCCACCGGGTCGACCACCCAGTAGGGGGCGTTCGGGGTCGTCGGCTCGTGGGTGCCGTATTCCTCGCCCTCGATGCCGTGGGTCGGGAAGGCTGCCCGCAGGACCGAGCGGACGTGTGCCTCGATCGTTTCGTCGGTCTGCGTGACGATGTCGGCCGGGCTTGCCTTTTCTCGTACCTCGCCGCCACGCGGGCGGCGGATCTCCTCTGATGCCCAGGCGGCCAGGTCGGTCGCCACTGCCAGGGCCCGGTCGAGTTCCAGGTCGTGGTCGTTCACAGGGTTCACCGCCGGTCGGTCAGGGACGGTCCTGGGGAAGGATGTCATGGCCCCGCGCCGGCGCGCTCCGGCTGGTACGGCGACGTCTGCTTCGCACTCGCCGGCGGGCAGCGGACGGCGGCGTCAAATTCCGTCCAACGATGACGCACCTTGCGTGTCACTTACGTATGCATTTGCGATTGCATGAGATTACTTCTGTCGGTTTGCCCCATACTGGAACAGGAGTAATACGCATGGCATCACAGGCACCCGCCCGTAGACCCCGTCCCGGTCTGCGGCGGCTGACCACGGTCTCGCTCGCTCTCGGCACGCTCGGCGCGCTCGTCGCCGCGGCGCCGCCCGGGGACGTGCCACGCGGGGCCGATCACGGGTTCCGGGAGCGCGATCTGGTGTCCGACATCGCGGGCAGGGCGGAGAAGACCGACCCGAACCTGGTCAACCCCTGGGGTCTGGCCAGCACGCCCGCCGGCAGCATCTTCGCCGCGGACAACGGCTCGGACTCGGCCACGAAATACTCGGGCGCCCGGGACAACAAGCCGGTCAACCTCCTCTCCCCGGTCGTGTCGATCCCCGAGGGCGGCGCCCCGACCGGGGTCGTACGCAACGACACCGACGACTTCCGCTTCAAGGACCCCACGTCAGGGAAGTCCGGGGTCGCCCGCTTCCTCTTCGCGGGGGAGGACGGTGACCTCTTCGCCTTCAGTTCGAACGTGAACCCGTTGAGCGCCGTCCGGGTCGCGCACGAGAACAGTGACGGCGAGAACGCCGTCTTCAAGGGCCTGACGGTCGTGCCCGGCAAGAAGGAGCACGGGGACGACAAGAAGCACGGAGGGGACTGCAAGAAGGGCGGCAAGTGCCACGAGCCGCGCGTGCTGGTCGCGAACTTCCGTGACGCCCGCATCGACAGCTTTGACAAGAAGTTCCACCTCCTGCCGCCGGACGACCGATTCGACGACCCCGACATCGAGAGCGGCTTCGCGCCGTTCGACGTCAAGCTGATCGGCAACAGGGTCTTCGTGACCTATGCCCTGCAGAACGCCGACAAGGAAGACGACGTACCCGGTCCCGGCAACGGCTTCATCGACGTGTTCAGCACCGAGGGCAAACTGCTCAAGCGCTTCGCGAGCCACGGCCCGCTCAACTCGCCCTGGGGGCTCGAGACGGCGCCCGAGAAGTTCGGGAAGTTCTCCGGTGACCTGCTCGTCGGCAACTTCGGAGACGGCAGGATCAACGTCTTCGACCTGAAGACCGGCCACTTCGAGGGAACCCTTCGGGACCGCAATGGACACCCGATCGTGATCCCGGGGCTGTGGGGGCTCCAGCGCGGCACCAACAAGTCGGGCGGCCGGAACAGCGTCTGGTTCGCGGCGGGAATCAACGGCGAGAACAACGGACTCCTCGGCACCCTGCGCGCCGAGAAGTAGAACGAGAAGTAGAACGGGGAGTAGGCCGAGGAGTAGTACGAGTAGTACGTCGCCTCGCCCGCCCCTGGGTGCTCGCCCGGGGGCGGGTTAGGCTCACGGCTGATCTTGGAGCGCTGAGCGGACAGCGGAAGCGCACAGCAGACAGCAGAAGCGGGGGTTGCGACATGGGTGGCACTGTCACTGCCGTGAGCAGTAACGGGGAGTACTCCTTCACCAAGCCGAACCGGGAGAGCATCACCCTGCTCGCCGGGCTCGGGGTCGAGGGGGACGTGCATGCCGGGGTGACCGTCAAGCACCGGTCCCGGGTTGCTCAGGATCCCACGCAGCCCAACTTGCGGCAGGTGCACCTCATTCACGAGGAACTGTTCGAGGGGGTCGCGGGGCGTGGGTTTCGGGTCGGAGCCGGGGAGCTGGGCGAGAACATCACCACCCGGGGGATCGATCTGCTGGGGCTGCCCACCGGGACCCTCCTGCGGATCGGGGACCACGCCGTCGTCGAGGTGACCGGGCTGCGTAATCCCTGTGCTCAGATCGACAACTTCCAGCGCGGGCTGCTGAAGGAGGTCGTGGGGCGGGGGGACGACGGCCGCGTCTTCTACAAGGCCGGTGTCATGGGTGTAGTGAAGGTGGGGGGCGTTGTACGGCCCGGGGAATCCATCGTCGTAGAGCTGCCTGACGGGCCCCACCGGCCGCTTGAGCGGGTCTGACGAGCGGTCAGGCATTTCAGGCGGTGGTGGGCACGAACGCCGCTATCGCCTCGTACAGGTCCTTCGGACTGTCCAAGTGGATGTCGTGGCCCGCGTTCGGGATGACCTTCAATCAAGCGTTGAAAATTTTACCTAATTTCTATTGACTTTTGGCATATCACATAGAAAGTGATTACTAGACCACAACACCGAAAGAGCCACAAAGTCGATGAGGACGTCTAATCGACGGAGTGACTTGGACAGGATGCGGTTCAGGCCCCCGGCAAGCCGGCGCGATACCGAGGCGACAGTGACGACTGAAGCTTCAGGACACGTGCAGCACTACCGGGGACTGTTTTGTGCCGGGACGACTCCACGGATGCACCGCATGCGACCATCCAGTCACTCTGCGTCAATGCCGGGCTGGATCTCCACGGTGAAAGCCGCATCCTCGGGGCCGACGCCTTCCTCGTCCTCCCAGACGATCACGCGCACGTGCCTCTCCCCGGATGCTGCGCACCTCCCACTCGGTCGCCAGGTCGGTGACGACGAGCGCGGCGACGTACTTCGCGCCGTGGGCCGGATCGTCGGCGGTGACGGTCCCCCGCCGTCGCCCGGGGTGGCCGCCGTAGGGGCGCCAGCCCTGCGAACCGTGCGGCTCGTCGACCCCGTACACCCAGCGCTTCTCGGTGCCGCCCATGGCACCGATCCTTCGGCGGCTGTCGATCGGATGTAGGTGGCTCGTCGGCGGGGGCTGACACCTTTCCAGAGACGGCCGGCCGGAGCTCACCGGGCGGCCCGATCCCGAAGGAGCCACCATGCACACTCCCGTCACGATCATCGGCGCCGGACTCGGCGGACTCACACTGGCCCGCGTCCTGCACGTCCACGGAATCCCGGCCACGGTCTACGAGGCCGATCCCTCCCAATCGGCGCGCACGCAGGGCGGGATGCTCGACATCCACGACTACAACGGTCAGCTTGCCCTCGAGGCGGCCGGTCTGATGGACGAGTTCCGCGCCATCGTCCTGGAGGGCCGCGAGGCGATGCGGGTCCTCGACCGGGACGGGACCGTCCTGTTCGAAGAGGCCGACGACGGCACGGGCGGACGCCCCGAGGTGATGCGCGGCGAACTGCGACGGATCCTGCTCGAATCGCTCCCGGCCGGCACCGTCCAGTGGGGGCACAAGGTCAGCAGCACCCGTGCCCTGGGCGAGGATCGCTACGAGGTGACGTTCGCCGACGGTGACACCGTCGTCGCCGGCCTGCTGGTCGGCGCGGACGGCGCGTGGTCACGGGTGCGGCCGCTGCTCTCCGATGCCACCCCCGCGTACACCGGTACGTCGTGCGTCGAGTTCTATCTGCACGAGGCCGACACCCGTCACCCCGCCGCCGCGAAGACGGTCGGCGGCGGGTCGATGATCGCGCCCTCGCCGGGCCAGGAGATCTTCGCCCACCGGGAGAGCGGCGACACCCTGCACATCTACGTGATGCTCAGCAAGCCGCAGGACTGGTTCGCCGCCATCGACTTCACCGATGCCGCGGCGGCGACCGCGCGCATCGCGGCGGAGTTCGACGGCTGGGCGCCGGAGCTCACCTCGCTGATCACCGACGGCGACACCGCGCCCGTGCTGCGCTCGCTCCACGCCCTGCCGACCGGGCTCCGGTGGGACCGGGTGCCGGGGGTTACCCTGCTCGGCGACGCCGCCCACCTCCAGGCCCCGAACGGCGAAGGCGCCAACCTGGCCATGCTCGACGGCGCGGAACTCGCCAAGGCCCTCGCCGCGCACCCCGACGACGTCGAGGCCGCGCTCACCGAGTACGAGCAGGCCATGTTCCCCCGCAGCGCCGAGGTCGCCACTTTTGAAGGTGTCGAGGTCCACCGGATCGACTCCGACGACAACACGGCTCACGGCCTGATCAACATGTTCACGGAGAAGGGCCAATGAGCCACTCGAGCCCCGTACTGATGCTCTCCTTACCGCCCTCGTACGAAGGTCTCGACCATCCCGTAGCTGGAACGTAAGGCCGGCTGAGAGGTTCCGGCCGCGCTCCCGTGACGACTACGACCGATGCATCGTCTGTCTGTACCTCGGCGAGTTGATGCTTCACGGCAGCACGGTCAGAACCCCGTACTTGGCCGCTCTGGCCAAGTACGGCGCTCAGATCATCGGCAGCTCGGGGAGGCGGTGGCGGTGAACTGCACGGATGGCCGGCGAGGGCAGCCACCGGGCGAAGCTGAGTTCGCGACTGGACGACTCGGTGCTGTCGGCACCAACGGCTCGTCGCCCGGCGGAAGTTGAGGAAAGAAAGGCTGCCACCAGGGCCGAAGCAGGCCCGGAGCACACCGGAAAAAATCTCTCCCGATTCCTGTCACATCTCCGTGCACCCCTCCGTCAGTGCTGTGAAGACGCCAAACAGGCCCACGCCAAACAGGCCCACGCCAAGGAGAGCAGCCATGACGAACACCTCGATCTCCCGGATGCCCAACCCGGCCGAGTTCGTGCCCGAGCTGAACGACATCAGCGCCGCCCTCTTCCGGGCCACGGGCAACCGCTCGGTGCCGCGCACCACGATGAGCCTCGTCCACCTGCGCGCCGGGCAGATCGTCGGCAACACCTACCTGACGATCCTGAACACCGGTTTCCTGCGCAAGGCCGGGGAGTCCGAGGAGCGCATCACCGCCGTCTCCTCCTGGCAGGACGCCCCGTACTTCACCGACGCCGAGCGCGCCGCCCTCGCTTTGGTGGAGGCCACCCTCCAGCCCGCCCCGCACGGCAAGGAGCGCGTCTCCGACGAGCTGTACGCCGAGGCGGCGAGGCACTACGACGAGAAGGCGCTGGCCACCCTCACCATCGCGATCGGCCAGATCAACTTCTTCATCGCCCTGGCCGTCATCGGCAAGCCGCAGCCGGTCAGCTCCCTCGCGGACGAGCAGTGGGACTGACTTCATCGCCCTTCAGCCAGGCCTCGTGGCGGAGGAGGAACGGGCGGCGCCCGGCACCCGGTGGGGCCTGGTCTCGGTAGGCGATGCTCGTGCCGTCCGAGGTGATGATGTGGACGACCGTAGCGGGCAACTTGCCCTCCTCTAGCGACAGTTCGTGCGGGGTCGCCCGATGCTCCCCCTCGCCACCAGTGATGTCCCGAGTTGCGCCGCCCCACCGGCGGGGTGACGGTGGATGAGGGGTGTTGACGGTGCCGATGGCACTGGGGGCGAGGGGCATCGTGTTCGTACTCGGCAGACCCGCGCGATTGTTGAATCGTTGAGTTGAGCCTGACCGGGGGTCGGCGCATGCCCGCGTTCTGAACATGCACAGCGACAGCGCCACGTGCACAGCGACAGCGCGTGGCGCGGGAGCGGAGAAGGCAATGGCGAACGACATCGGCAGGCGCTTCGGCGGTGAGCCGCCCGAGCGGATGGGTGCCTCGGCAGAGCGGGGCGCGGAATACACCGGACGGTACGTCGTCCTGCTGGACCAGGCGGACCCGGAGCGCGGACTGAACGCGCTGCGTTCCACCGCCGGTGTCGCGGCCGTGGAACGGGTCAGAGGGGCCGAGCCCGAGAGCGCGGCCGAGATGCTCGCACGGCCGGGCACCTCGGTGCTGTTCGACGAGCTGGCCGTCGCGGTGGTCGACGCGCAGCCGGATCAGCGGCACGCGCTGGTGACCACGGCCGAGGCGGAGCCCACGATCATCGCGGCCGAGCCGGAGCGCGTCGTGTACGCCACGGTGATCACCGAGGCCCGGCAGGCGGTGACCGGGTTCTTCCCGGCCTACCGCAGCGACGAGCGAGAGCTGCAGCGGTTCACGCAGACCCAGGTCGCCTCGCAGCTGGGCCCGTCCTGGGACGAGACGACCACGACGTGGGGCCTCCAGGCCATCCGCGCGAACCTGTCCGGGCAGACCGGGCGGGGGGTGAAGGTCGCCGTTCTGGACACCGGTGTGGACACCGACCATCCGGATCTGACCCGGAGCCTGGAGGAGACCGCCTCCTTCGTGCTCGGTCAGACCGTGGAGGACGGCAAGGGGCACGGCACGCACTGCATCGGGACCGTGGCCGGTCCGGCCAGGCCCGCGCAGGGTCCCCGCTACGGCGTCGCCACCGAGGCCCGGGTGCTCGCGGGCAAGGTGCTCGACAACACCGGTACGGGCACCGACGGTCAGATCCTGGCGGGCATCGCCTGGGCGGTCTCGCACGGGGCGCGCGTGATCTCCATGTCGTTCGGTGCTCCGGTCGACCCGGGCGAACTTTTCCCGCAGACGTACGAGCAGGTGGCGCAACGCGCGCTCCAGAAGGGCACCCTGATGGTCGCCGCGGCCGGCAACGAGAGCCATCGGCCCGGTTTCGTCGCGGCTGTCGATCGCCCCGCCAACTGCCCGTCCATCCTCGCCGTGGCCGCGGTCGACAGGGCGATGGCGACCGCCTGGTTCTCCTGCGGTGCCATCAACGGCCAGGGCGGCGAGATCGACATCGCCGCGCCCGGCGTGGACGTGATCTCGGCCGTCCCGAACGGCGGGCTGGGCATCAAGTCCGGCACCAGCATGGCCACACCCCATGTCGCCGGCACCGCCGCCCTCATCGCCCAGGCGCACCCCGAGGCCTCGGCGACCGACCTGGGCAACCGGCTGCGGTCCGCGGCGTCTCCGCTGTCGCAGGGCGCCGACGAGGTCGGCGCGGGTCTGCTGCAGGCCCCGTGAACAACCCGTCGCCCGGTGCGGAACCGGTCGGGGTCATCCTCTCCGTCGACCCGGACCGGTTCTCGGACGTGGTGGAGGCCCTGCGGCGGACCGGGCTGACCGTCACCGGGGAGCAGCCGGTCCTCGGGACGCTCGCGGGCACGATCGCCGAGGACCGGATCCCGGAACTGTCGCGCGTCGACGGCGTCGAGTCCGTCGACCGCGAGCGTACGTACCGTCTGCCGCCGCCGGACTCGCCCGTCGAGTAGCGGACGGAAACTTGACAGGCCTCGACTCAGGTTCGGTTCGCCTGCCGACCGCGGCGCTAGCCTCAGGGCACAGACAAAAGGAGGCAGGCATGGCGAAGGTTCCCAGCTCGGTGATCGCCGCGACCGGGCTCGTCGGTGGTTACGGCGTCGCCCGCTGGACCAAGAAGCGGCAGCTCGGCGGGGCCGTGCTGGCCGTAGCCGGTGCCGCCGCCGCGCAGCAGTGGCGCAAGCAGGCGGGCGGGGCGGCCGCCGGTGCGCTGACCGCCGCGTACGTCGCCGCGTTCGCCGGGTCCCACCCGCTGGCGAAGAAGGTCGGCGCCTGGCCGTCGGTCTTCGGCGTCGCCGGCGCCGTGGCCCTGGCCTCCTGGGCCGTCGCCGACCGCCGGGGCTGACCGGCAGAGCCCTAAGACGCCCTTACGGCACCGTCCCCCTCCGACCGGAACGACCGCCGATACGCCTGCGGACTCGTCCCCACCACCCGGCGGAACCGTTCCCGGAAAGCCGTCGGGGAGCCGAAGCCCGCCTGGGCCGCGATCCGCTCCACCGGGTACGGCGTCGTCTCCAGCAGGTACTGCGCCCGCCGTACCCGCGCCCGGTGCAGCCACTGCAGCGGTGTCGTGCCGGTCTGCTCGCGGAAGCGGCGGTTGAGGGTACGGCTGCTCATGCGGGCCTGCGCCGCGATCTCGTCCAGGGTGAGGTCGCGGTCGCAGTTGTCCTCCAGCCAGGCCAGCACAGGCTCCAGCGTGGCACCGGCGGGCGCCGGCGGCAGGTCGTGGACGATGAACTGGGCCTGCCCGCCCTCCCGTTCCAGCGGCATCACGGACATCCGGGCCGCATGCGCGGCGACCGCCGAGCCGTGGTCCTTGCGGATCATGTGCAGGCACATGTCCATGGCCGCGGCCGCGCCCGCCGAAGTGAGGAACTGGCCGTTGTCGACGTAGAGGACGTTCGGGTCGACGGTGATCCCCGGGTACATCGAGGCCAGATCCGCAGCCGCCCTCCAGTGCGTCGTCGCCCGCCGGCCGTCCAGCAGGCCCGTCGCCGCGAACACGAACGCGCCCACGCAGATCGACGCGATGCGCGTCCCGTTCGCCGCCGCCGCGCACACCGCCTCCGCGACGCCCGGCGGCAGCGGCACGGTCGGGTCGGCGACACCCGGCAGCATGATCGTGTCCGCCTCGGCCAGCGCCTCCAGGCCGTACGGCGCCCGTACCGAGAAGACGCCCCCACCCGCGCTCACCTCCCCCGCCGGGGAGCAGACCCGCACCCGGTAGGCGGGCCTGCCGTCCGGCAGCCGGGCCCAGCCGAAGGTGTCGATCGGAACGGACAGGTCGAACGGGATCACCTGGTCCAGCGCCAGGACGGCCACGGTGTGCATGGCAGGAACCTAGCCCTACAACGGATTGCCGCCAACCCGGCCAGGAAGCCAAGCCTCCCTTGATACCCGTGAACAACGTACTGGCGAGAATCCGTCGTCCCCTGGCAATCCCGCCACTTCTCCGGGATCCCCCACTCCCCTAGCGTCCCCCCGTGACCAAGTTCCTCCTCGCCGTCCACGTCCTCGCCGCGATCGTCGCCATCGGGCCCGTCACCGTCGCCGCCAGCATGTTCCCGCCCGCCGCCCGCCGGGCCCTGGCCGCCCCGGACGACACCCGGGCCGCCGAGACGGTGCAACTGCTGCACCGGATCTGCAAGGTCTACGCCGTCGTCGGCGTCGTCGTCCCGGTTTTCGGGTTCGCCACCGCGAGCACCATGGGCGTGCTCGGCAGCGCCTGGCTGATCGTGTCCATCGCGCTCACGGCGCTGGCCGCCCTCGTGCTCGCCGCGCTGGTGCTGCCCGCCCAGACCGCGCTCATGGAGGGCGAGGGCACCCGCGAGAGGACCGTACAACTGGCCATGTTCACCGGGGTGTTCAACCTGCTGTGGGCGGCCGTGACGATCCTGATGATCATCCGGCCGGGGTCGACGACCGGAGCTTGAACTTTCTGTTATCGGCGGCCGTTCGCGTGCGTCTCCAGGGCATGCACGTGACATCTCAGACCCTCAGCCGCCGGAGTCTCGTCAAGGCCGCGGGCGTCGCGACCGCGGCAACGGCCCTCGTGACGGCGCCGGCCGCCACGACGCCGGCCGCCGCCGACACCGCCTTCGCGCACCCCGGTCTGCTGCACACCCGTACCGACCTCGCCCGTATGGCGGCCAAGGTGAACGCGGGCGCCGCGCCCTGGACCGCCGGGTACGCGAAGCTCACCGCCAACCGGCACGCGCAGAGCGACTGGAAGGCCAACCCGCAGACGACCGTGTACCGGGGCGACGGCAGCCCGCAGAACTACGGGATCCTCTACAACGACATCCACGCCGCCTACCAGAACGCCCTGCGCCACCACGTCAGCGGGGAGCAGCAGCACGCCGACACGGCGGTGGCGATCCTCAACGCCTGGTCGCGCACGCTCACCTCCCTCGCCGGGTCCGCCGACCGGTTCCTCGCGGCCGGCCTGTATGGCTACCAGTTCGCCAACGCCGCCGAACTCGTCCGCGACCACCCCGACTTCGACCTGCCCGCCGCCAGAAAGGTCCTCCTGAACGTCTTCTCCCCGCTGAGCGAGTCCTTCCTCACCCGGCACAACGACGCCGTCATCACCAACTACTGGCCCAACTGGGACCTGTGCGCCCTCGCCTGCGTCCTGGCCACCGGCATCTTCTGCGACGACCGCGGCCGCGTCGAGAAGGCCGTCGAGTACTTCAAGCACGGCGCCGGCCTCGGCTCCGTCCGGCACGCCATCCCGGTCGTCCACCCCGACGGGCTCGCCGAATGGCTGGAGGCCGGCCGCGACCAGGGCCACGCCCTGCTCGGCGTGGGACTCATGGGCACCATCTGCGAGATGGCCTGGAACCAGGGCATCGACCTCTACGGCCACGACGACAGCCGCTTCCTCAAGGGCGCCCAGTACGTGGCCAAATGGAGCCTCGGGGAGTCCGTGCCGTACACGCCCAACACACGGAAGAAGGGTGCGATCAACGGCTGGTCCGGGAGTGAGACGGCCACCGCCGCCGCTGCCGTCGACCCGGCCATGACCCGGCCGATCTGGGCGATGATCGCCAACCACTACACCAAGCGCCGCGGCCTGTCCGCCACCTACCTCACCCGGATCGCCGCCAAGGCCGCACCCGAGGGCGGCGGCGGGGACTACGGCCCCAACAGCGGCGGCTTCGACCAACTCGGCTTCGGGACACTCACCTTCACCCGCGACCGCAGCCCTCGCCCCCAGACCCCGCCCTCCCCCAGCGCCACCGCCGCAGGCGCCGGCCCGACCGCCGCGGGCTCCGACCCCCGCCCGCAGACCCAGTCCACCGGCAAGCCCGACCACGACCTCGCCGCGACCGGCACCGCCGACATCCTCGGCTGGCTGGGCGCCGCGAGCGTCACCGCCATGGCCGGCGGGCTGCTGCTGCTCCGGCGGCGGGACAAGGCCGCCCGGAACTCGGCACAGTGACGCCGGCCCCTACAGCTCCGCCTGCCCCGCCCCCTTGAGCGCGTTCAGGTCGAAGGCCTCGCCCATCTCGTCAAAGCCCAGGTCGCTGGGGTGCAGATGGTCACCGGAGTCGTACTCGGGGCGCAGGCGGCGGGGATCGTAGGGGTCCCGGAGCGACTTGTCGAAGTCGACGACGGCGTCGTACACCCGGCCCGCCCGGATCTCGGCGTTCACCTGCTGGCGCACCCGCTCCCGGGCCGGGGTCCAGCCCTGGTGGCCCTCGAAGGGCATGAGGGTGGCACCGACCACCTTCAGACCGCGGGCGTGAGCCTGACGGACCAGGGTGCACAGACCGTCGGCGATCCGGTCCGGGTCGGCGAGGTGCGGGTTGCGCAGGATGTCGTTGATGCCGAGGTCGATGACGACGACCTTGACGTTGGTCCGGGAGAGCACGTCCCGGCCGAAGCGTCCCAGGCCGCTCTGGTTCTCCGCCGGGCGGCCCAGGCCGTCGGCGAGAACCTGGTTGCCGCTGATGCCCTCGTTGACGACGCCGTAGCGGGGCAGCGCCTCGCCACTCTCGACGGCCGTGCGCAGGCGGCCCGCCAGGACGTCGGTCCAGCGGTGGTTGGCGCCGACGGTGGAGGTTATGCCGTCGGTTATGGAGTCACCGAACACGACGACCGTGCCGGTGGCCTCGTTGCTCAGGACGTCCAGGGCCGTCAGATAGCGCCAGTACGGGGTCTGTTCGGTGTACGGGGTGCCGGTCGCGTCCTCCGTGCGGTCGCCCTGGGCCACGTACGACACCTGCCGCGCGTGCGGGTGGTACGTCACCGGGCCGGACGGGGTGGGCGAGTACGTGGTGACCAGGACGTCCGTGCCGTGCGGGATGGTCAGGCGCACGGCGTCGCTCAGCACCTGGCCGCCCGGCGGTATGACGACACTGGTACCGCCGTTGAAGGTGAGGTGCCGCATCGTTTCCGCGTCGGCCGCGGCGGTGCCGTCACCCGCCGAGAGGGCGAGGGAGGCGTGCGTGATGGTCAGCGGGGACTGGCCGTACAGATTGGACAGCGTGATCCGGGCACTCGTCCCGCCCGTGCTCGCGTGCACCACGTTCCGCACCGAGCGGCCGGCCAGACCCTCCGTCTCCGTGCCCGGCTCGCCGCCCATGGGCGCCGTGGACCAGGCACCGACCCAGGTGCCGGTCGAGGCGGGAGCGACGGAGGAGTCGTGGTGCGGGCGGCCGCCGGCGAAGGCGCCGCGGGAGGTGCCGTCGTCGGCCCCCACGGTGACGTAGATGGCGGCGCACACGGCCACGACCAGCGCGACGAGCGCACTGAGTACGACACGGTGCTTCGCGGGGGACACCCCCGCACCCCCGTTACGACGCTTGGTCACGCTGGTGTTGTTCTCCCCGGGAAATGGGAGCCCGAGGCTCCGTTCTGAAGAGCCCATGATCGCCCATGGGCCCGGGAGAGCTGTCAGGGCCCTGCCCAAAACCCCCGTCCACACAGACGCCGGGAACTCCTGTTCCGTTCCGGGAGTCGGTCAGGAAGGGACAATTGTGTGCGGGATCACCGAACGGGTGGAGCAGATGGAACGTACGGACACGGAAACACCGAGCCGGACCACGTCGTACCGGACCATGACCGCCTTCACCCCGGCCGACGAGGAGCGCCGGCGCGGGGTACGGCGCATGAAACTGACGGCGACCGGACTACTGCTGTTCGTGGCGGTCGTCTACGTCCTCGCCACCTGGGCCTCACACCAGGGCGCCGGACCCTGGGCGGGCTACGTGGCCGCCGCAGCCGAAGCCGGCATGGTCGGCGCCCTGGCCGACTGGTTCGCCGTCACCGCCCTCTTCCGGCACCCACTCGGCCTGCCCATCCCCCACACCGCGATCATCCCGACCAAGAAGGACCAGCTCGGCGTCTCGCTCGGCGAGTTCGTCGGCGAGAACTTCCTCTCCGAGGACGTCGTACGACAACGCCTGCGCGCCGTCGGCATCGGCAGCCGGCTCGGCGCCTGGCTCGCCGAACCCGACCACGCCGACCGGGTCACCGCGGAACTGGCCACCGCACTCAGAGGCGCCCTCACCGTGCTCCGCGACTCCGACGTGCAGGCCGTCGTCGGAGAGGCCATCACCCGGCGCGCCGACGCCCAGGAGATCGCACCCGGCATCGGCAAGATGCTGGAGAAGATCGTGGCCGACGGCGGCCACAAACGAGTCGTCGACCTCGTCGTCACCCGCGCCCACGACTGGCTGGTCCTCCACCGCGACGACGTGATGGTCGCCGTGGAGGGCGGCGCCCCCGGCTGGACCCCGCGATTCGTGGACCGCAAGGTCGGCGAACGCGTCTACAAGGAGCTGCTGCGCTTCGCCACCGAGATGCGCGACATGCCCTCCCACCCCGCACGCGGCGCCCTCGACCGCTTCCTCACCGACTTCGCCTCCGACCTCCAGTCCGACACGGACACCCGCGCACGCGTCGAACGGCTCAAGGGCGAGGTACTGGGCCGCGGCGAGGTGCAGGACCTGATCGCCTCCGCCTGGACAGCCGTACGCTCCATGATCGTCGCGGCGGCCGAGGACGAACGCAGCGAGCTGCGACTGCGGGTACGGGCCGCCCTGCTGTCCCTGGGCTCCCGGATGGCCGCCGAACCCAAGGTGCAGGAGAAGGTCGACAGCTGGGTCGAGGGCGTGGCCGTGCACATCGTCACCACCTACCGCAAGGAGATCACCTCCCTGATCACCGACACCGTGGCCGGCTGGGACGCCGACCACACCACCCGCAAGATCGAGGCCCACATCGGCCGCGACCTGCAGTTCATCCGCATCAACGGCACGGTGGTGGGCTCACTGGCAGGCCTGCTCATCTACGTCATCTCACGGGGGGTCGGAGCCTGACCCCCGACCTCCCAGGAATACTGACCCCCATGACCCGCCTGATCCTCGCCACCCGCAACGCCGGAAAGATCACCGAGCTGAGGGCTATCCTCGCCGCGGCCGGACTCCCCCACGAACTCGTCGGCGCGGACGCCTACCCCGACATCCCCGACGTCAAGGAAACCGGCGTCACCTTCGCCGAGAACGCCCTCCTCAAGGCCCACGCCCTGGCCCAGGCCACCGGCCTGCCCGCCGTCGCCGACGACTCCGGCCTCTGCGTCGACGTCCTGAACGGCGCCCCCGGCATCTTCTCCGCCCGCTGGGCAGGCCACCACGGCGACGACAGGGCCAACCTGGAGCTGCTGCTGGCTCAGCTGGCGGACATCGCGGAGGAACACCGGGGGGCGCACTTCGCGTGTGCGGCGGCGCTGGCGTTGCCGGACGGGAGGGAGCAGGTGGTCGAGGGGCAGCTGCGGGGGGTCCTGCGGCACGCCCCGTCGGGGACCAACGGCTTCGGCTACGACCCGATCCTGCAGCCCGACGACGAGACGCGGACTTGCGCTGAACTGAGTCCGGAGGAGAAGAACGCCATTAGCCATCGGGGAAAGGCGTTTCGGGCTTTGGTGCCGGTTGTGCGGGAGCTGTTGGGCTGAGGGCGCAAAAACGGCCTGCGAGTCACGCCTTCGATTCGCAGGCCGTTCATGTGCGGCGGAAGGGATTCGAACCCTCAAGCCCGATCAAGGGCCACAGATCCTAAGTCTGCTGCGTCGCCATTGCGCCACCGCCGCTAGCCGCCTGCCATCGTACCGGGAGTCGCCGGCCGCCTTCTGCCTCCCCGGCACCAGGTGCTGGTGATCGCGTGGCAGTTCGGACACAGCAACCGCACAGTCACGCACGGAATGAAAAACGGCCCGCGCCGGGTCACCCCGGTTCGAGCCGTTGAGCAGGAGAAACGTGACGTCTGGGACTCAGACCCCCAGGTCCTTGATGATCTTGGCCACGTGGCCCGTTGCGCGGACGTTGTACAGGGCGCGTTCGACCTTGCCCTGTTCGTCGACGATCACCGTGGAGCGGATGACGCCCATGTACGTCTTGCCGTAGTTCATCTTCTCGCCGAAGGCGCCGTAGGCGTCGAGGACCTTCTTGTCGGGGTCGGCGAGGAGGGTGATCTTCAGGGACTCCTTCTCGCGGAACTTGGCCAGCTTCTCCGGCTTGTCGGGGGAGATGCCGATGACGTCGTAGCCGGCGCCGGCCAGGAGGGAGAGGTTGTCCGTGAAGTCGCAGGCCTGCTTGGTGCAGCCGGGGGTGAGGGCCGCGGGGTAGAAGTAGACGATGACCTTGCGGCCCTTGTGGTCCGACAAGGACACCTCGTTGCCGTCGGCGTCGGGGAGGGTGAAGGCGGGGGCCACGTCCCCGGGCTGGAGTCGCTCGCTCATCGGTCCAGCGTAACGGGGGGCGTTGCGGCACGGTGGACGCTGGAGCTGACAGACTGTCCGGAACAGCATCAGGAGACTTCGGAGGCCGTACGGTGGCGGACACGTCGGACACCAGAACCCCGGCGCAGATCGAGGCGGACATCAAGCGCCGTCGCGAAGTGCTGGCCGAGACGCTCGACGAGATCGGGGTGCGGGTGCATCCGCAGACGATCGTCGCGGATGCCAAGGCCAAGGTCGTCGCCAATATCGATCACACGGTGGGGCGGGCTTACGTCCAGGTCAACCGGGTGGTGAGTGAGGTGCGGGCGCAGTTCGTGGATGAGGAGGGCGCGCCCAGGCTGGAGCGGGTCGTGCCGGTCGCGCTGGCCGTGGTGGGGGTCGTGGGCCTGCTCGCGCTGGGGTCGCGGCGGCGTAAGGGCTGACCGGGGCGGAGACGAGCGGTGGCCCGGGGTCGTGCGGGCCGGTCCGAGGCAGGTAGGTTCGAGGCGTGAGCGCCAACAGAAACGAGCACAGCAACCCTCAGCACGACAAGCTGCCCATCCGGATGCTGCACGACCGGGTTCTCGTGCGGCAGGACGCCGGTGAGGGCGAGCGGCGGTCGGGCGGCGGCATCCTGATTCCCGCGACCGCGGCGGTCGGGCGGCGGCTGGCCTGGGCCGAGGTCGTCGCGGTGGGGCAGAACGTACGGACCGTGGAGCCGGGTGACCGGGTGCTGTACGACCCGGAGGACCGGGCCGAGGTCGAGGTGCGGGGCGTGGCGTACGTGCTCATGCGGGAGCGGGATCTGCACGCGGTGGCCGCCGACCGCTTCGAGGGCGGCGAGGATTCCACCGGCCTGTACCTCTGATTCACAAGCTGTAAGGGGCTGGTGACTGTTGTCACCAGCCCCTTTTGTCGTTCCCTTGCTATGTTCGAAGGAGCCCGACGAGACGCGCCGTACCGGGATGCAGGCAAAGACGACGCACCTGAGAAGAGTCGTTCTGTTTGTCTCGGAGGTGTTCGTCGTGGCTTGGGTGCTGCTTGTCGTGGCCGGTCTGCTGGAGGTCGGCTGGTCGATCGGGATGAAGTACACCGACGGGTTCACGCGGGTCGTGCCCAGTGTGTTCACCGGTGCCGGGATCGTGGCCAGCATGGTGCTGCTGTCGTATGCCGCCAAGTCGCTGCCCATCGGTACCGCCTACGGCGTGTGGGTGGGGATCGGGGCGGCCGGGGCGGCGGTGCTCGGCATGGTGGTGCTGGGTGAGCCGGTCACCGCCGCCCGGATCTTCTTCGTCTGTCTGCTGCTGGTCGCCGTGGTGGGGCTGAAGGCGACCAGCGGTCACTGACGGTCGAAGCCGGTCACTACGGTTGGCCTGCTGTGGCGCCGCCGTCCGTGGTGCCGACGTCGGTGCCGCCGCCTGTGGTGGTGCCTCCCCCGGTGGTTCCGCCGGGGGTGCCGCCTCCGGTTGTCGTACCGCCTCCTGTTGTCCCTCCGGTCGTGTCGCCGCCCGTGGTGGTGCCGCCGCCATCGGTGGTGGTCGTACCGCCGTCCGTCGTCGTGCCACCGCCGGTGGTGCCGCCGTCGGTGGGGGTTCCGGTGGTGGTGCCGTCGGTCGGGGTGCCGGTCGGGCCGCCATTGTCCTGGCCGCCGTCGGTGGTGGCGCCCCCGCCGGTGTCCTGACCGCCGGGGGTCGTGGCGCCGTCGGTCGGGGCCTGCGTGCCGGGGGCCTGGACGTCGGCACCCTGCTGCAGCTGGAGGTCGAAGTCGCTGACCGGCTTGCCCTTGAGGGCGTCCTTGGTGAACTGGGCCCAGATCTGGGTGGGCGCGCCGCCGCCGTTGATGCGCGGGAGGCCCAGCGCGCCGTACAGCGGCTTGTGGGCGGCGGTGACCGGGTCCTGGCCCATGACGGAGACGACGGTGGCGAGGTCGGGGGTGTAGCCCGCGAACCAGGCGGCGGTGTCCTCCTCGGCGGTGCCGGTCTTGCCGGCGGCGGGGCGGCCGGCGGCCTGGGCGGCGGTGGCGGTGCCGGTCTGGACCACGCTCTGCAGGATGGAGGTGGTGGTGTCGGCGGCCTCGCGGCTGACGGCCTGCTTGACGGGCGCGTCGGGCAGCTTGATCTCCTGGGTGCTGTCCTTGGTGATCTTCTCGATCATCGTGTACGTGCCGTGCTTGCCGTGGTTGGCGAGGGTCGCGTACGCCTCCGCCATGTCCAGGACGCTGGCGGTGGCGGTGCCGAGGGCGATGGACGGGTAGGGCTGGAGGTCCTTGGTCTCGGCGGGGATGCCGAGGTCCACGGCGGTCTGCTTGACCTTGGAGGGGCCGACGTCGACGGCCATCTGCGCGTACACGGAGTTCACCGACAGGTCGGTGGCCTTGCGGACGGTGATGTCGCCGTAGGACTTGGAGTCCTCGTTCTCCGGGGCGTAGGCGCCGCCGCTCCAGCCCTGGACGGGCCGCTTGTTGGTGCCGTCGTAGTAGGTGTTCGGGCTGATGGTCTGGCCGTCCTGGGTGGTCGAGCCGTTCTGGACCGCGGAGGTGAACACGAACGGCTTGAAGGTGGAGCCGACCTGGAAGTCACCGCGGGTGGCGCCGTTGGTGTACTGCTTCACGTAGTCGATGCCGCCGTACATGGCGACGACCTTGCCGGTCTTGGGGTCGACGGAGGCGCCGCCGGCCCGGACGGACTTGTCGACCTTGTTGTTCTTGTCCAGCTTGGACATCAGCTGGTCGTCGACGGCCTTGACGAAGGCGTCCTGCTTGTCCTTCTGGATGGTGGTGGTGATGCGGTAGCCACCGATCTCCAGCTGGTCCTTGGTGAGGATGTTGTTCTCGGAGAGGTAGTCCTTGACCGCGTTGACGAGGTAGCCGCGCTGGCCGGAGAGGCCGGTGGAGATGGTCTGCTCCTTCGGCATGGGGAACTTCATGCCGGCGCGCTCGGACTGGCTGAGCCAGCCCTTCTTGACCATGCCGTCCAGGACGTAGTTCCAGCGGGCGAGGGCGGCGGACTTGTTCTCGGGGTGGGCTACGACGTCGTACTCGCTCGGTGCGTTGACGAGGGCGGCGAGGTAGGCGGCGCGGGCCGGGTCGAGGGCGGCGGCGTCGCGGCCGTAGTAGGCCTGGGCGGCGGCCTGGATGCCGTAGGCGTTGCGGCCGAAGTAGCTGGTGTTGAGGTAGCCCTCGAGGATCTGGTCCTTGGACTTGGTGCGGTCCAGCTTGATCGAGATGAAGAACTCCTTGGCCTTACGGGTGACCGTCTGTTCCTGGGCCAGGTAGTAGTTCTTCACGTACTGCTGGGTGATCGTCGAGCCGGACTGCTTGCCCTTGCCGAGGGCCGTGTTCCAGCCGGCGCGGAGCATGGCCTTGGGGTCGACGGCGGACTCGGTGTAGAAGTCTCGGTCCTCGGCGGCCAGGATGGCGTGCTGGGCGTCCTTGGAGATCTGGGCGAGGGTGACGTTCTCGCGGTTGATCTGGCCGTCGCGGGCGAGCTGGGAGCCGTCGGCGTAGAGGTAGACGTTGCTCTGCTTGGTGGCGAGGGCGTTGGCGGGCGGGATCTTCACGAGGGAGTACCCGAGGAAGAACAGCCCGATGACCAGCAGGACACCGATCACGAAGGTGCCGAGCACCATGCGCCAGGTGGGGATGAGCCGACGCCAGCCGGTGCGCTTGGGGCGCTTGGGCTTTTTGCCCTTGCCGCCGCCGGGGCCACCGGGGCCGCCGCTGTCTGCGAGGGGGGTGGGGGGCTCGTCGGAAGTCCGGGGGGTGGAGGGCGTGGAAGTGGTGCGGGTGGTGCGGGTGGTGGCAGCACCGGCCGCGGCCGCTGCGCCGGCCGGAGACTTCGGGGCGGCAGCGGCGGAGGCCCCGGCCATGGCGGCACCGCTCGCGGCGGCGGCCTGAGCAGCGGGGCTCGCCTTGCCGGGGCGGCTCGGCTGGGTCGGCTCGGCCTGTCGAGGGGCCTTGACCCGGCGGAGGACCTGAGTGGTCTCGGCGGGTGCCGGGGGCTCGCCGGAGGCCTGGGAGGCGGCGGCAGCCTTACCGGTGTCGGCCGCCGGGTTCCCTTCCTGGGGTGCCCGGGGTGCCTTGATACGCCGGAGGACCTGGGTGCTCTCGGCTGCGGGCTGCTCGGAGTCGCGGCCGGACTGGTGAGGCACTCCGGCCCGCTGGGACGTCATGGCCGAGTCGGCCCGTTTCTGGGACTCGCCGGACTGCGCAGAGGAGGCCTGGGACTGCCCGGGGACACGGGAGCCCACGGACGCCTGGCCCGCCTGGGGCTTGTCGAACGGACGGGGCCCGGCAGAGCCCTGGGGCTTCTCGGCGCCCTGGGCATTCCCGGATGCCTGGGGCTTCTCAGCGCTCTGGGCGTTCCCGGATGCCTGGGACCTGTCGGATGCCTGGGGCTTCTCGGGCTGACGGGACTCGGCAGAACCCTGAGCCCCCGCAGACGACTGGGACTGCTGGAACCGCTGAGGCCTTTGGCCCCCCTCGGCCCCCGAACCCCCTTCGATCCCCCGGCCCTCCGTGCCGGTCCTCCCCGCACGGCTCGCCTGGGCAGCCAGAGCCGCCCGACGCGCCCGCGCGGCCTGGTCAGCACCGGCACCCGGAACCGACTGGCCCCCGGACGTCCGATCTCCCTGGTCCGCCGCGCTCTGGGCACCCGAAGCAGCCGAAGCATCCCGGTCCCGCCCCGGCCGGTCCTCACCCGCACCGACCTGATCCCGGCCCGAAGCAGCCCGAGCCGACCCGGCAGCCGAACCCGGGCGGCCCTGGTCCTGCCCCGGACCGTGCTGGTCTCGGCCCTCGCTCTGACCAGCCCGGGCTCGGTCCTGGGCCTCTCGGCTCCCGGAGCTGGCGCTGTCGGGTGTGCTCGGAGTCCGCTCCTGGCGGCTGCGGGTGGTGGTCCCCGGGTCTCCCGGCCCTTCAGCCGGCAGCGGTTCCTCTGGTGCCCCGCCCTCGGTGTGCTGCTGCGGCTGCGGCTCGTCGCTCATCTCGTGCACGGACTCCTGTTTCGCGTCGTACGTTTCCCGTACGCCTCGTACGCCTTCTGCGGCCCCCAGTTTGAAGACTCTCGCACCTGGCGTTCCGTTCCCGGATTCCGGCACGCTTCCGGGGCGGAAAATGCGTGGCCGGTCGCCGGGCCTCCGGACTAGGCTCCTGCGCTTCGGTGTCGAGCGGTCCAGGGAGGTCGACTGTTGTGGGCGCGGGACGGTTGTACGCGGCCGTCGCAGCGGGGGGATTCAGACGGTACGCGACGTATCGGGCGGCCACTGCGGCAGGGGTATTCACGAACACGGCCTTCGGGCTGATTCTCGTGTACACCTATCGCGCGCTGTGGGACGAGAAACCGCACCTCGGAGGATATGACCAGGCGCAGGCCGTGACGTATGTATGGCTGGGGCAGGCGCTTCTGTCAACGCTCGCGATCGGGGGCGGAGGCGTCGAGGACGAGTTGATGGAACGCATCCGTACGGGGGATGTCGCGATCGACCTGTACCGGCCCGTGGATCTGCAGATGTGGTGGCTCGCCGCCGATCTCGGCCGGGCGTTCTTCCAGCTGCTGGGCCGGGGACTGGTCCCGTTCGCCTTCGGTGCGCTGTTCTTTCCGGCGTATCTGCCCACGGACGCCGGCACCTGGGTCGCCCTCCTGGTCGCCCTGCTGCTGGCGATGCTGGTCGGTTTCGGCATCCGCTACCTGGTGGCGCTGAGCGCGTTCTGGCTGCTGGACGGCACGGGGGTGTCGCAAATGGCGTGGCTGCTCGGGTACTTCTGCTCGGGGATGCTGCTGCCGCTGAACGTCTTCCCGGGGGCGCTCGGGGAGGTCGTACGGGCTCTGCCGTGGTCGTCGCTGCTGCAGGCGCCGGCGGATGTTCTGCTGGGGCACGCGGATCCGCTGCGGACGTATCTGTTCCAGGGTGCGTGGGCGGCGGTGCTGCTGGGTGCGGGCCGGCTGCTGCAGTCGGTCGCGACGCGGCGGGTGGTGGTCCAGGGTGGGTGAGGGCGGCCGGGTACGTGAGGGCGCGCGGGCCTATCTGCTGATCGCGGGGATGTGGATGCGGTCCACGATGGCCTACCGCTTCTCCTTTGCGATGACCACCTTCGGGAACTTCACAGCGACGTTCTTCGACTTCGTCGCGATCATGCTGATGTTCTCGCGGGTGGACGCGTTGGGTGGTTACGCGCTTCCCGAAGTGGCGTTCCTGTACGGGCTGTCCGCCGTGTCGTTCGGGCTGGCCGACCTGGTGATCGGCTCGATGGAGCGGCTGGGCCGGCGGGTGCGGGACGGCACGCTGGACACGCTGCTGGTGCGGCCGGCGCCGGTGCTGGCGCAGGTGGCGGCCGACCGGTTCGCGCTGAGGCGGATGGGCCGGGTGGTGCAGGGGGCGCTGGTGCTGGGCTGGTCGCTGACCCGGGTCGACATCGACTGGACGGTGGGGAAGCTGCTGCTGATGCCGGTGATCCTGGTGAGCGGCTTCGGGATCTTCTGCTCGGTGTTCGTGGCGGGGGCGGCGTTCCAGTTTGTGGCGCAGGACGCCTCCGAGGTGCAGAACGCCTTCACCTACGGCGGGACGACGCTGTTGCAGTACCCGCCGACGGTGTTCGCGAAGGAGCTGGTGCGCGGGGTGACGTTCGTGCTGCCGCTGGCCTTCGTCAACTGGCTGCCCGCCACCTATGTGCTGGGGCGGCCGTATCCGCTGAGCCTGCCGGAGTGGGTGGCGTTCGCGCCTCCGCTGGTGGCGGCGGGCTGCTGTGCGCTGGCCGGGCTGGCGTGGCGGACGGGGCTTCGTTCGTATCGGAGTACAGGGAGCTAGCGCAGTGCAGGACAGTGACTTCATCACACTGGAGAAGGTCGAAAAGGTCTTCGAGGTGCGCAAGAAGGCCGGGTTTCTGAAGCGGGAGCGGCGGCAGGTGCGGGCGGTGGACTCGATCTCGTTCACCGTGGCGCGCGGGGAGATGGTCGGGTACATCGGGCCGAACGGCGCCGGGAAGTCGACCACGATCAAGATGCTGACCGGCATTCTGATGCCGAGCGCGGGCCGGCTGCGGGTGGCGGGGATCGATCCCTCGCGGGAGCGGACGCGGCTGGCGCACCGGATCGGGGTGGTGTTCGGGCAGCGGACGACGCTGTGGTGGGACCTGCCGCTGATCGACTCCTACCGGCTGGCGCACCGCATGTACCGCATCCCGGACGCCCGTTACCGGGAGAACCTGGACCGGTGTGTGGAACTGCTGGAGCTGGGCGCCCTGTTGGACGTGCCGGTACGGCAGCTCTCGCTGGGGCAGCGGATGCGCGGGGACATCGCGGCGGCCCTGCTGCACGATCCGGAGGTGCTGTACCTGGACGAGCCGACGATCGGTCTGGATGTCGTGTCCAAGGCCAAGGTGCGGGGGTTCCTGAAGGAGTTGAACACCGAGCGCGGGACGACGGTGCTGCTGACGACGCACGACCTGCAGGACATCGAGCAGTTGTGCTCGCGGGTGATGGTGATCGACCACGGGCGGCTGATGTACGACGGTCCGCTCGCCGGGCTGCACGAGGCCGGGGAGGGCGAGCGGACGCTGGTGGTGGACCTGGAGCGGGAGCTGCCGCCGATCGAGGTGCCGCCGTGCCGGGTGGTGCGGGTGGAGGGGCCGCGGCAGTGGCTGGCGTTCCCGGCGGGGCAGTCGGCGGCGCCGCTGGTGGCGGCCATAGCGGCCGCGTATCCACTGGTGGATCTGTCGGTGCGGGAGCCTGACATCGAGGCGGTCATCGCGAAGATGTACGCCGAGAAGGCCGTCTCGTAGGCGCACCAGCTGGATTAGCGTTCCGTAGCGATCCTGTGGCAGGCTGTCACATACACGCCCGGCGCCCAGGCGACGTCGGGCACCCTCCTCGGCGAGGTCGCGAGACCTCACCGACCAGCGTCCGGAGGGACGTGCCACGAGGGCCGACGGCTCCCGCCGTTCAGCACCAGGGCACGAAGGCGATCGGCTCACATCCCTGAGCAACACTGGGGATCACTAAGCCAATCTGAGACGCTGCTGCCATGACCGAAGACGCAGCCCCAGACCTCCGCGCATCCGACGCCGACCGTGAGCGGGTCGCCGAGGTCCTGCGGGACGCCCTCGCCGAGGGGCGCCTGGACATGGAGGAGTTCGAGGAGCGGCTGGAGGCGACGTACCAGGCGCGTACGTACGCCGAGTTGACGCCGATCACCCGTGATCTGCCGGCGGGCGGAGCCGTGGCGCCGGCTCCGGTCTCCTTCACCAAGGAGCCGGTGGAGAGCGGGAGTTGGGCGGGCCGGATCGTCGGGGGCGAGGGGTCGTCCACGGGGGCGGTCGCCGTCATGTCGGGCTTTCAGCGCAAGGGGCGCTGGACGGTGCCGAGGAAGTTCACCGCCTTCGCCTTCTGGGGCGGCGGCGAGATCGATCTGCGGGAGGCGGACTTCGCGAGCAACGAGGTCCACATCAACTGTGTGGCGATCATGGGCGGTATGCAGGTGATCGTGCCGCCGGGCGTCGACGTCGTCGTCCGCGGGATCGGCGTCATGGGCGGCTTCGAGCACCCCAGGGACGACGGACCGACCGAGCTGGGCGCGCCACGGGTGGTCATCGGCGGCTTCGCCTTCTGGGGCGGGGTCGGTGTGGAGCGCAAGGTGACCCGGGCCGAGCAGAAGCGACTGAAGGAACAGCGGCGTCAGGAGCGGCTGGAGCGCAAGGAGCGGCGCAGGCTGGAGGGGTCCTGAGATCCCCGGGTGGGCGCTGACGTCCCTGGGGCTCCGCCCCGGACCCCGTCCTGTGCCCACCCTCCCCCACGCTCGGCTGCGCTCGCGCGGGGGACCCCCATCCCTTCTCGGTCGGCCGAGAAGGCTACGACGTGCAGACCTTCGTCAGTTCGCCCGCCGCGTCCGTGACCGGGCTGACGTCCGGTGTGTTGTCGCCGTTCTTGATGGCCGTGCGGACGTTCTGCACGGCCTTGTTGAGGTTGTCGACCGCCTTGTTGACGTCGGCGTTGTCGGTCTTGTCGCCGATCTTGTCGAGGTTCTTGTCGATGCGGGCGAGGGACTGGTCGAGCTGCGTCGGGTCGTTCGAGGCGTTCTCCACGGCCTGCTGGAGGTCGGTGACGCTGTCGGCGATGGAGTCGGCGGTCTGGACGCAGTCCAGGGCCTTGTTCACGGCGTCGCAGCCGGTGGTGAGGCCGGCGGTGAGCGCGGCGGTCGCTATGACGGCGGCGACGGCGGTGAGACGGCCTCGGCGTCGGCTGGCGGCCATGGTGGTGTTCCCTCCCCTGACTACAAGTGGCCGGGCGCACGGAGGTGGGCCGTGCGCCCGTACCCATACGGACGCTGGGGAGCGGGCGGGGGTTGCCCTTCCGTCCCCCCGGGTTTGGCGCGCCCTTTACTTTTCGAGCGTGGCGGCCAGCGCGGCCTTCTGGATCGCGGTCAGCTCGGTGCAGCCGGTGACGGCGAGGTCGAGCAGGGCGTTCAGTTCCTCGCGGGCGAAGGGCTCGGCCTCGGCGGTGCCCTGGACCTCGACGAAGCGGCCGTCGCCGGTGCAGACGACGTTCATGTCGGTCTCGGCGCGGACGTCCTCCTCGTAGCAGAGGTCGAGGAGGGGCACGCCGCCGACGATGCCGACCGAGACCGCGGACACCGTGCCGGTCAGCGGCTGGCGGCCGCCCCGGATCAGCTTCTTGCCTTGGGCCCAGGAGATGGCGTCGGCGAGGGCGACGTAGGCGCCGGTGATGGCCGCCGTACGCGTGCCGCCGTCGGCCTGGAGGACGTCGCAGTCGAGGACGATGGTGTTCTCGCCGAGCGCCTTGTAGTCGATGACGGCGCGCAGGGAGCGGCCGATGAGCCGGGAGATCTCGTGGGTACGGCCGCCGATCTTGCCCTTGACGGACTCGCGGTCGCCGCGGGTGTTGGTGGCGCGGGGCAGCATGGCGTACTCCGCGGTGACCCAGCCCTCGCCGCTGCCCTTGCGCCAGCGCGGGACGCCTTCGGTGACCGAGGCGGTGCAGAAGACCTTGGTGTCGCCGAAGGAGACGAGGACGGAGCCCTCGGCGTGCTTGCTCCAGCCGCGTTGGATGGTGACCGGGCGGAGCTGTTCAGGAGTGCGGCCGTCGATTCGAGACATGGCCACGAGCCTATCCGGAGTGACGGAAGGGGCTCCCCCCTAGGTGGGAAGAGCCCCTTACCGGTGAACCCGAGGGTTCACATCATGTCTTCGATCTCCGCGGCGATCGGGTCGGCGTCGGTGCCGATGACGACCTGGATGGCGGTGCCCATCTTGACGACGCCGTGGGCGCCGGCGGCCTTCAGGGCGGCCTCGTTGACCAGCGAGGGGTCGGAGACCTCGGTGCGCAGCCGGGTGATGCAGCCCTCGATCTCCTCGATGTTGTCGATGCCGCCGAGGCCGGCGACGATCTTCTCAGCCTTGCTGGCCATGTTCCTTCTCCCTGATCCGAACCGCTTTGTCGCAGTAACCCACAGTTGGCCCATCTTCGCGAGCGGTCATGCCGTGCGTGCCCAATGATGGCGATCACGACAGCGGAACCGTCCGCCAACTGGTCTACACCACCGGGGGTACGGTCGCCAAACCGCGTACCGGCCGAGCGGCCCGGGAGGACGTCCATGAGCGCCGACAGCACGGTCAGCCCCGCGCGCGCCCGCTGGAACACCCTCTTCCAGGGCCTGCAGAAGATGGGCCGCAGCCTGCAGCTGCCGATCGCGGTGCTGCCGGCGGCGGGCATCCTGAACCGGCTTGGCCAGCCGGACGTGTTCGGGGCCGACGGCCTGGGCTGGACGGACGTCTCGAAGGTGATGAAGGGGGCGGGCGGGGCGCTGCTCGACGGCTCGATCGGCCTTCCGCTGCTGTTCTGCGTGGGTGTCGCGATCGGCATGGCCCGCAAGTCGGACGGCTCGACGGCCCTCGCGGCGGTGGCGGGCTTCCTCGTCTACTACGGCGTGCTGCACCAGTTCCCGCAGCAGTGCCCGGCCGGCTCGAAGACGATCCCGGACATCGGCTGCCAGGTCCAGGAGGGGTCGGTCACCTCGTTCACGTTCCAGAACCCGGGTGTCTTCGGCGGCATCGTCATGGGTCTGCTGGCCGCGTTCTTCTGGGCCCGCTTCCACCGCACCAAGCTGGTGGACTGGCTGGGCTTCTTCAACGGCCGCCGACTGGTCCCGATCATCATGTCGTTCGTCGCCATCGTCTTCGCGGCGGTGTGCCTGTGGATCTGGCCGCCGGTCGGCGACGCCCTGGAGAGTTTCAGCCACTGGCTGCGGGACGCGGGGTCCTGGGGCGCGGGCATCTTCGGCGTCGCCAACCGGGCTCTGCTCGTCATCGGCCTGCACCAGTTCCTGAACGTGCCCATCTGGTTCCAGTTCGGCAGCTACACGACGCCCGAGGGCAAGGTGGTGCACGGCGACATCAACATGTTCCTGGCGGGCGACCCGAACGCGGGCCAGTTCACCACGGGGTTCTTCCCGATCATGATGTTCGCGCTGCCCGCGGCCGCGCTGGCGATGACCCACTGCGCGCGGCCGAACCGCCGCAAGGAGGTGGGCGGTCTGATGCTGTCGGTGGCGCTGACCTCGTTCGTCACCGGCATCACCGAGCCGATCGAGTACTCGTTCCTGTTCATCGCGCCCCTGCTGTACGCGGTCCACGCGGTGCTCACCGGGGTGTCGATGGCGGTGACCTGGGCGCTCGGGGTGCACGACGGCTTCAGCTTCTCGGCCGGACTCATCGACTACGTCATCAACTGGAACCTGGCCACCAAGCCCTGGCTGATCATCCCGATCGGCCTGTGTTTCGCGGCGGTCTACTACGTGATCTTCCGGTTCGCCATCACGAAGTTCGACCTCAGGACGCCCGGGCGCGAGCCCGAGGAGGAGGTCGAGGACGTCACCAAACTGTGAGCGGATTCGTGGGTTCCTTATCCCGCCTTCATCGTGCTACAACAGGTCTACACCACTGAGTGGTGTAGACCACCACCCGATGGAGGAAGTCTATGAGCACCGCCACCGCGCCCACGGCGGCCCCCACGAAGAAGTGGGGATCAGGTCTGTTCCAGGGCCTGCAGAAGGTAGGACGCAGCCTTCAGCTCCCGATCGCCGTGCTGCCGGCGGCGGGGCTCCTGATGCGCCTCGGGCAGCCCGATGTGCGGGACAAGCTGCACCTCCCGGCCGATGTCGCGAAGGTCTTCGCCGGGGCCGGCGGTGTTCTCTTCGACAGCTCCTTCGGACTGCCCCTGCTGTTCTGCATAGGCGTGGCCATCGGCTTCGCGAAGAAGGCCGACGGCTCGACGGCGCTCGCCGCCGTGGTCAGCTTCCTCACCTACTACGCGGTGATCCACCAGTTCCCGATCAAGGACGGCCACGAGGGCGCGACCTACACGCCCGTCGCCCCCTTCGGCGGCTTCTGGCAGAAGGGCCACGAGGCCGCCACGGCCGCGACCTTCCAGAACCCGGGTGTGCTCGGCGGCATCATCCTCGGTCTGCTGACCGCCGTACTGTGGCAGCGCTACCACCGCAAGAAGCTCGTGGACTGGCTCGGCTTCTTCAACGGCCGCCGTCTGGTGCCGATCATCATGTCCGTCGTCGGCGCCGCCCTCGGTGTCCTGGTGGTCCTCGGCTGGCAGCCCATCGGTGACGTGATCACCAACTTCGGTGAGTGGATGACCGGCCTCGGCTCCTTCGGCGCGGCGCTCTTCGGTCTGATCAACCGCGCGCTGATCCCGATCGGCATGCACCAGTTCGTCAACTCCGTGGCCTGGTTCCAGATCGGCGACTACACCAACTCCGCCGGCACCGTCTTCCACGGCGACCTGCCGCGCTTCTTCGCCGGTGACCCGCACGCCGGTATGTTCATGACCGGCTTCTTCCCGATCATGATGTTCGGTCTGCCGGCCGCCGCCCTGGCCATCGCGCACACCGCCCGGCCCGAGCGCCGCCAGGCCGTGATGGGCATGATGATGTCGCTGGCGCTGACCTCGTTCGTCACCGGTGTGACCGAGCCGATCGAGTTCTCGTTCATGTTCATCGCGCCGATCCTGTACGCCATCCACGCCGTGCTGACCGCGCTGTCCATGGCCGTCACCTGGGCGCTGGGCATGCACATGGGCTTCAGCTTCTCGGCCGGCCTCACCGACGTGTTCATCAACTGGGGCATCTCCACCAAGCCCTGGCTGCTGATCCCCGTCGGCCTGGCCTTCGGCGCGATCTACTACGTCGTCTTCCGTTTCGCCATCGTCAAGTTCAACCTCCCCACCCCGGGCCGCGAGCCCGAGGAGGAGATCGAGGACCTCACCAAGGCGTGAGCCCGTCCCCCACGGCATGACCAGGCCCCCGGAGCCAGCGCGGCTCCGGGGGCCTTCTCGTGTCTGCGGGCGGGGTCAGATCTCGTACGTGACCCGCGGCGCGGCCAGCTCCACCGGCCCCGCGAAGACCTCGCGCGCGTCCGCGAGGTTGACCTGCGGGTCGGTCCACGGCGGGATGTGGGTGAGGACCAGGCGCCGCACGCCCGCGCGGGCCGCCGTCTCACCCGCCTCACGGCCGTTGAGGTGCAGGTCGGGGATGTTCTCCTTGCCGTGCGTGAACGCGGCCTCGCACAGGAACAGGTCGGTGTCCCGGGCCAGCTCGTCCAGCGCCTCGCTGACGCCCGTGTCGCCGGAGTACGTCAGGGACTTTCCGCCGTGCTCGACGCGGATGGCGTACGCCTCCACGGGGTGGCGGACCCGCTCGGTGTGCACGGTGAACGGGCCGATCTCGAACGTGGACGGCTTGACCGTGTGGAAGTCGAAGACCTCGCTCATGGAGGACGCGGAGGGGGTGTCGGCGTACGCCGTGGTCAAACGGTGTTCGGTGCCCTCGGGGCCGTAGACCGGGATCGGGTCGCAGCGGCCGCCGTCGTGGCGGTAGTAGCGCGCGACGAAGTACCCGAGCATGTCGATGCAGTGATCGGCGTGCAGATGACTGAGGAAGATCGCGTCGAGGTCGTAAAGACCGCAGTGGCGCTGCAGCTCGCCGAGGGCGCCATTGCCCATGTCGAGAAGCAGCCGGAAGCCGTCGGCCTCTACGAGGTAGCTCGAACAGGCCGATTCCGCGGACGGGAACGACCCCGAGCAGCCGACGACGGTGAGCTTCATGAAGCAGAAACCTCCGTTGGCGGAAAACCGATGGACGGGAAGCGGGAGAGGGGTCGGGAAGGGGGCATACGGGGGTCGTGCGGTTTGTCGAGCGTAAGGCGCAAAAGGGCGGGTCGCTCCTCCGCCAGGGGCCGTTGTGGGCGAACTCACCTGTGGTGTCACCGGTTCGGCTGGACCGGGGGCGCATGCAGCTCACAGGAGGGCGCGCGCCGCTGCTCGCACGCCGGTAACGTCGTCCGTATGGACACGTCATGGTGGCTGGCGCTCGCGGCGGTGGTACTGCTCGCGCTGGTCGCCACGCTCGTCGACGGCTGGGGCCGGGGCCGCCGGCCCGGCGGGCGCCGGCTGCGACCGCCCGGGCGCCCCGGCGGCCGGGCCCGGGTGACGACGCGTCCGCACCCCGGGGACATCTGGTGGGCGAACGTGCCCTACGAGGACCGCGCAGAGACCAAAGGGGCCGCGCGCAGCGCGTCGGATAGGGCGGCGGCGGGCGACGGGAGGGCGAAAGACCGGCCCTGTCTGGTGCTGGCCGTGCGCGGCAACCGGGCCACGGTCGCGAAGATCACCAGCAAGTACCACGACGAGCGCGCCGGGGTGATTCCGCTGCCGCCCGGCGCGGTCGGCGACGCCCACGGCCGGCCCAGCTTCCTGCAGACCGACGAGCTGCGTGAGGTCCCGGTGTGGGACTTCCGGCGCCGGGTGGGCGTGGTGGACCCGGTCCTGTGGGACCAGGTCAGACACCTCGCCCCCTAAGGCACCGTCACGGTGACCTTCCACTCCTCGATGCCCTTGCAGGAGACCTGGCCGGGGGCCGTGGGTTCGGCGCACAGGGGGCGGGAGGACGTCAGCTCGGTCTTGCCGGCCGCCACCGCCTGGTAGGCGGCGCTCGCGTCGCCCGGCTGCAGGACGAAGCCCGCGTTGATCGCCTTCAGGGCCGTGCCGCTCGCGGCGACCGGCTTCCAGGGTCGGCTCTTGGTCCCGTCGAGGGTGAGCCGCAGCTCGCCGCCCTTGGCCAGGCAGACGGTACGGCCGTTGTCGGCGGCGGTCAGCTCCACGTGGGTGACACAGCCGCTGCCGGACGACGGGGCGGATGCCGACGGTGACACCTTGCCGTTGTCCCCGGAGCCGGAGCCGGTGCCGTTGCCGTTGTCCCCGCCGCTCTGGGAGCCGCAGCCCGCGAGGAGCAGCGCTGCCGCCGCGAAAGCGATGGGCGTCGTACGGCGCATGGGTGTCCGCCTTTCTGCCGTGGCCGTCTGCCGGCCTCCTGGTGCAGATGAGACGTACCACCGGCACGGACGGATCCCGCACCCGGAAGGAAATCTTCCGGGTGCGGGATCCGGTTGCCGTACGGCTCAGCTGGTCGTCAGGGCGGTGTCGTCCACGACGAAGCTGGTCTGGAGGGAGGAGTCCTCCACCCCGCTGAACTTCAGGGTGACCGTCTGACCCGCGAACGAGGACAGGTCGAAGGTCTTCTGCGCGTACCCGGAGGCGGCGTTGACGTTCGAGTACGTCGCCAGGGTGGTCGAACCGGCGGTCACGGTCAGCTTGTCGTACGCGGTGCTGCCGGTCTCGGCGGTGTCGATGTGCAGGTAGAAGGTGTAGCTGGCCTTGCAGCCGGACGGGATGGTCACCGACTGGGAGAGCGTGTCGGTGTGGGAGGAGCCGTACCCGTCGAGCCAGGCCTTGTAGGAGCCGCCGTGCGCGGCCTCACCGGAGTCGTTGGTGATGACACCGCTGGAGGCGGTCCAGGTGGTGTTGCCCGACTCGAAGCCCGGGTTGCCGAGCAGCTGGGCCGAGGTGCAGGTGCCGCCGGAGGTGCCGACCGTCCAGGTGAAGGAGGTCGAGCCGGAGGCACCGGTGGAGTCGGTCGCGGTGACCGTGACCTGGTAGGTGCCCGCGGTGGACGCCGTACCGGAGATCAGGCCGGAGGAGCTGTTGATGGACAGGCCGGTGGGCAGGCCGGAGGCGCTGTAGGTCAGGGTCGCGCCCGCGCTGTCGGTGGCGTGGATCTGCAGGCTGGCCGAGCCGCCGGTGGTGGTCGACTGGCTGCCGGGGTTGGTGACGGTCACCGTGTTGCCGGTGCTGGTGCCGGCGGTGAAGGCGGTGGTGCCGTTCGGGGTGCCCCAGCCGGTCGGGCCGTCGTAGCCGGTGCCCGCGGTGCAGAAGTACGAGGTGGAGCAGGAGCCGTTGCTGCCGCTGGTCACGTCGTACAGGTTGCTCGTGTGCTGGTACGGGTACTTCGCCGGGTAGTCGCTGGAGCCCGGGGTGCCCGCGAGGGCGTAGACGCCGGCGACGATCGGGGCGGAGGCGCTGGTGCCGCCGTAGACCGCCCAGCCGGAGCCGCCGTAGGTGTCGTAGACCGCCACGCCGGTGGCCGGGTCGGCGACCGCGGAGACGTCGGCCTCCATGCGCTTGGTGCAGCCGGTGTCGGTCTGCCAGCTCGGCTTCGCGTCGTACGCCGAGCAGCCGGAGCCGGTGCCCTCGGTGGAGCTGGTGTGCCACACCGACTCGCTCCAGCCACGGGAGTTGGAGGAGGTGGTGAGCGCGGTGCCGCCGACGGCGGTCACGTACTGGGAGGTCGCCGGGTACTCGGCGCCGTAGGCGGAGTCACCGGAGGAGACGGTGATGGCGACGCCCGGGTGCTTGAAGTACTGGGTGTCCTCGCTGGTCTGGGAGGAGGACTCGGAGCCGCCCCAGCTGTTGGAGACGACCTTGGCACCGAGCGAGACGGCCTCGTTCTCGGCGATGCCGAGGTCGGTGTCGTTCGCCGAGTTGGCCTCGACCAGGGTGATGCTGCAGTTCGGGCAGACCGCGCTGACCATGTCGAGGTCCAGCGCCTCCTCGCCCGCCCAGCCGGTGTCGTTGGTGGGCAGCGAGGTGGTGGAGCCGGTCTGGCTGACCTGCTTGAAGCAGCCGTTGGCCTTGGTGCAGGCGGACAGGCCGTAGGTGGAGCGGTAAGTGCCCAGGTCCGCCTCGGCGTTGGGGTCGTTGTACGCGTCGACGATGGCGACGGTCAGACCGCTGCCGCCCGTCGAGGGCAGGTTGTAGGCGCTGTGCAGGTTGGCCGGGGAGAGGCCGGAGGGCGCCGCGGCGGCGACCGCCGAGGCGAGCCGCTGCTTGATGTCGGTGCGGCGCTGGGCGAAGCAGGACGCGTGGCCCGGCTCGGCGGTGGCGCACAGATGGGTCGTGGGGACCTTCTGGCCGGCCTTGCCGGTGGAGTGGAAGGTCTGGCGCTCCGGGGCGGTCAGGGCCTTGGCGTTCTGCGCGGCCCGGGAGATGTGGGGCGCGGGAGCGGCGGCGGTGTGGGCGCCGGCCGCCGGTGCCGCGGCGAGTCCGGCGACGGTCAGGGCGAGGGCGGGGAGGGCGATGGAGAAGAGTCTTCGCAGACTCCGTCGCCGCCCGCTCGGGCGTGACTCACGCATGGGGTACTGCCTCCATGGGGAAGTGGGGTTTCTCGCACTGGTTGGGCAGGCCCGTGACGCGCGTAGCGGCGGCAGAACCGCGCAGTCATGAGCATGACACTCACAGACGCCCTGCATGTCGGGTGAGCGTGACATGACAGGGTGCGGGAGGAACGTAGCCCTGGCCCGAGAGTCACCGGCAGTACCGGAGGGAATTCTTTGCCCCTCCATAGGATGGGCTTAGCCCCCTCATAGGAGGGGGATGGCGCGTAGTTGGCCCGTGGAGCAGGGGCGCTATGCCCAGAGCTGGCCCTGGAGCGTCGCGATGGCCTCCTCGGTGGTGGCCGCCGTGTAGACGCCGGTGGAGAGGTACTTCCAGCCGCCGTCGGCCACGATGAAGACGATGTCGGCGCTCTCGCCGGCCTGCACCGCCTTCTTGCCGACTCCGATCGCCGCGTGCAGGGCGGCGCCGGTGGAGACGCCCGCGAAGATGCCCTCCTGCTGCAGGAGTTCACGGGTGCGGGTGACCGCGTCGGCGGAGCCGACCGAGAAGCGGGTGGTGAGCACGGAGGCGTCGTACAGCTCCGGTACGAAACCCTCGTCGAGGTTGCGCAGGCCGTAGACCAGGTCGTCGTAGCGCGGTTCGGCGGCGACGATCTTCACGTCCGGCCTGTGCTCGCGCAGGTAGCGGCCGACGCCCATCAGGGTGCCGGTGGTGCCGAGGCCCGCGACGAAGTGGGTGATGGAGGGGAGGTCCGCCAGGATCTCCGGGCCGGTCGTCGCGTAGTGGGCGCCCGCGTTGTCCGGGTTGCCGTACTGGTAGAGCATCACCCAGTCGGGGTGCTCGGCGGCCAGCTCCTTGGCCACGCGCACGGCCGTGTTCGAGCCGCCCGCCGCCGGGGAGGAGATGATCTCGGCGCCCCACATGCCGAGCAGGTCCCGGCGCTCCTGCGAGGTGTTCTCGGGCATCACGCACACCATGCGGTAGCCCTTGAGCTTCGCCGCCATGGCCAGGGAGATGCCCGTGTTGCCGGAGGTCGGCTCCAGGATCGTGCAGCCCGGGGTGAGCCGGCCGTCCTTCTCCGCCTGCTCGATCATGTGCAGGGCCGGGCGGTCCTTGACCGAGCCGGTGGGGTTGCGGTCCTCCAGCTTGGCCCAGATACGGACGTCCGGGGACGGCGACAACCGCGGCAGGCGCACCAAGGGGGTGTTGCCCACCGCGGCCAGCGGGGAGTCGTAGCGCATGGGTGATCAGCGGCCGATCAGGCCATGCCGCCGGCGACGGCCGGCAGGATCGTCACGGTGTCGCCGTCGGTCAGCTTGGTGTTGATGTTGTCGAGGAAGCGGACGTCCTCGTCGTTCAGGTAGACGTTGACGAAGCGGCGCAGCTTGCCCTCGTCCACGATGCGGGCGTGGATGCCCGCGTGCCGGGTCTCGAGGTCGGTGAACAGGTCGGCGAGGGTGTCACCGCTGCCCTCCACCGCCTTCTGACCGTCGGTGTACTGGCGGAGGATGGTGGGGATGCGGACCTCGATGGCCATGGTTGCGGCTCCTGTCGGAAAGGGTTCGTCGAAGGGGGAAGTGGGCACGCGGCTGGGGGTACCCCCAGGCTTTCGGCACTGGGGGAGCGCCGCGGCCACGGCCGTACGGCGGCGGGGAACGTCAACAGATGGCGCTGTTCAGCCGGCACAGGTCGACGTGCAGCCGCGCCACGAGCAGAGTGCCCGGCGCCTTCTCGCTCACGTCGTTCAGAACCATGGGCTCATCGTATCGATTCCCGGTCCCGCTCCCAGAGTGTGATCTCGCATGCTGGATGAATTCTGACCGAATCGCGGGATCAGTAGGCCTCCACGACCTTGACCTCCTCCTCCGTGACCTCACCTTCCACGATGCGGTACGAGCGGAACTGGAAGTCGCCGAGGCTGTCGGTGTCGGCGGTGGACACCAGGACGTAGTGGGCGCCGGGCTCGTTCGCGTACGAGATGTCGGTGCGGGACGGGTACGCCTCGGTCGCCGTGTGCGAGTGGTAGATGACCACGGGCTCCTCGTCGCGGTCGTCCATCTCGCGGTAGAGCTTGAGGAGGTCCCCGGAGTCGAACTCGTAGAACGTGGGCGACATGGCCGCGTTCAGCATCGGGATGAAGCGCTCGGGGCGGTCCGAACCGGCCGGGCCCGCGACGACGCCGCACGCCTCGTCGGGGTGGTCCTTGCGCGCGTGCGCGACGATCTGGTCGACGAGGGCCTGGGTGATGGTCAGCATGTTCGCCAGGATAAGCAGAAGGGCCACCCCGTACCGAGGGATGGTACGGGGCGGCCCATATGCCGGACGTCCTGAGCGGCGGCCGCCGGGGGTGCCACGAGTACTCCCGGAGGCCGGACGTCCTTCGGTGAGGTCAGCCCACCTTCTCCAGCTCCGGCTCGCGGCGCTCGGCGACCTGCGGGTTGCGGGCCTTGAGGACCGCCCAGCCGATGCCGAGGGCGGCGGCCCAGCCGGCCATCACATAGAGGCAGACGCGGGAGTCGGCGTCGTAGGCGATCAGACCGGTGACGAAGAGCAGGAACACGATGGCGATCCAGCTGCACACCGCGCCGCCCGGCGCCGGGAAGGAGGAGGCGGGCAGCCGGCCCGCGACGACCGCGCGGCGGTAGAGGACGTGGCTGATCAGGATCATCAGCCAGGTCCAGATGCCGGCCGCGGTGGCGACGGAGGTGACGTAGCCGAACGCCTTCTCCGGGACGATGTAGTTGAGGACCACACCGATGGCCATGAAGGCGACGGAGACCGTGATGCCGAGCGCCGGGGTCTTGGAGGCGGACAGCTTCTGGAAGCCCCTCGGGGCCTCTCCGCTCTCGGCCAGGGTGCGCAGCATGCGGCCGGTCGAGTACATGCCGGAGTTGCAGGAGGAGAGGGCGGCGGTGAGGACCACGAAGTTGACGATGCCCGCGCCCGCCGGGATGCCGATCTTCGCGAACGCCTCGACGAAGGGCGAGACGCCCGGCGCGAACTCGGTCCACTTCACCACGCACAGGATGACGGAGAGCGCGCCGACGTAGAAGAGGGCGATACGCCACGGGAGCGTGTTGATGGCCTTGGGGAGGGTCTTCTCCGGGTTCTCCGACTCGCCGGCCGTGACGCCGACCAGCTCGACCGCGAGGTAGGCGAACATGACGCCCTGCAGGGTCATCAGGGACGAGCCGATGCCCTTGGGGAAGAAGCCGTCGAACTGGTAGAGGTTCGCGACCGACGCCGTGTCACCGGCGGAGCTGAAGCCGAAGGTGAGGACGCCGAGGCCGATCACGATCATGCCGATCAGGGCGGTGACCTTGACCATGGAGAACCAGAACTCCAGCTCTCCGAAGACCTTCACGGAGATCAGGTTGACCCCGAAGAGGATCACCAGGAAGACGAGGGCCGTCACCCACTGGGGGATGTGCGGGAACCAGTAGTTGACGTAGATGGCGGCGGCCGTCAGCTCGGCCATGCCGGTCACCACCCACATCAGCCAGTACGTCCAGCCGGTGAAGTAGCCGAAGAACGGGCCGAGGAACTCACGGGAGTACTCCGCGAAGGAGCCCGAGACCGGGCGGTAGAGCAGCAGCTCGCCGAGCGCCCGCATGATGAAGAAGACGATCGCGCCCGCGAGGGCGTACATCAGGATGAGGCTGGGACCGGCCTTGGCGATGTTCGCCCCGGCTCCCAGGAACAGGCCGACGCCGATGGCACCGCCGATCGCGATCATCTGGACCTGACGGCTGCCGAGCCCGCGCTCGTACCCCTCTTCCGGGGCGTCGTTGACCCTCTCGGAGGTCATGTCGTGGTGCGCCTTTCTCCATGCCGAACCGGGCCTTTCGTCGGCCTCGGATCGGGTTTCGATCCCCCCGGATTGATGGAGCTGAGCGGGTTTCGCGAGCCCGCTCGTGCCTGGCCGACGGTCGCCGGCTCGGTGGCGCACCCGACCGAACATGGGTGGTGTCGGCCGGGCGGTCGTGAAGATTTATCACGGCCGCAATATGAGGCACAGGGGCATGATGTGGCGCATCGCACAGGGAGAAGCGGACAAAGAGCGCCCTAAAGCGGCAAACCAGGCCGCAACGGTGACGCGATCGTTATCCGGATTTGAGCGTCCTCTGAGCGAACACAAAATCTGGACAAGTTACGGCATAAGGGTGGTCACGAGCGTCTCCTGGAGGCCGCCCAGCCACAGATACGCCATCACCATCGGCTTGCGCGGGTCCTCGTCCGGGAGCCGGTAGAGCAGATCGGTGTCGTCCTCGTCGAGGATCTCCAGCCGGGAGCCGATCGCCAGGCGCAGGTCGTTGAGGGCGCCGAGCCAGCGCCGCGACTCGTCCGGGGACAGCTTGAGCACCGCCCCGCCCTCACCCACCGGGGAGAGCGCGTCCAGGGTGCGGATCACCGCGAGGGCGTTGTCCCGCTTGCCGGCCCTGAGGTCGTTCTCGGTGTAGCGGCGGAACTCGGCGGAGTGCTCCCGCTGCTCCTCGGCGTCGGCCGGGGAGTCGGGCGCCTTCTCCGGGTCGCTGTAGGCATCCGGGAAGAGCCTGCGCAGGACGGGGTCGGCGGGCGGCTCGCTCGGCCCCTCGGCGAACAGCTCGGCCAGAGGGTCGGCGGGGGCGTCCGCGGCCGGGCCTGGGCCGATGAGTTCCAGGAGCTGGACGGCCAGCGAGCGGATGATGGAGATCTCGACGTCGTCGAGGGCGACAGCCGCGCCGCCGCCGGGGATCGGTTCGAAGTGTCCGGGCATGGAGAAGGTTCGCTACTTCCGGTCCTGCTGGAGGGTGGCCCACAGGCCGTAACCGTGCATCGCCTGCACGTCGCGTTCCATCTCCTCGCGAGTGCCGCTGGAGACGACCGCCCGGCCCTTGTGGTGGACGTCGAGCATGAGCTTGGTGGCCTTGTCCTTCGGATAGCCGAAGTACGCCTGGAAGACGTACGTCACGTAGCTCATGAGGTTGACCGGGTCGTTGTGGACGATCGTGACCCAGGGGACGTCGGGCTCGGGTACGGCGAAGACCTCCTCCGCCGACTCGGTGCGTTCGATCTCTACGGGCGCGGGTGACGTCACACAGCCCATGCTGCCACGCCCTTGATAAATCGTCACACTGACGAAATGGGGGTACCATCCTCGTCATGAACACAGCGGACCTTGGGCTGCCGGTGGACGTTCCCTCGACGGCGCTCTTCACGGACCAGTACGAGCTGACGATGCTGCAAGCCGCGCTGCGGGCCGGTACGGCCGAGCGGCGCAGTGTGTTCGAGGTCTTCACCCGGCGGCTGCCGAACGGGCGGCGCTACGGCGTGGTGGCGGGCACCGGACGCGTCCTGGACGCGGTCGAGAACTTCCGCTTCGACGAGGGTGTCCTCGGCTTCCTGCGGGAGCGGAAGATCGTGGACGAGCAGACCTCGAAGTGGCTCGCCGACTACCGCTTCAGCGGCGACATCTGGGGCTATCCCGAGGGCGAGGTGTACTTCCCGGGTTCGCCGATCATCCGGGTCGAGGGCACCTTCGCCGAGTGCGTGCTGCTGGAGACCGTGATCCTCTCGATCCTCAACCACGACTCGGCCATCGCGGCCGCCGCCTCCCGGATGACCTCCGCCGCGGGCGGCCGGCCGCTGATCGAGATGGGTGCCCGCCGCACCCACGAACTGGCCGCCGTGGCCGCCTCGCGCGCCGCCTACGTCGGCGGCTTCGCGACCACCTCCGACCTCGCGGCCGGCTTCCGGTACGGCATCCCGACCGTCGGCACCTCCGCGCACGCCTTCACCCTGCTGCACGACAGCGAGCGGGACGCCTTCCAGGCCCAGGTGGCCACCCTCGGCCGGGGCACCACGCTGCTGGTCGACACCTACGACGTCGCCGAGGCGGTCCGTACGGCGGTGGAGGTGGCCGGACCCGAGCTGGGCGCGGTCCGCATCGACTCCGGCGACCTGCTCCTCGTGGCACACCGGGTGCGGCAGCAGCTGGACGAGCTGGGCGCCACCGCCACGAAGATCGTCGTGACCTCCGACCTGGACGAGTACGCCATCGCCTCGCTGGCCGCGGCGCCCGTGGACGCGTACGGCGTCGGCACCCAGCTGGTGACCGGCTCCGGGCACCCGACCTGCTCGATGGTCTACAAGCTGGTCGCCCGCGCCGAGTCCGCCGACCCGGCGGCGCCGCTGGTGCCGGTCGCGAAGAAGGCCAGCGGGGGCAAGACCTCCATCGGCGGACGCAAGTGGGCGGCGCGCCGGCTGGACGAGGAGGGGGTGGCCGAGGCCGAGGTGATCGGGACCGGGCCGGTGCCGACCGAACTGGCCGACCGGCAGCTGCTGGTGCAGCTGGTCAAGGGCGGCGAGGTCGTCGCCCGGGAGCCGCTCGACGTGCCCCGTGAGCGGCACATCGCGGCGCGGGCCAACCTGCCGCTGTCCGCTACACAGCTCTCCCGCGGGGAACCTGTCATTCCGACGGAGTATGTCCAGGGGCGCTCGGGTAGCTAAAGCGCGATCGTCGTCCGCCCCCTTTGATGCCCTCTCCCGAACCGGCCGCGAAGTCTCTAGGCTCAGTTACTTAACCCTCAGGCGAAGGACACCCATCATGCGCCGCGCGTTGATCGTCGTAGATGTGCAGAACGACTTCTGCGAAGGGGGCAGCCTCGCGGTGGCCGGGGGCGCCGACGTGGCCGCCGCGATCACCGAGCTGATCGGCCAGGCGGGCGGTACCGGCTACCGCCATGTGGTCGCCACCCGGGACCACCACATCGCGCCCGGCGGCCACTTCGCGGACAACCCCGACTTCGCCCGCTCCTGGCCCGCGCACTGTGTCGCGGGCACGGAGGGGGTGGGCTTCCACCCGAACTTCGCCCCGGCCGTCGCCTCCGGGGCGGTGGACGCGGTGTTCGACAAGGGCGCGTACTCGGCGGCGTACAGCGGCTTCGAGGGCGCGGACGAGAACGGGGTCGCGCTGGCCGACTGGCTGCGCGCCCGGGAGATCGTCGAGGTGGACGTCGTCGGGATCGCCACGGACCACTGCGTGCGGGCCACCGCGCTGGACGCCGTGAAGGAGGGCTTCCGCACCCATGTCCTGCTCGACCTGACCGCCGGGGTGCGCGAGGAGACCACCACCGCGGCGCTCCAGGAACTGCGTGAGGCGGGCGTGGAGCTGACCGGGAAGCCCGTCGTCTGAACGGGCCTCCCGGGAAAGCGCCGGCCCGGTACCCGGCGGGAGGGGCGAGTCAGGCCTGCGCGGCCGGCCGGCGCAGCAGGGCCCTGATCGGATGCCACAGCTCCATCACGGTGACACCGTTGTCCGGAGCCGTGCGCCATATCAGGCCGTCGGGATGGTGCAGCACCGCCGTGACCTCGTCCGGCGTGGGAGGCTCCGCGTTGCCCCGCAGGTACACCGCACGCAACCCCAGGTTGCGCAGCCGGGTCAGGGCACGGGCCCGGTTCTGGGCGTGCACGAGCACCCGTACCCCGGCCTGGCCACCGGCCGGACTGGGCAGGTTCAGCGCCACCACCACCGTGCCGTTCGGCAGCTTGCAGAAGCCTCCTGCGGCCATGCGGTCACATCCCCGTTTCGGTCGGTGTCAATAAGCGGTCCACAGGACGCACCTAAACACGATCGGCGGCAACCCGCCAAGGGGTTGCCGCCGATGTGCGTCTGACCTGCGGTTTTAAGAACTACTTCACCGCGGGACCGACCTTGAGCGAGATCGTCGAGCCGTCCTTGGCCTCCTTGACGATCTTGATCTTGGTGTTGGTGTCAGTGATCTTGACGCCGGCGGTCGGGGTCGAGGGGTCGTAGTACGTGCTGGTGCGGTCGTTGAAGACCGACACGCCCTTCGACGACTTGATCTTCGTCGCGACGTCCGCGTTGTGCAGCGTGAGGCCGTCGGTGCCGTACAGGCTGAACGGGGAGTCGTAGGACTGGATGCGGGTGCGCATCAGCGTGCCGTCGGACCACTTCAGGGCCTTCGGGTGCGAGTCGACCGGCAGGACCAGGCCGACACCCGGGTGGACGCTGGTGTTGTTGTCCGCCTGGGAGGTGTCCCACTTCCAGATCAGCAGGCCGTTCTGGTACGGGTAGTGCTCCACCCAGTCCGGACGGGTCGTCGAGAAGCCGAAGTTGTACGGGCCGACCTTGAGGGTCTTGTCGTACGAGACGTACTGGCGGTTCTCGGCGATGTAGTACTGCGCGTAGTCCTTGGTGAAGGACGCGCCGATCCGGGAGAAGCCACTCACGGTCCAACCGGCGTCCGCGCTCTCGGCGTTGTCGGAGAACACCGTCGCGCCGTCGGCGGTCAGCGTGATCTCGTCCGCCGCGAAGCCCTTCTGCGCCACGCCGCCGTCGGTCTGGTAGCGGAAGCGGACGTCGATCTTCTTGCCAGCGTAGGCGTCCAGCGAGTACGACAGCTTCTTGTACGCGTCGACCGTGCCGGTCAGGGCCGGTGCGCCGCTGGCGTCACGCGGGATGGCCTGGCCGTCCACCGTGCCGTCGAGCGCGGTCCAGTTGGCGCCACCGTCCGTCGACACCTCGGCGTAGAGGTAGTCGTAGTTGGCCTCGATGTCGTACCAGCCGTCCAGGGTCAGCGCGGCCGAGGACTTGCCGGTCAGGTCCACCGAACGGGTCAGCGTGTTCTTGAGGTTGTCGCCGCTGCCACTCCACCACTGGGTCGCACCCTCCGCCGGGGCGACGATCGTGGTGGTGACCGCCTTGTCCGGCAGGGAGACCACGAGGGCCTGCTTGTCCCAGGTGTTGTACTCGGCGACACCCAGCTTGTGCGTGGACTGCTTCCCGGCCTTGGCCGTGTCGTAGTTCAGCCAGCCGAGCTGCAGCTTGTCCCAGGCGCTGAAGTCGCCCGGCAGGTCACCGATGGAGTCCTTGCCCCGACCGAGCCAGGAGCCGGAGGACATCAGGGTCCAGAAGCCGGTGGAGTTGTCGCCGTTGCCGGTGGTGTCGTAGTGGTCCGGCAGGCCGAGGTCGTGGCCGTACTCGTGCGCGAAGACGCCGAGGCCGCCGTTCTCCGGCTGGATGGTGTAGTCACCGACCCAGATGCCGGTGTCGCCGATCTGCGCGCCGCCCAGCTTGTTGTCCGCGGGACCGGTGGCGCCGGCGTCGGTGCCGAAGGCGTACCAGCGGTGGGCCCAGATCGCGTCCTTGCCCTGGGCGCCGCCGCCCGCGGACTCGTCCTCACCGGCGTGCACGATCTGGAAGTGGTCGATGTAGCCGTCGGGCTCGTTGAAGTTGCCGTCGCCGTCGTAGTCGTAGCGGTCCCACTGGTCGTACTTGGCCAGGTCCGCCTTGATCTGCGCGTCTGTCTTGCCGGCCGCCTTCTGCTTGGCCACCCAGGAGGTCACGCCGTCGCTGACGACGTTCCACACGCTCGGGCAGTTGGTGGAGCCACAGGCGTTGTTGCCGTAACGGGCCTCGTTGTAGGGCACCTTGACCCAGTCGGAGACCTCTCCGGACACCGAGTAGCGGCCCGAGGACTCCTTCTCGTAGAACTTCTTCATCGACTCGACGTTCTTGCCGGTGCCGAAGTAGAGGTCCTGGTAGTGCTTCTGGTTGTAGTCCTTCTGCCAGGCCGTCGAGTTGTCCTTCTTACGGTCCGGCGCGGCGATCGTGTTGTGCAGCGGGCCGGGAGTGCCGCCGAACTTGGGGTCGGTCTGGTCCCCGAACTCCACCAGGATGGTGAAGATCTTGTCGGTCTTCTCGCGGCTCAGCTCGACGTACTTGCCGTGGCCCTTCTTGCTCTTGAGCTGGACGACCTTCGAGCCGTTGCGCTCCTGAGCCTTGGCCTTGCCCGCTATGAGCTGGTTCAGGGCCTCCTGGCGCTGGGCCTTCTGCGTCTTGCTCAGGGGGCCGTCGAGGTCGTGCTTCTGCTGCTTCACCGGGGCCGGGTCGTGCCGGTTCGCGGCAGCCGGGCGGGCCGTGGTGCTCGCCTCGGCGACGGCGAACGTCGCGAAGCCGGCAGAGGCGGCGGCGAGCGCCACACCGACGGCGGCGGCTCTGAACGTCCAGGGTCTGCTGGTCACTTGAGTTCCTCCCCCGCGCCGCGCGCACGGACAGGGGGATCCTCGGTCGTGGAAGGGTCCGTGCACGCATGATCAACGCGTGTAATCAAGTGACGACATTTGACTAGAGGTTTAGAAGAAAAGACAGACCTTGACTTGAGCAGGACAAGTGCACTATGCGGAGCGGACGTTCGCTTTACGAACACGTCCGCATGTCGGACAACGGGCGCGTGAGCCTGCCCACTTGCCGGACCCCATGACTCTGTGCGCCCCCCGTGCACCGGTACCGTGGGTTAGGTCACGCTTACCACGCGTCCGGCTCGGGCATGCACGCGAAGAGAGTCGAATGGCGCCCCCACCTTTCTTCCGAGGACACGATTGCCATGCCTCGTCCGACCGCCGCACAGCTCGCCTACGGTTCGTGCACCGTGATCTTCTCGACGCTCGCCATGCTGCTGCTGTCCCAGACGAGTTCGGGCATCGGGGTCACCGTCATCGCCCTGGCCGCGCTCGCGCTGGGGCTGCTCGTGGCGATGACGGTGCCACTACCACCGAGGCCGCGCACCGTCGCGCCGCCGGCCGAGACCGCGCCGGAGAGCGAGCGGGTACCGACCACGTTGTGAACGACGCGTACGGGAGCGGCGGGCCGGTGACAGTCACGGACCCGCCGCTCTCGTATGAGCACCCACAAAAAGGTCAGCCGACTTCGACCACCACCGTTTTGGCGGCCTTGTCGTGCAGACCCTGTTTGTACGGCTTGTCGAAGAAGCTCCAGCCGCCCGTGATCACGAGCCAGAAGCAGGAGCAGCAGAACAGGGCCGGAAGCCAGAGCACCAGCGCGCGGATCAGAGCGGTCTGGGTGTCGGGCGTGGAGCCGTCGGCGAGGTTGGCCACTCTCATGCCCAGCCACTTCTTGCCGAGGGTCTGCCCCCACTTGGCCGTCGTCAAGGTGTCGTAGCCGACGTAGAGCACGATGCCGATCACCGCCTCCGCGATCAACGTGCCGGTCGCGATCGCCTGGCTGTTCGGCATGAAGCCGAAGGGCAGGCTGATCAGAATGGCGACGACGGTGACGAGGACGACGTCGATGAACCGCGCAAGGGTCCGCTTGCCGCTGTCGGCGAGCGGGGGCATGCCGGCGAGCGGGTCGGCGGGGTAGCCCGGGCCGCCGGGACCACCGGGACCGCCGTACGGGCCGCCGCCACCGTAGGGCCCGCCGCCGTAGGGGGGTGGCTGCTGGCCGCCGTAGGGCGGGGGTTGCTGACCTCCGGGCGGCGGTTGCTCACCGCCCGGAGGCGGGCCGCCCGGCGGTGGGGGCTGCTGGGCGCCCGAAGGGGTGTCGTACGGCGAGCCCGATCCCTGCTCCGAGGGGGGCCGCTTCCTGAACGGGTCGTCCTCGGGGGGCTGCTCTCCGGAGCCGGGGGGCGGTTCGCTGCTCATGGCCCGAGTGGACCGCGAACGCCCCGGCTCCGCACCCGGCGAGCGGCCGTACGGAGTACGGGTCCGCCCGTCGGGTCAGGACGCGACGAAGGTGTGGGCCGCCTTGTCGTGCCAGCACTGGTGCCAGGGCCGGTCGAACAGGCACCACAGCACGCCGACGATCCCGATGCCGAGCAGACCGGGGATGCTGTAGACCAGCCAGCGACGCAGGGCCGCGCCGAACGTCGGAGGCGCGTGCCCCTCGATGTCCCGGACCTCCAGGCCGCACAGCTTCTTGCCGAGGGTGCGGCCCCACTTGGCGGTGGGCAGCACCTCGTACAGGACGCCGAAGAGGAGAAGGACGGCGAGGACGATGCCGAGGGCGGTGCCGGTGGTGCCGTCGACCAGCCAGACGGTGACGGTACGGCCGGACAGCTTGGCCTCGTCGATCTTCTGCTGGACATGGTCGACCGCCGGGGCGCCGAGCGGGACCGCCGCGGCGGCGGTGACGGCGCCGATGACCAGGCTGTCGATCAGACGGGCGGCGAACCGCTTGCCGAGGCCGGCCGGGCGGGCCGCGGCCTGCCGGCGGGCGGCCGCCTGGAAGATGTCCTCCACCGGCGGCTTCCACGGTGCCACCGGCTCGTCCGCGCCCCCGGCCAGCTGGTGCACCTGCTGGGCCCAGGAGGACTGCCCACCGCCCGGACCCGAGGTCATCGGGGTGCCGGCACCGGCCTGCTGCGGCACCCCGGGGGCCACGGCGGCGGAAGCCTGGGGCGCCTGCGGGGTCTGTGCGGCAGCGGCCCGCGCGGCGGCCGCCTTCCCGGCACCGAACCCGGGACGGTCGGGCGGCGCGGACTGCGCGCCCGGCGCCCCGATCGGACCCTGCACACCGGGACCGCCAAGTCCGCCTGCGACAGCGGCACTTGGGCCACCCGGCCCCGCGTGGGGCGCGCCGACCGGGCCCTGGGCCCCGAAGCCGCCGGCACCCGCCGCGCCGGACGCAGCCCCCGAGCCGAAGCCACCGGCACCCGCCGAGCCGGACCCCTGCGCACCGGGGCCCGCCGTACCGGGCCCACCGGACGCTGCCCCCTGGCCGGAGGCCTGCGCACCGAAGCCCGCACCCGCGCCGGGCCCTCCCGACCCCGAGCCGAAGCCGCCCGCGCCGGGACCGCCCGCCGCCCCCGAGCCGGAGGCCTGCGCTCCGAAGCCCGGCGTGCCGGAGGCTCCCGAGCCTGCCGGGCCCGTTGCCCCGGCAGCGCCGGGCTGCCTGCCCTGCCCCGGCCGGAACGTCATCGTGCCGTCGTCCGTGACCGCCGCCGGGCCCGGGACCGGGCGGCGGAAGATGAAGGTGCCGCCGGGGTCCTGGGCGGAGTCGTCCGCGGGCGGGATCGACGCCGTGCCGTCGGTGCGGCTGGCGTGCCCGGACGGCTGGGACGGGTGGTCCGCGGGGACGCGGGGATCGGTGCCCCAGGCGGACGGCTGGTCCTGCCCGGAGGGTGCCGGCTGCGGGTCCTCGTCGAAGAAGTGCGGGCCCGTCTCCTCGACGGACGGGGCCGCCGGGCGGGCGCCGGGCGGCGGGGTGAGCGGTTCGCCGTCCTGCGGCGCCGGCCGGCTGGTGCCCGGCACCCAGGAGGCGCCGTTCCAGTACCGGACGTAGCCGGGGATGGACGGGTCCGGGTAGTAGCCCTCGCGGGGCCTGTCGTCACCGGGTGCCGGGGTTGGGGCGCTCATGTCCGTCGTCCCGTATCTGCTCGGGGGTGAAATGGGGTCCCCCACATCTATCAGACCCGGGCATGCCACACCGCCAGTCCCGCCGGACCCACCCCTTTCCGGGCAACGCCGTACACGGGTCCCACACCTGCACGGAAAAAGTTTCCCGAACCCGCGTAATGCCCGTGCCCCTGCCCCCTCTCCCCTGGTACGGGCCCGGTCCGAGCGGCCCCGGCAGAGAGGAGACGCAGGTCATGCATGACACCGTGGTGGAGCGGGAGCTGGAGTTGAGGCTCGTCCTGTCGCCCGAGCGGAGCATCCCGGTCCCGGCCCGGCTGAGCTACCGCTCCGACGATCCGTACGCGATCCACATCACCTTCCACATCAACTCCGAGCACCCGGTCAACTGGACGTTCGCCCGGGAGCTGCTGGTGGAGGGGGTGTTCCGGCCGTGCGGGCAGGGGGATGTGCGGGTGTGGCCGACCAAGGTCGACGGGCGCAGCGTGGTGCTGATGGCGCTGAGTTCGCCGGACGGGGAAGCCCTGCTGGAGGCGCCGTCCGCGCAGGTGTCGGCCTGGCTGGAGCGGACGCTGCGGGTGGTGCCCCCGGGGAGCGAGGGCGGGCAGCTGGGCATCGACGACGCGCTCGACCAACTGCTCGCCCAGTGAGGGCCGTACGGGAGAGGTCAGAACAGCTTGCCGGGGTTGAGGATGCCGAGCGGGTCGAAGACCTGCTTCACCGCCCGCTGCATCTCCACGCCGACCGGGCCGATCTCCCGCGCCAGCCACTCCTTCTTCAGGACGCCCACCCCGTGTTCGCCGGTGATGGTGCCGCCGAGTTCCAGGCCGAGGGCCATGATCTCGTCGAATGACTCGCGGGCCCGCCGGGACTCGTCCGGGTCCTGGGCGTCGAAGCAGACGGTGGGGTGCGTGTTGCCGTCGCCGGCGTGCGCGCAGACCCCGATGGTGAGCCCGAACTTGGCGGCGATCTGCTCGACGCCCTCGAGCATCGCGCCGAGCTTCGAGCGGGGCACGCACACGTCGTCGATCATCGTCGTGCCCTTCACCGCCTCCAGCGCGGTCAGCGAGAGCCGCCGGGCCTGGAGGAGGAGTTCGGACTCGGCGGCGTCCTCGGCCGGGACGACCTGGCTAGCGCCGGCGGCCTCGCACAGCGCGCCGACGGCGGCGAGGTCGGGGGTGGGGTCCGGGGTGTCGAAGGCGGCCAGCAGCAGCGCCTCGGTGGTCTCCGGGAGACCCATGTGGGCGAGGTCGTTGACCGCCTTGACGGTCGTACGGTCCATCAGTTCGAGGAGGGAGGGCACGTGACCGCCCTCCATGATCCGGCACACGGCGTCGCAGGCGGCGGCCGCGGAGCCGAACTCGGCGGCCAGGACGAGCTGCTGGGGCGGCTTGGGCCGCAGGCCCAGGACCGCGCGGACAACGATGCCGAGCGAGCCCTCGGAGCCGACGAAGAGCCGGGTGAGGTCGTAGCCGGCCACCCCTTTCGCGGTACGGCGCCCGGTGGACATCAGGCGGCCGTCGGCGAGGACGACCTCCAGGCCGAGGACGTACTCGGCGGTCACGCCGTACTTCACACAGCACAGGCCGCCCGACCCCGTGCCGATGTTGCCGCCGATGGTGCACATCTCCCAGCTGGAGGGGTCGGGCGGGTAGTACAGGCCATGTTCCTCGACCGCGCGGGAGAGGGCGGCGTTGATGACGCCCGGTTCCACGACGGCGATCCGGTCGACGGGGCTGATCTCCAGGATGCGGTCCATCTTGGTCAGGGACAGCACGATGCAGCCGTCGGTGGCGTTGGCGCCGCCGGACAGGCCGGAGCGGGCGCCCTGCGGGACGACCGGGACGCGCAGCTCGGTGGCGGTGCGCATGACGTGCTGGACCTGTTCGACGGTGCGTGGCAGCACGACCACGGCCGGGGCGCCGGCCGGACAGAAGCTCGCCATGTCGTTGGCGTAGGAGGCGGTGATGTCGGGGTCGGTCAGGACGGCCTCGGCGGGCAGGCCGGCCAGGAGCCGGTCGGTGAGATTACCGGTGTGTTCGTCGCGGGGGGCTTCGATACGGCTCATGATCACAGCGTCGCACTCGGGGCCATCGGTGTGAACCCCGTCCGTGCCGCCCTTGGGCCACCCGGACGTGCCGGTCGTACTGCCGCACAGTGAGCGGCATGGAGATCCGACAGTACGGCCGCTCCGTCCCCGGTACGTCCCTGGTGGCCGAGCCGCCTCCGCCGCGCCGCACCCGGCGGTGGCTGCGGCGCGTGCTGGTCACCGCGTGTGTCTGCGGAGTCGCTGCGGGCGCGGCCCTGATGCTGCCGCAGGCCGAGCCGCACCGCCGGGCCGCACCGCCCGCCCCGGGCCCACGGGCCCAGGCCCGGCTGCAGGCGCGGACACTGGCCGCGGTCACCTCCGGATTGCCGGCCGGGCTGCCGGAGCTGGCGGCGCTGATCGGGCAGCAGGAGAGCCGGGTGCGGGCGCAGCCGCGGGACGCGCGGGCATGGGCGGTGCTGGGGAGCGCGTATCTGGAGCAGGGGCGGCACAGTGCGGACGCGGCGAACTTTCCGAAGGCCGAGCGGGCGCTGCGGACCTCGCTGGAGGTGCGGGGCACCGGCAACGCGGAGGCGCTGGGCGGGCTGGCCGCGCTGGCGAACGCGCGCCGGGACTTCCCGTCGGCCAAGCGGTACGGCGAGCAGGCGCTGAAGCTGGCGCCGAAGCGGTGGACGTCGTATCCGGCGCTGATCGACGCCTACACCGGGCTCGGCGACTACAAGGCGGCCCGGGGCGCCCTGGACAAACTGACGGCGCTGCGCACCGGCGCGGCCGAACGGCCCGCGGTGATGGCGCGGGCCTCGGCGGTCTACCGCGACCGGGGCTGGCGCGAGGACGCCGCGGCCCAGCTGACGGACGCGGCGGCGGCCGCCCGCACCCCCGCCGAGCAGGCCGCCTATCTGACCGGGGTCGGGCAGCTGGCCTGGGAGCGGGGCGACCGGGAGGACGCGCTGCGGCACTTCCGGGCGGCCGTACGCCTCGACCCCGACCAGCGGGCGGCGCTCGCCGGGCAGGGGCGGGCGCTGGCCGCGCTGGGCCGCACCGACGAGGCGGTCGCCGCGTACCGGACCGCCCTCGCCAAGCACGCCGACCCCCAGGTCACGCTGGAACTCGGCGAGTTGTACGAGTCTCGGGGGCAGTTCGCGGCGGCCCGGGAGCAGTACGGGCTGCTGCGGGAGCGGGTACGGCAGGCGGTGGCGGGCGGGGTCGACGAGGAGCTGCTGATCGGGCAGTTCGAGGCGGACCACGGGGACCCGCAGGACGCGGTGGCGCGGCTGGAGGAGGAGTGGGAGCGCCAGCCGGGGATCGAGGTGGCCGACGCCCTCGCCTGGGCGCTGCACCGGGACGGCGACGACGAGGAGGCGCTGGACTACGCCACGACCGCGACGGACAAGACGAAGGGCGGCGGGGTGCGCAGTGCGCTGTACGTGTTCCACCGGGGGATGATCGAGCGCGAGCTGGAGCTGAACGGGCCGGCCCAGCGGCATCTCGACGAGGCGCTGCGGATCAACCCGTACTTCTCGCCGCTGCGGGTCACGGCGGCGCAGTCGGCGTTGCAGGAGTTGGCCGAGGAACCGGAGGAGCCCCTGCCCGCCGACCTGTCCTAGGGACAGGCCGACGGGTTACAGGCCGACGGGCTTCAGGTTGCCGAGTTACAGGTTGCCGCGCTTCTCCTGCTCGCGTTCGATCGCCTCGAACAGGGCCTTGAAGTTGCCCTTGCCGAAGCCCATCGAGCCATGCCGTTCGATGATCTCGAAGAACACGGTCGGCTTGTCCTGGACCGGCTTGGTGAAGATCTGCAGCAGGTAGCCGTCCTCGTCCCGGTCGGCGAGGATCTTCAGTTCGCGCAGGGTGTCGATCGGCACCCGGGTGTCGCCCACCCACTCGCCGAGCGTGTCGTAGTACGAGTCCGGGGTGTCGAGGAACTGGACCCCGGCCGCGCGCATGGTGCGGACGGTCGCGACGATGTCGTTGGTGTTCAGCGCGATGTGCTGGACGCCGGCGCCGCCGTAGAACTCCAGGTACTCGTCGATCTGGGACTTCTTCTTGGCGATCGCGGGCTCGTTGATCGGGAACTTGACCTTGAGGGTGCCGTCCGCGACGACCTTCGACATCAGCGCGCTGTACTCGGTGGCGATGTCGTCGCCCACGAACTCCTTCATGTTCGTGAAGCCCATGACCTTGTTGTAGAAGCCGACCCACTCGTTCATCCGGCCGAGTTCGACGTTGCCCACGCAGTGGTCGATGGCCTGGAAGGTGCGCTGGGCGGGCGGTTCGACCATCGGCGCGGCCGCCACGAACCCGGGCAGGTACGGGCCGTCGTAGCCGGAGCGGTCGACGAGGGTGTGGCGGGTCTCGCCGTAGGTGGCGATCGCGGCGAGGACGACGGTGCCGTGCTCGTCCTTCAGCTCGTACGGCTCGGCGACCGAGCGGGCGCCGTGCTCGATCGCGTAGGCGTAGGCACGGCGGGCGTCCGGGACCTCGATGGCCAGGTCGATGACGCCGTCGCCGTGCTCGGCCACGTGCCGGGCGAGGAAGTCGCCCCAGGCGGTGGTCGCCTTGATCACCGAGGTGAACACGAAGCGGGCGGAGCCGTTCTCCAGCACGTAGCTCGCGGTCTCGCGGCTGCCGTTCTCCGGTCCGGAGTAGGCGACCAGCTTCATGCCGAAGGCGGTGGAGTAGTAGTGCGCCGCCTGCTTGGCGTTGCCCACGGCGAAGACGACCGCGTCCATTCCCTTGACCGGGAAGGGGTCGGCCTGCCGGGCGGTGTCGGGAGTGTGGTGTGTGGTCTGCGTCATGCCGGAAGGGTGGCCCCGGCCTGCAAGGTGCGCAATAGTTTGTTTGTTCACTGGGCAATCTGCTCAGTGGTGTGACCGTTTCTGCGGTCCTTCTGTACAGGATGACCATCCCGGGAGGCGCGGTGGCGATCGATCATCTGGACGGCCGGATCATCGTGCTGCTGGCCCGGGAGCCGCGCATCGGTGTGCTGGAGATGTCCCGGCGGCTGGGGGTCGCCCGGGGGACGGTGCAGGCACGTCTTGACCGGCTTCAGTCGAATGGAGTGATCCGCGGATTCGGGCCCCAGGTGGACCCGGCGGCCCTCGGCTACCCGGTCACCGCGTTCGCCACACTGCAGATCCGGCAGGGCCAAGGGCCCGATGTCCGGGCGCACTTGGCGACCGTGCCGGAGGTGCTGGAGCTGCTCACCACCACCGGCAGCGGGGACATGCTGTGCCGCCTGGTGGCCCGCTCGAACGCCGATCTCCAGCGGGTGATCGACCGGGTCGTCGGTTTTGACGGCATCGTCCGGGCCTCCACGGCGATCGTCATGGAGAACCCCGTTCCGCTGCGGATCATCCCGCTCGTGGAGCAGGCCGCCGAGGACAGTCGGGAAGGGATCTAGCCGGCCTGGAGCACGCGTGAGCTTCTGGGAGTACCTGAGCAGCCGCCACCAGCAGCTGCTCACGGACGCCTGGCGGCACGCGGGCGCGGTCCTCCTGTGCATGGTCGTGGCGACCGTCGTCGGCGTGCTCGTCGGGATCGTCACGTATCGCAGCGTGTGGGCGGACCGGCTGGTCACGCGCACGGCCTCCGCCCTCCTCACCGTCCCGTCCCTGGCGCTGATCGGTCTGCTCGTCCCGCTGGTGGGCCTGGGCCTGCCGCCGACGGTGATCGCGCACGGCCCTGGTCCTCGACGTCGGTACGGCCACCCTGGCTGCCTTCGGTGGAGGCGGCGGCCTGGGCGTGCTGATCACCGCGGGCCTCACGCACCGGCAGACGCCGGTCCTGGTGGTCGGCTCGGTCCTCACCGTCGCCCTCGCCCTGCTGGTCGACTGGCTGGCCTCGCCGGCGGAGGCGCTGCTGCGGCCACGCGGGCTGTAGCCGATACAAAGAAGACGTTGCAAAGAAGTCCTTGCAACGAACTCTTTGCATAGCTACCTTTGTACGCATGACGGAGCACGAGAAGACGGAGCACGAGGGACGGAAACAGCGCCGGCTGGATCCACGCGCACTGCGGGGGCTCGCCCACCCGCTGCGGATGCAGCTGCTGGACACGCTGCGCCGGCGCGGACCCGCCACCGCCTCCCAACTGGCGGAGCGGCTCGGCGAGTCCAGCGGTGCGACCAGCTACCACCTGCGCCAGCTCGCCGCCCACGGCTTCGTCGAGGACGCACCCGAGCACGGCAAGGGCCGGGAGCGCTGGTGGCGGGCCGTGGACCAGGGACTGGTCTTCGACAGCGCCGACTTCGAGGGCGCCGGACCGGAAGTGCGCGGGATGGCCGAGGTCTTCCTGCACGAGGTCGCCGGAACCCACGCCCGCGAGCTGGCCACCTGGCTCAGCACCCGCGACCAGTGGTCCACGGACTGGTCCCGCGGCTCCGACATGAGCGACGCGACGCTACGGCTGACACCCGAGCTGGCCGCCGAATTCGTCACGAAGATGCACGCCCTGATCGAGGACTACCGGGGCCGTGTCCCCGACGCGGACACACCCGGTTCCGAGCAAGTACGCATCCACACGCACCTGTTCCCCATCGACACCGACTGAGACGAACTGAGAGGCCCCGCCATGCAGCTCACCACCCAGCTCGCCCAGCACCACGTCGCCGACCTGACCGCCGAGGCCGCCGCCCACCGCCTCGCCACCGAGGCGAAGCCCCCGGTCGAACTGCGCACCCGCGTCGGCTGGACCCTCGTGGAGGTCGGCCTGCGCCTCGCGGCCGCGCCGAAGCCGGCGGTCGCCTGAAGCAGCCAGTGGTCGCCCTACAGCCAGTGGTCGCCCTACAGCCAGTGATCGCCTAGCAGCTCGGGACCGAGTCCTTCCCCTTCTCCAGCGCCACCAGGGAGTCCACCGCGCCCTTGAGCGTGGTCACCGGCACCAGCCGCAGCCCCTTGGGCAGCTCGGCCTTCGCATCACTGCACTCGGCCTTCGGCACCAGGAAGACGGTGGCCCCGTCCCGCCGGGCGGCCTGTGTCTTCAGGGCCACCCCGCCGACCGCGCCGACCTTCCCGGCGGCGTCGATCGTCCCCGTACCGGCGATGGTGCGGCCACCCGTGAGGTCGCCGCCGCTGCCGTCGCCGTTCAGCTTGTCGATGATCCCCAGGGTGAACAGCAGCCCCGCGCTGGGCCCGCCCACATCGGCGAGCTTCAGCTGGACCTTGACCTTGTCGGCGCTCAGGTCCAGGTACTTCAGCGCCGCCTGGGTCGCCGCGTCCTGGGACTGCTGCATCTGCTCCGCGTTGTGCTTCTCGATCTCCTTGACGCTGTTGCCGCTCGGGTAGACCGCGTCGCGGGGCATCACGGCACGGTCCGTGCGGAACCAGTTGCCGATCACGTCCTTGAGGGACACCCGGGCGTCCGGGCCGGTCGCCTCGATGGTCGTCATCCGCAGCTGCCCGCCGGTCGTCCGGGTGGGCGCACCGGAGACGGTGATCACCGGGGTGCCCTGGTTCTTCCCCAGCACGTTCGCCGTCATCCCGGGCTGCGCCACCGAGAACGGCAGCGGCGCGAAGACCGCCGTGGCGAGCAGGGCCACGACGGGCACGGCGCAGACGGCGACGGCCTGGGAACGCGTGAGACGTGAGAGCACGTAATCAATCTACGTGACGGCCACCCGGCACCCCCCGCCTCCTATGCGGCGTACAGATCCCGCCGCTCCCGGGTGAACCGCCGCAGCGCGTCCGGCAGCGGCTTGACGCCGATCCCGGGCGTGGTCGGCACCGGGAGATGGCCGTCCTCCAGCACGAACGGCTCGGTGATGTCCTCGGCGAAGTAGCGCGAGGAGGCCGAGGTGTCGCCGGGCAGGGTGAAGCCGGGCAGGGCGGCCAGGGCCAGGTTGGGGGCGCGGCCGATGCCCGTCTCCAGCATCCCGCCGCACCACACCGGGACCCCGTGCGCGTGGGCCACGTCGTGCACGCGGCGGGCCTCCAGGTAGCCGCCGACCCGGGCGGGCTTGACGTTCACCACCCGGCAGGCGTCCATGGCGATCGCGGACGCGGTGTCCCGGGCGTGGTGCAGGGACTCGTCCAGGCAGACCGGGGTCGCCAGGCGCTGCTGGAGCCGTGCGTGGGCGTGGAGGTTGTTCTCCTCCAGCGGCTCCTCGATCAGCAGCAGCCCGAACTCGTCAAGGCGCCGCAGGTGCTCGACGTCCCCCAGGGTGTAGGCGGTGTTGGCGTCGACCTGGAGGGGCAGCCCGGCGCCGAAGCGCTCGCGGACCGCCCGGACCGGCTCGACGTCCCAGCCGGGCTCGATCTTCAGCTTGATGCGGACGTACCCCTCGGCGAGGTAGCGCTCGACGTCGTCCAGCAGCTCGGGCACGGAGTTCTTGATGCCGACGGAGACCCCGGCGGGCACCCGGTCCCGTACGGCGCCGAGGTAGGTCGCGAGCGGCATGCCGTACGCCCGCAGCTCGGCGTCGAGCACCGCCGTCTCCAGGGCCGCCTTCGCCAGCTCGTGCCCCTTGATCTTGGCCGTCGCCGGGGCCAGCGCGGCCGTGGTGAGGTGCGGGAGGGCGGCCACCCGGGGCAGCAGGAAGTCGCGCAGCACGATCTCCGCGCCGGCCACGAACTCCGAGCAGTACAGCGGTTCGGGGTCGGCGGCGAACTCCGACCAGCCCTCGGCCTCGTCCGTGACGACGTGCAGGAGGAAGGTGTCCTTGGTCGTCATCGTGCCGAAGGACGTACGGAAGGGCGTGACCAGCGGGATCGCGACGTGCACGATCTCGACGCGCTCCAGTTTCATGCGGCCTCCTCCGTCCGGGTGAGCGTGTACCAGCCGTCGCGGGACATGCCCGTCGCCCGGAAGCCCTCCGCGAAGGCCGCCAGGAACACCTCGCGCACGGCGTGCCGCCAGCGCAGGGCGAGCGCGGGGTCGGCGGCACGGAGCCCGACGATGTCGTCGGGGACCCGGCACCAGACGTACCGGTCGCCGAGGTCACGGCGGGCGAGCGCGCCGCCGTCCGGGGCGGTCCGGGTGACCGGACCGCGGGCGCCCGCGTCCGTGTCGTACGACGGCCCAGGCGCCGCCAGATCCCAGGTCACCGTCAGCCGGTCGCTCTCGTCTCCGTCGTTCACGCCGTCGGTCATGGGGCCGTAGAAGTCGACCAGGTACTCCGTGCCGACGGCACCCAGCTTGACCAGGTTGAAGCGGGCGTTGCGGCCGACCAGCGGGTCGAAGGTCCAGCGCATGGTGCGGGCACCGAGCCCGAGGGCCCAGTCGCGCTGGGCCTGCTTCACGGCGTACCCGAGGCCCCGGTCGGCGGCCGCCACCAGCGAGTACGTGCTGTGCTCCGCGCCGAGCACGGCCACGGCGGCCCCGGCCAGCCGCTGCCCGTCGTACACGGCGTGCACGGCGCCACCGGCGTGCACCAGGCTGTGCAGCACCTCGGCCGGGTAGGGCGGGGCGGTCCGGGGGGTGTGCCAGACGTCGCTGAAGTGGTCGGCCACGGCCGCGAGCCCGGCGACGTCGTGGACGGTGCGGATGGTGACCCCTGTGGTCATGACTCCTGCTGTCATGGGACGAGTCTCGGAGGCCACGGAGGGCCGCGTGTTGTGCGAGCGGCCAAGGGATGCGTACGTTCGTTTCAGCATCAGCCAAGCCGACCCCGCGAGGACTCCCATGGACGCGTGCACTCTCGGCGACCTCCTGGACGTCGTCGGCGGCCCCGCCCTGCACCTGCACACCGCCCCCGCCGGGCAGGGCGTACCCGTCACCGAGGCGGTGCTCTACGACGGCCGGACCCCGCTCCCCCGGCTGCCCGGCGCGCTGCTGCTGGCGGTCGGGGTGCGGGCGGCGCAGGCGGGACCCCTGGTGCGGGCGGCGGCGGAGGCTGGGCTGACCGGGGTGGTGGTGCGGGGTCCGGACGGGCCGGTCGGGGAGGCGGAGGCGCACGGGGTGGCGCTGCTGTCGGTCGCCGAGGACGCGGCCTGGCACCAGGTGCACCTGCTGCTGGCCTCGGCCATCGGCGCACGGCCCGCCACCACCTCCGACACCGGTCTCGGCGACCTGTTCGCGCTGGCCGACGCCATCGCGGCCGGGGTCGGCGGGGCCACCGCCATCGAGGATCCCCGGCAGCGGATCCTGGCCTACTCGACCGTTCCCGGGCAGGCGGTGGACGAGGACCGGCGGCAGGGCATCCTCGGCCTGCAGGTGCCGGCCAGCGCGGAGAACACCGAGCAGTACAGGCGGCTGTTCGCGGCCGACCGGCCGGTGCGGCTGCCCGCGCTGACCGGCTCGGACCTGCCCCGCCTGGCGATGCCGGTGCGGGCCGGCGGGGAGACGCTCGGCTCCGTCTGGGTCATCGACGGCGGAGCGCTCGCCCCCGACGCCGAGGACACCCTGGTCCAGGGCGCCGCCACGGCCGCCCTGCTCCTGCTCCGGGCCCGCGCGGCCCGCGAACTGGCCCGGCACCGGGGCAGCGACCTGCTGCGCCGCCTGCTGGAGGGCACGGCGGACGCGCCGACGGCAGCCCAGCGGCTCGGGGTCACGGGCCCGGCCCGGGTGGCCGCGTTCGTCCTGGACTCGGCCGCGAGCGTCCCGGACGCCGAGCGGACCGCGCTGCGCCTGCTGGACGTCGTACGCCTGCAGTGCGAGGCGCGCTACGGGCGGCACGCGTGCGTGCTGGTGGACGGGGTGGTGTACGCGGTACTGCCGGCCCCGGGTGAGCGGCACAAGTCGCTGGCCGAGGACATCGTCGGGCGGGCCGGGCAGGCGCTGCGGGTGCCGGTGCGGGCGGCGCTGGGCGAGGTGGTGCCGGACGCGGCGGGCCTCGCGGACTCCCGGGCGGACGCGGATCTGGTGCTGCGGGTGCTGGACGCGGACCTGCCGGTCGCCACGGTGGACGAGGTGCGCCCGCGCGTGACGCTGCTGCGGCTGGCCGAAGTGATGGGCGAGCGACGGGAGTTGAGCGCGGGCGCCTGGCGGCGGGTACTGGCGTACGACGCGGAGAACGGCACGGAGTACGCCCGCACGCTGGTCTGCTGGTTCGACGCGGGCTGCGACATGGCGGGCGCGGCCAAACTGCTCGCCGTGCACCCCAACACCTGCCGCTACCGGCTCAGGCAGCTCCAGCAGCACGCCGGGGTCGACCTGGACGACCCCGACGAACGGCTGGTGCTGTGGCTTCAGTTGAGAGCGCTGGCCGGGCTCAGCCCAGCCAGCGCCTGAGCCGCTCCTCGCACCGCTCCAGGTGGTCGACGGGCACGTACTCCCCCGCCGTGTGGGCCAGCGACGGGTCCCCGGGGCCGTAGTTGAGCGCGGGTACGCCGAGCGCGGCGAACCGGGCCACGTCCGTCCAGCCGAGCTTGGGCCGCGGCTCGGCGCCGAGCGCGGAGACCAGCCCGCCGACCCGGTCCAGATGAGGCAGGGCCCCCGCGACGACCTCGGTGACATGAACCTCGTACTCCGGGAAGAGCCCGCGCACGTACGCCTCCGCCTCCTCGGCCGAACGACTGGGCGCAAAACGGCAGTTGACGGTCACGACACACTCGTCGGGTACGACGTTCCCGGCGACCCCGGCCCGCACCGCGACCGCGCTCAGCCCCTCCCGGTACTCCAGCCCGTCCACGACGACCCGCTCGGGCGTGTGCTCGTCGAGCCGCTGGAGCACCCGGGCTGCCTTGTGGGCGGCGTTGACGCCCTGCCAGGCGCGGGCGGTGTGGGCGCGGGCGCCCTTGACCACGATGTCGGCGGTGAGGATGCCCTGGCAGCCGGCCTCGACACCGGCCTGGGAGGGCTCCATGAGGATCGCCAGGTCGGCCTCTTCGAGCAGCCCCGGCCGCGCGGCGCCGATCCGGGCCAGCCCGTTGCGCTCCCCCTCGACCTCCTCGCACTCGTAGAAGACGTAGGTGAGGTCGCGGACGGGTGCGGTGACGGTGGCGGCGATCCGCAGCGCCACCGCCACCCCGCCCTTCATGTCGCAGGCACCGAGCCCGTGGACGCTCCCGCCGTCGAGCCGGGAGGGCAGGTTCCCGGCAGCAGGGACGGTGTCCAGGTGACCGGCGAGCAGGGCGCGTTCGGACCGGCCGAGGCTGGTACGGGCGACGACGGAGTTGCCGACCCGGTCGACGGTGAGGTGGGGCAGGGCGCGCAGGGCCGCCTCCACAGCGTCCGCGATCCGCTCCTCCTCTCCGCTCTCGGAGGGAAGGTCGACGAGGGCCCGGGTGAGGGTGACGACGTCGGCGGTGAGGTCGAGAGCGGTCATGCGGGGTCCTCGTGGGGTGCGTTGAGCCTGGAGTGCCGGATGCCGTAGAGGCCGTAGATCACGAGCCCGGCCGCCATCCACACCCCGAACGCGATCCAGGTGTCGGAGCCCAGGCTGAACAGCATGTAGACGCAGAAGCCGACGCCGAGCAGGGGCGTGACCGGCGAGAGCGGGACCCGGAAGGAGCGCGGGGCGCCCGGGCTGCGCCGACGCAGGATGACGACGGCCAGGTTGACCAGCATGAACGCGAAGAGGGTGCCGATGCTGGTGGCGTCGGCGAGGCTGCCGAGCGGGACGAGGGCGGCGAGTACGGCGATGAAGGCGGAGACGATGACGGTGTTGGCGCGCGGGACACCGGTCCTGGGGTTGACCTTGGCGAACAGCGGCGGCACCAGCCCGTCCCGGGCCATGGCGAACAGGATGCGGATCTGCCCGTACTGCACGGTGAGCACGACGCTGGTGGTGGCGACGACGGCACCGATGGACAGCAGGATCGGCCAGAGGCTGCCCCCGCCCACCGACCGCACCAGCACCTCGCTCAGGGTCGCCTCGGTCCCCGCGAACTGCTTCCACGGCATGGCACCGAGCGCGGCGACGGCGACGAGGACGTAGAGGGCGGTGACCAGGACCAGGGACAGGATGATCGCGCGAGGCAGGTCCCGCTGCGGATTCCGGGCCTCCTCCCCCGCGGTGGATGCGGCGTCGAAGCCGATGTAGGAGAAGAAGAGCGAGGCCGCCCCGGCACTCATGCCGGCGGCGCCGAGCGGGAAGAGGGGGTGGAAGTTCCCGGCACGGAAGGCGGTGAAGGCGACGGCGCAGAACATCACGAGCGCGGCGATCTTGATCCCGACCATGATCGTGTTGGCGACGGCGCTCTCCTTGGCCCCGCGCAGCAGCACGACCATGGCGAGTACGACGATGAGAGCGGCCGGGATGTTGAGGGTGCCGCCGAGCCCGGGCGGGGCACTGAGCGACTCGGGCAGGGTGACACCGAAGGCCAGGTCGAGCAGTTCGTTGACGTACTGCCCCCACCCCACGGCCACGGCGGCCACGGACACCCCGTACTCCAGGATCAGACACCACCCGCACACCCAGGCGACCAGCTCGCCGAGGGTGGCGTAGGCATAGCTGTACGACGATCCCGACCCGGGGATCATGCCGGCCAGCTCGGCATAGGACAGCGCCGAGAACAGCGCGGTGACCCCGGCGAGCACGAAGGACACGACGATCGCGGGCCCGGCCTCCGGGACGGCTTGCCCGAGCACGACGAAGATCCCGGTACCGAGGGTGGCCCCCACACTGAGCAACGTGAGCTGGGCGACCCCCATGGTCCGCTTGAGCGGACTGGAGGCGGCCTCACCCATGAGCGTGCCTACGGCTTGCCGCCGGGTGAGCCGGCCTCCGCGCGCTGTCCGTTGTCCGGCCTGTGGCCGGCTCTCGACTCTCTCCACCGTGCCGTTCCCTCCGCCATCGGGGCTGTATGGCCCTTGATGATGCGGAGGGGCGGTCAGCGGAAGGTGAGGGGAACGGCCAAAGGTTGGGGATTCGGATTAGCGTGATGGCCAAAGCACTGGTCCGACGGTGCCGTGGTGGCGAGCGGTACGCACATCAAAGGGGCGCGGGGCTGCATCGATATGCGGCTCCGCCGCGTGGGCGCGACCAGCCACAACGCACCCGCACCCAAAAACGAACGCCCCCCGCCAAAAGCAGCGCTCAGCGCAACGCTTCGGCGACTTCCCGAGCCGCATCGACCACCCTGGGCCCCACCCTCTCCGGAACGGAATCCGCGAGCATCACCACACCCACACTGCCCTCGACACCCGTCACCCCGATGAGCGGCGCCGCGGCCCCACTGGCCCCCGCCTCCAGCTCGCCGTGCGTCAGCGTGTACCCGGGGTCGCCCGAGGGCGACTGCCGCGCGGAGAGAATCGCCTTGCCCGCGGCCCCCCGGTCCAGCGGATGCCGGAAACCGGCGCGGTAGGCCACGTGGTAGTCCGTCCAGGTCGGCTCGACCACGGCGACGGCGAGCGCCTCCGTCCCGTCCACCAGCGTCAGATGCGCCGTAGCCCCGATGTCCTCGGCGAGCGAGCGCAGCGCGGGCAGCGCGGCCTCCCGTACCAGCGGATGCACCTGCCGGCCGAGCCGCAGCACCCCCAGCCCGACCCGGGCTCGCCCGCCCAGATCACGGCGTACGAGCGCATGCTGCTCCAGTGTGGCGAGCAACCGGTACACCACGGTCCGGTTCACACCCAATTTGTTGGAAAGCTCGGTGACGGTCAGGCCATGGTCCGTGTCGGCCAGCAACTTGAGGACACGTAGTCCCCGGTCGAGCGTCTGGGAGGTCTCCGCGGTCACGACGCCCACTCCTTTGGTGGTGAGGTCGGCAACCCCTGGGCGGACGGATGCGTCGCCGGGTCCCGACGGCGACGCGCCTCAGAGGCGGCCGATCGAGAACGACCCGTCGGCTCCGGGCCATGTCGCTTCACGGCTGCGCTCCGCGGCGGCGCTGCCACGGGGCGTGTGCGTAGCGGGACAGTAGCGAAGCCGGTTCGCTGAGCGGAAGTCTCCGTCCAGAATCCGGGCAAGGGCAGATCCGGCCTGCCTGCATTCGTCCGGATACGCACGGCCCCATGAACATGGCGGCCCCAGGATCATGGGGGTCAGACGGGGTCCGGGGCACAGCCTCGCGACGGCGCCTCCTCGACCAACCGAGACGGGCAGGCGGGCGGGAAAAATCCCCCAACCCAGCGGAGCGTCACCGCATCCGAGTGGCCCACTCCTGCACCTTGGCGATCCGCTGCCGCAACTGCCCCGCCGTCGCCTCCGCACTCGGCGGCCCCCCGCACACCCGCCGCAGCTCGGTGTGAATGACACCATGCGGCTTGCCGCTCTGGTGGACGTAGGCGCTGACCATCGTGTTGAGCTGCTTGCGCAGCTCCATCATCTCCTTGTGGCTGACCACCGGCCGCCGCTCGGCGGGCAGTTCGAGCAGGTCGGCCTCGGAGTCCGGCTTCTTACGGCTGTGCGCGATCTGCCGGGCCTGCCGCTTCTGCAGCAGCAACTGCACCTGCTCGGGCTCCAGCAGCCCGGGGATCCCGAGGTAGTCCTGCTCCTCCTCGCTCCCGGGGTGGGCCTGCATACCGAACTCGGCGCCGTCGTACAGCACCCGGTCGAAGACGGCGTCGGACTCCAGCGCCTCGAAGGGCAGCATGTCCTGCTCACCGGTGTCCTCGTCCTGCTCCCGGTTCGCCTCCTCCATCTCCTTCTCGGATTCGGCGTACGGGTCCTCCTCGCCCTCCTTCTTCGGCTTGTCGAGGGCGTGGTCCCGCTCCTTCTCCATCTCGTTGGCGAAGGTCAGCAGGTCGGGAACGGTGGGCAGGAACACGGACGCGGTCTCGCCGCGCCGCCGGGACCGTACGAAACGCCCGACGGCCTGAGCGAAGAACAGCGGAGTCGAAATGGTGGTGGCGTACACCCCCACCGCGAGCCGCGGCACGTCGACGCCCTCGGACACCATCCGCACAGCGACCATCCAGCGGTCGTTGCTCCCGCTGAAATCGTCGATCCTCTTCGAGGCACCGGCGTCGTCGGACAGCACCAGAGTCGCCTTGGACCCGGTGATCTCCCGGATCAGCTTGGCGTACGCACGCGCCGAGTCCTGGTCGGAGGCGATGACCAGCGCACCCGCGTCCGGGATGGCCTTCCTGACCTCGGTCAGCCGCTGGTCGGCGGCGCGCAGCACGCTCGGCATCCAGTCGCCGCGCGGATCGAGGGCGGTGCGCCAGGCCTGGCTGATCGCGTCCTTGGTCATCGGCTCGCCGAGCCGGGCGGCGATCTCGTCACCGGCCTTGGTGCGCCAGCGCATGTTGCCGCTGTAGCTGAGGAAGATGACGGGCCGGACGACATGGTCGGCCAGGGCGTTGCCGTATCCGTACGTGTAATCGGCGGAGGACCGCCGGATCCCGTCCGTCCCCTCCTCGTACGTCACGAAGGGGATGGGGTTGGTGTCGGACCGGAACGGCGTACCGGTCAGCGCGAGCCGCCGGGTCGCGGGCTCGAACGCCTCCAGACACGCCTCGCCCCAGGACTTGGAGTCACCGGCGTGGTGGATCTCGTCAAGAATCACGAGGGTCTTGCGCTGCTCGACCCGATTGCGGTGCAGCATCGGACGCACGCCCACACCGGCGTACGTGACGGCGACCCCGTCGTAGTCCTTGCCGAGCGGCCCCGCGCTGTACTCGGGATCGAGCTTGATCCCTATCCTTGCCGCGGCCTCCGCCCACTGCTTCTTCAGATGCTCGGTCGGCGCGACCACGGTGACCTGCTGCACGACATGGTGGTGCAGCAGCCAGGAGGCGAGGGTCAGCGCGAAGGTCGTCTTGCCGGCGCCGGGCGTGGCGACGGCGAGGAAGTCACGCGGCTGCTCCTGGATGTACTTCTCCATCGCCCCCTGCTGCCAGGCACGCAGCCTGCTGGCGGTACCCCAGGGCGCGCGCCCGGGGAAGGCGGGGGAAAGGTGGTGGGAGGAGGAAGCGGCGGTGGTAGTCACGGTCTCCGTAGTTAAGGGGGTAGGGCGGCTCGGCTACGTATGACAACCGGGCCACCCTACCGGCGCCCCACCCCCGTCAACGCCCGGACAAGGCCGGGTCCCCCGTGGGTGGGATCCACGTCACAACCGCCGCAGCCGCTCCGCGATCCGCGAGATGTCGCTGATGCTCCCGGAGGCCACGTCGATGACCAGGCCGTATGCGGTGTCCTGGTCGACGTCGGCGAGATCGACCCCGTTGAGGGCGAGGAAGGTGGCCGTGGCGAGCCAGGCGGTGCGCTTGTTGCCGTCGACCAGGGGGTGGTTGGCGGCGAGGGCGTGCAGCAGTGCGGCGGCCTGCTCGTGCAGGTCCTCGTAGGCGGCCGTACCGAACATCCGTGCACGGGGCCGGTGCACGGCCGAGGCCAGCAGCCCGGGCTCCCGCGCCTCGGGCGGACGGCCGCCGAAGGCGATCTCGGCGATGGCGGTGACCTCGGCGACGGTGAGATGCCGGTTCATTCGCCCAGCCTCCTCAACAGGTCGGCGTGGCTCAGCGCGAGGCGCTCGGCGTGGGCACGGACGGCCGCCCCTTCCTCGTCCAGATACCGGCGTACGGCGTCCAGCACCACCTCCTCGGTACCGCGGCCGGACGCGTCAGCGAGATCGTCCAGCGCCTGCCGGGTGGCGGGGTCGAGGGAGAGAGTCAGCTCTTGCATGCGGGGAGGCTAGGACGCGGCGGCACGACCCGGCGACCGATATACCGCGGCGACGGCCGCTACACCGCGGCCTCACCGCTCCCGCAGCCGCGTCGTGACCCATGCCCCCACCAGCGCCACCCCCGCCATCGGCAGGAACACGGCGGCGAAGGCGGCGGGATGGGTGGCGTCGGCTGTCGTGGCCGTGGTGCTGCCGCCGCCCAGGGCGGCGAAGGCCGCGCCGGTCGCGGCCAGGAGGACCACGTTGGAGAGGGCGTCGGAGATCTGCAGGGCGGCGGAGTTGGCGCCGGCCTCCTCCGGGGCGGACAGCTGGAGCAGGAGCACGCTGGCGGAGGCGATCACCAGCCCCATGCCGAAGCAGCCGAAGCCCCAGGCGACGGCGACGATCCAGACCGGCACTGCCTGTACGAGCACACTCGGCGCGGTGACGATCGCGGCGGCCACCAGCACCATCCCCACGGTCATCAGCCGCTCCCGGTACGGCTCCACGCGCGGCCGGGACTGCACCCATGAGCCCAGCGCCCACGTGCCCCCGCCCGCGGCCAGCGAGAACCCGGCCAGCGTCGGCGACAGCCCCCGCTGGGTGACCAGCATCAGCGGGACGAAGGAATCAGCCGCGATGAAGGACCCGGCGGCGACCCCGCGCAGCAGCACGACGGAGGGCAGCCCGCGGGCGGCGCGGTAGGTGCCGCGCGGCAGCAGACCGAGGACGGCGGGCACCAGCAGGGCGGCTCCGGCGAGGCCGGGGAGCAGCGAGAACCAGCGCAGGTCCTGGGCGGCGTACTGGAGGAGACCCGCGCCGAGGGAGATGGCGAGGGCGAGCCGGATACGCCGCCGGTCGAAGGAACCGGAGCCCTCGGTGCCGGCCACGGGACCTGCCGCCCTCCGCCGTATCTGCGGCAGCGCGAGAGCGAGCGGGAACACCACGAGCACGGGTATGCCGAGGAAGACCCACCGCCAGCCGAGGTGCTCGGTCACGGCGCCCGAGGCGAGGGGCCCGACGATGGACGGTACGACCCACCCGGCGGCGAAGGCCGCCATGATCGCGGGGCGCAGCCGCTCGGGGTAGGCGCGGCCGACGACGACGTACAGCGCGACGATGACCAGCCCGCCGCCGAAGCCCTGTATGGCGCGGCCCAGAATGAACACCCACATGCCCTGGGCGGTCCCGGCGACGACGAGCCCCGCGGCGAAGGCCGCGATCCCCGTGGTCAGCGCCCCGAGCGGTCCCTTGCGGTCCGACCACTGCCCGGCGAGCACCATGCCGAACAGGCTGGTCGTGAAGTACCCCGAGAAGGCGAACGCGTACAGCGCCACGCCGTCCAGCTCCCGCGCCGCGACGGGCATCGCCGTTCCGACGGCGGTCGCCTCGAAGGCGATGAGCAGCACGACGGAGACGATCCCGACACTGAGCGCCCGATAGGCCCGGCTCAGCACACCGCCGTCTCTGTCGGCGGCATCATCCACAACAGCGGCGTCAGGAGACTTCAGGGCACTCATGCTCGTCAGCGTAAGGCCCACAACAAGGTTTGACCCCTGTCGGTAGTCCCACCCGACCTGCGACCTTGGTCGTACACCGGCCGTTTCATGAACGCGGTGTGGCAGTCCCATTGCAGCCCGCGCCGTCCCCTTGAACCCCTCTCCCACCGGCCCGTACGTTCATTCCACGAACACGGCCGTGTGCCCGAGTGGTTCAGGGGCTCGCCTGCGCTGCACCCATCAGCGAGCTCCGCTCGCGGGGAGTGACGTGGGTTCGATTCCCGCCACGGCCGAACAACAGAAGATGATCACGGCCGTGTGCCCGAGTGGTTTAGGGGCTCGCCTGCAAAGCGAGTTACGTGGGTTCGATTCCCGCCACGGCCTCCAGTGCCTGACCAGGCGAAACGAAGGGCGGCACCCCATGCGGGGTGCCGCCCTTTGGTCGTCCGTCTCAGTTCCCGTCTCAGTTGGATCCCCAGCGTTCATGGAGACGCTCCGGTGACCGTCACGTTTCGATCAACCTGAAGCTTGCGTCCCCCGCGGCAATCCCCGACTCGGACTTATCGCGCAAAAAGAGGTGGAGATTCTCGTGCGCGAGGAACCGGGTTTTAAATTTGTCCTGGAACGCTTGGTAGGAGTGCCATCCGTCCCTTGGATCGCCAGCCAGTGGAGCAACCTCGCGGAACGCATGATCTTGCTTGAACAGCTCAGTGCCGTCGGGAGGCTCCAGCACTATCCGGAAGTTCTTGTGCCGAAGAAAGAACCCACTTGGGTGCTTTGCTTCAAACGCAAGCAGCCTACTCCCCTGGTCCACTCGCAGAAAATGAACCAGCCAATCGAAATCACCAATCGGCCCCGGGAAGTCCAGTTCGTTTATCTCGCCCTCGAAATTGTGATGCCGAACGAAGAACTTCTGGTCCATGTTGAAGGTTTGGATGCGAGTCATGTCCTCGCGCCTCCGATCGCACTGCAATCCCCTGGGGCTGATGACATCCTGCGGGAAACTCGATGCACCTGACATGGCGCCACTGCCCGCCCTCGACTCTTAGCCACCTCATGCCTGCGGAACCGGCAGACGCATTCCAGGCGGTGGAGCGTGGGCGACTGAATCGCCCTTCACAAGGACTAGTTGTGGCTACCTACCCGCCCCACCAGTGTAATAGCCGTTCGCAGGCGACGCACGCTGAGGGCGTTCCAGGCGAGCGAAATGCGGAGAGCATGGGCGATCCATTCTCGGACCGCCCACGCATCGGGTATCAGTTCTCTCGCGCTGTCACTCCGGCAGCACCGTCGTCGCCATAATCTGGCCTGTCAATCTTGGTTTTCCAGATCAGACTGTCGACCTGCTTCGCAACGTCGGCTCGCACGGCGTCCACCATGTGCTGATACCGGGCGGCCATGGCCGTGGTCGACCACCCCATGAGGCCCATGCCGGCCCGTTCGGGGACACCAAGGATGAGCAGCACCGTCGTGGCCGTGTGCCGCGCGTCGTGCAGACGCCCGTCCCGAACGTTGGCCTCTGCCAGCAGGGCCTTCCACTCGGTCCAGTCCCGGCGGTGGGACGGACTACGGCCGTACTCGTCCGGGAACACCAGGCTGTTCTCCTCCCAGCGCTTCCCCGCACCCTGCCGCTCCGCTTCCTGCGCCTTGAGGTGCGCACGGAGTAGGTCAACAAGCTGTTCGGGGAGACCGACCGCGCGGCGGCCGGCGCGCGACTTGGTGGTGGACAACTCCGGGTTGGTCCGTCGCCTCTGCGGGCAGTACCCGGCGGCCTTGCGCCCACAGGGCTCCGCACACCCGTGGGCGTACTGCGGCCGGTGGCGACTCCGACGGACAACGAGGAAGCCACCCTCAAGGTCCACGTCTTCCCACTTCAGCCCCAGCACTTCCCCTTGACGCAGTCCGAGGGCGAGGGCGACGGCCCACCGTGCGGAGTTACGCTGCTGGTCCGCGGCCTTCAGCAACCGCTGTACCTCTTGGACGCTGTAGGGCTCTACCTCGTAGTCACCCGTCTTGGGGGCCTTGGCCAACAGCACGGGGTTCTTGCCGAGGGTTATGCAACAGAGCCTTTGTATGGATGCCCGTCCTGGCTTGGATCGTCTGGGCCAGTTCCTTATAGGTGATGACGGCGTGATACTGGCGCGCCACGTCCGCGAGTACGTCATACGCGGCTGCCGCCCAGGCTTCACGAGGGTCCTGGCTCGCCGGCACGCCGTCGGCCACAAGCTTCCGCTCGCTCTGTTGCATCCCCACCCCACGATGCCGTGCTGAACATGCCCCAGGTGCATCCTTCCCCACGACCGTATGAGACACCAGAGACTTGATGGTCCTCCGCTCTACAGGCGCGCTCCTGAGCACGCACGCGAGCCTTCAAGCCGCGTGCCCCAAGCGACCCTCGGCACGCAGGACCTCGTAACCGACGATGGTCAGTAGCTCCCGGCCGCAGTCGTTGGCCAGGTCGTTCAGCGTCGGCTCGGCGAAGGCTGCGGCCAGTGTCCCCGAGGCTGCTGCTGCGAACTCGCGACGACGGGCCAGGTACTCGGACTTGGTACCTCGGTGCACCAACCGGACACGCTCAATGAGGGCGGTGTCGAGGTCTCTGTCCCGGACGCGACGGATCGCCGTACACATGGCCTCAAGGTGGGTCAGGAAGCTCTCCAGTGTCAGTGCTGCTTCCGGGTGCCCCACAGCACGGATAAGGCCGGTTCCGGCGAACGCGCTGGAGGGCTCAAACACCGCGCGGGCCGCCCCGGCAAGTTCCTCCCGATCGAAGCGCCCTGTGTAACCGACGTCTGTGAGTAGGCGCAGGAGCCGGTTCCGGGCTGTGTCCGTCGCGAGTGGGTGATCTAGCTGCTGCAGCAACCCACGGGCGCCCTCTCTCGCGACATCCTTGTTGCGCAGCCCATCCCTAAGCCACGTGCGCAGTGCCTTCACAGCCTGACGTGTCGGAACGTACTCATCGCCGCAGTACAACCACAGGTTCAGCGGAACCAACGCCAGGCTGGGGATCTTAGGCATCTGCTGACGCTTTTCGAGAAGCAGCAGGAACAACTTGCGCTGATTAGTTGCGTGGAGAGCCTTGTCCGATCCGCGCCGTCCCTTCGGCCTGCGCGTCGGCTTGTCCAGCAAGCCCTTGGCAACCCAGTCGTGCACAAGGCGGGCCGTCACCTTGTGGCCGGCCTCACCAGCATCGGCGACAAGGTCATCGATCGTTCCGGGTTCTGTGATTCTGCTCCAGGGATCCACGGTTGGAAATTACATCGCCTTCGCCACCGACGTGGGCCGTCTTTGGCTCCGTGAACCCAACTGTCCTCTCTAGGCTCGAAATTGAGCAGGGAAGTCCCTCCGACCGCATGCTTTGGTCGGCTCAGCCGAAGGTCCTCCCCCGCCCGAGAGCGCATCCCCACACAGCAAGGAAGGCCCCATGACGGTTGACTCTAGCCCCACCCCCTCGAATCACGCCCCGAGCAGTAGCAAGCGAACGTGGAAGCGGCTGAGCCGCAGCTACGGCCGAGTCGTCACCACCCAGTTCCTCAAGGGAGCGGCGAGTGCCGCGGGGGCAGCCATCATCAGCGCGGCTTCGTGGTGGTTCCGGCAGCGCTGAACGATCACCCACGAGGTGCAAGACGTGGGCGTCCGTCTCAGTTTCCGTCTCGTTCATCGCCGTACACAGCCGTGCGGCGCAGTTCACGCTACCCGGCGGGCGCGACGTTCGTACGGGGTTGAACGGCGACGGACGCCCCCGAATAGCGCTCTGACCAGCCCCGACAAACCTGCAAAGCGAGTTACGTGGGTTCGATTCCCGCCACGGCCTCCACTGCCTTGACCAGGCAAAACGAATGGGCGGCACCCCATGCGGGGTGCCGCCCTTTCGGTCGTCCGTGCCGGTTTCCGTGCGTCGGATGCGACGGGTGGGGCAGGAGCGCATGCTGGTACTGGAAGCATGTTCCGTTGGAGGTGATGACGTTGAGGCGTCCCCTCATCACTGTGACCACCGCCGCATTCCTGCTGGTCTCTGTCGCCTCTACGGGAGGCACGGCGACCGCGGCCGAGGTACGGGGCCCGGCTTCCGTTCCGGCGGCCCAGTGCACGTACCGTGACGCGTTCCCGCCCGGCGGCGGCACCAACACCGGCGGTATCCCGAACCGGTACCAGTATGCGAACAGCCCGTACGCCGGCGCCCGCTTCGACAGCTGCGCCGACTCGCTCCAGATCTACTACGGCGGCTTTTCCAACCCGCGTTATGCCTACTACGAGATCGCTTACACCTATCCGTCACAGCTCGGCTGGTACAGATGGGTGGACCGCGGAATGGGACGCAGGATCTGGTCGGTCCGCCCGCCCATTACCCGCGGCGACTGGAACTTCAAGGTACGGGCCTGTGCCAACACGATCGACAGTCCGGGACCCGGCACCTGCACGGCATGGTCGCCGCAGCTCTTCCTGCACGCTGTCTGAGCACACCCGGGGCCGGCCCGGTGTCTACCGCGCGACCCGTACCGGCGCCGACACCGTCAAGCGAGTTACGTCCCGCTGACTCCGATCCCGAGGATGACCATGGCCACGAAGCCTGCTTGCGGACCTGAGCGAGATCCTGAGTTCTTCGCCGCGATCGACGAGGTGTTCGGCAAATACCCTGACGCCGCCCGTAGATACGCGGTGTCCTGCATGAGGCTCGAGCACGACATCATGCAGATCGACTTCGAGAAGCAGATCGGGGTGTCCCGCGTCGAGGACGGTCAGATCATCACCGAGTTTCGCGAGCGCGACGACGAGTCCGTGCGCTCGCATCACTCGGCCTGCTGCAAGTGGGTCGGAGAGGCTCCGCACAAGACCTGCGTGGAGATCTGCCTGGAGTGACCCTCAGAGCACCCCGCCCGCCTCGTCCTGGAACAGTTCCGTCCAGTAGTGCCAGTCGGTGGCCGGGGACAGGGCCGTCGGGTCTATCGACGTCAGGGTCTGGATCATCGCCGCGGCCAGCTGGTCGTACGCGTCCGTCGTCAGTTCGTTGCCCAGGTGTTCGTCGATGGTGCGCTCGTGGTGCAGGAGCCAGAGGGTGAAGGCCAGGGTGGAGACGTCGGTGTTCAGGGGGTAGAGCGTTGCCTCCGGCTCGCTGAAGGTGAGGATCGCGCCCGTTCTGCCGTCGATCACCAGGCTGTTGTCCTCGACCAGGTAGCCGAGGCGGATCAGGTGGTCGGAGTGGGCGGGGAGGTCCTCCAGGGGGTACTCGCCGGCGCGTTCTCCGGTGTAGTACTCGGTGAGGGTGGGCAGCGGGACGTCCGTGTCGGCGTGGAAGAGGACCGCCTCCTCCGGCAGGCCCGTCTCGCGCAGGAAACGGCGGGTCGGCTCGTGGGTGAGCGTGGTGGGGAAGTCGACCTCCTCGAAGCGGGCCACCCGGCCGTGGCCGAACTCCTGGTCCAGGACGCGGGCCGGGACGTCCAGGGTGAGGCCGGACGCCGTGCCGGGGCCGGCGATGAGGGCGAGCGGGCGGATCAGGGCCGCCGTCTTCCAGTACGGCGGGACCTCGCCGTTCGTGTCCTCCTCGAAGAGCGCGAGGAGGCGGCGGGAGGCCTCGGTCACCGTCTTGGGGCCGTACTGGCCCGACAGGGCGGCGAAACGGCCGCGCAGACCTGCCAGTTCCTCGGTGACGGCGGCGAAGCGCAGGAGGGTGTCCAGGGACGGGGCGAAGGGGCGGGAGCCGGACGGGTCGAAGAGGTAGGCCGTCGTGATCTCGCCCGTGTCCCCGTCGAGCAGGATCGACTCGCGCTCCATGCCCGCGGGGTTGAGGAGTTCGCCTATCACCAGGCGGTTGCGCAGCCCCTCCGCCAGGCGGAAGGGGCCGTCCGTGGCGTCGCCGAGGGTGCGCAGGCCGTGTGTGCGGAGCGGGGAGAACGTCAACAGGTCGGTGTCCGTGGGCAGTCCGGGGCCCGCGAGCAGGCCGCGTGTCGGCGCGTGCGTGACGTACCGGTCCAGCTCCGCCTCGGTCAGCGTGATCGCCGGCACCCCGGCATCGGTCGTGCTCATCGCTCCCCCGCGATCTTCCTCGGTGCGTCGGTCCCTGGGCTGGGCATGCCCGGCCGTCCTCCGGCTTCCCTCCGGAAACGGCCGTCCCCCACTGCCCAGAACACTACGCCGCACCACTGACAACGCCCTTGGATTAAGGACGTCAGGCGAGCCTCGCGCGTTCCGTGCCGGCCAGGATCGCGTCCACGGTCTCCGCCGGGGTCCACTCCGAGCTGTCCAGCCACAGGCCGATGCGCGGGGTGCGCAGGCGCAGTTCCTCGTCCAGGGCCACCGGCGTCCATGCGCCGTAGCCGGTCTTCGGGCGCCCGGCTTCGCGTGTCGCCACCGCCTCGGGGCGGGGCGCCAGGACGACCACGTACAGCGGGCGGGTGCGGATCAGGCCGGTGTACGTCGTCAACCGCTCGCCCAGCAGGACGTCCTGGACGACGGCCGTGAAACCCGCCTCCGCGTACGAGTCCGCCGCGGCCGCCGACAGCCGGTGGCGCAGATGGAGTTGGGCCGTCGCCTCGTCGTCGGAGCCGGCTCCGGGGGCGTACTCGCGCCTGCCCGAGACGATCATGCGGCGGAACGCGTCGCCCCGGACGTGTGCCGCGCGCGGGAGCCTCTCGGCCAGGAGCTGCGCGACCGTCGATTTGCCGGACGCCATCACCCCGGTGATGACGACGACCCCGTCCCTCATGTGAAGTAGATGCCGCCCAGGACGACCGCCAGTGCCGCCACGGCGAACAGCAGGATCCACAGGAACAACTTGCCCACGCCGGGCGGGGGTTCGTAGCGCTGTTCCTCGGGAGGCGTGGTCACTGCGGTGTCACCACCGCGGCCTGCGGGCGGATCGGGAGGCGGTTGACCGGGCGGCCGGTGGCCGCGCGGACGGCCGAGGCGATGGCCGCCGGTGACGTCACCACCGGGACCGCGCTGACCGACTTGGCGCCGAAGGGGGCGACCACGTCCCGTTCCTCGACCAGCTTCACGATCCGGATGTCCGGCGCGTCCAGGGCGGTGGGGAGCGCGTACCCCGTGAGGTCGGGGTGCCGGATCAGGCCGCGCGGGGTGCGGAGGTTCTCCGTCAGCGCGATGCCCACGCCCTGGGTGACGCCCGCCTCGATGCGCGAGACCAGCTGCGCCGGGTTCAGCACCCGGCCCACGTCCTGGGCGACCGCCAGCTCGACCACCCGGACCGAGCCGAGTTCGATGTCCACGTCCACCACCGCGCGGATCGCGCAGAAGGCGAGGCCGACGAAGGCGTCGCCCTGGCCCTCGGCGTTCAGCGGCTCGGTGGGGTGCGGGCGGCACTGGGCGGTGGCCCACAGCTCCTTGCCGTCCAGGGCCTCGGTGACGGTCGTCGAGAGCACGCCGTCGTACGAGGTGATCTTGCCGTCGGTGATCTGGAGCAGCTCCGTCGACATGCCGAACTTGTGCGCCAGGGGCTGCAGCAGTTGGGTCCGGACCATCCTGGCCGCGCGTTCCACCGCGCCGCCGGAGACCCAGGTGTGGCGGCCGCGGCAGCCCGCGCCCGCCGGGGGCTGGTCGGTGTCGACCGGTGCCACGTGCACCTCGTCGATGCCGAGCGTGTCCTGGACGATCTGGCGGGCGAGGGTGGTGAAGCCCTGGCCCGTCTCCACGGCCGCGCACAGCACGGTCGCGACGCCGTCGTGGACCTTCACGGTCGCCGTGGAGACCTCGTCGGCGCCCTCCGCGCCGAGCATGTGCACCATGCCCAGGCCGTAGCCGACGCCCCGGCGCACCGCGCCCGGTTCGCCCGCGCCCTCGGGGCCGCCGGGCAGCAGCCACTCCTCCTCGGGCGTGTCCTTGGGCAGGGCGGGGAGGGGGAAGTCGCGGACCGCCTGGAGGAGTTCGGCCACCGGCGCCGGGCAGGTGACCGTCTGGCCGATCGGCAGGACGTCGCCGGTCGCGAGCGCGTTGCGCAGGCGCAGCTCGGCCGGGTCCTGGCCGAGTTTCTTCGCGAGCTTGTCCATCTGCGCCTCGTAGGCGGCGCACACCTGCATGGCACCCTCGCCGCGCACATGGCCGGAGGGCGGGTTGTTGGTGCGTACGGCCCAGCCCTCGATGAAGGCGTTCGGGACGACGTAGGGGCCGCAGGCGAAGGAGACGGCGGCGGCGAGGGACTCGGCGGAGGTGTCGGCGTAAGGGCCCGCGTCGAGGAGGATCTGCGCCTCGACCTTCACCAGCCTGCCGTCGGCGTCGGCGTGGTGGCGGTAGCGCAGCAGGGTCGGGTGGCGGTGGGCGTGGCCGAGGAAGGACTCCTCGCGGGTGGCCGTGAGCTTCACCGGGCAGCCGGTCTTGAGGGCGAGCAGGCCGAGCGGGAGCTGGAAGCCCTGGTCCTCGCGGTCGGCGGTGGCGCCGGGCACCCCGGTGACGACGATCTTCACCCGATCGGGGGACAGGCCGTAGCAGGCCGCGGCGGTGTTGCGGTCGGAGTGCGGGTCGGTGGAGGCCAGGTACAGCTCCACGCCGCCGTCGGGGCGCGGCACCGCGAGACCGGCCTCGGCGCCGATGGGGGCCGGGTCCTGGCGGCCGATGCGGTACAGGCCCTCGACGACGACCTCGCCGACCGCGTCCGGGTCGCCGTGGCGCAGCGGGATGTGCCGGATCAGGTTGCCGTCGGGGTGCAGGGGTTCGGCCTCGAAGGCCTGCTCCGGGTCGGTGACCGGGTCGAGTACCTCGTACTCGACGATGACGGCGGCGGCGGCCATCCGGGCGGTGTCCGGGTGGTCGGCGGCGACGGCCGCGATGGGCTCGCCGTGGTGGCGCACGACCTCGGCGGCGAACACCGGGCGGTCGGGGGTGCCCCGGCCGTGGCGCGGGGTCCCCGGCACGTCCTCGTGGGTGATGACGGCCCGTACGCCGGGCATCTCGCGCGCGTGGGTGGTGTCGATGGACACGATGCGCGCGTGTGCGTGCGGGGAGCGCAGGACGGCCGCCCACAGCAGGCCCTCGGCCCACAGGTCGGCCGCGTACGGGAAGGTGCCCTCGGTCTTGGCGCGGGCGTCGGCGTGCGGAAGCGAGGCGCCGAGGCCGTGCGGCAGCGGCTCGGCGGCCGGGGCCGCTTCCGCCGCGGTGGTCGCGGTGGCGGCTTCGTTGCTCACCCCTGGCCTCCGTCCTGGCCGTACTGCTGATCGTGCGGTCCCGGTGTACCGAAGGTGCCGGGGCTGTCGAAGAGACCATGTGCCTCGAACGCCGACGGGTTGACGCCGCCGGAGCCCGGGCCCGCCTGGTGCGGAATACGTGCCTCGTCCCCGTCCGTCTCAACGTCGCCGGCGGCGTGCGCCTCGCGTTCGGCGACGACCTCCTTGACGGCGTCCAGGACGCCCCGGTAGCCGGAGCAGCGGCACAGGTTGCCGCACAGGGCTTGCCGGGTCTCCAGCTCGGTCGGCGCCGGGTTGCCCTCCAGCAGGTCGTGCACGGTCATCGCCATGCCCGGCACGCAGAATCCGCACTGCACGGCACCGCACCGGGCGAGCGCCCGCTGCACGTCGGAGGGCTGCCCGTCGACGGCCAGGCCCTCGACGGTACGGACCTCGGCACCGGCCGCGGTGACCGCCGGGACCAGGCAGGAGGCCACCAGGCGCCCGTCCACCTGCACGTTGCAGGCGCCGCACTCGCCCTGCGAGCAGCCGTCCTTGGCCCCGGCGAGGCCGAGCCGCTCCCTGAGGACGTACAGCAGGGACTCGCCGATCCAGGCGTCGGTGACGGGCCGTTCGGCCCCGTTGACGCGCAGGACGTAGGAGGCGAGGGGGTGGTCGTCGTTCGGTCCTTGGGCGGCCTGGGCGGGGTCCTCGGGGGCGTCCTGCTCGGCGGCCGCCGGGTCCGCCTGGCCCTCGGGGTCCGGGGCCTGCGCCGCGGGCTCGACAGGCTCTACGGCCTCGCCGTCCTCCGGCGTGCCGACGGCGTCCGGCGCGGTGTCGGCCGTGTCCGGCGTTTCCGCGGCCTCCTGCGCGGCCGCCCGGGCCGTGGGCTCACTGTGCTGCGCCGGGCCGTCAGCGGGGCTCTCAGGGGTCTGTGCGGGTGCCGTGGGGGCGTACGGCGCCGTGGGGGCGTACTCCGGCGCCGGGGACGCGTCGGCCGCGTGGGGTTCGGCGCCGGGCTCCGGCTGTCCCCAGGGCCGGCCCGCGGACTCCGTCGCCCAGGGCGCGGGCGCGCCGCCGGGCAGGGTGGCCGGCGGGGTGCCGCCCCACTGCTCGACCAGCGAGGAAGTGGTGAACTCGCCCGATTCGTCCGGGATATCCCCGCCGGCGACCGGGATGGACCACTGCCCGGTGACGTCGTGCCCGGGCGCGGCCGGGGCCGCGGGCTCCTCGAAGGTCCACTGCTGGGTGGCGGCCGGGTGGTACGTGAACCGGTCGTCCGCCGCCTGCTCCTGGGGCACGGCGTTCGGGTCGGGCCACTGGTGACCGTCGGCGGGCACGGCCCAGGTGCCGGTGGCGGTCGGGTCGCTCGCCTCGTGGGTCGCCGTTATCTGCGGCGGCACATAGCCGTGGCCGGGCGCGGCCAGGGGGCTGTCACCGGACAGCAGGGCGTCGATGCCGCCCTCGGGGAGCTTGACGAAGGCGGTGGCGCCGTCGTCGTAGTCGCCCTGGGGCAGCGGATTCCAGCGGCCGCCACCCTGGGGCGTGCCCTCTCCGTGCTGGTCGTCGGTCACGACAGCGCCCTCCCCAGTGCTCGTCGGGCCAGCGCGGCGACGGTGCGCCGCAGGTGCAGTACGGCGGGCGGAAGCGGGACCACGGAACCGTCCGGCTCCGGGGCGGGGTCGGGGATGCAGGCCGCGGCGACGTACTCCCCGAAGGCGCTCAGGGCCTCCGGGACGAGTGCGCGGTCGTTGTCCCAGTCGATGAGCCCGGCGACCCACTGCTCGGCCTCCAGGGGCCTGAGCGGCATCGGCGCTATGGCACCGACGGCACACCGCACCCCGCGCCGGGCCGGGTCGAGCACCAGGGCCACGGAGGCCACCGCGCGGCCCGGGCCGGTGCGTCCGGTCGCCTTCAGGAAGACCTGCGGGGCGTGCAGCAGCGGCACGCGCACGTAGCCGATGAGTTCGCCGCCGCGCAGCATCTCCACGCCGGCCAGCAGGTGCGACACCGGGATCTCCCGGCGGGCTCCGCCCGGCCCCGCGATGATCAGCGTCGCCTCCAGGGCGGCCAGCACCGGCAGCGCGTCCCCGGTGGGGGCGGCCGAGGCGATGTTGCCGCCCAGGGTGCCCGCGTTGCGGATGTGCGGCGGGCCCGCGGCGCGCGCGGCGGCGGCGAGCGCCGGGATCAGGGCCGCGAAGTCGGGGCGGCCCATCCGCGCGTGTGTGAGGCCCGCGCCGAGCAGCGCGTGGCCGTCCTGGTACTGCCAGCCGCGGATCTCGCTGATCCGGCCGAGGCCCACCAGGGCGGCGGGCCTGAGCTGACCGGAGTTGACGGCGGCCATCAGGTCGGTGCCGCCCGCCACGGGGACGGCCGTGGGCATGGCCGCGAGGGCCGCCACAGCCTCGTCCAGTGTCGTGGGCAGCGTGACGGCCTGCTCCGCCTGCGGTGCGTGCGTGGTCAAACCGGCTGCCCCTTCCCGCTGCCCCACCTGGTCCCACCTGTGTGGCCGTACGGTACGTGCTCACAGGGCGGACGTGGCAACTCTGGCACATCTTCGCAAGGCCCGAACGCGGGGGTCCGCTAGGAGGCATTCGCCCACCTCACCAGCGAGATGGTCCGTTTTGCACGGCATCACCGGTGCGTACTTATTGCCTCTCTTCGGCGATCCTGTCGAGGTTTTTCCGTTATCTGTTCGGAGGCGGTCCCTCCAGCGGCCGCCCGAGCACACCGGGGCGCCGCTGCCACGGCCGGGGCCCGGTGGGCGGCCGGTAGGCGACGCCGAGGGCGTCAAGCTGCCCGTAGTGGGCGGCCATACGGCGCTCGAAGTCCGCGAAGTCCCGTTCCTGCGGCGCGGGCAGCCGGCTCCAGGCGACCTCGGCGAAGGCGGCCAGCCTGGGGAAGGTCTGGTAGTCCACGCGCGCGGTGTCCTCCATCACCTCGGTCCAGACGTTGGCCTGGGTGCCCAGCACGTGCCGGGCCTCCGCCTCGCTGAGCTGGGACGGAACGGGCTCGAACCGGTAGACGTCCTCCAGGGTGCGCACGAATCCGATCGGCACGGGCTCGTCCTCGCCCGGGGCCTGCCGGTGGTCCAGGTAGACGTACTGTTCCGGGCACATGACGACGTCGTGCCCCGCGCGCGCGGCCGCGACGCCGCCCCCGTAGCCGCGCCAGGAGGACACCGCCGCTCCCGGCGCCAGTCCGCCCTCCAGGATCTCGTCCCAGCCGATGAGCCGACGCCCGCGCGCGGTGAGCCACTTGTCGAAGTGCCCGATGAACCAGGACTGCAACTCGTCCTCGTCGGCGAGCCCGAGTTCCGTGATGCGGGTCTTGGCCGTCACCGACTCGCTCCACTGCTCCTTGCGGCATTCGTCGCCGCCGACGTGAATGAACTCCGAGGGGAACAGCTCCAGGACTTCCTCGAACACCTCCTCGTAGAAGCGCAGGGTGGTGTCAGTGGGGGCGAGTACGTTGGACGAGATCCCCCAGGTGTCCCACACGGTCAGGGCGGTTGTGTCGATGACGTCGGTGTTGCCCAGTTCCGGATACGCGGCGATGGCGGCCTGCGAGTGGCCCGGTACGTCGATTTCCGGGACGACGGTGATATGCCGCTCGGCGGCGTAGGCGACGATCTCCCGGATGTCGTCCTGGGTGTAGTAACCCCCGTGCGGCTTCTCCTCCCACAGCGGCGAGGCCCGGTGTCCGAATTTCGTCCGCGCCCGCCAGGAGGCGACCTCGGTCAGCCTGGGGTGGCGCCGGATCTCGATCCGCCAGCCCTGGTCGTCCGTCAGGTGGAAGTGGAAGACGTTGAGTTTGTGCGCGGCCATCAGGTCCAGGTAGCGCAGGACGCCTTCCTTGGGCATGAAGTGCCGGGCGACGTCGAGCATGAGGCCGCGCCAGCGGAAACGGGGGGAATCCTCGACGGTGATCTGCGGCAGGTCCCAGTCCTGCCCCGGCCGCACCGGCGCCCGGCGGAACGCGTCGGGGCCGAGCAGTTGCCGGAAGGTCTGGGCCCCCCAGAAGACACCGGCCGCGCTGCCGCCCTGGATGCGGTACGGGCCGTCGTCGTTGACCAGGCGGTAGCCCTCCGGGGGCAGGTCGGGTTCGATGCTCAGCACGAGGCGGTTGGCACCGTCGCCCGCCTCCGGAAAGGGCAGGCCGGTCGCGGCACCGACCGTGGTGCGCAGCCAGCGCGCGACGCCCTCCGTGCCGGCCCGCGCCTCCAGGGCCGTATCGCGGTCGAGGCTCGTGTACCCGGCGGCGTTCCAGGAACAGCGCGCCGGAGCCGGAATCAGATCCACCATGTCAGTCACGTCAGTCCTTTACCGCTCCGCCCAGCCCCGAGACCAGACGTCGCTGTACGAGTACGAAGAAGACCAGCACCGGAATCGTCATCACCGTGGACGCGGCCATGACCCCGCCCCAGTCCGGCTCGTCCGGCTTGAAGAACACCAGCAGGGCCATCGGCAGGGTCGACCGGGAGGTGTCGCTGATGATGAAGGACTTGGCGAACAGGAAGTCGTTCCAGGCCGAGATGAAGGAAAACACGCTCGTGGCCACCAGGCCGGGGAGGACGAGCGGGAAAAGGATCTGCCACAGGAATCTCCCGCGGCTCGCCCCGTCCAGGTACGCGGCCTCCTCCAGCGCTTCCGGCACGGCTTTCACGAACCCCCTCAGCATCCAGATCGCGAAGGGCAGCGAGAAGGCGATGTGGGGCAGGATCAGCGCACCGAGCGTGTTCAGCTGCCCGAAGTCCCGCATGAGGAAGAACAGGGGGATGGTGAGGGCTTCCACGGGCACCATCTGGGCCACCAGAAACATGATCAGCAAGGTGGTCCGGAAGCGGAAACGGAATCGCGCGACGGCGGTCGCGGCGAGAAACGCGATCACCGCGGAGACGATCACCACACTGCCCGCCACCACCACGCTGTTGGCGAAGTAACGGCCGAATTCCTGCTGTCCGAAGACCCGTCGGAAGGACTCGAGGGACGGCGAGAGCGTCCACGGCCGGGGCCGGTCGGATGCGATCTCTCCGGCCGGTTCGAAGGCGCTCAGCACCATCCAGTACAGCGGGAAGGCGACGGCGGCCGCGATCAGCAGGGCCACGGCCTCTGCCGCCAACCGCCACGGCCGCTGCACACGCACCCGAAGAAGATTCACAGCTCCTCCCCCTCCCGGCGCAGCAGCCGCAGGTACACCAGCGTCACGACGAGCAGGATCAGCAGCGTCACCACGCCGATCGCCGAGCCGAGGCCGTACTGGGAGGACGCGAACGCCTTCTGATAGGCGTACACGTTCAGCACCAGGTTCTGGCCCGCGATGCCGCCGCCGCCCGTCATGACGTAGATCTGCGTGAAGACCTTGAAGTCCCAGATGACCGACTGGATGGTGACGACGGTGAGGATCGGCCGGAGCATCGGCGCGAGCACCGACCGCCAGATCCGCCACTGCGAGGCGCCGTCCAGGGCCGCGGCCTCCAGCACCTCGGACGGTACGGCGCGGATCCCGGCGTAGACCGTCACCATCACGAACGGGAAGGAGCACCAGACCACTTCGAGCAGGACGAGCAGGAAGGCGCTGTAGCGCCCGTACGTCCACGAGTGGTCGCCGAGCCCGAGGATCCGGTTCACCGGGCCGAAGTCGGGGTCGAAGAGGAGCAGCCACACCGTGGAGCCGGTGACCGCGGGGGTCGCCCATGCCCCCAGCGCGGCCAGCATCAACGCCAGCCGCGGTACGGCACGCACCCGCGTGAGCAGCACGGCGAGCGCACAGCCGACGGCGAGGGTGGAGCCGACGCAGGCCGCGGCGAACACCACGGTGGCCAGCAGCACCTGCCAGAACTGCCCGTCGGAGAACAGGTCGGCGTAGTTCCCGAACCCCCGGAAGGCGGTCGGTTCGCCCCCGCTGACCTGAGCCTGGGTGTACCGGAAGAGGGAGATCAGGCCGAGCTGGTAGACGGGGTAGAGGAGCAGTCCGCCGAGGACGACAAGGGCGGGTGTCAGATACAGCCAGGGAGTCCAGGGAGCTCGGTGGCGCATGCTGCTCATCCGGCCGAGCCGAACGCGTCGTTCATCTTCGCCGCGGCCTCCTTCGCGGCCGCATCCACGCTCTTCTTGCCGCTGATGACTTCCTGGAACATCGTCGGCAGCACCAGCGAGGAGTCGATCTGCGACCAGGCGGGCGATGCGGGGACGAACTTCGTGCCGGACGCCAGCGTGGTCACGAACGGCTTCACGAAGGGCTGCCGGGCCGCCGCCTGGTCGCGGACGTCCGTGAAGGTCGGCAGGAAGCCCATCGCGTCGAACAGGGCGGCCTGCGTCTTCTTGGACGCCAGCCGCTCCATGAGGTCCACGGCGAGCGTGCGGTGGGTGGTGCTCTTCAGGACGCCGATGTTGTTGCCGCCCGCGAACGCCGGGGCGATCGAGCCGGAGGCGACACCCGGCAGCGGTACGACCGCGTACTTGCCCTTCACCTTCCCGGCCTCCACGGCCGCGTGGCTGAAGTCGCCGCCGATCGCCATCCCCGCCTTGCCCGCGGCGAACGCGGTCACCGTGTCGTTGCCGCCCATGCCCGCGCACTTGGCGGCGGGACAGTTGGCGTCGGAGAACAGCGAGGTGTAGGCCTTGATGCCCGCGCGGGCCGCGGCGCTGTCGAGCGCGGAGGCGTACGAGCCGCCCTTGCCGGTGGCCAGGTCGCCGCCGTTGGCCCAGATGAAGGGCATGGCGCCGTAGGTGTAGGCACCGCCGACGACCAGGCCGTACAGGTCGGGCTTCGCGGCGCGGATCGTACGGGCCGTGGTGGCCAGCTCGGCCAGGGACTTCGGCGGTTTCAGGCCGAGTTCCCGGAAGACGTCGGTGCGGTAGTACAGGGCGCGGACGCCGACGTAGAAGGGGGCGCCGTAGACCTTTCCGGCCACCGTGACCGACTGCCGGGCGGTCGAGTCGGTGTTCTTCGCCTCGCTCCAGGCGGAGAACTCCCGGGTGACGTCGAGAAGTCCGCCGTCGTGGACGTAGCCGGCGGTGTCGGTGTTGCCGTACTCGATGACGTCGGGCGCGGACGCGGGGTCGTTGAAGGCGGCCTTGACGCGCTGGGCGCGGGTCTCGACCGGGATGTACTCGACGTCGACCTTGGTGTCCTTGTGCGCCTTGCGGAAGGCGGCGACGACCGTGTCGACGGCCTTCTTCTTCGGCTCGTTGCCGACCTCCTGGAAGAGCCAGACCCGCAGGGTGCCGGTCTTCTCGTCCCGGTCGGAGGCGGAGTTGGAGGAGGACTGCGGGGCGCAGGCGGTGGCGACGACGAGGGTGAGCAGTGCGGCGAGTGGGGCGGACAGCTTCATGGAGCGTTCCTCCGGAAGTAGTGCGTTGCAACATGTGCAATGACTGTTTCGCTCTGCACAACACCATGGAGGCTATGGACAACATGAACATGCCGACAAGAGGTCTCAACCACTCTGTGACCAGAAAGCACAAAGGCCCCCGGGACGCGTCTCGACGCGTCCCGGGGGCCTCGCGGTGTTCAGACCGGCAGGGGGACCCTTACTTGTTGCCGCCCTTGTCGCCGCCCTTGTCGTCGCCGCCGCTGCCCATGGACTCGTAGATCTCCTTGCACATGGGACACACGGGGTACTTCTTCGGGTCGCGGCCCGGCACCCACACCTTGCCGCACAGCGCCACGACGGGGGTACCGTCGAGGGCGCTCGCCATGATCTTGTCCTTCTGGACGTAGTGGGCGAAGCGCTCGTGGTCGCCGTCGCCGTGGGACACCTGTGGCGTCGGCTCTACGAGGGTCCCCGTACCAGTCCCGCGCTCGGGCTCAAGAGTGCTCATATCAGCAAGGGTACTGAAGCTCACACGCATCAGTTGAGCGACGGGTCGTCCGGATACGTGGCCACCATCGCCAGCTCGTTGCGCTGACGGCGCAGCACTTCGCGCCACAGTCGCTCCGGGGCCGGCGAGGACACGTCGCCCGGCTCCGACTCGACGACGTACCAGGCACCCTCCACCAGCTCGTCCTCCAGCTGGCCGGGGCCCCAGCCGGCGTACCCGGCGAAGATTCTCAGCGAGCCGAGGGCCGAGGCGAGCAGCTCCGGCGGGGCCTCCAGGTCGACCAGGCCGATCGCGCCGTGCACCCGCCGCCAGCCGAGCGGGGCGCGGTCGCCGTTCGCACCGCCCGGGATGACCGCGACGCCGAGCGCCGAGTCCAGCGAGACGGGTCCGCCCTGGAAGACCACACCGGGCTCGCCCGCGAGAGCGGCCCAGCCCTCCAGGATGTCGCCCACGACCACCGGGGTGGGGCGATTGAGGACGACACCCAGGGAGCCCTCCTCGTCGTGGTCGAGAAGGAGCACCACCGCGCGGTCGAAGTTCGGGTCCGCCAGGGCGGGCGTGGCCACGAGCAGCCGCCCTGTGAGCGAGGACACCTCGGTCATGCCAGACATGATCCCGCATCTTCCCCTGGTGTGGGGAGGCAATCGGGGTGTGGGAGTGAACGCAGCTTGAATGGGGTGGTGGGGCCCGGCAGGGCCTCGTTTGAGGGTGGTGGCGGGAGACGGGCGGGCGTATGGGGGCGGCCCCGGCGCACGCCGCCTCGGCGGTGACCCCATGTGCCCGATTGGGAACGGTTCGTGTTGTGACACAGCTATGACGTGGCTGGGTTGTCCCTGGGCTTACGGCAGGGGGGTGATCGGCGATTACCCTGTCTCTCCGGCCCCCGCGCTAAGTGATCGGCCGACCCCTGCCCGACTCATCGGAACGCGAGATACATGACCGTCAACGACGATGTCCTGCTTGTCCACGGCGGAACCCCGCTGGAGGGCGAGATCCGTGTCCGCGGTGCGAAGAACCTCGTACCGAAGGCCATGGTCGCCGCCCTGCTGGGCAGCGCGCCGAGTCGACTGCGCAACGTTCCGGACATCCGTGACGTGCGCGTCGTACGCGGCCTGCTCCAGTTGCACGGGGTGACGGTCCGTCCGGGTGAGGAGCCCGGTGAGCTGGTGCTCGACCCGACCCATGTGGAGAGCGCGAACGTCGCTGACATCGATGCCCACGCGGGTTCCAGCCGTATCCCGATCCTCTTCTGCGGTCCGCTGCTGCACCGTCTCGGCCACGCCTTCATCCCGGGCCTCGGCGGCTGCGACATCGGCGGCCGGCCCATCGACTTCCACTTCGACGTGCTGCGGCAGTTCGGCGCGACCATCGAGAAGCGCGCGGACGGCCAGTACCTGGAGGCGCCGCAGCGGCTGCGCGGTACGAAGATCCGGCTGCCGTACCCGTCCGTCGGCGCGACCGAGCAGGTGCTGCTGACGGCCGTACTGGCCGAGGGCGTCACGGAGTTGTCCAACGCGGCCGTCGAGCCGGAGATCGAGGACCTGATCTGCGTTCTGCAGAAGATGGGCGCGATCATCGCGATGGACACCGACCGGACGATCCGCATCACCGGTGTGGACCAGCTCGGCGGCTACACCCACGCGGCCCTCCCGGACCGCCTGGAAGCCGCGTCCTGGGCCTCCGCGGCGCTGGCGACCAACGGCAACATCTACGTCCGCGGCGCCCAGCAGCGCTCGATGATGACGTTCCTGAACACCTACCGGAAGGTGGGCGGTGCCTTCGAGATCGACGACGAGGGCATCCGCTTCTGGCACCCCGGCGGCCAGCTGAAGTCCATCGCCCTCGAGACGGACGTGCACCCCGGTTTCCAGACCGACTGGCAGCAGCCGCTGGTGGTGGCCCTGACGCAGGCCACGGGCCTGTCGATCATCCACGAGACGGTGTACGAGTCCCGGCTCGGCTTCACCTCCGCGCTCAACCAGATGGGCGCGCACATCCAGCTCTACCGCGAGTGCCTGGGCGGCTCCGACTGCCGCTTCGGCCAGCGCAACTTCCTGCACTCCGCGGTCGTCTCGGGACCGACCAAGCTGCAGGGTGCCGACCTGGTCATCCCCGACCTGCGCGGCGGCTTCTCGTACCTCATCGCGGCCCTCGCGGCCGAGGGCACCTCCCGGGTCCACGGCATCGAACTGATCAACCGCGGCTACGAGAACTTCATGGAGAAGCTGATGGAACTGGGCGCCAAGGTCGAACTGCCCGGCAAGGCGCTCGGCTGACGCCGGTCCTTGAGCACAACCACGATGGGGCGGCACCCGGAAGACCGGGTGCCGCCCCATCAGCGTCTTACAGCCCTACGCCGTCCCGTCGGCACAGAGCAGGCAAGATCACTTACCCTTGGCCGCTTCCTTGAGCTTCGAGCCCGCGGAGACCTTCACGCTGAAGCCGGCCGGGATGTTGATGGGCTCACCGGTCTGCGGGTTGCGCGCGGTACGAGCGGCACGGTGAGTGCGCTCGAAGGTCAGGAAGCCGGGGATGGTGACCTTCTCGTCGCCCTTGGAGACGATGTCGCCGACGACCTCGGCGAACGCGGCCAGCACGGCGTCGGCGTCCTTGCGGGTCACCTCGGCGCGGTCGGCCAGCGCGGCCACCAGCTCACTGCGGTTCATGTTGTTACTCCCGTGTTCTTCTTGCCGTTGAGGCGTGAGGTGAGATCGATGCCGATGCGCTCGCGCCCAGAGACGCATCCTGCCCCTACCTGCGGCGGGAAAGCCAATCCGGCACCCGTAGGAGTCGTGAGAACACCCTAGGGAGTCACACGAAAAGCGCCTGCTCGGCCGTCACCCTAGAGGGCACCCGCCGGTGGGGGGTTCCACGACGCGCCGATGCGGGGGCTGCCGTGTCGATCCTCACAGCCCCTGCACAGTCGGTCTCACAGCATCTGAACCCTACGGTACGGGCGCCTACGACGCAGCGCCCGCCTTGGCCGCCTCGCGCACCGCTCCGGCGACCGCGCCCGCGACCTTGTCGTTGAAGACGCTCGGGATGATGTAGTTCGGGTTCAGCTCGTCCTCGGTCACCACGTCGGCGAGGGCCTTCGCGGCGGCGAGCATCATCTCGGTGTTGACCGTACGGGACTGCGCGTCCAGCAGGCCGCGGAAGACACCCGGAAAGACCAGCACGTTGTTGATCTGGTTCGGGAAGTCGGAGCGGCCGGTGGCCACAACAGCGGCCGTCTGGCGGGCGATTGCGGGCTCGACCTCGGGGTCCGGGTTCGCGAGCGCGAACACGATGGCGCCGTCGGCCATGGCGGCCACGTCGTCGCCGTCCAGCACGTTGGGGGCCGAGACGCCGATGAAGACGTCCGCGCCGCGCACGGCCTCCTTCAGGGTGCCGGTGAGGCCCTCGGGGTTGGTGTTGTCGGCGATCCAGCGCAGCGGGGAGTCGGCCGGGGCGTCCACCAGGTCCCCGCGGCCGGCGTGCACGACGCCCTGGATGTCGGCGACGACGGCGTTCTTGACGCCCGCCGCGATCAGCAGCTTGAGGATGGCCGTACCGGCCGCGCCGGCGCCGGACATGACGACCCGGATGTTCTCAATCGCCTTGCCGGTGACGCGAAGTGCGTTCGTCAGGGCGGCGAGGACGACGATCGCGGTGCCGTGCTGGTCGTCGTGGAAGACGGGGATGTCGAGGGCCTCGCGCAGCCGGGCCTCGATCTCGAAGCAGCGGGGCGCGGAGATGTCCTCGAGGTTGATGCCGGCGAAGCCGGGGGCGATCGCCTTGACGATCTCGACGATGGCGTCGGTGTCCTGGGTGTCCAGGCACAGCGGCCAGGCGTCGATGCCGGCGAACCGCTTGAAGAGGGCCGCCTTGCCCTCCATGACCGGCAGGGCGGCCATGGGGCCGATGTTGCCGAGGCCCAGCACGGCGGAGCCGTCCGTCACGACCGCAACGGAGTTGCGCTTGATGGTGAGGCGGCGGGCGTCCTCGGGGTTCTCGGCGATCGCCATGCAGACGCGGGCCACACCCGGCGTGTAGATCATCGAGAGGTCGTCACGGTTGCGGATCGGGTGCTTCGACGCCATCTCGATCTTGCCGCCGAGGTGCATCAGGAACGTACGGTCCGAGACCTTGCCGAGCGTGACGCCCTCGATGCCGCGCAGCTTCTCGACGACCTCGTCGGCGTGCGTGGTCGAGGTGGCCGCGATGGTGACGTCGATGCGGAGCTTCTCGTGGCCGGAGGCGGTGACGTCGAGGCCCGTGACCGAGCCTCCGGAGGACTCCACAGCGGTGGTGATCTGCGAGACGGCGCTTCCGCTCGCGGGCACCTCCAGCCGGATGGTCATCGAGTAGGAGACGCTGGGCGCCGTTGCCATGGCCGACTTCCTCTGCTTTCACCGTGTCGCGAGTTGTGCCGTCCGATCGTCGCACCTACCCGTGAGTACGTGATAGCCGCCCTGGATTGCGGACGTTTTGTTCACGGCAGGCGCGTGGTTTCGGAAAACCACTTCCACCATACGAGAAGTGATCAGGCAAAGAAAGAGGCCCACGTCACATGGTGACGTGGGCCTCCCACACGTTCATGACACCGACCCGCCATGCTCGCCTCGCGGCAAGGGGTCCCTCTAAGGGACGAAGGTTGGGCCCGGGGGCTTGGATCGGGCCGGTGCCACACCAAGGCTAACAAACGGATCCCGTAAGGCCATTCCCGTCGGCGGACTTCACAGGTTTCAGTCCCGCAGCAGGTCCGGCACCCCCGCCGCGTCCGGCTCGTCCCGCTCGCCCGAGACCACCGTCAGCTGCTGGGTGGCCCTGGTCAGCGCCACGTACAGCACCCGCAGACCGGCCGGGGACTCGTCGGCGATCTCCGCCGGGGACACGACGATCGTCGCGTCGTACTCCAGGCCCTTGGCCTCCAGGCTGCCGAGCGCCACCACCCGGTCGCCGAGCCCGGCCAGCCAGCGCCGGGCCTCCTCGCGCCGGTTCATCGCGACGACCACGCCGACCGTGCCGTCCACCAGGCCGAGCAGCTGCTCGGCCGCCGCGCGCACGGTCTTCTCCAGGGAGTCCCGTACAACCGTGAAGCGTGGCTGCACCCCGGTGGACCGTACGGCGGACGGTGCCACGGAGCCGGGCATGGCGAGGGCGAGGACCCTGGCGGCCAGCTCGGCGATCTCGGCCGGGTTGCGGTAGTTCACGGTGAGCTGGAAGCGGCGCCGGGGGCGGGTGCCGAGGGCCTCGTCGCGCGCCTCGCCCGCCTCGTCCGGGTCGGACCAGGAGGACTGCGCCGGGTCGCCGACGACCGTCCAGGTGGCGTGCCGGCCGCGGCGGCCGACCATCCGCCACTGCATCGGCGTGAGGTCCTGCGCCTCGTCCACGATCACGTGCGCGTACTCGGTGCGCTCCTGCGCGAGGCGCTCGGCCCGCTCGCGCTGGGTCTCCTCGCGCACCGGCATCAGCTCCTCCAGGCCGGTGAGCTGGTCCAGCGGATCGAGGTCGCGCTTCTTCCGCGGCCGGGCCGGGGCGCCGAGGATCGCCTGCAGCTCGTCCAGCATGGAGACGTCGTGGACGGAGTACCCGTCCCGCTTCAGCGAACGGGCGACCCTGCGGACCTCGCCGGGGTTGAGGATCCGGCGGGCCCAGCGGCCGAGCCGCCGCTCGTCCGCCATGGCGGCGAGAACCCCCTTCGGCGTCAGCTCGGGCCACCAGGCGTCGACGAAGGCGATGAAGGGGTCCTCGCCGGTGATGTCCTCGTCGAAGGAGGAGCGCAGCTCGGCGGCCAGCTCCGGGTCGCTGTGCCGGCCGGCCGCGCCGGACTTCGCCCACAGGGCGTCCAGGAGCAGCTTGCGGGCGCGCGGGCGGAGCAGGTTGACCGGCGCGGTGCCGCCCAGGGCGGTGCGGCGGATACGTTCCAGCTCGTCGGCCTCCAGTTCGAGGCGGCGCCCGAAGGCGACGACGCGGAGGCGGGTGGGGGTGGCCTGCGCAGCGGTGTCGGTGTCGGTGTCGGTGTCGTCGTCCAGGGCGAGCTGCCCCGCCGGAGCGGTCTTCCCCAGCTCCAGCGCGCCCCGGGCGGCCTTCCGCAGCACCTTCAGCATCCGGTACGAGCCCTTGGCGCGGGCCACGGACGGGGAGTCGTACAGCGTGGCCTCCACGCCGTCGACGAGGGAGCCGATCGCGCGGATGGCGACCTGGCCCTCCTCGCCGAGCGAGGGCAGCACGCCCTCGGTGTAGGCCACCAGCAGCGGGGTCGGCGAGACGATCAGGATGCCGCCCGCGTAGCGTCTGCGGTCCTGGTAGAGCAGGTACGCCGCGCGGTGCAGGGCGACCGCGGTCTTGCCGGTGCCCGGGCCGCCCTCGACGTAGGTGACCGAGGCGGCGGGGGCGCGGATGACCAGGTCCTGCTCGGCCTGGATGGAGGAGACGATGTCCCGCATGGTGTGACTGCGGGCCTGGCCGAGGGCGGCCATCAGCGCGCCGTCGCCGATGACGGGCAGCTCACGCTCGTCGAGGAACGCCGTCAGCTCCGGGCGCATCAGGTCGTCCTCGACCCCGAGGACCTGGCGGCCCTTGGAGCGGATGACCCGGCGCCGTACGACCCGGCCGGGGTCCTTCGGGGTGGACCGGTAGAAGGGCGCCGCGGCCGGTGCCCGCCAGTCGATGACCAGCGGGGAGTAGTCCTCGTCGAGCACGCCGATCCGGCCGATGTGCAGGGTCTCGGCGATGTCGGCGGTGTTGTCGGGCCGGACCGCGCCCTCGGCGGGCTCGACCGCCGTGTACGCGCCGTCGGGGCCCTTCTTGCCGTCCTTGCCGAGCAGCAGGTCGATCCGGCCGAAGAGGAAGTCCTCGAACTCGTTGTTGAGCCGGTTCAGGTGGATGCCGGCCCGGAAGACCTGGGCGTCCCGCTCGGCGAGCGCGCCGGGTGTACCGACCTGGCCGCGCTTGGCCGCGTCGTTCATGAGGAACTCCGCCTCGTGGATCTTCTCCTCGAGGCGTCGGTACACCCGGTCGAGGTGTTCCTGTTCGACGCTGATCTCCCGGTCCCGGACCGAGTCGACCGCGGTTTCCTGCTGAGCCTGAGCGGCCACCGGGCCCCCTTCTGACGTGCTGGGCAGCCGTCAACCGTACGCGAAGGGGGCCCGCCGAGGCTACGCGTCCACTTGGACGAGCTTCTTCCCGTCGAACGTCACGACCTCGAAGTGGTCGATCTCGTTCGGCTTGAGGGCCGTGCCGCCGCCGATGTAGAGCGGGTTCTTGGCCTCCGGGGACTTCGCGTCCGGAAGGCCGTAGCCCCACTTCGGGACGGACCAGGAGCCCAGCGTCTGGCGGTCGCCGTTCTTGGCGACGGCGACCAGGGAGCACTTGAGCGGACCCTTGACGCCCTTGAGCTCGAGCACCGTCGAGGTGCCCCAGTTCTTCTCTCCCATGGCGACGGTCGCGCTGGCGCCCGTCGCGCTGTCCGTGCCCGAGACCTTGTCGGGCAGCTGGTTGAAGGTCGTCTGGGCGCTGGCCGCCAGCGGTGTGGCGGTCTTCCCCGAGTCGCCTCCGCCGCTCGTCGCCATGACGGCCACCGGGCCGGCGATGATCAGCGCGGCAGCGGCCGCGACCAGGTAGAAGCCCTTGCGCCGCTTCTGCGCACGGCGCTCGGAGACCTCGTCGACCAGCTTCTCGACCAGGCGTGGGCTCGGCTTGGCGGACAGCGACTCGCCGATCGCGGGCGTGCTGCCGGAGCCCGGCAGGTCCGCGAGGGCGGCCAGCATCGGCTCCATCCCGGCCAGCTCGTCCAGCTGCTGGGCGCACCACTCGCAGCCCGCGAGATGGGCCTCGAAAGCGGTTGCCTCGGCGTCGTCGAGGATCCCGAGGGCGTAGGCGCCGACGGTTTCGTGCTCATTCGGGGCCTGTGATCCCTGCATGGACCCAGAAGTACCCGAACCACCCGTTCCGAACCCCCCGTACATGCTCATCACGCCGTCACCCCCCGCTCCTCCAGTGCCAGCTTCATCGACCGCAGGGCGTAGAACACCCGGGAACGGACGGTTCCGCTGGGAATGCCCAGGGTTTCGGCCGCCTCGTTGACGGTACGCCCCTTGAAGTACGTCTCGACGAGGACCTCCCGGTGGGCCGGGGTCAGGTCGTCGAGCGCGTCAGACAGCGTCATCAGCCACAGCGCCTTGTCGATCTCGTCCTCCGCGGGGATGACCTCCAGCGGCGACGGATCGACCTCCTGCGGCCGGGCCTGCCGGCTGCGGTGGCCGTCGATGACGATGCGGCGCGCGACCGTCACCAGCCAGGGGCGTACCGAACCGGTCGCCCGATTGAGCTGACCGGCGTTCTTCCAGGCACGGATGAGCGTTTCCTGTACGACGTCCTCGGCGCGCTGCCGGTCTCCGGCGACCAGCCTGAGGACATACGCAAGCAGAGGTCCGGCGTGCTCGCGGTACAGGGCACGCATCAGCTCCTCATCTGGTTCCGAGGGCTGTGAGGACATGCGATGTCGGGCCCTCGACCCACGTTCATTGGCCACGGCCGCATCCTTGCGCACGCCCACCTCCGGTGTCCGGGGGTTCCCCCAGTCGGTCGCTCGCCCACCCGTACGGACCGGGGCGGCGTGATGTTCAAAGTGAGGTGGCAGTTTTCTTGGGGGTGACGTGACGAGCGGGACATGCGCACACATTCCCACCGCGTGATCTTTACATTTCCGACACATCGTCGAGGGGTGGCCGAGCTGCCCGTGCCGGGCGACGGGCAAACCCGGGGCTACGTGATGTTGCGGAAATCACGTCGGTCGACACAAGGGCGCAATGCGACAGAAGGCTCGTACCGGATATTCGGGCCCCGCGACTCGGGCTCGCGGCTCAGGCCCTCGCGAGGGCCGCCCGCCGCCGGTGCCGGGCCACCCGCTCGCGGTTGCCGCAGACCTCGCTGGAGCACCAGCGCCGCCGGCGCCCCCGGGACGTGTCCAGGTACACGAGGGGGCAGTTGTCCCCCTCGCACTCCCGGACGGCCGCCCGCGCCACCGGATCGGTGAGCAGCTCGACGGCGTCCCACGCGACGACGGCGAGCAGCCCCGCGCACTCGGGCGCCCGCGCCAACTCCCGCACCAGCGTGCCGTCCTCGCCGCGCACCGCACACGGGACCGGGGGCGCGGCCCGGGCGGCGACCTCGTTGAGCCGGACGAGAGCGCGCTCGTACGGCCGCTCGTCCGCCGTCTTCGTCGTGCGCACCAACTGCCCGACGCACCCGCGCAGTTCCCGGAACCCCACGAGCCAGGAGGCGTCGGCGTGGCCCAGCGGGGTGCCGGGCGGCACCAGCCCGGACCCGCTGATCCAGGCGCACAACGGTCCGACGGCGTCCAGCCGTTCGCCCGGGTGGGTGGTCGCGAGGAGATCCAGGCAGATCCGCCCGGCGTCGAACCGCAGCTCGTACGGGACCGTGGCCGTACCCAGTGCCATGTGCCTGTCACCGCCTAGGACAGGGGAACCGTTCCGTCGCTCCTCCTCACAGTGCCTGCCCGAAGACGCCTGCGGAACCCCTCGTACCGCCGGTGGCACACCGCCTTTCGTCGCGCCGTCCCGCCCGGCCCACGACGTTCCCCGCCCGACCCGTCCCCGGCGGGGATGCCGGAGCCCGGCCCCCGGGTCGGCCCCTTCCGGTCCAGGAACCCGGCCGGCCCTCGTCCCGCCGGCCCACGGCCATGACGCTGTCTCCTGCGAACGGACAGCGAGCCGCCCCAGGGGGGAACCACGGGGGACGGCGGTTCAGAAAGGACACGTTCATGAGCATGCGCACCCGGGCCGTCGCGATGGCGACGGCCGCGCTGCTGGGCGCCGGAGCGACCGGCATCGCCCTGGCACCCAGCGCGAGTGCCGCCTCGTACCACGGCATCGACGGCAACGGAGCCGTCGCCGACGACCTGCAGGACGAGGAGGACCTCGGCGTCGACAACTACGCCGAGAGCAACGCCACGGCCCTCTGGCAGACCGTCCTGTACGCGGACGGCGCCCAGTGGCAGGACGAGGACGGCGACCTGCAGCCCTTCAAGAAGAACCAGATCGACGGCACCTTCGGCCCCGAGACCGAGTCGGCCACCCAGTGGTGGCAGGAGCACTACCACATCGCGGAGAACGACGGCGTCGTCACCGACCCGAGCTGGCGGTTCGCCCAGCGCTGGCTCACCGGCCCGGCCTCGGGCGGCACCGTGACGTACGTGGGTGACGCACGGAACGTCACCCTCAAGCGCGTCAGCGGCAAGTACCGGGTGCGGATCAAGGGCGCCGGCCCCTGGAAGCTCGCCTACTACGACCAGCTCGGCTGAACACACCCCGGGGGCGGGCGGTCGTACGGTCGCCCGCCCTGCGGGGCAGCGCCCACAGCAGCCCCGCGACCAGCAGCACGATGACGGCGAACGCGGCCAGCGCGGCCGTCCGCCACCGCCCGTGCGTACTGCCCCCGCTCGGCTCCGGCCCGGCCTCGGCCGGGGCCTCCGGTGGCCCGGCGGGCTCCGACACGCCCTGCGGCCATGCCTGTTCGGCCAGTTCCCACAGCGCCAGCAGCCGCGGCTGGTCCGCTCCGGCCAGCCGGCCGAGCACCTGCGCGGCTCCCCTGGGCGGGAGTTTGGCCCCGCTGAGATACCGCTGCCAGGACGACTTGCTGTACGCGGTGCGCCGGGCCAGTTCGGCCAGGCTGAGTCCGGTACGGCCCTTCAGGACGCGCATCTGCTCGACCAGGTGCCGTGCCTCTCTCGGCAGTGCGTCCGGCAGAGGCTGCCAGCGTGTCATCCTCGTCCCCCCGAGTACTCGCCGCCCCCGTCCCCGGATGCGGCCTCTCCCCGCCACAGTTCGGCGTCAGCCTGACGCCCGGCCGAAAAGATCCGGCAGAGCGCACGCCTGCCGAGCCGGAGCACGCGTGGTCGCATCCGGTGAGCCGAGCGCCCTCCACCGCAGGACTCCGCCGGTGCGGTGGGCCCGTTGCCGTGACCCCGTACCCAGAACGTCGTACGGCCCTTCGGGCGTCGGCGTAGCTGGACGCCCGCGTATGCGGGTGCGCGCTTCGGCCATGTCCAGGGCCGGGGCCGCTCCGGTTGGCTGGAAGGCATGACGAATACGAGGGAAACACGGACCAGCAAGGCCGTCCTGGGCGCGGCGACGATCGCCATGGGCCTGATCGCCGGGGTCTTCTACATCTTCGCCTGCGCGGTGATGCCGGCCCTGGCCCGCAGCGACGACCGCACGTATGTCGAGGTCATGCGCAACATCAACGTTGTGATCCAGAACCCGGTGTTCTTCCTCGGCTTCATGGGGGCGCTGGCACTGACGGCGGTGTCGGCGTGGCAGCTTCGGGGTGCCGCGTGTGCCCGGTGGGTGTGGGCGGCGCTGGCGGCGTACGCCTTGGTCTTCCTCGTCACGATGGCGTTCAACATCCCGCTGAACAACGCCCTTGCGGCGAAGGGAGACCCGTCCACCCTGCGCAAGCACTTCGAAGGACCGTGGGTGGCGTGGAACGTGGTCCGGGCGGTGGGGTCGACGGTGGCACTGGGGTTGCTGACGCGGGCGCTGCTGGTGCACGGGCGCTTCGGCCGGTCTTCGTGATCGGGCAGGCGGGTCCGGGGACGTCAGCCCGCCCGGAGGAGGTCGAGGACGGCCCGCTGGTAGACGGCGTACACCGTGGGAAGCGCGGCGAGGTGGGCGCGCTCGTCGATGCCGTGCAGCCCCTCGTACGGCACCCCGAAGCCGGCCGTGGCCGCGATGCCCTCCCCGGCCAGCAGGTTGCCGATGTTCGACGGCCCCGCCGTCTTCGCCCGCACGGTCAGCCCGGCCCCGGCGGCGGCGCCCAGCAGGGCGGCGGCGGGCTGCTCGTCCTCGGTCAGCCGGAACGGCGGCCATGTCACGACGGGGACGACCTGCGTCGGCCTCGGGGCGGGCAGCTCCGCATCGAGCTTCGCGACGGCCTCGCGGACCAGTGTCTCGGCGTCGTGGGCGTCGAAGGCCGGTACGGTGCGGACGTCGACGTTCAGCTCGCAGCGGTCGGGAGTCACCGAGAAGCCCTGACCGCCGTGGAAGGAAGTCACCGACAGCTTGGGTGGCAGCGGAAAGGCCGAGGCCCCGTTCACGCCCGGCAGTTCGGCCGCGTCGAGCAGGCGTACGAGGTGGGCGGCGCGGGAGATCGCGCCCACGACGGTCCGGCTCGACCCGGAGTGTCCGGAAGGGGCGTGCACGGCGATGGTGGCCCGCCACAGGCCCCGGCCGCCGACCACCACCTCGTCCAGGCCCGGGTAGCCGATCATCACCCCGGCCGGGCGGGCCGCGGCCTCGTCGGCGAGGTAGGCGCGGGCGCCGCCGAAGCCTCCGGTGTGCTCGTCGACGTCCAGGAGCACGGCGAGCCCGCCGTGCAGGGTCTCGGCGCGGGGCGCGAGGTCGGCGGCGATGTGGCAGAACATCGCCGCGGCGAGCTTGGAGTCGGCCGCACCCCGGCCCAGCAGCCAGCCGTCGACGACGTCGCCGCCGGCCGGCGCGAACGACCAGGCGGCCTCGTCGCCGTACGGGGCGGTGTCCACGCACGCGTCCAGCGCCCACCAGAGGCCCGGCCGGCCACCGGGGATCTCCACCAGTAGCCCTACCGGCTCCCCCGCGTCGTCGTACAGACGGCGGTGTGGCAGCGAGCGGGCGCCGAGCCAGTCCTCCAGCACGCCCAGGACGGGCCCGTAGTCGTCGATCCCCGCCCGGCTCGGGCGCCGGATCAGCTCTTGGGCCAGCTCGACCACGGACGCCGTGCGAGCCTCGGCGGCCTGCTGAAGGTTCTCGCTCACGCTTCTCCTGTGGTCCCTTCCGCCAGATCCTTGATCGCGTCCAGGCGGTGCTCCCACTGGGTGGCGAGGGTGTCCATCCAGCGCATCGCCTGTCGCAGCGGTTGCGGGTCGACTTCGTACCGGACCTCGCGCCCCGCCCGGTGCGCGCGCACCAGTCCCGCGCGATCGAGGACGGCCAGGTGTTTGGCCACCCCCTGGCGGGTGACGGGCAGGCCCGCCGCCAGGGACGTCGACGTCGCGCCGCCTTCGCGGGCGAGGACGGCGAGTACTTCCCGGCGGATCGGGTCGGCCAGAGCCACGAGGACGTCCTCGGGCGCCCGTTCGCCGTCGGCGGTGCCGGTCATGCCTTGATCTGCTCGCAGTCCGCGCGCAGCAGTTCGAGCTTGCCGGGCCAGTTGCGACTGTTGGCGCCATGACGGTCGGTGGCCTCATCAGCCGGCAGCCCCAGCCGCGCGAAGCCGCTCTCGACCAGGGTGAGTCGGGTGCCTCCGGTGCCGTCTTCGGTGAGCGTGAACTCGACCAGCGTGGCGTTGCCGTCGGCCGGCTCTTCTCCGGCAGCACCTTGCGACCACCGCCAGGAGAAGAGACGTGGCGGCTCGACGGTCTCGACACGGGCCGGAATGACGCCATGGACACCGTGGTCGAAGACGAGCAGCCCCCCAGGGCGCAGGTCGATCTCGACCGGCTCCCCGGTGCCGAACCAGCGGCCGAGGAAAGCCGGTTCCGTCAGCACGGACCAGACCCGCTCCACAGGGGCGTTGATCGCGATGGTGCGTTCGATCGAGTCGGGAATCACTGCAACCTCATCTCGTCCGGATGCGCTACCTCTAGGTTGCACATGAGGACGCCCTTTATGCAACCAGTAGGTTGCGCCTTGAGGTCGAGTCTCCCGCGTGACCCATCAAGAGCCGCACCTGGATCGAGGGCGGGGTCGAACGCCTCTTACACGTCCGCGTACTTCGCGTCCGCCGCCGGGTCCAGCGCCAGCCGGTACCCCCGCTTCACCACCGTCTGGATCAGCTTCGGCGCCCCGAGTGCCGTACGCAGCCGGGCCATCGCCGTCTCCACCGCGTGCTCGTCACGGCCGGCGCCTGGCAGCGCGCGCAGCAGCTCGGCCCGGGCCACCACCCAGCCCGGGCGCCGCGACAGCGCCCGCAGCAGGGACATGCCCGCCGGTGGCACCGGCTTCAGGTCGCCGTCCACCAGCACCGCGTGGCCCCGGATCTCCACCCGGTGCCCGGCGATCGGCAGGGACCGTGCCCGCCCGGGAAGTTCCTGGCACAGCAGCTGTACGAGCGGTCCGAGCCGGAACCGCTCCGGCTGTACGGTGTCCACGCCCGCCGCCTGGAGCGGCAGCGCGGTGACGGGGCCCACGCAGGCGGGCAGTACGTCATGGCCCAGCGCGACCAGGACCTCGCCGAGCAGCCCCCGCGCCTCGGCCCGCGACAGAAGGGACGCGGCGGCCGGCGCACTGGTGAAGGTGAGCGCGTCCACCCCGCGCGAGACGACGGCGTCCAGCAGCCGGTCGACGGGGCCTATGTCCTCCGGCGGCATCCAGCGGTACACCGGCACCGGAAGAACCTCCGCGCCCCCGACCCGCAGCGCCTCGACGAACCCGGGCAGCGGCTCCCCGTGCAGCTGTACGGCGATCCGGCGCCCGTCGACGCCCTCCTCCAGCAGCCGGTCGAGCACCTCGGCCATGGACTCGCTGGACGGCGACCACTCCTCGGTGAGCCCGGCGGCCCGGATGGCCCCCTTCACCTTGGGCCCGCGGGCCAGCAGCTCCACGCCCCGCAACCGGTCGAGCAGCTGCTCCCCGAGCCCCCACCCGTCGGCGGCCTCGACCCAGCCCCGGAACCCGATCGCGGTGGTGGCCACCACGACGTCCGGCACGTGATCGATGATCTCCTTGGTGGCGGCGAGCAGTTCACCGTCGTCGGCGAGGGGCACGATGCGCAGAGCGGGCGCGTGCAGGACCGTGGCCCCACGCCGCTGCAGCAGCGCGCCCAGCTCGTCGGCACGGCGCGCGGCGGTCACACCTACGGTGAACCCGGCGAGGGGTCCCTGTTCGGGTTGCTGCTTGTGGTCGTACATGGCTCTCCTACCTGGCCCGCATGCCGAACGAGCCTGTCAACGGCTCGTGACAGGCTCGGTTCGGCTTGATGTCCACGGTGTTACCGATGCCGGGTTCCACCTGGACCGGCCGATGTGATCTTCGGCCGGGGATCCGGGGGTTGCCCCCCGGATGGGCCCAGCGTCACACCTCGGCGTAGCTGAGCTGCGGCTTCGCCTCGGCGGCAGCCGTGGCCTGGGTCCGCGTGGCCGGGCGGCGAAGGTATACGGCCCACGTCACCGCGAAGCAGACGGCGTAGTAGGCGAGGAAGGCGACGAAGGCTCCGGTGCCAGAGCCGTAGGAGAGGAAGGACTGCCGGAAGGCGAGGTTGATGCCCACACCGCCGAGCGCGCCGACCGCGCCGATGAGCCCCATGGAGGCACCGGAGAGGCGGCGACCGTACTTGACGGCCTCGTCGCCCTCCAGCCCCTTGGCCAGGGCCTTGGTCTGGAAGATGCCGGGGATCATCTTGAACGTCGATCCGTTGCCGATGCCGGTCAGCGAGAACAGCACCACGAAGGCGACCACGAACAGCGGCAGCGACTTCTGCATGCTGGCCACGACCAAGACGGCGCTGGCGGCGGCCATGGCGACGTAGTTGTACAGGGTGATCTTCGCGCCGCCGTACTTGTCGGCCAGCCAACCGCCCACGGGACGGATCAGCGAGCCGAGGAGCGGGCCCATGAAGGTGAGGTACGTAGCCTGCAGCGGCGTACGCCCGAACTGGTTGGTGAGCACCTGCCCGAAGGCGAAGCTGTAGCCGATGAACGAGCCGAAGGTGCCGATGTAGAGGAAGGACATGATCCAGGTGTGGGCGTCCTTCGAGGCGTCCAGGGCGGCGCCGGTGTCGTTCTTGACGTTCGCGATGTTGTCCATGAACAGCGCGGCGAGGACGGCGGCGACGACGATCAGCGGGATGTAGATGCCGAGCAGAAGGCGCGGGCCACCGCTGGCGCCGATGACCGCGAGGGCCACGAGCTGGATCGCGGCGACGCCGATGTTTCCGCCGCCCGCGTTGAGGCCGAGCGCCCACCCCTTCTTCCGCAGCGGGAAGAAGGCGTTGATGTTGGTCATGGAGGAGGCGAAGTTGCCGCCGCCGATACCGGCCAGCAGGCCGATCCACAGGAAGGTGTCGAACGAGGTCCCCGGCTTCATCACCGCGAACGCGGCGATCGTCGGGATGAGCAGGAGGCTGGCCGAGACGATCGTCCAGTTCCGCCCGCCGAAGATGGCGACGGCGAAGGTGTAGGGGACGCGGACGACGGCACCGACGAGGGTCACCATCGAGGTGAGCAGGAACTTGTCGGCCGGGGTCAGCCCGTACTCCGGGCCCATGAAGAGGACCAGCACGGACCACAGGGTCCAGATCGAGAATCCGATGTGCTCGGAGAGGACGGAGAAGAACAGGTTCCGGCGGGCGACCTTCTCGCCGGTCGCGTTCCAGAAGGTCTCGTCCTCCGGATCCCAGTGCTCGATCCAGCGGCCTCCCCTACTGCTCGGGGCGGGGGCTGTACTAGGGGCTGTCATGACGCCTCCACGGTGCTCCGGGGCTCAGGTGGTTCGGGGTGATGAGCGGTGATGAGTCCCGAAGGTAGGGAGGGCGCGTTTCCTGCCTGTGCCTGTGGGTGACCGGAAGGGAACGTTGCTCTCACTCGCGGAGCAAGGCGTCGGTGAGGGAAAAAATCGGGCTCAGGCGGGCCTGCGCCGGCCTCCCCCGCGCTTCACCCCGTCCGGCCACAGCCGTGGGCTGCGCTTCGCGGCGATGTCCTCGACCCAGCCGAACCAGACGATGCAGCTGCCGATGAACACCCAGGTGATCGCGAGGACCGGCCAGGAGCTCTCCAACAGCCAGGAGAAGTGCAGGTACATCACGTCGACCTGCCACAGCTGGTCCCACAGCGTGGCGGCGACCAGGATGCAGAGGTTGTGCCAGAGGTAGATCGTCACCGCCCGGGAGTTGAGCAGGGTGACGATCCGGTCGAAGGGACGCAGCCAGCGGGGCCACTCCGTCCAGGAGGGGCTGACGTGGAGGAGCAGCAGCACGGTCGCGAAGGACCAGAGGGACTGGGCGAACGGGATGTCGTCCAGGTCGTGTCCCGGCCGGAAGCCGTGGGTCAGCGCGTACCACAGGCCCACGGCGGCGATGGCCGGAGCCACCGAGGGCACGACATAGCGGGGGATGCGCTTCAGGACGCCTTCCTGGTGCGCCATGCCGACGATCCAGCAGGCACCGAAGGTGCTGTAGTCGGTGAGGGCGGAGGGGATGCGCTCCCCGGGCAGGGTGAGGTAGCCGAACTCGAAGGCGGCCGAGAGCGCGATCGGCGACAGGATGGTCGCCCAGGGCAGCGCCCGCAGCGCCTTGAGCAGGAACGGGGACAGCAGGACGTACCAGAGGTAGGCGCGGATGTACCAGAGCGGTCCGGCCAGCTCCGCTCCCCAGTCCGCGCCGAGGATGCCGTGGATGCCGCGCAGGCCCTCGGCGTACGGCGGGTCGCTCAGCGGCAGGATCCAGAAGCCGAGGTGGAGCCACCACCAGCCGGGGTGTCCGTCGTCGCCCGGGCTCCAGCCCTGCAGCACCATGCCGGTCACCCCGAGGGCGCCGAGCAGCCACAGCGGGGGCAGCAGACGGCGCAGTCGGCCGCGTACGACCTGCAGCGGCGGGCGCTTGAGCGAGCGGGCCATGAGGTTGCCGGCCAGGGCGAACATCACCCCCATGGAGGGGAAGACGACGGGCAGCCAGGCCCAGCCCATCAGGTGGTAGAAGACGACACGGAAGAGGGCGACCGCCCTCAGGAGGTCGAAGTACCGGTCGCGCCCGGGTGCGGGCCCCTGCTGCTCCGGCCGCGGCGGCAGGGTGGACTCGTCCGTGCCGGAGGGCAGGGTGGGAACGGTCACGTGCTGGGCTTCCTGGGTGTTCGTGTGTGCGGGCGGGGTGGTCATCCGGCCGGCCTCCCGTTCATGACGGGCCGGGCGGGCTGGTTCGGGGGAGCCGCGATACCGCCCGTGCGGCGCAGCTTCTGCCAGCGCAGCCGGCCGCCGGTGAGCGCCGTGATCCAGGACTGGAGCAGTACGACGTACATGAGCTGGCGGTAGAGGATCTGCTGCAGGGGCAGCGAGATCAGCGGGGTCAGCGGCTCGCGGTCCAGCAGGAAGGCGTAGGCCGCGCAGGCCGCCTGGACCGCGAGGACGCCGAACCAGGCCGCGATCGTCTTCTCGGTGGGGCCGAACACCAGGCCGTAGACGAGGAAGATGTCGATCAGCGGGGCCAGCAGCGGGGCGACGACCATGAAGAGGGACACCAGGGGCAGGCCCACGCGGCCGAACCGGCCGGAGGGGCCGCGCTCGAAGAGGGCGCGCCGGTGCTTCCAGATCGCCTGCATGGTGCCGTACGACCAGCGGTAGCGCTGGGACCACAGCTGCTGGACGGACTCCGGCGCCTCGGTCCAGGCGCGGGCCTTCTCCGCGTACACCACGCGCCAGCCGTCACGGTGGAGGGCCATGGTGATGTCGGTGTCCTCGGCGAGCGTGTCGTCGCTCATGCCGCCGACCCGCTCCAGGGCCGAGCGCCGGAAGGCACCCACGGCGCCGGGGATGGTCGGCATGCACCGCAGCACGTCGTACATGCGGCGGTCGAGGTTGAAGCCCATCACGTACTCGATGTGCTGCCAGGCGCCGATGAGCGTGTCCTTGTTGCCGACCTTGGCGTTGCCGGCGACGGCGCCGACCCGCGGGTCGGCGAAGGGCTGCACCAGTTCGCGTACCGTGGCCGGCTCGAAGACGGTGTCGCCGTCCATCATCACGATCAGGTCGTACCGGGCGTTCGCCAGGCCGCGGTTGAGGGCGGCCGGCTTGCCCGCGTTGAGCTGCCGGATCACCCGGACGTCGGGCAGCCCTAGCCCCTCCACGATGCGGGCGGTGCCGTCCGTGGAGCCGTCGTCGATGACGAGGACCTCGATCGGATGCTCGCTGCGCATCAGCGAACGGACGGTGTCCTCGATGCACTTGGCCTCGTTGTAGGCCGGGACCAGCACGGACACGGGCTCGGTGACCGGTCGTTCGCCCCAGCGGAAGCCCCGGCGGCGGGTGCGGCGCGCGTGTACGGCGGACAGCAGCAGCATCAGGCCGAAGCGCGCGAACACCAGGAAGCCGATGACGGCGAGGCCGACGACGAGGAACCCGGTGATGTGGTCCGACGCCTTCACCAGGAGGACCCAGGCCTTGCCCTTCCACAGCTCCAGGCCGGTGACCGGGGTGTCCGCGCTCGGTGCCTTCAGCGCCTCGGTGAGGGTCTGGAACGCGTAGCCCTGCTGCTGCAGCCGGGGCAGGAACCTGTCGAGTGCCTGGACCGTCTGGTGGCGGTCGCCGCCCGAGTCGTGCATGAGGACGACCGCGCCCTTGCCGCCGTGGGGCGTGGCCCTGCGGATGATCTCCTCGACGCCCGGCCTGCGCCAGTCCTCGCTGTCGGTGTCGTTGACGACCGTGAGGTAGCCGCGGCTGCCGACGTACTCGGTCACCGGCCAGGACCGGTCGTCCATGGCGTCCGCGGAGGAGGAGTACGGCGGCCGGAACAGCGAACTGCGGATGCCGGCCGCTCCGGCGAGCGCCAGCTGGTTCTGGGACAGCTCCCAGTCGATGCGCCGCGTGGAGTGGTACGAGAGGTCGGGGTGATCGAAGGTGTGCAGGCCGACCTCGTGGCCCTCGGCCACCATGCGCCGGACGAGGTCCGGGTAGCGCGAGGTCATGCTGCCGGTGACGAAGAAGACGGCGTGCGCGTGGTGCTTCTTCAGGATGTCGAGGACCTTCGGCGTCCAGGTCGGGTCGGGGCCGTCGTCGAAGGTGAGGACGATGTGGTGGTCGGGCACCCGCAGGCTGTCGGCGCGGCCGCCCCGGGTGTCGATGACCGGACCGCCGTCGAGGATCTTCTCCGGCACCTTGTCGGTCGCCGCCTCGGGCCGCACCCGGTGGTCCGCGAGGATCTCGTTGTGCACGTATCCGCGCAGCATGAGCATCGCCAGGGTCGCGCAGAGGACCAGGATCGCCAGCAGATGGCGCAGCGGCAGCCGGGGGTGCCGGGCCGACAGGATGGTACGGCGACGGAAGCGTGAAGCCATCAGAGGGTGTTTCCCCTGGTCAGAGTGTGAACGTGGGACGCGGGTGCCGGTGTCGGCCGCCGGGGATGCGGGTGCTGGCCGAGGGGGACGGCGAGGGGGCGGACGTGGTGCTGCCGCTGGTGGGGGACGGGTCCGGGGAAGGCGCGGCGGAAGAGGCCGGCGCGGACGGGGAGTTCTTGCTGCCGCCGGCGGTGCCGGGTGCGGAGGAGGTGCCGGCCGTCGGCTTGGTGGCGGCGGGGCTGCTGAGCGCACCGGCGCCCGGGACGGAGGTGGCGCCCGCCGTGGGAGGCAGGGCCTGCCCGGTCGCCGAGGGGGTCGCGGCCTTGGAGGCGCTGGGCAGCGGCGAGCTGTCCACCTGGCGGGCCGGCTGGTCGTCGTCCTGCCCGGGCACGGGCAACCACGGCGCGTCGGAGCTGCCGGACAGCAGGGTGGCGACGATGACGACGGCGTAACCGGCACAGGCGACGGCAACGAGCAGCCCGAGCCGGCGGAAGCGCCGACTGCGCCGACCCGACGCGTCCACGAAGACCGGCCCGTCCGACCCGTCACGACCACTGTCACGCGGGCCACCGACGGCAACCGGACTCATCCGGACGTCACCGAGCTGGACGGCGTCGAGCTGGATGGTGACCTCGTGGGGGTCGTGGGTGGGGGTGGTCGGGCCGGTGGGGGTGGTCGGGGCGACGGGGTTGGCCGGGGCGGCGGGGTCGGCTGGGGCGGCGGGGTCGGCTGGCGCGGCGGCGTAGGTCGGCGCCGTGGGGTCGCCCGGCGCGGCGGCGAAGGCCAGCGTCGCGGGGAGCGCGGCCGTCGCGTTGGGGCCGCCCGGCGCGGTGGCGTAGGCCGTCGCGGTGGGATCGGCGGGCGCGGTGGCGTACGCCGACGTCCCGGGGAGGACGGCCGTCGCGTTGGGGCCGCCCGGCGCGATGGCGTAGGTCGGCGCGGTGGGATCGCCCGGCGCGATCGCGTAGGCCCCCGTCGCAGGCAGCACGGTCGTCTCGGCGGTCGCGGGCAGGGCGGTGCGACCGCCCTGGGGTATCTCCGCCTCGGGGGTCGCCTGTACTTCACCCTCCGGCACCGGCAGTTCCCGGCTCGCGGATGCGATTCGGGCACCTTCCGGTTGGGCGTCTTCTCGCCATGTTTTCACGCGCGTACATCCCCCCACGGGACATCTCGGGGTGCGCGTACGACTCCGAGCACCGTCGACCGGACCAGGCCCCCACCCGCCCCGAGCGCCCCCTGTACCACACCGTGCTCAGGCCCTGAATGTAGCGCACGCCGAGGATCCGTGTTCGCCACGCGTCAGTTGTGGAGGTTCATCACATCATCATCGATGGCCGGAATCCATCGGTCGGCGGGCTGTCGTAGCCAACCCGCGACCTTCGCGATCTCGGCCGCGGCCCTCCGGAGCGCGTCGAGACCGGGATGGACCAGCCCCTTCCGCCAGACGAGCGACACGGGCGACAGCGGAACCGGGTCGACGAGCGGCCGCAGCACCATGCCGGGCAGGGTCGGAAAGTCCACGACGGCCAGGATCGGGTTGCGGGTCTTGGCCATGATCCGCTCGAACTCCTCGTCCCCGACCGCCAGCGGAAGAGGGGGCGCGAGCCCGATGCCGCGCCCCTCGAAGAGGCGCAGGGCCAGGTCGGTCCACTCCCGGGTGCGCGGGTTCCCGGCACCGGCGTACACGGCCTCCCCCGCCAGCGCGGCCAGCGGCACGGCCGGCCGCTCGGCCAGCGGGTGGTCCTCGGGCACCAACACGGCCATCGGCTCGTGGCGCACGGGCTGCTGCTCCAGACCGGACCGCAGGGCCGGGTCCAGGCCGGCGAAGCGCCCGAAGGAGGCGTCGAGACGGCCGGCGAGGAGTTCGGCCGCCGCTCCGGTGAGACCACTCTCGTAGCGGGCCATCAGCTCGCAGTCGGGGGCGAGTTCCCGGGCCCGGTGCAGCACACGGCGGCCGGTGACCAGGCCCGCGCTGTTGAGGTCGACCAGCAACGGCCGGGCCTGGCCGAAGGCGGCGAGCAGGTCGTCCTGGGCGGCGAGGACCCGCCGGGCGTGCGGCAGCAGGCGCTCGCCGTCCGCGGTCAGCGTCACCTGCCGGGTGGTCCGCACGAACAGCTCGGCACCCAACTCCCGCTCCAGCCGCCGCACATCCCGGCTGAGCGCCTGCTGGGCGACGTACAGCCGGGCTGCGGCGCGGGTGAAGTGCAGCTCCTCGGCGACGGCGAGGAAGGCACGCAGGAGGCGGGGTTCTATGGCGGCGGGCATGACGGGGAATTTACAACGCGGGTGCGTGAATCGGCACCGAGAAGGTGTTGGACCCGGTGATCCACTCCGGGCGACCGTTGAGCCATGCCGCACCGGACCACCGAAGACACTCGACCACCGACACCAACACCGACCACATCAGCACCGACACCGACCACACCAGCACAACCCACCGGATACCGCCGCCTCTTCTCCCTCCCCGGCACCCGCGCCTTCACCGCCGGCAACCTGATCGCCCGCCTCCCCATAGGCATGTTCGGGGTGAGCGCGGTCGTGATGATCGCCGGCTCCCGGGGCTCGTACGCCCTCGCCGGTGCCGTCACGGCCACCGGGCTCGCGGCGACCGGGCTGGCCGGGCCCTGGATCGCCCGGCTCGTCGACCGGCACGGGCAGGCCCGGGTCGCCGTACCGGCCACGCTGACGGCCGTGCTCGGCAGCCTCGCGCTGCTGCTGTGCGTGCGCTACGACGCCCCGGACTGGACCCTGTTCGCCGCGTACGCCGCCACCGCGACCACCCCCAACATCGGCGGCCTGTCCCGCGCCCGCTGGGCCCATCTGCTGCGCGACGACCCCGGCGCGCTGCACACCGCGAACTCCTTCGAGCAGGCGGCCGACGAGCTGTGCTTCATGCTCGGCCCGGTGCTGGCGTCCTTCCTGGCCGGCACGTTCTTCCCGGAGGCGGGCACACTCGCCGGGGCCGTCCTGCTGCTGGCCGGCATGCTGCTGTTCACCGCGCAACGGGCGACCGAGCCGCCGCCGCAGGCCCGTTCGAAGGCGCCGTCGCCGCTGCGGAGCCCTGGGATGCCGCCGCTGCTGGCCTGCTTCGTGGCGACCGGCGCGGTGTTCGGCTCGATGGAGGTCGTCACGATCGCCTACGCCGACGCCCAGGGGCACCGCGCGGCGGCCGGTGTGGTCCTCGCACTGCAGGCGGCGGGTTCCTGCGCGGCGGGCCTGCTGTACGGGGCGCTGAAGCCGGCCGGCCTCCGCCTCTCCCAGTGCCTGCTCGCGATGGCCGGGCTGATGACCCTCCCCTGGCTGGCGGCCACCACCACCGGTTCGCTCACGGTCCTGGCGGGCGCGCTGCTCCTGGCGGGCATGGCGACCGCGCCGACGATGGTGACCGCGATGACCCTGGTGCAGAAGCGCACCCCGGCGGACCGTCTCAACGAGGGCATGAGCCTGGTCGTCACCGGCCTGCTCACCGGCATCGCGGCCGGCTCGGCAGCCGGCGGCTGGGCGGCGGACCACCTCTCCCCCGCCCTCGCCTTCGCGGTCCCGGCCGCGGCGGCGACCGTGGCCCTGCTGATCAACTGGGCGGCGACGGCCGCACGTTCACGTCGCTGATCCCCTTCCCGCCATTGCCGTCACACCTGTTGACCCCCTCCACAGCCTCCCCCTACCTTCCTCCATCGAAGCGCTTCGACGTCCCGCGTCGAACGGGTTCGACGAGCGGTGCGTGACGCTCTCTCTGGAGCTGGGCTGATGGTCAAGATCACCGATGTGGCGCGGAACGCCGGGGTCTCCCCCAGCACCGTCTCCTACGCCCTCAGCGGCAAGCGCCCGATCTCCGAGGAGACCAGACGACGGGTGGAGGCGGCCGTCCGCGAGCTGGGCTACCGGCCGCACGCGAGCGCCCGGGCCCTCGCCGGCAGCCGCTCGAACGTCCTGGCCCTGGTGATCCCCCTGCGGACCGGCATCCACGTACCCGTGGTCACCCAGTTCGCGGTGTCGGTGGTGACGGCCGCCCGCCGGTACGACCATGACGTCCTGCTGCTCACCCAGGAGGAGGGCGAGGACGGGCTGCGCCGAGTCGCGGACACGGCGCTGGTGGACGCGCTGATCGTGATGGACGTCCAACTGCACGACCCACGGCTGCCGTTGCTGCGCTCACTGGACCGGCCGTCGGTGCTGATCGGGTTCCCGCGCGAGGCGGCGGGGCTGACCTGTGTCGACCTCGACTTCAGGGCGGCCGGTGAGCTGTGCGTGGAGCGGCTGGCGGGGCTCGGGCACCGGGTGGTGGCGCTGGTCGGGTCGCCGCCGGAGGTGTACGTGCGGGGCACGGCGTTCGCCCAGCGGGTGGTCCAGGGCTTCACCGCCGCCGCCGACCGGTGCGGGCTCGCCTCCCGCGTCCACCCGTGCGAGGCCACACCCGCCGCCGCCCGCCGGGTCGCCGAGCGACTGCTGCGCGAGCAGCCCGCGCTGACGGGGGTCGTCGTGCACAACGAGGCGGTCCTGGAGCCGCTGATCGACGCCTTCGAGCAGCTCGGGCTGCGCGTCCCCGGCGATCTGTCGATCACCGCGATCTGCCCGGACGAGACCGCGGCGGCCCTCCGCGTGCCCGTCACCTCGGTGGCCCTGCCGTCCGCCGAGCTGGGCGAGCGGGCCGTGGATCTGCTGCTGCGCAAATTGACCGGCGCCGAGGTACCCGAGGCGACCCTGCTGACTCCCCACCTGACGAACCGCGCGAGCACCGCACCCCGCGACGCGCCCTGAAGTACCGCCACGTCTCCCGGACAACAGCGAAGGCCCCGCTGCGAGTGCAGCGGGGCCTTCGCCCACATGGGGTACCCCCGGAGGGGTTCGTGGAGATGGCGGGAATCGAACCCGCGTCCAACGGTGCGGAATCAGGGCTTCTCCGTGTGCAGTTCGCTGTGATTTTCTCGGCCCCGGCGATCACGCGAACAAGTCGCCGACGGGCCCAGTCACTGTTAGATTTCCCTCTTCACCCCGTGACCGGGATCAAGGTTTAGTTCCCTAGCTGATGCCAGGATCCGGGTCGGGAACAGCCCCGGGCTGACACTTCGCAAGTCGCTACTTAGGCAGCGAGGGCGAAGGAATCGCGCTTGGTGTTGGCGATTATTTTTTGCGACATATGGTTTACGAGATCATTGCCGCTTCCTCGACACGCTTCCCCTGCTTCGACAGCCGCTGTCGAAACCGATCATCCCCATGTTTTGTTTTCAATGCACACACCGGGTTCAACCGGTGTTGGTGCCATCGTACGTGACCAACGCACGCCGATGCCACCGTATTCCTGGGCTACACGCCCCGCTGCTTCCGCTTCGCCGCCGCGATCGCGCGGTCCGACTCACGCCGGTCCTGCTTCTCCCGCAGGGTCTGGCGCTTGTCGTACTCCTTCTTGCCTCGCGCGAGCGCGATCTCGGCCTTCGCGCGGCCGTCCCTGAAGTACAGGGCGAGCGGCACGATGGTGTGACCCGTCTCCTGGGCCTTGGACTCCAGCTTGTCGATCTCCTCGCGGTGCAGCAGCAGCTTGCGCTTGCGGCGCGCGGAGTGGTTGGTCCAGCTGCCCTGGTGGTACTCGGGGATGTGGGCGTTGTGCAGCCACGCCTCGCCCCGGTCGATCTGGACGAAGCCGTCGGTCAGCGAGGTCCGTCCCTCCCGCAGCGACTTGACCTCGGTGCCGGTGAGCACGAGCCCGGCCTCGTAGGTGTCGACGATCGCGTAGTCGTGCCGGGCCTTCTTGTTCTGGGCGACGATCTTGCGCTTGCCGCCCTTCTCGCCGTCCCTGGCCTTGGCGGCCCCGCCGCCCTGCTTGGGCTGGGACTCCTTGGGTACGTACATTCCCTTGCTCATAGTGCCGTCCATTTTCGCACTACGGAGGGGTGCCGTGGCCAGCCCTTAATCGGCGTCGCCGAGGCCGGTGAGGACCGTTTCCGCCCGCTGGAGGGCCTCCGGCCCGGCTTCGAGGTCCGGGGTGATGCCCCGGCCGTCCACGGTGTGGCCGGAGGGGGTGCGGTAGTGGCCCACGGTCAGCTCGGCCACGGAGCCGTCGGGCAGCTCGGTCGGCATCTGGATGGAGCCCTTGCCGAAGGTGCGGGAACCGATCACGACCGCGCGGCCCCGGTCCTGGAGGGCGCCGGTGAGCATCTCGGCCGCGCTCATGGTGCCGCCGTCGACGAGGGCGACCAGGGGCCGGGTGGTGTCGCCGCCGGTTTTGGCGTGCAGGGCGCGCTGGGCGCCGTCGACGTCGTAGGTGGCGACCAGGCCGCCGTCGAGGAAGGCGGAGGCGGTGTCCACCGCCTCGGTGACCAGGCCGCCGGAGTTCCCGCGCAGGTCGAGCACGATGCCGGCGCCGGCCGGGGCCTGCCGTACGGCGGCGCGGACGGCGGCGCCGGAGCCCTTGGTGAAGGCGGCGATCTGGATGACGGTGACCCCGCCGGGCAGCTTGCGGACGGTCACCGAGTCCGTGGACAGGCGGGCCCGGTGCAGGGTCTCGGTCCACGCGCGCGTGCCGCGCTGCAGGCCGAGCGTGACCGTCGTACCGGCGGGCGCGTCGTCCGCGTCGCCGCGCAGTAAGGAGACCACCTCGGTGACCGGCCGCCCGTCGACCGAGTCGCCGTCGACGCTGCGCAGCCGGTCGCCCTTGCGGATCCCGGCGTCGGCGGCGGGCGAGCCGGGCTGCACCCGGGTCACCGCGATACGGCCGTCCCCCTCGCGCCGCGCCCAGAGGCCGACGCCGGTGTACTGGCCGTCGAGGGCCTCCTGGAACTCCTGGTACTCGCCCTCGGAGTAGACGGCGCCCCAGCGGTCACCGCTGCGGCTGACGGCCCGCTCGGCGGCCTCCATCGGCGATTTGCCGTCGGCCATGGCCTCGGCGGCGGCCTGCCGCACGTCCTCGTGCCCGGGATCCGGGTGCGCGGCACCTGCGGCGGTCCTGCGGCCGGCGCTTCCTGCCTGGCCGGTGTCCGGGAAGGAGCCGGTGGCGGCGCCCGCGACGAGGACGCCGGCGAACACCAATGTCAGGGCGGCCCCGCGGCGGATGCGGCGGGGCTGACAGAACAGGTCGCGGCCTGACATGGCCGTGAGTCTAGGGGAACGCGAAGGGCCGTACGGCCGGATGTCCGTACGGCCCTCTTGGTATGCGTCACACCTTCAGGTACTTGCGCAGCGCGAAGAACGCCGCCAACGCCGGCATCAGCACACTGGTGGCGAGGATCAGCGGGAGCTTGGTCAACACCGCGTCCCAGCCTACGAAGTTGATCAGCGTGAGCTTGGCGGACAGGGCCATGCCGTGGTCGATGGTGAAGTACCGCCCCACCACCAGGAAGACGCAGGCGAGGCCGCCGCCGATGAGGCCGGCGACCGCGGCCTCCATGATGAACGGCGCCTGGATGTAGAAGCCCGAGGCACCGACCAGGCGCATGATCCCGGTCTCGCGCCTACGGCTGAACGCCGATACGCGCACGGTGTTGACGATCAGCAGCAGCGCGACGAGCAGCATCAGCGCCATCACACCGAGCGCCGCCCGGTTCATCAGGTTCAGCAGCTGGAAGAGGTTGTCCAGGATGCCCTTCTGGTCCTGCACCGACTGCACACCGTCGCGCCCGTTGAACGCGGTCGCGATCACCTGGTACTTCTGCGGGTCCTTGAGCTTGATGCGGTACGACTCCTGCATCTGGTCCGGCGTCAGCGAGCTGGCCAGCGGGGAGTTGCCGAACTGCTCCTTGTAGTGCTTGTACGCCTGGTCCTGCGACTCGTAGGCGACCTTCTCGACGATCGACATCTTGTGCAGGTCGGCGAGGATCTGCTTCTTCTGGTCCTCGGTGACCGCGCCCTTGGCGCAGTTGACGTCCGACTGCGCATCGCTCTTGTTGCACAGGAAGATCGAGACGTTGACCTTGTCGTACCAGTAGCCCTTCATGGTGCTCACCTGGTCGCTCATCAGGAGCGAACCGCCGAACAGGGCCAGGGACAGGGCGACGGAGACGATGACGGCGAAGGTCATCGTCAGATTGCGGCGGAGACCGACACCGATCTCCGACAGGACGAACTGGGCGCGCATGGCGTCTGGTTAAGCCTTTCCGTGGATCTCGTGCGGTCAGTGCTGGTAGCCGTAGACGCCTCGGGCCTGGTCGCGGACGAGGCGGCCCTTCTCCAGCTCGATGACGCGCTTGCGCATCTGGTCCACGATGTTCTGGTCGTGCGTCGCCATGATCACGGTGGTGCCCGTCCGGTTGATGCGGTCGAGCAGCTTCATGATGCCGACGGAGGTCTGCGGGTCGAGGTTGCCGGTGGGCTCGTCGGCGATCAGCAGCTTGGGCCGGTTCACGAAGGCGCGCGCGATGGCCACGCGCTGCTGCTCACCACCGGACAGCTCGCCCGGCATCCGGTCCTCCTTGCCGCCGAGCCCGACGAGGTCGAGCACCTGAGGCACGGACTTGCGGATCTCGCCGCGCGACTTGCCGATCACCTCCTGCGCGAAGGCCACGTTCTCCGCGACCGTCTTGTTCGGCAGGAGCCGGAAGTCCTGGAAGACCGTCCCCAGCTGGCGGCGCATCTGCGGCACCTTCCAGTTGGAGAGGCGTGCGAGGTCCTTGCCCAGGACGTGCACCTGGCCGTGGCTGCACCGCTCCTCGCGGAGGACGAGCCGCAGGAAGGTGGACTTTCCGGAGCCGGAGGACCCCACGAGGAAGACGAACTCACCCTTCTCCACTTCCAGGGACACATCCCGGAGGGCTGGGCGGGTCTGCTTGGGGTAGACCTTGGAGACGTTGTCGAATCGGATCACGGATGCACCACGGGTCGCCGGGGGTAGATGAGCGTGACCATACGCGAACCGAGTGCACAAGCGCAGGGCCCGGTTGCGGTTGAGCGAGACTTGTGCCTTTTTGTACGGGACTTTCCAACGGCGGCCGGGCTTCCCCACTCAGGGGCGCGGGGAACTGCGCGAGCAACCACGACCGACCCGCAGCCGCGATATGACGTAAACCACCCCTCTGTGGCCGCCCCGCGCAAGCTCCGCGGGAACCTGGCAGAGTGGAAGGGGAACGTTCTCGTTCCCGTGTGCGTTGTATGTGTGATGGCCGGTGCAAGGAGGGCGAGCGCATGACGTACGACCGGTTGGTGTGCGCGAACTGCGCGTCGCCTGTGAGTGAGGGCCGGTGCCCGGTGTGCCGTGCCAACCGCGAGCGACTGCAGCAGCAGGAGGGCTTCTTCGCGGGGCTGAACCCGATGGCGCTGATCGCGCTGCTCGCGGTGCTGATCGCCGCGGTGGCGCTGCTGGCGCACCAGACCGCGTAAGAAGACCGTAGGAACGCCGGAAGGGCCCGGAGCGCCATGCTCCGGGCCCTTCCGCTTGCGTACTGCGTACCGTGCGTGACCGTGAGGCTACGGTCAGGCGGCCGCGCCGCCCCGGCCGTTCACCAGACGCGGCAGGATGCGGAAGCCGACACCGCCGGCGATCATGGTCGCGGCGCCGACGATCAGGAACGCGGTCTGCCCGGCACCGGTCTCGGCGAGCTGCTTGTCGCCGCCCTGGGCCGAGGTGTCCGAGCCCGTGTCGGTGAGGGCCGAGGAGCCCTCCTCCTGGGACGCGTTGTTGTTGCCACCGTCGGGGGTGGTGTTGCCGTTGCCGCCGGTGCTGCCGTTGCCACCGGTGCTGCTGCCACCACCGGTGCTGCTGCCGCCGGAGGAACCGTTGCCACCCGAGTTGCCGTTGCCACCCGAGTTGCCGTTGCCACCCGAGTTGCCGTTGCCACCGGAGTTGCCGTTGCCGCCGGTGTCGCCACCGGAGGTGCTGCCGCCGGACGTGCTGCTGCCGCCGGTGGAGTCGTCGCCGCCGGTGGTGGTGCCACCGGTGGAGTCGCCGCCGGTGGTGGAACCGCCGGTGGAGTCGTCACCGCCCGTGGTCGTGCCGCCCGTGGAGTCGTCACCGCCGGTGGTGGTGCCACCGGTGGAGTCGCCACCGCCGATGACACCGCCGATGCTGGCGGTACCGCCGGTGGAGTCGTCACCGCCCGTGGTGGTGCCGCCCGTGGAGTCGTCGCCACCCGTGGTGGTGCCGCCGGTGGAGTCGCCGCCGGTCGAGCTGCCGCCCGTGGTGTCGCAGACACCGATGGGGTCGCAGCCACCGCTGGTCCCGCCGTCGTCGTTGCCGTCCGCGCTCACGCCCAGGGTGATCGGACCGGCCTGGACACCGAGGTCCAGAGCCGATGCGGCACCTGCGGCGGTCAGCGAGGCACCGGCCGCGATCACGGCGCCGGCGGCTATCCGCGCGACCCGGATCCGCGTCTTCTTCGTCATATGGTTGCTACCCCCAGTAGCTGTTCGTCAATGAGGCGGCGTGCGGGGCTTGCCGTGATCGACGGAGGTAGCTGTGACGAGATTCGCGTCAATTCCCCCGGTTCACATGCGCCCCAGAGATACGCATGCCACGCTTCACCCTTCCCATTTTTCAAAGCAACGTCAAGGCCGTTGCGCGCGCAATGTCCGCTGGGGTGGCGTTTGCGGGTACTTGGAGCCTGTGAGTGTGATGTAAAACCCAGACAAAAGACAACTGCCGCCTCGGGGGCGGCAGTTGTCATGTCGACAAAGTTACTTCTCCTGCTGCTTGCGCCAGCGAATGCCGGCCTCCAGGAATCCGTCGATCTCGCCGTTGAACACGGCCTCCGGGTTGCCCACTTCGAACTCGGTCCGCAGGTCCTTGACCATCTGGTACGGGTGCAGGACGTACGAACGCATCTGGTTGCCCCAGGAGTTGCCGCCGTCGCCCTTGAGGGCGTCCATCTTGGCCTGCTCCTCCTGGCGGCGCCGCTCCAGCAGCTTGGCCTGGAGGACGTTCATCGCGGTGGCCTTGTTCTGGATCTGCGACCGCTCGTTCTGGCAGGAGACCACGATGCCGGTGGGGAGGTGGGTGAGGCGCACCGCGGAGTCGGTGGTGTTCACGCCCTGGCCGCCGGGACCGGAGGACCGGTACACGTCGACGCGCAGCTCGGACTCGTCGATCTCGATGTGGTCGGTCTGCTCGACGACGGGGAGCACCTCGACACCGGCGAAGGAGGTCTGGCGCCGCCCCTGGTTGTCGTAGGGCGAGATCCGGACGAGCCGGTGGGTGCCCTGCTCCACGGAGAGGGTGCCGTAGGCGTACGGCGCCTGCACGGAGAAGGTGGTCGACTTGATGCCGGCCTCTTCCGCGTACGACGTCTCGATCAGCTCGGTCTTGTAGCCGCGCTGCTCAGCCCAGCGCAGGTACATGCGCTGCAGCTTCTCGGCGAAGTCGGCGGCGTCGACGCCACCGGCCTCGGCGCGGATGTTGACGAGCGCCTCACGGGAGTCGTACTCGCCGGACAGAAGGGTGCGGACCTCCATCTCGTCCAGCGACTTCTTCACCGCGGCCAGCTCGGACTCGGCCTCGGCGCGGGTGTCCGGGTCGTCCTCCTCCTCGGCCATCTCGAAGAGGACGGCGAGATCGTCGATCCGGCCGCGCAGCGCCTCCGCCTTCCTGACCTCGGCCTGGAGGTGGGAGAGCTTGCTGGTGATCTTCTGCGCCTCGTCCGGGTTGTCCCACAGGGACGGCGCGGCCGCCTGCTCCTCGAGCACGGCGACGTCTGCCCTCAGCTTGTCGAGGTCCAGGACGGCCTCGATCGACTCCATGGTCGAGGAGAGGGACTTCAGCTCTTCGGAAACATCGACGACTGCCACGCCTCCAGCGTAACGGCTCCGCCGAGCGGCCAGGGCAGGGTGCGTGGGGAGGACCGCTTCTCGATCTACCAAGTCGGGATGGGGATCCTCCGTGCGAGCGGGGGCCAGGGAGCGGAGCCCCCTGGGCGCTCAGGGGGCCGACGTGCTGTGGGCGGGCCGGGTCGGCTGGTCGTCGTCGCCGGAGCCGGACGCCAGCCATGCGCCGACGCCCACGACAGCCGCCACGGTCACCCCGGCCACGCCCAGCGTGATCCGGCGCCGCCGCAGTGCCGCCCGGTGCCGTGCCGACCCCGGCCTCGGCACCCCGGGCGCGCGAGGCGCCCGCGCCGTCCCGTGGGCACCCCCGGCCAGCTCATCAGCGCCCGGCACCCTCATCGACGTATGCGTGTCCCGGTTGGAGTCCGGCTTGGCTCCGGGGACGAGGGAGACCGCTCCCCGCCGCCGTACGGGCTCACCGGAGCCGGCCGGTGCCGCAGGAGCTTCCTCCGCCTCCTCCTCGGAGAGGCCGTCCGGCTCGTCCACGTCCAGCGGCGGCATCCCGGCCAGCATCGGCAGCTGCTCCCGCAGCCGCGACGCCAGCTCGGAGGCCCGCAGCCGCGACGCCGGCGCCTTCGCGAGGCACTGCACGATCAGCTGCCACAGCTCGTCGGGGATCCCCGGCAGCGGTACGACCGTCTCCGTCACGTGGCGGCGCAGCACCGCCCCCGGGTGCCCGCCTCCGAAGGGGGTGAAGCCGGCCAGCAGTTCGTAGAGCACCGTCGCCAGGGCGTAGATGTCGACCGAGGCGCGCGGCGGCAGGCCCTCGACGATCTCCGGGGCCAGGTAGTCCGGTGTGCCGATGATCTTCGTGGCCCGGGTCCGCTTCGGTGAGTCGATCAGCTTCGCCACACCGAAGTCGGTCAGCAGGGCGGGGTGCGCGCCGCCCGGGCCGAGCGGACCCTGCATGTCCAGCAGGACGTTCTCGGGCTTGACGTCCCGGTGCACGACCCCGGACGCGTGGGCCGCCGCGAGCCCGTCGGCGATGTCCGCGACGATCGCCACGGCCGCCTCGGGGGCGAGCCGCCGCTCCCGCTCCAGGCGGGTGCGCAGATCGGTGCCGCGCACCAGGTCCATGACGAGCGCCAGGTCGTTGCCGTCGACCACGAGGTCGCGCACGGTGACGATGTGCGGGTGCTCCAGGCCGAGCAGTGCGGTGCGCTCCTGGACGAAGCGCGAGACCAGCTCCTGGTCGGACGCGAGGTCCTCACGCAGCAGCTTGATGGCGACGGGACCCTCGGGCCCCTCGCCCAGCCACACCGTGCCGGCGCTGCCCCGTCCCAGGATCTGGTTGGCGGTGTACCGGCTGCCGATCTTCCGTGCCAAGACTGCTCCTACTGACGCGTGTTGTCGCTAAAACTACGCGTCGAACGAGCCAACCTTCACCGCGGAGACGGAAATCACCCGCCAGATGTCGACAAGTCCCCAAACCAGCGATCAGTTGCCGCTGCCGGAGGACGAGCCCAGCTCCTTGACCCAGTGGCCCACCTGCCCGGCGAAGTGGCGCACCTCGTGCCAGTAGCCCCTGCCCTGGCCGACCCAGGTGTGCAGCGGGGTCAGTTCCCAGATCAGCCAGCTGGCGACGACCAGGATGACGATCGTGAACAGGCAGCCCTTCAGGCAGCCGAGTCCGGGGATCTTCATCGGGTTGGCGCTGCGCTGCCGCGCCGGCCGGGGCTCGCGCGCGGGCCGCTGCGGCTCCGGGGCCGGGGGCGCGTACCGCTGCTGGGGCTGCTGCGGCGGGGCGTACTGCTGGGGCTGCTGCTGCGGATAGCCGTACCCGGCGTGCGGCTGCTGCTGCCGGCCGCGCGGCTGCGGCTGCTGCGGGCGCGCCTGCGGGGCCTGGCGCGGCTGCTGCTGCGGCCGGGCGGCCTGCCGCTGGGGGCGGCGGCGCAGCGGGTCCTCGTCGGGGTCGAGGTACTGGACCTGCGTCTGCTCGTTGCGGTCCCGGGCGGCGCGCAGCTGGGTCTGCCAGGGGTGCGGCTGCTCGGGCTGCTGGCCCGGCTGGCCCGGGGGCATCGACGGCATGACAGCCGTCGGGTCGGCCGCACCGGTGTTCGGCAGCACGGCGGTGGGGTCGGCCGCGCCGACGGGGCCACCCGTGTGCGGCAGGAAGCTGGTCGCCGCATTGGGATCGTGCTGGCCGTACGCCCCCTGCGGTGCGTTTGTCGGCAGCACCTGGGTGGGGTCGGCGGCGCCGGGTACGCCCGGGACGGCGGCCGGGGCCGGGTCGGGGGCCAGCAGGGCGGCGACGCCCTCGGCGGCGGCGATCTGAGCGGCGTTCGCGTGCACACCGACGCCTTCGGCCACGACTCGCAGCCCGCGCGCGAGGTTCTCGGCGCTGGGACGCTGCTCGGGGTTCTTGCGCAGACAGCGCTCTATCACCGTCCACAGCGGGTCCGGGACGGTGGAGGGGCGGCGCGGCTCGGCGCTCAGGTGCTGGTGGAGCACCTCCAGGGCGGTGGCACCGGAGAACGGCGGGCGGCCGGTGACCAGTTCGTACAGCAGGATGCCGGCGCCGTAGATGTCGACGGCGGAGGTCTGCGGGCGGCCCTCGGCGGACTCCGGCGCGATGTACGCGGGCGTGCCGACGAACTCGTGGGTACGGGTCAGGCCCGGGGAGTCGGCCAGACGGGCGATGCCGAAGTCGGTCAGCATCGGGTGCATCTGGCCGTCGTACTGCTGGAGCAGCACGTTGGCGGGCTTCAGGTCGCGGTGGACGACGCCGTCGGTGTGGCTCGCGGCGAGGGCGTCGGCGATCTGCGCGGTCATCAGCGCGGCGGCGACCGGCGTGAGGGGGCCGTTCTCGCGCAGGTAGCGGTGCAGGTCGGGGCCGTCGACGAGGTCCATGACCAGGGCCAGCAGATCGCCCTCGACGACCAGGTCGCGGACCCGGACGATGTTGGGGTGGGTGAGCCGGAGCAGGACGGAGCGTTCGCGCAGGAACCGCATCACGATGTCCGGATCGCTCGCCAGCTCCTCCTTGAGGACCTTGATCGCGACCGTCTCGCCGGGCTGGCCTGCCACGGCCGCCTCGGCACCCGCGGTCTCGCGCTGGCGGGCACGCCAGACGGTGCCCGTGGCGCCGCGTCCGAGCGGCTCCTCGAGCAGGTACTTGCTGCCGACTGGCCGCACGTTCCGCGCTCCCTGCTGTCTGTTCGCCTGTGTTCCGGTTTCTGTTCCGGCCCACTGTAGTGCCGCCCCCCTGGGCACTACGTAAGCGTTCCCGTCGATGTTCGAAGGAAAGACGCTCGCCTCGGTCTCCTGGTTGCCCAGTGTCGGACGTGACCGATCTCAACTGATCACCCATGCATTACCGGTCAGGCACTTTTGGGGGCAGAGCTGACCAATCAAGATCACTTGGCACCGGGCCGCGGGCGCGTTGTCAGTGACAGGTGCGAGGATGCGTGCAGTACTGGCCGACGTGCTCGTGCGGGGGTGGGGGATGTCCGCGCCCGGGCAGAAGGGACCCCTGCGCCGATGCAGATCCGGCTGACCGTCGTAGACCCGCTGGGCCCGTCCCCGCAGCGGGGCCGCGCCGCGAGCCGCGACGTGCTGGTGACGGCGCCCGCGGGCACGGACCTGGCCGCGGTGGCGTCGGCCCTGGCCACGGTGGTCACCGGAGACGGCGGCACGGGCCGGGACACGGGCAGCGCCTCGGTGGTCCTGTACGCGGGCGCGGAGCGGCTGGACCCGCGCCGCTGCACCCTCGGCGAGCCGCCCCTGGTCGACGGCGCCGTGCTGTCCCTGGGCGCCCCGGCGGCCCCCGAGCCGCATCCCGAGCTGGACGACGCGCCGACCCAGTTGCACGTGGTCGCGGGCCCGGACGCGGGCGGGGTCCATCTCCTGCACGGCGGCCGGATCACGGTCGGCCGCTCCGCCGACGCCGACGTCCCGCTGGACGACCCGGACGTGTCCCGGCTGCACTGCGCGGTCACGGTCGCCGCCGACGGCCGCGTCTCGGTGGCCGACCTCGGCTCCACCAACGGCACGGCCCTGGACGGCACCCGCGTGAGCGACCGCCCGGTGCGGTTCCCTCCGGGGGCCCTGCTGAGGATCGGCGAGTCCGCCCTGCGGGTCACCCCGTCCGCGGGCCCCGGGGCGCGGGTACGGACGGTGCCTGACGGGGAAGGGTGCGTGCGGTTCGCGCTGGGGGCGGCGGGCGAGGGCGGTGGTCCGGGGACTGCGGGCACTGCCGGGCACGCGCGCGTGGAGCCCGTCTCGGGCCCGGCTGCCGCCGGTCCTTCAGGACCGACCCATCACGCGTACGGCACGGCGAGCTGGGGTGCCCCGGGCGGAGGCGCGGGGGCTCAGGAGCACCGGCGCGGCGAACAGACGGCGGTACCGGGTCAGGCCGGGGCGCCGAGGATCGAGACGCATGGCGGAGGCGCGGGAGGGCCGGGCTCGGCTTCCGGTAAGGCCGCCGCCGACGGGGGTGGCTTCGGGGCGGGCGGACCGGGCGGCGAACGCCCGGCACCCGGGATGCCCGGCTCGGCCACCGGGAGCACGGCCGCGGGCCGCTCCGGGGCCGGCGGGCCGGGCGCCGAAGCCGCCGCACCCGGCATGCCCGGTTCGACGTCCCGTGGTGGGGACACACACGCGGGGCAGTACGGAGTCGGCGGCCCGGGGGGCCTGAGCGGGGCCGCATACGCCGATACGACGGCCCCCGGCCCGGCGTCGGACAGTGCCTCTTCCGGCACCGACGCGGGAGACGGCCGCGGCCGCAAGGACACTCCCCTCCGGGGCACCGACGCCCCGCAGGGCGGCCGCCGCCGGGGCGGGATCGGTGCCTGGGCGCGGCGGCTGGCCGGTGGGCGCGGGGAACAGCAGACGGCCCGGCCGGAGGCGTACGGCGCCGCTGAGACCGGTGCGGGCGGTGTGCCGGAGGCCGATGTCCCGCAGGTGCCGGAGACCTGGCCGGACCCCGCCGCACTGCTGCTGACGGCCCTGGGTCCCGGACCCCGGCTGTGGGAGCGGGGGCCGGGACACCCCGAGGCACTGACCGTGCGGCTCGGCACGGGCGACCGGAGCGCACCGGACGGCTCGGGCGTGCTGCCCGCCGTACCGGTGACCGCCGCCCTGCGGGAGGCGGGCGCGCTGGGCCTGGCAGGTCCGCGCCCCCGGCTGTCCGGGCTGGCCCGCGCGGTGCTGGCCCAGCTGGCCGTGCTGCACTCCCCCGACCTGCTGGAAGTCGTCCTGATCAGCGCGGACCGCAGCCGCCCGGTGGAGGAGCGGACGGCCGAGTGGTCCTGGCTGGGCTGGCTGCCGCACGTCCGCCCGGGCCACGGCCAGGACTGCCGTCTGCTGCTGGCCTACGACCGCGAACAGGCGGCGGCCCGCACGGAGGAACTCCTGCGCCGGGTGGAGGAGTTCGCGGCGACGGGCCGAGGCGCGGCCCAGCCGGCCTCGGCGGCAGGCGCCGTCCCTGCGCCCCGGACCGTGGGCGACCCGTCCACCGACCTCGCCGGACAGGCCTCGCCCGCAGCAGCGGGGACGGCACCGGTGACGGCCACCCCCGCCCGCCGCCCCTCCTGGGCCCGGGAAGGCACCGAGCTGGACGGATTCGGTGGCTTCCCGGGCCCGTTCACCGTCGTCGTCGTGGACGGGGACCCCGGCGGCGCCTCGCTGCAGGAAGCCCTGGCGCGGCTGGCCGTGGCCGGTCCGCGGGCCGGGATCCATGTGGTCTGCCTCGCCGAGACCGCGGCCGCCACCCCCGCCTCGCCCGTGGCGCAGACGTACGAGGAGGCCTGCGCGGTCACGCCCACCTTCCGGCACTGCGGGGCCGTGGCCCTGCTCAGCGGTGATGTCGCCGGCGCGCTGCACCTGATGCGCGTCGCACCGACCGGACCCGTCGGCCCGGGTGCCGTCGGCACCGTCGACGCCGTCTCCGCCGCCTGGGCGGAGCGGTTCGCGCGGGCGCTGGCGCCGCTCAGGCCCGACGGCCCCGTCGGCGAGCGGCACGCGCGCGTGGCCGTACCGCTGCCGCAGTCGGCGCGGCTGCTGGACGAGCTGGGCCTGGCCCGGGCCACGCCCGCCTCGCTGATGGCGCGCTGGGCGGACGCGGCCGACGACACGGAGTCGCTGGGCGGCCGGGCCCGGGCGGTGCTCGGCGCCGGGCCGCGCGGCCCGCTCGCCGCCGACCTGGTGGCCGACGGGCCGCATCTGCTGATCGAGGGGCCGGCCGGCAGTGGCCGTACCGAGCTGCTGCGGGCCGTGGTCGCCTCGCTGGCCGCCGCCGAGCGGCCCGACCGGCTCGGCATGGTGCTGATCGACGGCCGGGACGGCGTCGGCACGGGCGCGGGGCGCGGCGAGGGACTGCGGGTCTGCACGGACATACCCCATGTGACGACCCACCTCATCGCCAACGACCCGGTCCGCATGCGGGAGTTCGCGCAGTCGCTGAGCGCCGAGCTGAAGCGGCGCGCGGAGTTGCTGGGGCGGACGGACTTCGCCGGGTGGCACGCGGGGCGTGAGGTGTCCGGCCGGATCGTCGCGCAGCGCACCCCGGGCGGGCGCCCGGCGCCTTCCGGGGCCGGGGACATAGAGGCGCCGCCCAGCTCCACGCTGCGGCTGCGGCCCGGCGCCGCACGGCAGCGCACCGAGGCCGCGCCGCCGCTGCCCCGGCTCGTCGTGGTCGTCGACGACCTGGACGCGCTGGTCTCCCCCGCGCTCGGCTCGCCGGGCCGGCCCGCCGCCGGGTCGGTGATGCGGGCCCTGGAGGCGGTGGCCAGGGAGGGCGAGCGGCTCGGCGTGCACCTGGTGGCCGCGGCCGCGACGGGCGGTCGTACGGCGGAGACGGAACCGGCACGGCAGGCCACCCTGCGGGTCGTGCTGGACGCGCCGGCGGCCGGGCCGGAGGAGCCGGCACCGGGGCGGGGCAGGCTGACGTTCGCGGACGGGCGGACCGTCGGCTTCCAGGGCGGCCGGGTGACGGGCCGCATCCCGCGCACCGCGACCCAGCGGCCGACGGTCGTCCCGCTGGAGTGGCAGCGCATGGGCGATCCGCCGACCCGCCGTCCCGTGCGCGAACTGGGCAACGGCCCCACCGACCTGGCCCTGCTGGCGAGCGCGGTGGAGCGGGCGGCCCGGGAGGTCGCCGCGGCGGAGGTGCCCTCGCTCCTCTGACCGGGACCAGTCGGCATCGGTACGCATACTCCCCTGATCACGAGCCGGTCACGATGAACCGCCGGACGGCGCAGGCGCTCTTGCCCCCCTTGTGCGGCCCGGCGTAGACCGGAGCGCACGGGACAGTGTTCTGACGTTCAACGGAGAACGACGAACGGGGAAGTGATGCGTGGCAACAGCAGCACCATCCGGACAAACACGGCCGTCACCACAGTCGCCGCACTGCTCGCGGGAGCCCTCGTGCTCACCGCCTGCTCCAGCGGCGACGGCAAGAAGGGCAGCGGCGACACGAGCGGTGGGGCCACCGCGAGCGGCTCCGGCCTCACCCTGCCGAGGCTGAACGGCGCGAGCCTGGAGGTCGCCGCCGTCTGGACCGGCACCGAGCAGAAGAACTTCAAGAAGGTTCTGGCGGAGTTCGAGAAGCGCACGGGCGCGAAGGTGACGTTCGTGCCCGCCCAGGACCCGATCATCAACTTCCTCGGTTCGAAGATCGCGGGCGGTCAGCCGCCGGACGTGGCCCTGCTGCCGCAGCCGGGTGCGATCAAGCAGGCCGTGGACAAGAAGTGGGCCAAGCCCCTCGGCGCGGACGCGCTCAAGGAGCTGCAGAAGAACTACTCGCCGGGCTGGCAGGACATCGGCAAGGTCGACGGCAAGCAGTACGGCGTCTACTACAAGGCCGCCAACAAGTCGCTGATCTGGTACAACGCCAAGGCCTTCGAGAACGCGGGCGCCAAGGAGCCCAAGACCTGGCAGGAGCTGCTGACCACCGCGCAGGCGGTGTACGACTCCGGTGTCACGCCGTTCTCGGTGGGCGGCGCCGACGGCTGGACGCTGACGGACTGGTTCGAGAACGTCTATCTGTCCCAGGCCGGGCCCGAGAAGTACGACCAGCTCGCCCAGCACAAGATCAAGTGGACCGATCCCTCGGTGAAGCAGGCCCTCACCACGCTCGCCCAGATCTGGGGCAAGAAGGACTATGTGGCGGGCGGCGCGGACGGTGCCCTGCAGACCGAGTTCCCGAACTCCGTCACGCAGACCTTCACCGGCGGGGACCAGCCGAAGGCGGCGATGGTCTACGAGGGCGACTTCGTGCAGGTCAACATCGGTGACACCAAGGCGAAGGTGGGCACGGACGCGAAGGTGTTCCCGTTCCCGGCCGTCGGCTCGTCCGCACCGGTGGTCTCCGGCGGTGACGCGGCCGTCATCCTGAAGGACTCCAAGGCGGCGCAGGCGCTGGCCACCTTCCTGGCCTCCCCGGACGCGGCGACCATCCAGGCCAAGCTGGGCGGCTACCTCTCGCCGAACAAGAACGTGCCGGACTCGGCCTACCCGAACCCGGTGCAGCAGAAGATCGCCAAGGCGCTGATCGCGTCCGGCGACGACTTCCGCTTCGACATGTCCGACCAGGCCCCGCAGGCCTTCGGCGGCACCCCGGGCAAGGGCGAGTGGAAGGATCTGCAGGACTTCCTGAAGAACCCGAAGGACGTGGCGGGCGCCCAGGCGAAGCTGGAGAAGGACGCGGCGGCGGCCTACGGGAACGGGAGCTGATCCGGCGATGGCGTCGGCAGCGGCGGCCGGGACCCCACCGGGCCCCGCCGCACCGAAGAGCCGCAGGAGCGTGACCGGCACCCGCAGGACGGTGGCAGCCCTGTTCCTGCTGCCCGCCCTGGTGCTGCTGGGCGCGCTCGTGGTCTACCCGATCGGGTACTCGATCATCCGCAGCTTCTACAACGCCTCGGGCGACGGCTTCGCCGGCTTCGACAACTACAAGGCGCTGTTCACCGACGACGGCATCCGCACCGCCCTGAAGAACAACATCATCTGGGTGGTGTTCGCGCCGACCGTCTCCACGGCCCTCGGGCTGGTCTTCGCGGTGCTGACCGAACGGGTGCGCTGGGGCACGGCGTTCAAGCTGGTCGTCTTCATGCCGATGGCGATCTCGATGCTGGCGGCCGGGATCATCTTCCGCCTGGTGTACGACCAGGACCCGGACAAGGGCGTCGCCAACGCGGTGTGGGTGGGCGTGCACGACACCTTCGCCCAGTCGTCGGCGTTCCCGAAGGCACACCCGGGCCGCGAGTCACCGCTCAAGCCGGACCAGGGCGGCTTCCTCACCACGGCCACCGTGCACACCGGGCAGACGGTCACGCTCCCGCTGGTCGGCGTCGCCCCCGACCAGATGCCCGACCGTGCGAAGAAGGCCGTGGCGGCCAAGCCGGAGCCGGGGAGGATCACCGGCACCACCTGGCAGGACTTCACGCGCGGCAAGGGCGTCGGGAAGCTGGGCGTGCCCGACCCGTCCGAGCTGGGCTACGCCGGGATGCGGATCGAGGCGGTGAAGGACGGCAAGGTGGTGGCGTCCACCAAGGCGGCCGGCGACGGCACCTTCACGCTGCCCGCGACGGCCGACGGGGCCCAGCTGAGGCTTCCCGCGAGCAACTTCAGGGAGCCGTACAACGGCGTCGACTGGCTCGGCCCGTCGCTGGTCACCCCGGCCATCATCGGGTCGTACGTGTGGATGTGGGCGGGCTTCGCGATGGTGCTGATCGCGGCCGGGCTCGCGGGCGTGCCCCGGGAGCTGCTGGAGGCCGCGCGGGTGGACGGCGCGAACGAGTGGCAGGTGTTCCGCCGGGTCACCGTGCCGCTGCTCGCTCCGGTCCTGGCGGTCGTCACCGTCACGCTGATGATCAACGTGCTCAAGGTGTTCGACCTCGTCTACATCATCGCGCCGGGCTCCTCCCAGGACGACGCGAACGTGCTGGCCCTGGAGCTGTACCGCAAGGGCTTCGCGGAGAGCCAGCCGGGCATCGCGAGCGCGATCGCGGTGTTCCTGCTGCTGCTCGTCATCCCGGTGATGCTCTTCAACATCCGTAGGTTGCGGCGGGAGGTGCGGCGATGACGACCGCTGCCGGAAGCATCGGAAAGGTGGCACCCGCCGACATGACGGTGAAGGCACGGCAGTCGCTCGGTTCGCGGATCGCCGAGAAGCTCAGCGGCGGCCTGGTCCGCGTCTTCCTCATCCTGGTGGGCCTGTTCTGGCTGGTGCCGACCATCGGCCTGCTCATCTCCTCCCTGCGCACACCGGAGGACATGAGCGCGAGCGGCTGGTGGAAGGTGTTCACCCAGCCGTCCCAGCTGACCTTCGACAGCTACCAGAAGCTGCTGGAGAACAGCGACATCACCAACTCCCTGATGAACACCGTGCTGATCACGGTCCCGGCGACGATCCTGGTCGTGGTGATCGGCTCGCTCGCGGGCTACGCGTTCGCGTGGATGGAGTTCCCGGGCCGGGACTGGTGGTTCCTCGGCGTGGTCAGCCTGCTGGTGGTGCCGGTGCAGGTGGCACTGATCCCGATCGCCGAACTGTTCGGCAAGATCGGCCTGTTCGGGACCATCCTCGGGGTGATCCTGTTCCACGTGGGCTTCGGGCTGCCGTTCGCGGTGTTCCTGCTGCGGAACTTCTTCGCGGAGATCCCGAGGGAGCTGCTGGAGGCGGCCCGCCTCGACGGCGCCGGTGAACTGCGCCTGTTCGCCCGGGTGGTGATGCCGCTCGGCGGGCCCGCGATCGCGAGCCTCGGCATCTTCCAGTTCCTGTGGGTGTGGAACGACATGCTGGTCGCGCTGGTGTTCACCAAGTCCGGTTCGCAGCCGATCACGGTCGCCCTGCAGACGCAGGTACGGCAGTTCGGCAACAACATCGACGTGCTGGCGCCGGGAGCGTTCATCTCGATGGTGATCCCGCTGGTCGTGTTCTTCGCGTTCCAGCGGCAGTTCGTGTCCGGGGTCATGGCGGGCGCGGTCAAGTAGCAACAAAAGGGACACTTGTCGGGGGCGGGCCTTCCGGGGCCCGCCCTTTCCCGTTCACCGGGGTGTCCCCCACATGCCGTACGAACCGTAACCAAATCACTCCATTGGCCGTTCCCGGGCAGAACGCCCGCGCCGACCGACCCATGGATGTCCCTTGCCCAGGTTCAGTGTCATTGTCCCCGCGTACAAGGTCCAGGCGTACCTCTCGGAGTGCCTGGACTCGGTGCTCTCCCAGTCGTATCCCGATCTCGAACTGATCGCGGTGGACGACTGCTCGCCGGACGCCTGCGGTGCCCTCATCGACGAGTACGCCGCCCGCGACGCGCGCGTGAGGGCCGTCCACCTGGCCGAGAACCAGGGCCTGGGCCGGGCCCGCAACGCGGGCATGGCCCTGGCGACGGGCGACTACCTGGTCTTCCTGGACAGCGACGACACGCTCACCCCGGACGCGCTGCGCGCGATCGCCGACCGGATCAAGGAGACCGGCGAGCCGGACGTCCTGGTCTTCGACTACGCGCGCACCTACTGGGACGGCGAGGCGGAGCGCAACAAGGTAGCCGCCCAGCTCACCCAGCAGGGCCCGGCACCCTTCCGCCTCGAGGACCGCCCCGGGCTGCTGCGGGTGCTGATGGTCGCCTGGAACAAGGCGTACCGGCGGGAGTTCGTCACGGAGCAGGGAATCGACTTTCCGACCGGCTACTACGAGGACACGCCCTGGACCTTCCCGGTCCTCATGGCGGCGGAGTCGATCGCCACCCTGGACCGGGTGTGCGTGCACTACCGGCAGCGGCGGCAGGGCAACATCCTGCGCACCACCAGCCGCAAGCACTTCGACATCTTCGACCAGTACGACCGGGTGTTCGCGTTCATCGACAGGCGGCCCGAACTCGCCCGCTGGCGGCCGGTGTTGTTCCGCCGCATGGTCGACCACTTCTCCACCGTGTTCACCAAGCGGGACCGGCTCCCGCGCGGCACCCGGGGCGAGTTCCTGCGCAAGGCCCGCGCCCACTACCGCCGTTACCACGCCCGGGGCGCCTCGGTGCCGCTCCGCACCCGGGTGCGCCACAGCCTCGTCCGCTTCGGCCTGCACCGCACCTATCGCGCTCTCCAGCTGGCGACGTCCGCCCGCCGCCGCACCCTCAAGGCCACCGTCAAGCTCGCCCGGGCCCTCCGGGCGGCCGTCCTCCAGCTGCACTACCGCGTCCAGCTGCGCCTCCCACTGCGCTCCGACCGGGCTGTCTTCGCCGCCTACTGGAACCGTGGCCACGGCTGCAATCCGGGCGCCCTGGAGGAGGCGTTCCGCACGCATGCCCCGCACATCCGCACCGCCTGGATCGCCCGCCCCGAGCACCAGCACACCATCCCGCCGGGCCCGCGCCGGGTGCGCCCGGGCAGCTTCGCCTACTGGACGGCGCTGGCCCGCTCCAAGTACCTGGTCAACAACGTCAACTTCGACCGCCGGCTGAGGAAGCGCCCCGGTCAGGTCTTCGTCCAGACCCAGCACGGCACCCCGCTCAAGCACATGGGCCTCGACCTCCAGGAACGCCCGGCGGCCGCCGGTGACATGGACTTCGAGGAGCTGCTCCGGGGCGTCGACAAGTGGGACTACCTGCTGTCCGCCAACCGTCACACCACCCTGACCTGGGAGCGCGTCTACCCCGGCGGCTACACCACGCTGGAGTACGGCTATCCGCGCAACGACGTCTTCCAGCGGGCGACGTCCGCCGACGTGACCCGGATCCGCGAGTCGCTCGGCATCCCCGAGGGCACGGTCGCGCTGCTGTACGCCCCCACCCACCGCGACTACCACCGCACCCAGCGCCCCGCCCTCGATCTGGACCGGATCCTGCGCCGGCTGGGCCCGCGCTTCGTGATCCTGGCCCGCGCCCACTACTGGCACCCCGGCCCGCTGGCCGAGGGCGCCGCCCGGGTCATCGACGTCGGCGACCACCCGGACATCGCCTCCCTCTGCCTCGCCTCGGACGCGCTGATCACCGACTACTCGTCGCTGATGTTCGACTACGCCAACCTGGACCGGCCGATCGTCGTCCACACCGAGGACTGGGACGCGTACACGGCGGCCCGGGGCACCTACTTCGACCTGCGCGCCTTCCCGCCGGGCGCGGTCGCCCGCAGCGAGGACGAGCTGATCGACATCTTCGCCACCGGCCACTGGCGCGGCTCGCGCTCCGCCCAGCTGCGGGCGGCCTTCCGGGAGCGGTTCTGCCCGTGCGACGACGGACGGGCCGCCGAGCGCGTCGTACGGCATGTCGTGCTGGGCGAGCCGGCCGGGCGGCCGGGGTTCGTGCCGCTCGCCGAACGCAAGCCCGTGCCCTCGGCCGCCGCGGCGCTGGACCGCTCCCCGCTCGCCACCGTGCCGCAACCTTCCGGCTCCCTCCCCGTCACCGAGAGCCGCTGAACAGCGTTGGTCCTTACGGGAGTTCCCATGCCCCTCAGCACGACGCGGCCCACTCCGGTCCGGCCGTCCACCTGGCGCCCCGCCGGACGACCCAGCCGCTTCCGCAAGACGACAGAAAGAGCAGAATGCCCCGCTTCACCATCATCGTCCCGTCCCACGGGGTCGCTGGTCGGCTGTCCCAGGCGCTGGACTCGGTCCTCGGCCAGTCCTTCGGCGACCTGCAGCTGATCCCGGTCTGCGACGCCCCCGACGCCCCGGCCGCCGCGGTGGCCGCCGCCTACGCCGAGCGGGACTCCCGGGTGACACCGGTCGACTCGCCGCCGGCCGCCGGTCTGAGCGGGGCGCGCAACGCCGGGGTGCGGGCGGCGACCGGCGCGTATGTGCTGTTCCTCGACGGTGACGACCTGCTGCTGCCGGGCGCGCTGGCGGCGCTGGACGCGCGGCTGACCGAGACCGCCGGGGTCGACGTGCTCCATGTCGAGCACGAGCGGACCCCCTGGTGGGAGGGCGAGGCGAGCAACCCGGCGGCCCCGCTGCTGGCCAGGGCGCCGAAGGGGGCCTTCGCTCCGGACGCGTTCCCCGAGCTGACGGGCGTGCAGCTGCCGGCGTGGAGCGCGGTCTACCGCCGTACCTTTCTCACCGAGCACCGACTCGCCTTTCCCGACAGCCACTTCACGGATCTGGGCTGGGGCGGGCTGACCACCATCGCCGCCGGGCGGATCGCGGTGCTGCGCCGGGTCGTCGTACGGCACCGGCTGCGCCGGCAGGGCAGCAGGCTCAACCTGCCCGGACCGCACCAGCACGCCCTGCTGGACCAGGTGGAGCTGGTGCTGACCCGGGCGGCCGAGAGCGGACTGTCCGCCGAGCGGACCCACGCCCTCTTCGAGCAGCTCTTCGGGTATGTCCTGAAGACGGCGTCCCGGCCGCAGCGGCTGCCCGCCGGGCACCGGGCGTTCTTCCGCCGGGCCGGCCGGCTCTACCGGCAGCACCGGCCCGCCGGCTACCGCGCCCCGGGCGGCAGCCTCGGCGTGCAGCACCGGCTGCTGACGGCCGGCGCGTACACCGCGTTCCGCGCGCTGCGCGGCGCCAACCAGGCGGCGGCCACGGCCGCCGAGGCCGTACCGCGCCCGCAGCTGCTGCGCACCCGGCTGCGCTACGCCCGCGACCTGCGCCGCCCCCTCGACCCGAACCTGGCCGTGTACTGCGCCTACTGGGGCCGAGGCTACGCCTGCAACCCGGCCGCGATCCACGCCAAGGCACGCGAACTCGCCCCGCACATCCGCTCGGTGTTCCTGGTCGAGGCCGACCAGGCGCATGCGATGCCGAAGGGCGTCGACCACGCGGTGATCGGCTCCCGCCGCTACTGGGAGGTACTGGCCCGCGCCAAGTACCTGGTGAACAACGCCAACTTCGCCGAGGGCGTCGTCAAGCGGCGGGGCAGTGTCCATCTGCAGACCCAGCACGGCACCCCGCTGAAGACGATGGGCGTGGACCAGTCGACGTACCCGGTGGTGGCCGCGCAGTCCGGCAGCTTCACCAGAATGCTGGGCCGGGTAGACCGCTGGGACTTCAACCTCTCGTCCAACCGCCACTCCACCCAGATGTGGGAGCGCGCCTTCCCCGGCACGTACGAGCATCTGGAGTACGGCTATCCGCGCAACGACGTCTACTACACGGCGACCGCCGACGACGTCGCCCGCGTCCGGCGCGAACTGGGCGTGCCCGAGGGCAGCACGGCGGTGCTGTACGCGCCGACCCACCGCGACCACCACACCGGCTTCGAGGCCGGGCTGGATCTGGAGGCGTTCTGCGCGGCGGCCGGCGAGGACGTGGTCGTCCTGCTGCGCGCCCACTACTTCTACGACCGGGGGCGCACCCAGGGTTCCGCCCGGATCAGCCGGGTCATTGATGTATCCACCCACCGCTCCTCCGAGGACGTGTGCCTGGCCGCGGACGCGCTGGTCACCGACTACTCCTCGATCATGTTCGACTACGCCAACCTGGACCGGCCGATCGTCGTGTACGCCGACGACTGGGACGTCTACCAGGAGACGCGGGGCGTCTACTTCGACCTGCTGACCGAGCCGCCGGGACCGGTCGCCCGCACCGCCGAGGAGCTGGCCCGCGTCTTCCGCGACGGCTCCTACGCGGGCCCGGAGGCCAAGGCCCGGCGGGCCGCGTTCCGCGAGCGGTTCTGCCAGTTCGACGACGGGCTGGCCGCCGAACGCGTCGTACGGCGGGTGCTGCTCGGCGAGCCGCCGGAGGCGATCCCGCCGGTGATCCCGCTCGCTGAGCGCATCCCCGCCCCCGCCGCCGCGACCCTCGTGAGGAGCTGACCCGCAGTGCCCCGCTTCAGTGTCATCGTCCCCTGTTTCAAGGTGCAGGGCTTCCTGCGCGAGTGCCTGGACTCGGTGCTGCTGCAGTCCTTCAACGACCTCGAACTGATCGCCGTGGACGACTGCTCCCCCGACGGCTGCGGCGCCATCCTGGACGAGTACGCCGAGCGCGACCCACGCGTGAAGGTGCTGCACCTGCCGGAGAACGCCGGCCTCGGCCGGGCCCGCAACGCCGGTCTGCCGCACGCCACCGGCGACTACCTGTTCTTCCTGGACAGCGACGACACCCTCACCCCGGGCGCGCTGCGCGCCGTGGCCGACCGGCTGGCGGAGGCCGAGGACCCGGACGTGCTGGTCTTCGACTACGCGCGCACCTACTGGTGGGGCGGCACCCGGCGCAACGTGCTCGCGCAGGTGCTCGCCGAGGCCGGCGCGGACACCTTCACGGCCACCGACCGGCCGGAGATCCTGGACCTGCTGATGGTGGTGTGGAACAAGGTCTACCGGCGCGACTTCGTCGAGGAGCACGGCTTCGAGTTCCCGCCCGGGTACTACGAGGACACCCCCTGGACCTTCCCGGTCATGCTCAGCGCCCGCCGGATCGCAGCCCTGGACCGGATCTGCCTGAACTACCGGCAGCGCCGGCAGGGCAACATCCTGTCCACCACCAGCCGCAAGCACTTCGACATCCACGACCAGTACGAGCGGGTCTTCGCCTTCGTGGCCGAGCACGAGGAACTGGCGGGCTGGCGGCCGTATCTGCACCGCAAGATGGGCGAGCACTGCCTGGACATCCTCGCCAAGCCGGACCGGCTGCCGCCCGCGGACAAGGCCGAGTTCTTCCGGCGTACGGCCGAGATGTTCCGCCGCCACCGGCCCGAGGGCGCCCTGGTGGACGGTGAGGTCGCCCTGCTGGAGGGCGGCTACCCGGCGTACCGGCTGAAGCGGCAGGCCGCGCGGGCCGGGCAGGAGGCCGGGCGGTGGACGGCGCAGCTGCGCCGGGAGGCCGCGCTACGGGCCCGCAGCGGCTGGACGGGGCTGCACGCGCGCCGACCGCTGGACCCGCACCTGGTGGTGTACTCGGCGTCCTCGCACCGGGGCGTGCTGGGCGATCCGGCCGCCGTGTACCGCAAGGCCCGGGAGATCGCCCCGCAGGTGCGCGGGGTGTGGGTGGTCCGTGACGAGGAGGCCGCCGCGCAGCTGCCGCCCGATGTGGAGCACGTGCTGGTGGGCTCCCGGCGCTATCTGGAGGTCACCGCGCGGGCCAAGTTCTTCGTCAACGACGTCAACTGGCCCGGCTCACTGGCCAAACGGCCCGGCAGCGTGCACATCCACACCCACCAGGGCACCCCGCTGAAGTACATGGGCGCCGACCTGCTGGACAAGCCGGGCGCCCGGCTCGGCTTCGACGTGCCGCAGATGCTGCGCCGGGCCGACCGCTGGGACCACAGCCTGGTCGCCAACCGGCACTCCGAGCTGGTCTGGGAGCGTGCCTACCCCTGCCACTTCACCTCGGTGCGCACCGGCAGCCCGCGCAACGACGTGCTGGTCGGCGCGGCCGACGGGGACGGCGCCGCCTTCCGGGCGCGGCACGGTATCCCCGAGGACCACCGGGTGGTGCTGTACGCGCCGACGCGCCGGGACTACCGGCGGGGCGGGCACGTGGACCGGATCGACCTGGCCCGGTTCGCGGCCGACCTGGGCAAGGGCTGCACCCTCGTGGTCCGGCTGCACCCGACGCTGGCGACCGGTCCCGCGCGCGGGATGGGCCTGACCGAGCTGGCCCGGCGCGGGATCGTGGTCGACGCGACGGACGAGCCGCAGGTCGAGGAGGTGATGCTCGCCTCCGATGTGCTGGTCACCGACTACTCGGCCCTGATGTTCGACTACGCCAACCTGGACCGGCCGATCGTGGTCCACGCCGACGACTGGGCCGCGTACACCGCGAGCCGGGGCGCTTATCTAGACATCACGGCGGAGGCGCCGGGCCATGTGTCCCGCTCCTACCGGGAGCTGGCCTGGCTGTTCGCCTCCGGGGCGTGGCAGGACGAGGAGGCGGCGCGGCTGCGGGCGGACTTCCGGGAGCGGTTCTGCGAGTTCGACGACGGCCGGGCCGCCGAGCGGGTCGTACGGACGCTGCTGCTGGGCGAGTCGATGCCCGAGGGCGCTGCCGTGCGGATCCCGGGGCAGAACGCAGGAAGTGACCTGCTGGCCTCCACGTGAGGCCGGCAGGTCACCGGTTCCTTCGTACAACCCGGGGTCCTACTCGATGACGAGGTCGACCTCGATGTTGCCACGGGTGGCGTTGGAGTAGGGGCAGACCTGGTGGGCGGTCTCGACCAGCTTGCGGCCGGTCGCCTCGTCCACGGTCTCGGGCAGCTCGACGCGCAGCGTCACCTTCAGGCCGAAGCCCTCGCCCTGCTTGCCGATGCCGACCTCGGCGGTCACGGCGGCGTCGCTGACGTCCACCTTCGCCTGCCGGCCGACGAGGCCGAGGGCGCTGCCGAAACATGCGGCGTAGCCGGCGGCGAAGAGCTGCTCGGGGTTGGTGCCCTCGCCGTTGCCGCCCAGCTCCACCGGCGGGGCCAGCTTGAGGTCGATCTTGCCGTCGGAGGAGACGGCACGACCGTCGCGGCCGTGGGTGGCGGTGGCGACAGCGGTGTAGAGCGCGTCCATGAAGACCATCCCTCTCAAAGTCATGTGCGGTCCGGCGGCTCCTGTCCTGCCGCCTTCACGACCACAAGTAGAGCACACAATTAAGTTGTGCACAACTAAATGGCTCGCTAGAGCTACCCTGGAGGCATGACCGCCACCCAGACCCCTGCCCCCGAAGCGGACTGGCTCCGCCTGGACCGCCAGATCTGCTTCTCGCTGCACGCGGCATCCCGCGCCTTCAACAGCGTCTACCGCGTGATCCTCAAGGACCTCGGGCTCACCTACCCGCAGTACCTGGTGATGCTGGTGCTGTGGGAGCAGGGCGACCTGCCGGTCAAGAAGCTCGGCGAACATCTGCGCCTGGACTCGGGCACGCTGTCCCCGCTGGTCAAGCGCCTGGAGGGGGCCGGCCTGGTCCGGCGCGAGCGCAGTGTGCAGGACGAGCGGTCGGTGCAGGTACGGCTCACCGAGGAGGGCGTGGCGCTCCGCGAGCGGGCCCTGGAGGTGCCGCGCCGCATCGTGACGGCGACGGGCTTCGAACTGGCGGAGATCGGCGAACTGCGCGAACGCCTCGACCAGCTCACCTCAACGCTGGACGCGGCGGCACTGGAAGAGGCGGAGGGCTGCCGCTGAGGGCGGGGTGGGGGGCGCTGAGAGCAGGGTGGCTGCCCTTGAGAGCGGAACGGCTACCGCTGACAGCAGGCCGGCGGACGTAGACCGGGACGACTACCGCTGACAGCAGGCCGGCGGACGTAGAGCCGCACGGTCACATCACCCTGCACGGACTCCTCGCCGGGCACGAACCGCTCCGCCAGCACGGCGAGTTTCGCCCGCTCGACGGGACTGCCCGGCCTCCAGCGTCCGGCGAGCAGATCCCGGTCGGCGACGACCCACACCCGCTCCAGCCCTGCCACCCGGCGACGCAGGCTCTCCGCCCCGACTTCCTTTCCGTACAAGCTCCCCGACACGGCCCCCGACTCCGCCAACCCCACATCCCGCGCCCCGCGAAACGCCCCCGGATAGGCAAGAGCCACGTTCCGCGTCTGCACCGGCAGGAACAGCACGGGATCCCCGGCACGCACCTCCCGCGCGGCGACCCGGGAGACGGCACCGAGGTCATCGGGGCGGCGGGCAGGGTCACGGTCGTCCCGGAGGAGGGGGAACTGGTGGATGAGGGCGAGGGTGAGGGCGAGGACGCCGGTGAGGGTGAGGAGGGGGGAGCTGGAGAGGGGGCCCGCTTTGACGGGTGCTGACAGCAACTGAGGGCGCCTTGCCGACGCCCCGTCGTCGTGCGGGCAGTCGCAGCAAGGGCGCCTTTCCAACCTCCCGTCGTCGTGTGGGCAGTCGTTCCGCAGGGCGGAACGGGTGGGCACACGACGACCACCGAGCCGCAGGCGACCGACGGCCCCGGCCACCCACTCGGCCCCCGCAGCCACCAGCAACGGCGCCCCCGACAGGGCATACAGCACGTACCGATCGACGTACAGCGGCGAAACCTGCGACACCAGCATCAACGCAGCCGGCGGCACCACAACCAACGGCAGAGCAACCCCCGCACACGTCAACGCCCCCCGCCGCCCCAGCACCCCCACCAGCCCCACCACGGCCAACCCCAGACACGCCCAGTACACCCCGTCCGTCGGCCCGAGAAACCCCCGCAGCAAACCCCCCGCCGTCTGCCACGTCGGCTCCCGCAACCACGCCACCTGAGCCGACTGCGCCCGCGACACAAGAACCATCGGCACCAGCGCAACCCCCACGACCCCCGCCGCACACCCCCAGCCCCGCCACACCCGCACCCCCACCCGCCCCAGCGCCAGCGACACCGCGTGGGCGAGCAGCAGCAGGACCGCGAACTCGTGCAGCCAGCAGGTGAGGCCGAGGACGACGCCGTACGCCCGCCAGGAGGAACCCCCCTGCACGGCCCGCACGAGCAGCAGCGTGGCTCCGGTGGCCCCGGCCGCGACCAAGGCGTACGAGCGGCCCTCCTGCGCGTAGTGCCCGGCCATCGGCGTGATCGCGTACAGCAGCCCCGCCCACAGCCCGACCCGCGGCCGCACCAGCCGGGCGCCGAGCGCGGCCACCAGTCCCGCCGTCAGCGCCGCCGCGGACACGGAGGGCAGCCGGAGGACGACTTCGCCGGGGTGGACACCGAGGACGGCGTGCATGAGGAGGTAGTACAGGCCGTGCACCGCGTCCACGCCGTGCAGCAACTGCCAGATCTGCGGCACCGTGCGGCGCGCGACCTGGAAGGTGACGGCCTCGTCCCGCCACATCCCGCCGCGGTCCAGCCCCCAGAGCCCGAGCACGAACATGACCAACCCGGGCACACACCGCGCACCTCTCGCCGCGCGAGTCGTTGCACCAGGTGCGTCCCGCGCATCCGGTGCAACCGATACATCCGGTGCATCCGCTGCATCCGGGGCGTCAGCCGGTACGACATCCGCTGCGGCAGCCGCCCTGCGCGACTGCGGTTTCACAAGAGGCCCGATGCTCACCATGGCCCGATCTTTTGCGATTAGCCAACCTTTGCCGGTCATTGACGGCGTATCGGCATGGATACACCATCCGCGCGGATTAGGCTCCCACGTGATGAACCGTCTCCGTGTCACCCCCGGCCCGGTCCTCGCTCTCACCGCCGTATGGCTCGCCACCCGTGCCCTGATGTCGTGGCTGCTCACGCACGACAGCTCGCCCCTGCTGGGCGGAGGTTCGGTGCCGCGCGAGGTGTGGCGGCTGTACTTCCACTGGTACGGCGTCCTGTCGCACGGCGCGTTCCCAGCGCACGACAGCACCTGGCAGTACCCCCCGGGCGCGGGCGCGGTGCTGCTGGCGCCCGGCCTGCTCCCGTGGTTGACGTACTTTCAGGCGTTCGTGGTGCTGACGCTGGCCGCGGACGCGCTGATCGCGGCAGCCCTGGTCCGCGCGGGAACGCGCCCCGGGCGGAGCCTGTTCGGCGCGACCGTGTGGACCTGCGGGCTGCCGCTGCTGCTGCATGTGCCGCTCGCCCGGTACGACGTGCAGGTGACCGCGCTCGCCGTCATCTCCCTGTTGACGTTGGGCCGCTCCCCGCGCGCGGGCGGCGTTTTCAGCGCGCTGGGCGCGCTGGTGAAGGTGTGGCCGGGCCTGGTGCTGCTGGGCACGCCCCGGGGGCCCGTGACGCGCAGGGCGTGGGGGTGGAGCGTTGCCGCCGGGTGCGCCTTCCTCGCGCTGCTCGCCCTTTCGTTCGACAATCCGCTGGCCTTCCTGCGGGAGCAGGGCGGCCGGGGTGTGCAGATCGAGTCGCTCGGCGGTACGGCACTGAACCTGGCGCGGCACGCCGGCTGGTCCGGCCGGGCCCGCTACCAGTACGGCGCGATCGAGCTGGTCGGCCCGCACGTGCCCGCCGTCGCCACCACGTCCCTCGCGCTCACCGCCGCGGCCTTGGGACTTCTGCTGCTGTGGCGGGTGCGGGCACGGCACTGGAGCCCTGCCACGCCGTACGACGCCGCGCTCGCCGCGGTGCTGCTGTTCACCGTCACGAGCCGGGTGATCAGCCCCCAGTACATGATCTGGCTGATCGGTCTCGCCGCCGTGTGCCTGACCTCGCGGCACACCAGTCAGCGCCCGGTGGCCGTGCTGATCCTCGCGGCGAGCGCGCTCACCTCCGTGGCCTTTCCGATGTTCTACCGCGAGGTGGTCGCCGGCAGCTGGACCGGCTGTCTGCTGATGCTGGCCCGCAACGGGCTGCTGGCCGCCGCCGCGGTGCTGTCCTTCGTCCGGCTGTGGCGCTCCGCGCGGCCGCCGTCCGGAAAGCCCGCGCCCTCGACGCAACCCCGACCGGATTCAGACCGTCTTCCCGACCGAGCGCTAAGCATCTCTTAACGGGGTATTACCGAATATTTCTACGCTCCCGGCCTGTGGACCCCATGCATCCAGACCCGCGAGACCCGAACCCTACGCCTCAGGTCGGTGTCGTCGTCATCGGCTACAACGACGCCGACCACGTCGTCGACGCCGTACGCTCGGCGCTCGACCAGGGCGCCGCCGTCGGTGAGGTCGTCGCCGTCGACGACTGCTCGACGGACGGCAGCGGCGAACTGCTGGCCCGCCTGGCCGCCGGCGAGCCCAGACTGCGGGTCGTGCGCCGCGGGGTCAACAGCGGCGGCTGCGGCAGCCCGCGCAACACCGGGATCGACGCGGTGACGATGCCGTACGTGATGTTCCTGGACAGCGACGACGTGCTGCCGCCTGGCGCGGTGGACGCGCTGCTGGCGGCGGCCGCGGGGGCGCGTGCCGAGGTCGCGAGCGGGCTGTGCGTGCGCCGGGAGCTGCCCTCGGGGCGCGATCAGCCCTGGCAGGCGCCCCTCTACGCGGCGCACACCGTCCTCGCGCGCCCCTCCCAGCGCCCCCGCCTGGTGCACGACACGCTGTGCGTCAACAAGCTGTACCGGACCGCCTTCCTGCGGGAGCACGGCATCCGCTTCCCCGAGGGGCGCTTCCTCTACGAGGACTTCGTCTTCACCGCGCGCGTGCTCGCCGCGGCGCCGCGTATCGCGCTCGTACCGGACCGCGTCTACGTGTGGCACGTGCGCCGGTCCGCCGAGCAGTTGTCGCTCTCCCTGGACCGGGGGCGCATCGACAACTGGAAGGCGCGTACCGAGGCGTGCGCGCTGGCGTACGACATTCTGCTGAGCGCCGGGCAGAAGGAGCTGGCGCGGGCCGCGCGGGCGAAGTTCCTCGACCACGAGGTGCGTATGTACGCCCGCGAGCTGGGGTTGCGCGACGCGCCCTACCAGCGCGCGTGGTGGACGCACACCCGGGAGTACCTCGCGCGCTACGACGCCGCCGACTGGGAGCTGAACCCGACGGCGCCCGGCCGGCTGCTCGCGCGGGTCGTCCTGGAGTCCGCCGAGCCGTGCGACCTTCCCCGGCTGAAGGAGCTGGCCTCGCGCCCGGCCCGGCTGCTCCCGCCCTACGCCCGCACACCCGACGGCACGCCCGTATGGTCCACCGACCTCCCCCAGGTCGCCCTCACCCCCTTCCTGACCCGCCCCACCCGCGTCCTGCCGCTCACGGTGGACGCGGAACTGCTCCCCCGCGCGCGTGACGCCCGGCTGTGCCTGCGGCTGCACGAGCTGTACGGGCGGATGGCCGAGGCCGGGCCGCGGGAGGTGGAGGTGGAGTGGCAGTCCAGGGAGGACGGGCGCACGGACCGGCGCGCGACGACCACCTTCACGCCCTCCAGCGCCGACGGCTGGTCGGCCGAGGTGCCCGTCGATCTGGGCGCGCTCGGCGCGGGCACCTGGGATCTGCGTCTGACCGTGCGCTTCGCGGACGGCGCGTCCCGGGAGGTGACGGCGCACGCCCTCGCGGGCGCCGGCCGGCTGCGCCGACGCGCCGTCCCGAGCGCCCGGCACGGCGTACTGCTGGTCCAGCCGTACGCCACCCACTCCGGCGCCCTGGCCCTGCGCGTGGCGACCGGGGTACGGGGCGTCATGGGCGTGGCCCGCGGCCGACTCCGCCGCCTGCTTCACTGAGACCCAGGGGACCGAGACGACCCAGGGACCGAGACCCACGGCCCAGGAGTCATTACGCCCAAAAACCATCACGCACAAAAAACCATCACGACCGAAAACCATCACGACCGAGAGCCACCGGCCACCACGGGCCGGCCGGCTGACGAGGGGAGGCCGTACATGACCTGGCTGATCACCGGCGGCGCCGGCTACATCGGGGCGCACGTCGTACGCGCGATGACCGAGGCGGGCGAGCGGACCGTGGTCTACGACGACCTGTCCACCGGTGTCGCCGGGCGCGTGCCGGACGAGGTCCCGCTGGTGCGGGGCTCGATCCTGGACGGCGAGCAGGTGGCCCGCACCCTCGCCGAGTACGAGGTGACCGGGGTCGTCCACCTGGCCGCGAAGAAGCAGGTGGGCGAGTCCGTGGACCTCCCGCTGCACTACTACCGGGAGAACGTGGAGGGCCTGCGCGTCCTGCTGGAGGCGGTGACGCAGGCGGAGATCCCGTCCTTCGTCTTCTCCTCCTCGGCCGCCGTCTACGGCATGCCGGACGTCGACCTGGTCACGGAGGAGACCCCCTGTCTCCCGCTCTCCCCCTACGGCGAGACCAAGCTGGCCGGCGAGTGGCTGGTGCGCGCGACGGGCCGGGCGACGGGCCTGGCGACCGCGTCCCTGCGCTACTTCAACGTGGCCGGCGCGGCCACCCCCGCCCTGGCCGACACGGGCGTCTTCAACCTCGTCCCCATGGTCTTCGAGAAGCTCACCGAGGGCGCGGCGCCGCGCATCTTCGGCGACGACTACCCGACCCCCGACGGCACCTGCGTCCGCGACTACATCCACGTGGTCGACCTGGCCGAGGCCCATGTGACGGTCGCCCGCGCCCTGCGCTCCACCCCCGGCCGCGACCTGACCCTCAACATCGGCCGCGGAGAGGGTGTCTCGGTCCGCGAGATGATCGACCACATCAACGCGGCCACCGGCTACGACCGCCCCCCGATCACCACCCCACGCCGCCCCGGCGACCCCGCCCGCGTCGTCGCCTCCGCCGACCGCATCGCCACCGAACTGGGCTGGCAGGCCAAGTACGACGTCCAGGACATGATCACCTCAGCCTGGGAGGGCTGGGTACGCCTGCACCCGGAGGCGGCGCGCTCGTAGGCTCCGGGGATGACCGATCCCTCGTGCATCGAACGCGCCGTCGGAGCCCTGCTCGGCTCCGCCGTGGGCGACGCCCTCGGGGCACCCTTCGAGTTCGGCCCCGAAGGCGCCTTCTCGGCCCGCTTCCCGCACCCCGGACACGGCGGGGAGATGTGCGGGGGCGGCGGCTGGGACCCAGGCGAGGCGACCGACGACACGCAGATGGCCGTACTGACCGCCGAGTCGCTGCTGGAGCGCGGGGGCCTGGACCTCCCGGACGTGTTCCGCCGCTTCCAGCGCTGGGCTGCCGCCGACCCGAAGGACATCGGCCTCCAGACGGAGGCGGTCCTGACCGGCGGCGCCTCCTGGGACACAGCCGCGACCCTGCACTTCCGGACGAACCAACGGGCGGCCGGGAACGGGGCGTTGATGCGGGCGGCCCCCTCGGCGCTCCACTTCGCACGCCACGGCCGTGCGGCCACCATGGACGCCGCCCGCCGCCTCTCCGCCCTCACCCACGGCGACCCCGCGGCCTGGGAGGGCACGGCCGTCCTGCACGAGCTGATCCGCGTCGCCCTGACCGGAGAGGATCCGCTCACCGCCGTACCGGACACCCTGGCGGCGCTCCACCCCGACCACCGGGCCCGCTACGCGACCGTCCTCTCCCCCGGCTGGCACCCGGACCAGGCCACCGAGTTCAACGGCGCGGTCTGGCCCTGCCTGGGCTCGGCGGTCTGGGCCCTGCGCACGACGACGTCCTACGAGGAGGCGGTACGCACGGCGATCGACCTGGGCGGCGACACGGACACGGTGGCGGCGGTCACCGGGGCGTTGGCGGGAGCGGTGTACGGGATCGACGCGGTACCGGAACGCTGGACCGAGCCACTTCACGTACCGCTGCCAGGGTTCGACGGGCGGGTACTACGGGCACCGGAACTGGCCGACCTCGCCCAGCGGTTGCTCTAGCGGCACCCCGCCAGCGCGGGCAAGCGACCCCACCCCCGGCCGGCCACAGGCGCCGGGCAAGGTCACAACGCCTTGAGCGCCCCCGCCGTAGCCCGGGCCAGATTCTCCAGGTACCCCTTCGGCAGCTTCGGGGAGCGGATCACCACCGCGCGCCAGTACAGCGGGCCGGAGATCAGGTCCAGGGCCAGGTCGGGATCGATCCCGGCCCGCACCTCGCCCCGCGCCTCCGCCGCCGCCACGATCTTGCTGGCGACCCCCTCCTGACCGTCCCGCAGCGCCTTCTGCATGGCCTCCGCGATGTCGGGATTGCGGGCCGCCTCCGCCTGGAGGTCGGGGATGATCTGGGAGGCGACGGGGTGGCGCAGGGCGCGGGACGTCACCTCGTACAACAGCCGCAGGTCCCCCTCCAGGGAGCCCGTGTCGGGGACCGGCAGGCCCAGTACCGCCATCGCCGACACCACGTCCAGCACCAGGTGGAGCTTGGAGCGCCAGCGGCGGTAGACCGCCGTCTTGCCGACGCCCGCCCGCCGTGCGATGCCCTCGATGGACATACGGGCATAGCCGACGGCCGCCAGTTCCTCGAAGACGGCCGCGCGGATGGCCTCGGTCACGTCCTCCCGGAGCACGGCAGCCCCGGCGGGGGCCCGGCGGCGCACGCGCTTCGGGGCCTCGTCGGCGTTCGTCGTCATACCGAACAGCATAGGGCGTTACGACGAAACGGTTGCGTTCCGACGGTCGATGGTTCTACGCTCACGTTGCGACGATACGGTCCCGTCCCGACGTAAGAGAACGTGAAGAGAAGCGTAAGGAAACGCCGGATGGCGGACGAGGACCGCGCAGGCCCGGCGGCAGCCGGACGCACCCCCCTCCCCCGAGCGAAAGCAGCGGATGTGAGCCAGGTCCTCCACACACCGCCCCCCACCCAGGTCCCGGCCGACGACGACCTCACGGCGCTGGCCGCCCGGCACGGCCTCACGGTCAGCGGCGCCCGCCCGACCCTGCCGGAGTACGTCCGCCAGCTGTGGGCCCGGCGCCACTTCATCACCGCCTTCGCCACCGCCAAGCTCACCGCCCAGTACAGCCAGGCGAAGCTCGGCCAGATCTGGCAGGTCATGAACCCGCTGCTGAACGCGGCGGTCTACTACTTCATCTTCGGCGTGCTCCTGGGCACCAGCAAGGGCGTGCCGGACTACATCCCCTTCCTGGTCACGGGCGTGTTCATCTGGACGTTCACGCAGAGCTCGATCATGGCGGGGACCCGCGCGATCTCGGGCAACCTCGGTCTGGTCCGCGCCCTGCACTTCCCCCGCGCCTCGCTGCCGATCTCCTTCTGCCTCCAGCAGCTCCAGCAGCTGCTGTTCTCGATGACCGCGCTGGTCGTGATCATCCTGTCCTTCGGCATCCCGATCACGCCCCGCTGGCTGCTCGCGATCCCCGCACTGATCCTGCAGTCCGTCTTCAACGCGGGCGTGTCGATGATCATGGCCCGGTGGGGCGCCAAGACCCCGGACATCGCCCAGCTGATGCCGTTCGTGCTGCGCACCTGGATGTACGTGTCCGGCGTGATGTGGAGCATCAGCAAGCTCACCAAGAAGGACAACCTGCCGCACATCGTCACGGTCATGCTGGAGACCAACCCGGCCGCCGTCTACATCGACCTCATGCGGTACGCGCTGATCCACAGCTTCCACGGCAAGCAGCTGCCCCCGCACGTGTGGGCGGCGGCCACCGGCTGGGCGCTGCTGGCGGGCATCGGCGGCTTCATCTATTTCTGGAAGGCTGAGGAGACGTACGGCCGTGGCTGAGCAGACCGCAGAGAACATCCCCACCGTCGTCGCCGACGGCGTCGACATCGTCTACCGGGTCAACGGCACCGGCGCGGGCCGCGGCACCGCCACCGCCGCCCTCAACCGCATCCTGCGCCGCAAGCAGGCCGAGCAGGCGGCCGGCGTACGCCGGGTGCACGCGGTGAAGAAGGTGTCGTTCGTCGCCTACAAGGGCGAGGCGATCGGACTGATCGGCACGAACGGCTCCGGCAAGTCCACGCTGCTCAAGGCCGTCGCCGGGCTCCTCCCGGTGGAGAACGGACACATCTACACCCACGGCCAGCCCTCCCTGCTGGGCGTCAACGCGGCCCTGATGAACGACCTCACCGGCGAACGCAACGTCTACCTCGGCGGGCTCGCCATGGGCATGTCCCGTGAGCAGGTCAAGGACCGCTACCAGGACATCGTCGACTTCTCCGGGATCAACGAGAAGGGCGACTTCATCACGCTGCCCATGCGGACGTACTCCTCCGGCATGGCCGCCCGCCTGCGCTTCTCCATCGCCGCCGCCAAGGACCACGACGTCCTGCTGATCGACGAGGCCCTGGCCACCGGCGACCGCTCCTTCCAGAAGCGCTCCGAGGAGCGGATCCGCGAGCTGCGCGAGCACGCGGGAACGGTCTTCCTGGTCAGCCACAACAACAAGTCGATCCGTGACACCTGCGAGCGGGTCCTGTGGCTGGAGCGCGGCGAGCTGCGCATGGACGGGCCGACGGAGGACGTCATGCAGGAGTACGAGGCCTTCACCGGCGACAAGAGCGACAAGACCGGCAAGGCACAGCAGAAGCCGGCCCCTAAGAAGGCGGCACCGAAACCCGGGACTCCCAAAGTCCCTCTTCCTTCGTGAGCCCTGCTCTTACCTCAGGCGTGGTTATACCTTTCATCCCTCTAGTGACAGTATGTTATGAAAGGTGCCCCCTGAGACGACGAGCCCAAGGAGTCCCCTGCGATGCCCCAACTCAGCGTCATCGTCTACGGGCCTAATGCCCAGGGGCATCTGACCGAGCTGCTGGACTCGTTGGAGGCCCGCCCGCTCCCGGACGCCGAGGTGATCGTCGCCGCGGTCGGCGACTGGGCGCGGGAGACGGCCGAGGGCCACGCTCCCGAGACGGTCGTGGTGCCCCTGCCGGAGGGCACCGGTGACGCGGCGGCCCGGGCGGCGGGCGCCGCGCGCGCCTCCGGCCGCTGGCTGCACTTCGTGCACTCCAAGGACGGTCTGCCCGCCGGCGCGCCCCGGCTGATCGCCGAGCGGACCGCCGAACTGGACGACACCGGCGCTACTGGCACCCCCGTTGACGTACTTCTCCTCGACCACGTCACCACCACCTGGCAGACCGCCGCCGCCCCCTCCCGCGAAGGCCGCCTCCTGGCCGGCGCCGGCCGCGCCGACCTCGCCCTGGACGACGCGGCCGAGCTGCTGCGCCTCACCCCGCTGCTCGGCACCCGCGCCCTGCGCACCGCGTTCTGGCGGGCGCACGAGGAGCGGCTCACCACCGACGACGAGCCGTACGCCGCCCACGCGGTCCTGCTGCACGCCGGCCGTGTCGCCTGCCTGAACCAGGCGGCGTACGAGAACCGCGTGCTGCGCCCCGAGAGCCAGCCGCCCCTCGCCCCCAAGGACCGCTTCGCGCTCATCGACCGCTACGAGTCCCTGCTCCCGCTCGCCAGGGACCGCCGTGCCGCCCGTACGGTCCTGTACGACCTGATGGTCCGCGACCTGGTGCGCACCTTCGCCGGCGAGAACCTGCCCGACGCGGTGGCCCGCGAGTTCTTCCGCCGGGCCTCCCTGGCCGCGGTCCGCTGGCGCCCCGAGGGCCACCAGCGCCCGGCCGGCATCGAGGGCGTCCGGCACGCCCTGCTCGAAGAGGGCGCGTACACCAAGTACCGCGCCTTCCAGGCCGCCAACCGCAGCCGCCGCGCCGCCAAGAAGGCCGTACGGACCCGTAAGCGCCAGGTCGGCGCGAAGCTCCGCGATCAGCAGTACCGCAGGGCGCTCAGCCGCCCGGTCGACCCGAACCTGGCCGTGTTCGCGGCCTACTGGGAGCGCGGGGTCTCCTGCAACCCGGCCGCGATCGCCGCCACGCTCGCCGAACTCGCCCCGCACATCCACCGGGTGTGGGTGGTGAACAAGGAGAACGCGGCTCTTCTGCCGCCCGGCACGGACCATGTGATCCCCGGCACCCGCCGCTACTGGGAGACCATGGCCACCGCCAAGTACCTCGTCAACAACGTCAACTTCCCCAACGCGGTGGTCAAACGCCCCGAGGCGATCCACCTCCAGACCCACCACGGCACCCCGCTCAAGCGCATGGGCCTGGACCAGATGGAACACCCGGCCGCCGCCAAGGGCCTGGACTTCGCCGCGCTGCTGGCCCGTATCGACAAGTGGGACTACAGCGTCAGCGCCAACAGCCACTCCACCCGCATGTGGGAGCGCGCCTACCCGGCCCGCTACACCTCCCTGGACCACGGCTATCCGCGCAACGACGTCTTCTACACGGCCACGGCCGCCGACGTCCGCGCCGCCCGCGCGCGCCTGGGCATCGCCCCCGGCAGGACAGCCGTCCTGTACGCCCCCACCCACCGCGACTACGAGGCCGGCTTCACCCCCCGCCTCGACCTCGCCGCGCTCGCCGACCGGCTCGGCGAGGACACGGTCCTCCTGGTCCGCGCCCACTACTTCTACGGCGGCGCCGCCTCCCCGCTGACCGGCCTGCGCCGCTCCGGCCGGATCATCGACGTCTCCTCCTACGACCCCGTGGAGGAGCTGTGCCTGGCCGCCGACGCGCTGGTCACGGACTACTCGTCGATCATGTTCGACTACGCCAACCTGGACCGCCCGATCGTCGTCTACGCCGACGACTGGGAGACGTACCGGACCACCCGGGGCGTCTACTTCGACCTGACGGCCGAGGCGCCCGGCCGGGTCGCCCGCACCCAGGAGGAACTCGCGGAGATCTTCCTCTCCGGCGCCTGGCGCGACGAGGGCGCGGCGAAGGCGCGGGCCGCGTTCCGGCGCCGGTTCTGCGAGTACGACGACGGACGCGCCGCCGAACGGGTCGTACGGCGGGTCTTCCTCGGTGAACCCGAGGAGGCGCTGCCCCCGGTACTCCCGCTCGACGAACGCACCCCCGCCCCGACCCCCGAGGAGGCCACGGCATGACGACCCCCGACGTCACGGTGACGGTCATCGTCTACAACGACGCGGCCCGTCTCCCCAGGGCGGTCGCATCGCTGCGCGCCCAGACCCACGCCAACATCGAGATCGTCATCAGCGACGACCACTCGACCGACGACACGCCCGCGGTGGCACGGCGGTTGGCCGCCGAGGACCACCGCGTCCGCTACCTCCGCCTGCCGGAGAACAGCGGCGGCTGCAGCGCCCCGCGCAACCGGGCCATCGAGATCGCCCGGGCGCCGTACCTGATGTTCCTCGACAGCGACGACGAACTCCCGCCGCGCGCGGTCGAGTTGCTGCTGGCGGCGCACCGGGAGCGCGCGGTGGACTTCACGATGGGCGCGGTCCGCCGGGTCCGGGTGGACAACGGTCACCGCACGACCTGGATGCCCCACCTGGTCGCCGAGCGCCGCACGGTGGAAGGCATCGAGGGCGACCCCCGGCTGCTCTTCGAGCACCTCTCCACCAGCAAGATGTACGCCCGCGCGTTCCTCGACCGCCACCAGCTCCGCTTCCCGGAGGGCATCCACTACGAGGACCAGCTGTTCTCGGCGCAGGCGTACTGCCTGGCGAAGGCGTTCACGATCATCCCGGACCCGGTGTACGTCTGGTACATCGACCCGTTCGCGGCGGCGGCCTCGGCGTCCATCTCCAACCAGCGGCACAAGGTCACGAACGTCCGCGACCGGGTCCACGTCCAGCGGCTGATCGACGACTTCCTGGTGGAGAGCGGGCACGCGGCGCTGCGGGAGGACAAGGACTTCAAGTTCCTCAAGCACGACTTCCGGATGTACGCGGGCGACCTGCCCTACCGGGACGCCGAGTGGCTGGAGTCCTTCGCCGAGATCATGAACCCGTACCTGGACACGCTGGCCGAGGGCGCCTTCGCCCGTCTGCCCCGCCCGGAACGGATCATCCTCCAACTCCTGCGCGACGGCCGCCTGTCCGACGTCCGGCTGGCGGCGCGCGGCCTGGGCAACGGCGTGGCACCTCGGCAGGTCACCGCCGACGACTCCGGCACCACCTACTGGGGCGACACCGTCCCCTCCGCCGACCGGGCCCGCCGCGAACTGGACGTCTCCGACCTGGAGCTGGACACGCGCCCCTTCCCCAGCGCCCACTTCCGCCACGAGATCACCGAACTGACCCCGGGTCCCGGAGCCTGCGTCACCCTCGCGATCCGCACCTACGACCCCGGCCTGCGGCTCCCGGTGGGACCGCAGCGCGCGAGTCTGGTGCTGGCCCCCGGCCGGCGCCGCCTGACGGTCCCGTTCCGCCTGGACCCGGTCCGCCCGGGCCTCTTCGAGGGCCGCGTCCGCCTGGACCTGTCGACGGCACCGCTGCCTGTGCAGGGCTTCGACGGAGTACGCCACCCGCTGCTCCGCCTGGAACAACAGGGCCTGGCCCACTCGGGCCTCCTCCTGGCACCGCTGGACTTCCCCGCCGTCACGGCCCGCATCGACTACCGCTCCGGCGCCACCCCCCACCAGGTCACCATCGAACCGGAGGGCCGCAACCCCGGCCGCCTCCAGATCCGTTGGCAGCCGGTGGGAGTCACGGCCACGGTGATCAGGCCCGTGGTGCGGAAGGTGGCCCGCCCGAAGGTACGGAACGCTGCGCGGCTGGTGGCGAGTGTGCTGAGGTAACAGGGCCGATCTTCGACTGCGGGGTGCGTGGGGGCTGGTCTCGCAGTTCCCCGCGCCCCTTTGGGGCACGCAAGCGCGGGCAAGCGACACCCACCCCCGCCCCGCCGCAGCGCCGGTCAGCGGTCCACTTCGTACAGGACCTGCTCACCCGGCCCGGTGGCCACCTGCCGCAGCCACGGCTCCGCGGACGACCTGCCGCCCACGACCCACCGCACCCCGTACTCCCGCAATATGGCCCGCCGCCCCTCGGCCGACGTACCCGCCGCGAAGTACCGCGTCACCGCCGCATCCCGCCTACCCGCATCCGGCAGAAACACATCGGGATACCCGGGAGCCACGGTGTACGGCCCGTACGCGGGAATCTGCCGGGACGGAAACGTACGGGCCATGACCACGTCCCCGTACTTCACCCAGGGCGTGATCCACTGATACCCCACCCACGGCGTCCGGTACTTCGCCGCGACCGCCCCGGGCAGCGCATCCCGCCCGACCACATACCCGAGCGTCCCCGCCTGCGCCCACGCCCCCACGGCCAGCGCGGCACCGAGCACACACGCCCACCCGACCCGGACCGCCCGCTTCCCCGCCGACACGGCCTCCAGCGCGGCCGCCAGCTGGGCCGGGATCAGTACGGCCGGCAGGGCGCGGCCCCACGAGTAGTGCCCGGTCAGCCCGCCCGCGGCGAACACCAGCGCACCGAGGACGAAGAAGAGGACCAGCGGATCCCAGCGGTCCCGCCGCCAGCGCAGGCCCAGCGCCACGACCCCCAGCAGCACCAGCCCGAACCGCCCGGCCAGGTCGTCGTACAGCGGCCGGTGGATCGCCTCCAGGTCCGCGCCGGCGGAGAAGAGCGAGAAGAAGTCGTAGTACGGCCAGAGCCACAGCAGTACCACGCCGAGCGCCAGAGCGGCGCCGAGCCGCAGCAGTACCGTCCTGCCCGGCCGTGCCGCGATCACCATCGCCAGCGCGCCCAGTGACGCCACCACACCCGTGAACTGGTGGCACAGCAGGATCAGCCCCCACAGCAGGCCGAGCCCCAGCCACACCCCCCAGCGGGTCTCGTCGCGCAGCGCCCGGGTGAGCCAGGCCCAGAAGTGGAAGGACAGGCCGAGGGCTAGCACGCTCGGGTACGACACCGTCAGCGCGAGCGAGTTGAGGCCGAGGAAGCCGCTCCAGTTGAACAGGAGGGGGCCCCAGAGGAAGACCAGGCTCAGGATCGCGAGGGCGGGTGCCGCGCGGTGCGCGCTGAGCGTGCGGACGTACCGCCACACCCCGGTGACCAGCAGCCCGAGCCCGACGACCGCGCCGATCCGCAGCACGTCGAACACCGACAGGCTGGTGATCCTGGCGAGGCAGCCCAGCAGCAGCATCCAGGGCGAGTAGTACGGGCTCGGCGTGTCGGCGTCGACCAGCGGGTTCCCGGGGTTCGACAGGCTGTGCCGCAGCCGCTGCACGGTCGCCGCGTGCATACCGAGATCGCCCGCCCAGGGCAGACGGACGATCACCAGGAGCATCAGAACCAGCACGAGCGCGGCGGCGGCCTGCGGCAGCGCCCGTACCGCGCCCGCGGGGCTAGGCGGCGCGGCGCGCATCCTGCTCGAACACCCAGGTGCGGTAGACAAGGAAACGGAAGGCGGAGGCGAGCACGATCGACAGCGCCTTCACCCCATTCGATTCGAACGCACTGTGCAGTCCGAGCCCGTGATAACCGACCCAGAACAGGCCGCTTTCCATCACCACGCCAAGGCCGCTGAAGACGAAGAACAGAACGATCTGACGGCGCGTGCGCGAGGCCCGGTCACGATAGGTGTAATAGCGGAAGCCCAGGTAATTGGTCGCCATCGCGATACAGCTGGCCAGGACCGTCGCGGTCATCGCCTGCCAACGCAGGCCGTGCAGCAGCAGGTTGAAGACCAGGAAATTGACGAGGACACCGCTGCCGCCGACAACCCCGAATTTCACGACTTCCAGCACGACGCGCGTGACGGGCCGGGCCGGAGCCGGCGCGGTTGCCGCCGGGCGGGTCTCGGTGAGGTTCACTGTCACACCGCAGACCATATCGGAAACGTGCCGATTAGCAGGAAAGGGTAAATTCGCTGATCTTTTTTGCCTAAGGGTCGGCAAGAAACGGAACGCCCCGGGTCGATATGACATCGGCCCGGGGCGTCTTCAGCGTCGTACGACTGCCATACGGCTACGTACGATTGCCATACGGCTACGAATGCGTGCGCAGCAGCGTCCGCATCGTCCGCATCGCCACCGACAGGTTGGCGAGGTCGAAGGATTCCGAACCGCGGATCTCCTCCAGGGTGGAGCGCGCCCGGCCCAGGATCGCCGAGTTCTTCTGCTCCCAGGCCTGGTAGCGCTGCTCCGGGCTGGAGGAGCCGTTGCCCACCGCGAGGATGTCCGCCGTGAGGGCCGAGTGGGCCGCGTACAGGTCCTCGCGGATGGAGGCGCGGGCCATGGACTGCCAACGGTCGGCGCGGGGCAGCTCGATGATGCGGTCCATCAGCTGCGTGATGTTGAGCCGGTCGGCGAGGTCGTAGTAGACCTCGGCGACGTCCAGCGGCTCCTTGCCCGTGCGGTCGGCCACGGAGACGATGTCCAGCGCCGGGAAGGCGGAGGAGAACCCGGCCACGCGGGTGGCCAGTTCGTCCGGGACACCGGCCGCGGACAGCTCGTCGTACACGTGCTGGTACCACTCCAGGTCCGCGCCGCGCAGCAGCTTGGGCAGCTCCTGCCAGACGCGCTCGACCCGCTCGCCGAAGAACTCGACGGTCTCGGCGAGCTGCAGCGGCTGCGGCCGGTTGTTCAGCAGCCAGCGCGTGCCGCGCTCGACCAGGCGGCGCGAGTGCAGCCGGATCCGGGTCTGGACGGCCGCGTCGACCTTGTTGTCCAGCTCCTCGACCGCGTCCCACACCGGCGCCGAGCGGAAGATCGCGCGGGCCGCGGTCTGGGCGCGGACGATCTCCTCCAGCGAGGCACCCGTCTCCTCGCGCAGTCGGTGCAGATACGTCGTACCGCCCGTGTTGACGGTGTCGTTGACCAGCACGGTCGTGGTGATCTCGCGGCGCAGCGGGTGGCTGTCGACCGCGTCCGCGAACCGCTCGCGCAGCGCCGTCGGGAAGTAGGCGTGCAGCAGGGTGCGCAGGTACGGGTCGTCCGGCAGCGAGGTGTGCAGCAGCTCCTCGGCGACCGTGATCTTCGTGTACGCCAGCAGGACGGCCGTCTCCGGACCGGTCAGGCCCTGGCCCTGGCCGAGCCGCTCGCGGATCTGGCGGTCGGTGGGCAGGAACTCCAGCGCCCGGTCCAGGTGGCCCTCGCGGACCATGTGGCGGATGAACCGCTGCTGCGCGTGCAGCATGTCCTTGGACTGGAAGAGGGCGTTGGCCAGCGCCGTGTTCTGCGCGTAGTTGTTGCGCAGCACCAGCGCGCCGACCTCGTCGGTCATCTCGGCGAGCAGCTTGTTGCGCTGCTTGACGGTCATGTCGCCGTCCGCGACCAGGCCGTTCAGCAGGATCTTGATGTTCACCTCGTGGTCGGAGGTGTCCACACCGGCGCTGTTGTCGATCGCGTCGGTGTTGATCCGGCCGCCGTGCAGCGCGAACTCGATGCGGCCCAGCTGGGTCAGGCCCAGGTTGCCGCCCTCGCCGACGACCTTGACGCGCAGGTCGCGGCCGTCGACGCGGATGGCGTCGTTGGCCTTGTCGCCGACGTCGGCGTTGGACTCCGCCGACGACTTCACGTACGTGCCGATGCCGCCGTTCCACAGCAGGTCCACCGGCGCCTGGAAGATCGTCTTCATCAGGTCGGCCGGGGTCATCTTGGAGATCTTCTCCTCGATGCCCAGCGCCTCGCGGATGTGCGCGTTGAGCGGGATCGCCTTGGCGGTGCGCGGGAAGACCCCGCCGCCCGCCGACAGCAGCTCGGTGTTGTAGTCCGCCCAGCTGGAACGGGGCAGCTCGAACAGGCGGCGGCGCTCGGCGTAGGAGGTGGCCGCGTCCGGGTTCGGGTCGATGAAGATGTGCCGGTGGTCGAACGCGGCGACCAGGCGGATGTGCTCGCTCAGCAGCATGCCGTTGCCGAACACGTCACCGGACATGTCACCGATGCCGACGACCGTGAAGTCCTCGGTCTGCGTGTCCACGCCCAGCTCACGGAAGTGCCGCTTCACGGACTCCCAGGCGCCGCGCGCGGTGATGCCCATGCCCTTGTGGTCGTAGCCCGCGCTGCCGCCGGAGGCGAAGGCGTCACCGAGCCAGAAGTTGTACTTCTCGGCAACCCCGTTGGCGATGTCGGAGAACGTCGCGGTGCCCTTGTCGGCCGCGACCACCAGGTAGGTGTCGTCCCCGTCGTGCCGCACCACGTCCTGCGGCGGCACGACCTCGCCGGCCACCATGTTGTCGGTGATGTCGAGCAGCGCCGAGATGAACGTCTTGTAGCTGGCGATGCCCTCGGCCAGCCACGCGTCCCGGTCCACGCTCGGGTCCGGCAGCTGCTTGGCGACGAAGCCGCCCTTGGCGCCGACCGGCACGATGACGGTGTTCTTCACCATCTGCGCCTTGACCAGGCCGAGGATCTCGGTACGGAAGTCCTCACGGCGGTCCGACCAGCGCAGGCCGCCTCGGGCGACCTTGCCGAAGCGCAGGTGCACGCCCTCGACCCGCGGCGAGTACACCCAGATCTCGTACGCCGGGCGCGGCGCGGGCAGGTCCGGGATGGCCTGCGGGTCGAACTTCATGGACACGTACTCGTGCGGCTGGCCGCCGAGCGCCTCCTGGAAGAAGTTCGTGCGCAGGGTCGCCTTGATGACGGTCAGGAAGGAGCGCAGGATGCGGTCCTCGTCCAGGCTCGCCACCTGGTCCAGGGCCGCCTCCAGCTCCTCCAGCAGGGCGTCCACGATCTCCAGGCCGGCCCTCTGCCGGTCCGGGGACATCCGCGCCTCGAACAGGGAGACGAGGAGCCGGGTGGTGTGGACGTTGTTGCGGAGGGTGTCCTCCATGTAGTCCTGGCTGAAGGTGGAGCCGGCCTGCCGCAGGTACTTGGCGTACGCGCGCAGCACCGTCGCCTGCCGCCAGTTCAGCCCGGCGCTCAGCACGAGGGCGTTGAAGCCGTCGTTCTCCGCCAGGCCGGTCCAGGTCGCGGCGAACGCCTCCTGGAACCGCTCACGGCCGTCGTCGCCGAGGTAGTCGCCGTTGCCGCCGCCCAGCGCCTTGGGCAGGCGCAGACCGAAGTCGTAGATCCAGGCGACGGTACGGTCCGCGCAGCGCAGCTCGTACGGCCGCTCGTCCACGACCTCGACGCCGAGCCGGTTGAGGACCGGCAGCACGGCGGACAGGGAGACCGCGTCGCCCTTGCGGTAGATCTTGAAGCGGCGCTCGTCGGGAGCGGCGCCCACCGGCTCGTACAGGCTGAGCGAGAAGTCGTTGCCCTTCTCCGCGGTGAGCCGCTCCAGGTGGACCAGGTCGGCGACGGCCGCGCGCGGGGTGTGGTCGGCCTTGTAGCCCTCGGGGAAGGAGTTGCCGCCGTAGTAGCGGCGCAGCAGCTCGGCCGCGCGCTCCTCGCCGCACTCGGCGTTCAGCGCCTCCGCGAACCCGTCCGCCCAGGAGCGGGCGGCCTCGACCAGGCGGGCCTCGATACGGTCCTTGTCGGCGTCCGACAGCTGGGGCAGCTCGGTGCCCGGCGGGACGCGGACGACGAAGTGCAGCCGGGACAGGATCGACTCGGTGTTCCAGGCGGTGAAGTCGACGCTGATGCCGCCGAGCTCCTCCTTCAGGATGTCGATGATCCGCAGCCGGACGCCGGTGGTGTAGCGGTCGCGCGGGAGGTAGACGAGGGCCGAGTAGTAGCGGCCGTACTCGTCCTGGCGCAGGTACAGCCGCAGCCGGCGGCGCTCCTGCAGGTACAGGACGCTCGTCGCGATGGCCTGCAGCTCGGCGGCCGGGGTCTGGAACAGCTCGTCGCGCGGGTAGGTCTCCAGGATCTGGAGCAGGTCGCGGCCGTCGTGGCTCTCGGGCGAGAAGCCGGCGCGGTGCAGGACCTCGTCGACCTTGCGCCGGATGACCGGGACCCGGCGGACGGACTCGGTGTAGGCGGCGGAGGAGAACAGACCCAGGAAACGGCGCTCGCCGACGACACTGCCGTCCGCGGCGAACTTCTTGACGCCGACGTAGTCCAGGTACGACGGCCGGTGCACGGTGGCCCGGCTGTTCGCCTTGGTCAGCACCAGCTGCTTGTGCTCGCGGGCCTTGGCTCGGGCGTCGGCCGGCAGCCGCTCGAAGGACGGGCTGACCGGGTGCTGGTCGTCCTCGGCGTGGTGCGGGTCGGAGCGCAGGATGCCCAGGCCGGTGCCGGGCACGGCGGCGAGGGTGTCGTCGTCGCGCAGCTGGTACTCGCGGAAGCCGAGGAAGGTGAAGTGATCGGCGGACAGCCAGCGCAGCAGCTCGCGGGCCTCCTCGACCTCGGGCGTGGGGAGGTCGGCCGGCCGGGGCTCGCTCTCCAGCCCGTCGGCGATCCGGCTCGCCGCGTCCCGCATCTTCTCCCAGTCCTCGACGGCCTCGCGGACGTCGGACAGGACGCGCAGCAGGTCGGCGGTGATCTGCTTCAGATCGGCGCGGTCGGTCTCCCGGTCGGTCTCGACGTGGATCCAGGACTCGATGTGCGCGTCGTGCGGGAGGTCGCCGCCGGGCGCGGTGGGCAGCACCTCGATGAGCTTGCCGGTGAGGTCGCGCCGGACGACGATCTGCGGGTGGATGACGACGTGGATGCCGCGTCCCTGCCGGGTCAGCTCATTGGTGACCGAGTCGACGAGGAAGGGCATGTCGTCGGTGACGACCTCCACGACGGTGTGGCTGCAGGTCCACCCGTTCTCCTCGACGGTCGGGGTGTGCACCCGGACGTTCGCGGTGCCCTGGGGGCGGTTCTCGGCGAGCCGGTAGTGCGAGACCGCGGCGCCGAAGACATCGACCGGGTCGCGGTCGGTGAGGTCTTCCGGGGCGGTGTGCAGGTAGTAGCGCTGGAGGAACGCGAGCACGGACTCGGTGTCGGGAGTACCGGCCGAGCCCTCGCCCGTCGTCCCGGTCGGTAGGTGCCCCCCGACCGGGCTGTTCTCAGCTACCCGGGCGGCCCGTTCGAGCAGCTCGGCCTTGGCTTCGTCCAGCTTGGTCTGCATTGTCCTCTGGCTCCTGTCGCGCGCCATTGCGTGACGTAGAAGGAAAAACGGCCTCTTCCCCTCCGGCTCGACGCCACGGCCCGGGGTGTCCGGTCCGATCCGACGCTATGCCGCGAGGTGAGATGAGCGGGGGGTATTCGGCCATTGTTGGCACGCCCGTCAGATGTGACGCTGCTCTCGGCACCGTCGCTTTCCGGGCCGTCGTCGGCGTCCTGGGGGCATCTGTGCTCCCCTCCCGCCCGCGAAGACCAGCGACCGCCGCCCGGTCACGGAGGTGTTCCGTGCAACCCGGGCGCAGGGCAGGAGCAGGATCGCCCCCGCGAGATATCGCGCTGATCACGCCACAAGGCTATCGCTCCTTACCCGGGGCCCGTCATGAGCCGTATGTGTACAAAACAGGGGTCGGAAGTTTGACGTTCTGCACAGGGGCGGGGCGGGGGTGGGTGGCGTATCCGGGTGCCGTATCCGGTCGCGCCCGGAGTCTGCGGGACGCACCCTGAAAGCGACGGGCCCTCTTGGCAAGCGCGCCCTGGGAAGGCACGTTGCCTGCAACAGTGCCCGTCCCCCGTGGAGGGGACAGTGCCGCCCGGGAGGAGCCGACATGCCCGCGAAGATCCTCATCATCACCGGCGACGCAGCGGAGTCCCTGGAAGTCCTCTACCCCTACCAGCGTCTGCGCGAGGAAGGCTACGACGTCGACATCGCGGCCCCCACCCGCAAGACGCTCCGCTTCGTCGTCCACGACTTCGAGCCCGGCTACGACACCTACACCGAGAAGCCCGGCTACACCTGGCCCGCCGACCTCGCCTTCTCCGAGGTCGACCCCGGTCAGTACGCGGCCATCGTCATCCCCGGCGGCCGCGCCCCCGAGTACCTGCGCAACGACCCCGAGCTGCGCAAGATCCTCAAGGCCTTCTTCGACGCGGACAAGCCCGTCGCCCAGATCTGCCACGGCCCCCTGCTCACCGCCGCGATCGACAGCCTCCGCGGCCGCCGCGTCACGGCGTACCCGGCCCTGGAACCGGACATGCAGACCGCCGGAGCCCACTTCGAGGACAGCGAAGCGGTGGTGGACGGCACGCTGATCTCGGCCCGCGCCTGGCCGGACCATCCGGCGTGGATGCGGGAGTTCCTGAAGGTACTGAGGGCAAAGGCACCGGCGAGCTGAGCGGTGCGGCGGGGGCGGGCTTGCCGGCGTGGCTGCGGGCCGACGGTCCCCGTGTAGCTGCGGCCGTCACGCCTGCATAGCTGCGGGCAGTCGTGCCGCTGGGGCGGCACGGGTGGGCGCAGCGGCACCGCGCCAGCGCCGGAAGCGACCCCACCCCCGGCCGGCACCCACACCGGGCGCCGCATCAAACCCCGCTCACGCCACCAGCCGCTGCGCCTCCTCCACCGCCTCGGCCAACGTGTCCACCACCGGCACGCCGACCTCCTCCAGGCTGGCCCGGCTGTGCGAACCCCCGGTGTACAGCACAGCCCCCGCCCCCACATGCCACGCGGCGACCGCATCGTCCGCCGCATCACCGATCACCACGGTCCGAGCAACCGCCACCGCCCCGGACAGCGCCTCCAGATGCCGCACCATGTGCTCGGCCTTGCTGCCACCGGACGGCCCCGTACGCCCGTCGACCCGTATGAAGTGCGGCTCGATCCCGAACCCCCGCACCAGCGGCACAAGCTCCTCATGCCCGTACATGCTCAGCAGCGACTGACTGTGCCCCGCCGACCGCCACCCCGCGAGCAGCTCGGCCGCCCCGTCGGTCAGCCCGCAGCGGACCCGATGCTCCGCGTAGTACCGATGGAAGACCTCGTCCATCTGCTCCCACTCGGCATCCGTGGGCAGCCGTCCGAGCAACCGCTCGTAGAACCTCGGCACCGGCACGCAGTACAGCGCCCGGTACTGCTCCAGCGTGATCGGCGCCAGCCCCAGCTCGGCGAAGGCCGCGTTCGTCGCCCCGATGATCGCGTCATTGTCGTGGAACAGGGTCCCGTTCCAGTCCCAGACAATGTGCGCGCTTCCGTGCATCCCCATGCCGAAAACCGTACCCGCCCCCACTGACAATCAGCGCGGGCCGACGGCCCGGGACCCGCTCAGACCCCGCCCACCAGGTTGGGGATCTCCTGCGTGGCGTACCACAGCAGCTCATGGTCGTCGGCGCCGTCCACGACGAACTGCGCGTCGTCGTCCCCGCCGTCGGCCGCCTCCAGCGCCTCCGCGGCCGCGGCCACGTCCTGCTCCGCGTCATCGGCGTCGACATGCACCGCCGCGGCCTTGGCGAGCGCCACCGTACCGGCCACCGTCACCTCGCCGAGCGCGGCCGGATCGAGCCCACGGTCCGGGTCCGCAGTGGCGGCGCCGTCGGACACGTCGACGGCGACCACGACCCGGCGCCGTACCGCACCCGGATCGGCCGCCAGCAGTCGCAGCGAAGCCAGCGCGGCCCGGCTGAGCGCCGCGTACTCCAGCTCCTCGATGTCCTCGGAGAGGTACCACTCACGCAGGGCGGGCGTGACGGCGTACGCGACGAAGGGGCCGGTCCCCAGCTCACCCGTCTTGTGCGCCTCGGCGAGACCGGGGAGGGTCAGGGGGACGTAGACGCGCATGGCTGGCCGCTCTTTCCTGGTCACCGACGGGGTTTCAGGATACGTGCGCCCGTCCCCTTTCGAGTCCCCACCCACGCCCCCGGCCGCGTCCACCCACCGCCCCACACTTCACCCGGTCCCCCCGCTCAACCACGGGATTTCCAGGCCCCCTCACCACCCGGATAAGTGAACGTATCCACCCCCTCACCACCCTCCCCACCTTCCTTGCGGCGGCCACCCC
>NZ_MCGQ01000014.1 GCF_002242805.1 Streptomyces diastatochromogenes | reverse complement strand
GCCGCGGCCGCGGCTGCCAGCATGCGCGTGAGCTTGGGGTCCGAGGTGGCGAAGGGGTTGAAGGCGGTGGCGTGCGGCAGCATCCAGTCGAGGGACAGGGCGTAGCTTGTGGCGCCGCCGTAGCCGAAGCCGAGCGCCGGGTACTTCTTGGAGGTGGCGGCGGCCAGCCACTGGCCCACGCTGGTGTCGGTGGTGACGTCGGCGGTGACGCCGATCTGCTTCCACTGCTGAACGACTGCCTGGGTGACCAGGTCGATGCCGAAGAAGCCCTGCGTCTCCATCTTCAGTTTGAAACCGTGGGGGTATCCCGCTGCGGCAAGCAGCTTCCTGGCCTTGGCCGGGTCGTAGGGGTAGCGGTTGTCGTAGTCGGCCGCGAAGCCGTCGAGCCCGGGGAGGGATATCTGGCTGGTCGGATGGCCGTACTTCTGAACAACAGCCTTGGTGATGGCGGCTCGGTCCACGGCGTAGTTGAGGGCTTGCCGTACGCGGACGTCCTTGAGCGGCTCGGCGATGGTGCCCCGCCGGTCGGCGAGGTTGACGCCCATGAAGACGTTGGGCGCTCCGGTGACTTTCAGTCCGGCGGACTCAGCGGTGTCGACCTGGTTGGCGGTGATCGCCATGGCATCGGCCTGCCCCGTCCTGACCGCCTGGAGTGCGGAGTTGGGGTTGGCGACGACCTTGATGACCACCTTCTTCCAGTGGATCTTCTTCTTGTCCCAGTAGTGGGGGTTGGGGGTGTAGGTGTAGTGGTCGCCGGTCGCGGTGTGCGCAGCGTCGAGGACGTAGGGGCCGGCGCCGAAGGAGTGGGTGCCCATGGCGGCCGGGGACGCGAGACCCTTGGGGCTGATGACCGAGCCGACCATCAGGACCTGGGTCATCAGCTGCGGCAGGTTGGGGTGCGGGCTGGAGCAGTGGATCCGTACCCTGAGCGGGCCGCCGGCGGTGACCGACTTGATGGCGGAGGTCCAGGACACGTTGAGGCCGTTCCTGCGGCTGTAGTTGATCGAGGCCGCGACGGCCCTGGCGTCCAAGGGTGTTCCGTCGGCGAACTTCAGTCCGCTGCGCAAGGTGAAGGCGAAGTCGGTGTTGCCGGTGCCGATGTAGCCCCACTTGGTGGCCAGGCCGGGTCCCGTTCTTCCGTTCGGCCCCTGCCTCAGGACGGTGTCGTAGGCGAGGTTGACGAACCAGTTGTCGGAGCCGACGTTGGCCTTGGCAGGGTCGAGACTGGCGGGCGCGCCGGCGGAGACGACGGTCAGGGTCTCCCCCTTCCCGTTGCTTCCGCCCGTGCTGGATCCGCCGCAGGCGGTGGCGGCGACGGCGAGCACCGTCAGTGCCGCCAGCCCGGTGGTCAGAGACCTTCTGTTCATGAGTGCTTCCTTACGGTGTGCGGCTGGGACTGCCGGGCCTTGGCGTGGGGGTGGAGTTCCGCGGTGCGATGGCATGCCGCGGCGCGTCCGTCCGGGAGCGGCAGCAGGGGCGGACGTTCGCGGCGGCACAGGTCGACGGCGTGCGGGCAGCGGTGGGCGAAGACGCAGCCGGCCGGTGCGGGCGCGGACACGGTTGTCGCCGTCCCCCGCTGCGCCGTCCGGGCTCGCTGCGCTGTGGGATCCGGTTGGGGTACGGCGGCGAGCAGCGTCCGGGTGTAGGGGTGGACCGGGTCGTCGTACAGCGTGGCGGCGGGTCCGGTCTCCATGACCTGGCCGCGGTAGAGGACCACGATGCGATGCGAGAGGTGGCGCACCACGGGCAGGTCGTGGGCGATGAAGAGGTAGCTGAGGTCGAGGTCGCGCTGCAGGTCGGCCAGGAGGTTCATCACCTGTGCCTGGATGGACAGGTCCAGCGCGCTGACCGGTTCGTCGCAGATGACGAGGCGCGGCTCGGGCATGAGCGCGCGGGCGATGGCGATGCGCTGGCGTTGTCCGCCGGAGAACTGACCGGGGTAGCGATCGGCCGTGTCGGCGGGCATACCGACTCGCGAGAGCATCTCGGCGATGCGGTCTCGCATCTCCTGCTTTCGAGGCTTGCCGTGAGCGAGGAGGGGCTCGGCGAGGGTCTGGCCGATCGTGCGGGCCGGATTGAGAGAGGAGTACGGGTCCTGGAAGACGACCTGCAGGCGGGCGCTGAGTCCGCGACGGAGGCGGGACGAGGCATGGGTGACGTCGCGGCCTTCGAAGTGGACCTGACCGGAGTGGACGCGGTTCAAGCCCAGCACCGCGCGGCCGATGGTGGACTTGCCCGAGCCGGACTCACCCACGAGTCCGACCGTCTCACCGGGTGCGATGCTCAGGGACACGGTGTCCACGGCACGTAGCGGCGAAGTGCGGCGGCCCTGGCGGAACTCGACTGTCAGGTCCTTGATGTCTAGGAGCGGTGGCTGCGTCATCAGGAGGTGCCTTCCGCGAGAAGCTGCTGGGATCGGACGCACCGGCTGAGCCGGTCGGGGGCCGGCTCGGTCAGCGTCACCGGCTCCGCGCACCTGTCATCGGCGAGTTCGCAGCGGGCGGCGAAGCGGCAGCCGGAGGGCCAGTCGCGGGGGGCGGGGACCGTCCCGGGGATGGTCGGCAGGGGTTCGCCCTCGCGCGCCCGGTGCGGGTTCGCGGCCAGCAGGCCCGCCGTGTACGGGTGCAGGGGCCGGGCGAACATCTCCTCCACGTCCGCGGCCTCGACCACTTGCCCGGCGTACATCACCACGGCCCGGTGGCACAGGTCGGCGACCACGCCCCAGTCGTGGGTGACGATGAGGACCGCCATCCCCGTATCGGCCTGCAGGTTGCGCAGCAGGGTGAGGATCTCGGCCTGGACGGTCACGTCCAGGGCGGTGGTCGGCTCGTCCGCGATCAGGAGCTTGGGGCGGCCGGCGAGCGCCAGAGCGATCGCCACGCGCTGGGCCATTCCTCCGGAAAGCTGGTGGGGATGGCGCCCCGCGACGGCCGCGGGGTCGGGAATGTTCACCATGTCGAGCAGTTCGGTGACTCGGCTGCGTGCCTCGCGGCGGTCGCAGCGCTCGTGTCGTCGTACGGCCTCGCCGAGCTGGCGACCCACGGTGAACATCGGATCGAGAGCGACCATCGGTTCCTGGGAGACGTACGCGATCCCGGTTCCGCGGACCTGGGTGCGGGCGGCGGGCGAAGCGACCAGGTCGGTGCCGTCGAAGAGCACCTGTCCTTGTGCGACGCGGCCGCCGCCGGGCACGAGTCCGAGGATCCCGAGCGAGGTCACGGACTTGCCGCAGCCCGATTCACCGACCACGCCGACGGTCTCTCCCGGGGCGATGTCAAAGCTCACCTCCTGCACGACCGGGACACCGCCGATGTCGATGGAGAGGTTTCTGACCGACAGCAGGGCGCTCGTGCCGGACCGCGTCGAGTTCGTGGTGACGGTGCCTGCCGGACGACGGTCGTCGCGCACGGTTCGTGGTGCGTCCGTGGGCGCGGTCATCCTGGAGACCGACCACCCCTCGGTGGCCGCGTCCCGGACAGCGTCACCGAGCGATCCGAGCGCCAGCACGGTCAGGACGAGGGGGATGCCTGAGGGAACGAGCATCCACGGTGCACGGTCGAGCGCCTGGGAGGCGTCGGCCACCAGTCCGCCCCATGTCGGGTCGGGCGGCTGGGCTCCGAGGCCCAGGAAGCCGAGACCCGCCTGGATCGTGACGACGATCGCGGCGAACAGGGCGGCCTGGACGATGACCGTGCTGATGAGGCGCGGCAGGATGTGGCGGCGCAGGATCTGCTGCCGCGTGAGACCGGCGACCTTGGCGGCCGCGACGTACAACTCCTCGCGGATTCCCAGGGTTTGACTGCGCAGGATACGGATGATTCCTGGGCTGCCCAGCACCCCGAACGTGATCATGGCGGCGTGCAGGTTGCCGGGGAACACGGACAGCACGACCAGCACGATGATGATCCCGGGCAGGGCGAACAGCAGGTCGGCGGTGCGTACGGTCAGCCAGTCCACCCAGCCGCCCAGGAATCCGGAGGCCAGGCCGAGGGTCACGCCTAGGGCCAGGAAGACGGCCAGGGCCTCACCGACGGCCAGAAGGGTGGATCGGCCGCCGAAGAGCAGCCGGCTGAGGAGGTCCCGGCCCAGGTTGTCGGTGCCGAGCAGGTGGTCCGCCGTCGGCCCGGACAGTACGTGCCCGAGATCCTGGTCCAGCGGACCGTGCGTCGTGAGGAGCGGCGCGGCGAGGGTGGCGACCGTCAGCAGAACGAGCCAGCCAAGGGACAGCGCACCGGCCGGGCGGACCAACACCCGCCGTATCAGGGGGCGTCTGTTCCGCGAGCGAGGGGCGCTCGGCGTCGTGGGCTGCTTCATGCGGCACGCACCCTCGGGTCGAGCCGGCTGTAGGCCAGGTCGACCAGCAGGTTGACGAGGACGACCAGGATCGTGATGTACAGAACAGCTCCCTGGATGACGGGGATGTCGTGCTGGACGGTGGCCTGTTGGGTGAGACTGCCGAGCCCGGGCATGGCGAACACCGTCTCCACGAACACGGCGGCGGCCAGCAGACTGACGAGCACGACACCCAGCACGGTCACCAGGGGCAGGGCGGCATTGCGCAGCACGTGCCGGTAGAGGATCGATCGCCGGGAGAATCCGTTGGCCTGCATGACCCGGATGAAGTCACGCCCGAACGTGTCCAGGACCGAGTCCCGCGTCTGCTTGGCGATGATGGCGACGGCGCTCAGCGACAGGGAGAGGACCGGCAGGACGAGGGAACGGCCCCATTCCACGGGGTCGTCGGCGAGGGGCACGTAGCCGGTGACCGGGAACCAGCGCAGCCGGACGGCTCCGACGGCGATGAGGACGAGCGCGAACCAGAACGCCGGCACCGCGAGGCCGACGAGCGCCAGGACGTCCACGGCCTTCACCAGCAGACCGCCACGTCGGGCACTGAGCAGTCCCAGCAGCACGCCGAGGACGCCGGAGACGATGGTTCCGGCGGTGATCAGGGAAAGCGACACGGGCAGCCGGTTGTTCAGCACGGATGTCACCGGTTCGCCGCTGAAGAGCGAGGTTCCCAGGTCGCCGTGGAAGACCCGCACGAGCCAGTGCCAGTACTGGACCGGCAACGGCTCGTCCAGACCCAGCTGACGACGGACGGTCTCGTACTGCTCGACCGTGGCGTGCTGCCCCACGATCGTCCGGGCCGGGTCTCCCGGCACCAGGGACACCAGCACGAACGTCAGAGCGGAGACGAGGAACAGAAGTGGGGTCGACGACAACAGCCGCCTGACCACTAGTCGGAAAGTTGCCATGCGCACCTCGTAGGAGGTCGTGCAACTCGACGGTGAGTGCATCGAGTCGGGGTGGAGCGCCCAAGATCTGACCTCGATGCGAGGTAACTGGGCGACGACTTGTGTTCTCTCTTGTTCGACGCGGCATGTATAGCGGAAGCTGGTTACACGTGTCGATGCCTATGACAGGAGACGCCGTGAGACTCCACGTCCACGAGAGCGGAACCGGCCCGCGAGTTGCCCTGCTGGTCCACGGAGGAATGGCCGATCACCGCACCTGGCATGCGGTGGAGAAACAACTCGTGGACCGCGGCTACCGGGTGTTCGCACCCGACCTGCGAGGCCACGGCCTGAGTCCGCGCGGAGAATACCGGCCGGACCTGCTGGCCGACGACCTCGTGGAGAGCGTGCCCAAGGGCGCGGACGTGGCGATCGGCCACTCGCTCGGCGGGCTCGCTCTGTCCTTGGCGGCCGCCCGGCTCCACCCCGAGCGCGCCGTCTACAGTGATCCGGGATTCCGGCCGGGAAGCCTCCCGCCTGGGGCGATCAGCAGTATGCGCGCGATGGTCGAGACCGCCGACAAGGAGAGCGTGCGGCGTTCAAGTCCCCGTTGGTCCGAAGCGGACATCGAGGCGGAACTGGCCGGCTTCGCTCTCTTCGACCTCGATTTCCTCTGCGCCGTGGAAGAACGGTTCGGCGGGGACTACCTCCCCGCCGAACCGGTGGTGCCGTCTTTGGTCCAACTGGCGGACCCGAGCCTCACCGTCACCCCGAGCACAGCCGGACTACTGCGGCAGCGCGGTTTCGAGGTCACGGCCGTACCCGGCACCGGCCACTGCGTCCACCGCGACGACCTGGCAGGGTTCATGGCGTCCCTGAAGGGCTGGGTGTGACTTGGTTACACGGTTTATCAACTGGGGGCGCGGCGCGGTGTGAGGTTTCATTCCGTCACGGACTCCGCCTGAAGTCCGGTCACTGTCCGTACATGCCGCAGGCTCGGCTCGGCCAGTACGGCGTGCAGTTGCTGGAAGACCTGACGTGCCGCGACCGCGTTCCAGTCCCCGGGCAGGAGTTCCTTCGGCAGACCGGGGTCGAGGTACGGCAGACGGCGCCATTGCGTGAGCATGGGGACGTAGTGGCGGAACGCTTCGCCGGCGTCGATGCCGGACTGTGTCGTCAGCCGTGCCGCGACGGGGCCGTAGGTGTCGGTGAAGGCGGCGTACTGTGCCTGGATCGCCGGGAAGTCCCACCAGGAGCTGACCGAGGTACGCAGATCGCTGAACGCCACGTACTGCGACGCGAAGAGGTGCACGTACTCGCTGAGACCGAGCCGGTCGAGCGTGGCGCGGGCGTCGTCGAGGAGGCGTCCTGGCGCGAGCCATACGCCGGAGGTGATGTTGCCGAAGCCGAGCCACGTCAGCCGGGTACGGAGTTGGTACCGGTGAGACCGTTCGGACTCCGGCACGGAGAAGACGGCCATCACCCAGCCGTCGGCCAGGTCCGCCGGTTCCAGGCTGCCGAAGATGCGGCGGTCACCCTCGTCGAAAACGGGGTGGACGGCCGGGCTCAGACGGTAGCCGTTGGCGCCGCGCCGCTCGGGTTCCAGGATGCCGCGCTTCTTCAGGCGGGAGATCGCCGAGCGCACTGCCGGTCCGTCCACGTCCAGCTCGGCCATGAGGACGATCAGGTCGGCGATCGAGATCCATCCCCCGAGGCGGCGCAGCGAGGCGCCGTAGACCGTGTTGATCAACGAGCTGGGCCTGATGCTGCTGTCCGACATGATCGCCTTCCGTCCTGTGCGGTGGCGATCCTACCGAGCGCCCCCCTGCGGCCGCGCTGCCGGACGAAGGCTCCGGTCGACCGGTCAGCCGGTGGCCGCCTCCCGCTGGGGCGTCGGCGCCTCGGCATACGCGCCGGACAGGAGGTGGCCTGCTCCGGGCGCGACGGCCGGCAGGCCGAGGGTGCGCAGCATCTGGTGCGCGGTGCACACCGCTGCGGAGACGACCGGCTTGCCGAGAAGCTGTTCCGCCTCCTCGACGGCACCGAGGGACGGCATCTGGACGCAGGCCGACAGGACGACGGCGTCCGCGTCGGCGTACCGCAGGGCGCGGGCGATGCCGGGCAGCTTCGCGGGATCGTGCGCGGCGACGTCCAGGTTGTCGGGGATCTCGAGCGCTGTGTAGTCGAGGACCTCGATGCCCTCGTGGGTCAGGTACTCCACCACCGTCCGGGTCAGCGGCCGCATGTACGGGGCGACGAGCGCGATCTTCTTCGCGCCGAGGGTGTGCAGGCCGTGTACGAGGGCGCCGGCGCTGGTGACGACCGGGGCGGGGGCGCCGTTCTCGGCCGTGCGGGTGTGCAGGCGTTCCTCGGACGTGCGGTGGTAGCCGAGTCCCATGCTCATGATGGCGACCAGGCACGCGTAGCCGAGGACGTCGACGCGGGCGTCGGACAGTTCGACGGCGCAGCGGTCGGAGTCGGCGTCCATGGACTTGAGCTGCTCGGGCGTGACGTGGGTCATCCGCATGCGGCTGGAGTGGAAGGTGAAGCGTTCCGGTGCCACGCTTTCGCGGGCGCGCAGGATGGCGGGGATCTCGGTTTCCATCGTGACGTTGGAGCTGGGCACGATCTGGCCGATGCGGTAGGTGCGGGGGGCCATGGTCTCTCCGTGGAGCTGAGGGCGGCGGGGAAGGTCAGCGGGCGTCGGTGACGGGGTTGGTGAGGGTGCCGATGTGCTCGATGGTGGCCTCCACGGTGTCGCCCGGGACGAGGAACTCCGGGGGCACCATGCCGGCGCCCACTCCGGAGGGGGAGCCGGTGGCGATGACGTCGCCCGGCTCGAGGGTCATGCCGGAGGAGATGTCGGCGATGAGGCGGGCGATGGGGAAGAGCATGTGGCGGGTGTTCGACTTCTGCTTGGTGACACCGTTGACACGCAGTTCGAGGTCCAGGTTCATCGGATCGGCGATGTCGTCGGCGGTGACGACGGCGGGGCCGAAGGGGGCGTAGGAGTCCTGCCCCTTGGAGAAGAACCACTGGCCGGAGCGGCGCTGGTCGCGCGCGCTGATGTCGTTGACGATGCTGTAGCCGAAGATGTGGTCGTAGGCGTCCTCCTCGCTGACCCGGAAGGCCGTGCGGCCGATGACGACGGCCAGTTCGCACTCCCAGTCGAGCTGCTGGGTGAGGTCCCCGTTGTGCAGGATCGGCTGCCCGGGCCCGGTGACCGCGGTGGCGGGCTTGCCGAAGAGGACGGGGCGGGGCGGCAGCTCTTTGTCGGTGTCCAGGCTACGGCTGGACTCCTCGACGTGCTCCACGTAGTTCAGCCCGACGCCGATGATCTTGCCGGGACGCAGCGGGGCATGCAGGACGACCTGGTCGAGGCGGTGGACCGCTTCGGCCGGCCGGCCGGACGGGTCCCCGGCGAGGAGGCGGCGTGCGGTGTCGTGGACGTCGGCGTCGGCCCGGATGAACGTCAGCAGGTCCTGCGGGAGTGCCGTGCCGTGGTGGGCGGCGAGGGCGCTCAGATCGATGACGCGGTCGTCGATCCGAGCGCCGAGACGGGCGGGGTCTTCGTTGACCGTGTACGTCACGAGTCGCATGACAGCTCCTTGGTGGTGAGGGAGAAAGGGACGCCGAGGGAAGCGGGGCGGCGGGGCGTCTCACGTCGACGCACCGCCGCCCCGGCGCCGGGGCGATGCGGGGCAGGTCGTGATCGCCGCCGGTGGGTCGCCGCCGCGCCGGTGACCGGAGTCAGGGCCGGGCAGTCCCGGTGCGGCGGCTGTTCACTCGGTGGGCTGGTGCCCGCCGTTGTCGGTGTACGCCTCTTCGCGGTGGAAGCCGAGGGAGCGCATCACGGGGAAGTCGTTGAACGAGAAGAGGCAGGCGTCTTCGCCCTGGTCGAGGTTCGCGTGCTCGTGCCAGGCCCAGGACGGGACGCAGAAGATGTCGCCCTGCTGCCAGTCGTAGCGCTGTCCGGCGATGACCGAGTACCCCCGGCCCTTGGCCACGGTGTAGATGACCGACCCGGTGTGACGGTGCGCCTTCGTCGACTGGCCAGGGCGCAGGAGCTGCATGTGGGCGCCCATGGTGGGCATGACGGAGCCACCGGTGACCGGGTTGGTGTACTCGGCGATGACGCCGTCGTACGGGGAGCCCTCCGTGGCCCGGGCCAGGTTGCGCAGCGACTGGTAGGTGGGCTCCCACGGGTAGGCGAGCAGGGGCGAGTAGGGGCGGGTCCACTTCTCCACCCCGTAGGGCAGAAGGTTCGCGCCGTAGGTGAGGACCGAGGAGTTGATCACCTTCCCGGGCTGCTGGTACAGCTCGGGGTGGACCTCGTAGAAGCCCGCGTCCATGGCGTTGACCAGGGGGATGTCCAGCCCGTCCTGCCAGATGACGGGGCCGTCGTCGGCGTCGTTGCCGTGCTCGTGCCAGGTGCCGTTGGGGGTGATGGCGAAGTCGCGGGGACCGACCTTCAGCTTCTGGCCGTCGACGATCGTCCAGGCGCCGGTGCCCTCGTGAACGAAGCGCAGGGCGGCGGCCTGGTGCCGGTGCGCGGTCATGGACTCCCCCGGTCCCATGATCTGCAGGCCGGTGTAGAGGAGGCCGACGGCGGCGCTGACGTCCTTGCGGCCGGGGTTGACGAGCATGACGACGCGGCGTCCGGCGTCGTCGGCCTTGACCAGGTCGAGCGCCTTGCACACCAGGGGGCGCAGGGCGTCGTAGCGCCACCGGACGGGTACGGACTTCGGCTGCGGGTACCAGGGCTCGATGTCGTTGGCGACCGTCCAGAGGGCGCCGGCCTCCAGTTCGGCGAGTTCGCCGTAGTAGGCGGTGAGTTCGGGAGTGTCGGACACGCGGGCCCGGCCCAGCCTGTCGTCGTCGTACTCGGCGGTCATGACTCCTCCTTCGTGGCGCCGGCCGTGCCGGTTTCGTCGGACGGAAGCGGTGGGACAGGGTCGGTCGTGAAGGTGACCGGGGTGCGTGGGGTGTTGTCGACGTGCAGGCGGAAGACGTCGAAGCGGTTGTAGTGGCCGACGATGTCGTGCATCTGCTTCGGCTGGATGCACTTGGCCAGGTCGATGTCGGCGTAGACGATGCCCTCGTCGTCGACGAGCGGCTCGGTGACGGGGCGGCCGTCGGGTCCGAAGATCCCGGAGAGTGCGCTGCGGGGGCGGGCGAGCATGCGGCGCACGTCCTCGTCGTCGCCGGCGACGGTGTCCACGATCTCCGGGGAGATGGTGGAGCAGGCGACGACGGAGAAGAGCTTGCCCTCGAAGCTGTGGGCGGCCGTGCGGACGGCGATGGCGTCCGCCATGTCGTAGTCCTCCGGTGCGACCGGCAGCGCGATGTAGCCGGCCGCGTGGACCAGCTCCCCCTGGGCGAGCAGGGTGAAGCGGGCGAGGGTGTTGGTGTTCTCACCGCAGGCGAGGGCGCCGAGCGGGCCGACGGACGTGGAATGGACCTTGAGGGAGCTTCCGTCCCCACCGGTCCAGGTCAGCTTCTCCGCCCATGTGGGCACGAGCTTGCGGTGCACACCGAGGAGTTCGCCGTCCGAGCCGATGATGAGGAGGGTGTTGTAAAGAACGCCGAGGCTCTGGGGGCTTCGTTCGTTCACACCGATCACCACCACGACGCCGTGCCGGCGGGCCGCCGCGCGCAGCGCGTCCACGTGCGGGCCGGGGATGTCGACGGACGCCCGCCACAGGCGCTCGAACCATGGCGAGCCCTGCACGGGATTCATGGTCCAGTTCCAGTAGGGGTACCCGGGGATGAACACCTCCGGGAAAACGACCAGTTCGGCGCCGTGGGAGGCGGCCTCGGCCAGGAGGGCGACGGCCTTGTCGACCGTGGCCGCCGGATCCAGGAAGACGGGCGAGGACTGCACGGCCGCCGCCTTGAAGCGGGGCAGTCTCTCCAGCTGTTCCCTCATGCGTTCCTCCTGTCAGACGGCTGTCGCCGCGGGCTGCGGAAGCCACCGCTGGTGCACGGGGGCGGGATCGTCCCGGAGCAGCTGGAGGCGGGGCGGTACGCGGTCGGTGCGGGCGCCCGGCGGCCTGCCGCTGCCCGCCTTCCAGGACGCCGGCCAGGGCGCGGCCGGTCCGGTGTACTGCTGGGCGGCCGCGGCATGGAGCGTCCACAGCGGATCGTGGAGTTGGGCGCGGCCGACGGCGCACAGGTCCGCCCGGCCCGCGAGAATCAGGGAGTTGACGTCGTCGTAGGTGGAGATGGCGCCTACGGCGATGACGGGTACGCCGACGGTGTTGCGGATCAGGTCGGCGTAGGGCGTCTGGTAGCTGCGGCCGTAGCGGGGTTGCTCGTGGGAGACGACTTCTCCGGTGGACACGTCAAGGGCGTCCGCCCCGGCGTCCGCCAGGGCGCGGCAGAGCTCGACCACGTCGGCCTCACCGATGCCGCCGTCGGCCCAGTCGGTGGCCGAGATCCGCACGATCAGGGCCTTGCCGAGGGGATATACGGCGCGGACCGCGCGCAGCACTTCCAGGGGGAAGCGCATCCGGTTCGCGAGGCTGCCTCCGTAGGCGTCGGTCCGCCGGTTGGTCAGTGGTGACAGGAAGCTCGACATCAAGTGGCCGTGGGCGTACTGGAGTTCCAGTACGTCGAAGCCCGCCCGGTCGGCGCGGCGGGCCGCGGTGACGAAGTCCTGGGTGATGGCGTCCATGTCCGCACGAGTTGCCTCGCGGGGCGTCGCGCTTCCGGTGTCCCAGGGGAGGGCTGACGCCGCGACGAGTGGCCAGCCGTTGTCGCCGAGGGGGACACACCGGCCGTCGGCCCGTGGCGTGCTGGTGGCGGCGCGCCGTCCGGCGTGGGTGAGCTGGATGCCGAGGCAGGTGTCCGACTGCCGGCGGACGAAATCGGTGATCCGGCGCCAGGCCGCTTCCTGCTCGTCGGTGTACAGGCCCGGGCAGCCGGGTGTGGCGCGTCCGTCGGCGCTCACGGCCGTCATGCCGGCGATGACCAGAGCCGAGCCACCCAGCGCCTGCGTGCTCAGATGGACGAGGTCGAAGTCCCCGGGCACACCACCCTGTGCGGCGTACAGGGCGGTCGGAGGTACGACGACGCGGTTGCGCAGGCGTATGCCGCCCAGGGGGAAGGGCCGGAACATCGGAGGCACCGAGTCGGCCCGCACGCCGACCGCCGTGCGCTCCGTGTGAGAGGTGTCCACCGCGTCGGTGAACGCACGATCGCGCACGCGCAGGTTGTCGTAAGTGACGCGCCGGCTGCGGGTGAGCAGGTTGAACGCGAACTGAGGCGGCTCCTGCCCGGTGTAGCGACCGATGTTCTCGAACCATTCCAGACTCGCCTGCGCGGCCCGCTGCGTGGACTCGACGACCGGCCTGCGTTCGGCCTCGTACGCTGCCAGGGCGCTGGGCACGTCCGGGTGTTCGTGGAGGCAGGCCGCCAGGGCGAGGGCGTCCTCCATGGCGAGTTTGGTGCCGGAGCCGATGGAGAAGTGGGCCGTGTGGGCGGCGTCGCCGAGCAGGACGACGTTCTCGTGGCGCCACGTCTTGTTGCGTACGGTGGTGAAGCGGATCCACTTGGAGCCGTTGGGGATCAGGCGGTGGCCGTCCAGGTGGCCGGCGAGGATCTCCTCGCACCGCCGGATGCTCTCCTCGTCGTTGGCCCCGGGCGCGAAGTCGCGGGCGGCGGACGAGTCGAATCCCGCGCGGCGCCAGGAGTCCTCGTCGATCTCGACGACGAAGGTGCTGCGGGTGTCGTCGAACGGGTACGCGTGGACCTGCATGGTCCCGAAGTCCCGTTCGGCGACGATGAAGGTGAAGGCTTCGAGGACCTTGTCGGTCGCGAGCCACATGTAACGGCAGTGGCGCTCGTCCAGATCCGGTCCGAACCTGTCGGCGAACGCGCTCCGGGTCTGCGACCTGACGCCGTCGCTCGCCACCACGAGATCGTAGGAAGCGGCGAGTTCGGCCGCCGGCGGGGCCTGTGTGCGGTACCGCACGTCCACCCCCAGCGCCGTACACCGCTCCTGAAGGATCTGCAGGAGACGCTTGCGGCCGAGAGCGGCGAATCCGTGGCCCCCCGACGTGAGGACCTGGCCCTTGTAGCGCACGTCGATGTCGCTCCAGCGGGCGAACTCGGCCGACATGGCCCGGTAGATCTCCGGGTCGGCCTGCGCGATGCCGTCGAGGGTCTCGTCGGAGAACACCACGCCGAATCCGAAGGTGTCGTCAGCAGCGTTGCGCTCCCAGACGGTGATCTCCCAGTGCGGGGAGAGCTGCTTGGCCAGGGCCGAGAAGTACAGCCCACCGGGCCCTCCGCCGATGACTGCTACGCGCACGGCGTCCTCCTTGTGTTCCGAGGAACAACGTATGCCGTAATTCCTACGCTCGTCAAGAAACCTCGATAAAGATGCGTGGCTCGCATGGTCTGCCCAGCTCAGCTCAGGGTTTCGGGGGCCTGCGCCCCCGCGTTGACCAGGAGGTGACGCACCTCGTCCGGCCAGGGAGTGGCCCCGGAGGCTCGCGCGGCGGAGTGAGCGATCGTCATCCGGCCGGTGGCCGCCTGCTCTTCGCCCTTGCCGCGCACGGTGAAGGCGTAGTGCAGGGAGCTGGTCCCGACCTTGGTGACGCGCAGCTCGATGCGCACGAGGTCTCCGAACCACAGCCGGGCGCGATAGTCGGCCTCGAAGTGGACGCGCGGGGTGCTGCCGAAGAGGTGCGCCAGGTCCAGGCGGCGCAGCAGGGCGGCCTCCGCCGCCTCCACCCACCGCACGACGGTCGAGTGGTGATAGTGGCCGGCGGCATCGGTGTCGGGCCACTCGACCCGGCGCTCGACGACGATGCTGGGCAGGTTCACCTCCGAGGCATGGCCGGCATCATCGGCGCCGACGCCGATCGGTGGGGTTGGCCGCTGGGTGCTGGGGGTTTCCATGAAGGTGCCTTTCGGCAGCCGATCCGGTCGGCTGCGGGAAGTCGGAAGGGGTGTCAGCCGGCCGTTCCTGCGGCACGCCGGCGCAGCTCGCCGCGCTGGAGCTTGCCGTTGCCGGTGCGCGGCAGGTCGGTGACGAACTCGATGGCCCGCGGGTACTTGTAGGGCGCGATGGTCTGCTTGACGTGGTCCTGGAGTTCTTTGACGGTTACGTCGTCAGGGGCGACACCCTCGTGGAGGATCACGTACGCCTTGACGACCATGCCGCGCCGGTCGTCCGGCGCACCGACGACGCCGCAGTCCGCCACCTGGGGATGGACGAGGAGCGCCTTTTCGACCTCGGGTCCGGCGATGTTGTATCCGGAGGAGACGATCATGTCGTCGCTGCGGGCCACGTACCAGAAGTAGCCGTCCGCATCGCGTATGTAGGTGTCCCCGGTGACGTTCCAGCCGTTCCTGACATACGTCGTCTGGCGTGGATCGTCGAGGTAGCGGCACCCTGTCGGGCCGGCGACGGCGAGCAGGCCCGGCTCCCCGTCGGGGACGGGCGCCCCGCTGTCGTCGACGACCATCGCACGGTAGCCGGGAACGGGCCTGCCGGTGGATCCCGGTCGGATGTCGTCGTCGGCGGCGGAGATGAACACGTGCAGCATCTCGGTGGCGCCGATGCCGTCGATGATGCGCAGGCCGGTCGCGGCGTGGAAGTCCTCCCACAGCTGGGCGGGCAGCGCTTCTCCGGCGGATACGCACCGGCGTAGGCCTGCCAGGCGGTCCACGGCTCCGGCGGCCATGATCGCCTTGTATGCGGTGGGGGCGGTGAGCAGGACCGTGGCGCCGTGCTCGGCGACGAGGTCGGCCAGCTTCTCCGGCGACGCCTGCTCGATGAGGAGCGTTGCCGCCCCTGCGTGCAGGGGAAAGACGACCAGGCCGCCGAGCCCGAAGGTGAAGGCCAGCGGTGGCGTTCCGGTGAACACGTCGTCCGGGTGGGGCTTGACGATGTGCCGGGAGAACGTGTCGGCGTTGGCGAGCACATCCCGGTGGAAGTGCATCGTCGCTTTCGGCCGCCCGGTCGTCCCCGAGGTGAAGGCGATGAGGGCCACGTCGTCGGCGGCGGTCACGACACTGGAGAACACACCGTCCTTGGCCGCGCAGCGGCGGATCAGGTCGTCGTCGCCCGGGCCGCCGTAGGAAAGGACGGTCAGTCCGGGCGCGTCGGCGGCCTGGAGTTCGTCGAGGTACCGGTGGTCGCACAGGGCGACCACGGGACGGCTGATGTCGTGGAGTTGCGCGAGTTCGGCGGCCCGCAGCAGGGGCATCGTGGTGACCACGACACCGCCGGCCTTGAGCACCCCGAACCAGGAGGCGACCAGCCAGGGGTTGTTGGGGCCGCGCAGCAGGACGCGGTTGCCGGGAACCAGCCCGAGGTCCTCGGTGAGGACCTGGGCGATCTGGTTGGCGTGGCGCAGCAGGTCGCCGTACGTCCAGCGGTCCGTCGGGGTCAGCAGACAGCGCCGGTCGGCGCCCCAGCGTTCGACGGCGTCGTCGAGCAGTCGGACGGCGCAGTTGAGTCGGTCCGGGTACCGCAACTCCGGCAGGTCGAAGTGCACTTGGGGCCAGAGGTGGAAGGGAGGAAGTCGGTCGCGGCAGAAGGTGTCCACGTGGGCGGACGGGGAGAGCTCCATGGGGCGCACACCTCGGTCTCGGGGGCAGCGAAGGGAGTGCGGCAAGTATGTCGTTGTTTTTACGAGCGTCAAGATTTCACGACATAGATTTTTGCGGTGCCCTGCCGGACGACGGGCAGGCGCGCCTCGCTCGCGGTCGGCGAGGTCCCGAACGGGTGGAGAGTCAGACGGCGGGGAGACGAACGCGGACGACCTTGCCGGACCCGGCACGGAACGCCGTCAGCTCGCCGCCGGCCTCACGAACCAGGAAGCTCACGATCATGAGGCCACGGCCGCCCTCCGCCTCGCCGTCGGCATCGAGGCCGAAGCACGGCATACAGGGGTCGCCATCAGCGACGTCGAGCTGCAGCCAACCCTCCGCGAGGGTGACCGTGACGCGCAGCGAGCCCGTCACGTCGCCCGCATGCCGGATCGCGTTGGACAGGAGCTCCGTCCCCGCGAGCAGAAGCGCCTCACCCAGTTCCGGCGCGATACGCCAGTACTCGAGAACGCAACGCAGAGACGTTCGCCCGCCAGGGACCGCCGCCGCGGCAGCCTCGGTCGCCCAGTGGAAGAGACGGCGTCGCGAAGGCGGACCAGGCGCGAACAAGGTGGGGTCGAGCATGCGAACTCCCCGGCAAGAAGGTGCGACACGCACGCGATTTCTCGTGTAACCTGCCAGCCACCCCCCGTGTTACACGTGTAACACGCTAGGGCGAGCCCTACATGAACACAAGGGCAATCCGGACATTCATCGGGAAAATCCCTCACCGGACACACGCCCACAGAGAGAGGCGGACATGACCTCATCACCTCCGACAGACCCGACCGCACAGCCGGCCCCGACCAGCGACATGGAATGGCCTCCGCCACCGTTTCTCGCTCCCGCTCCCCCGCTGGTCGGCCGGGACGGTGTGCGCCGCTTCGACGGGGTGACGTACGCGCGCACGCCCGGGTACCGGCCGCGTCTGCTCGATGCGCACGTGCCGGCGTCCGAGCAGCCGGTGCCGGCCGTGGTGTGGATCCACGGGGGCGGATGGCTCGACGGCGACCGGCGCTTCCCGCCGCCGACCGTGCCCGTCGAGCTGCTGTACGGCACGATCCTGGGAGCCGGTCTCGCGGTGGTGAGCATCGACTACCGGCACAGTCTGGAGGCGCCGTTCCCGGCACAGCTGCACGATGTGAAGGCCGCCATCCGCTACGTGCGTCGCTTCGCCGCCGACCTCGGCATCGACAAGGACCGGATCGGCGTCTGGGGCGAATCGGCGGGCGGTCATCTGGCCGCGCTCGCGGGCCTCGTCCGCGCCGACGGCACCGAAGCGGCCACGGTACTGGAGGGCGCCGAGGGCGCACGCGACGAGGACAGCGCTGTCCGGGCCGTCGTCGACTGGTACGGGGTATCGGACCTGGGCGCGCTGCTGTCGCACACCCTTCCGCCCTCGCCGTCCGGCCCTGAATATCCCAACCCGTTCACCGCGCTGCTGGGGGGCACGGCCGAAGAGCTGCCGGAGCTCGCCCGCGTCGCCAGCCCGGTCACCTACGCCGGTCCGGCCACCCCGCCCCCCTTCCTGCTGATCCACGGAACGGCCGACGGTCTCGTGCCCTACAGCCAGAGCGAGGTGCTCGCCGAGGCCCTGCAGCGCGCCGGCGGCCAGGTCACCGTGCGCCCGGTGGTAGGCGCCGACCACATCTTCCTCGGCACCCCGGACGTGACGCCGATCGTCTCCGAAAGCGTCGCCTTCCTCGCCCGCCACCTGACCGCATGAGCCCGGGCCGTACAACCCGTCGCCGCTGACCAGCACGTGTGGCGCCGGCCGGACGGTCCGGCGCCGCAAGAGGTACCTGATGACCACGACTCCGGCGGCTGAACTCGCCGCTCCCGCACCGATCCCCCCGGGGCACCACCGCCTCTCCGCACCTCCCGCACGGTCCGGCACGCTCAAGCTCGGGGTGTTCTTCCTGCTCGTCACCACCGCATGCGCCGCCGCGGTGCTCACCCGCCCGGCACGTCCGGTCTTCCAGAGCGTCGACGACGCCTGGTCGCGCTGGATGGGAGGCCCGCACGGCGGCCCCTGCGCGGCCGTGGCCTCCGTACTGAACTGGCTGGGTGGCCCGCTGGGGGCGGTGATACCCGTGGGCCTGCTGCTCGTCCTCGCGATAGGCAGACGCTGGTGGTCCCTGCTGTTTCTGCTCACCACCTACGGGGTGGGCGACATGGCCGTCGTCCACATCCTCAAGTTCTGGGTGGACCGGCCGCGCCCGGCCCACCCTCTGGTCCGGGTGGACCACGGTTCATTCCCCTCCGGCCACTCGGCCGGGACGGCGCTCCTCGTGGTCGTCGTAGGCGTCCTCTTCGTCCCCGCGGCCCGCCGACGAGGCTGGTGGGCCTTCGGTATCGCCGTCACGGTCGCGATGATGTGGAGCCGCACATGGCTGCACGCCCACTGGCTCAGCGACACGGTGGCCGGCGCCACCACGGGCGCGGGCACCGCCCTTGTGCTGTGGTGGCTGTTCACACCATTCCTGAGCCGGGAAGCGGATGCGTCACCCGTCCGTGGCACCGTCGGCCGGCCGGCCGGTCACGAGGACTGACGGTGGACAAGGACCGGCTCCATGCCCGGAACCTCGGGCGGCACACCCCGGTCGACCAGTTCGTGCAGGGCGTCGGCGACCTGAGCGGGCGTGGGCAGGTCCAGCCGCACCGTCGTCAACGGCGGCTGCTGCAGAGCCGCCAACACCAGGTCGTCCGCTCCGACCACAGCGACATCCCCCGGGACGGTCACCCCTTTGTTGCGCAGCGCATGCAGCAGCAGCGCCGCGTAGTCGTCGTTGTAGGCGAACACCCCGTCCAGACCCGACTCGCGCCAATGCCCGGCCAGTTCGGCGGCGGACTCGTGGGTGTAGGACATCTCGACCGCGGTGACGGCCGCCGCCGTGCTGCGGGCGGCGACCTGCTGCGCCCCGGCCAGGCGTGGCCGGGCGAAGGTGGCCAGGCCGCGCTCCCGCGGCATGATCACGCCGATGTTCCGCCGGCCGCGGGAAACGAGGTGCTCGGCGGCCAGTGCTCCGACGCGTGCGTGGTCGAAGCCGATGGTGTGGACGCCCTTCACGTCATGGGAGGCGAACGCCAGCACACCCCGCACCCCGGCCCTGCCCAGCACGTCGGCGGCCTGGTCGGTCAGGCTGTCACCGTCGAGGGCCAGCACCGCCGCCGGGCGCAGTTCGGCCCAGGCCCGGGCAGCGCTCACGGGGTCGGAGAAACGCCCGGCGTGGAGCACGGTGACGTACCCGTGCTGTTCCAACTCGCTCTGCAGGTCGTCGATCCAGGCGCTGACCAGGCTTCCGACCGCCGAGACGGACGCCGGCATGAGCACGAGGTTGCTCCGCCCCGCCCGCAGCGACCGGGCGGCAGCGTGCGGCACATAGCCGAGCTGCTGTGCCGCCGCCAGCACCCGGGCACGCGTAGTGGCACTGACCCGGTGCGCCTGCGTGTTGTTGAGGACGAAGGACACGGTCGCCCTCGACACCCCCGCCAGACGCGCCACGTCGGCACTCGTGACGGCTGCCGCCGCTGTCGGCTCCTTGCCCATGACGCCCTTAACCCGTTCCTCCCGGTCCTCTGACCGGCCCCCTCCAGGTTACACGCGTTACCGACAGGCGCGACAGGCGCCTTCGGGCCGGCCCGCACCCACCGAAGGAGTCCGATGGAACCGACGAGCCGCTCCGGCCCCATGCCCGCGTGCCCGTACCGCGCGGGCCTCACCCCGCTGCACGGCCGGGCGATGGATCAGGACCTCGCCGCCTTCTACGCCTCCCTGCGCCGGCACAGCGGACCGGTCGTTCCGGTCGAGATCGCCCCCGGCGTCGCGGCCTGGCTGGTGCTCACCCACCGGGAGGTGCTGGAGGTCATCTGGAGAGCGGATCACTACTCCAGCGACCCGCGGCGGTGGGATGCCGCCGCTCATGGAAGGCTGCCGGAGGACACACCCGTGCTACCGCTGCTCGGTCCTCACCCCGCCGTCTTCCGGCTCGACGGGGAAGAGCACCTTCGGCACCGCCGTGCGCTGACGGAGGCCCTCAGCCATCTCGATCCGAGGCAACTGAGCCGACTGGTCCACCACCGGGCGAACGCACTGGTGGACAGCTGGTCGGTACGGGGCACCGCCGACCTGATGGCCGGATACGCCCGGCCTTTCGTGTGGGAGGTGTTCGCCCATCTGCTGGGCCTGTCCGACGATTCGATCGCCACGCTCGACGTCCTGAGCCAGACCGTCGTGAACGGCTTCCCCGATGCCGTGCAGGCAGATGCGAAGCTGCTCGACGCCTTCCGTCGGGTGGTGGACGAGCGGAGCGTCACACCGGCACCCGACCTTGCGTCGTGGCTGGTTCAGGACACAGCGTTGTCCGACGACGAGGTTGCCCACAACCTGCTCGCTCTCGCCTTGATCGGTGGCGAGAGCACCATCGGCTGGATCGGCAACAGCGTGCGCCTTCTGCTGGCACATCGAGGTCCGGCCCTGGTGACCGGGACCGGAGATTCAGTGGCCCGCCTCATGGAGCGAGCACTCCACGCAGGGGCGCCGATGCCCAACATCCCCGGCCGGTGGGCGACCGGGGACACGATCCTGGCAGGGCACCGTATTCGGCAAGGTGACCTGGTGATCCCCTGTCTTGCGGCCGCCAACACCGACCCGGAGCTCGAGGGCGCCACGGCCTCCCGTACGCGGGCACACCTGGCCTGGGGTACCGGATCCCACGGCTGCCCCGCCAAGGAAGCGGCTCGCCTGATCTCGGAGACGGCGCTCGAGGTGCTCCTGGACCGACTCGCCGACCTCCGCCCCGCCCTCCCGGACCGTGCTCTGCGGCACCCGTCCCTGTGGTGCGGGGCCCCGGCCGTACTGCCGGTGACCTTCGCCGCGGCCCACTCCGACACCCGTCGGGGCACGGCCGCATCCCCCCAGACCGTCATGGAGGCGCCCGCCGAGCGGCGCGCCGACCGTGCTCCGCACGAGGCGCCGCCACAGCGCTGGGGTTGGTGGAACTCCTTCGGCGGCTGGTAGGCAGTTTCACGAAGGGGGTGTTGCCGGACACCGTTGTCCGGTCCGGCAACACCCCCTTCAGCGCTTCGCGTTCACTCCGTGGGCGGCTGCACGTCCAGCCCGTGGCCGTACGGGAAGAGCGGGTCCGGGGAATCGTCGGGCACGTCCTCGTGACCGGCATCGACGGCTTCCATGCTGCGGGGAAGCTCGAAGGGAAGCCGCCCCTCCGCCTTCGTGCGACCGAAGAGGACGTCCAGCAGAGCGGTGTCCGAGGCACCGTAGTCGGCCACGAGGGCTGCCGCCTTCTCCGCGATCTCGGGGAGCACCGCGGGACGGTCGAGGAAGACGTCGAAGACGGTCGGCACGGCCGCGGCTGTCGCCAGCAGCGGCTGCAGTTCCTCCACGGTGAAATCGAGCCGGCCCGCGCGGAAGAACTTCTCGAAGCCCTCCGTCCGTTCGTCGTACGGAGCGCTGATCCGTACCAGTGCGACGTGGGCTTCTTCCAGGCTGTCCACCACGGTGGCGTAGCGCTCGGCAACCTCGGGATCGACGCCCTGGACGTGCATGCGGACGCCGGCCTGCAACGGCAGGATCGGATCCGCCGCCGCGCTCGGGCGGTCCTTGAGAATCGTGATCGAGCGGCTCTGGGCGGCCAGGCCCGCCGCGGTGAACTCGTCGCTGCCACAGATCCGCTCGGCGGCGTCCGGGTCGACGTACGGGTCGTCGAAGAGGCCCAGGAGGAACTTCTCGCGCAGGAGGCGTGCGACGGAGGCGTCGATGCGGTCCATGCCGACTCGGCCCGCGTGGACCAGTTCGACGACGAGTTCGGGTGCGGCTTCGCCACCGAGCTGGTCGGCACCCGCGTCGAGGATCTTTTCCACGCGGGCCGGCCTGTCCAGGTGTTCCACGCCCCAGGCGCGGGCGGGGAAGGGGGAGCCGAGGATCCGGCTGTCGGTGACCAGCCCCCAGTCGGTGCACACGATGCCGTCGAAGCCGTACTTCTCGCGCAGCAACCCGGTGATGACACCCTTGTTGAAACCGAAGCCCACTTCTTCGTACGGGGTTCCGACCGGCATGGCGTAGTAGGGCATGATCTGGGACGTTCCCGCGGCGAACGCGGCCTCGAAGGGGATCAGGTGGTGGTCGAAGTTGCCGCCGGGGTAGACCTGTTCGCGGCCGTACGGGAAGTGGGCGTCCTCTCCGTCCTTCTGCGGTCCGGCCCCGGGGAAGTGCTTGGTCATGGCGGCCACGCTGTGCGGGCCGAGGGCGTCGCCCTGAAGTCCGCGGATGTACGCGGCGACCATGCGGGCGGCCACGTGGGCGTCGGAGCCGAACGTACCCATGATGCGAGCCCACCGGGGCTCGCTGGCGAGATCGGCCGTGGGATGCAGGGCCAGGCGGATACCGACGGCGAGGTACTCACGGCGGACGATGTCGGCGTGCTGCCGTACCAGTTCCTCGTCCCCGATCGCCGCCAGGCCCGGCGGCTCCGGCCACAGGGAGAACCCGTCGGTGTGCGCGCCGGCCGCGGGGTTGTCGACGAAGCCGTGGCGCGGGTCGGTCGAGACGGTCACGGGGATGCCCAGACGGGTCGTCGCGGCCAGGTCCTGGAGACGGTTGTTCCACTCGGCCATCCGGCGCGGAGCCGCGGCACCGAAGAGGTTGAAGTGGTTCATGAGCTTGCCGGTCACCATGGCGGAGGTGGAGGCACGCATCGGATCGTCGTCGGGTGCTCCCGGCTCCGGCTCCACCAGTGATCCGTCCGGATTGATCGCGATCATGGTCTGGAACATGAGGCCCGCCTTCTCCTCCAGGGTCATGCGGCCGAGGAGGTCGGTGACACGTGCGTCCACCGGCAGACGCGGATTCTCGTAGGGCTCCATCACCCCGTTGCCGTTCAGATCGCGGAAAGCGGTGCCGTCGGGAGCGGTGAGGATGCGCGGCCGGGCCGTCGCTGCGTGGGCCATGGGTGTCTTCTTCCGTTTCGCGCGTGCGAGTGCCTGTGTGAAGCCGGTCCCGAGCTGGGTCAGGCGCTCGGGACCGGCTCGGCCGCTGCTCCCCTCCACGCGACCTCCGATCACGTTACACGTGTAACTGACTGGTGTAGAGGCCGGCGAGGGACTTTTCGATGAATCCGCCGGCTACGAGGCCGACACCCGTCGACCGTGCAGGCGACGGGCGTGCCCGGCCAGATCGTTCACCGGGAGGGTGACAGAGTCGAAACGCATGGTCGTGCGATCTCCCTCCAGGTACCGCCCCCACGTCGGCATCCCGGGGTGGTTCGGGTCGCCGGTGCGGGCGAAGGCGATCCACGCTTGATGCATGCTCTTCGCCAGGCCGTCCCCCACGACCGGATCGATCCCCTCGACGAGTGGAGCATGCGACCAGCTGTCGAAGTTGTCGAAGACGAACGGAAGTTCCAGGCAGTGAGCGGCGGCGAGCCTCCCGCCATGCGCCGGCGTCGGAAAGTCGAACTGGAACGCCCAGACGGGACGACCCGATGCCGCCCTGGCTTCCGCCAGTTGCACGCACGGAACCCGGAACAGCTCGTCCGAGATCAGATCCATGAGCACGTCGACGGGTCGGGCGCCGGGCCGGGTCCGCGCGTACTCGTCGTACACATCGGCTGCCGTACGGTCGCCGAAGCGCTCCGCGATACGGCCCACCACCTGGGCGCGGGTGGACTTCGCGTACGCCGGATCCAGGGCGAAGTTGAAGTTGGCCTCTTCGCGGGTCCAGCCGATGAGAACGTCGACCTCGGCTGCCGCGCCGTGCAGGAGGGTCTCCGCCGGGTGGCGGAAGAGTGTGACGTCGTCCTGCACGGGGAGGAAGGGAGTGGGCCAGAACCCCCAGCGCACCGTGCGCGCGTAGAGCCCTCCGGCGGCCTCGAGGAGCCGCGGCCACGGCAGGTGCCGGAGTTCGTCGACGTCCTTCACCCCGGCGGACTCGAGGTAGGCGTCGATCCGTTCCCGGTACTCGTCGCGGGTGGGGATGTGCAGACCGAAGGGCGGGCTCTGGAGGATGGCCCGACGGAACATCTTCTGGGCTTCGGGGTGCCCGGCGAGGGCGGCCGTGGACAGGGCACCACCCGACTGGCCGGCAACAGTGACGGTGTCGGGGTCCCCACCGAAGTGGGCGATGTTGTCGCGCACCCAGCGCAACGCGGTCAGCTGGTCGGTGAGCCAGAGGTTGGCCGACTGTGCCTCTGCTGCGGTCCCGTCGTCGAACGACAGGTAACCGAGGGGACCGAGACGGTAGTTCAGGGTGACGACCACCAGGTCGCCGTCGCGCGCGAAGGTCTCGCCGGAGTAGATGGGCAACGATCCGGAGCCGGAGACGAATCCACCGCCGTGGATCCAGACCAGCACCGGTCGGCGAGCGTCATCGACGGCCGGTGTCCACACGTTCAGCGTCAGACAGTCGTCGTCGAAGGGCGGAGATCCGTGGCCCCCCAGGACCGGGTCGCCACCGTCGATGTACATCTGCGGTGAGCTCGGCCCGTATGCGGTCGCCTCCCGTGTACCACTCCAGCCGGGATGCGGCCGAGCGTCACGCCAGCGCAGGTCACCCACCGGTGGTGCGGCGTACGGCACGCCCTTGAAGACCGCGACACCACCCTCGATGCCTCCGCGCAGCCGGCCGGCCGGCAACTGGACGACGGGGGGAGCCTGACCTTGCCTGTCAGTCATGTATGTCCTCCTTGGTGAACCCGTTCACCAGGCATATCGGAGCCGCCGCCGCTCGGGCCGCGTGGCAGGCGGAGGCACGGGAGTGACAGGACCCGCGCCGAGCCGGACCGCGAGAGTATTCCGCAATTCCGACGGTCGTCAATTAATCAGCACAGGAACAGCTGCTATCGAACTAGTCCCACAGGCGATCGGCCGCGGCACGCCTGGCCTCCTCCCCCAGAAGGCGAGCGAACGCCGACCACAGCAGCAGTACGACACCCACGCCCGCGGCGGCACCGGCCACGGTGTCACTGAGCCATTGGGCGTGCAGCCACGTACGGCTCCACATGGTCAGGGCGATCAGGGCTGCCGCGACAAGCCACCACCAGCGCCGCGCGCGGGGCGGAAAGAGCACCACTCCGGCAGCCAGAAGGAGAGTCGTCACCGTGAAGACCTGGCCGGACGGAAACGAGCCCTCACCGACCAGAACCCAGGGGTGCGGCGGGCGCGGGCGGTCGACGAGCTGCTTCAGGGGGAGCACGACGACGATGTTGGAAACCACTCCGGCCACGAAGACGAACAGGCCGGATCTCCATCTCCCGTAGATTCCGAGGCAACCGGTCAGCGTGAGGGGCAGGATCACCCCCAGGGGCCCACCGAGCACGTCGAACGCGCGGGCCAGGCTCGTCGCCGCACCTCCTGGCGCCCCCTGCATCGCATTCATCCAGCGATCATCCAGGTTCTGGAAAGCCGGCCGCCCGTTCCCGAGGAGGGCGAGACCGGTCGCCAACACCGCAGTCAACAGCACGGTGGCGGCAATCAAAGCCCCCCGAGGCGGGCCGGCCGGCACCGGACCGTGTGAGGTCGCGCCGGACGGCGGACGCAAGGAGGCAACAGTTCGTGGACGGCTCATGACTGACCTTTCCGGGACTCCGGGGCACGGCCGCCGGCCCGCGAAAAACCAGGGCCGGAGGACGGGGCTTCCGCACCACGCGTGCGATGCACGCGGTGTCGGCCCACCGACAGCGGGGCGACGGTCGACGCCACCGGCCGACGACACGGCCAGTCGCGCGACAGCACCGCTGCGCACGACAAAGCGAAGGGCGTTTCCCGGCCAACCCTGACCCAGCCGTCACGGCAGGGGCAAGACCGACCGGCGAGTAGCTACACGAGTAACTCCCACACTCCCGACCCCGACACTTACGGTCGCCGTCAATTTGGGCCAACCTCTACTCAATGGGCGCCACAGGTGCTACACAAGGCGTACGCACTGAGGCAACACGTGTAACCCACGCCGTACGCAGGTGCCATCCCCCAGCACGCGTCAGCCGGCGTTTGCCGCCTCACACCCCATCCCACTCTCAGCTCCGCGCTCCAGGAGTCGACATGCCCTGCCCCATTCCGCGCCGCGCGTATCGTGCGGCACCCCTCCCGCTGGGTGGTCACCGTGTCCACCGATGAACTCATCCAGCCGAAGGCGACGCACGTCGCGCATGAGCCCCGCCGGCGCGGCCTCATGCTGCTGCTCCTGCTCGCCAACTCCTCCATGCTCGCCGTGTACATGGGTGTCGGCGCGGTGCTGCTGCCGACTCAGATCGCCCAGATCGACCCCGGCGACAAGGTCGCGATCCTGGGCATCGTGGGCGGTGTGAGCTCAGTCTTCGCGACCGCGTTCAACCCGATCGCCGGCGCCCTGTCGGACCGCACGGGACGCCGCAACCCGTGGATCCTCGGTGGCGCCCTGGCCTCACTCGCCGGGCTGGCGTTCCTGGGCAGTGTGCGGACCGTGCTGCTGGTAGGCATCGGATGGTGCCTGGTACAGGCGACGATGAACGTCTACCAGGCCGCCGTCACCGCGGTCGTACCCGACCGGATCCCTCCCGCTCGTCGCGGCATCGCATCTGCCCTCGTCGGCCTGGGGTTGCCGATCGGCGGCACGGTCGGCGTGCTGATCGCCTCGCAGACCGCGGGCCGACTTCAGCTGGGCTACCTGGTCTTCGGCGCGGTGGTGGCCGGCGCGGCGCTGCTGCTCACCGGACTCTGCCGCGACGTGCCGCGTCGTGAGCCACTACCGTCCGTCCCGAAACGCGATCGCCTGGCGGCGTTCCTCTCCGCGCTGGCCAACCATGACTTCCGGTGGGCCTTCATCGGACGGGCACTGATGGTGCTCGGCTACTTCTCCGTCGTCGGATACCAGCTCTACATCCTCGAAGACCACATCGAACTGCCGAAGGGCCTGGCCCCGACGGAGGCGATGGCGATCCTCACTCCGGTGTCGATGGGCGCGATGGCCGTGTCCACGGTGGTCGGAGGGCTGCTGTCCGACCGCTGGAACCGGCGCAAGGTCTTCGTCGGCCTGTCGGCCGCGCTCGCCGGCATCGTGACGACGATCCCCGTCATCAGCCCGACCTGGCCAGGAATGCTCTGCTTCAGCGCCCTGAACGGGCTCGCCTTCGGATGCTTCATGGCAGTGGACACCGCGGTCGTCACGCTCGTCCTGCCCCGCGCGGAGGACGCCGCCCGTGACATGGGCGTCCTCAACATCGCCAACGCCGGGCCGCAGATCATCGCCCCGTTCGTCGCGTCCGCCGTCGTGACCGCACTGGGCGGCTACACACCGCTGTTCCTCATCGGCGGCGCCCTGTCCCTGCTGGGTGCGCTGGCCATCCTCCCGATCCGCGGAGTGCGCTGACCCCAGCGCCATGGAACCCCGGCGGGCGCATGCAGGGGGTCGTGCGCCCGCCGGTCCTCATCCTCCCCCCGATCTCCTCACTCATCGAAGGAGCACTCCGTGAGACGCACGCGCGTTCTGCCCCTGGCCGCTCTGCTGCTGTGCACACCGGCTCTCGTCGGTACCGAACCGGCGAGCGCCGCGCCGAAGGCCGCACAGGACGGCCCGCTGCGCATCCTGCTGACGAACGACGACGGCTACGACGCCCCGGGCATTCGCATGCTCTACCAGCGGCTCACCGACGCGGGCCACGACGTCACCATCGTCGCCCCGCTCACCAACCAGAGTGGCGCCGGGACGAAGATGATGAGCGGCACCACCATCACGGTGAAGCACCCCGAGCCCCGGGTGTGGGCCGTGGACGGCACGCCAGGTGACTCGGTGTCCTTCGGACTGTCCGAGGTGTTCGCCGGCCACGCGCCGGACCTCGTGATCTCCGGCACGAACTTCGGTCCCAACGTCGCCGCCCTGGCCACCCACTCCGGGACCGTCGGCGGCGCGGTGGCCGCACTGGAACGCGGTGTGCCCGCGATCGCGGTGAGTACCGGAGGGCTGACGGCCCCGGTGCCGGAGCCGATCCTCAATGCCATGCGCCCCACCGACGACTTCGTCGTCAAGCTGATCGAACGCCTGCGGAGCCGGTCCAGGAGCGGACGCCTGTTGCCCGAGGGCGTGGGCCTGAACCTCAACCACCCGGTGGTCGGTCCGGACGGCAAGGGGACCGCCTCGGGAGTCTCCGTCACGACTCAGGATCCGCAGCCCATCCTCAAAGCCGACTACAGCGACTCCGGTGACGGCACCTGGAAGGTGAACGTCAACGTGGTCTCGGCGCCTGCCGAGAACGGCGGTGACGTCGAAGCCATCAGCGCCGACAAGGTCTCCATCACGCCGATCTCGCCCGACTGGAACGCCGGCACCGTCGACTTCGCGAAGGCCGCGGCGCTTCTCGCCGGCCTGCGCCCGTAGCCAGCAACGGCTCCGCCTCCTCCCCGGGTGTTCCGGGCCACCGGGGAGTCGGCGTGCCCGTACCACCCGTCCCCGTCACGTTCGCGCACACGTCAGGGAGGAACAGTGGAAAGGTCCCGCTCGTCCCGAGTATTAACGGTCCTGGCCTTGGCGCTCGCCATGGCATCGTTCGTCGCCCGTCCGACCACCGCCGTCGCGGCCCGAGCAGCGGCCGCGGGCTCCGGCCCGGTCGTGACCACCGGGCAGGGCAGGCTTGCCGGACAGGTCAACGGCCAAGCCGAGGAGTTCCTCGGCGTACCGTACGCCACTCCCCCCGTCGGCAGTCTCCGGTTCCGTCCCCCGCTACCGCCCGCACGATGGAGCGGGACACGCGAGGCGACCCGGCAGGCACCCGCGTGCCTGCAGTTCTCGCCCTTCGGACTCCGGGACCCGGACGACGTCAGCGAGGACTGCCTCTACCTGGACGTGTACCGGCCGCGCCACGCGCACCCCGGTGACCGCCTGCCTGTGCTGTTCTGGATCCACGGCGGCGGCTACAGCCAGGGCACCGGAACCCAGTTCGGCGGCCGCACCATGGCCGACCTCACCGGCAGCGTGGTCGTGAGCATCAACTACCGGCTGGGGCAACTGGGATACCTGGCCCTGCCGGAACTCACGCGCGACAACGCGCTCAACTCCGGATCGTACGGGCTGATGGACCAGATCGCGGCCCTGAAGTGGACACGCGACAACATCGCGGCGTTCGGCGGCAACCCGGACGACATCACCCTCTGGGGTCAGTCCGCCGGCAGCGGCTCCGTCTGCGCCATGCTCACCTCCCCCACAACAGCCGGGCTGTTCTCCCGGGCAATTCTGCAGAGCGGACCCTGCGACCTGCTGCGCGCTCCCGGCAAGGACCAGGCCACCGACGAGGCGAGGGCCTTCGCCGCCGCGGCAGGCTGCCCCGACCCCGGTACACGCCCTGACTGCCTCCGTACCGCGCCGGCCGCCGACCTGATCAACGCCGCCCGTACGCACCCCACTTCCGGACCCGCGTTCGGCGACGGTCTGCTGCCGGCCCAGCCGTCCTCGGCCATCGCCTCCGGGGCGTGGCACAAGGTTCCGGTCCTCATCGGCAGCAACCGGGCCGAGAGCCGGTTCTTCGTGGCGCTCACCCAACCGCACCCGACGGCGCGGGAGTACGTCGACCAGATCAACGCCACGTACGGAAACGCGGCACAGCAGGTCCTGGCCCACTATCCGGTGGCCGCCTACCCCAGCCCGTACGACGCGCTGTCGGCGGTGCTCACCGACTCCACCTTCGCCTGCCACACGCTCAGCACCGCCCGCACGTTCGCCGACCAAGTGCCCACCTACGTGTACGAGTTCGACGACCCGCACTCCCCCACCCTGTACGGAGCCCAGGTTCCGGGTGTCGACATGGCGAACGCGCACAGCGCCGAACTCGCCTACCTGCATGACTTCACCATGGGGGACCGACCGCTCACCGCGGAACAGACCACGCTCGGCAACGACATGAAGCGCCGCTGGGCGGCGTTCGCCCGCACCGGAGTCCCGGACGTCCCGGGTGAGACGCAGTGGCCACGCATCGGCGCCCGCTACCCGACCCTGACGCTCACACCTGGGAACACCCATGTCTCGACCGGCTTCGCGACCGAGCACCAGTGTGACTTCTGGACCCGTACGGTGGCGCGCCAGTAGCGGCGGGATGTCAGCCGTCCGCCCTGGGTGCCCAGCCGGGTGGCCCGACCAGATACCCGGCACGGTCGCGCCAGCGTCGCGCCGTGCGGACGTCGTGCCAGACGGCCGCGAACTCGTGGAAGGCCACCCGCACCGGGTTGTAGGTGCCGATGTTCTTCGTCAGGCCGTACACCACCCGCTCGCCCTCGGGTTCGAACGTGCCGAAGAGCCGGTCCCAGACGATGAGGATGCCGCCGTAGTTGCGGTCCAGGTAGACGTTGTTCGAGCCGTGGTGGACGCGGTGGTGGGAGGGCGTGTTGAAGAACCACTCCACGGGCCGCCACAGCCTGTCCACCCGCTCGGTGTGCAGGAAGAACTGGTAGACGAGGCTGAAGGCCTGCTGGAGCAGGATCATCCACGGCGGAATGCCGAGCAGTGCCAGCGGCAGCCAGAAGGGCAGGCCCGTCATCGGCGTCCAGCTCTGGCGCAGGGCGGTCGAGAGGTTGAACCGGAGACTGGAGTGGTGGACCACATGGCTCGCCCACAGCACCCGCACCCGGTGGTGGGCGCGGTGGAAGGCGTAGTACGCCAGGTCGTCGCCGAAGAACAGCAGCACCCACGTCCACCCGGAGGACGGCGACAGATGCCAGGGGGCGACGGCGAAGAGAGCCGAGTACAGCACGATCGTCACCGCCTTCCAGGGCATCGCGACGACCTGGCTGCCGGCGCCCATGGACATGCTGGTGGCGGTGTCGCGCAGCTCGTAGCCGCGCTCGTCGTCGTCCGGGAGGAAGCGGTAGGACAGTGCCTCGACGACGACCAGCAGCACGAACGCGGGTATCGCGTAGACCACGGCCGGGATCATGTCAGCGCACCGCCTTCCGCGGCGTCGCGGGCACGCTGCGGGACAGCAGCTCGCGCGCCAGCCGTTCGGCCGCCTCGGCCTCGCGTGCCGCGATGTGCGCCGCCAGCCGCTGATGTGCTTCGACGTCGAGGAGTTCCGCGGCCCGCAGGTCGTCCGGCACGTCGGCGACCGGGAGTGTGCCGCCCACCAGGCTGTTGAAGGCCAGCAGGTAGGCGACGTTCCCGGAACCCTCCACGATCAGCCGCCACCAGGCGACGTCCGCATCGGCCAGCTCGGTCAGATCGGGCCCGGTGCGCGCGTACCGGCCCGCGGCCTCGACGATCTCCCCGGCGGTGTCCTCGGAGCACCTGATCGTGCACAGCCGGGCCGCGTCGGCGCCGATGCACGCCCGCATCTCCAGGGCGTCGCGGGCGAGGTCTTCCACCGTGGGCCCGGCGTCGGCCGCCGCGATGCCCATGGCGAGGTCGAGGCCGGCGGTGTGCCGCCAGTCCAGGACGAGCGTGCGGCCGCCGTGGCTCACCTCGACCAGCCGTGCCTGCTGGAGCCGCTTGACGGCCTCCCGGACGGCGTGCCGGTTCACCCCGAACTCGGCGGCCAGACCCCGTTCGGCGGTGAGCGCGGCACCGGCCGGCAGTTCCCCGCCGAGGATCCTGTCGCGCAGCAGGGCGAAGAGCTGGTCGGAGACCGCCTCGCGCCGGATCAGTCCCTCATTCATGGCGATCAGGGTGAACGCGACCGGCTCACTGGTCAACTGGTTGGACCAGTTTTTCTGCGGCGTGCCCTGACCTTTTGCCGACCTTCCTGACGTCGGATCACCGGATGTGGATCCAGACGGTCTTCTCCCGGGTCCACTGGTCGAAGGCGTTGGTCGATTTCTCCACGCCGCCGAACCCGGACTGTTTCCAGCCGCCGAAGGGTGTCGTGATGTCGCCCTCGCTGTAGGCGTTGACGGAGACCACGCCGGCCTGGACGCCGCGTGCCAACCGGAGGGCGGTGTCGAGGTCGCGGGTCCACACCGAGGCGGCAAGCCCGTATTCGGTGGCGTTCGCCAGACGCATCGCCTCGTCTTCGGAGGTGAAGGTCTGGACGGTGACGACGGGGCCGAACAGTTCCTTGGTGAGTACGTCGCTGTCTTCGGGCGCGTGGGTGATCACGGTGGGCGGGTAGTAGGCCCCACGGTGCGGCAGGCCGTGCGGCAGCCCTCCGGTGTGAATGCGGGCACCACCGGCCCGGGCGGCTTCCACCGCCGCCGCGACCCGGTCGAAGGCCGCCCGGTCGATCAGTGGGCCCAGCTGCGTGCGTGGGTCCGCGGGATCGCCGATGACCAGGCGCTTCGCGGCGGCCGTGAACCGCTCCAGCACCTCGTCGGCGATGCTGTCGTGGACCAGGACGCGGGAACCGGCCGTGCAGTTCTGCCCCATCGTCAGGAATGCGGCCTCGATCATGTGGTCGATGAGCTCGTCCCCGTAGCCGAGCGCGTCGGCCATCAGCACCTGGGGGCTCTTGCCGCCCATCTCCAGCGAGACGCGTTTGAAGTTGGTGTCGGCCGCGTCCCTGAGGATGCGGCGCCCGGTCCCGGTGGAGCCGGTGAACGAGAGGGCACCCACGACGGGGCTGCGGGCCAGGGCGGCACCGGTGACGGAGCCGTGGCCGGTCAGGACCGTGAGGACCCCCTCGGGGAGGCCTGCCTCGGCGGCGAGTCCGGCCAGGTGCAGGGCCGAGCGCGGGGTTGCCTCGGCGGGCTTGACCAGCAGGCAGTTGCCCGCGGCGAGGGCGGGACCGACCTTCCACGCGGTCATGGCCAGCGGGTAGTTCCAGGGCAGGATCGCCGCCACCACCCCGACCGGTTCCCGGCTGATCAGGCCCAGGCCGTCCTGTCCGCCGGGGGCGATCCTGCCGAACACCTTGTCGGCCGCTTCGGCGAACCAGCGGATCGACTCGACAGCACCGGGTACGTCGCCGGTGAGGCACTCCGTGATCGGCTTTCCCGCGTCCTCGCTGTCCAGCCGGGCCAGGATCCCGGCGTCGCGTTCCATCAGGTCGGCGAGTCGCAGCAGCACGCCGCCGCGCTCCCGGACCGGCAGCCGCGACCACACGCCGGACGCGAAGACCTGCCGGGCCCGCTCAGCAGCCTTGGCGACCTCTTCGGCGCTCGTGGCGGGCACGCTGGTGATCAGTTCCCCGGTGGCCGGGTTGACGACGCCCAGCGTGGCGGGGCTCTCGACTGCGGTCATTTCTCCTCCACCAGTTCCCAACGTCCTTCGGTCTGCCGTGCCAGTCCCCGGCGGCGCAACTCCTCGAGATAGCGGGCCATGCCGCGTTCCCCCCTCTGCCGGAACAGCGGGAGCACCTTCGGCAACAGGTTCGGCGCCAGCATCGCGAACCGGACCAGGCGGGACTCGCCGGGCCGGGGGTACGCCTCCAGGCGAGGCCGGTCGAGCAGGGTCACCACGGCCGCCACGACGTCGGCGGGCTGCTGCGGCGGATCCTGGAACTGCATGGAGTTCCCGCCGTCCACGGCTTCCTGGCGCAGCATCCGGGTGTCGGTCGCCGACGGCAGCACCGACCCGGCCAGGATGCCCTTGCTCCTCAGGTCGAGCCCGAGGGCGAGCATCGCCCCGCGCAGCCCGAACTTCGAGGCCGTGTAGATCGGGGTCTCGCCCAGCGGGAAGATCCCGCCGAGGGAGACGGTGGTGACCACGCGGGCGTCCAGGGAGGCTTGCAGCAGCGGGATCGCGAGCCTGGTGGCCACCAGCGGCGAGGTCAGGTTGAGGGTGATCTCCTTCTCGATGCTCTCGACGCTGCGCACGTCGAAGCGTTCGGCGCTGGTCATTCCCACGTTGTTGACGAGCACGTCGAGGCGGCCGTACGCGTCGGCGACCTGATCGAAAAGGTGCTCCACCTGGGCCCGGTCCACCAGATCGCAGCCGATGGCGGTGTGGCCGGCGCCGGGAAGCGCGACGGCGACCTGCTCGGCGCGGGCCTCGTCGATGTCGACGACCACGCAGCGGGCGCCCCCGGCGGCGAAGCGACGGCACATCGCGCTGCCGATCCCGCCGGCGCCGCCGGTCACCAGCATGACCTTGTCATGGAAGTCGAAGCCGCTCATGACACCGCCTCCGCGTCCCGCGGGGACCGCACGCGCGGCGGCCGGCCTTCGGTGCGCCAGCCCATCTCGGCCGCGATCCTGGCGAGGTGCTTCACGAGGGCGGCGCTGTCGACGTAGCCGGTGTGCCGGGGCGAGTCGACGAACTTGATGCCGCCGGACAGGTCCGGGCGGTCGGTACGGATCATGCCTGCGAATCGCTCCGCGTTCGGCAGTCGGTGCCGTGCGTCGTGGATGTGCCCGGCGATCAGCTGGGCCTGGGTGTCGAAGAGCCGGTACGCACCGGAGTTGGTCTCGACGAAGCCGACTCCGCACAGGCCCTGGTGCTCGCGGGAGAACGACGACAGGTACAGGTCGGGGTGCTGCTCGTCGCCGAAGTACTTCTGCGCGACGGGCACCTTGTGGACGTAACCGGTGGCCAGCAGGATCAGGTCGAAGTCGTCGCGGGTGCCGTCCGTGAAGCGGACCGTCCTGCCCTCGGTGCGGGCGATCCCCGGTCTGGCGGTGATGTCGCCGTGCTGGAGGTGGTGGATCAGCATCGAGTTGATCGCGGGGTGGGTCTCGAACAGCTTGTGGTCCGGCTTCGGGAGGCCCAGGCGCGCCGGGTCGCCGTTGAGGATCCGCAGGAGGGTGCCGAAGACCCGCTGCGCCAGCCACATCGGCAGGTGCGGCCCGCCGCCCGCGATGGTGTCCACCGGCCGGCCGAAGAGGTGCTTGGGGATGAACCAGTAGCCGCGGCGCATGCTGATCACCGCGTGGTCCGCGCTACGGGCGGCGTCGCAGGCGATGTCGCAGCCGGAGTTCCCGGCTCCCACGACCAGGACCCGCTTGCCGCGCAGTTCCTCCGCGCTGCGGTAGCCGACCGTGTGGCGGACCTCGCCGGTGAAGTTCCCGGGCAGTTCCGGGACGTTGGGGTGCCACTGGGCACCCGTGCACACCACGACCTGGCTGTGCACGGTCTGTCGTCCGTCGGCCCGGGTGACCGCCCAGGTGCCGTCCGCGTTCTTCTCGACGCTTTCGACCTCGACGCCGAACTGGATGCGCTCCGTCAGCTCGTAGGCGTCGGCGAAGGACCTCAGGTACGAGAGGATCTGCCGGTGCGGGGGATAGTCGGCGAATTCGTCGGGCATGGGAAATCCTCCGAAGCCCGAGAGGGTCCTGCTGGAAATGAAATGGGCCGACTCGTACATCGGGCTGCCGGGGTTGTCGATGTCCCAGATGCCGCCGGGCCCTGTGTGCCGTTCGAGATGCGTGTACGGCAGATTCCGCTCCGTCAGGGCTCTGGCGACCGCCAGCCCGGCAGGTCCCGCTCCGATCACGCACGTGTCGTACTGAATATTTCCCATGAATCGGATCCTTTTTCAGACGTTCGCAGTCCCATTCCCGAAGGGCTGAGGAGAACTTATTCATCTGCCGTTCAGCGGGAAATGATCGGTGCGGTCAAAGAGGGGGCCTGGGCGGCCATGCGAAAGACCGTGCGGTCGCCAGGAGCGCGAGGACGAGTGCGGCGGGTATCCCGTAGGCGAGTCGGAAGTGGCCGGTGGACCCGAGGATTCCGCTGGCCGCCCCGCCCGCGAGCACACCTGTGTAGTTGAAGACGTTCATCCGGGCCAGGACCGCTTCGGTCGCCCCCGGTCGCAGGCGTCCGGCGGAGGCGAGGCACAGGGGGACGAGTGCGGAGACCCCGAGCCCGGTGCACGCGGCGGCCAGGACCGCGTACGGCCAGGCGGGGGCGGCTGCCAATCCGGCCAGGGCCGTGGCGGTGAGCAGGGTGGCGGCACGGATCACGGCCGCCGGGCCGAGGGTGCGTACGAGACGGTCGGCGCAGGCCCGCCCGGTGACGGTGCCGACCTGGTAGGCCGCATAGGCCAGAGGTGCCAGGGACAAGGCGGTGTCCAGGGTCTGGTGGAGATAGAGCGTCGACCACGACGAGACCGTGGAGTCGATGACGTAGGCGACCAGGAGGACAAGGCCGAACGGGGCGAGTTCGGCCCACAGTCCGCGGCCGAGTCCGACGGACTCCCCCTGGGACTCCCCATGGTCGGAGACGGCGACGGGTGAGCCGGTGGGAAGCGCGTGCGAGCGGACGGTCAGGGCGAGGGCCAGGACGAGGCCGGCCTGTGCGGTCAGGGTGTACTCGGCGGGCCATCCGAGGTGAGCCGTGCCCGCGGTCAGCAGAGCGGCCGCGACGCCGGCTGCGCTCCAGGCGGCGTAGAAGGAGGCGAAGACGCTCCGGCCGTAGTGGCGTTCGACGGCCGCGGCCCGGGTGTTCGCCGACACGTCGATACAGCCCAGCGCCATGCCGAACAACCCGTAGGACACCGCGACCACGGCCTGATCGGGAGCCCAGCCGATCAGCAGCAGAGCAGCGGCGGTCGCCACGACGGCGGCCCGCATGGCGGCGACCAGCCCCAGACGTCGGATCACGGCCAGTCCGGCGAAGCTGCCGACGCCGGCGCTCAGCGCGACGGCCACGACGAGCACGGTCATCGTCAGCGGAGAGAGCGAGAGACGCTCCTTGACGGCGGGCACCGTGGTGGACACCGCGGCCACCGCTGCTCCCTGGGCGGCGAACACCGTCGCCACGGCCCGTCGGGCTGCCGCGAGCGGGGTCCGGCGCACGGATCGTCGCCGAGCCGGGGTCTGAAGAGGTGCGGTCATGGTGAGCCTTCGTCTCTTGCGCTCTCGCGCCGGTGTCCCCCGCGTCACGGACGGCAGGGCGGGCGGGTTTCCGCACAAGGTAGGGAGGGCGAAAAGGCGGTGTGCAGCGCGCCGGAGGCCGAAAGGGGGGCTCCGGCGGCCACGCCCGCGACAGGCGGAGCCCGGCTGCTTACAGTGAAGCGAGAAACGCCCTGGTGAGAGGGATCGCGATGTCTGATGCTCCCGCCCCGGTCACTTCTCCGGGAACGAGTCGCAGCACCTCGGCCACCATCGCGCCGAACATCCTCCGCTACCTCGCCCGGGTCGCCGGGAAGTACGGCGTCGACCTGCAGCCGCTGCTGACCCGGGTCGGGCTGGACCCGACGGTGATGGGCTCCGCCGCGCTGCGGGTCTCCTACCGGCAGGGCAGTGACGTCATCCGCCGGGCGGTGGAGCTGACCGGGGACGAGCACCTGGGGCTGCGCGTGGGCGCGGCGCAGCACCTGACCGCGTGGGGGCTGCTCGGCTTCGCCATGATGGCCGCCGACACGCATCAGGACGCCATCGAGACCGGCGTGCGCTATCAGAACCTCTCCGGGGCCATGACGGTGTGGTCGGCCGGCTGGGAGGACGTCGGCTATGTGTTGCGCGCCGATCTGCCGGACCCCGCACTGGATCCGACGGTCGCCGTCTTCCTGATCGAGGAGGCGTACTCCAGTGTCGTCACCCTCACCCGGCTGAGCGTCGGCGCCGCATTCGCCCCGCAGGCGGTCGAGTTCGCCTTCCCCGCGCCGCGCGACACCCGCCCGTTCGACGAACTGTTCCGCTGCCCGCTGCGCTTCGACGCCGCCGGCAACCGCATGGTGATCCCCACCCGGTGGGCCCGGGCGGTCATGCCCGGGCGGGACCCCATCACCTACGCCGCGGTGCTCGACGTGCTGGAGACGGAGATGGCGTCACGGCGCGACCAGCAGGACCTGCTCGAGGTGCTGGAGATCTCCATCGCGCAGAGCCTTCCGGCCGTCCCCTCGTTCCCGGAGCAGGCCCGCAGGCACGCGTCCAGCGAACGCACCCTGCGCCGTCGCCTGGCCGAGTGCGGCACCACGTACGAGGCGATCGTCGACGGGGTACGCCGCGAGCAGGTCGAACAACTGCTGCGACGACGGGAACTGACGCTCCGTGACATCACACGCCAGGCGGGCTTCGCCGACATGAGCGCACTCCGGCGGGCGGTGCGCCGGTGGCACGGAGTGACCCCGCTCGCGTTGCGCAGCGAACTGCTGGAACGGGAGGCGCCCACCGGCCGGCCACACCCGTGACGCTGTGAACTCACGCTGATCACCTGCGGCGGCGGGGGGCGGACAGAGCGGCGGTGAAGTCGTCCAGGGAGGCGAGGTTGTGGGCGCTGACGACGGCGTCGCAGTAGGGCAGTGCCGCGGCCATGCCGGCCACGAGCGGACGGTAGCGCGGGCTCGCCGTACGCGGGTTGACCCAGACGACGCGGTAGGCGACCCGGGACAGGCGCGCCATCTGGGTGGCGAGGTCGGCGGGCGGGCCGGTGTCCCAGCCGTCGGAGACGATGGCGACCACGGCGCCGTACGCCATGCCGCGCCGTCCGAACCGCTCGTTGAACTCCGCCAGGCACTCCGCTATCCGGGTGCCCCCGGACCAGTCCGGGGCCGCCCGTCCGGCCCGTGCCAGGGCGTCGTCCGGCCCGGCCCGCCGGAGGACGGGCGTGAGGCGGGTGAGGCGGGTGGCGAAGGTGAAGACCTCGGCGCGGGTGGCTCGGGCGGCGCAGTAGAGCAGTTGCAGCATCGCGCGGGCATAGGGCTCCATCGAGCCGGAGATGTCGCAGAGCACGACGAGGTCGCGGGGGCGGGTGCGGGGCACGAAGCGGCGTAGCCGCAGCGGGTATCCGCCGGTGCGGCGGCTGTCGGAGAGGGTGCGGCGCACGTCGATGCGCGCACCGTGGTGTGCGGTGCGGTGCCGGCGTGACGGGCGGGTCGGGGTGCGGAGCACGAGGGTGCGCATCACTTCGGAGAGCAGCGCCAGTTCCTCGGCGGACAGGTCCGCGAAGTCGCGGCTCGCGAGACGGTCGAGCGGACTGGCGGCGAGGGGGACCGGAGCCTCCCGCGGCTGTGCGCGGGCCTCCCGGCTGCGTCCGTCCGCGGTGGCCTCGCGGGCGCCGGGGACGCGGCCGGGAAGGGTGCGCGGGAGCGAGCGCGCCGGGTCACCAGGCTGCCCGCGCTGTACGTCGCGGTCGGCCGGGGCGCCGAAGACCTCCCGGAAGACCGCGTCGAACGGCTCGATCTGCTCGGGGTCGGACACCAGGGTGGCGAGCGCGCAGTGCCGCAGTTCACGGGGCGTCGACGGTGCCAGCAGGGTGAGCGCCCGGGCGAAACCGCGGGTACGGTCGGGGCCCACCTCGATCCCCGCGTCGTGCAGGGCGGCGGTGAACGAGGCGGCCAGTTCCGGCAGGTCAGGCATCGGTGCCTGCCTCCGCGTCGATGAGCTCGTCCAGTCCGGCCCGGCGTACGGCCTCCAGGTCCTCGGCGTACTTGAGGACCGCTCCCAGGGTGCGGTCGGCGGCGTCGGCGTCGAGGACGGACAGGCCCAGGGTGTGCAGCGCGCCGGCCCAGTCGATCGCCTCGGCGATGCCGGGCGGCTTGGTGAGTTCCTGCCGAGCACGCAGACGCGCCACTCCGTGCGCCACGCGCGGGGCCAGCCACTCGGCCGACTCCGGCACCCGTCTGCGGATGATCGCGGCGACTCGTGCGGTGTCCGGGTAGTCGATCCAGTGGTAGAGGCAGCGGCGTTTGAGCGCGTCGTGCAGATCCCGGGTGCGGTTGGAGGTCAGTACGGCCACCGGCGGCACCACAGCCGTCCGGGTGCCGAGTTCGGGGATGGTGACCGCGGCATCCGCGAGCAGTTCCAGCAGGAACGCCTCGAACTCGTCGTCGGCGCGGTCCACCTCGTCGATGAGCAGCACCGCCGGCCGCGGTCCCGGGTGGCAGATCGCGGCGAGCAGCGGACGTGGCAGCAGGTAGTCCTCGGTGAACAGGTCGGCGTCCCGCAGGGGCTCCCCGCGGGACTCGGCGAGCCGGATGGCCAGGAGTTGCCGTGGATAGTTCCACTCGTAGAGGGCCTCGGCCGAGGACAGTCCCTCGTAGCACTGGAGCCGGATCAGTGGGGTGTCGAGCACGGCGGCGAGCGCGCGGGCCGCCTCGGTCTTGCCGACGCCGGGCTCGCCCTCCAGCAGGATCGGCTGCCGCATGCGCACGGCCAGCAGCAGCGCCGTGGCCAGGGCGTCGTCGGCCAGGTAGCCGACCGCGTCCAGACGCGCGCGCAGGGCGGGGACATCGGGTACGAGGGGGTCGGGGTCAGGCATGCGCGTAACGGGAGGGGTCGTCGGCGAAGGCGTGCCGGCATCCCGGCCCACAGAAGTAGACCGTGCTGCCGGCCCGGTCCAGTGACGGGGTGTCGGGGGTGATGGCCACGGTCATGCCGCACACGGGATCCACGGCCTCGGCCATGGCCCGCGGCGCGGCGGAGTCGGCTGTGGGGCGCACGGCTCGGGCCGCCTTCGGCCGCAGTGCGATGATCTCGGCGTACACCGACAGGGCGATCTCCCCCGGGGTCCGCGCGCCGATGTCCAGGCCGGCCGGGGTGTGGATGCGCGTGCGTTGTTCCTCGGTGACGTCCAGCCCGGCGAGCACCGCCGCGCCGCGCTTCGGACTGGCCACCAGCCCGATGTACGGGACTCCGGCCCGTGCGGCCCCGACCAGCGCGGGCTCCTCGTCGCGGCCGTGCGTGGCGATGACGACGACGTCCAGATCGGGGGGCAGCGGCTCGCCGGGCGAGGCCGGCCGGGCGTCCAGGCCGAGCACACGTCCGACGTCGAGCAGGGCGCGGGCGATGGGGGCGTGTCCGTAGACGTACGCCAGCGCCGGGGGGAGGTTGGCCTCCAGGAAGATGTCGAGCGTCCCGCCCGACAGGCAGGGATTGGCCACCGTGACCAGGCCTTCGCCGGGCTCCTGCGCGCCTTCGGTGCCGGTGTCCACGCCGGGCGTGATCCTCAGCAGCAGCGACTCGCCGGTCTGCAGCACCCTCAGGCCCTGCAGTTGCACCGTCGTCTCGGCGCAGGTGCCGCCCACGAAGCCCTCGACGGTCCCGTCGGGCAGCACCAGCGCGCTGTCCCCGGGCTTGGCGCTCGTGGGCCGTTCCGCGTGCACGACGGTGGCCAGCACGAACGGGGTCCGGCCGTGCCGGAGCGCGTCCGCCCGGGTCAGCAGTTCGGGGTTCGTCATCGCGGGCGCCTCAGGTGATCGCCAGGTCCGTGCGCAGCGGCCGGCCCTGGGCGGCCCGCCACACCGCGGCGGGCGTCAGCGGCATGTCGACATGGCGTACGCCGAGCGGCTTCAGCGCGTCGACCACGGCGTTGACCACCGCGGCGGGCGAGCCCACCGTGGCGGACTCGCCGACGCCCTTGGCACCGATGGGGTGGTGCGGGGAGGGGGTGACGGTCTCGCCCAGCTCCCACGAGGGGCACTCGACCGAGGTGGGCAGGAGATAGTCCATGAACGACCCGCCGAGGCAGTTGCCGTCCTCGTCGAAGGCGATCACCTGCATGAGCGCCATGCCCAGGCCGTCGGCGAGTCCGCCGTGCACCTGACCCTCGACGATCATGGGGTTGATCCGGTTGCCGCAGTCGTCCACGGCGACGAACCGGCGGATCTTCACCTGGCCGGTGTCCGCGTCCACGTCGGCGACGCAGATGTACGCGCCGAAGGGGAAGGTGAGGTTCGGCGGGTTGTAGACGCAGGTCGCGTCCAGCTGGCCCTCGACCCCCTCGGGCAGCTCCAGGTTGGAATGTGCGGCGAGCGCGATCTCGGCCATGGTCCTTCCCTGGTCGGGGTCGCCCGTGACGTACCAGCGGCCCTTCTCCCATTCCAGGTCGTCCGGGCTCACTTCGAGCATCGCGGAGGCGACGATCTTCGCGCGTTCGCGCACCTTGCGGGCGACCATCGCGGCCGCCGCTCCGGACACCGGCGTCGAGCGGGATCCGTAGGTGCCGAGCCCGAACGGGGTCTGGTCGGTGTCGCCGTGCACCACCTCGACGTCCTCGGGCGGGATGCCCAGTTCCTCGGCGACGATCTGCGCGAACGTCGTCTCGTGGCCCTGCCCCTGGGTCTGTACGGAGATCCGCAACACCGCCTTGCCGGTCGGGTGGACGCGCAGTTCGGCGCCGTCGGCCATGCCCAGACCGAGGATGTCCATGTGCTTGCGCGGGCCCGCGCCGACGGCCTCGGTGAAGAAGCTGACCCCGATGCCCATCAGCTCGCCGCGTTCGCGTTTTCCGGCCTGCTCCCGGCGCAGGTCGTCGTAGTGCGCGATGTCCATCGCCAGCCGCAGGGCCCGCGGGTAGTCGCCGGAGTCGTACTCCCACCCCGTCTGCGTCCTGTACGGGAACTGCCCGGGCCGCAGCAGGTTGCGCATCCGCAGCTCGGCCGGGTCCGTGCCGAGCTTGTCCGCGAGCACGTCGACCATCCGCTCGACCAGGTACACGGCCTCGGTGACGCGGAACGAGCAGGCGTAGGCGACGCCGCCCGGGGCCTTGTCGGTGTAGACGCCGGTCACGGTGCAGTGCGCGGCGGCCAGGTCGTACGAGCCGGTGAAGACACTGAAGAAGCCGGCCGGGAACTGCGTCGGCTGCGCGGTGGCGTTGAACGCGCCGTGATCGGCGATCACATGGACGCGCAGGCCCTGGATCTTCCCGTCCTTCGTCGCCGCGATCTCGCCGTGCATGTGGTAGTCGCGGGCGAAGGAGGTGCTCATCAGGTTCTCCGAGCGGTCCTCCACCCACTTCACCGGCTTGCCGGTGACGATCGAGCCGACGACCGCGCACACGTAACCGGGGTAGATGCCGACCTTGTTGCCGAAGCCGCCCCCGATGTCCGGGGAGATGATCCGGATCTTGTGCTCCGGGATGCCGGCCACCATCGCGTAGAGCGTGCGGTGGGCGTGCGGGGCCTGGGTGGTGGACCACACCGTCAGCTTCCCGGTGATGGCGTCCATGTCCGCCACGGTGCCGCAGGTCTCCAGCGGCGCCGGGTGCACCCGCGGGTAGAGCATGTCCTGCTCCACCACGACGTCGGCGGCCGCGAAGACCTCGTCCGTGCGCTCCTTGTCACCCGCCGACCAGTCGAAGACGTGGTTGTCGGTCTGCCCTTCCTTGTCGTCGCGGATCACCGGCGCGTCCGGGTCGAGCGCCCGGCGGGCATCGACGACCGGCGGGAGCGGCTCGTACTCCACGTCGATCAGTTCGAGGGCGTCCCGGGCGGCGTAGTGGTCCTCGGCGACGACGAAGGCGACCTCCTGGCCCTGGAAGCGCACCTTGTCGGTCGCGAGCACCGCTTGGGTGTCGTACGAGATCGTGGGCATCCAGGCGAGCCCGAGCCCGGCCAGGGTCTCCCCGGTGATCACGGCCCTGACCTTGGGGTGCGCCTCGGCGGCGCTGGTGTCGATCGACACGATCCGGGCGTGCGCCAGCGGGCTGCGCAGGATGGCGCCGTGCAGCATGCCGGGCAGCCGTACGTCGTCGACGTAGGTCCCGTGACCGCGGACGAACCGCGCGTCCTCCTTGCGGGGCATCCGTCCGAAACCGACCGGCCGTTCCTCGGTGGTCGTCATGCCCGCACCTCCTCGCGGCCGGGCGCCGGCTCGGTGCCCGCATCGGCGGTCCCCCGACCGCCGCCGTGCTCGGCGGCCCAGCGGATGGCGCGCACGATGTTCTCGTAACCGGTGCAGCGGCACACCTGTCCGGAGATGGCCTCGCGGATGTCCTCCTCGGACGGATCCGCGTTGTGGTCGAGCAGCCAGCGGGCGGTCATCATCATCCCCGGCGTGCAGAAGCCGCACTGCAGCCCGTGGCAGGCGATGAACCCCTGTTGCACCGGGTCGAGTTCGGCCCCGTGCGCCAAGCCCTCGACGGTCCGCACCTCATGGCCGTCGGCCATCACCGCGAGCACGGTGCAGGACTTGACCGGCGTCCCGTCCAACCAGACGGTGCACACCCCGCAGTTGGAGGTGTCGCAGCCCCAGTGGGTGCCGGTGAGTCCGAGTTCGTCGCGCAGGAAGTGCACGAGCAGCAGTCTGGGCTCCACGTCCCTCGTGTGCTGCTCGCCGTTCACGGTCACGGTGATCCGCATGTCAGGCCTCCTGCCCCTGGGCGCGTGCGGCGGCGGCGCGCAGGGCCCGCGTGGTGAGCTCCCCGGCCAGATGCCGCTTGAAGTCGACCGGGCCCCGCTGGTCGGCCGTCGGCCTGCACTCCTGCGCGGCGATCCGGCCCGCCTCGGCGAAGCCCTCGTCGTCCGGCCGTCCACCGCGCAGGAAGTCCTCGGCCTGCTCGGCCACGAACCGTGGGGCACCCACCGCGGTCAACCCGATTCCGGCCTCGGTGATCACCCCGGCGGAGATCTCCAGCACCGCTCCCGCGGCGACGACCGCCCAGTCGCCGACCCGGCGCTCGACCTTGCGGTAGGCGCTGGCGTGCGAACGGATGGGCACGCGGATCTCCACCAGAAGCTCGGCTTCGTTCAGCGCGGTCTCGTACGGTCCGAGGAAGAACTCCCTGATCCCGATGGTGCGCCTGCCGCCGGGGCCCTGGGCGACCAGGGTCGCCCGCAGTGCCGAGAACGCCGCGGACAGGTCCTCCGACGGATCGGCCTGGCACAGCGAGCCGCCCACGGTGCCGCGGTTGCGCACGAGCGGATCGGCGATGACCCGTTCCGCGTCCCGCAGGATGGGGAAGTGTTCGCCGACGACCGGCGAGGCGAGCAGCTCCGCGTGGCGGACCATCGCTCCGACGGCCAGGTCGTGCCCGTCCACCCGGATCAACGCCAGCTCGCCGAGGCCGTTGATGTCGATCAGGGCTTCGGGCTGAGCCAGCCGCAGCTTCATCATCGGCAGCAGGCTGTGTCCGCCCGCCACCACCCGGGCCTCGGGGCCGTACCGCGTGAGCAGCTCGATCGCCTGGTCGAGGCTGGTGGCCCGCTCGTACTGGAATGCAGCCGGAACTTGCATCGGGCCCTCCTGGATCGCTGTGCCCGTTGCTGAAGTGATGCTGCGCTCTTCCCCACCGGCCATGCAATGGGCGTATAAGCATTCACTTATCGCCCCAAACGCGAGAAAATCGGATGGTGACCGTCACGCAGCTCAGCACCTTCGTGCTGGTTGCCCGGCTCGGTTCGGTGGGCGCCGCGGCGCGGACCCTGGACGTGAGCGAGTCCGCGGTGTCGCAGGCGCTCGCCGCGCTGCGCACTCACTTCGGCGATCCGCTCATCCGGCGCACCGGCGGCGGTGGGATGCGGCTGACGCCCGCCGGGGCGCGGCTGCTGCCGGTCGCGTCGCGGATGGTCGCGCTGAGCGCGGATGCCGAGGCCGCGGTGCGGGCGGCACGGGGTGCCCCCGACGAACTGCGGGTCGTCGCCACCAGCACGCTGGCCGAGTTCGTGCTCCCGTCGCTCGTGGAGGCCTTCGCCTGTCGCTCGGGGCGCAGGACCGAGACCTCGTTCGGGGTGGCCGCCGGCAACGAGATACGCGTGCTGGTGGAGAACCGGCTGGCCGACGTCGCGCTCGGGCCGTATCTCGGCGCCGCCCGCAGGGGAGAACTGGTCAGCGAGCCGCTGTTCCGCACCCAGCTGGTCGTGGTGACCGGTGCCAGGGCGCCGCGGCCGCCCGGTCCGCCGCCGCGGTGGTCGTGGCTGGTCGACGCCTCCGGGACCGATCCGGACGCGGACTCCGGTCGGCTGCTGCGTCGGCTCGGAGTCGCCGAAGGACACGTGTGGGTGTTCCCCAACCAGGCCGCGACCTGGGCGGCCGCCGCCGAGGGCGCGGGGGTGGCACCGGCGCTCGCCCATCTGGTGTCGCCCCGCATCCGGCGTGACGAGCTGCGCGTCCTGGAGACCCCGGCCACGCCGTCGGACGCCACGTGGCACGCCACCGTCCTGCAGCCCGAGCATCGTTCCCCGGCCACCGACGCGTTCCTGCACTTCCTGCACACGCCTACGGCGACCCGCATCATGGGCGCGCCCGGCGCGGGCGTCCCGCCCTCCCGGTTCCGGCCCCCGGTGTACGTCACGCTGTGGGGCGCGTGAGAGAGCTGTGCGGCGGGCGCGAGGTCGGCAGGCGGGGTTACCCGACTCGGCGCCCGTCTACTATGACCCTGCGTACTCGGCGGCGAAAGGATGTCCGGGCCATGCGACGGCTGGGGGACCTGGAGGCGGAGATCATGGATCGCCTCTGGACTTGGAACCGTCCCGCGACGGTCCGGGAGGTCGTCGACGACATCAACAGGAGCCGTGAGATCGCGTACACGACGGTGATGACCGTCGCCAACATCCTGTACACCAAGGGCTGGCTGCTCCGTGGCAAGCAGGGACGCGCCTGGACGTACACGCCCGTCCGCAGCCGTGAGGCGTACGCCGCCGCGCTGATGGAAGACGGCCTGGAAGCCAGCAAGGACCGTCCCGCCGCACTGGTCCACTTCGTCGAGAACATGTCCGAGGACGAACTGGCGGCACTGCACGAGGCCCTGCGGAACGTGGGACGACAGGCGAAGTCGTGAACGCGGCTCCGGCGCTGGTCGGCTACACGGCGGCCCTGGGCTTCCTGGCCCCGCGGGTGCTGGTGCGCAGCAGCTGGCCCCATCGGGCTCCCGCACTGGCGGCAGCGGTGTGGCAGGCCCTGTCGCTCTCCTTCTCGATCGCGGCCGCGCTCGCCATGTACCACCTGGTGATGCCGGGCGAGCACCTGCACACGGGCCTCGCGGGGCTGCTGCACTCCTGCGGACTGCGTGCGGGTTCGAGCCGGCCCGAACCCGACACCGCGGACCGGCTCGCGGTCGCCCTGGCCGCCGCCGTCGGGATCGCTCCGGTCGCCGGCTTCGCCTGCCATGTCGTACGGGCCCGCCGGGCGCGGGCCCGCCACAGGGAAGCCGTGGACCTGGTCGGCCGGCACTCGGCACGACTGTGTGCCACCGTCCTGCCGTACGAGACCCCCGCCGCCTACTGCCTGCCCGGCCGTCACCCCCGGATCGTGATCAGCGAGGCCGCCGTGCGCCGGCTGACGCCGGAACAGCTCGGCGCCGTACTGGCCCACGAGCAGGCCCATATCGGGGGCCGTCACCATCTGGCCCTGGCCGCCACGGAGGCGTTCCACTCCGTGTTCCGGCGGCTTCCGCTGGCGCGCCACTTCCGTGAGCAGACGGCACTCCTGCTGGAGATGATCGCCGACGACCGCGCACTGCGCAGCCACTCCCGCGAGGTGCTGGCCACGGCCCTCTACGAGATGGCCGCGGCGCGCACTCCCCGGGGCGCGTTCGCGGCAGGCGGCCTCGGCGTCCTCATCCGCCTGAAGCGAGTACTCGGCCCGCGCAGGAGCCCTCATCCCGCACTCCGGGGATGCGCGGCAGCCTTGGTGGCGACCGTTCCGCTGCTGCCGCTCCTGGTCGCCTGCCCGCCGCTGCTCGGCTGATCTGTCCTTTCTCGGTCTCCGAGCGTGTCCAGGAAGCACCCGACCTCGGCGGTGAAGGCATCCGGGCGCGGTCACCTGCGGATGCAGCACCCGCGTGATCCCCGCGAACGCGTCCGCGCCCGCCATGGGGACGATCGCCCGCACCAGCTCCGGGTGCCGCACGGCGAAGCGGACGGCCACGGGCCCGCCCAGCGAGTGCCCCAGGAACACCGCGCGCCGCAGCCGCAGTTCACGGCTGAGCGCCGCCGCGGCATCGGCGAACCCGTCGAGCGAGTAGCCGCCGGCCGGGCGAGGCGGGCCTGGCGTAGTCGTCCGTGTACACCACGGTGCGCAGGTCAGGGAGAGCCGGCATGGTCGTCTCCTCCTGCCGATGGACTGCGTTCACGTGCTCAGGCGGTCCGGCGCGAAGCGGCGCGCAGGCGACGGCGGGTCACGGCCGCGAGGGCGACCCAGGCGAAGGCCGTCGTCGCGAAGGAGGCTGCGACGGCGGAGCGGTAGACCGGGTGCTGCTCCGCCTCCGGTGCGAGGGCGGGGGGTACGAAGGACAGAGCGTTCGTCCAGCCGCCGACGACGAGGGGCGCGGCCACCCAGCGGGGCATGTCGGGGACGGCGGTGCCGGCCATGGCGACCAGCGATCCCATGATGATCAAGTCGAGATGGAACTGCCGGATGCGCTGAGGAGCCTTGATCCCGGCGCGGCGCAGCCGGTCGGCGTCCGTGACGGCGAGGGCGTACGGGAAGCCGGTGGCGGCTCCGAGGGCGATCTGCGTCAGTCCGGAGAGCACGATGCGGTTCATGAACGTGTCCTTTCGTTCCCGTCGTTCTCCAAGGCCTCCGCCGCGGACTTGAGCCGGGCGAGGGTGTGTTCGATGTTGCGGCGGTTGCGGGCGGCGCGGTCGAGGACTCCGGTGGTGAGCACGGAGATCACGCGCAGGACAGGGCCGCGCTGGTCGCGGGTGCTCTCGGTGACCCGGCAGCCGTGCGCGGTCGGCACGATGTCGTAGCGCCAGCAGGAGACAGGGCGGCCGAACAGGGTGACCCGGAACGCGAAGCATCGTTCGGGCGCGGCGTGCGTCACGGTCGCCGTCGTACGCCACAGCATCGGGCCGTGGTGGTTGGTGCCGCGGAACCGCTCGCCCGCCCTCGCGGTGAACTCCCCCGGCGCCACTCGGCACTCGGCGACGAACCGCCTCCACTGGGACAGGTCCGTGACGAGGCGGTAGACGGTCCGGGGGCGGGCGGAGACATGGACGCTCCCGACGGCGGTCGGCTCGTGCATCACGCGCTACCCCTTCCTGCTCGGCGCCGTTTCCGGACGGCGCACGGCCCTCCCCTGACGCACAGCCGTCCGCAGGGCGTCAGGCCTCCTTCAGGCCAAGGCGCTCGTGCAGGCGGCGCAGCGGCTTCGGAGCCCACCAGTTGGCGCGTCCGGCCAGCCTCATCACGGCCGGGACGAGGAGACCGCGGACGACCGTGGCGTCCATGATCACGGCCAGGGCCAGTCCCACACCGAGCAGCTTGAGGAGGGTGAGCCCGGAGGTGGCGAAGGCGGCCATGACCGTGGCGAAGAGCAGCGCGGCGGCGCTCACCAGCCGGCCGGTGCGCTCCAGACCCAGGGCTACGGCCCGGGTGTTGTCCCCGGTTTCCATGTAGACCTCCCTGATCCGGGAGAGCAGGAAGACCTCGTAGTCCATGGACAGGCCGAAGGCGACGCAGAACATCAGGACCGGCATGCTGATGTCCAGGAGACCGGTGACGGTGAAGTCGCCCACCAGCCACTGCAGATGGCCGTCCTGGAAGACGTACACCATGGCACCGAACGTGGCGCTCAGGCTGAGCAGGTTGAAGACGACCGCCTTGAGCGGGATGAGCAGACTGCCGGTGAACAGGAAGAGCAGGACCAGCGTCGTACCGGCGATGATCAGCCCGGTCCACGGCAGCCCCGCCGCCAGCGCGTCGCGGGTGTCCACCAGCAGGGCCGCCTGGCCGCCCACGAGGACGGTCCCCGGCGCGCCCGGCGCGCCGCGCAGTCGCTGCACCAGGCGGGTGCCCGCGTCGGAGTACGGCTCGACCGAGGGGACGACGGACATCCAGGTGGCCCCCGGGGCCCGGAAACGCACGGCCGCCGGACCGGGCTGCGCCACCTGCCGGCCGTTGACGTACGAGCCGGTCGCCGCGTCCACCCGGAAGACGCCCGGCAGGGCGGACATCCGGGCGGCGAAGGAGCCGACCCGGCCCGCGTCGGCGTCGGTTTCGGGCAGGACGACCGAGAGTGCGGAGGACTCACCGCTGTCGAAGTCGTCCCGCAGCGCCTGGGCGGCGACATGGGCGGGGGCGGAGGCGGGCAGCTCCCGGTCGTCGGTGATGCCGAACGAGGCGCGGATGAACGGCAGTCCGAGGGTGACCAGCACCGCGACGACCGCCAGGGCGAAGAGCACGGGCCGGCGCATGACGGCGGTGGCCAGCCAGTGCCAGAAACCGGACTCCTCGGTCGCGGGCCCGCGTTCGCGCCGGTGCGGGACCAGTCGGCGCAGCGCACGGTTGATGTTCCAGGCGTCGATGCGGCGCCCGAGCAGCGCCAGCAGGGCGGGAAGGACGACCACGGCGCCGACCGCGGCCAGGGCTACGACCGCCATGCCGGCGTACGCGAACGAGCGCAGGAAGTAGAGCGGGAAGACGAGCAGACCGGCCAGGGACAGGGCCACGGTCACCGAGGAGAACAGCACGGTACGGCCGGCGGTACGCACCGTCTGCGCGATGGCCTCGGTGACGTCCCGGCCCGAGGCCAGCTCCTCCCGGTAGCGGGTGACGACGAACAGGCTGTAGTCGATGGCCAGTCCGAGCCCGAGCGCCGTGGTGATGTTGGTGGAGAACACCGACACCGACGTCACCGCCGACAGCAGACGCAGCACGAGGAACGTGCCGAGGACCGACAGCAGTCCCACGGCGAGCGGCAGGGCCGCCGCCACCGCGCTGCCGAAGACCACGAGCAGGATCAGCAGGGTCGCCGGGGCGGTGATGGCCTCGGCCTTGGCCAGGTCCTCCTCGCTGCGCTTCTCGATCTCCACGGAGACCTGGGCGGAGCCGGTGACGGACACGTCGAGGACACCCTGTCTCCCCCCGACCTTCGGGACCAGGCGCTTGGCGGTGGCGCGGAAGTCGTCCTCGCTGCCACCGAGCCGGACGAGCACCAGGGCGGACCGTCCGTCCCTGGAGCGCAGCGGGGCCGCGCCGGGCATCGTCCAGTACGAGCCCGCGGACAGCACGCCCGGGGCTTTCGCGACCCGTTCGGTCAGTTCGCGGCCCGCGGCGGACGCGGAGGGGGCGTCCACGGAGCCGGGCGCGCGGGCCACCAGCACCAGGTTCGGAACGCCGGACTTGAACCGGTCGGCGAGAAACCGTTCCGCCTTGCTGGACTCGGACTTCGGATCGGTGAATCCCCCGCTGGACAGCCGCTGGGCGACGTCACCGCCCAGGGCCGCCGCGATGGCCACGACCACGAGGGTCAGCAGCAGGACGAGCAGCCGTCGGCGGGCCACGGCCCGGCCCAGCGCCGCCAGGCGGGAACGTCCGCCCGGCGGCGATGGGGTGCGGGACGCCTCGTGTTCGGGCGTGGTCCTGGTGGATGTGTCGCTCACAGCAGCTCCCAGGGGCGCAAGGCTCCGCGGCGACGGGGCACGGACGGCGGGGGCTGCCGCCCGATCGCCGCGGAGCGGGTGTCACCGACGGTAGGGAGGTGAGGGACAGCGGAGTCACAGGCGCAGTTCAGACGAACTGCAATTCCCTTCCGGCCGGTTACCACTAAACTCCTTAGTAGAACAGCTCACGGGGCCGGCCCAGAGGACCGGGCCGAGCCATGACCGACACGGGGGAACCGATGAACATCCTGGTCGTGGAGGACGACGTGCGCGTGGCGGACGCCCTGAGTGCGGCGCTGAGCATGCGCGGGCACGAGACCGTCGTCGTACACAGCGGCGCCGACGCGCTGGAGCGCCTGGACGGCTGCGAGTTCGTGCTCCTGGATCTGGGGCTGCCGGACCTGGACGGGGTCGAGGTGTGCAAGCGCATCCGGGCCCTGTCCCCGGTACCGGTCATCGCCCTGACGGCACGCGCCGAGGAGATCGACCGGGTGATGGGCCTGCTCGCGGGTGCCGACGACTACGTCGTCAAGCCGTACAGCGTGCACGAGCTGAACGCGCGGATCGAGGCCGTGTCCCGGCGCTCCTGCCGCTGTGGTCTCGGCGAGCGGGGGCACGACCCCGCGTGCCACGGCGGTGCGCGGGAGCTGCTGACCGCCGAGGGCCTGGAGATGGATCTGCGCAGCCGGTCGGCCACGCTGGAGGGCAGGCGGCTGCAGCTCACCCGCAAGGAGTTCGACCTCCTGGTGATGCTGGTGGAGGAACCCGAGACGGTCCACACCAGGGAGGCGATCATCTCCCGGGTGTGGGACGAGAACTGGTACGGATCGACCCGCACCCTCGACGTGCACGTCGGAAGTCTGCGCAACAAACTCGGGTCCTACGACTGGGTCGAGACACTGCGCGGCGTCGGCTTCCGCCTCGGCTCACCGGGAAAGCGGTGACCGCGCCGACCGGAGCCGCGGGGAGGTGCCGGCCGTGCGCCGCCGTCTGCTGACCACCTATCTGTCACTGACCGCGATCCTGCTGCTGGCGCTGGGGATCCCACTCGCCCTGAGCCTCTCCATGATCGAGTACCACCACCTGGCCATCGCCCAGGTCAACGAGACCGAGAAGCTGGCGGCCTCGGCGGCCCGCACGGCCGCTCCCGCGTCCGACACCGCCTGGGCCGGGCAGGCCACGGAGTACGGCAGACGCAAGGACAGCGTCGTGCTGCTCTTCGACAACAGGGGCGAGGTGGCCTTCACCACGCGCCCGGGGACGCGGGTCGGCCGCCGGGAGTGGCGGCTGATCGTGCGGCGCGCGCTGGACGGGCGGCCGAACCTTCCGCTGAACTACCCCTTCAACATCTCCGCCAAGCCGTCGTTCGTCGCCTCCCCGGTCTTCGAGCACGGGCGGACGATCGCGGCGGTCGCCACCCTCGCGCCCACCACGTCCCTGCGCTCCCGGGCGATGGGGCAGAACGCCGTGCTGCTCGGCGTCGCCGGGCTGGGACTGCTGGCCGCCAGCGTGGCCTCCGTACCGTTGTCCCGGTGGAGTCTGCGCCCCGTGCGGCAGCTGCACCGCGCGGTCGGCGCGATCGCGCAGGGCCGGTACGACACGCGGGCGCCGGGGGACAGCGGTCCGGCGGAGATCCGCGAACTCGCGGCGGCCGTCAACGCGATGACGGACCGGCTCGTCGCGCTGATCGAAACCCAGCGGAGCTTCGTCGCGGACGCCTCGCACCAGTTGCGCAATCCGCTCACCGCGCTCCGGCTGCGCATCGACGTGCTGGAGAGCGCGGTCACCGAGGCCGGCCGGCCCCATCTGACGGTGGCCGTCGACGAGGCCGAGCGCCTCGGCCGGATCCTCGACGAACTGCTGGTGGTCGCCCGGGCCGCCGAGCCCGGGCACGGGGCGGTGCCGGTGGAGGTCCGCTCGGTCGCCGAGTCCCGCGCCCGCGCCTGGAGCGCCCAGGCGTCGGCCGGCGACGTCACCGTCGTGGTCAAGGGCGAGAAGGCGGTGGCCTCCTGCCAACCCGGTGTCCTCGACCAGGTACTGGACGTGCTCCTGGACAACGCACTGGGCTTCTCGCCGCCCGGCGGGCGGGTCACCGTACGGACCCGGGCCGACGACACGCGGGTGCGGGTGACGGTCGAGGACGAGGGACCAGGCATGCCGCCCGAGAACCTGGCGCGGGCGACGGACCGGTTCTGGCGCGGCGAGCAGCACGGCGACCGCAGGGGCTCCGGACTGGGTCTGGCCATCGCCACGACACTGCTCGAAGCCGGCGACGGCGCGCTCCGGTTGTCCGCGGCCGAACCGCACGGCCTGATCGCCGAGGTGGACCTCAAGCGGGACATGCCAGGGGTGGCAGCGGTCACCCGCACGCGGAACTCTTCGTGACCCAAGGACGGTTCAAACCCTTTCCGGCCAAGTGCAGAAACGCCTGACGGGGAGTTGCCACTCCTCTGCACAGACCCTGCACCGCACACCCCTAGCGTCGTGAACGTCCCAGACCGAACGCGTGCACCAAGGGGGAAGCATGCGATTTCTGCGCCACGAACGCGCCGTGCTCGACGAGTTGCTGCCAGGACTCGACGACACGTTGACCGACTACCCGTGGGAGGTTCTGGAGCGGCCCGAGAGCCCGGCCTTCGAGGCGTTCAGGAAGGTGGGCGGGCCCGCTCTGCTGGTGCCCTCCGAACACTCCGGCACCGGCGCCGACGCGGTCCAGGCCGTACGCGTCCAGCGTGCCGTGGCCTCCCGGTCGCCGTCGCTGGCCGTGGCCACGACCATGCACCACTTCTCCGTGGCCGGCCTCGTCGAGACCCATCGGGCCACCCAGGGGCTGGAGTGGATGCTCCTGGAGGGCGTCGCACGGGACGGCCTCCTCCTGGCCTCCGGGTTCGCCGAGGGGCAGCCCGGCCGGCACATCCTGTCCCCGACCATGCGGGCCGAGCAGGCTCAGGACGGACAGATCCTGATCTCCGGCAGCAAGCGGCCGTGCAGCCTCGCCCGGTCGATGGACCTGCTCACCGCGTCCGTCACCGTGCCTCTCCCCGACGGCGGGGGCACGCAGATGGCCGTGGCCCTGATCCCGGCGGACTCGCACGGCCTGCGGGTGGAACCGTTCTGGCGCACGCCCCTGCTGGCCGGCGCGGAGAGCGAGGCGGTCGTGCTGGACCGCGTCCCGGTGCCCGAGGACCTGCTGGTGCGGATCGACCCCGGGGCCGCCGGGGGGCTCGACTCGCTGCAGACCGCCGGGTTCCTGTGGTTCGAGCTGCTCATGACGGCCACGTACCTGGGTGTCGCGAGTGCCCTGGCCGAGCGCGTCCTGCGCGCAGACCGCGTCCCGGTCACCGAACAGGCCGCTCTGGTGGTCGAGTTGGAGGCCGTGATGGGCTCCGTCGAGGGCATCGCCCACCGGCTGGGCGCCGGCTTCGGCGGTCAGGAGGCGCTGGCGGCGGCGCTGGTGTGCCGGTACGCCGCGCAGGACTCCATCGCCCGCGCCGTCCAGCGCTGTGTGGAGTCGCTCGGCGGGATGGCCTTCATCAGCGATCCGCAGGTCGCCTACCTGGCCGGCTGCACCCAGGCCCTCGCCTTCCACCCGCCGTCCCGGTCCCGCATGGCCGGAGCCCTCCGCGACTACTTCGCGGGTGCGGCGCTGACCATGGCGTGAGCCGGACGCACCTGCACCGCCCGGCACCCGGGTACGCCTGACCGCCGCCACCCCGGTACACCTCACCGCCCCTCCCCCACACCTCACTTCTTCCTCGACTCCGCGGCACGCCCGCGTGAGCCCCGCCAGGAGATCTCCCTTGAACAAGCGCAAGACCGTCCTGCTCACCGGTGCGTCCGGCGTGCTCGGCAGCGCCCTGCTGCCCCTGCTGGGCCGCCATCGCGTCATCGCCCTCATCCACACCTCCCATGTCCCGGCCGAACAGGTCCGCGGCGATCTCGCCGCACCCCGGCTGGGCGTGGACGACGCCACGTACCAGTGGCTCACGGACATCGTCGACACCGTCGTGCACTGCGGCGCCACCACCGACTTCGGAGCCGGTGCCCAGGCCACTGCCGAGCTGAACACGCGCGGCACGGAGCGCGTCATCGAGTTCGCCGGCCGCGCCGGCGCCGAACTCCTCTACGTCAGCACGGCTTTCGTGGCCCGAACGGACCTGACCCGGCAGACCGCCGGGCGCGCCCAGGGCGAGGCGACCGCGGTTCCCGACCACTACCTGGACTCCAAGCGGGCAGCCGAGCAACGGGTACGCGCCTCAGGGCTGCCGTACACCATCGCCCGTCCCTCGGTCGTCATCGGCGACCGGGCCACCGGGTTCATCCCCCGGTTCCAGGGACTGCACGGCATCGTGACGGCGCTGCTCAAGGGCACCGTGCCGCTGCTCCCGCTCGATCCCTCCGCCCGTGCCGACGTCATCCCGCGGGACACGGCCGCCCAGGCGCTCGCCGCGCTCGTGGACCTGCCGTTCGCCGGTGCCGAGCACTGGCTGACCGTGGGCGAGGCGGCGCCGACGGCGGGAGAGGTCGTCCAGGCCTGTCAGGACCGCGCCGAGGCCTTCGGCATCCCGATGCCCAGGCCGCGCCTGGTCGACCCGGACATGGTCGACCGGCTGGTCCGTCCCGTCTTCATCGACCCGCTGCCGCCGGCCGCCCGCCGCCGGTTCGACGACATGCTGGCGATGACGGCGCTGTTCGACACCGCCGCCCCGCTCCCGTGCACGCTCGGCGACGTCCCGGGCGGCCCGGGATCGCTCACCGCCGACGAGGTCCGCGACGCCGTGAACGCGTCGATCGACCACCTCGCGCACGCCAGGAACCTGGTCCGCACCCGTACGCCCGAGGGGATGGCCGCGTGACCCCGGAGCAGCGCCAGGTCGACCCCGCCGCCGTCGCCGAGGGCTACCGGCGCCACATCAGCCGCGGCCGGGCCCGGCTCGCGGAGGTGACCGGCGGCCTGGTGGAGGTCGCCTCCAAGGGCGTCCACGTCTGGGACGCGCACGGGCGCCGCTACATCGACTGCGGCGGCTACGGCGTGTTCCTTCTCGGCCACCAGCATCCCAAGGTCGTCCAGGCAGTCGGCACGCAGCTGCGCAGGCACGCCCTGGCCACGCGGATCCTGCTCGAACCCGTGGCGGCCAGGGCGGCCGAGGCGCTGGCCGCCGTCGCCCCGGCCGGTCTGGAGTACGTCCACTTCGTCAACTCCGGCGCGGAGGCGACGGAAGCGGCGATCAAACTGGCCCGCGCGCACGGCAAGCGCCACCTCGTCTCGACCGCCGGCGGCTACCACGGCAAGACCATGGGCGCGCTCAGCCTCACCGCCCGGGAGCTGTACCAGGCACCGTTCCGACCGCTGGTCCCCGACGTCCAGCACGTGCCGTACGGCGACGCCGATGCCCTGGAGCAGGCGCTGGCGGCCACGCCCGACGCCTGCGTCGTCCTGGAGCCCGTGCAGGGCGAGAACGGCGTCGTCATCCCGCCGTCCGGCTACCTGACGGCGGTCCAGCGGGCCTGCCGCACCCATGGCGCGCTGCTGGTGCTCGACGAGGTGCAGACCGGCCTCGGGCGGCTGGGGACCTGGTGGGGCGCGGACCGCGAAGGCATCACCCCGGACATCCTGCTGGTCGGCAAGAACCTGTCCGGCGGCGTGATCCCGGTGGCGGCGATGGTCGCCACGGCGGAGGCCTACGCGCCGTTCAGCCGCGACCCCTTCATCCACACCTCCACCTTCGCGGGCTCCCCGGTCGCGTGCGCCGCCGCGGCGGCCGCCGTCGAGACCATCGCGGCCGAGGGGCTGGTCGAGCGGGCGGCGCGCATCGGCACCCGACTGCGCGACGACCTGTCCGCGCTGCTGCACGAGGTCTGCCCCCATCTCGTCCGCGAGGTGCGGGGAGCCGGGCTGCTCATCGCCGTCGAACTCGTCGACGAAGGGGTCGCCGGAGATCTCGTGATGGAGCTGATGGACTGCGGGGTCCTGGTCAACCACTCGCTCAACGCCCACCGGGTCCTGCGCCTCACCCCGCCCGCGGTCATCGGCCGCAACGACACCATCGCTCTGCTGGACGCCGTCCACCGCGCCGCCACGGCGGTCGCCGCCCGCCACCCCGAACCCCAGCCCCAGCTCGCCGAGAGGACCGCCTGAACCATGCGACACGTAGCGATCGAGGCCCTGCTGCCCGGCTCGGATCCGCTGACCGTCTTCGAACGACTCAAGGACTTCGAGCGCTATCCCGCGCACACCGACGCCGTACGCGAGGTCACCGTCCGCACCGAACCCGACGGCACCCTCCTGTCGGAGTGGTCGGTGAACTTCCGCAACGGCGAACTCCGCTGGTCCGAACGGGACACGGTGGACACCGAGAACCTGGCCCTCCGCTTCGAGCAGGTCGACGGCGACTTCGAGCGCTTCGACGGCGCCTGGACCGTCCTGGGGACGGGAGACGACACGACGGTCCGCTTCGCCGCGGACTTCGACCTCGGCATGCCCTCCCTGGAACGCATCATCGACCCGATCGCCGAGCGGACCCTGCGGGAGAACATCAGCGCGATCCTCGTCGGACTGCTCGGCGACACGCTCGTCTTCGTCACGGCGATGGACGCCGACGACCTGCAGACCACCGGAGGCTGAGATGCCGTCCACCTCCTCGGCCCCTGCGGTGCCGCCCCCACCGGCCCCCACCGGGGTCCCCCTGGCACCGGCGCTGCGCGCCGCCTTCTCCCAACTCCCCACAGGCGTCACCGTCATCACGACCACGACGGCGGCCGGGCCCGCCGGCGTCACCGCCAGCGCCGTCTGCTCGCTGTCCCTCGACCCGCCCCTCGTCCTGCTGGGCATCGGAGCCCGGTCGCAGACCCTGGAACGCATCCGCTCCCGCGGGACCTTCCTGGTCAACGTGCTGCCGGTCGGCGCCTCGGCGACGGCCTCGGCCTTCGCCGCGCCCGGCACGTCCCCCGAAGCCCGCTTCACGGCGGTGCCCTGGCACACGTACGCGAACATGCCCGCCCTGGACGACGCGCTGGCCTGGGTCGCGTGCTCGGTCGAACGGACCCACCCGGGCGGCGACCACGTCATCGTCATCGGACGCGCCCTCGACTGCCGCCACCGGGACGGGCAGCCACTCGTCCGGCACGCCGGCCGCTACCGCCAACTCGCCTGAGCCACCCAGGAGGTGACCATGCCTCGCATCGCCCTGTTCAGCACCGAATGCGCCCAGCTCGGGGACGCGCTGGAGACGATCATCGAACGGCACCACGACGAGATCGCGGTCGTCGTCACCAGCGACGTGTACGCCACCAGCCGCGGCGGCCTCCTCCAGCAGACGTACCGCAACGTGCGCCGCTCCGGGCTCGCCTTCATGACGTACCTGACCTGCTCGTTCATGCTCTACCCCGCCGCGATCCACGTCGACCGGCTGCTCGCCCCCCTGCGTGGCGGCCGGCGCACCCGCCGCTCGGTCGCGGAACTGTGCGAGGCCTACGGCATCCTGCACATCCGGACCGGCAACGTGAACGCGCCCGAGGTCGCCGCGCAACTGGAGAGGGCCGACCTCGACTTCATCGTCATCTACTGGTTCGACCAGATCATCCGCGAACGGGTCATCTCCGCGCCCCGGCGCGCGGTGATCAACGTGCACGCCGCCTTCCTGCCGCACTGCCGCGGCCTGTTCCCCACCCTCTTCAGCGCCCTGGAGCCGGGCACGCCGTTCGGCATCTCGGCTCATCTGATCGAGAACCGGGAGATCGACGCGGGCCCCGTCCTCGCCCAGCGCACCACCTCCCCGCCCCCGGGCCGCAGTGTCCTGTTCAACGACTCCTGGGTCAATCGCGCGGGGGTCGGCATGCTGGACGAGGTCCTGGCCGACTTCGACCGGCTCCTCGACGAGGCACGGCCACAACCGGAGGGAGGCTCCTACCACTCCTACCCCGAGCGCCACCACATCGCCCAGGCGCGCAGGGAGGGCCTGCGGCTCGTCACGCTGCGGGACTTCCTGGCCGTCGTCCGCGGCACCGGGGCCACCGACGCCGACGGGCACCTGCCCGACACGGGCCGCACCGGGCAGTGAAGCCCTTCGGCTGACCGGCCCCGCGCGCCCGGCGGCTAGCAGCGCTAGAACGGGCGCGCGTCCGGGCGTTTCGGTACGTTTTCATCATGGGGACCGAGGTCGATGCGTTCCTTCGTCGTCTGGCTCGGCAGTTCAGGCCGCAGGTGAACCAGTCGGTCGACATGATGGTGCAACGCTTGCACAGCGAGTTTCCCGAGCTGTTGCAGGACAAGGATCTCGCCGCCCTGTCGGCGCAGGAGACGACCGGACACGTCACCACCTTTCTGGATGTCCTCGAGCACGGCCTCGACGTGACCGAGGTGAAGGCGCCTTCCGACTCCTTGGAGGTCGGTCGCAGGTTCGCTCAGGGCGGGATACCGATCAGTACGCTCCTGCGTTCCTACCGGCTCGGCCACATGACCCTGCTCCAGCTGATGCAACGCGAGGCCGCCCGTCTCACCAGTGACTCGAAGCTGGTCAACGAGGCGACGGTCAAACTCGTCGAGACGGCTTTCGCCTACGTCGACCGCGGCTCGGAAGAGGTCGTCGCCGCATACCAGGAGGAGCGCGACCGCCGGCTGCAGCGGCGCCTCATCCTGACCAACGAGGCGAGCAGGCGGATCGGGACCACCCTCGACACCGCCCGCACCGCTCAGGAGCTGGCAGACCTCGGCACCGAGGACTTCGCCGACCTCGTCACGGTCGACCTCCTCGACTCCGTTCTGCACGAGGAGGGCACGTACCCGCCGACGGACACACCCGTGCTGTGCCGCATCGCCCAGCGGTCCGTCCTGGACGGCTGCCCGGATTCCGCGGTCGCCACAGGTCACACGCACACGTATCCCGCGGGGTCGGAGCCGGCTCGCGCACTGGCCACGGGACAGGCCCTGCTGCACCGCGTCACGGCCTCCGGCCTGCCCGCGTGGTGGGCACCGGCTCCGGACAGCGGACGCACCCTGCGAGGCCCTGGCTTCCACTCGATGCTTCTGGTGCCTCTGCGGGCCCGCGGAGAAACCCTGGGTCTCGCCCAGTTCTCCCGCCATCGAACCGCCGCCCTCTTCGACGACGACGATCTCCTCCTGGCTCAGGAGATCGTGGCCAGAGCGGCCGTGTCCATCGACAACGCCCGCCGGTACACCCACGAGCGCTCCACCGCGCTCACCCTGCAGCGCAGCCTGCTGCCGCAACGCGCGGTGGAGCAGTCCGCCGTCGACACGGCCTCCCGCTACCTGCCCACCGGATCCCGCGCGGGCGTGGGCGGTGACTGGTACGACGTGATACCGCTGTCCGGAGCCCGCGTCGCCCTCGTCGTGGGTGACGTCGTCGGCCGCGGTCTGCACGCCTCCGCCACCATGGGCCGCCTGCGCACGGCCGTCCGCGCCTTCGCGGACATCGACCTGATGCCCGACGAACTGCTCACGCATCTGGACGACGTGGTCATCCGCCTGCAGCGCGAGGAGGCGCGGGACGAGGGCGAGATCAGCGCCACCTGCCTGTACGCGGTCTACGACCCCGTCTCCCACCTGTGCTCCCTGGCCAGCGCCGGCCATGTGCTGCCGGCCGTGGCGACTCCCCCGACCGCCGACGGCGACGCCCCGGCGTCCCACGCCGTCGCCTTCCCGGAGATGCCGATCGGACCGCCCCTGGGCCTGGGCGGGCTCCCCTTCGAAACCACCCAGCTCGAACTGCCGGAGGGCAGCCTTCTGGCGCTGTACACCGACGGCCTCCTCGAGAGCCGTGTGCGTGACGTGGACACCGCACGCACGGTGCTGAGCGACATCCTCGCCCGGGCGCCGAAGTCGCTGGACGAGACCTGCGACGGTCTGCTGGCCGCGCTCCTGCCGAGCCGCCCGTCCGATGACGTCGCCCTGCTCCTGGCGCGGACCCGGGCACTCGACCCCGACCACGTCGCCACGCTGGACCTTCCGTCCGACCCGGCGGCCGTCTCCGGGGCCCGCGCCTACGCGTCCGACAGGCTGGCCGCCTGGGGCCTGGAAGAGCTGGGCTTCACCACGGAACTGGTGGTCAGCGAACTGGTGACGAACGCGATCCGCTACGGCAAGAGCCCCATCCAGCTGCGGATGATCCTCCAGTCCACGCTGACCTGCGAGGTCTTCGACGCCGGCAGCACCGCTCCACACCTGCGCCGTGCGCGGACCTTCGACGAGGGCGGCCGCGGTCTGCTCCTGGTCGCCCAGTTCACCGAGCGCTGGGGCACCCGGCACAGCCGCGACGGAAAGGTCATCTGGGCGGAACAGGCCATCCCTGCCTGAGGCCATGTCCCCCGAGCCTCCGTGGTTCGTCGGCAACCGGACCGCCGACGGAGCGGGACCCCTGCTGTACACCCGGAAGTGCGTGATAGAACCACCGAGTTGGGTGGTGACAGAGTCACGCGGCCGGCGGAAGTGGCCATGGTGGCGTAGAGCGGAGGTCCCGTCGATGACCAGCGCCGATCGTTCGACGCACCCGGAATCCGGAACGCACGTCGTCGGGCGCAGGCGGTTCCTCGGCTACGTGCTCGCGGCCTCCACCCTGGTGGCCGCCGCCGAGCTGGGTGCGGCGCCGGAGGCCGAGGCCGGCATTCCGTCACCGGAACCCACGGAACTGCTCGACCTCAACGACGTGATGACCGCGGCGGCTCTGCCGACCTCGGACCTGATCACCGTCGAGGTCCACACGGACGGCACCGTCTCGTTCGCGCTGCCGCGGGCCGAGGTGGGGCAGGGGATCACCACGTCGACGGCCATGCTGATCGCCGAGGAGATGGACGTACCGCTGGAGCGGGTGCGGGTCACCCTGGCCGACGCGCGGCCGGAGCTGCTGTTCAACCAGCTCACCGGCGCGTCCAACACGACCATATCGACCTACCGTCCGATCCGGGTCGCCGCCGCGGTCGCCCGGGGCCGGCTGCTGCAGGCCGCGGCGGTCGAGCTGGGCGCGGTGGTCACCGACCTCACCCTGAAGGCCGGAGTCGTCACCGATCTCGCGGGCCGGAGCATCGGCATCGGCGCACTCGCCGAGAAGGCCGCGAGCGTGCGGACCCAGCAGGTGGCCGTGGAGCTCAAGCCCCGCGCGGACTTCACCGTCATCGGCACACCGCGCAACCGGATCGACGCGCTCGCCGCGGTCACCGGGCGCAAGAAGTTCACGATGGATCTCGACATCCCGGACGCCAGGCCGACGATGGTGTGCCGTCCGCCGACCATCAACGGCACGGTCGGATCGGTGTCCAACCTGGACGAGGTGCGCGCCATGCCGGGCGTCACCGACGCCGTCGTGATCTCCACCGGAGTGGCGGTGCGCGCGGAGACCTTCGGCCAGTGCATCGACGCCGTACGCGCCCTGCGCGTGGTGTGGCGACCCGGAACCGCGGAAGGACAGTCCGACGAGTCGGTGCTGGAGGACCTGCGAGCCGCCGAACTGCCCCTCGGGCTCCCGCCGCTGACCCCGAGCGTGGAAGGGAAGTTCACCTTCAGCTTCCGTGGGAACAGCGCGCTGGAACCCAACTGCGCGATAGCCGACGTGCGGGACGACCGCGCCGATGTGTGGGCGTCTCTCAAGTCGCCGATCGTCGCCCAGGAGACCATCGCCGCCCGACTCGGGCTTCCGGCCCACGCGGTCACCGTGCACGTCGCCCAAGGCGGCGGGTCCTTCGGGCGGAAGCTGTTCTTCGACGCCGCGCTGGAAGCCGCGGAGACCTCCCAGAAGATGGGCAAGCCGGTCAAGCTCATGTGGCACCGGGCCGACGACTGCCGTCAGGGGCGCGCCCACCCCATGGCCACCTCACGTGTGCGCATCTCCTACCTCGGCAACACCGTGCTCGGCTACCAGCAGCGCCACACCAGCGTCGCCACGGACCTGAGCCATGGGCTCGGCGAGGTCTTCACCGCCCTGGCCGCGAGGCTGCCGGTGGGCGACGCCGGTTTCTCCGAGACGTTCTTCCAGCTCTCCCAGTCGATGCCCTACGACTTCGGTGTCAGCAGCCGGCTGCTCAGCGAGACGAACAAGGACTTCAACACCGGGAGCATGCGCAACGTCTACTCGCCCGACGTCACCTGCGCCCGGGAGCTGGTCGTCGATCGGCTCGCGGCGAAGACGGGCAAGGACCCCTTCCGGTTCCGGCGCGCGTTCCTGCACGACGATCGCTCCCGGGCCGTGCTGGACAAGGTCGCCGAAGTCGGTGACTGGGGGCGGACGATGCCGGCCGGCACCGCACAGGGCATCGCCTTCCACTCCGAGTACCACTCCGTCAGCGCGGCGCTGGTGGAGATCGACTGCCGGCCGGAGACCGTCAACCGTCCCGTCCGCGACGGTGTGGCCGGACCGCGCGTCACCAAGGCCGTCTTCGCCGTGGACGTCGGCCTCGCCGTCAACCCGCGCGGTCTGGAAGCCCAGATGATGGGCGGCGTCATGGACGGCATCGCGCAGACCCTCACCTCCAGCCTGCACCTGCGCGACGGGTACTTCCTCGAGGCGAGCTGGGACAACTACTTCTACACCCGGCAGTGGAACACACCGCCCGAGCTGGAGATCATCGTCATGCCGACCACCACGGGCGAGCCCGGCGGTGCGGGGGAACTCGGCGTCGCCGCGTCGATGGCCGCGGTGGCCTGTGCCTACGGCCGCGCCACGGGCACCATGCCGACGCGCTTTCCGATCAACCACGGCACGCTCTCCTTCACGCCCAAACCGACCGTCCCGCCCATCCCTCCGTCCCCGACCGACGGCCTGGACCACGCCTACTGACGCAAGGAGCCTCCGTGCCCGAGCACACTTTCCGCCTCAACGGCGAGCAGGTCACCGTCGATGTCGACGACGACCTGCGGCTGTTGTGGGTGCTGCGCGACGTTCTGGGCGTCACCGGTCCCAAGTACGGCTGCGGCATCAACGTCTGCAAGGCGTGCACCAGCCACCTCAACGGCAAGGCGGTCAACCCCTGTGCGATTCCGGTCGGGAACCTGAAGCCGACCGACGAAGTCACCACCATCGAAGGACTTCCGGCCACGGTGGGGGCGGACCTGCACCCGATGCAGCAGGCGTGGCTCGACCATGACGTGGCCCAGTGCGGCTACTGCCAGCCGGGCCAGATCATGGCCGCCGTCGCGCTGGTCCGCCGCGCCGCCGAGGAGGGCCGCGAGATCACCGACGCCGACCTGGACGGCATCCGCAACATATGTCGCTGCGGCACCTACTTCCGTATCCGCGAGGCCATCAAGTCCGGGGCCGCGAACATGTGACCGGTCCACTTCACGACCCGGTCCGGACAAGGAGCACGCCGAGACCTCTTCGCCGAGCGGTTGGCCGCAGGGGCGCCGGTTGACCGCCTTCGCCGCGTGATCCGTCAGGCGGCGCCCCAGCCGTCTTGGAGGAGAGCGAAGGCGGCGTCCATGGCGCGTTCGGGGTCGTCGGTGCGATGGGCGAAGGCCGAGGTCTCCAGGGCGAAGTGGGCAAGTGCGGCGCACCGGTGGTCGTCGGGCCGACTGCCGGTGGCCTCGGCGATGGCACGGGCGAGGGCGTCCTGGTGGCGCATCCACATGCGGTGCCCGTACTCGCTCAGGGCCGGCGTGTCATTGACGAGGCGCGCGAAGGCGGCGAACCGTGCATCCCAGTCCCCGGCACTGGTCCGTACCCGCTTGATGTGCGCGCACAGCGCCTGGGGGATGCCCTGGCCCTCCGGCCGGTCGCGGACGGCGGCGACGAGGCCGGCCTCCTGCTCGGTGTCCTCGTCGAAGACGAGCGCTTCCTTGGTGGGGAAGTACTTGAGCAGCGTGGTGGTCGAGACGTCCACGGCGTCTGCGATGTCGCGGATGGTGACGCTGTCGTAGCCGCGTTCGAGGAACAGGCTCAGGGCGGTGTCGGCCAGCGCCTGGCGGGTGGCGGCCTTCTTGCGCTCGCGGCGCCCCACGGTTGCAGTCATGCCTGCATCATAAAGAAAAGACGCCGACATAAAAAGTTGGGTCGTTGCACTTTTTGGGTGAGTGTGTTTTTGTGGTTGCGCAAGTTCAAGTGCATCAGCATGAGAGAAGGCGCCACTGTGAACGCCACCACCCCCCGCATCGCGGTCATCGGAGCCGGCCCCGGCGGACTGACGTGCGCCCGCATCCTCCAGCGGCACGACATCCCCGTCACGGTCTACGATCTCGACGCTTCTCCCGCCGCCCGCGACCAGGGCGGCACCCTGGACATGCACCCCGACACCGGCCAGTACGCTCTGCGTGCGGCCGACTTGCTGGACGACTTCCTCGCCTTGGCCCGCCCCGAGGGCCAGCAGATGCGCCTGGTCGGCGCCGACGGCCGGATCGTGTTCGACGGCATCCCGCCCGAGGCCGACACCACCGAGGGCAACCCCGAGATCGACCGCGGCCGGCTGCACAGCCTCCTGCTGGACTCTCTCAAGCCCGGCACCGTGCACTGGGCCCACAAAGTCACCCGCGTCGAGCCCGTCGGCGACGGCATCCACCGTCTGCACTTCGCCGACGGCACCACCACCGACGCCGAGCTCGTCATCGGCGCCGACGGCGCCTGGTCCAAGGTCCGCCGCCTGCTGACGGATGCGACGCCCCGCTACACCGGTGTCACCTTCGTCGAGGCCGGATTCAACGACGTCGACACCCGCCATCCCCGCCTCGCGGCACTCACTGCCGCCGGCACCATGATGGCCCTCCACAACCAGCAGGGCTTCGTCTCCCAGCGCAACAGCGGCGGACACATCCGCGTCTACGTCGCCATGCGAACCGACGAGGACTGGCACCAGCAGGCCGGGCTCGACCTCACCGACACCGCTGCCGTGCGTGACACCCTCCTGAGCCGGTTCACCGGCTGGAGCGACCACCTGCTCGGGTTCATCACCGACAGCGACACGGGCTACGTCAACCGCCCCCTGTACGCCCTGCCCGTCCCACACACCTGGACGCACACGCCCGGCCTCACCCTCCTGGGCGACGCCGCCCACCTCATGTCCCCGTTCTCCGGGATGGGTGCCAACCTCGCCATGCTCGACGGCGCCGACCTCGCCCAGGCCCTCATCGACAACGCCACCATCGACCAGGCCGTCACCGCCTACGAGAAGATCCTGCTGCCGCGCTCCGTCGAAGCCGCCGAAGCAGCAGCCGGGGCCATCGACGACGCCTTCAGCCCCGACGGCGCCGCCCAGGTCCTCGCCCACATGACCCAGCACCACTGACCCAGCACGCGAGTTGTCGCAAACGCCGCAGGTCTGACGGAGAGCCCGGCTCAGGAAGGTCGCGGTGGTCTGACCCACCCCAGGGAGCGCTCCACGGCCCGCTGCCAGTTCTCGTACTCCCACTGGCGCCGTTCGGGGTCCATGTCGGGGAGCCACTGCCCGGCCCGGTGCCAGTTGCGGCGCAGTACCTCCAGGTCGGGCCAGTAGCCGGCGGCGAGTCCGGCCGCGTAGGCGGCGCCGAGGGAGACCGTCTCGGCGACCATGGGCCGTACCACGGGCACGTCGAGGACGTCGGCCACGAACTGCATGAGCAGGTTGTCCGCCGTCATGCCGCCGTCCACCTTGAGCTGGGTGAGGGCGAGGGAGGAGTCGGCGTTCATGGCGTCGACGACCTCCCGGGTCTGCCAGCCGGTGGCCTCCAGGACCGCACGCGCCAGGTGTCCCTTGGTGATGTACGAGGTGAGGCCGACGATGACCCCGCGCGCGTCGCTGCGCCAGTGGGGTGCGAACAGGCCCGAGAACGCGGGGACGATGTAGCAGCCGCCGTTGTCCTCGACCGTCCGCGCGAGGGTCTCGATCTCCGGGGCGCTGCTGATCAGTCCCAGGCGGTCGCGGAACCACTGGACCAGTGCGCCGGTGACGGCGATCGAACCTTCCAGGGCGTAGACCGGCTGCTGGTCCCCGATCTTGTAGGCGACGGTGGTGAGGAGTCCGTTCCGGGACCGCACCAGGTCGTTGCCGGTGTTGAGCAGCAGGAAGCTGCCCGTTCCGTAGGTGCACTTCGCCTCGCCCGGGGAGAAGCAGGTCTGGCCGAAGAGGGCGGCCTGCTGGTCGCCGAGGGCTGCCGTGATGGAGACGCCCGGGAGCAGCGCGCGGGCGTCGTCGTACAGCTCGGCGGACGATCGGATCTCGGGCAGCATCGAGCGGGGCACACCGAAGAAGGAGAGCAGCTCCTCGTCCCAGGTGAGGGTGCGGATGTTCATCAGCATCGTGCGGCTGGCGTTGGTGGGGTCGGTGATGTGCAGGCCGCCGTCGGCGCCCCCGGTGAGGTTCCAGATCAGCCAGCTCTCGATCGTTCCGAACAGCACCTCGCCGTCCTTCGCACGCTGTTCCAGGCCCTTGACGTGGTCGAACAGCCAGCGGATCCGCAGCGCCGAGAAGTAGGTGGAGGGCGGCAGACCGCAGCGCTCCAGGAAGAACTCCTCTCCGGGGCGCTGTCCGAACTCCTCGACGAGCGGCCCCGTGCGGGTGTCCTGCCAGACGATCGCCCGGCCCAGCGGGGCGCCCGTGTGCCGGTTCCAGAGCACGGTGGTCTCCCGCTGGTTGGCCAGGCCGATGGCGGCGACCTGTCCCGCGTCGAGGCCGGCGCCGGACAGTGCCTCGGGCACGACGCGCTGCAGGTTGTGCCAGATCTCGACGGCGTCGTGCTCGACCCAGCCGGGCCGGGGAAAGTGCTGCTGGTGCTCCCTCTGTGCGACCGACACCAGCCGTCCACGGTGGTCGAACAGAATGCATCGGGTGGAGTTGGTGCCCTGATCGATGGACATTACGTACCGTTCAGCCATGATCGGGTCTGCCTTCCGACGGGTCGGGGAGCGGCCGGTCCGGGTCTACCAGCGAGTGGCCCCCAGGTCTCTGGAGATCGCCCGCGCGGCCTCGCGGATCAGGGTGATCTGGCTCGGGCGGGGGCGGCCCTGGCTGTCACAGATCCGCTCGACGTGCCCGGACAGCCCGATCGCGCCGACGACGAGGCCGCCGTGGCCCCGGATCGGCGCGGCGAGCCCGGCCTCGCCCATGCTCATCTCCTGGATCTCGGCGGCCCAGCCGAGTTCCCGGACCTCGGCGAGCGCCCGGGTCAGCTGCTCGGGGGTGACCAGGGTGTGCCGGGTGTACGCCTCCAGCTGCGCCGCCTGCTCCGGGTCGAGGGATGCGGCCCCGTAGGCCAGCAGTACCTTGCCGAGCGAGGAGGCGTGCAGGGGCAGCAGGGAGCCCACGTCCAGGGTCTGGAACGTGTCGTCCGGGCGGAACACGTGGTGGACGACGAGCACCATGCCCTCCAGCGGGGTCCCCAGACGGACCGCCTCCCCGCTGCGGGCGGCGAGGGCGTCGGCCCAGTTGAGGGAGCGCGACCGCAGCTCGTTGACGTCCAGGTAGCTGGTGCCGAGGTGCAGCAGGGCGGCCCCGAGCTGGTACTTCCCGGTCGCCGCGTCCTGTTCCACGAAGTCCACGTGCTGGAGGGTGCGCAGGATGCCGTGGGCGGTGCCCTTCGCCAGGCCGAGCGAGGCCGCCACCTCGCCGAGCCCGAGTCGGCGGGGCCCGGCGGCGAGCAGCCGCAGGATCGCCGCCGCCCGTTCGATCGACTGGACTGGGCCGGCCATGAAGCGAGCGTATTACCGCCACGGCCGCTTCGCTTCACGGGCGGACGGGCCGTGCCGGCTTCGGGCGGGACGCGGGGCGTTCGATAATGCCGACCGCTGTTCATTGACCCGCCCGGTTTGTCTCCATACCTTTCTTCGAGGCCCGGAAACGCGCCTGCACGACAGGCGCCCGACCGGCAGGAAGACCCGAGGAGAGAACATGGCGGCTCAGCTGAATACGCTGCTTCGGGAGGCATGCGAACACGTGTGTCCGCTGCCTCCCGTCGCCGGCGCCGTCCCGGCCGTACGCCGCCGGGTACGGGCCGTCCTCGCCGACTGGCAGGTGTCCGCGGAGATCGTCGAGGACGCGCTGCTGATGGTGTCCGAGCTGGTCACCAACGCGATCGTGCACGCCCTGCCCCCGGCCAGGCTGCGCCTGTCGTGGGTGCGGGTCGACGAGCGCTGCACCCTGCGCGTCGAGGTCACCGACACCGGATCCGCGTTTCCGGTGGGACAGCCCCGGGTCGGGATCGACCCGGACGAGCACGGCCGGGGCGAGGCGATCGTCCACGCCCTCGCGAGCCGTCACGGCATACGCGTCCACTCGGGCGGGGTCACCCGGTGGGCCGACCTCGTCGCGATCTGAAGCCCGACCTCTGACCCAACCTCTGTCCTGACCTCTGTCCCGACCTCTGTCCCGACCTCCGACCCGGCCTCTGACCGGGACTGCGCGGGCACCGGTTCGGCCATGGTCCGCTTGCGCAGCAGGAGCAGCGCGGCGTCGTCGTGCAGCCGGCCGCCCACATGGGCGAGCAGCTCGTCATGGAGCGCGGTGAGCGTACGCGCCGGCTCGTCGCACGCGTGCCGGGCCACCCCTTCGGCCAGCGGGTAGAACTCGCGAGCGTGATCGCGGGCCTCGGTGACCCCGTCGGTGTAGAGCAGCAGCTGATCCCCGTCGGCGAAGGGCAGCAGCTGCAGGTGCGGGGCCTGAGCCGACAGGGCGCGCAGCCCGAGCGGCGGAGCGGGATGGGAGGGCTCCACCGCCACGACCTCTCCGGACGCCGAGATCAGCAGCGGAGGCGCGTGCCCGCAGTTCACCACCTCCAGCTGCTCCCCCGTCCCGGGGTATCCGGCGACCACGGCGGTGACGAAGTCGTCGGCGCCGAGGTTGCGCGCCAGGCTCCGCTCGATCCGGCCGACGACGGCGAGCAGGTCGGGCTCGTCATAGGCGGCCTCACGGAAGACACCGAGCACGAGTGCGGCGGTACTCACCGCGGGCAGCCCCTTGCCGCGCACGTCACCGACGATCAGCCGGACCCCGTGCGGGGTGGACACCAGGGCGTAGAGATCCCCGCCGATGCGGGCCTCCGCCGCTGCGGCGCTGTAGCGGACGGCGACCTGGAACGGGCCCACGGTCTCCGGGACGGGCTGCAGGAGGGCGTGCTGGGCGGCCTCGGCGACCGTGCGGACGGCCGCGAGGACCCGTTCCCGACGGCCGGTCAGCGCGCTGGCCAGGGCACTGGCCGCGGTGACGGCCAGCAGGGCGGACAGGACGGCCACCAGTTCGCGATCGGGAACCCCGCCCTCGGTGCCGAGCAGCGCGCCCAGCACCGTGGCCAGGAGACCGACGCAGAGCACACCGCGCGGCCCGTTGGTGGTGGCGGCCAGCGCGGGTGCGGCCACCAGGAGCGGCAGGCAGATCATCCCCGCGCCTCCGGTGAGGTCGACGAGCACGATGACGGTTACGATCAGCACCGGCAGCACGGGCAGTCCGGCAGCGAGCTGCCCGGCGGCACGCCGGTGGGCAGCCGCCCGGGGCCGGCCCGCTCGGTTGCTCGTCAGCCGCATCGGCCAGTGGTGTCGCGCCTGGCTCATCTCTCGTCCGCAGTCCTCACCTGTACGGGGCATACACCCGGAATGTCCGTTTCACATAAGGAAACGGGTTGGGTGCGGGCGGCCACAAGGCGCGGATTTTCAGATAGTGAGAGAGAGGCTCCTGGTCACGCGGTTCGCGGTCGGGATCAGCCGGGCCCGGATCTCCTCGAGTCTGGCATGCCGCTCCACCGGCAGGGAGACGCCGAGCGAGCCGAGCGTGTCCCCCGCGTAGACGGGAACGGCGACGCACACGGTGCCCAGGCTGTACTCCTCCAGGTCCGTGACGGCCGGTGCCATCGGGGACTGGTCGAGTCTGCGGATCAGTTCCGGAGCGCTGGTGACGGTCCGTGGCGTGAGGTCGGCGAGGTGGTGCCTGGACAGGTAGTCCCGGCGGGAGTCGTCGTCCAGTTCCCGCAGCACGGACTTGCCGAGCGCGGTGGCGTGTCCGGCGTCCTCCATCCCCACCCAGAGGTCCACCCGGGGTGTCCGGGGACCGTCGACGATCTCGGCGACCCTGATCTCGCCGTCCTCGTAGAACGTGAGGTAGGTGGCGGTCACCAGCTCGTCCCGCAGCGCGGCGAGCGTCGGGCGGACGCGGCTGAGCAGCGTCTGCACGCTGCCCGCCGTGTGCAGCGACTTCAGCTTGTCGCCCAGGACGAAGCCGCCGTCGTCGAGTTTGCTCAGGTAGCCGTCGTGGACCAGGGTCCGCAGCAGGTGATAGGCGGTGGCCAGGGGCAGCCCGGTCTCGCGTGCCAGCTGCTTCGCCGGCGCGCCGTTCGCGTGCGCGCTCACCGCCTCCAGCAGCCGGAAGGCCCGCTGCACGGACGAGATGAGCGTGGGGCCGTCCTGAACGCCCATACGAACAGACTGCGCCGGGCAATCGGCACAGGCAAGGCAGGGATCACCGCCCGGGCGCGCCGAGGACCGTACGGCAGTCGAGCCACGCGTCGGCGCTCAGCAGGTCCTGGAAGCGGGTGAAGAGGGCGAGGAGGTCCGGGCCCCACCGGTCGCGGAAGGCGGGGTCGACGCGGGCGAGGTCGAGTTCGTTCGCGGCCGACAGCTCGGCGAAGTCCCGGCGCGGCTGCGGCTCCGGAACCAGGGAACGGCCGGTGAAGCGGTCGTGGAAGGGGGCACCGGGCCGGGCGAGATCCGGGTAGGTGGCCTTCCGGTCGCAGGAGGCGTACAGGTAGACGATCGCCTCGGCCTCGGTGCCGATCACCGCCGCGAGGTCGGTACGGCGGTCCACGGGCAGCAGTCCGGTCGGAAAGCCGTCGGTGCCGTAGAACGCGTGGCAGAGCCCGGCGAGCTGGAGGGCGGGGCGGGCCCGCCACACGGCGAGCCGAGCCTGTACGCGCCGCAGGTGCGCGAGGAGGGTGCCGCCCGGGTGGGCCATGTCTTCCGCCCCCAGCGCGCGCAGCAGGGCCACGGCCTGGTCGGCGGCGGCAGGGGAAGCGGGCTCGGCGTTCGTGTCCATGCCACTTACGCTTCCATGTCATCGGGTTCACGTCATCAGATTCACGTCGTCGGGTTCACGTCGTCGGGTTCATGCCACCGGATTCATGTCGCCGGGTGTGCCGGACGGACGCCGGAGCGGAACTTCGGTACGCGTACCGTGATCTTCGTGCCGGCGCCGACGCCGGTCTCGATGACCAGGCCGTGTTCGTCGCCGTACACCTGGCGCAGTCGTGTGTCCACGTTGCTCAGGCCGATGCCGGCGGACGGGCCGCCCCTGCCGCGCAGGATGTCGCGCAGGCGCTGCGGGTCCATGCCGACGCCGTTGTCCTCGATGACGACCCGGGCCTCGGTGCCCTCGTCCTCCGCGATGATCGTGATGCGGCCGCGGTCCACGGACTCCTCCAGACCGTGTTTGAGCGCGTTCTCGACGAGGGGTTGCAGACAGAGGAAGGGCAGGGTGACCGGCAGCACCTCGGGGGCGATCCGCAGGGTCACCTCGAGGCGTCTGCCGAAGCGGGCGCGGGCCAGTTCGAGGTACTGCTCGATGGAGCGCAGCTCCTCCGCGAGGGTGGTGAAGTCGCCACCCCGGCGGAAGGAGTAGCGGGTGAAGTCGGCGAACTCCAGGAGGAGTTCACGGGCCCGCTCGGGGTCGGTACGGACGAACGAGGCGATGCTCGCCAGGGAGTTGTAGATGAAGTGCGGGGAGATCTGGGCGCGCAGAGCCCGGATCTCCGCCTCGATGACGCCGGAGCGGGCCCGGTCCAGCTCGACGAGTTCGAGCTGCACGGAGACCCAGCGGGCCACTTCCTCAGCAGCCCGGACGATCACGGCGGACTCCTGGTCGCCGAACGCGGCGAGCGTGCCGGGCCGTTGGCCGTCGACGGTGAGCGGCGCCACGACCCCCCAGCGGACGGGGCAGGTGTCGTTGCCGCAGGACAGCGCGAAGGTCTGGGTACGGCCGGTGCGCAGGGCCTGGGCGAGTTGCGCTTCGGCCTCGTCGCGGTGGTGGTCGCCGACGCCGTCCCAGGCCAGCACGGACTCCTCGTCGGTGAGGGCGAGGGCGACCGTGCCGAGCAGGGGGCGCAGCCGCCGGGCCGCCTTGCGGGCCGTGTCCGCGGTGAGGCCCGCGCGCAGGGGCGGGGCGGCGAGCGAGGCCGTGTGCAGGGTGTGGAAGGTGGCCCGTTCGACGGGGGTGCCGGGACCGGCCGGGTTCTCCTGCTGCCGGCGGGCGCCGGCATGGCCGAGGGCGGCGCCGAGCGCGAACAGCGCGAGCCCGGCGAGGGCCAGGGCGACGGTGCCGAGTGCGCTCATACGGCCCGGTCCGGATGGGCGTCCCGCACCACGGCACCGCCGGTCAGCGCCTCGGGCAGATGGAGCCTGGCCATGGTGGCGGCGGCGCTCGCGGGGACCCGGTCGCGGGTGGCCAGGGAGATCAGCACCATCGCGGCGAACCCCACGGGTACCGACCAGACGGCGGGCCAGGCCAGCAGCGTGTGCAGCGGGCCGGAGCGGGCCCCGCCCGCGATGGTCACCGTCACCGCGGTGAGCGCCGAGCCGCCGCCGAGGAGCAGTCCGGCGACGGCGCCGGGCGCGGTGAGGCCGCGCCACCAGATGCCGAGCAGGAGCAGCGGGCAGAACGAGGAGGCGGACACGGCGAAGGCGAGGCCGACGGCGTCGGCCACGGGCAGGTCGCTGACGACGGCGTTGGCCGCGGTGGGCACCGCGATCGCCGGCAGCGTCGCCAGCCGGAAGTGCCGGATGCCGAGGGTCGGCAGCACGTCCTGGGCGAGGACGCCGGCGACGGACATGGTGAGTCCGGAGACGGTGGACAGGAACGCCGCGCAGGCGCCGCCCGCGACGAGCGCGCCGAGCAGGTCGCCGCCGACTCCGCCGATCAGCCGCTTCGGCAGGACGAGGACGGCCGCATCGGTGTCGCCGGTCAGCAGCAGGTCGGGCGCGTAGAGCCGGCCGAGCACGCCGTAGAGCGGGATCAGCAGGTAGAAGGCACCGAGCAGCCCGAGTACGACGACGGTGGTGCGGCGGGCCGCACGGCCGTCGGGGTTGGTGTAGAAGCGCACGACGACGTGCGGCAGGCCCATGGTGCCGAGGAAGGTGGCGAGGATCAGCCCGTAGGTGGCGTACAGACCGTGGTCCTCACGCCCGGCCGACAGCGGGTTCGCCCAGCTCGACGGGGCCGCGTGGCCGCCGCCTTCGTCGGGCAGCGGCACGCGGGCGCCGGGCGGGAAGCGCAGGGTGGTGTCGGCGCCGATCCGGTGGCTGCCGGCCTCCAGGGTGTGCGGGCCGCCGTCCAGGGCCCGGCCGTCGACGGTTCCGGTCGCGGTGATCCGTACCGGCTCGTGGACGGTGAGGGTCAGCGGACTGTCGAAGCGCACCGGGGTGGAGCGCTGGAAGACGGGCCGTTCGTCCCAGGACGGGGCCGGCGTGTGGTCGGCGCGCCAGGTCAGCAGCAGGAACACGGCGGGCACCAGGAGGGCGGTGAGTTTCAGCCAGTACTGGAACGCCTGGACGAAGGTGATGCTGCGCATGCCTCCGGAGGCCACCGCCACGGTCACCACGGCGGCGACGACCAGGCCACCGAACCAGCTGGGCGCGCCGGTGAGCAGCCGCAGGGTCAGTCCGGCGCCGCGCAGCTGGGGCAGCAGATAGAGCCAGCCGACGCCGACGACCAGCACGCTCGCGATCCGCCGCACGGCCCGGGACTCCAGCCGTGCCTCGGCGAAGTCCGGCAGGGTGTAGGCGCCGGAGCGGCGCAGCGGGGCGGCGACGAAGGCCAGCAGCACCAGGAACCCGGCGGTGTAGCCGATGGGGAACCAGAGCATGTCGACGCCCTGGGCGAGGACCAGTCCGGCGACGCCGAGGAAGGAGGCGGCGGACAGGTACTCACCGCTGACCGCGAACGCGTTGAGCCGCGGCGGGACGCTGCGCGAGGCGACGTAGAAGTCCGAGGTGGTCCGGGAGATGCGCAGACCCAGCGCGCCGACGAGCACCGTGGCCAGGACCACGGCCGTCACGCCGGCTATTCCGTACGTCTGGTTCAACGCGCGGTCACGTCACCCTCGTTGCGCTCGGCACGGCGGACGTACCAGGCACCCGCGCACAGCAGGGCGGGATACGGCGCCACGCCCAGGACGAGCCAGACACTCGGCCAGGTGTCCGCGAGCGGAAGCAGCCGCAGCGTCACGGGAAGCAGGCCCAGCGAGGCCGCGAGCAGGACCGTGGCGGTGAGCGCCGCCCGCATCTGACGATGCATCAATATCCTTACGGCGGTGTCCTCTTCGGCCGGGACTGCGGGGCGGGGCCGGGGCAGGCCGGCGCGGTCGGTGCCGGGCCGTCCGGTGACCACTTCCCTGCGAGGGACGGACTCCGCACCCATGACGCACTCCCCGACGCCGCGGTGATCACCTTGTTGCGGCGAGTGTACGCAGCGCGCCATCGGTGAGGTAGACGCCCGACGAGGTTCGGCACACGCTCGCCACAGCAGCCCGTGGTCACCGCGGCCCGCCCACCGCGCCCTGGGCCTGCCGCGCCAGCAGGTCCCGCAGTTCCCGGGCGTTGCGGCGGCTCACGGCGAGGATCCGGTCGCCGATCCGGACGGTCAGGTTACCGCCTTCCAGGCGGAGTTCCTCGATGCGGCCGAGGGCGACCAGACGGCTGCGGTGGATGCGGACGAAGCCGCGGGAGCGCCACTGTTCCTCCAGGGTGGACAGCGGGATCCGCACCAGGTGGCTGCCGTGCGGGGTGTGCAGGCGCGCGTAGTCGCCCTGCGCCTCCACGTAGGTGATGTCGGCGATGGAGACGAAGCGGGTCACCCCGCCCAGTTCCACGGGCACCTGGTCGCCGAGCACGCCCGCCGGGCCCTGAACGGCCCGGGTCAGCTCGGCGACGCGCCGTACGGCCTCCGCGAAGCGCTCCTTGCGCAGCGGCTTGAGCAGGTAGTCCACGGCCTTGAGGTCGAAGGCCCGGAGGGCGAAGTCCTCGTGGGCGGTGACGAAGACGATCAGCGGCGGGGCGGCGAAGCGCCCGAGCAGCTCGGCCAGGTCGAGGCCGCTCAGTCCGGGCATGTTGATGTCGAGGAAGACCACGTCGACGGCCTCGGGGCCGTCCGGCCCGGCCTCCATGGCACGCTCCAGCAGGCGCAGTGCCCCGGTGGCGTCCAGGGCGGGCAGGACGGTGCCGATCCGCGGGTCCTCGCCCAGGAGGTACAGCAGTTCCTCGAGCGCGGGTTCCTCGTCGTCCACCGCAAGTGCGCGCAACATCTCCCGCGACTCCTCGTCTCCGCTTGCCTGCGAACACCCAGGGTGTCAGTCCGGCAGCCGCATCCGCACCCTCTCCCCCGGCCCGACGCGCACCACGCGGTCCGGCAGCCGGATGTCGATGGGGGTGGGCCCCGAGGCCTTCGGCATGGCGGCCTCCAGCTGGCCGGAGCGCAGCCGCAGCCGTACGCCCCAGTGGCCCTGGTAGCGCAACGAGAAGCCGTAGGAGGAGAGTTCCGGGAGCGGGACCGGGTCGAGCCAGAGTTCGCTGTCGCGGGTCTCCAGGCCGGTGAGGCAGCGCTGGACGAGGTCGAGGGTGCCGGCCATGGCACCCAGGTGGATGCCCTCGCCGGTGGTGCCGCCCTGGACGTCGGCGATGTCGCCGCGCAGCGCCTCCTGGACGAAGGACCAGGCGTCGGCGCGGCGGGCGCGGGCCAGGATCCAGCCGTGCACCAGGCCGCTGAGGGTCGACCCGTGCGTGGTGCGGTGCAGGTAGTGGTCCACCGTCGCGGTCCAGGTGTCCTCGTCGAGGCGGTGGCCCAACCAGGCGAAGAGGGAGCGGAGTTCGGCCGGTGAGAACAGGTAGCCGAGCATCAGGACGTCGGCCTGTTTGGACGCCTTGTAGCGGTTGACGGTGTCGCCCTCCGCCTCCAGGATCCGGTCCAGGCGCCGGATGTCGCCGTACCGCTCGCGGTAACCGTGCCAGTCCAGTTCGGCGAGGTCGCCGTAGCCCTCGAACTGGCTGATCACGCCGTCGTGGAAGGGCACGTGCAGGGTGCGGGAGACCTCCTCCCAGCGGGCGAGTTCGTCCTCCTCCAGACCAATTTGCTCGATGAGTTCGCGGCGGCGCGGCTCGGGCAGGGTGCGCAGCAGGTCCAGGGTGCGGGTGAGGACCCAGGCGGCGGTGACGTTGGTGTACGCGTTGTCGTCCAGGCCGGGTCCGGGTGCGCCGGGGTAGGCGTCGTGGTACTCGTCGGGGCCGACCACGCCCCGGATGCGGTGCCGGCCGAGGTGTTCGTCGTAGGTGGCCGAGTCGGCCCAGAAGCGGGCGATCTCCAGGAGCATCTCGGCGCCCTCGGTGTGCAGGAAGTCGGTGTCGCCGCTGGCCTCCCAGTACTGCCACACGTTGTAGGCCACGGCCGAGCCGACGTGCCGCTGCAGCCGGGAGTAATCGGGCAGCCAGTGCCCCGAGCGCGGGTTGAGGTGCAGTTCCTGGGTCTCCTCGCGGCCGTCGCTGCCGCTCTGCCACGGGTAGAGGGCCCCGCGCCGGCCGGTCTCGCGGGCCGCGTGCCGGGCCGCGTCCAGGCGGCGGTGGCGGTAGTGCAGCAGAGCGCGGGAGACCTCTGGCAGATGGAGGTTGAGGTAGGGCAGGACGAACAGTTCGTCCCAGAAGACGTGACCCCGGTACGCCTCGCCGTGCAGTCCGCGTGCGGGCACGCCGACGTCGAGGTCGGCCGTGTGCGGGGAGAGGGTCTGCAGCACGTGGAAGAGGTGCAGGCGCAGGATGCGGCCGGGGTCTCCGGGGACGTCGAGTTCGGCCCGCCGCCACAGCTGCTCCCAGGCCGTGATGTGCGAGGTGAGCAGCTCGTCGAAGCCGGGCGCGTCGGCGACCCGGTCGAGGGCCGCGCGCAGCGGGTCGCTGATGGCGGGGTCGTGGGAGGTGTGCAGGGCGACGGTCTTGTCGACGGTGACCGTACGTCCGGGTTCCAGGGACAGCCGCAGTCGCTGGACGGCCCGCTGCGCCTCGTGGGCGTCCGACACCGGCACGTCGGCGGCCAGCCGCGAGGCGAGCCCGACGGCGGTGTCCGAGGTACGGGTGTGGCAGCGCAGCCACATCGTGCCGGGTGCGGCCGCGCTGCCCGTCTCGACGCGGGTGAGGTGGCGGCCGTCCAGGTCCCGGTAGCGGGCCACGCCGGAGTTGGTGACGCTCCCGTCGAGCGCGGCCTCGACGTCCAGCTCGGCGGCGCGGCCCTCGGCCGTGAGGTCGGTGCGCAGGGCGGCGAGGTGCGGGTCGGCCATGTGGAGGAGGCGGAGCTGCCGCACGAGGAGTGTGCCGTCGGTGCCGAGCGCGTAGCGGGTACGGCGCTCCAGTACGCCCGGGTCCAGGTGGAGGATCTGCTGGTGCTCGGTGACCGGGGCGGTGTCCGGGGTGAGCCAGTCATGCCCTGCGAGGCGGAAGCGGAGGGGCAGCCAGTTGGGCAGGTTGACCATGTCCTCGTTCTCGACCCGGCGCCCGGCGATCTCGGAGGCGAGCCGGTTGTAGCAGCCGGCCGCGTAGGTGCCCGGGTAGTGCACGGCGTCCGCCACGCACTCGGGCAGCGCCCCGCGGGTGGCGAAGTAGCCGTTGCCCACGGTGCACAGGGACTCCCGCAGGCGTTCCTCCGCGGGATCGTAGCCGTCGTACTCCCACAGCAGACCCGTCACCGTCGTCCTCCTCGATCCAGTCTCCCTCGATGTCGGGGACGGCGCAGGCGGGCGGGGGGCACCCGCCCGCCGTGCCGGTCAGGGATAGCTGACGAGGTTCGCCACGTTGGTGGACGAGTTCGAGGGTCCTCCCGTGTTGTTGATGACGTGACTGATGGTGCCGGTGCCACCGAGGGAGACGGTCACCATGCTGGTGAAGCGGACGTTCGCGTTGTTCGGTGCCTCGATGGCGCGCGCGGCGGTCACACCCGGGTTCACGTTGAAGTAGCAGTAGCTGCCGAGGCCGTAGGCCTGGTGGCTGGTGACGGTGTCGGCGACCTTGTAGGCGGCGTAGCCCTGGGTGGAGCCGTTCATCCAGGCCGCCTGGTTCGGCGGGTCGTACGGCATCTCGTTCTGGAAGAAGTAGGTGCGGCCGCCGTTGCCGTTCCAGAGCACCTGGTACTTCTGGAAGTGCTCGACGAACAGCCCGTACATGGTCACGTTGTCGCCGTTGACCACGAGCCCGGTGTCGGCGGTGTTGCTGGTCCAGCCGACGCCGCTGCCGTGGTCGGCGCGCCAGATCCACATGTGGTCGCCGATGACGTTGTCGCTGTTGACGACGATGCTGGTGGCGGCCTTGCCGACGCCCGCGCCGCCGACGCGGACGTAGACGTCGTGGAGGGAGGTCGGGTCGGCCGCGTGGGAGGCGGAGGAGCCGGTCGGCCCGACCTCGAGCAGGGTCTTCGAGCTGGTGGTGCCGGCGTCGAAGAGCAGGCCCGCGATCTTGACGCCGTCGACGTCGGCGACGGTCATCGCGGTGATGCCGTTGTCCGGGACGAAGGTGGCGAGGCCGAGGCCCAGCACGACGGTGTCGGGGCGGGTCACCTGCAGGGTCTGGTCCAGGTGGTAGACGCCCGGGGTGACCAGCAGGTTCTTGCCCGCGGCGAGCGCGGAGTTGATCTGGGACGCGGTCGCGCCCGGCTTGACGACGTAGAAGGTGTCCAGGGACAGCGAGCTGCCCGCCGGGCTGCCGCCGGCCCAGCTGGTCGCGGTGGAGTTGGACCGCACCGACGGTACGAAGACCTGGTAGGCGCCGTTGCCGTCGACGTACAGGAACGGCTTCTCCCGGCCGACCGGGCTCTGCGCGACCGTCGTGTACGGCGGGTTGGGGAAGCTGGTGGACGGTACGCCCTGGCTGCCGACGAAGACCATGTTCCAGTTGGAGCCGGTCCAGCTGCCCAGCTGGGAGTTGCGGGTCAGCCACTGCTGCTGGGTGCCGGAGTTGACCTGCCCGTCGACCTTGCTGTCGGCCAGATAGCCACCACTGGACCAGCCGCCGTCGTCCAGGGCCAGGTTGCCCCGCAGGTGCATCCGCCGGTACGGCGCCGCCTGCGAGACCGCCCAGCGGTCGCTGCCGCCCGTGGGGTTGACCGACAGGTTCTCGGCGCCGCGCCAGAAGTTCTGCGTGGCGTTGCCCTGGAACCAGTCCGCCTCCGCGTGCACCGCGCCGTTGATGGAGACGGCGTCGGGGGTGAGGCCGAGGCCCAGCACCTGGGTGTAGAAGCCGACGTTGACGTCCGCGCTGTAGGCGCCGGGCTTGAACAGCACGGCGTAGCGCTGGGAGCCGAACTGGTTGGTCTCCTGCTGCTGGAAGATCGAGTTCAGCTTGCTCTGGATGGTCGAGGACGACATCGACGGGTCGAAGACGACGACGTTCGGGCCGAGGTCGGGGTTGCTGGTGGACTGGGTCACCGGGACCACCTGGAAGCGCTGGGCCGCGGTGCCGTTGCACGTGTACTGCACGAACTGCGTGCTGTCGGCGAGCGAGGCGCTCGGGTCGTCCAGGCACTTGCCGCTGTTGCGGTTGACGAAGTGGAAGGCGCCGCCGCCGTCGTCCACCGGCAGCCACTGCTGGTTGGCGCCGCCGCCGTAACTCCACAGGTGCACCTGGGCGTTGTCGGCGGTGGAGACGTCGGCGACGTCCACGACCTGGTTCGTGCTGTTGCCGTTGCCGATGCGGACGTAGCCGTCGCTGGTCGCGGTGAAGCTCCACTGCTGTGCCGTGGTGCTGTTGCAGGCGTACTGCTGCACGACGGTGCCGTTGGCGGTCGCGGCGGCCTTGGCGTCCAGGCACTTGCCGCTCGCGGCGTTGACGACGGTAGCGAGGCCGGAGGGCAGGGCGGCGGCGGAGGCCGCGGCGCGCGCGGGTGCTGCGGTGAGCAGGGACGCGGCGGCCACGGCGACCAGCGCGCCGGCCGTCGATCTGCGCCGGCGGGTGAGGGGAAGCACGGGTTTCTCCTAGCGGACGGGGTCAGCCGGTGTAGGCGGCGAAGACGCGGGTGTAGTCCCAGGCGGACTGGGAGACGCCGGAGCAGCTGTCGGCGGGGCCGCCGGTGCACGGGCGGTCGCGGTTGGCGGACCAGAAGGTGAGCCGGGCCAGGTGGTGCTGCTGGGCGTAGGCCAGGATGGTCCGGAAGTCGCTCACCGTGACGGTCTCGTTGTTGTCGGTGATGCCGTTCATGGACGAGATGCCCATGTCCCGGTAGGCCTGGTCGTCGCTGTAGCGGTAGGCGTTCTTCAGCGCGTTCTTCAGGCCCTCGGCGGCCTGTGTGGTGAGGTTGCCCATGTTCTGTCCGGCGCCGCCGAAGTCGAACGGCATGATCGCCCAGGCGTCGACGGTCAGCCCGGAGGAGGCCGCCCGGTTGATGAGGCTGGTGTCGGGGCCGCTCTGCCCGGTGCCGATGGTGATGTACACCTTCAGGCCCGGGTTGTTGGCCTTCACGGTCTTCAGGGCGTCCACGGTGCGCTGCTGCACGGTGGGGTTGCTGTAGGCGTCGGCCTCGATGTCGATGTCGATCGCCTTCAGGCCGTAGGCGTTGATCACCTTCTGGTAGGCGCCGGCGAGTTCGCCCGCGCTGGAGCAGGAGCTCTCCAGCTTGTTGCCGCTGTAGCCGCCGAAGGACGGGATCACGTCACCGTCGTTCGCCCGCACGGTGTTGACGGTCTGCTGGTCGACCCCGCCGGTCAGCGGGCGGCTGCCGTCCCACTGGGGGTTGCAGTAGCCGTTGCTGAGCACGAAGGCGAGGGTGAACCACTTGACGCCGGTGGCCTGGGTGATCGTGCTCGGGTTCGGCGGGCTGCCCCAGCCGTTGTAGAGGTACGGCGCGACGGCCATCGGCGCGGACGGGGTGGTGCCGCTGTCCGCCGCGGGCGCGTTCCACTTCTGGTTGGCGCCGCCGCCGCAGGTCCATATCTGGGCCCGGGCGCCGTTGGCCGAGGAGTTGTCGGTGACGTCCAGGCACTTGTTCGCCTGCGGGTTGACGATGTCGTGGGCGGCGGTGGCGGTCCACTTCTGGTTCGCGCCGCCGCTGCAGGACCACAGCTGGGCCTTGGTGCCGTCGGTGGTCGCGTTCCCGGTGACGTCGAGGCACTTGCCGAGGGCGCGGAGGGTGCCGTCGCTGCCGACGGTCCACTGCTGGGCGGCGGTGCCGTTGCAGTCGTAGAGCTGGACGGCCGTGCCGTCGGCGGAGCTTGCTCCGGCGACGTCGAGGCACTTGCCGGCGAGGCCGGTGATGGTGCCGGTGGCGGCCTGGGCCGGGGCGGCGGTGAGCAGGCCGGTGGCGAGGGACAGGGCGGCGAGCGAGACGGCTGCGGGGAGTGGTCTGGCCATGTGCGGGGGCGGCCTTTCGCGTGGGGGGGTGCCCGGAGACAGGCCCAACACAGGCGTGACGTTTGGGTGTTGAGTGCATCCGGAGTCTTTGTTTAAGGCGTGAAGTTAAAGGTCCGGACCACTGGAGTCAAGGGGGTGGGCAGCAACCCGGCGGCAACCCACCGGCAACCCACCCCCCTCCCGCTCACTCAGGCCGTCGCCACCTCGTCGTCCCGCTGGGCGAACTGCGTGCGGTGCAGCTCCGCGTACCGTCCGCCCGCCGCCAACAGCTCCTCGTGCGTGCCCCGTTCCACGATCCGGCCGGCCTCGACGACCAGGATCTGGTCGGCGGCCCGGACGGTGGACAGGCGGTGGGCGATCACCACGGCGGTGCGGCCCTCCAGGGCCTCGGCCAGTGCCTCCTGGACGGCCGCCTCCGAGGTGTTGTCCAGGTGGGCCGTGGCCTCGTCGAGGATGACCACGCGCTGGCGGGCGAGCAGCAGCCGGGCGATCGTCACGCGCTGGCGTTCGCCGCCGGAGAGCCGGTAGCCGCGTTCGCCGACGACCGTGTCGAGACCGTCGGGCAGGGACCGTACGACCTCGGCGAGGCGGGCGCGGCCGAGGGCGTCCCACAGCTCCTCGTCCGTGGCACTCGGGCGGGCCAGCAGCAGGTTGGCGCGGACGGTGTCGTGGAAGAGGTGGCCGTCCTGGGTGACCATGCCGAGGGTGACCCGCAGCGAGGCGGCGGTCAGGTCCCGGACGTCGGTCCCGCCGATGCGGACGGCGCCGGCGTCGACGTCGTACAGGCGCGGCAGGAGCTGGGCGATGGTGGACTTTCCGGCGCCGGAGGAGCCGACCAGGGCGACGGTCTGGCCGGGTTCGGCGCGGAAGGAGATGCCGTGCAGGACTTCGACGCCGCCGCGGGTGTCGAGGGCGGCGACCTCCTCCAGGGAGGCGAGGGAGACCTGGTCGGCGGAGGGGTAGGCGAAGGTGACGTCGTCGAACTCGACCGCGACCGAGCCCTCGGGCACCTCGACGGCGTCCGGCTTCTCCTCGATGAGCGGCTTCAGGTCGAGCACCTCGAAGACCCGCTCGAAGCTGACCAGCGCGCTCATCACCTCCACCCGGGCTCCGGCGAGCGCGGTGAGCGGGGCGTAGAGCCGGGTCAGCAGCAGCGCGAGGGAGACGACCGCGCCCGCCTCCAGGGTGCCGCGCAGCGCGAACCAGCCGCCGAGGCCGTAGACCAGGGCCAGGGCGAGGGCGGAGACGAGGGTGAGGGCGGTGATGAAGACGGACTGGGCGGTCGCCGTGCGCACCCCGATGTCGCGCACCCGGCGGGCGCGGTCCGCGAACTCGGCCGACTCCTCCTCCGGGCGGCCGAACAGCTTGACCAGGGTGGCGCCGGGTGCGGAGAACCGCTCGGTCATCCGGGTGCCCATGGCCGCGTTCAGCGCCGCCGCCTCCCGCTGCATCCCGGCCATCCGGCTGCCCATGCGGCGGGCGGGCAGCACGAACACCGGCAGCAGCACCAGCGCGAGCAGGGTGATCTGCCAGGACAGGGTGAGCATGACGGCGAGGGTGAGCAGCAGGGTCACCAGGTTGGTCACCACGCCCGACAGGGTGTTGGCGAAGGCCCGCTGGGCGCCGATCACGTCGTTGTTGAGACGGCTGACCAGCGCGCCCGTACGAGTACGTGTGAAGAACGCGACGGGCATGCGCTGCACATGATCGAACACGGCCGTGCGCAGATCGAGGATGAGTCCCTCCCCGAGCGTCGCCGACAGGCGCCGGCCGAGGATGCCGAGCCCCGCCTCCGCGAGCGCGACGAGCGCGATCAGCAGGGACAGCCGTACGACCTTCCCGGAGTCGTGCCCCGCCACGATCGTGTCGACGACGTGGCCGGCGAGCACGGGTGTCGCGACGGCGAGCAGGGCGGTCACCACCCCGAGCAGCACGAAACGGACGATGCCCGCGCGGTGCGGGCGGGCGAAGGCGGCGATACGGCGCAACGTGGCGCGGGCGAAGGGGCGGCGCTCCTGCTGCGCGGTCATCACGCTGTGCAGCTGCGTCCAGGCGGTGGTCTCCATGCTCATGGGAGAGAACGTAGGACCTCAAGCTTCGTTGAGGTCAATGTCCGCGACATTTCCACCCCACCGACGTCCTGGTACCCGAAGGCCCCCATGACCCTCCCCGCTCATCCGCTGCCCGTCCGTAAGCCGCCGTCCCCGCTTCCGCCACCCGCCGTTGGCACGGCACGGAGAACCTCTCCGGATGTGACAGCGGTACGACTCCCCGACCTCCGCGAGGGACGCCTGGCCCGGCTCGCCCGGCGCGTCCCCGTACGGCAGACCCTGTGCCTGCTTCCGCTCCTGCTCGTCGCGATCGTCGCGGTGCGGCACCGGTCGGTGCTCGCCGAGGGCTTCGGCCAGCTGCGGACCGCCTCCTGGCCCTGGCTGCTGGCGGCGGCCGGTGCCACCTGTATGACCTGGGTGGCGGCGGCCGTCACCCGGCAGGGCGCCGTGGTCCAGCGGCTGCCCCGGTGGCGGCTGCTGGCGACGCAGTTCGCGGCGGGCTCGGCCAACCATCTGTTGCCGACGGGTCTGGGCGCGGGCGCGGTCAATCTGCGCTTCATGAGCGTGTGCGGGGTGCCGCTGGCCCGCTCCTCCGCCGCGCTCGCGCTGTACCTGCTCGCCGAGTCGGTCGGCCGGCTGAGCCTGCTGGCCGCGCTGCTGCTCGCCTTCCCCGACGCGCTGCGGCTCGGCACCCTGCTGCCCTCGGGGGCCGTCGGACCCCTGCTGACCGTCGCGGGCGCGGTCCTCGCGGTGGCGGTGGCCGCGGTGGCCCTCGTACGGCGCCTGCGCACGCCGGTGCTCGGCTTCGTCCGCACCGCCCTGGGCGAGGCCCGCTCGGTGCACACGCGTCCGGCCCGGGCGCTGGCGCTGTGGGGCGGCTCGCTCGCCTTCCCCGCGCTGCAGGCGACCGGCCTGGTGGCGGTGGGGCAGGCGCTGGGGCTGCCGGTGCCGCCCGCGCACATGGCGCTCGCGTACCTGGCCGCGACGGTCGCGGTGGCGCTGGTGCCCACGCCGGGCGGGCTCGGCTCCGTCGAGGCGGCGCTGATCGTGGCGCTGGTGGCGGCGGGCGGCCCGGTGGCGGTGGCCACGGCGGTGGTGCTCGCCTACCGCATCATCACCGTGTGGGTGCCGCTGCTGCCGGGCGCGTTGACGCTGGGGGCGCTGGTGCGGCTGAAGGTCATCTGAGCGGCACGTCGCGCGGCGTCTCCGGTGCCCGGGAGCCTGCCGCACATCCCTGACGCGGAGAGTCGCTCCCCCTCGTTTTGGCCAAAGGGCCCTCTGGCGCTGCGGGCTCAACCGCCCACAATGGACGGCACGGCCACAGGGCGGACGGGGGGCGCATGCAGACGGACGGCACGGAACTGTCGGAAGCCATCGCAGCGGTGAGGGCCGGACTGGCCGACGCGCGGAGCATGGGCGCGGGCAGCGAGGTCAAGTTCGTCCCGGAAGAAGTGACTCTCGACTTCTCGATCGAGTTGCGCCGCAGCAAGAAGCGCGGGGGCACGGTGAAGGCCTATGTGCTGTCGGGCGAAGCCGGGGGTGAATCGGCGGGGACCGATGGCCGGCGCGTCACCATCCGGCTGCGCGTCGTCGACGACGACGGAAGGGAGCTGCCCGTGGGCGACCAGGTGAGCCCGGAGGAGCTACGACGCCCTGACGGCAGGAAGCGATAGCACACACCTGACCTGGAGCGAAGCCAGGAAGGAGATCCGTGCCCTTCGACTCGGCGTCCGTCGTGGAGGTCCTGAACGACGACGCCCCCCACAGGCTTTCGTACGGAACGGGATACCAAGTGGCCACCGGGCTGGTGCTGACCGCCCTGCACATCGTGACCCGCGGCATCCGCCACCAGGTGCCCGCCTCGGTCAAGGTCCGGCGCATGACGGACGGTGCCGACTGGATCGTGGCGGAACCCGTATGGCACGACGACACATTGGACGCGGTGCTTCTGGCCATCGATGACGGCGTGTCGGTGCCGCCCGTTCGCTTCGGCACCCTGACCGCCCCCGATCCCCAGCACCCCGTCAAATGCGGGGTCGTCGGGTTTCCTCGGGTGCAGGCCGGACCGTCCGGCCGGAACCCCATGAGCGTGGACGGAGTGCTCCACGGCATCACCCAGAGGTACGCGGACAGGTACCAGGTCGAGCTGCGCCCCCTGGAGCATCGGAACGGCTGGCAGGGGATGTCGGGCTCGGCGGTGTTCTGCGGCCCGCTGCTCACCGGCATGATCGTGACCGTCCCCCAGGGCCTGCACGCGGATCGGGCCAACGCCGTGCCGGCCCACGCCCTGCTCGAATGCCCCTCCTTCCGGGCGGTACTGGGCCGCGGCGAATACCCGGAGCCCGAACTCGAGTCAGTGGAGCTGTGTCCTCTTCTGGTGGCACCTCCGAATCGTGCCGAGTACGGCTCTACCGACCCGCACAGCCTGGGGGCGTCGGTCGCTCACCTTCTGCACCCGCGGGTCCGTACCGCGGAGTTCATCGGGCGCGAGGACGAACTCGAACGGCTGATGGCGTGGGCGCTGTCACCGGTCCCGATGGACGTCATGGTGGTGACCGGACCGATGGGCGTCGGGAAGACCCGGCTCGCGGTGGAACTGGGGCGTCGTCTGGGCAGCGACTGGGTCACCGGCTTCCTGCGCACCGAGCCACCCGAGGCACCCCCCGCGTCGATCCTGCACCCGATCACCACCAGCGAGCATCCGCTCCTGCTGGTGATCGACTACGCGGAGACCAGGGAGGACTGGCAACGGAGCGTCTTGGAGACACTGGCGGGCTACCGAAAGCAGGTCCCGGTGAGGGTGCTCTTCCTGTGCCGGCCCGCATCCGCCTCGGAGTCCGTGCGGCGGACGTGCTGGAAGAATTTTGTCGACTTCGGCCCCCACAGCACTCTGCGGCTCGAAAACCTCGGACCGGACGACCAAGAAGGCCCTGACCCAACACCACTCGGCGCGACCGCCCACACGTTCGCGGAACGCCTGTATGGCGCGGACCTCCTGTTCGACCTGTTCGCCCTCTCCCTCCAAGAACTGCGCACCGAGGCGTCGGTGACGCACCCCTTCACCCTCAACCTGATGGCCTGCGCCGAGGCCATCACCCGCTTCGAGGGAACGGGGGACAGGGGCTCTGCCGGAACCTCTCCGTACGAGGTCGTACTGTCCAGGGAAGAGCGCTACTGGCTCCGGACCGCCCGCTGGTACGCCCCCTCGATCATGAACGCCGAGACACTCGACCTGCTCAGGACACTGGTGGTCACCCAAGGGCTGTTCGGTGGCCGCAACCGCAATGAGGCGGCCGCCGCGGTCAGGGCGGGCTGGCGTACCCACTACGGTCTCGCGGAAGGCGGTCTGATACCTGACGGGCCCGACGTCCCGGAGGCCAGGCTCCTGCGAAATCTGCTGAAGGCGCTCTACCCGTCCGGCGAGGCCGAATGGGGAGGTCTGGGCCCGCACGCCCTGCTCGCCCATCTCCTCGCATCCGCCGAGAGGAGGGACCCCGGATTGCTGGAGGCCCTCCTCAGGGCACCGGAACTGGATGTGGATCAGCGGCGGCGCGGCTTGGAGACACTGCTGTTGGCCGCAGGTTCCGATCGCCCCGATCTGACCGCCACCGCGCTGGACACAGTGGCCGGCGCGCCGGACGAGCTGGGCCAGGTGGCCATCGACGTGGCCCACGCGGCCACCGAGCCGGAGGTGTGGCTGCGCCGGGTGAGGGCCACGCTGCCCGATCCTGACGGCCTGGAATGGCCGAACGATCCGGGGGAAGGGCCGGAAGGGCCGGGGGGACTCCCTGGGCCCGGTGGGCCGGAGCTGCCGGGAGACTCGGGACCCGGCCGGCTCGGGGGCAGCCGCACAACTCCGGATCTGGACCTGGCCGACGACCCCTTCAACAGCGCGAGCGGCTTCGGGGCATCGGAAGACCTGCGAGATCCCCAGCCCACTGAAGCCCTGCCGGACCCCGTCGACCCTTTCGAGCTGTCCCGACGGTCAGGCCCGGTCGACAACCGTCGCCCGTCCCGTACCCCAGGCCAGGGGCTCGGGAGACCGGGCGGGTTCAGGAGCTGAACGCCCGCGCCCCGGCGGCGAGTACGCTGCTGGGCCCCACCAGATGAAAAGGGGTCCCATGCCGGTCCGCATCGAGCGCAGGGAACACGTCACCACGATCGTCCTGTCCCGCCCCGAGGTCCGTAACGCGGTGGACGGCCCGACGGCCGCCGAACTCGCCTCGGCCTTCCGGGACTTCGAGGCCGACGAGAACGCGCGGGTGGCGGTGCTGTGGGGCGAGGGCGGCACGTTCTGCGCGGGCGCCGATCTGAAGGCGATGGGCGGCGAGCGCGGCAACCGGGTCGCCGAGGAGGGCGACGGGCCGATGGGGCCGACCCGGATGCGGCTGTCCAAGCCGGTCATCGCCGCGGTCGCGGGGCACGCCGTCGCGGGCGGCCTCGAACTCGCCCTGTGGTGCGACCTCCGGGTCGCCGAGGAGGACGCCGTATTCGGGGTGTTCTGCCGCCGCTGGGGCGTACCGCTGATCGACGGCGGCACGGTACGGCTGCCCCGGCTGATCGGCACCAGCCGGGCCATGGACATGATCCTGACCGGCCGCGCTGTCCCGGCCCGCGAGGCCTACGACATCGGCCTCGCCAACCGACTCGTGCCCACCGGCCACGCCCGCGCGGAGGCCGAGGAGCTGGCAGCGGCCGTCGCCCGCTTCCCGCAGGCCTGCCTGCGCGGCGACCGGGCCTCGGTGCTGGACCAGGAGGGGATGGCCGAGCAGAGTGCCCTGCGCGGCGAGCTGCGGTACGGCATGAGCGTGCTGGCGGAGGGCCTGGAGGGAGCGGCACGCTTCGCCGGGGGTGCGGGGCGGCACGGGTCTTACACGGACCTGTGAGCCGGCCAGTCCCCTCCCGCCAGCCACTCCAGCACCGCACCGCCCGACTCCGCCCCGGCCCAGGTCGCCGCCCTGGCCCGCTGTCCGGGGTGCAGCACAGCGCCGACGGCGAAGACGCCCGGCCGCGAGGTGTGCGGGCTCCCGTCCAGTGTGATGCCGGCCCGGCGCGCGAGTTCGTTCTCGGGGACGAAGTCACCGGTGAAGACGACCGTGTCGCAGGGCAGGGTGGCCGTACGGCCGTCGCGGTGCCGGACGCGGACGGCGGACAGGCGGCCGTGGCCGAGAAGCTCAGTGACCGTGGTGTCCGTGAGGAGCGGGACACGGCGGCCGAGGCGGGCCGACTGGGCACGTGGCAACGGGGCTTGGGCCCGAGGGTGTTCGGTCAGCAGGGCGACGACCGCCACACCGGCCGTGCGCAGGGTGTCGGCCGCCGAGTAGGAGACCCTCTCCGCACCGACCACCACCGCCCGGGCGCCGATCGACTGTCCGAACAGGTGCACCGCCTGCTGGAGTTCGCCGGTGGTGTAGACGCCGACGGGCCGGGTGCCGGGCACCAGCCGGGCCGTGCGGGGGCGTTCACGGGAGCCGGTGGCGAGGACAACGGCTTCGGCCTCGATCGACTCCAGGCCCTGCGGGCCGACGGTCGTGAGCGTGCGCGGCCCCGCCCAGTCCAGGACCGTCACGCCGGTCCGCAGCACGGCCCCGGCGTGCGTGGCGGCCTCGACGAGCAGCCGCGCGTACCCCGGTCCGGTCAGCGGATGCGTCCACGTGCCGAAGCCGCCGTGGGCGCAGTGCCGGGGCACTCCCCCGGCCTGTGCCTCCCGTTCCAGCACCTCGACCCGGCCGGCTCCGGCGGCGGCCAGCCGGGCCGCGGCGGCGAGTCCGGCGGGACCGGCGCCGACGACGAGGACGTCGACCCGGCGGTCGGCGGTCATGGGCGCGCCTCCTCGAACAGCTGCCGTACCGCCGCCCCGCAGTAGAAGCCCTGGCAGCGGCCGGCCCGGGCCCGGGTGCGGCGGCGCAGGCCGTCCAGGGTGCGCGGCGGGATCGTACCGGCGAGGGCGTCGCGGATCTCGCCGCGGGAGACGCGCTCGCAGTGGCAGACGAGGGTGCCGTACTCCGGGTCGGCGGCGATGAGTTCGGGCCGCTGGTGGGCGCGCGGGAAGGCCTCGCCCAGGTTGGGCATGCGGACCGGGTCGAGGTCGCGCGCCGGGCCGGGATCGAGCCCGGTGTCGGTCAGCAGGCCGACGACGTGGACGGCGATGGCCAGGGACGCGGTCAGGCCGGTGGAGCGGATGCCGCCGACGGTGACGTACGCCTGCTCGGGGTGGGCGGTGATGCGGTAGTCCTCGTGCTCGGTGGCCGCGCGCAGCCCGGCGTAGACGGCGGTGACCTCCTCCCGCAGCAGTGCGGGCAGGATGCGGCCGCCCTTCTCCCGCAGCAGGGCGAGACCTTCGGCGGTGGAGCCGGTGGCCCGCTTGTCGTGCAGGTCCTCGGCGGTGGGGCCGAGCAGGACGTTGCCGTAGACGGTGGGGGCGACCAGGACGCCCTTGCCGAGGGCGGTCGGGACGGGGAGGAGGATGTGCCGGACCAGGGGACGGGCGAGCTTGTCGTGGACGATGAGCTGGCCGCGACGCGGGGTGACGGTGAAGTCGTCGTGGCCGAGGGCCCGGTCGAGGGTGTCGGCGTGCAGTCCGGCCGCGTTGACCAGGCGGCGGGCGCGCAGGGTGCCTCTGGAGGTGGTCAGGAGATGACCACGCCCATCCCGGCCCGACTGCTCCACCCGGGTGTTCAGGTGCAGGTCGACGCCCGCGCGAACCGCCTGGGTGGCGTACGCCAGGGTGGTCGTCCACGGGCAGATGATGCTCTCGCCCGGCACGTGCAGGGCACCGAGCGCGCCGGGGCCGAGGTGCGGTTCGCGGGCGTACAGCTCGTCGGCGCCGAGGAGCCGGGTGTCCGGGCAGTCGTTGCGCTCGGCCTTCTCGGCGAGGCGGGGCAGGGCGGCGAGCTGCTCCTCGTCCCAGGCGACGAGCAGGGCGCCGACCCGTTCGACGGGGATGCCGCACTCGGCGGCGTACGCGGCCAGCCGCTGGTACCCCTCGCGGACCAGCCGGGCCTCCAGGGAGCCCGGGGTCGCGTCGAAACCGGTGTGCAGGATCGCGGTGTTGGCCTTGGAGGTGCCCTGGCCGACGTCGTCCTGGGCCTCGACCAGGGCGATGCGCAGCCGGGCGTGGCGGGCGAGTTCGCGGGCGATGGCGCAGCCGACGACTCCGGCGCCGACGACCGCCACGTCGTACGTCCGCTCGGGCAGCGGCCCCTCCGCGGTGACCGTCATGAGCCGAGCAGGGCGGCGACCGCGCTGCGGAAGCCGGCCAGGCGTTCGACTGCCAGGTCGGCCGGGATGCGGGGCTCGTACACGGCGGCGGGCTTCCAGTCGGGCAGGGCGTCCGCCACGCTCAGCACAGGGTCCGCGCCGAGCCGGGCGAGGGTGGCGGCACCGAGGGCGGTGGCGTCGGGCAGCGCGGAGACCTCGACGGGGCGTTGCAGCAGGTCGGCCTGGGTCTGCATGAGGAGCGCCGAGCGGGTCAGGCCGCCGTCGACGCGCAGCGCGTCGAGCGGGGTGCCGAGGTCGGCCGCGGCCGCCTCCGCCAGTTCGACGACCTGGGCCGCCAGGCCCTCGCACAGGGCTCGCACCAGGTGTCCGGGTCCGGTGTCGAGGCCGAGCCCGGTCAGGGAGCCGCGCAGGTCGCCGCGCCACCAGGGGGCGGCGAGCCCGGCGAGGGCGGGGACGAAGGTGACGCCGCCGCTGTCGGGGACGGCGCCGCCGACCGGGTCGAGGTCGGCGGCCGAGGAGATGACGCCGAGGTCGGTGAGCCAGCGCACGGCGGAGGCGGCCGTGTAGACCTGTCCGTCGAGGCAGTAGCCGGTGTCTCCGGCGAGCCGCCAGGCGACACAGCTGACCAGGCCGGAGGTGCCGCGCCGGGGTGTGCCGCCGGTGTGCGCGAGCAGGAACGCGCCGGTGCCGTAGGTGCACTTGGCGGCGCCGGGCCCGGTGATGCGCTGGGCGAGCAGGGCGGCCTGCTGGTCGACGGCGAGTCCGGTGAGCGGGATCTCGGGGCCGAACACCCTCGTGGTTCCGACGGGTTGGGCGTTGTCGACCACCTGCGGGAGCCGTTCGTCCGACAGCCCGTAGGTCTCCAGCGCCCGCGGCGACCACTCGGCGCGGTCCAGGTCGAGGAGCTGGGTACGGCCGGCGGTGGCCGCGTCGGTGACGAAGGCGCCGGTGAGGCGGTGGACCAGCCAGGCGTCGGAGGTGGTGACGACGCCCTCGCGGGTGAGACGGCGGCGGATCCAGGCCATCTTGGGTGCCGCGAAGTACGGATCCAGGGGCAGGCCGGTCAGCTGCCGCAACTCCTCGGCGTGCTCGGCGAGTTCGATGCAGACGGTCTCGGCGCGCCGGTCCTGCCAGACGAGGGCGTCGGTCAGCGGGCGGCCGGTCGCCGGGTCCCAGGCGAGGACGGTCTCGCCCTGGTTGGCCAGGCCCATCGCCACGACGTCCTCGCCCGCCTCGGCGAGTGCGCGGCGACCGGCGTCGAGCACCGAGGCGTACAGCTCGGCCGGGTCCACCTCGACCAGACCGCCGGGCAGGTAGCGGGGGGTCACGGCGGCGAACCCGGCGCCGAGGACGCCGCGTTCGGGGCAGACCACCAGGGCCTTGGTGCCGGACGTGCCCTGGTCGACGGCGAGCACCGGCCCCGTCATCGCATCCTCCCGCACACCCCTTCGAAGATCGGCGCGAACAGCCTGCCGTCGCGCCGCGTCCGGCGTCAAGCTCGACCGGTCGTCGATCAACTGGCCATCCAGTTAGTTGAGTTGACAACAATGGCAAGGCGGAAGGGACCCCCCTATAGTGACCGCCGACCCGCACGGAGGCGCTCGACCACCGCCCAGAGGAGGGCTGTTGCTACCGCACCCCGCCACCCCGCCCGTCCGCTCGCGGACCGGGGCGGGTGGCTGATGGCCAGAGAAGGAGCACGGCCTTCCTACGACCCCGCCGGCCACGACGGGGCCTTACGCACCGCCCTCCAGGATCTGCGCACCGGGCGCTGGATGGCGATGCGCGCGCTGCTCGCGGACACCACGAGCTGGTGGCAGTGGACCCAGCGCACCCAGATCCTCGCGGCCGCGGCGGCCGGTACCGATGTGGTGCGGGCCTGGCTCACGGAGGAGCCGCAGAGCGTGCCGGCCGCGGTGATGCACGCCCGGGTCGGCGTGGAGCGGGCCCTGCGGGCGCAGCGCGAACGGCACCGCCGTACGCACGAGTTGTGGATCGAGGCGTGGGACGCCGCGCAGTCCGCCACCCAGACCGCTCCGCAGGACCCCGTGCCCTGGGTGTGTCTGCTGGCGCTGGCCCAGCTGGACCCGCAGCAGCGCTGGGACGAGCACCGGGCGCCGCCGCCGGAGCCCGTGCTGCCGCCGGGCCCGTGGGGGCTGCTGGCCGAGGTCGGCCGGCGCGACCCGCACAACCGCGAGGCCCACCACCGGATGCTGCAGTTCCTGTACACGATCGGCTCCTCGGACCGGCTCGCCGAGGCCACGGGCTACGCCCAGTGGGCGGCCGGATCGGCGCCGCCCGGGTCCGCGCTCCATCTGCTGCCGCTGTACGTCCGGGTCGAGCGCTACCGGCGCGGCAGCGGGCACGACGCGGCGCTCGACCTGCACTGGGTGGCGGAGGACGCGACCCGCGAGGCGCGCCGGGCGCTGCACTCCTGGTTCGAGCAGTCGCCCCGGCCCGAACGCTCGCTGCTGGACCTCAACCACCTGGCCCACGCCCTGTGGGGCGCCCTGCAGTTCCCCGACGCGGCCCGGGTGTTCGACGCGATCGGCCCGTACGTCACGCCGCCGCCCTGGATGTACCGCACCCCCGACCGCGGCCGTGCCGTGGAGGTCTTCCTGCAGGCCAGAGACCGCTGCCGGGCGGCCGCCGAGGACGCCTGACGCCCTTTCTCCTTCCCCACCTCTCCTTCCTCACCCCCGGAGGTCTCCGCATGTCCCCCGATCCCTCGCCCACCCCCGCCCGGCCGCAGCACGACGAGGAACAGCGGCTGCGCGAGCTGGGCTACCGCCCGGTGCTGGCCCGCCGCATGGGCGGCTTCGGCAACTTCGCGATCAGCTTCTCGGTGATCTCGATCCTGTCCGGCTGCATGACCCTGTACGGCTTCGGCCTGGGCACCGGCGGGCCCGCCGTGATGCTGTGGGGCTGGGCGGGCGTCGGCCTGTTCGTGCTGTGCGTCGGCCTCGCGCTCGCCGAGGTCACCAGCGCCTATCCGACCTCCGGCGCGCTGTACTACATGGCCGACCGGCTCGGCGGCCGGCGCTGGGGCTGGTACACGGGCTGGCTGAATCTGCTCGGTCTGCTCGGCGCGATCGCCGGCATCGACTACGGCGCCGCCCTGTTCACCGGCGCCTTCGCCAACCTCCAGTGGGGCTTCGAGCCGACGCCCGGCAGGACCATGCTGATCTTCTGCGCGATCCTGCTGCTGCACGCCGTGCTGAACCTGTTCGGCGTCCGCCTGGTCAGCGTGCTCAACTCGGTCAGCGTCTGGTGGCACCTGGCCGGTGTCGCGCTCATCGTCGGGGCACTGGCGATCGTCCCCGACCACCACCAGTCGCCGTCCTTCGTGTTCACCAAGTTCGTGAACGACACCGGCTGGTCGAGCCCGCTCTACGTGGCCGCGATCGGCCTGCTGCTCGCCCAGTACACGTTCTCCGGCTACGACGCCTCCGCCCACCTCTCCGAGGAGACCTCCAACGCCTCGGTGTCGGCGGCGAAGGGCATCGTACGGTCCATCTGGGTGTCGTGGATCGCGGGCTTCGTCCTGCTCGCCGGCCTGACCTTCGCCATCCAGGACTACGACGCCACGCGCACCACCGACACCGGCGTGCCGCCCGCGCAGATCCTGCTCGACGGCCTCGGCACCGACGGCGCGAGCGCGCTGCTGCTGGTCGTGATCGTCGCCCAGCTGTTCTGCGGGAACGCCGAGGTGGCCGCGGCCAGCCGCATGGTGTTCGCGTTCAGCCGGGACGGCGCCCTGCCGGGCTCGCACCTGTGGCGCAAGGTCAGCAACCGCACCCAGACCCCGGTCGCCGCCGTGTGGCTGTCGGTGATCGTCGCGGGCGTCCTGGCCCTGCCGTCCCTGTACTCGGCGACGGCGTACGGCGCGGTCACCGCCATCAACGTCATCGGCATCACCCCCGCCTACGCCATCCCGGTCCTGCTGCGGCTGCGCGCGGGCGACCGTTTCCAGCCGGGTCCCTGGAGCCTGGGCCGGTGGAGCAGGCCGGTCGGCTGGATCGCGGTGGTGTGGGTGGCCTGTGTGACGGTCCTGTTCTGCCTGCCGCAGTCCTCGCCGGTCACCGTCGACACGATGAACTACGCGGCCGTGGCCCTCGTCGTCGTCCTGGTCCTGGCCAGCATCTGGTGGTACGTCGCCCGTCGTTCGTACGGCACGCCCACCACCGCCGCCTACGGCAGCGACCGCGACCAGGCCGAACTCGCCGAGGGCATCGTCTGAGACGCCTGCTCACGGCCCCGGTCCTGGTACGAACTGGTGCGCCGGATACGGCAGGATGAACGATCGCGCCGACCGCCGGTGATCCGGTGGCGGCGCGATCGCACATTCCGGACATCGAGCAGGTGACAACGTGACGAGACTTCACATCAGGCTCTCCGCCGCAGCTTTGCGCCCCGGAGGTGACCGGTGAACCGCGCGCTGACCCTGGACGACCTCGTCCTCGCCGGCATCGCCCTGGCCGCCGGCCTGGTGCTGGCCTTCCTGTCCCGCACGCTGCTGCGCTGGCTGGCCAAGCACGCGAAGCGGACCAAGTGGAGCGGTGACGACGTCATGGTGGACGCGCTGCGCACCGTCGTCCCCTGGGCGGCGATCGCGGCCGGCGCCGCATCGGCCGCCGCGGTGCTGCCGCTGACCCGCACCGTCCAGCACCACACCAACCAGATCCTCCAGGTGTGGCTGATCTTCGTGGTGACCCTGTCCGCGGCCCGGGTGGTCGCGGGCCTGGTTCGCTCGGTCACCCAGTCCCGCTCGGGCGTGGCGGGCTCGGCGACCATCTTCGTCAACATCACCCGGGTCCTGGTCCTGGCGATCGGCTTCCTGGTGGTGCTGCAGACGCTGGGCATCTCCATAGCGCCCCTGCTCACCGCCCTCGGCGTCGGCGGTCTGGCCGTCGCCCTCGCCCTCCAGGACACCCTCGCCAACCTCTTCGCAGGCATCCACATCCTCGCCTCCAAGACCGTCCAGCCGGGCGACTACATCCGGCTGAGCAGCGGCGAGGAGGGCTATGTGGTGGACATCAACTGGCGCCAGACGACGGTCCGCCAGCTGTCCAACAACCTGGTGGTCATCCCCAACGGCCAGCTCGCGAAGACCAACATGACCAACTTCACGCGCCCCGAGCAGCAGTTGACGATCCTGGTGCAGGTGGGCGTGAGCTACGACAGCGACCTGGACCACGTCGAGCGCGTCACGACCGAGGTCATCGCCGAGACCATGACCGAGATCACCGGCGCCCTCCCGGACCACGAGCCCGCGATCCGCTTCCACACCTTCGGGGACTCCCGCATCGGCTTCACGGTGATCCTCGGCGTCGGCGAGTTCAGCGACCAGTACCGCATCAAGCACGAGTTCATCAAGCGCCTGCACCGCCGCTACCGCGCGGAGGGCATCCGCATCCCGGCCCCGACCAGGACGGTGGCACTGCAGCAGGGCGCGGTGGTGATCCCGCAGCAGCGCAGCGGGGACGACGTGGTGCCGGGTCCGGCCCTGACCGACTAGTACGTGTCCCCGTCGCCGGCGTGGCAGCACGAGCCGCGCCGGAGGCCGCGGGCGACCTCCAGCCAGCCGGTGTCCGGGGGCGCGGGGTGGTCGCGGTGCCGGTGAGCATCTGTCAGGTCGCTCCGGCGGTGCGGGATGCCGTCGCGCACGACCAGCGGGGTGTCGACGAGGGTGGCGAAGTCGGTGAACGGGTCGCCGTTCACGACGGTCAGGTCGGCGATCCTGTCCTCCTGGACGGTGCCGAGGTCGCCGTCCAGGCCGAAGAGCCGGGCCGGCACGGTGGTGGCGCAGTGCAGGGCCTGCGCCACGGTGAACCCGTGGGCGTGCAGGGCGCGCAGGGCCAGGTGCAGGGACAGGCCGACGGGAACCAGCGGGGAGTCGGTGCCCAGGGCGAGTACGGCGCCCTGGGCGGCCAGCCGTCGGTAGCCGGCCATCTCCATGGCCAGGGCGCTCAGTTGCCGCGCGGTCGGGGCGGACCTGGCGCGTTCGCGGACGGCGGCGACGTCCCACGGCGGCATGAGCCGGACCACCCGTGGATCGTCGGCCAGCCCGGGATCGGCACCGAGGAGGCACTGCGCGGTGAACGGCGTGATGATCAGCGAGAAGGAGCCGTCGGCGTACTGCTCGACCAGATCCTGGTGGATGTGCCCGAGCGGGGTGGTGGCGTGCCCGTAGGGCAGACGCTGGGTGGCCTGCAGATGGGTCGTCAGGTCCTGCCCTGCCGCCCGGCCGGGCGCGCACAGGTGGCTGCCGCAGGGCACGCCCAGCCGGTGCGCGGCCTCGGCGGCCTGCGCCATGACCTGCCCCGAGGCGCGCACATACGTCTTGACGAAGTCGACGTCGAGGTCGGTGGCCCGCCGCAGGGTGCGGGTGACGCCGGCGCCGGTGCGGTGGGCCCGGCCCATGCTGTACGCGGTGCGGGAGCCGTCGACGAGTTCGGCGCAGGCGAGCTGACGCGGGCCCAGCGTGTGCCCGGTGGCGGCCGACTCGCGCAGCCGCACCGCCTCGTACAGCGGTCCGCCCAGGCCGGCGGTGGTGGTGATGCCGTAGGCGAGCGCGGTCAGGCCCTGCCGGCCGCCGTAGGTGGCGTGGTAGGGGTGGGTGTGGCTGTCGAACAGGCCGGGGACGACGGTCTGGCCGGAGGCGTCGACGGTGCGGTGACCCGGGCGGCGGGTGCGGTGGGGTTCGACGGCGGTGATGCGGGCGCCGCTGACGAGGATGTCGACGTCCTGGCGGGGAGCGGCCCCGGTGCCGTCCCACAGCTGCCCCGCGTGGATCCGCAGCCTCTCCTGGCGTTCCGCCGTAGCGGGGCGGTTGGTCAGACCGGCGGACAGGGTGCGCACGCCGTCGGCCGTGGAGCCCAGGGACATCAGGCGCAGCCGTCCGCAGGACAGATACAGCAGGGTGTGTGCGTCACCGGACCAGCTGGGGTGGTCGGCCGGCTCGTCGGTGAGTCGCCGGGCCGGACCCGTGGGCGTGCCGTCGGCACCGACGGGCAGCAGCCACAGGGCCGACTCGGCGACCAGGGCCATCCAGCGGCCGTCGGGTGACCACACCGGTCCGGCGGCGACGCGGTCCGACAGCGACTGGTGCGCGTCGGGCAGATGGCGTTTCTCGGCGCCGGTCATGGTGTCGATGACACGGATGAGGTGGTAGCCCTCGCGGAAGCGGTGGTTGAGCCGGTTGCGGTCGCAGAAGGCCACGTACCGGCCGTCGGGCGACCAGGTCGGGGCACCGGGCGGTCCGTCCGTGGCCAGCGGCCGGGCCAGCACCCGCTCCTGTCCGCTCGCCGCGTCCCGCAGCAGCAGGTTGCCCGCGACATCGTGGCAGGCCAGTCGGGAGCCGTCCGGGGACGGGGCCGGGTGCAGCCGCCCACCACCGGCCACCAGCCGTTCCCCGCCGTCCTCCAGACCGAGCCGGTACACCGCGGCCAGGCCGTCCCGGTCGGTGCAGTACAGCAGGCTGCGCCCGTCGGGCGCCCAGGCGGGCATCTGCACGTAGTGCGCCGGCTCGCCCTGGAGGAGTCTGCGCGGTGCGCCGTCGACGGGCAGCAGCCACAGCGCGTTCAGTGCCACGAACGCCACCTGCCTCCCGTCCGGCGACAGGGCCGGCAGGTGGATGCCGCGCACCGGATCCGGCGCCGGGGAGCCGAGGGCGCGGGTCCGGGGCCGCCACCGGGGCCGGGGCACGGACATGCGGGCGGTGAACGGAACGTCCGTCACGGAGGGTTCGGCCAGGGTACGGACGCGGATACGGCCGTCCGCGACGTACAGCAGCCGGTCCTCGTCCAGCCAGCACGGCGGGGCCGCCGCCAGGTCCTCGTCGGCCGTGACGACGTGTCCGTCGACCATGAGCGCCGCCCGCGTGGGCGGCAGGGACGCCGAGTCGCCCGCCCCGGACAGGTGCAGGTAGGCGATCCGCCCGGCCGGGGAGACGGACGGGCACAGCAGCCTGCCGTCCGCCACCGTGCGCACCGCCTCCGCCGTGCCGTCGGCGGCGGCCACCCGTACCAGGGCCCGGCCGCCGTCGTTCCCGCCGTCCGGCTGGTGCGCGGCCCGTACGCAGACCAGCGACCGCCCGTCCGGCCACCACGCCGGATCGAGGTCCTCGAAGTCCCCGCCGGTCAGCCGACGCAGCCGGCCGCTGTCCGCCTCCAGGGTCCACAGGCCGAACGAGGTGCCGCTCACCGGGTCGCCGCCGCGCTCGGAGGAGAAGGCGATGCGCGTCCCGTCCGGTGACCAGGACGCGCCGCGGTCGTCCCACGGCCCGTCGGTCAGTTGCCGCAGCTCGCTGCCGTCGGGACGCATCGACCACAGGTGGAAGGCGCCACCGCGGTACCCGCAGACCGCGAGCCGCGCGCCGTCCGGCGACAGCGCCGGGCGGGTCGCCTCCAGTGACCAGTCCGTCAGCTGCCGGGCCGTCCCGCCGGCGCGCGGGACGTGCCACAGGACTCCCTGCACCTCCGCGATCAGCACCGAGCCGTCCCGGCCGACGGTGACCGATCCACCGGTCGTCTCGCGGTAGGTGAGGATCCGCTCCCCGGCCCGCCGGTCCGCCGCGGGGGCCGCCGCCGGTGAGACGGCGGCGGCCACTCCGGCGGCGGAGGCACCCAGGAAACCCCGACGGCTGACGAAGCCCATGTGCTTGCCCTTCCCTCCCCATGAACGCCCGGTCCGACCGGTGAAACGAGCGGCCGGGCAGTTCGTGGCGGGGGTCAGGGGTGGTCAGAGCGTCGCGGAGTTCTCGTGCCAGTGGCCGCCGCGCCGGCTGTGCGGGGCCGCGAAGGACGAGCTGACCGGGTTGACCGTCCAGTCGGGGTGGCCGGGCATGCGCGGGGTCTTCGTGCCGTAGAGCCAGTCGCGCAGGAAGCCGGTCTGGTCCTGGCCGGAGACCTCCGAGGCGACGGCGATGTAGTCGTCCGTCGACGCCGAGGAGTTGCGGAAGCGGTCCAGGAAGGTGCGCTCGACGGCGTGGAAGACGTCCTCGCCGACCAGCTGCCGGAAGGCGTACAGGACGAGCACGCCACCCAGGTAGCGCTGGCTGTCGAAGAGGTTCACCTCGTTGGGCGCGGCCACCGGGCCCGAGTCGCGGCGCCACTGGTCGCCGCGCGCGTAGGTGTCCTTCATCCGGGCCTCCATGGTGGTGAGGCCCAGGGAGTCGGCCCAGCCGCGCTCGTAGCGGTAGAGCAGCCCGTAGAAGTCGGCGTGGCCCTCGTTCAGCCACAGGTCGGCCCAGGTGGCCGGGCTGACCAGGTTGCCGAACCAGGAGTGGACCAGCTCGTGCATCATGTGCGAGCCGATCTTCTTCTCCTCCTGGAGCAGGAAGTTCGGCTTGTACAGGGTGAGGGTCTGGGTCTCAAGACCGGTGAAGTCGAAGGCCTTCGGGTCGTCGGAGTTGCACGGCAGCAGGCCGTACGTCTCGAACGGGAAGGCACCCAGCCGCTCCTCCAGCCAGGTCACCAGGCCGGGGGTGAGCGCGAGGGCCGGCTCCAGGGCCGTGGCGCGCGCGGTGGGCACGACGTCGCGCAGCGGCAGGCCGTGCGGGCCCTCGCGGTCCTTGATCACATAGTCGCCGACCGTGATCTGGACGAGTTCGGTGGCGATCGGGGAGGCCGAGCGGTACGAGTACGCCGTACGGTCGCCGTCCACCTCCTCGACGTCGGTGAGCAGGCCGTTCGCGACACCGCGCACCCCGTTCGGGACGGTGACGCGGAAGCTGAAGTCCGCCTTGTCCGAGGGGTGGTCGTTGCACGGGAAGACGGTGTGCGCGGAGTTCGGCTGGGGGCAGATCGCGAAGCCGTCCGCGGTGGGCACCCAGGCGGTGTGCGCGAGGGTGCGGCGCGGGTCGGCGGAGTACGCGACGCGCACGGTCGCGACCGCCTTGGCCGGGAGCGGCCGGTCGGGCGTGACGCGCAGTTTCTCGTCGGCCTGCTCCCAGACGGCCGTGCGGCCCCCGACGCACACGGAGCGTATGTCCAGGCCGAGGGCGTCGAGGGAGAAGCGGCTCAGTGCCCGGGTGGTGCGGATCCGCAGGGTGGCGGTGGCGTCGACCAGCCTGGTCGTGGGGTCGTAGGCCAGGTCCAGGTGGTACGCCGACACGCGGTAGCCGTCGTTGCCGAGGGCCGGGAAGACGGGGTCGCCCAGGGTCTCCGGGCCCGGGTCCCCCGTACGCCTGCCCGGGGTGGCCCGGGCCGGGGAGCCCAGGGTCAGCGCAGCCGTCGTACCGATCAGGACGGCCGCCGGGGCCGTCACTCGGGTGCGATATCTCATCGTCCGCCTTCGCTCGGGCGGCCGGAGGGTCAGGGCCGGCCGCCGGTCAGTGGGCGATCGCGCGTGGTCAGCGAGCGATCGTTTGTCATGACCACAGAGACGGGGTAGCGGTTGCACCCGTGCGGCATGTTTTCCGGCCAGGACCCCTGTCGAGCCCAGCCCGATCACGAGATATCTTGATGTCGAGCAATGTTGCAGACGTGGAGCGGAGCACCCGGTGACTGACTCGACCATCTTCTACACCTACACAGACGAGGCCCCGGCCCTGGCGACGCATTCGTTCCTGCCGGTGATCCAGGCGTACGCCTCGCAGGCGGGTGTCGCCGTCGACACCCGGGACATCTCGCTGGCCGGACGCATCATCGCCCACTTCCCGGAGTACCTGAACGAGGACCAGCGCATCCCCGACGCGCTGGCCGAGCTGGGCGAGCTGGCCAAGACGCCCGAGGCCAACATCGTCAAGCTGCCGAACATCTCGGCGTCCATCCCGCAGCTGCGCGCCGCCGTCGCCGAGCTGCAGGGCAAGGGCTACGCGCTGCCGGACTACCCGGACGACCCGAAGACCGACGAGGAGCGCGAGATCCGCGCCCGCTACGACAAGGTCAAGGGCTCCGCCGTCAACCCGGTCCTGCGTGAGGGCAACTCCGACCGCCGCGCCCCCGCCTCGGTGAAGAACTACGCCAAGACCCACCCGCACCGCATGGGCGCCTGGACCTCCGAGTCCAAGACCAACGTGGCGACCATGGGCGAGAACGACTTCCGCTCCACCGAGAAGTCCGTGGTGATCTCCGAGGCCGGCGCCCTGAAGATCGAGCTGGTCGGCGAGGACGGCACCACCACCGTGCTGCGCGAGTCCGTACCGGTCCTGAAGGACGAGGTCGTCGACGCCTCCGTCCTGCACGTCGCCGAGCTGAACACCTTCCTCGCCGCGCAGGTCGCCCGCGCCAAGGAGGAGGGCGTCCTCTTCTCCGTGCACCTGAAGGCCACGATGATGAAGGTCTCCGACCCGATCATCTTCGGTCACGTGGTGCGCGCGTTCTTCCCGAAGACGTTCGCGAAGTACGGCGAGACGCTCGCCGCGGCCGGCCTGACCCCCAACGACGGTCTGGGCGGCATCCTCAAGGGCCTGGAGAGCCTGCCCGAGGGCGCCGAGATCAAGGCCTCCTTCGACGCCGAGCTGGCCGAGGGCCCGGCCCTCGCCATGGTCGACTCCGACAAGGGCATCACCAACCTGCACGTGCCCTCCGACGTCATCGTCGACGCCTCCATGCCGGCGATGATCCGCACCTCCGGCCACATGTGGGGCGCGGACGGCCAGGAGCACGACACCCTCGCGGTGATCCCGGACTCCTCCTACGCCGGTGTCTACCAGGCCGCCATCGACGACTGCCGCGCCCACGGCGCCTACGACCCGTCGACCATGGGCTCGGTCCCGAACGTCGGCCTGATGGCGCAGAAGGCCGAGGAGTACGGCTCCCACGACAAGACCTTCGAGATCCCGGCCGCGGGCACGGTCCGCGTCGTCGACCAGGCCGGCAACGTCCTGATCGAGCAGCCGGTCGGCAAGGGCGACATCTTCCGCGCCTGCCAGACCAAGGACGCCCCGATCCGCGACTGGGTCAAGCTGGCCGTCACCCGCGCCCGCGCCACCGGCGACCCGGCCGTGTTCTGGCTGGACGAGGGCCGCGCCCACGACGCCAACCTGATCGCCAAGGTGCGGCAGTACCTGCCGGAGCACGACACCGAGGGCCTGGACATCAAGATCCTCTCCCCGGTCGAGGCCACCAAGCTGTCGGTGGAGCGCATCCGCCGCGGCGAGAACACCATCTCGGTGACCGGCAACGTGCTGCGTGACTACCTGACCGACCTGTTCCCGATCCTGGAGCTGGGCACCAGCGCCAAGATGCTGTCGGTCGTCCCGCTGATGGCGGGCGGCGGTCTGTTCGAGACGGGCGCCGGCGGCTCCGCGCCGAAGCACGTCCAGCAGCTGGTCAAGGAGAACTACCTGCGCTGGGACTCGCTCGGTGAGTTCTTCGCCCTGGTGCCGGCCTTCGAGCAGTACGCGACGGCCACCGGCAACGCCCGCGCCAAGGTCCTCGCCGACACCCTCGACCGCGCCACGGCGACCTTCCTCAACGAGGACAAGTCCCCGACCCGTCGCGTCGGCGGCATCGACAACCGCGGCAGCCACTTCTTCCTGTCCCTGTACTGGGCGCAGGAGCTGGCCCAGCAGACCGACGACGCCGACCTGGCGAAGGCCTTCGCCCCGTTCGCCGAGACCCTCGCGGCGAACGAGCAGACGATCGTCGACGAGCTGCTCGCGGTCCAGGGCTCCCCGGCCGACATCGGCGGCTACTACCAGGTCGACAAGGCCAAGGCGGACGCGATCATGCGCCCGTCGGCCACCTGGAACGAGGCGCTCGCTTCCCTGAGCTGACACCTGCGGCCACCTGCGGCGCCTGAGCCGCAGCCGTGACCGAGACTCCGCCCCGGCCGGTACCCCCGGCCGGGGCGGAGTCATGTCCGGGGACCCCCTCGCCACTGCGCCGATGCCGCACAGGATTGCGGCAACATGTCGTATGTGACGGCCTCATGTCACGTTTCGTACAAGCCTGTTCGGTCCGCCGGCCACCGGGGCCTGGCGGGAGGGGACCCGCCCGGGCGGCGCCGGTGGTACGTCGCGGAGAAACCGCTGCCGTTGGAGGCGGGCGGTGAACTGCCCGAGGCGCGGCCGGCGTTCGAGACCTGGGGGCGGCTCGCGCCCGACCGCTCCAACGCCGTGCTGGTGTTGCACGCGCTCACCGGGGACAGCCATGTCTCCGGCCCCGCCGGGCCCGGCCATCCGCCCCCCGGCTCTATCCGCTCACCACTCCCGGGTGGCGATCAGATCCTCGGTGTCCGCGTCCTCGAAGCCGTAGGCCCGCGCGACGAACCGGAAGTCGCCGCCTATCTCCTCGCGGGCCACGGTCTCGATCTCGCTGTCGGCCGCCTCGAACTCGGCCTCCAGGGCGTTGAACTCCTCGGTGGCGGCGTGTGTGAGCCGGTAGAGCGCGGCCAGGTCCGCGGGCCGCTCCGCCTCGATGCGCTCGCACAGAGCGACCAGGATGGCCTTGCCCTTGTCCACGACGTGGTCCGGGAAGTACCCGTCCTTGTACAGGCCCTCCAGGAAGGGGTGTTCGGCCACCCGGGTGTTGCTGATCGGCATGCTCCCGCCCGCCCTCGCTCGGTGCTGGTGTGACACCTTGATCCTGCACCACGCCACTGACAACGCCCCTGGAGCAGCCCGTGCCCGAGTCCGCCCCCTCGTTCGAACTCCTCCCGGGTGCCGCCGAGTCGCCCGTGCTGCTGCATGTGCCGCATTCCGCGCGGGCGATTCCGCAGGACGTGCGGGAAGGGATCCTGCTGGACGACGCGGCGCTCGGGCTGGAGCTGGACCACATCACCGACGCGCACACCGCCCTGATCGCCGAGCGGGCGGCGGGGCTGGCCGGGGTCACCCCCTGGCGGTTCGTCAACCGGCTGTCGCGGCTGGTCGTGGACCCGGAGCGGTTCCCGGACGAGCGGGAGGAGATGCTCGCCGTGGGGATGGGGGCCGTGTACACGCGGACCGCGCACCGGGGCGAGCTGCGGGCCGCGGACACCGACCCCGAGCCCCTGGTCGAGCGGTACTTCCGGCCCTATGCGCGGGCGATGACCGAGGCGGTGGCCGGGCGGCTCGCCGCGACCGGGCGGGCGGTCGTGATCGATGTCCACTCCTACCCGAGCGAGGCGCTGCCGTACGAGCTGCACGGGACAGGGCCGCGGCCGCCCGTGTGCCTCGGCACGGACGCCTTCCACACGCCGGCGGAGCTGAGGGAGGCCGCGCGGAAGGCGTTCGCGGGGTGCGGGGAGACGGGGCTGGACAGTCCGTTCAGCGGGACCTATGTGCCGCTGGAGTACTACGGGCGGGACCGGCGGGTGAGCGCGCTGATGGTGGAGATCCGGCGGGACACGTACATGACCGAGCCGGGCGGGCCGGCCGGGCCGGGTCTGGAGCGGCTCGCCGGTGCGCTGGCCGCGCTCGTGAACGCCCTGTAGCCCTCCGGCCGGAGCACTCCCGCAGGACAGCGGGCGGGGCGCGTACGAGGCTGGGGGCATGCCGACCGAGGAGATCGCGCTCGGCGGACAGGCCGTGCCGCCCGTACCCGCACCTGGCCTTCGGCAACGGCCCGCACTACCGCACCGGCGCCGTCCTCGCCCGGCTGCGGACCGAGCTGCTGGTCGACATGCTGCTGGACCGGCTGCCCGGGCTGCGCCTCGCGGTGCCGCCCGAGCAGGTGCGCCGGCGGCACCGCACGATGATCCGCGGACCGCGGACGCAGCCCGTCACCTGGTGACCCGGTTCGGGACCCGGTGACCCGGTTCCGGACCTGGTGAGCCGGTTCAGGCCCGCAGCCACTCCGTGACGATCACCTCGCCGCCGGTCCGCAGCCGCAGGGCGAACGGGCCGGTGGGCGGCTGGTCGCTGGTGAAGCGGCCCAGGGTGTCGACCGTGACCGGGCGGGTCGTCTGCGGGCCGCCCAGCACCTCGATGCGCGCCGACTGCGGCGGCAGCACCTGGCCGATCAGCCCCTCCCCGGTGACCTCGACGTCGACGGTCAGTTCGCCCGCGCGGAAGGTCAGCATCCGCGGGGCCTCCGGCACTCCCCTGACCGGCAGCGCGTCCACCAGCGAGTCGAAGGTCAGCTCGGCGATCCGGGCGTCCAGGTCGTGCAACGCGTAGGCTTCGAGCGCCAGTTGGCGCAGCCCGACGGGGACGGGGTCCAGGACGGCGGCCGCCTGGCGCAGCTCCTCCTCCAGCAGATCGCCGTCGAACCCGGCGTCGTCGAAGTCCTCTTCGGGAAATCCGTTCCCGTGCATGTCACTCATGCCGCCCCCCGTGCGTCCAACCGGGCCCGCAGCCGGCGCAGGCAGCGCTGGCGCAGGGGCCCGATGCTGCCGACCGCGATACCGAGCGCGGCCGACACCTCCAGATAGCTCGGCGGCGGCGAGGCGATCAGCACCCGCAGCAGCTGCCTGCACCGCTCGCCGAGTGCCTCGAACTCCTGCCACAGCCGGCGGATCCGCTCGGCCTGGTCCGCCTCTTCTTCGGCGTCGATCAGGGTCTGCTCCGGGGTCCGCTCCTCGCTCGCCCGGTCCAGCACCTGCGGATCGTCGGTCAGCGTCAGCCGCGTCAGCCCTTTGAGCACCTTCAGGCACTCGTGCCGGGCCGTGCTGGCGAGCCAGGAGCCCGCCTTGTCGGGCTCCCGGAGACGGCCGAGGTGCTGGGCGAAGCGGAACCACGTGGTCTGGTAGACCTCGTGCCCGTCGGCGTCCGAGAGCCGGTGTGCGCGCACCACCGACCACACCAGCGGACTCATCCCTTCCACCAGCGCCTTCCAGGCCGCGGCGTCGCCGTCGACGGCAGACCGGACCAGCGCCCCGACCTCTGTACGGTCCACGGCTCCACCCCTCGTGTACGGCAGGTCATCGTACGCCGTGGAGCGGAGGGTTCCGGACCTCATGCGGGCCGGGCCGGGATCGCGACGGGAACCGGGCGCCAGGTGGGCGGCCGCAGCGCCGGAACGTGCGCCCCGCGCACCTCGGCGGATTCCGTGAGGGAGCCGAGCAGTTGTGCGCGGGCCGCGCGCGGGTCGCGCTCCTTGTGCGCCGTCATGTGGGCGGCGACGAGCGCGGCGACGGCCGGGGTGGCGAAGGAGGTGCCGCTCCACTGCGCGAGGCCGTCGAACATCACCTGGTCGGGCTTGGCCGCGGTGTTCTCGCCCGCCTCGCTCAGCACGCCCGTGTGGCGGGGGTACTGGCAGGTGCAGGCGTAGGTGCAGCCGAAGCGGCAGGCGTCGTAGGTGGAGTGCTGGTAGACGTACGGCACGGGGATGTCGAAGCCGGTGAGGGCACTGGTCAGGCGCTCGCCCGGGGCGTAGACCTGCACCCAGGGGCCGTGGTTGCTGAAGCAGGCGCCCGACTCGCCGTCCCCGCGCAGCGCGCCGACCGACAGCACGCTGTCCGCGTACTCCGGCAGGGCCGCGTAGGCGGCCGGCCAGAACGGGGTGTCGCTGCCGTTGTTGCCCGCGGCGGCCACCAGCAGCGTGCGCTGCTCGCGGAGTTCGCGCATGAACGCCTCGAGGCCGATCAGGCCCTCACCGGAGCCCGTGGAGGTGCCGGCGGAGAGGCTGAGGATGTCGGGCCAGCCGCCCTGGTCGACGGCCTCGAACAGCTTCGCGCCGAACTCCGACTCCAGGATGGCGCCCACGTCGTCGAGCGTGCCCCGCACGGTGACGTCGGTGTTGGGTGCGACGGCCGCGACGATCCCGGCGATGAACGTGCCGTGGCCGACGTACTGGTGGAGCACTCCGTCGGCGCCGGTCTCGGTCACCTGCGGGTCGCCGGTGGTGTGGGCGAGCAGAGAGTAGGACCGGTAGTCGTGCACCAGACCGGTGTCGATGACGAGGACGGCGACGGCGGTGTCCGGGTCGTGGCGGCCCTCCTGCGCCGCCGGGTTGGGCGGCTCGCTGCGCGGCGCGGGCACGGGCTCGTCGCCGGGGCAGGCGTTGACCGGGGCGATGTGGATCACGTGGTTGCGGCGGACCAGCCGGCGCCCCTGGCGTCCCTCGGCCTCCCGGAGGGCGCGCAGGGCGTGCGGGACGACGTCGTCGCCCTGGGCGGGGTCGCCGACCTGGATGCGGGTGACGCCGGTGCGGTTGGTCTCCGGGCCGGCCCGGCGCACATGGTCGGCGACCAGGCCCCGGGTGTCGGTGAAGTGGGTGCGCACGGTGTCCTCGACCAGGCGGGCCTCCTCGCCGTCGCGGGCGAGGACGACGCCCTTCTCGTAGAGGAAGTGCGCGTCGTCGTCCGGGCCCATGGCCAGGGGAACGTCGGGCATCGAGCCCTGGATGTGGTGGAACTGCTCGTGGAATCGCTGTGGTGCCATGGTGTGTCCTCCCCCTGAGGCGGTGCTCCGACAGTCAGAGTCGCCCGACGACCGATTGATACAGCCCGCAAGTACGTGCGGTACAGCCCGAGGAGACCACGGAGAACCCGTGTGACGGGTTTGCCCAGGCCACTACCATGCGAGGGGTGACAGCGGGAAGCGAGTCGGTCCTCGAGCTGCTGCCCATGGTGTTCGCCGATCCGGGCGAGGCCAGGGCACGCGCGGATCAGGTACTGCACACCGATCCGTCGCCGCTGCACGCCAGCGTCGCCCATCAGGTACTCGGCATCTGGCAGCGGGACTTCGGCGATCTGAGGATCGCCCTGCGGCATCTGCGCAGGGCCCGGGACCTCGCCGCGCGCGCCGAGTCGGCCGAGCGGGAGGCGGACGTGCTCGCCACGCTCGGGGTCGCACTGGTGCACGCGGGGCGCACGCGGCAGGGGCTGGCGTCGTTCGAGCAGGGTGTCGCGCGGGGCAGCGGACACACCAGGGCACGGGTGCTGTACCGGCGGGCCTATGTGTGGTGGGTGCTGGGGCATCACCGGGAGTCCCTGGAGGACGTACGGCGGGCGCTTCCGGTGCTGCGGCACGCCGGCGACGGCATCTGGACCGCGCGGGCGCTGACCCTGCGGGCCACGGTGCATCTGGCGCAGGGCGCGGTGGACCGGGCGGTCGCGGACTTCACGGCCGCCGAGCGGCTGTGGGAGACCACCGGCCAGGAGCACGACAAGGCGGATGCGGTGGAGAGCCGGGGCCTGGCCGCGTTCCGGTCCGGGGACATCCCGGCGGCGCTGCGGCTGCTGGACGAGGCCGAGGAGCGGTACGGCAAGCTCGGCACGCCCACGTTCATGCTGTCCATCCGGCGGTGTGAGGTGCTGATGGCGGCGGGACTCGCCCCGGAGGCGCTGGCGGAGGCGGACACCGCGATCGCGCTGCTGGACCGGATGGGCGGGCAGTCCACCCGCAAGGCCGAGCTGCTGCTGGCGGCCGCGCGGGCCGCCCGGTCGGCCGGGGACCCGGACACCGCCATCGCCCGCGCCGCCCATGCCGTACGGCTGTTCGCGGGACAGCGGCGGACCTGGTGGGAGACGCATGCCCGGCTGGTGCTCATCGAGGCGCGGGCGGCGGCCGGGCGCCGGTCGGGGCGGCTCGTCGCGGACGCGGCGGCGGTCGCCGAGCGGCTGGCCTCCTTCGGGTCGCCCGCGGCGCCCGAGGCCTCCCTGCTCGCCGGCCGGATCGCGCTCGCCCTCGGCCGGACGGTTGACGCGGAGCGGCACCTGGCGGTGGCCGCGCGCAGCCGGCACGGCGGTCCGCCGCCGGCCCGGGTCACGGGCTGGGCCGCGCAGGCGCTGCGGGCCCGGGCGGCGGGTTCCGGGCGCGGTGTGCTGGAGGCCTGCCGGCGCGGCCTGGACGTCCTCGACGACCACCGGATGACGCTCGGCGCCTCCGAGCTGCGGGCCCGCGCCACCGCGCAGGGCGCCGAACTGGCCGCGCTCGCCCAGGAGGCGAGCTTCGAGAACGGTGGTCCGCGGCGGCTGCTGGAGTGGAGCGAGCGCTGGCGGGCGACCGTGCTGTCCGCGCCGCCCACCCGGCCGCCCGCCGACCCCGCGCTGCTCGGCAGCCTCACCGCCTACCGGGAGATAGCGGCCCGGGCGGAGGAAGCCCGCAGGGAGGGCCGCCCGATCCCGGCACTGGAGCGCGAACAGCGGCGGCTGGAACGGGAGATCCGTTCCCGAACCCATCACACGCGCGGCGACGGACCGGGCGAGGGCGACCGCTTCGACGCGGGCCGCCTGCTGGACCGGCTGGGCGAGGCGCGGCTGGTCGAACTCGCCGTCGTGGACGGTCAGGTGCACATCCTGCTCTGCGGGCAGGGCCGGGTACGGCGGTTCCCGGGCGGCGCGCTCGCGGAGGCGGTGGCGGAGGCCGAGCACGTGCAGGCCGGGCTACGACGGCTCGCGCACCCCGGAGGCGAGGCCCGGCTGCCGCTGGTGGAGGCGGCGGGACAGCGCCTGCAGGAGCTGCTGCTGGGCGGTGCCGTACCGCACCTCGGGTCAGGTCCGGTGGTGATCGTGCCGCCCGGCGCGCTGCACCGGGTGCCGTGGGCGCTGCTGCCCGCGCTGCGGGAGCGGGTGCTCAGCGTGTCGCCGTCCGCGGGCAGTTGGCTGCGGGCCCGGGAGACCGAGCCGCCGTCCGGCGGCCGGCACGTCCTGGTGCGCGGCCCCGGCCTCGCCACGGGTGGCGCGGAGGTGCCCGAACTGGCTGACCGCTACGGCACGGCGACGGTCCTGGAGGGCGAGGCGGCGCAGGTCCCCCAGGTGCTGGAGGACCTGGACGGTGCGGCCCTCGCGCACCTGGCCGCGCACGGCACGTTCCGCGCCGACAGCCCGCTGTTCTCGGCCCTGCGGATGGCGGACGGCCCGCTGATCGTGCACGACTTCGAGCGCCTGGCCCGCAGCCCGTACCGGATCATCCTCTCCAGCTGCGACACCGCCCGCCTCGCCTCGGTCGGCGCCGACGAACTCCTCGGCCTGGTCACCGCGTTGCTCCCGCTGGGCACGGCGGGGGTCGTGGCGAGCAGCGCGCCGGTCAACGACGCCGCGGTGGTCCCCCTGATGGTCGCCCTCCACAAGGGCCTCGACGCGGGCCTGAGCCTGGCCGAGGCCCTGCGCGACGCCCGCGCCGCCCAGCCCGGCGACCCGGTCCACCAGGCGACGGGATGGGCGTTCGCGGCGTTCGGGGCGGCGTGAGTGCGTCCGGTGCGGGGCTCGCCTCAGGCCGGTTCCGCCTCCGGCAGATCCGTGAGCCACGGCAGGGCCCCGCGGTCGCTGGCACCGAGCCGCGTGTAGGCGCTGTACAGGTGGTTGCCGACGGTACGGACCGACAGCGTCAGCCTCTCGGCGATCTGCCGGTTGCTCAGGCCCGCCGCCGCGAGGGTGACGATCTGCCGTTGGCGCGCGGTGAGTTCGCCGAGGACGAGTCCGGACAGCGCCGGGGTGCGGGCACCCTGGCAGCGGCGGGCCAGCGCGACCGCACGGGTCCGGGAGAGCCGGGCGGCGCGCGGATCGCGGTGGGCGCGCACGGCCTGCGCGTGTGCCTCGGCCGCGAACAGCAGGAAGCCGCGCCCCTCCAGTGCCTCGGCGACCCGGTCCAGCGCGGGCCCGTCACCCCGGGCGAGCGCGTCGGCGTGCTGCCCGAACACCCCGTCGCCCGGGAGCCGCCCCGCGGCCCGCTCGGGCGCACCGAGGCGTACGGCGTCGTAGTGCGCGAACACATCGTCCCCGGCGATCCCGGCCAGGGCGGAATCGAGGTCGCCGCGGGCCGCCGCGGCCCACACACCGCCTGCCGTCATCTCGCCCAGCTGCCCGGCGATTAAGTCGAGTTCCGTACCGCAGTCCGCGTCGTCCGGGGCCGCCCGCAGCCCCTCCCGCGCCCACGCCGCCGCTTCTCGCAGCTCCCCCCGCAGCCGGGCGTACCGAGCCCGAACGACCGCGTACCGGGCGGGGACGGGCAGCCCCTCGGACAGCAGCCAGTCCCCCACCGGCGTCGGTACGGCCCGCACGTCCTGCAGCGCCAACCCGCGCTCCAGTGAAGCCTGTTCGGCCTCCAGCGCCGGACCGCACCGGTCGGGTGTGCGGGCCAGCCGCCGGGCCCGCAGCCGGCCGGCGGTGGCGCGCAGGGCCGGGCCGTGCAGGGGGTGGGCCAGGGTGACGGAGCCCTCGTCGTCGACCTCGATCAGGCCGTTCGCCTCCAGGCGTTCGAGGACGTCCAGGTCCAGCTCGTCCAGGGCGAGCGGCAGGGGCTCGGCGAAGGCGAGCCGGTCGAGTGTCTCGCGCTCGTCGCCGTCGGGCCGCTCCAGGGCGGGGGCGAGGCGGTCGCGGACGCTCTCGGTGACCGGGACCGGGCCGCGCCACGCCCACTCGTCGCCGCCCGGGACGCGGGCCAGTCCGCCGGACTGGCGCAGCGCGCCCAGCAGGTCGCGCAGCAGCCGCAGATCCCCCTGGCACATCCGGTGCAGCCGTCCCATGGTGAGCGGCTCCAGACCGGCCGCGGCGAGCAGTTGGGCGGCGTCCTGGCGGGGCAGCGGCTCCAGCGTCAGACGGGGCAGCAGCTCCCCCGTCCACAGCCGGGCCACCGCGCCCGGCGCCGGTACCCCGTCCGTGGCCGCCACGGCCAGGCGGGTGCGTCCGTGCACGGCGAGCTGGTGGACGAGCGCGGCGGAGGCCTCGTCCAGCAGATGGGCGTCGTCGACGACGAGGAGCCGTACGCCGGACAGGAGGTGCACCGCCCGGTGCAGCGAGACGGTGTCGGGCAGCAGGTGCGCGAAGGCGGCGAAGCGCAGTCCACGGGTCTCGGGCGTCCCGGTCACCCGGGCGCAGTCCGTGCCCCGGACCGCCTCCGTGATCAGCCGGGTCTTGCCGCAGCCCACCGGTCCGGTCACCACGATGCCGGGCCGTCCGGCCGCCAACGACCTGCGCACCAGCTCCAGTTCGTCCTCCCGGCCGGTGAACGGCCAGGGCAGTTCGAGCGTCTTCGCGTCCTGCTCGTAAGTCGTCACTCCAAATGGAGCGCGACTACTCAGGTTTGATACAGGGCGACTTGAGTAGACCCCGACTCAGGCGTCCGGCCCCCGGGGGAGGGCACCCTTGCAGTCCGAGCCACCGTCCGGCACCGGGGGAAGCGGTCCGGCGGACGTAGCCTTCGGGGGAGGGATACGTCCGCCGGGCACGCCGATACGCCGTTCACCTGCGGCGCCACTCCTCGGCGAGGAGTTCGTAGGAGCGGACCCGGTCCGCGTGGTCATGGGTGATGGTCGTGATGAGCAGTTCGTCGGCGCCCGTGGCTTCCCGGAGTTGCTCCAGCTGGTCGGCGACGCGGCCCGGCGAGCCGACGAACTGGGTGTCGACCCGGTCCTGGACCAGGGCCCGGTCCTCGTCGGACCAGGGGTGCGCGCGGGCCTCGTCGGGGGTCGGGAACGCGATGGCGCCCTCCGCGGTGCGGATGCTGCGCACCCAGGGGCCGTAGCCGGTGGCGAGTTCCCGGGCCGTCGTGTCGTCCTCGGCGACCACGACGTCCGCGGAGACGCTGACGTAGGGCTTGTCGAGGACGTCGGACGGCTGGAAGAAGGACCGGTAGCCGTCCACCGCCTCCAGGACCGTGCCCGGACTGACGTGGTAGTTCGCCGCGAACCGCAGGCCACGCGCGCCCGCGACCTCGGCGCTCTGCCCGCCGCTGCTGCCGAGGACCCACACCTCGACGTCGGCCCCCTCACCCGGCACGACATGTGCCTCGACGCCCTCCGGGGAGCGGTAGGTGCCGGCCAGCAGGGCGAGGATGTCGTCCGTCTGCTCGGCGTAGTCCTGGGACTCGGCGCCCGGCAGCAGGAGCAGTCTGCGCTGCAGGGCGATGCGGGCGAGCCGAGGAGCTGCTCGAAGGAGAAGCGGGGCGGGATGAGCAGGCCGTTCGGGGCGCGGCCGTCGACCACCGGGGTGAGCGTCGGCGGCGCGGCCGCCTTCCCGGCCGGCGGGCGGCCGCCGGAGCGGCCGAGGCCGAGGTCGAAGCGGCCGGGGTGCAGCGCGTCGAGCAGGCCGAACTCCTCGACCGTGCTGAGCGCGGTGCGGTGCCCGAGCTGGACGGCGCCCGAGCCGAGCCGGATGGTGGAGGTGGCCTCGGCCGTCAGCGCGAGCAGCACCGCGGGGGACGTACCCGCGACGCCGGGGTTGAGGTGGTGCTCGGCGAACCAGTAGCGGGCGTAGCCGAGGCGCTCGGCCTGCCGGGCCAGGTCGACGGAGTTGCGCAGGGCCTGGCCGGCGGTGGACCCGGACGGGATCGGGACCAGGTCGAGGACACCGAGGGGGATGTCGGCGGACACGGGCGGCTCCTCAGAGGTGGGCGGGTACGGGCGCGGGCAGCACCGGGGCCCAGGCGAACGGCGGGTCCGGGATGTCCTTGCGCAGCACCGGCGCGACCTCGCCCTGGAAACGTTCGAGGGAGTCCCGGTGCCGGGTGTCCGTCAGTCCGCCGGCGTCCGCGTGCAGGTGCAGCACCGTGTGCCCGAACTGCTCGTGGTAGCGGTGGACCTTCTCGATGACCTGCTGGGGGCTGCCGATCAGCGCCGAGCTGCGCTCCACGAAGTCCTCCAGCGTCTCGAAGACCACGGGCAGGCCGGCCTTCCTCTGGAACGCCAGGTTGCTCTCGAAGACCGGGCGGTAGACGTCCAGCGCCTCCTGCGAGGTGCGGGCCACGTACAGGCCCGCCGACCCCGCGCCGACCGCGATGTCCGCGGGGTCGTGGCCGTAGTGCTCCCAGCGCTCCCGGTAGTAGCGGATCAGCTCGGCGTACGGCTCGATCGGGTTGGTCACGTTGGCCGAGAACAGCGGGTCGCCGTAGCGGGCGGCGAGGTCCACGCTCTCCTTGCTGGTCGCGCTGCCGTGCCAGACCCGGACGGGCTGCTGGTACGGCCGCGGCCAGACCTCGGCGTCCGTCAGCGGCGGACGGAAGCGGGTGTCGGCGGTGACCCTGTCCTGCCGCCAGATCCGCCGGAACACCTCGTAGCTCTCGGCGTTGCGGTCCCACTGGTCCTCGGGGGTGACCTGGAACAGTTCGCGCTGGGCGGCGCCGTTGCCCTTGCCGATGATCAGGTCGAGGCGGCCGCCCGAGAGATGGTCCAGCGTCGCGTAGTCCTCGTAGGCGCGGACCGGGTCGAGCAGGCTCAGCGTGGTGACGGTGGTGAAGAGCCGGATGCGCCGGGTGAGCGCGGCGATGTGGCTGAGCACCACCGTCGGCGAGGACGAGATGAACGGCCGCTCGTGCCGCTCCCCCACGCCGAATCCGTCGAAGCCCAGTTCCTCGGCGAGCACCGCGTTGTCGAGGACCTCGCGGAAACGGTCGTGCGTCGGCTTCTGTCTGCCGGTGACCGGGTCCGGGCGGTGCACGATCAGGGTGATGGCGAGGAACTTCATGACGCGGCCCGCTCGGCCGCGGAGTCGGCGTCCGGGTGGGCGAGGCCGAGGTGGTCGCGCAGGGTGGTGCCCTCGTACTCGGTGCGGAAGACGCCCTGTTCCTGGAGGAGCGGTACGACCTTGTCGGCGAAGGGGTCGAGGCCGCCGGGGGTGATGTGCGGGACGAGGATGAAGCCGTCGGAGGCGTCGGCCTGCACGAACTCGTTGATGGTCCGGGCGACGGTGGCCGGGGAACCGACGAAGGTCTGCCGGTTGCCGGTGTTGATGACCAGGTCGCGGATGGACCAGCCGTTGGCGGCGGCCAGCTCCCGCCACTCGCGGGCGATGGCGATCGGGTCGCGGTACATCCGCACCTGGGCGCGCCCCCGGGAGATGTGGTCCTCGCCGACCAGAGGGTCGACGTCGGGCAGCGGGCCCTCCGGGTCGTAGCCGGAGAGGTCCCGGTTCCAGACGAACTCCAGGTGCTTGAGCGCGGTGGCGCCGCTGACCTGCTGCCGGCGCACCTCGCGGGCGAGTTCGGCGGCCTCCTCGTCGGTGTCGCCGAGGACGAAGGTCGCGGCGGGCAGGATGAGCAGCTGGTCGGGCCGGCGGCCGTACTTGGCGAGGCGTCCCTTGACGTCCGTGTAGAAGGCCTGGCCCTCCTTGAGGGTGGAGTACCGGCTGAAGATCGCGTCCGCGCTCGATGCGGCGAACTCGCGGCCCTCGTCGGAGTCGCCGGCCTGGAAGATCACCGGGCGGCCCTGCGGGGAGCGCGGGACGTTGAAGCGGCCGTGGATGTCGAAGTGCTGCCCCTGGTGCACGAAGGCGCCGGCCTTGGCGTCGCCCAGGAAGGTGCCGGTGGCCTGGTCGGCGAGGATCTCGTCGCCCCGCCAGGAGTCGAACAGTTCGTTCGCGGTGGCCAGGAACTCCTTGGCGCGGGAGTAGCGCTCCTCCTGCGGCAGGAAGCCGCCGCGGCGGAAGTTCTCCCCGGTGAAGGCGTCCCAGGAGGTGACCACGTTCCAGGCGGAGCGGCCGCCGGAGAGGTGGTCGAGGCTGGCGAACTGGCGGGCCACCTCGTAGGGCTCGTTGAAGGTGGAGTTGATGGTGCCGGTCAGGCCGAGCCGGTCGGTGACGGCGGCCAGCGCGGCCAGCACGGTGAAGGTGTCGGGGCGGCCGACGACGTCCAGGTCGTATATCTGCCCGCCCTGTTCGCGCAGCCTGAGTCCCTCGGCGAGGAACAGGAAGTCGAACTTGGCGCGTTCGGCGGTGCGGGCGAAGTGCGCGAAGGAGCTGAACTCAATGTGGCTGCCGGCGGCCGGGTCGCTCCACACGGTGGTGTTGTTGACGCCGGGGAAGTGGGCGGCCAGGTGGATCTGCTTCAGCGGCTTGCTCATGGTCGTGCGTTCCTCCGGCTCAGGCGATGGCTGCGGCGTAGCGGTGGGCGGGGCGGGCGAGCCCGAGCAGGCCGCGCAGGGTGTCGGCCTCGTAGGCCTGCCGGAACAGGCCACGGCGCCGCAGTTCGGGCACGAGCCCCTGGGTGATCCGGGGCAGGTCGTGGCCGAGTACGGCGGGCCGCAGCCGGAACCCGGTCAGCCCGCCCGCCCCCAACTCCTCCAGCAGATCGGCGAGTTGGGCGGGCGTACCGGCGAAGATCCGGGCGTCGCTGGTGTACGGATCCCCCGCGAGGGCGTCGAGGCGCTCACGGCGGGCCGTGGCCGCGGCCGGGTCGTCGTCGAGGAAGACGACGAGGTCACCGAAGACGTGCAGGGTCTGGTCGGCGCGGCCCGCCACGGCCTGCTCGGCGCGTATCTCGGCGACGATCGCACGCGCCTGGTCGGTGTCGTGCGGGGTGACATAGCCGACGTCGGCCTGGCGGGCGACGAGCCGGTAGGGCACGGTGTCGTGGGCGAGGGCGGTGACGACCGGCTGTCCCTGGGGCGGGCGGGGCGTGATGGAGGGGCCCTTGACGCTGAAGTGGCGTCCCTCGAAGTCGATGTAGTGCAGCTTGTTCCGGTCGACGAAGCGGCCCGTGGCCGCGTCCCGGATCTCCGCGTCGTCCTCCCAGCTGTCCCAGAGCCGGCGCACCACCTCCACATGGTCGGCGGCCTCGTCGAACAGCTCCGTGACCAGCTCCTGGGCGGACGGGCTGTCGTAGGCGTCGATCAGGGGGATCGTGCGGCGGCCGAAGTGGGCGGCCTCGTTCGGCCGGGCGGTGATCTGCACGCGCAGTCCGGCACGGCCGGTGCTCACGTAGTCGAGGGTGGCGATCGCCTTGGAGATGTGGAACGGCTCCGTGTGGGTGGCCACCACCGTCGGAACCACGCCTATGTGCCGGGTCAGCGGGGCGATGCGGGAGGCGATCAGCACGGCGTCCAGACGGCCGCGGACCTGGTCGGTGCGGTCGTCCGGTTCGAGGAAACCGGAGGACTGCGGGCCGAGGCCGTCCTCGATGGTCACGAAGTCGAGCAGCCCGCGCTCGGCCTCGGCGACCAGGTCGGCCCAGTAACCGGCGGTGAACAGGTCCCGGGGCCGGGCCACCGGCTCGCGCCAGGAGGCCGGGTGCCAGCCGGTGCCGTCCAGGGCGACGGCAAGATGCAGGGAAGGGGAGGGAGTTGACGACACGTGGGTGCCTTCCTGGATGTCCGTACGAGAACACCGGCTCGCGACAGCGGGGCGTCGGCGGCGGGCGAGCGCGGCAGGGGGAAGCCCGGGACTGGCTACGACAGGAAGCCTTGAGTCCGGGGAGAAGTCAGCGGCGACAGAGTGCGCCGGCCACGCGCTGGAGGTCGATGTGCGGCCGGGAGTGCAGGCGGACGGAGCGGTACGACTGCGGGACGCGCAGCGGGAGTACACGGGTCACGGCCCACACCTCCGTCCGTCGGGCGCGGCGGGCCGGGTCGGCGTCCGCCTGGCGGATCTCGTCATGAGTCAGAACGCCCGGGTGGCGCCGGATGTTCCCGGGCCGCGGAACTGTGTTCCCGGGCTGCCGAGCTGTGTTCCCGGGCTGCGGAGCTGCAGAATGCGTGAGCGCCGGCGCAGGGTGAACCCGATCGACTCGTACAGCCGGATCGCCGGTGTGTTGTCCGCCGCGGCGTGCAGGAACGGGGTGTCCCCGCGCTCCCTGATGCCCGCGGCGACCGCGCGGACCAGCCGGGTGGCGAGCCCCCTGCCGCGGTGTTCCGGGTCGGTGCACACGGCGCTGATCTCCGTCCAGCCGGGCAGCCGCAGCCGCTCCCCGGCCAGGGCGATCAGCCGGCCCTCGTGCCGGATGCCGAGGTAGGCGCCCATCTCTACGGTCCGCTTCAGGAACGGGCCGGGCCTGGTACGGGCGACCAGGTCGAGGATCTCGGGCACGTCGACGGGTCCGAGCCGTACCGCCTCCGGGGCGGGCTCGGCCCGCAGCGCCGTGTCGACGAGCTGGACGCCTTCTCCGCCGCCGATGACCTCCCATCCGTCGGGAACCTGGTCAACGGACTTGATCCGTACGGTCGTTCCCGGTCCGACCAGCGTGTGCAGGTCGGCCCAGGCGGCCGGGTCTGCCGGGTCGGCGAGGGCTGCGTACGCGTAGATGTCGGGCTGGTAGCGGGCGGCGCGGCCGACCCTCCCCCAGCCTTCGGCCGGGGGGGACCCCCATCTCGCTTCGCTCGGCGAGATGGGCGTGGGGACCGTCAAGGGCGGCCCAGACCGCGTTGTCGAGGACGGGGGCGGCGGGCAGGGACAGGGCTCCGCCTCCGCGGAGATCGGTCTGGTGGGTCACGGAGGCGGAGTCCTCTCTCAACTCAACTTGCGTATTTCTGCCGGTGTGACGACTGGTCAGGAGTTGGTCAGCGGCAGTCCGGCCGGGTTGACCTCGGACTTGGCGACGGCCTCGTTGGAGAGGTTCCAGGCGGCCAGCCACTTCGCGTACTGACCGTTCTTGATCAGGTAGTTGACGGCGTCGGCGAGCGGCTTGGCGAGGCCGCTGTCCTTCTTAGCGGTGGCGGCGATCAGGCCCTGGAGGCTGGAGCCGGCGCCGGAGTACGTTCCGGCGTTGCGGGTGGCGTTGGGCGTCTTCGCCGTCTGGGTGATGTGGTAGGCGATGGTCGGGTTGGGGCCGAAGTGGGCGTCGATCTTGCCGCTGTTGAGCGCCAGGTAGGTGCCGTTGCTGTCCGGGAAGTGCTTGATGGTGAGCTTCTTGCCCTCGCTCTGCAGCTTCTTCTGCCACTCCAGGAGGATGCGCTCCTGGTTGGTGCCCGAACCGACCTCGACGGTCTTGCCGGCGAGGTTCTCGTAGTTGCCGTCGAAGTTCCATTTGCTGGACTTCGCCACCTCGAAGGCGAGGTTGTCCTGCCGGTAGGAGGCGAACTCGTACTTCTTCTTCCGCTCCTCGGTGTCGGTGACGTTCGAGAAGGCCACGTTCACCTTGCCGCTGTCGAGCCCGACGAAGAGGTTCTCCCAGGTGAAGTTCTTGATCTCCGGCTTCAGGCCGAGGACGGCGGCGACGAGGCGGCCGAAGTCGGGCTCGGAGCCGGTGATGGTCTTCTGGTCGCTGCCCACGTAGGCCAGGGGCGCGGAGCCGGACGGCAGGGCGCCGATGCCGATGACCAGGTTGCCGCTCTTCTTGACGGAGTCGGGCAGTTCGGCGCTGATCGACTTCACCTCGGACACCTTGAGGGCGGTCTCCTTGGCCGCGCCGTTGGACAGCTGCCCGACGGTCACGCTCCCGGAGGCGGCATCGTCGGTCTTGGTGGCGGCGTCGCTGTCACCACCGCAGGCGGCGAGCCCGGTGGCGAGGGTGGCGACGGCGGTCGCCGCGGTGATGCCGCGTATCAGGCTGCGTCGGGTGAAGTGGGTAGACATGGCCGTTCCTTGTCGCTGGGAGGGTGAGGAGAGCGGTGGCGTGGGGGGAGGTCGTGGGGAGCGGTGGGTCACAGGACCTTGCTGAGGAAGTCCCTGGTCCGCTCGTGCCGAGGCTTGTCGAGGACCTCGGAGGGCGGGCCCTGTTCGACGATCCTTCCGCCGTCGATGAAGACGACCCGGTCGGCGATCTCGCGGGCGAAGCCGATCTCGTGGGTGACGATGACGAGGGTGGTGCCGGTGGACGCCAGGTCCTTGATGACCGCGAGGACTTCGCCGACGAGTTCGGGGTCGAGGGCGGAGGTGGGTTCGTCGAAGAGGATGACGCCGGGGCGCAGGGCGAGGGCGCGGGCGATGGCGACGCGCTGCTGCTGGCCGCCGGACAGCTGGCGCGGGTAGGCGTCCGTCTTGTCGGCGAGGCCGACCCGGTCGAGGAGTTCGCGGGCGAGTTCCCGCGCCTCGGGCTTGCCGAGCCTGCCGGTGGCGACCGGGGCGGCGGCCACGTTGTCCAGGACCGTCAGGTGCGGAAACAGGTTGAAGTTCTGGAAGACGAACCCGATCCGGCCGCGCTGGGCCAGGATGGCGCGCTCGCTCAGCTCCTTGAGCCGGTCGCCCTGCCGCTTCACGCCGATCAGTTCGTCGTTGACGCTGACGTGGCCGATCTCCGGCTTCTCCAGGTGGTTGATGACCCGCAGCAGCGTGGACTTCCCGGAGCCGGACGGGCCCAGGATGACGGTCACCTCGCCCGGACGCACGGTCAGGTCGATGCCGTTCAGCACCCGGTGGGTGCCGTACCACTTGTGCACGTCGTGCACCTCGACGGTGGCGGCCTCGACGTCCGCCGGCGGCTCGAGTGTCTTCGCGGTCATACGGCGGCCTCCCTGCGGATGCGGGCTCGCAGGTCGGTCAGACCCGTACGGAGCTGCTGCAACGGCGTCGGCGGCAGGTTGCGGCTGGCGCCCCGGGCGTAGTACCGCTCGACGTAGAACTGGATGACGGAGACGACGCTCGTCAGGATCAGGTACCAGACGGTGACGACCAGCAGCAGCGGCACGATGTCGCCGGGGTAGGTGGCGCCCATGGTCTGCGCGGTGCCGAACAGGTCGAGGAGCGAGACGTAGAAGACCAGCGACGTGCTCTTGACCAGGCCGATGAGCTGGTTGACGTAGTTCGGGGTGATCGAGCGCAGCGCCTGCGGGAAGACGATCTTCGTGAACTGGTAGCTCTTGGGCAGGCCGAGGGCGGCCGCCGCCTCGTGCTGGCCCTGGTCGACGGAGAGGATGCCGCCCCGGACGACCTCGGCCGCGTAGGCCGCCTCGTTGAGGCTGAGGCCGATGACGGCGATGACCATGTCGGTGGCGAGCTTCGACTCGTCGAAGGAGAAGAAGGCCGGCCCGAAGGGGACGCCGACGCTCAACGTCTTGTACAGGGCACTGAAGTTGTAGAGGAAGAGCAGCACCACGATCAGTGGGATGGAGCGCAGCGCCCACACGTAGGTCCAGCTGACCGCGCGCAGGACCGGGGACTTCGAGAGCCGGGCCAGCGCGAGGAGGACGCCGCCGAGCAGGCCCAACACGGCGCTGTACGCCGTTACTTCGAGGGTGATGAGCAGGCCGTCGAGGATCGTCGGCCGCAGGAACCAGTACCCGAAGCGGTCCCACTGGTAGAAGGGGTTGGTCGTCAGGCCGTGGACGAACTGGGCCACGAGGACCAGGACGACGGCGGTGGCGATCCAGCGTCCGGGTCGCCTGAGCGGAAGAACTCGCTGTGCAGCGAGGGGTTTTGACGGGGCGTCGGCGGACGGTGCCTCGGCGAGGGACACTGCGGCGCCTGGGGGTTCACTCATGGTGGGCTCCGGCGGAGTCGGACACCCCCGGGGGCCACGGCAGCCGTGCGCTACGGCGGCATGCTCAGCGCACGGGTGTGCGGGGGCACCGGGGGCGGGGAGGGCAACGGCACACCGCACGGGCGGTGTTCGTCGGGGAGTGCGGGGCTGCGGGGAGGTGTCAGCCCCGACAGCGGGCGCGGCCCGGTGCGGTACACAGTGCGCTGTTCACGCGGAGCAGATCGACGGCGCGGTCGGCGACCAGCAGGTTCGCGGACGACCGTACGCAGCCCTGAGGGCGGCGGGTGGCCGTCCTGGGAGCTGCGTACATGGCGTCACCTGTCACTGTTCCGGCCCTGCGGGGCCCTCGCGCTTACCGAATTCGTCGTCCGGTCCGGTCGTCACCTGGGGCACCCCACCGCGATGCGAGGGTTGCCGGTCAGCGAGCCAGGGCTTGGCGCTGACGCTCATGACCGTTCTGTGCAGTAAGTAAAGGCAGTTGGCCGTTCACATGTCAACGACTGTCCGAGGGATGGACCTGCCCGGTCGGCTCTCACCTGCTGGAAGTGCCCGGGTCGTCCGCCGCGTGGCCCGTCCAGTCCAGGATCTGGACGGCGGCTCCGGCGGCCTCCAGCCCTTGGCAGCGCTCGTGGTGGCGGCGGGCGATGCCGTCGAGGTCGAGGTGGGTGCCGAAGGCGGGGTGGGCGGCCAGCCGGCGGGCGTGGCCCCACAGCGCCGGGTGGCCGGCGATGCGGTGCACGGCGGAGGCGTCGAGGTGGCAGCGGTGCACGGTGTCCAGTTGCACCAGCGTCACCCACAACTCGACGTCGGCGGCGGTGAGCCGGCCGTCGACGAGGTACTCCTCACCTTCCAGGTACCGCTCGATCCTGCCCAGCGTGTCCAGCAGCTGTTCGAGCGCGGCGGCCCGCTCGACGGGGTCGGCGTCGGCCCGTCCGGCGCGCTGCGCGGCCTCCTCGATGCCCTCGGCACAGAGCCGTTCGACGGCTTCGATCTGGCTCTCCGCGCCGCACGGGTACAGGGAGGGGCGCCCGTCCCCGGGGAAGCGGTCCAGGTCGCGCAGGATGTCCGGGGCGTGGGTGCTGACGATGCGTCCGGACCAGTCGTCGCTGAGCACCGGCGCGAGGGCCGGTCCGGTGTAGTGGTGGGCGCTCGCCTCGTACAGCGGTCGCAGGGCGGCGTGGCCGCCGCCGGGACGGTCCGGGACGGCGGGCAGGAAGGTGACCGGACAGCTGTCGTCGAGGCCGAGGAGGCTGTGGCCGATGGCGAGGCGCAGTCCGTCGGGACAGGCGGTGGACAGATGGAGCCGGTAGCGGTGCGGGACGGCGTAGTGGCCGCTGCGCGCGTCCCGGCCGATCCGGCCCCGGAAGGCGGGGGCCGTGCGGTGGGCGGTCGGGACGGCGGCGAGCGGAGTGATGGACATGCGTCTCCCCTGTGGCGGGCGCGCGGACGTACGCGCGGCGGAAGCGTCGTCGGTCGGTGGGTGCGGAGGGCGTCCTGCCGGCTCCGGAAGCCCGGGACAGCAGGCCCGGCTCGGCTCAGGGGCGGACCGGCCGAGCCCCTGAAGGCCCGCCTCAGCCCCGGAGGCTCAGCCCCGAGGGCTGATCGCGCTGCAGACGCGCAGCAGGTCGATGTGCAGGCGGGAGGTGAGAAGGGGTGCGTACAACGGCGTACGGCTCGCTCGGCCGACGACCGTCTGGAGGCGCACCATGTTTCCCTACCTGTTCACTAGGATTCCCTCCCCTGGAGTGTCGATCCGCCGTCGTACGACGTCAAGGGGGCGTCCACGCCTGGGACGCCGGACGGGTGACGAGGCCGGCGCGGGGGTCTCCTCAGAATGTGCGACATGTGACATAGTACTGCCGTGGCGAAGCGACTGACCTGCGATGTCGTGGTCGTCGGAGCCGGGATGGTGGGCGCGGCCTGTGCGCTGTACGCCGCGCGGACCGGCCTCGACGTGAGGGTGGTGGACCGGGGCCCGGTGGCCGGCGGCACCACCGGAGCCGGCGAGGGCAACCTGCTGGTCTCCGACAAGGAGCCGGGCCCCGAACTGGAACTCGCCCTGCTGTCCGCCCGCTTGTGGGCGGAGCTGGCCGGGGAACTGGGGGCGTCGGTCGAGTACGAACCCAAGGGCGGTGTGGTGGTCGCCTCGACGTCCGGCACGCTCGACGCGCTGACGGACTTCGCCGCGGGCCAGCGCGCCGCCGGTGTGACGGCCGAGCCCGTCGACGCGGCCGGACTCCGCGAGCTGGAACCGCACTTGGCCCCCGGTATGGCGGGCGGTGTCCGCTATCCGCAGGACGCGCAGGTGATGCCCGCGCTGGCCGCCGCCCACCTGATCCGCGCCTCCGGTGCCCGCCTGCACACCGGCCGGACCGTGACCGGAGTGCTGCGGGCGGCGGACGGGGCGGTGCTCGGCGTCCGTACCGACCAGGGGGACATCCACGCGCCGGCGGTGGTGAACGCGGCCGGCACCTGGGGCGGCGACCTCGCCGCACTGGCGGGCGCACACCTCCCGGTCCTCCCCCGGCGCGGCTTCGTCCTGGTCACCGAGCCGCTGCCGCGCATGGTCCGGCACAAGGTGTACGCCGCGGACTACGTGGCGGACGTGGCGAGCGACTCGGCCGGGCTCAGGACCTCGCCGGTCGTCGAGGGCACGGCCGCCGGGCCGGTCCTGATCGGCGCGACCCGTGAACGGGTCGGATTCGACCGCTCGTTGTCCCTGCGGGCGGTACGGGCGCTGGCGGCCGGCGCGATCGGGCTGTTCCCCTTCCTGGAGCGGGTGAGCGCGCTGCGGACGTACGCGGGGTTCCGGCCCTACCTGCCCGACCACCTCCCGGCGATCGGCCCCGACCCCCGGGTGCCCGGGCTGTACCACGCCTGCGGGCACGAGGGCGCGGGCATCGGACTGGCCACCGGCACCGGGCGGTTGGTCGCCCAGGCGCTGACCGGGAAGACCCCGGACCTGGACCTCGGACCCTTCCGTCCGGAGCGGTTCGAGGCGACCGCACCCCCTGGGACGAACGGAGACAACAACCGGTGAATCCATGGGAGTTGGCCCAGGCACGGCCGGGTGCCGCGTTCACCGTCACCTTCGACGGCCGGCCCGTCGAGGCACTGCCCGGCCAGACGGTCGCGGCCGCGCTGTGGGCGGCCGGCGTGACCTCCTGGCGCAGCACGCGCGGGGCGGGCCGGCCGCGCGGGGTGTTCTGCGGGATCGGGGTGTGCTTCGACTGCCTGGTGACCGTCAACGACCGTGCGAACCAACGGGCTTGTCTGGTCCCGGTACGGCCGGGTGATGTGATCCGCACACAGGAGGGGACGGGCCGGGACGATGACTGAGCGACCGCATCTCGCCGTCGTCGGGGCGGGTCCGGCGGGACTGGCCGGGGCCCTGGCGGCGGCCGCGCGCGGCGTGCGTGTGACCCTGGTCGACGCGGCCGAGCAGGCGGGCGGGCAGTTCTACCGGCAGCCCGCCGCCGCGCTCGGCGCTCGCCGCCCCCAGGCCCTGCACCACCAGTGGCGCACCTGGGAACGGCTGCGGGACGGACTCGAACGGCACGTCGACGCCGGGCGGGTCACCCACCTGACGGATCACCATGTCTGGTGCGTGGAAGGGGAATCGGGTGCCTTCGCGGTGCACGCGCTGCGCGGTCCCGCGCAGGAGGAGGGTGTCACCGTCCGCGCCGACGCCGTACTGCTCGCCACCGGCGGCTACGAGCGGGTGCTGCCCTTCCCGGGCTGGACGCTCCCCGGTGTCGTCACCGCGGGCGGCGCGCAGGCCATGCTCAAGGGCGGCCTCGTGCTGCCGGGCCGTACGGCCGTGGTCGCGGGCACCGGGCCGCTGCTGCTGCCCGTGGCCACGGGACTCGCGGCGGCGGGCGCCCGGGTGGCCGCGCTGGTCGAGTCCGCCGACCCGAAGGCCCTGGTGCGGCGTGCGCCGGTCCTCGCCGCGCAGCCCGGCAAGCTCGCCGAAGGCGCTTGGTACAGCGGCCAGTTGGTACGGCACGGTGTCCGCGTCCTGCCCCGGCACACCGTCGTGGAGGCGCACGGCGCGGACCGGCTGGAGGCGGTCACCGTCGCCGGGCTCGACCGGGACGGACGGCTCAGGCCCGGCACCGCCCGCCGCATCCCCTGCGACACCCTCGCGGTGGGGCACGGCATGCTGCCGCACACCGACCTCGCCGAGACCCTCGGCTGCACCCTGTCCGGGACGGACGTCCGGGTCGACGGCGAGCAGCGCACCGATGTGCCGGGCGTCTGGGCGGCCGGGGAGACCACCGGCATCGGCGGTGCGGCCCTCGCCCTCGCCGAGGGACACATCGCCGGCCGCTCCGTCGCCGCCCGGCTGCACGGCACCACGCCCGACCCGCGCCGGTGGGCCACGGCCTCGCGGTCCCGTACCCGGCTGCGGGAGTTCTTCGCGGCACTCGACGCGGTGTACACCCCGCCCGCCGACTGGGCCGACCGGATCACCGACGACACGGTGGTGTGCCGCTGCGAGGAGGTCACCGCTGAACAGGTCCGTACGGCGGTCGACACGCTCGGGGCCGGCGACGTGCGCACCGTGAAGCTGCTCACCCGGGCCGGGATGGGCTGGTGCCAGGGCCGGATCTGCGGGCCCGCGGTGGCCGGGCTGACCGGCTGCCCGTTCACACCCGGGCGCCGGCCGTTCGCCCGGCCGGTGCCCCTCGGGGTGCTGGCGGCACTGCCCGAGCAGGAGACCGACTGACCGGCGCCGGAGGCGTGCACACGCTTCTCCCCCTCAGTAATATGTCACACCCTATTGGATTGGGGACCGCTCATGACCCTCCCGGAGAACCGCCCCTGGCGCGGTGTCCTCGTCGCCACCGCGCTCCCGCTGCGCGCCGACCTCTCCGTCGACTACGACCGGTACGCCGAGCACTGCGCCTGGCTGGTCGACAACTGCTGCGACGGCGTCGTACCGAACGGCTCCCTCGGCGAGTACCAGGTGCTCACGCCCGAGGAGCGGGCCAAGGTGGTGGAGACGGCCGTGGCCGCGATCGGCGGTGCGCGGGTGATGCCGGGCGTCGCCGCGTACGGCTCCGCCGAGGCGCGGCGCTGGGCCGAGCAGGCGGCCGAGGCCGGCTGCGCGTCCGTGATGCTGCTGCCGCCCAACGCCTACCGCGCCGACGAACGGTCCGTGCTCGCCCACTACGCGGAGGTCGCCAAGGCGGGCGTCCCTCTGGTGGCGTACAACAACCCGATCGACACCAAGGTCGACCTCGTGCCCGAACTCCTCGCCCGGCTGCACGGCGAGGGCCACATCCACGGCGTCAAGGAGTTCTCCGGCGACGTCCGCCGGGCCTACCGGATCGCCGAACTCGCCCCGGAACTCGACCTGTTGATCGGCGCCGACGACGTCCTGCTGGAGCTGGCCGTGGCCGGCGCCAAGGGCTGGGTGGCCGGCTACCCCAACGCACTCCCCCGGGCCTCGGCCGAGCTGTACCGTGCCGCCGTGGCCGGGGACCTGGCCACCGCGCTCCCCCTGTACCGGCAGCTGCACCCGCTGCTGCGCTGGGACTCGCGGGTGGAGTTCGTCCAGGCCATCAAGCTGTCCATGGACGTGGTCGGCCGCTACGGCGGCCCGGTGCGCCCCCCGCGTGTCCCGCTGCTGCCCGAGCAGGAGGCAGCGGTGCGTGCGGCCACGGAAAAGGCCGTGGCCTCGGGGCTCGCGTGACGGACGGCGGGACGGAAACGTGACGGACCACGGGAAGGAAACCGGAGATGCGCAGCAAACTCGTCCTGCACGCCGTCGACTCGCACACCGAGGGCATGCCGACCCGGGTGATCACCGGCGGGATCGGCACCGTACCCGGTGCGACGATGAACGAGCGGCGCCTGTACTTCCGTGAACACCGCGACCACATCAAGCAGTTGCTGATGAACGAGCCGCGCGGGCACTCCGCGATGAGCGGCGCGATCCTGCAGCCGCCGAGCCGCCCCGACTGCGACTGGGGTGTGATCTACATCGAGGTCTCGGGCTATCTGCCGATGTGCGGGCACGGCACGATCGGCGTGGCGACCGTGCTGGTCGAGACCGGCATGGTGGAGGTCGTGGAACCGGTGACCACCATCCGTCTGGACACCCCGGCCGGGGTGGTGGTCGCCGAGGTCGCCGTCGAGGACGGTGCCGCCACGAACGTCACGTTGCGCAATGTGCCGTCGTTCAGTGTCGGACTGGACCGCAAGGCGGTGCTCGCCGACGGGCGGACGGTGACGTACGACCTCGCCTACGGCGGCAACTTCTACGCGATCCTGCCGCTGGAGGAGTTCGGCCTGCCCTTCGACCGGGCCCGCAAGGACGACATCCTCGCCGCCGGGCTGGCGCTGATGGAGGCCATCAACTCCGCGGAGGAGCCGGTCCACCCGGAGGACCCGTCCATCCGCGGCTGCCACCACGTCCACCTCTACGCGCCCGGCGCCACCGCCCGCCACTCCCGGCATGCGATGGCCATCCACCCCGGCTGGTTCGACCGCTCGCCCTGCGGCACGGGGACGAGCGCGCGCATGGCGCAACTGCACGCGCGGGGCGAACTGCCGTTGCACACCGAGTTCGTGAACGAGTCGTTCATCGGCACCCGGTTCACCGGCCGGCTGCTGGGCACGACCGAGGTCGCCGGCATCCCCGCCGTCCTGCCGAGCTTCACCGGCCGCGCCTGGATCACCGGCACGGCCCAGTACCTGCTCGACCCGACCGACCCGTTCCCGGAGGGGTTCGTCCTCTAGGCTCCGACAGGCTCCGACTAGACTTCGATGATGCGTGACATGGCACAGACCGGCAGGCACAACCCGCAGGACGCGGACGCACCCGTACTCCCCCGGCTGGGCGGCCGGCGGAGCAGCTTCCGCGAGCGGGTCGCCGACGCGCTGCGGGCCGCGCTGATCGCGGGCGAACTGCGGCCGGGCGAGGTCTACTCGGCGCCGTCGCTCGCGGCCCGCTTCGGCGTCTCGGCGACGCCGGTGCGGGAGGCGATGCTGGACCTGGCCAAGGAGGGCCTGGTCGACACGGTGCCCAACAAGGGCTTCCGGGTCACCGCCGTCTCCGACAAGCAGTTGGACGAGTACACCCAGATCCGCGCACTCATCGAGGTCCCCACGGTGGTGGAGCTGGCCCGCACGGCCGACCGGGTCTCCCTGGAGGCGTTGCGCCCGGCGGCCCGGGAGATCGTCGCCGCCGCGGCCGCGGGCGACCTGATCGCCTACGTCGAGGCCGACACCCGCTTCCACCTCGGCCTGCTCGCCCTGGCCGGCAACGCCCACCTGGTCGAGGTGGTGGCCGACCTGCGGGGGCGCTCCCGCCTCTACGGCCTCACCGCCCTGCTCGAAGCGGGCCGCCTGCTCGCCTCGGCCGAGGAGCACCTGGAACTCCTGGACGCGTTGCTGGAGCGCGACGAGAAGGCCGTACACGAGGTCATGACCCGGCACCTCGGGCATGTGCGCAGCCTGTGGGCGGCCCGGGGCTGACCTTGGTGCAGGTGTGGTGCAGGTGTGTGCCGTTGCGGGAGTCGTGACCGCCGGTACAGGGCACCCTGGACAGGGGGCCTCCCGGTCGGGTGGCCGGGAGGGGGCCGGGCACGTGACGTGTGGGGTGGAACTTCCGCTCGGGGGAGCCTTCGGGCAGGCGAGGGAAACGGTCGGTGTGGCCATCGCGCAGAAGCCCACAGCCGCTATGCCGGAGCAGGCGTGACCGCCGCCGTGCGCCGGCCGGACAGCACGGGACCGGGACCCGCCACGCTGGCGGCGGCCCTGCTGCGGATCAGCGACGCGCAGGGCGGCCCCCGCGGTGTCGGTTTCCTCGTCACCGACGACCTCGCCTTCACCTGCGCGCATGTCGTCTCCGCCGCGCTCGGTCTGCGGGACGGCGCGCGGCCGCCCACCGGCGCGGAGGTCGTCGTCGACCTGCCCTTGGCCGAGGCTCCGCCCGAGCCGGACCCCTCGTCCCCGCCCCGCGCGAGCGCCCGTGTCGAGCGCTGGGTGCCCGCGCAGGACTCCGGGGCGGGGGACATCGCGGTCCTGCGGCTGGTGTCGCCGTTACCGGGGGCGCGGCCGGTGCGCCTGGTCGAGGCGAGCGACACCTGGGGGCATCCCGCGCGCGCCTTCGGGTTTCCCGTGGGGCGGCCGGGCGGGGCCTGGCACTCGGGGGTGCTGCGCGCCCGGCAGGCCGGCGGCTGGGTGCAGGCCGACCTCGCGGCGAGCGGTGGTTACCGGGTCACCGGCGGGTTCAGCGGCAGCCCCGTGTGGGACGACGAACTCGGCGGCGTGGTCGGCATGATCACCGTGGCCGAGGCGGGTGAGCCGCCCGCCGGCTATCTGATCCCGACCGGCACGTTGGTCGCCGCTCAGCCCGGGCTGCGCGCGCTCGCCCTGCCGCCGTCGCCGTTCCGGGGCCTGGCCGCCTTCCGCGAGGCCGACGCGGGCCGCTTCCACGGCCGGGCGGCGGAGAGCGCCGAGCTGGCGGAGCGGGTCACCGGTCAGCGGTGGACCTGTTTGGTCGGCCCGTCCGGCTAAGGGGAACATCAGCTACTTCTTCGAGCGGTCGGGGAGTCTGATCACGGTCTCCGGCACGGTGATCCAGCGCTGGGACACGGCCGGCGGACGGCAGCTGGCGCGGTACGACGCCAAGGCCCCCCACCCGACCTGGGAAAACGGTTCACCGAACCTGATGGTGGCCCGATACCCCGAGCTGGGCCGGGTCGCGGTCACCGTGTGGGGCAAGCGGGACGTACGCGTGGTCGACCTGGCCGACGGCCGCACACAAGCCACGCTGCGCACGGGGACGGACACCAACACCGTGGGGTTCGCCCCGGACGGCCGGTACTTCGCGCTGCTGCGCAGGGGCGGAGCGGTGGAAATGTGGCGCCGGGAACCGCTGGGCAGGGTGATCGGGCCCGTGGGACTGGGAGACGACAGCGGGCAGTTCGCGCTCGGCTTCCCCACCAAGAACACGTTCCTGCTGGCCAGCCATGGCCTGATCCATCTCTACCGGCTCGGGGACCCAACCAGGGAGGAGGACGTCTACGACCTCGGCCCGACGCCCCCGACATACAAGCCGTACATCTTCCGGGCCGTCTCGAACGACGGCCGGACCCTGCTGTACACCGACGGCTACGGCCGCAGCGCCCCGCTCCGCCTGGACCTCGACGTGTGGCGCGACGCCCTCTGCGCCGTCATCGGCTACCGCGAACTGACGGCTGGGCAACGCTCGGGGCTGCCGGTCGAGGTACCGGAAGGGCCGCTCTGCCCGGAGCCGGGGCCGCACTCGACCGAGTCGAATCCCGGCCGGCCGGAACTGATGGGGTGACGGCTCATACGACCTGCACGCCGTTGGCGACGATGGACTGGCCCGTGACCCAGTTGGAGTCGCCGCTGGCCAGGAACGTCACGATGCTCGCGATGTCCTGCGGGGTGCCCGCACGGCCCAGATCGACGTCGGCCGCAAACTCCGATTCGCCACGGGCATCGCCGACGAAGCCCGCCGCGCGGGAGCCCTCGGTCTCGATCAGCCCCGGGTTGATCCCGTTGACACGGATGTCGCGCGGGGCGAGTTCCTTGGCCAGGACGTAGGTGATGCCGTCCACCGCGTGCTTGGCGGCGCTGTACACCAGGCTGCCCGGCAGGTTCAGCGTCGACGCCAGCGAGCTGATGTTGATGACGCAGCCACCGTCGTTCATCCGGGCCACGGCCTCCTTCGTCACCAGGATCAGCCCCAGCACGTCGATGTCGAACACGCGGCGGAAACTCGCCTCGGTGACGCCGGCCAGGTCGGCGAACTCGTAGACACCCGAGTTGTTCACGAGCACGTCGAGCCCGCCGAACTCGCGCACGGCGGCCTCCGCGATCCCCCGGGCCTCGTCGGCCTTGCTGACATCGCCCTGTACGGCGACCGCCTTACCGCCGTCCTCGACGATCCCGGCGACCACCTTCTGCGCCGCGTCCCGCGAGCTGGCGTAGTTCACGACCACGCTCGCCCCCTCCGCGGCCAGGGCCTGCGCGATGCCGGCGCCGATCCCCTTCGAAGCGCCGGTGACGACGGCGACCTTGTGCGAAAGCCTCATGGGATTTCCGTCCTCGCTGTGCCGTGCTGTCTTGCTGTTGGGCTGGCGAGGTCAGAGTGCCACGGAGACGATGTTGAACTGCGTGTTCGCCGGCGGTGTGGTGCGGTAACGCCCGTTCGGCGCAGACGAGAGGTCGGGCACGCCGAGGACCACGTGACGACAGCCCTTGTTCACGGCAGCTGGGTCCTCAGTCGCGGCCGAGGATGAGGCAGGTCGTGGTGGCGTGGGCGATCAGCTTCCCCTGGTCGTCCACGACCTTGCCCTCCGCCGTGGCGGTGCGGCGGCCGACGTGGATGACGTTGCCCTCCGCGACGAGCTTCTGACCGCCGGTGTGCGCGGCCCGGATGTAGTTGACCTTGAGTTCGAGGGTCGTGTAGGCGACACCCGCGGGCAGCGTGGTGTGCACCGCGCATCCCATGACGGAGTCCAGGAGGGTGGCCCCGATGCCGCCGTGGACGGTGCCGAGGGGGTTGGCGAAGTCGGGCCGGGTGTCGAGCGACATGACGATACGGCCGTGCTCCACTTCGTCGAACCGCATGCCCAACAGCCTGCCGATCGAGGGGATGTCGGCTTCGGTCGGCCGCACGGACTGTATCCAGCGCATCAGCTCCAGGCCGGACAAGGCGGTGAGGTCGGTCGTGGACACGGGGTGCTCCTTGCTGTGGTGCTGGTCGAGTTGGTGTGCGGCGTCCCTGGCCATCGCCAGAGCAGAGGGGAGGGGCCGTCAGCCCAGGGGGTTGGCCGTGTCGCGCAGGGCGGCGAGGACCGGTGCGTACATGCGGGCCTTGATGGTGGCGAGGGTGTCGCCCGCCTTGGCGGCCTGGGCCTGCGCGATCCCGACGGCCGTCGTGCGTACGGCGTCCTCGTCGGCGGTGTGGTCGACGATGCCGGCGGCCAGGGCGTCGTGGCCGCCGTAGCGGCGGGCGGTGACCATGGCCTCGTGGGCGGTCCGCGGGGTGAGCCGGGACTGGATGAGGGCGGACATGCCGGGCGTGAAGGGGATGTTGATGTCGGCCTCGGGCAGGCACCAGAAGCCGCGGTCGGCGCGCATCACCCGGAAGTCGTGGGCCAGCGAGAACATCGCGCCGGCGGCGAAGGTGTGCCCCTGCAGTGCCGCCACGGTGACCACCGGCAGGGACAGCAGCCGGGCGAACAGCGCGTGCACGGAGACGACGTAGTCCTGGTGCTGGTCGGCGTGGGCGAACAGCCAGTCCAGGTCGAGGCCGTTGGAGTAGAACTTGCCCGTCGCGGCGGTCACCAGGGCGCGCGGCCCGTCCGCCTTCTCCACCTCGTCGAGCGCGGCGTCGACGGCGGCGAGCCAGTCGGGGTGGAAACGGTTCTCGCCGTCTCCGAGGTCGAGGACGAAGACGTCGCCCTGACGGTCGAGTGCGGGCATGGCGGCTCCCTCGGGTTGGGCGGTCACGAGCGGGTGCCGTGACCGGGATCGGGGTCGGGCCGGTCGGACAGGGCATGAACCAGCAGGTCGTGGATCTCGGCGGCGGCGTCGTCCAGGGGGGCGGTGCCGCGTTCGGCCCGGCACATGATCACGGCGCCCTCGACCGCGGCGATGACGAAGGCGGCCAGCCTCCTGCTCCGTCCCTCGGGCAGGCCGTTGCGGAGGAACACGCCGGCCAGCGCCTCTCGCCAGCGAGCGAAGACCTCGGCGGCGGAGCGGGCCAGTTGCGGAGCCTCGTCGTTGGTCTCCACGGCCACCGCCACGATCGGGCAGCCGGACCGGAAGTCGCTCTGCACGAGCCGTTCCCGCCACAGGGCGAAGAACGCGTCGATCGCTTCCGTCACGTCGTCGGCCCGCGTCGCGGCGTCGATGAGGTCCGCGATGTAGTCGCCGGCCCGCGCCACCGCCTCGTCGATCAACTGGGCGCGACCGCCCGGGAAGTGGTGGTAGACCGACCCGCGCGGAGCACCGGTGTGCGCGAGGACCCGGTCGATGCTGGTCGCACCGACGCCGTACTCGCCCAGCAGGGCGGCGGCACCGAGGACCATCCGCTCCCGGCTGTCACTCTTGCGCGGACTCACACCTTCACCGGCCCTTCTCGGCCACTCACCGACACTACCGATAGGTAACTTATGCTGTATGCCATAGAACATGCAAGAGGCACCGAGACGGCTCCGGGCCACACGCCGCATCGCCCGTTCGGCCGACACCACCCGGCCGCCCTCGGGAGCGGGGATGAAGATGGCGGCATGCCGACGAGGATCCTGCTGGAGGGCCGCCCCGGCGCGGGCAAGACGACCGCCCTCCGCCGGCTGGCCGCGCTGCTGCCCGCCCGTGCGGCCACCGGTTTCACCACGGAGGAGATCCGGCAGTCCGGCAACCGGGTCGGTTTCGCCCTGGAGACCCTGGCAGGCCGGCGGGACGTGCTCGCCCACGTCGACCTCCCCGGTCCGCCGCGGGTGGGGAAATACGGCGTCGACCTGGGCGTCATGGAACGACTGGCACTGCCGTCGCTACGGCCGGCAGCAGCCGAGGAGGCGACCGGGCGACTGGTGCTCATCGACGAGCTGGGGCGGATGGAACTGGCCTGCACGGCGTTCCGGGAAGCGGTCATCACGCTGTTCGCCGCGGACATCGACGTCGTCGCCACGGTCCACGCGCACCGCGATCCGTTCACCGACGCCCTCAAGCGGCGCGCCGACATCGAGGTCGTCCACCTCACCCCGGCCAACCGAGACGGCCTGCCCGGGCAGCTCGCGGCCCGGCTGCGGGGGCCCCGGACGCACGGAAGGCCGCCCTCTCATTCATGAGAGAACGGCCTTCGACCTGCGCAAAGCAGAGTCGGGACGACAGGATTTGAACCTGCGACCCCTTGACCCCCAGTCAAGTGCGCTACCAAGCTGCGCCACGTCCCGTTGCGGGCTCACGCGGGGTGTTCCGCGTGATCACGCAGGTCAACCCTACCGCACGCGCACGGGTTCGCGTTGCGCCCCCGCCGGAACGGGGTCCGTCGTACGGCCGGCGCGGCGGACCGGGACGAGGAGGGCGGCGCCGGTCGCGGCCAGGCAGAGGAGGGCGAGCAGGCCCCAGCCGTGCGTGTAGCCGGAGGCGTAGGGCAGGCCGGAGGGCTGGAGGCGGGCGGTGACCAGGACGCTGGTGAGCGCGGCGCCGATGGAGCCGCCGATGGTGCGGATGTTGGCGTTCATGCCCGTGGCCGCGCCGGTCTGCTCGGGCGGGACACTGCCCACGATCAGGTTGGCCATCGAGGCGAAGGCGAGTCCGATGCCGAGGCCGAAGAGGCCCGCGACGACAGCGATCTGCCACTGCCCCTCATGCCAGAGGGTCAGGAAGCCGCAGGCCAGTGCGCCGAGTGCGGCGCCCGCGGTGAGCAACGCCTTGGCGCCGACGCGGGGTTCGAGCCGCCCGGACAGGACGCCCGACAGGAACATCGCGACGAGCATCGGCAGCATGAGCAGGCCGGACTCGGCGACGCTCGCGCCGAAGCCGTAGCCGGCCGCGGTCGGTGTCTGGACGAAGCCCGGCAGGAAGGACCAGATCGCGTACATGCCCGCGCCGAACAGCAGGGCGGCCGCGTTGGTCGTCCACACCGCGGGCAGGCGCATCACGCGCAGGTCGATGAGGGGGCTGTGGGAGCGGGCCTCGGTGGTCAGCCACAGCGCGAACAACAGGACGGCGGCGGCGAACAGGCCGAGCACCTTCGCCGATCCCCAACCCCACTGCCCGGCCTGGCTCAGCGGCAGCAGGAGGGCCACCAGCCAGGCGGAGAGCAGCATGGCACCCAGCCAACTGACCTTTCCCTGGGCCTTGTTGGGTGACTCGGGGATGTAGCGCAGGGCGATCAGGACGGTCGCGGCGACGATGGCCACCGGGATCCAGAACAGCCAGCGGTAGTCGAGCGCGGAGACGATGGGCCCGGCGGCCACCATGCCGACACCGCCGCCCGCGGCGATCACGGCGGACAGGTTGCTGATGCTTCCGCTCACCTCGGACGCGGCGAACTCGTCGCGGATGATGCCGAAGGAGAGCGGGAAGAGGGCGCCGCCCACGCCCTGGACGACCCGGGCGACGATCAGCACGCCGATGTTGGGGGCGAGCGCGGCGACGAGACAGCCGGCCAGCACGGTCACCAGGACCGCAACGAGAGTGCGCTTCTTGCCGACGAGGTCGCCGGCGCGGCCGAGGATCGGGGTGAAGACCGAGGCGGACAGCAGGTACGCCGTCATCACCCAGGTCGCGGTGGACTGCGAGGTGTGCAGGGCGTGCTGGACGGTCGGCAGGGCGGGCGCGATCAGCGACTGCAGCATGGCGAACACGCCGGCACCGGTCGCGAGGACCGCGAAGGTGAGGCGGGTGGACTTGCGGGGCATGAAGAAGCCTCTCCGGAATCGGAACGCGGAGGGTGGAGGAGGAGGTGGAGTGTGGGTGCCTCCCGGGGGGGGCGGGCGGTGCGCCATGCGCAGGGCCCGTGCTCACCGGGGTGCGGGAGGGCCGGCGCCGGGACGCGTCCGTCCACGGCGAAGCCACCCCCGCACTGCTAAAGTGGAGGTACCCCTCCACTGTAGCGGAGGCACACCTCCGGTTCAACCGAATCCCTTCCGGGAGGCAGCAGTGACGGCCACGCCGTTCCCCGTCAGCGAGATCGTCGCGACCCGCCGGCCGCACCGTAAGGACGCCGCCCGCAACTACGACGCCCTGCTCGCGGCCGCCCGCGAGGCGTTCGCCGAGCACGGCGCGGAGGCCTCCCTGGAGGACATCGCCCGCCGCGCGGCCGTCGGCATCGGCACCCTGTACCGGAACTTCCCCACCCGCCGCGACCTCTTCGAGTCCGTCTACGCGGACGAGGTGAACGCCCTGTGCCGGGCGGCCGTAGAGCTGGCGGACCGGGAACCGTGGGAGGCCCTGACGACCTGGCTGGACGGGTTCGCGGGCTACATGGTCACCAAGCGCGCGATCCGTGAGGCCCTGAACGACGAGTCGGACATCTTCATCGCCTGCCGCGAGTCGATGTACGCGGCCGGCGGCCCGCTGCTGGAGCGCGCCCAGAAGGCGGGCGTGGCCCGGGCGGACATGGACTTCGGCGACCTGCTGCGGATGGTGGCCGGCATCACGGCGACGGCGTTCGAGGACGACGCCCAGCGCGATCGGGTGCTCGCGATCGCGCTGGACGGAGTGCGCACCGGCCGCTGAGGTCAGCCGGTCAGCGGGTGGTCCGGGGCGAGGGCCGCCGCGATGCGCTCGGTGATGGTCTGGGCCGTGTTGCCCTCGGGGGCCTTCTTGCCGACCGTCGTGGACACGGCGATGGCCAGCCGGCTCGCCGGCAGATAGGCCTGTACGGCCGCGAAGCCGGCGAACGACGGATTCTGCAGGACCCAGCCGTTCTTGACGACGACGCCCACCCCGTAGTGGAAGTCCTCGGTCTGCTTGAAGCACACGGTGGCGGGGCAGGTCGAGGTCGGCGCGCCGAGGCCGACCGTGCCGGGGTTCAGCTGCACCTGGCGGGAGCTGCGGGTGAGCAGTTGGCCCGAGCCGATGCCCTGGGCGGAGCGGGCCAGGTCGCAGATGTCGGTGGTCTGCACGGCGCCGGGCGCGGTGGTCCAGGAGGGGTCCCAGTAGGTGGCGTCCTCGTAGGGGCCGCGTTCGTCGTCGTACGCGTGCAGGACGGGCGCCGGGATCTCGGGCGTGAAGCCGTTGCGGGTCTCACCGAGCCCCAGGGGATCCATGACGAGCTGCGTCAGCAGCTTGTCCAGCGGCGTTCCGGTGATCTCCGCCAGGGCGCGGCCCAGCAGTACGAAGTTGGCGTGCGAGTAACTCCAGCCGGTGCCGGGGTCGTACCAGAGGGGGTGGGCGAGGGAGAAGCCGACCAGTTCCTGCGGCGTCCAGTGCTGGAACGGGTCCGCGTAGAGCTGCTTCACGAAGGCCGGGTCGGTGACGTAGTCGTGCAGGCCCGAGGTCGAGTCGCCGAGCATCCGCAGGGTGATCCTGTCGCCGTGCGGCAGGTCGGGCAGCCAGCGGGAGACGGGGTCGTCCAGGCTCACCCGGTGCTCGTCGACGAGCCGGAGCAGCGCCGTGCCCATGAAGGCGATGGCGACCGAGCCCGACCGGAAGTGCATCGCCGGGGTGGCCGGCACGCCGCTCATCGACTCGCCGTCCGCGAAGGTGGCCACGTCCCGCCCGTCCTGCGTGACCCTGACCAGCGCGGCCTTCAGGTCGAGGTCGCTGCGCGCCTTGCGCACGATGTCGAGGACCTGGCGGGCCTGGCCGGTGGGCTTGCCCCCGGTGCTCGCACAGCCGTTGTCCCGGGGCGGGACGGCCGCGGCCGTCGTGCTCTGCAGTGTCGCGGCGAGCAGCGCGGCGGCACACAGAGCGGCCGTACGGGCCCGGTAGGAGCGCACCCGCATGCCTCCAGGGTGCCCCCGTCGCGTCCCGCCCGCAGCACGAGGGGGTGCACGCGCGTTCCCGTACGAGGCCGGGCCGGATGCCCGACAGCACCCGACTCGGCTACTTGATGACCGCGTTGGCCACCACCACGACCACCCCGAGCACCGAGTCCACCAGTCCGATGAGGACGGCGGCCGGCCAACTGCGCGCCGACCAGCGGGCGGTGACCAGGCCCAGGGCGAAGAGGATCGCGATGTTCAGGGCGAACACCGGGTACTCGACGCCGTTCGGCGGCCACCAGCCCCAGCCCGCGCCCGCGAGCAGGAACACCGTCGGCAGGACGGCCGTGACCAGCGGCCACTCGTCGACGAGGGTGCGCAGGACGTCCCAGCGGTGGTGCGGGGCACGTTCGGCGATGTAGTGGGCGTAGCCGTGGGCCAGGGCGGAGGCGCACGCGGTGACCAGCAGCCAGAGGGCGTCGTAGCGGCGGCTGGCGGCGGAGCTGTGGCCGTACTGGGTGAGCGCGGCGACCATGGAGCTGGCCAGGACGGCGCCGTAGACCCCGCCGAACAGGACGGCCTCGCGCGTGTCGTGCTGCCGGTGCGGTGCGGCGGCGGCCGCCGTGGAGTCAGCCATGCTCCCCACGATCACGCGCGCCCCGCGCCGCCGCCAGTTCGCACGGCCGGGCCGCCGGGCCCGACGAAGTGTCCTCCCACCAGGCCCGATGCCGCACACACTGTCGACGGCCGGACGGCGCGCGGGCTGGTTAGGGTCGCCCCATGACGCACAGCTTCGCTCTCCACATCCCCGACGCCGACCTCGAACCCGAGCCCCTCGACCCGGAGCAGATCGTCTCCGGGAGCCCTGAGGTGACCGGGAAGGTGGTCTGGGAGTCGGCGGACGGCCGGCAGATCCGCGGGATCTGGCAGATCACCCCGGGCGTGGTCACCGACACCGAGGCGGACGAGCTGTTCGTGGTGGTCAGCGGGTCGGCGACGATCGAGGTCGAGGGCGGGCCGACGCTGGAGGTGGGGCCCGGCGACATGGCCGTGCTGCGCGCGGGCGACCGTACGACGTGGACCGTGCACGAGACGCTGCGCAAGGCGTACGCGATCAACCTGTGAGCCCGGGCGGCTGAGCAGCCGTACGGTCAACCTGCCGACGTCGTGGGCATGTTGTAGGGCGTGACCACCTGGATCGCGGACGGCAGGGTGGGGCCCGCCGCGGGCAGGGCGCCGTGGGCGCGCATGACGAGGTGGCAGGCCTCGCGCATGTCCTGGCGCAGGTCGTGGTGGAGCACGGCGGACAGGCGGTGCTCGCGCAGCAGCCGGGTGTTGTCGTGGTCGAGGTCGTGCGCGACGAACACGGCGCACTCGCGGCCCAGGTCGTCGAAGGCCCGCAGCGTCGCGATGTTGCCCCCGCCGATCGAGTAGACGGCGCGGATGTCCGGGTCGCGCTCCAGGGCGGCCCGGACCAGGTCGTACTGCGTGGCGTCCAGGCCCTGCCCCTCGGTCAGCTCGACGAGCGTGCGGTCGGGGTGCCGGGCGCGCATGGTGCCGCGGAAGCCCATCTCGCGCTCCTCCTCGTTGCGGAAGAAGCCGCTGCTCAGGCTAGTGAGGACGTGGCCGGGGCGGTCGCCGAGCCACTGGCCCATGAGGTAGGCGGCGGTGGCGCCGGCCGCCCGGTTGTCGATGCCCACGTAGGCGAGCCGGCCGCTCGCGGGCAGGTCGGTCACCAGGGTGACGACCGGTATGCCGGCCGCGGTGAGCCGGCCGACGGCCGCCGTGACCTCGGGGACGTCCGGGGCCTTGAGGATGACCCCCTGGGAGCCGCGCCGGGCTATCCGGTCCAGGATCCTGACCAGCTCTCCCACCGCTGCGGTCTCCCGGAAGTGGAAGCGGGAGCGCAGCACCGCCGGGTGCAGGGAGGGCAGTTCGGCCTCCAGGGCGGCCCGCACGGCCGTGGTGAACCGCTCCGGCGCCTGGATCACGATGTCGACCATGAAGGTGCGGCCGACGAGCCGGACCTGGGTGCGCTGCCGGTCCAGGTCGGCGATGGCCCGGTGCACCTCCTGCACGGTGCTGGCCCGCACTCCTCCCCGGTCGTTGAGCACACGGTCCACGGTGGCCTCGCTCAGGCCGGCCTGACGGGCGATCTCGCGGATCGGGAAGGGGTGGCCCACGCTTCGGCTCCTTGAGGGGTTTTTGATGGCTCGGTGCTGGTTGTTCGAGGGGTTTGTACTGACAAGAATGACAGCACCACGTCGCCCCCGGGAACGAAAGAAGGACGACGATGTCCCTCACCGCCGCGCAAGGCCGGGCCTGGCTGGCCGAGCAGGACTGCGACCTCGACGCCTTCCGCGCCCTGGTCGCACGGACCACCGATCTCGCCGACTACCCGTACGCCTCGTCGGTGCAGAGCGACGTCCTCGTCTACGACAGCGAGCGGCTGCGCGCCGGTGACCGCCGGGACGTGCGGGCCGAGCTGGTCCGGGCGCTCACCGACGGGCCCGGCATCGCGGTCTTCAAGGGCGCCTTCCCCGACCCGGCGGTCGTCGACCGGGCGACGGACGTGTTCGACGCCCTGATCGCCGAGCAGCGCGCCTCGGGCGCCGCCGCCGGGGACCACTTCGCCAAGCCGGGCGCCAACGACCGGGTGTGGAACGCCCTCGAGAAGGCGGCCCTGTACGACGCGGAGGCGTTCGCCGACTACTACGCCAACGACATCCTGGCCCTGGTCTCGGCGGCCTGGCTCGGCCCCGGCTACCAGGTCACCTCGCAGATCAACGTGGTCAACCCGGGCGGCGCGGCCCAGACCGCGCACCGGGACTACCACCTCGGCTTCCTCTCCAACGAGGTCGCCGCCGCCTACCCCGCGCACGTCCACCGCCTCTCCCCCGTGCTCACCCTGCAGGGCGCGGTCGCCCACTGCGACATGCCGGCCGAGTCCGGGCCCACGCTGTACCTGCCGTACTCGCAGCAGTACGAGCCCGGGTACCTGGCCTGGCGACTCCCCGAGTTCCAGGCCTGTTTCGAGGCACACCACGTCCAGCTCCCGCTCGCCAAGGGTGACGCGGCCTTCTTCAACCCGGCGCTCTTCCACGCCGCCGGGCACAACCGCTCGGCCGGCATCCGGCGCATGGCCAACCTCCTCCAGGTGTCCTCGGCCTTCGGGCGCGCGATGGAGACGGTGGACCGGGAGGCCGTGGTGAACGCGGTCTTCCCGGTGCTGCTGAAGCGCAAGGCCGAAGGCGCGGGCCAGGAATGGCTCGACCATGTGATCGCCGCGAGCGCCGAGGGCTATCCGTTCCCGACCAACCTGGACGACGACCCGCCGGTCGACGGTCTGGCCCCGCCCTCGCAGGCGGAGGTCGTACGGCGGGCGGTGCGCGAGGAATGGACCCCACGGCAGCTGCGGGACGAGCTGCGGGCCGGCGCCGAGCGGCGCGAGAGCTGAGCGAGAGCCGCGCAAGAGCTGAAAGAGCAAGGAACTCATGGGACTTCTCGACGACAAGATCGTCCTCGTCAACGGCGGCAGTCAGGGCGTCGGCGCCGCCATCGCGCGGGCCGCCGTGCGCGAGGGCGCCACGGTGGCCGTGACCGGCCGCCGCCCCGAACCGGGCGAGGCCCTGGTGACTGAGTTGTCCGCGGCCGGCGGCAGAGCGATGTACGTCCAGGCCGACCTGTCGGACGCCGAGCAGGCCAAGGCCTCGGTGGCCGAGGTGGTCGACGCCTACGGCCGGATCGACTGCCTGGTCAACGCGGCGGGCCTGACCTCACGCGGCACCCTGCTCGACACGACACCCGAGCTGTTCGACGCGCACATCGCGGTCAACCTCAAGGGGCCGTTCTTCGCGATGCAGGCGGCGGTGGCCGACATGGTGGCGCGCAAGGCGCCCGGCACGATCGTCAACATCATCACCACGGCGGCGCACGGCGGGCAGCCGTTCCTCGCGCCGTACGTCGCCGCCAAAGCCGGCCTCATGGGCCTGACCCGCAACGCCGCGCACGCCCATCGCTGGGACCGGATCCGGATCAACGGCCTGAACATCGGCTGGACCGCGACGGAGGGCGAGGACGCCGTCCAGCGCGCCTTCCACGGCGCGGGCGACGACTGGCGGGAGCAGGCCGCCGCCAGGCTGCCCATGGGCAAGCTCGGCCAGCCGGACGAAATCGCCGACTTCGTGGTCCTCCTGCTCTCCGACCGGTCCGGAGTGGTCACCGGTTCGGTGATCGACTGGGACCAGACCGTGCTCGGCGGCCTCGACTAGCCCTCTCTCCTTCAGCCCTCTCTCCGTCAGCACCATCGCACTCTAGGAGCCGCACCCCCATGCGTATCGGAATCCTCGGCCTCGGCCGTATCGGCGCCTTCCACGCCGAAACCCTCTCCGGGCTCGACGTCGTCGAGTCCCTCGTCGTCACCGACCCGTTCGCGGACGCGGCCAAGACCGCTGCCGAGCGGTTCGGGGCCGAGGTCGCCGACTCCCCCGAGGCACTGCTGGCCGCCGGCGTGGACGGCATCGTCGTGGCGGCCGCGACCGACGCCCACCCGGCGCTGATCCGGGCGGGCGTCGAGGCGGGCGTCCCCGTCTTCTGCGAGAAGCCGGTGGCCCGCACCATGGCGGAGGGCGTCGAGGTCCTCAAGGCCGTACAGGGCAGCGACGTGCCGATCCAGATCGGCTACAACCGCCGCTTCGACGCGGGCTTCGTCGCCGCACGGGCCGCGGTGCAGGCGGGCGAGCTGGGCAAGCTGCACACGGTCCGCTCGACGACCCTGGACCCGGCGCCGCCGCCGGCCGCCTACATCGCCGCCTCCGGCGGTATCTTCCGCGACTGCTCGGTCCACGACTTCGACATCATCCGCTGGGTGACCGGCCGCGAGGTCACCGAGGTGTACGCGGTGGGCGGCAACCGGGGCGCCGACTACATCAAGGAGGCGGGCGACGCCGACACCACCGGCGCGATCCTCACCCTGGACGACGGCACGATCGCGGTGGTCTCCAACTCCCGCCACAACGCCCGCGGTTACGACGTCCGCATGGAGCTGCACGGCTTCGAGGACTCCATCGCCGTCGGTCTGGAGGACAAGCTGCCGCTGCGCTCGGTCGAGCCCGGTGTGACCTTCCCGTCCGGCACCCCGCACGACTTCTTCATGGACCGCTTCACCGCGGCCTACCGCGCCGAACTCACCGCGTTCACCGAGGTCGTGGCCGGCACCCGCCCCTCCCCCTGCACCGTCGAGGACGCCCTGGAGGCGGGCTGGATCGCCGATGCCTGCACCCTGTCGCTGCACGAGCACCGTCCGGTGACGATTGCGGAGGTGCGGGGGGCCTGACCGCCGACGGTCAAGACCGGAACGCGCCGCCCTCGTCGAGGGCGGCGCGTTCACGGTTGCGGTTCCCGTCGGGGCGACTCAGAGGCAGTAACGGACCAGCCACTCGTCCGCGCTGTACCGGTCACGCGCCGGGTCCGGCAGGGTCGCCGGCTTCGTTTCCACCATGTCCTCGGGGCGTATCCGCTCGGGCAGGCGGCTGAAGCGGGCGGGGGTGTCGGCCGGCTCGGCGGCCTGCTGGGATGTCTCGTGGAGTTCCGTGCGGTGTGCCATGTCGTCCCGTCCTCCCGTGCTCGCGGGCGTTCCCCCGTTGTCGGTCAGAACGCCCGCACGCCCCCGTTCGTTCCCGGCCCGCGCCGCGCCGAACCCCTCAGGCCCCGCAGGACCTCAGGAACTTGCGCGTCCGCACCGCGATCGGCAGCGGCTTGTCCGGCTCGCACGGGTACATGTCCTGTTCGACGATCGCGAACAGTTCCACACCGAGCCGCTGCGCCGCCTCCAGCACCGGGCCCAACGCGGGGACCCCGGACGGCGGTTCGCACATCACGCCCCGCTGCACCGCGGGCCCGAACGGCACCTCGTTCGCCACGACCTCGGCGAGGATCGCCGGGTCCACCTGCTTGAGGTGCAGGTAACCGATGCGCTCGCCGTACGTCTCGATCAGCTTGACGCTGTCGCCGCCGCAGTAGGCGTAGTGCCCCGTGTCCAGGCAGAGGTTGACCAGCTCGGTGTCGGTCGAGTCGAGGAACCGCTCGACATGCGCCTCGGTGTCGATGTGCGTGTCGGCGTGCGGGTGCACGACGAGTTCGAGGCCGTACGTCTCCTTCACCTCGTGGCCGAGCCGTTCCATGCCCTTGGTCAGGTGCGCCCACTGCTCGGCCGTCAGCTCCGGCGGCTCCAGGATCGCGGCGGTCTTGTCGTCCCGCCAGAAGGAGGGGATGACGACCAGGTGCCGCGCGCCCATCGCCTGGGTGAGGGCGGCCACCTGGCTGACGTGGGCCCAGGTCTCCTCCCAGACGGACGGGCCGCGGTGCATGCCGGTGAAGACCGTACCGGCCGACACCTTCAGGCTCCGCCGACCCAACTCGTCCGTGAGCCGGGCCGGGTCGGTGGGCAGGTAGCCGTACGGGCCCAGTTCGATCCAGTCGTAGCCGGCCTCGGTCACCTCGTCGAGGAAGCGTTCCCAGGGGACCTGCTGCGGGTCGTCCGGGAACCACACGCCCCAGGAGTCGGGGGCCGAGCCGACCCGGATTCGGTCGAGCGGAGTCGGGTTCGCCATGTCAGGTGGTTCCTTCCGAGGGGGTCGCCACGGGTGCGGTGAGGTCTTCCTCCTCGGGGAGTTCCTCGGTGTCGACGCCGCGGACCTGGGCCAGTTCGTGCTTGAGGGCCGCGAGTTCGGCGCCGCCGGCCATGTGGTTGGTCAGCTCTTCGAGGCTGACCTCGCTGCGGTCGGCGGAGAGTTCGAGGGTGCCCAGGCGCAGGACGCTGAAGTGGTCGCCGACCATGTAGGCGTGGTGGGGGTTGTGGGTGATGAAGATGACGCCGAGGCCGCGGTCGCGGGCGGCGGCGATGTACTTCAGCACCACACCGGACTGCTTGACGCCGAGGGCGGCGGTCGGCTCGTCCAGGATGAGGACGCGGGCGCCGAAGTAGACGGCGCGGGCGATGGCCACGCACTGGCGCTGGCCGCCGGACAGCGTGCCGATGGGCTGTTCCAGGTCGTCCAGGACGATGCCCATGTTGCGCAGTTCCTGGTCGGCGGTCTTCTTCATCGTGTCGATGTCGAGGCGGCGGACGGGCCAGGGGCCCTTCGTCTTCTCGGAGCCGAGGAAGAAGTTCCGCCACACGGGCATGAGGGGGACGGTGGCGAGGTCCTGGTAGACGGTGGCGATGCCCTTGTCGAGGGCCTCGCGCGGGGTGCTGAAGCGCACCGGGGTGCCGTCGACGAGGAAGTCGCCCTCGGTGTGCTGGTGCAACCCCGAGATGATCTTGATGAGAGTGGACTTGCCGGCGCCGTTGTCACCGAGGACGCAGGTGACCTTGCCGGGGTGCACCTGCAGACTCACCCCGTGCAGGGCGCGGATGTTGCCGTAGGACTTGCCCGCGCCGCGCAGTTCGACGATGGGGCCGTCCTTGGCGGGGGCGGTGTCCTGGAGGACGGCGCCGTGGGTTCCGGATTCGTTGTTGGTCATCGGGTCTTACCTCCGGGTCGCCGTGCGCTGGACCCACAGATTGATCAGGACGGCGCCGAGCAGCATCACGCCGAGGAAGGCCTTGAACCAGTCGGGGTTCCAGCCCGCGAAGACGATGCCCTGGTTGACCATGCCGAACATGAACGCGCCGAAGACCGGGCCGATCGCGGAGCCGGAACCGCCGGTGAGCAGACAGCCACCGATGACCGCCGCGGCGATGTAGATCAGCTCCTGACCGACGCCCTCGCCGGACTGCACGGTGTTGAACGAGAAGAGGTTGTGCATGCCGATGAACCAGGCGCCGAAGCCGACCAGCATGAACAGGGTGATCTTGGTGAAGTTCACCGGGACACCGACGGCGCGGGCGCTCTCCTTGTTGCCGCCGACGGCGAAGATCCAGTTGCCGTACTTGGTGCGCAGCAGGACCCAGGTGGCCAGGGCCGCGAAGGCCAGCCAGTAGAAGACCGTGATCTTCACCTCGACGCCGCCGATGTCGACGGAGGACGCGAAGATCTTCTTGGCCTGGTCAAAGCCGTCCATGTTGCTGATGTCGTCGGTGGCGACGTTGCCGGTGACCAGCTTGGTCACGGCCAGGTTGGCGCCCTGGAGGATCAGGAAGGTGCCCAGGGTGACCAGGAAGCTGGGCAACCCGGTCTTGACGACCATCCAGCCGTTGAAGGCGCCGACGGCGAGCGAGGCGAACAGCGCGACGATCACGCCGACCCAGACGTTCATGGTCAGCTGGTAGCTGATCATGCTCGCGACGAGCGCGGAGCTGATCACGGCGACGCCGGAGGACAGGTCGAACTCGCCGCCGATCATCAGCAGGGCGACCGGGAGGGCCATGATGCCGATGGTCGAGGACTGGTAGAGGACCGTGGCGATCGAGCTGCCCTGACGGAGCGAGGGCGCGGCGATCAGGAAGAAGATCAGGACGGCCACGGCGCCCAGGAACACGCCCACTTCGGGGCGGGCCAGCAGCCGGATCGCCAGCGGGCGCCGGGCGGTACGGCCGTCGGTCTGCTTGGGGCCGGACGCCGGCGATGTCCCCACCGCCGGCTCAGCCTGCTGCGTCATACTCATCACCGAGTGCCCTTCGCGGCGAACTGGGCGATCTGGTCGACGTTGGACTTGTCGACGAAGGCCGGCCCGGTCAGCACCGGCTGCTCGCCACCACCGCTGTAGTTGCCGTTGTTCTTGTACAGCCACAGGGAGTCGACCGCGAGGTAACCCTGCAGGTACGGCTGCTGGTCCACCGCGAACTCGATGTCGCCCTTCTTGATGGCGCTGGTCAGCTGGTTGTTCAGGTCGAACGTGGCGACCTTGGCCTTGCTGCCGGCGTCGCCCACCGACTGCACGGCGGTCAGCGCGTAGGGGGCACCCAGCGTGACCACGTAGTCGATGGCGCTGTCCTGCTTCAGCTTGGCCGTGATCGTGGACTTCACGGACGGCATGTCGGTGCCGTTCACGTACAGCGTCTCAGTCGTGCCGGAGAACGTCTTCTTCACGCCGTCGCAGCGCTGGGTGAGGCCGACGTTGCCCTGCTCCTGGATCACACAGACGGCCTTCTTGGCGCCGACGTCGTTCAGCTTCTTGCCGAACGCCTCGCCCGCCACCGTCTCGTCCTGCCCGAAGAACTGCAGCAGACCGAGCTTCTTCCAGTCGCTGAGCCCGGAGTTCAGGCCGACCACGGGGATCTTCGCCGCGCCCGCCTTGCCGACCACGGCCTTCATGGCGTCCGGCTTGGCCAGGGTGATCGCTATGCCGTCGACCTTCTGGTCGATCGCGTTCTGCACGTAGTTGGCCTGGTTGCCGGCGTTCGGGTCGGCCGAGTAGATCAGCTTGATGTTGTCCTTGGCGGCAGCGGCCTCGGCGCCCTTGCGGACGATGTCCCAGAAGGTGTCACCCGGCGACTGGTGGGTGACCAGCGCGACCGTCATCCGAGGGGTGTTGGCCTTGCCCGCTGAGGCACCCGACCCTCCCTCTTCGGCCTTCTTCCCCCCGGAGCTGCTGGAGCAGCCGGCGAGGGTCAGGGCTGCCGCAGCGGCCACGGCGACAACGGGGGCCAGTCTGCGGGGGCGGGAGTGCGAAGAGCGGTCCATCTGTCCTGCACCTCACTGTGCGACGGGGGAAGGGACGCTGATGCGTTGGGACGGGATACAAGCCCCTGCAGAGCCCGCTGTCAATACTTTGTTAAGACATCATTTCACGAGCTAGTCAGAATGTAAGTACAAACCATTGACAGTGCCGCCTGTTCCCACCTACACCTGTGAGGCATGAGCCACTCGACGAGCCCAGCGACGAGCCGTCTGACCGTCGCCCAGGCACTGGTGCGGTTCCTGTCCGCCCAGTACACCGCACGTGACGGCGAACGGCACCGGCTGATCGCCGGTACCTGGGGCATCTTCGGACACGGCAACGTGGCGGGGATCGGCCAGGCGCTGATCGAATACGGCGATGTCATGCCGTACCACCAGGGCCGCAACGAGCAGGCGATGGTGCACGCGGCGGTCGGACACGCCCGCCAGCTCGACCGCCTCTCGGCGCAGGCCGTGACGACGTCCATCGGCCCGGGCGCGACCAACCTGGTCACCGGCGCCGCCCTGGCCACGATCAACCGGCTGCCCGTACTGCTCCTGCCCGGCGACTACTTCGCCACCCGCCCGGCCGATCCGCTGCTGCAACAGCTGGAGCACCCCGGCCAGTTCGACGTCTCCGTCAACGACACCCTGCGCCCGGTCTCCCGCTACTTCGACCGGATCACCCGCCCCGAGCAGCTGATCCCGTCGGCGCTCCAGGCGATGCGCGTCCTCGCCGACCCGGCCGAGACCGGCGCCGTCACCCTCGCCCTGCCGCAGGACGTGCAGGCCGAGGCGTACGACTGGCCCGAGGAGTTCTTCGCCGAGCGCGTCTGGACCGTACGCCGGCCCGCACCGGACCCGGCGGAGCTGGCGGAGGCCGTCCGGGCGGTCCGGGCCGCCCGCAGGCCGCTTCTCGTCGTGGGCGGCGGAGTCCACCACAGCCGCGCCGAGGACGCGCTGCGGGCCCTGGTGGACGCCACCGGCATCCCGGTCGCCGCCACCCAGGCGGGCAAGGGCTCCCTGCGCCACGACCACCCGGCCGACCTCGGCGGCATCGGGCACACCGGCACCGCGGTCGCCGACGACCTCGCCCGCGGCGCCGACCTGGTCATCGGCGTCGGCACCCGCTACACCGACTTCACCACCGCCTCCGGCACCCTGTTCCAGCACCCCGAGGTCCGCTTCCTCAACCTCAACATCACCGCTTTCGACGCCCACAAGCTCGCCGCCCGGACCGTGGTCGCCGACGCCCGGGCCGCCCTGGAGGCGCTCGCCGAAGGGCTGGCCGGCTTCCGCGTCGACCCGGCGTACGAGGCCGAGTACCGGGCGGGCAAGGAGCGCTGGGAGCAGGTCGTGGAGAGCGCCTTCGGCGCCGCCGACGAGGACGCCGTACCCACCCAGACGCAGGTGCTCGGCGCGTTGGACGCGGTCGTCGGGGACGAGGACGTGGTCATCAATGCGGCGGGCTCGCTCCCCGGCGACCTGCACAAGCTGTGGCGGTCCCGCTCACGGCGCCAGTACCACCTGGAGTACGGCTACTCGTGCATGGGCTACGAGATCCCGGCCGCGATCGGCGTGCAGCAGGCGGCCCCGGACACGGTGGTCTGGGCGCTGGTCGGCGACGGCACCTACCTGATGATGCCGACCGAGATCGTCACCGCCGTACAGGAGGGGCTGCCGGTCAAGATGGTGCTGATCCAGAACCACGGGTACGCCTCCATCGGCGGCCTCTCGGAGTCGGTCGGCGGCGAGCGGTTCGGCACCGCCTACCGGTACCGCGCGGCCGACGGCACCTTCAGCGGCGCCCCGCTGCCCGTCGACCTCGCCGCCAACGCGGCCAGCCTCGGCATGGACGTCCTGCGCGCCAAGACCGTACGGGAGCTGCGCGAGGCCCTGGCCACCGCGCGCGCCACCGACGCCCCCCTGTGTGTGTATGTGGAGACGGACACCTCGGGCTCAGGGCCTGCCGCCCCCGAGGCCGAGGCCTGGTGGGACGTACCGGTCGCCGGGACCGCGACCCGCGAGGCGGCCGTACGCGCCCGCGAGGACTACGACCGCCAGGTGGCCGGCCGCCGCCACCACCTGTGAACCGCCCTGTCCGCGCTCTGGAAGGAGGTACCCCGTGGCGAGGACCGGTGACTCCGCTCGTCCCGTGACCGTCTCCGCACTCGACTCCCTGGACTTCGACCTGGACCGCGCGAGTCCGGTGCCGCTCTACTACCAGCTCGCCCAGCAGCTGGAGGCGGCCATCGAACACGGGATCCTCGCCCCCGGGAACCTCCTGGGCAACGAGGTCGACCTGTCCGTGCGCCTCGGCCTGTCCCGGCCCACCGTCCGCCAGGCCATCCAGTCCCTGGTGGACAAGGGGCTGCTGGTGCGCCGCCGCGGTGTCGGCACCCAGGTGGTGCACAGCCAGGTCAAACGGCCCCTGGAGCTGAGCAGCCTCTACGACGACCTGGAATCGGCCGGGCAGGGCCCGACCACCCAGGTACTGCGCAACGAACGCGTCCCGGCGAGCGCCGACGTGGCCGCGGCCCTCGGCATCGCGGAGGGCGCCGAGGTCGTCGTGCTGGAGCGGCTGCGCTGCACCCACGGCCAGCCGGTGGCGTTCCTGTGCAACTACCTGCCCTCGGCACTGCTCGAACTCGACACCGACCGGCTGGAGTCGACGGGCCTGTACCGGATGCTGCGCTCGGCGGGCATCGCCCTGCACAGCGCCCGCCAGACCGTCGGGGCCCGCAGCGCCACCGCCGAGGAGGCCGCCCTGCTCGACGAGAAGGAGGGCGCGGCCCTGCTCACCATGCAGCGCACCGCGTACGACGACACCGGGCGGCCGGTGGAGTACGGCAGCCATGTCTACCGGGCGTCGCGGTACGCCTTCGACTTCCAGCTCCTGGTCAGATCCTGACCGCCGCTGGTCAGACCAGGAAACGGAACCACTCGTGTTCACACAGCCCCCGCGGCCGCGGTTGCCGCGGGGGCCGCTTTGCCTGCCCTTCAACAAAGTTGCAGGTAACGATGTCGATTACGTTTCGGGCAAGAGACACCCCAGTGGGACCGGAGCTATTGACGCATGAGCGGACATGGGGCTGTTATTACGCCCACGATGTTCGGTCGAGTTGGTTTCTGATCGGTTTCGAAGACCTTTCGGTGATCGACTCATCCCCTTGACTGAACCCTGTATGCCTCAGGAGCCGCCATGCGCCTCTCCCCCTCCGGTCTTTCGGTCCCGGGTCCCAGCCGTCGTTCGCTGCTGCGTGGAGCGGGCGGTGCCGCCCTCCTCGCCGGTGCCGGCATACCCCTGCTGTCCGCCTGTGGCGGCAGTGGCTCGTCCTCCGACCCGAAGACCGTCACCCTCGGCTCCAACGCCTCCGACGCGGTGCCGAAGAAGGCCTTCGCGGAGATCTACGCGGCCTTCAAGAAGCAGTCGGGTATCACGGTCGATGTCAACACGAAGGACCACAACACCTTCCAGGAGCAGATCAACTCCTATCTGCAGGGCACGCCGGACGACGTGTTCAACTGGTTCGCCGGTTACCGCATGCAGTTCTTCGCGGCGAAGAAGCTGGCCACGCCGATCGACGACGTGTGGGCCAAGATCGGGGACAACTTCCCCGACGCGATGAAGAAGCTCGCCAAGGGCGAGGACGGCAAGTACTACTTCGTCCCGCTGTACACGTACCCGTGGGCGCTCTTCTACCGCAAGAGCGTCTTCCAGCAGCACGGCTACAAGGTCCCCACCACCTGGGACGAGCTGGTCGCCCTCTGCAAGCAGATGAAGAAGGACGGCCTGGTCCCGATCGCCTTCGGCGACAAGGACGCCTGGCCCGCGATGGGCACCTTCGACCAGATCAACTTCCGCCTCAACGGCTACGACTTCCACGTCGAGCTGATGGGCGGCAAGGCCTCCTGGACCGACTCCAAGGTGAAGGCCGTCTTCGACCACTGGTCCGAGATCCTCCCCTACCACCAGGACGGCTTCATGGGCCGCACCTGGCAGGACGCCGCACAGACCCTCGTGTCCAAGAAGGCCGGCATGTACCTGCTGGGCTCGTTCGTGGCGCAGCAGTTCACCAACAAGGCCGACCTGGACGACCTCGACTTCTTCGCCTTCCCGGAGATCAACTCCGCGTACGGCCAGGACACCGTCGAGGCGCCGACCGACGGCTTCATGGTCAGCAAGGCCCCGAAGAACAAGGAGGGTGTCGCCAAGCTCCTCGAGTACCTGGGCACGCCCGAGGCCGAGGCGATCTACCTGAAGGCCGACTCCAGCGTGGTGGCCGCCTCCAGCAAGGCCGACACCTCCTCGTACACCCCGCTGCAGAAGAAGGCGTACGAGATGATCAGCGGCGCCAAGAGCCTCACCCAGTTCATGGACCGCGACTCCCGCCCGGACTTCACCTCCACGGTGATGCAGCCCGCGCTGCAGAAGTTCCTCCAGAACCCCAAGGGCGTGGACGGCTTGCTGTCGTCGATCGAGCGCCAGAAGAAGCAGATCTTCGCGTCCTCGTGAGCAGCGGCATGACGACCGACACGACGACGAAGACCCCGGAGGCGGCCGCCGTGCCGCCTTCGGGCGCTGCTTCCGCATCCAAGCGGGCCGCGCAGGGCCACCGGCGCCTGCTGACCCGCCGTGACCGGATCACGCTCGGCCTGATGGCGGGCGTGCCCACGGTCCTGCACGTGGCCCTGGTCTGGGTCACCGCCCTCGCCTCCATCGCGCTCGCCTTCACCACCTGGGACGGCATCGGGTTCGACTCGATCAAGTGGGTGGGCCTGGACAACTTCAAACAACTCTTCAACGACAACCCACAGTTCTGGCCGGCGCTCCAGCACAACGTCGTCTGGTTCGTGGTGCTGATCCTGATCCCGACGCCGCTCGGCCTGTTCCTGGCCGTGCAGCTGGACAAGAAGATCCGGTTCAGCCGCGTCTACCAGACCGCGTTCTTCCTGCCGGTCGTCATCTCCATGGCGTGCATCGGGTTCGTCTGGCAGCTCGTCTACAACCCGGACACGGGCCTGATCAACAGCCTCATCGGCGCCAACAAGCCGGGCCACTACATCGACTGGATCGGCGACCCCAAGCTCAACCTGTGGGCGGTCCTGATCGCCGCGTCCTGGCGGCACACCGGCTACATGATGATCCTGTACCTGGCCGGCCTGAAGGGCGTCGACCCGTCGCTCAGGGAGGCCTCGGCCCTCGACGGCGCCAACGAGTGGCAGACGTTCAAGAACGTCATCTTCCCGACGCTGCGCCCGACCAACACGGTCGTCCTGGTCGTCACCATCATCGAGTCGCTGCGCGCCTTCGACCTGGTCTTCGTCTTCAACAAGGGCGCACAGGGCACCGAGTTGCTGTCGATCCTGGTGACCAACAACATCATCGGTGAGTCGAGCCGCATCGGTTACGGGTCGGCGATCGCGGTGGTCCTGCTGGTCATCTCGCTGATCGTGATCATCCCGTATCTGATCGCGACCTTCCGGAAGGAGCGACGCGCATGAGCACCGTGAGCGCGCCGGTCAAGCAGCGCACCCCGATCCGCCCGGCCCGCGTCCTGCTGCACGTCTTCCTGGCCGGTACGGCCCTGGCGTGGCTCGCCCCGCTGCTGTGGGCGATCTTCTCGGCGCTGCGTCCGTACAGCGAGACCAGCGAGCGCGGCTATGTGTCCTGGCCGCACACGCTGAACTTCGACAACTTCAAGAACGCGTTCACGCAGTCGGACATGACCCACTACTTCATGAACACGCTGATCATCGCGGTCCCGGCCGTGCTGCTCACGCTGTTCCTGTCGTCGATGGTCGCGTTCTACGTCAGCCGCTTCGACTTCCGGCTCAACCTGGCGCTGCTGCTGGTCTTCACGGCGGGCAACCTGCTCCCGCAGCAGGTCATCATCACCCCGCTGTACCGGCTGTACCTGCTGACGAACCTGCCGGGCATCACCGCGAGCGGCAAGCTGTACGACTCGGCGCTCGGCCTGGTGCTGATCCATGTGGCGTTCCAGTCCGGGTTCTGCGCGTTCGTGCTGGCCAACTACATGCGCTCGCTCCCGCACGAGCTGACCGAGGCAGCGCTGGTCGACGGTGCCTCGGTGTGGCGGCTGTACTGGCAGATCACACTGCCGCTGTGCAAGCCGGCGATGGCGGCCCTGGCGACCCTGCTGTCGATCTGGATCTACAACGACTTCTTCTGGGCCCTGGTGCTGATCTCGACCGGTGAGAACATGCCGATCACCTCGGCGCTGAACAACCTCTCCGGCCAGTACTTCACCGACCCCAACCTGGTGGCCGCGGGCGCCCTGCTCACCGCGATCCCGACGCTGATCGTGTACTTCGCGCTCCAGCGCCAGTTCGTCAGCGGTCTGACCCTGGGATCGAACAAGGGCTGAGGCGCGCGCACGTGAAAGAGAACGAAGAAACCCCAGTGAATCGCACCCTGTCCGTCCCCGGCCTCGCCTACGGCGGCGACTACAACCCCGAACAGTGGCCCGAGGAGGTGTGGGCCGAGGACGTACGCCTGATGCGCGAAGCGGGCGTGAACATGGTCAGCGTCGGCATCTTCTCCTGGGCCCTGCTGGAGCCGTCCGAGGGCGCGTACGACTTCTCGCGCATGGACCGGATCCTGGACCTGCTGCACGAGAACGGCATCGCCGCCGACCTGGCCACCCCCACGGCGGCGCCTCCGGCGTGGTTCTTCCGCGCCCACCCCGAGGCGCTGCCGGTCGACCGGGACGGCCGTACCCTCTCCTACGGCAGCCGGCAGACGTTCTGCCCGTCCAGCCCCACCTACCGCGAGGCGGCGCTGCGCATCGCGGGCGCGCTGGCCGAGCGGTACGCCGGTCATCCGGCCGTCGCCATGTGGCACGTGCACAACGAGTACGGCTGCCACAACGCGGCCTGCTACTGCGACACCAGCGCGGCGGCCTTCCGCCGCTGGCTGCGGGCGCGCTACGGCGACGACCTGGCCGCCCTCAACGACGCCTGGGGCACGACCTTCTGGTCCCAGTGGTACTACGACTGGGAGGAGATCCTGCCGCCGCGCGCCACGGGCGCCGTACCCAACCCGACGCACCAGCTGGACTGGCGCCGCTTCTGCTCGGACGAGCTGCTGTCGCTGTACACGGCGGAGCGTGACGTACTGCGCGCGGCGGCCCCCGACACGCCCGCCACCACCAACTTCATGGTGATGGCCACCTTCGACGCCCTCGACTACTGGCGCTGGGCACCGGAGCTGGACATCGTCGCCAACGACCACTACCTGATGTCCACCGACCCCGAGTCGGAGATCGACGTGGCGCTGAGCGGCGATCTGATGCGCTCGCTCGCGGGCGGCCCGTGGCTGCTGATGGAGCACTCCACCGGCGCGGTGAACTGGCAGCCCGTCAACCGGGCGAAGAATCCGGGCGAGTTGCGCCGCAACGCGCTGGCCCATGTGGCGCGCGGGGCGGACGGCATCGCGTACTTCCAGTGGCGGGCGGCGAAGGCGGGCGCCGAGCAGTGGCACTCGGCGATGCTGCCGCACGCGGGCACCGACAGCCGGATCTGGCAGGACGTGGTCCGCCTCGGCGCCGACCTGAAGGCGCTGGCCGAGGTCCGCGGCAGCACCGGTACCGCCGAGGTCGCCGTCGTCTGGGACTGGAACGCCCGCTGGGCCCTGGAGCTGCCCTCCCAGCCGAGCGGCGAACTGCGGTACCTGGACCTGGTCCGGGCCTGGTACGAGCCGCTGTGGCGGGCGGGCGTGGCCGTGGACTTCGTACGCCCGGACGCGGACCAGGCAGCCCTGTCCGCCTACCGCCTGGTGCTGGCCCCGAACCTGTACCTGGTCGACGACGCGGGCGCCGCGAACCTCACGGCGTACGCCGAGCGCGGCGGCACCCTCGCCGTCGGCTTCCACAGCGGTGCCGTGGACGAGAACTGCCATGTGCGGCTCGGCGGTTACCCGGGTGCGTTCCGGGACGTGCTGGGGGTGCGCTCCGACGAGCCGTTCCCGCTGCTGCCCGGACAGTCGGTCGGGCTGAGCGGCGCGGTGCCTCAGGGCGCCGCGGGCACGCTGTGGTCGGAGCGGCTGCGGACGGAGGGCGCCGAGGCGGTCGCCACGTACGCCGACGGCCCGCTGGCCGGCGTCCCGGCGGTCACCCGGCACGCCTACGGCACCGGTGCCGCCTGGTACCTGGCCACGCTTCCCGACCCGGCCACGCTGACCGCCCTCCTGGACCGCGTCCGCACCGAGGCGGGGGTGGAGCCGGTGCGCACCGCCCCGGCCGGTGTGGAGGTGGTCCGCAGGCGCGGCCCGGACGCGGACTACGTCTTCGTGATCGACCACTCCGGCCGGGGCGCGGAACTGCCCGTCGCACCGGGCGCCACGGAACTCCTCACCGGCAAGGAGACGGCCGGTTCGGTCACGGTCGCGCCCGGGGACGTGGCGGTGGTGCGGGAGCCGCTCGCTCGGTGAGCGGCGGCCGGCCGGGCCCGAGGCCGGGACGACCTGGCAGCGGGCCCGGCTTGCCGGTGCGGGTGCGGGCGGTCAAGCGGGGACGTCCGACTGACCGACCAGCGCGTCGTGGAGCCGTCGAGCGAGCCGGACGGCCTCCTCGGGGTCGCGGGCGATACGGGTCGTCGCACGCGTTCCGGTGATCTCGGTGACCGGGACGCCCAGGACCTCCGCCTCGGGCAGGTCGTCGACCCGGTGCAACCGGTCGAGGTCCCGCTGGCCGCCGATGACGGCGAGCTGCGGCCCGCCGGGGAGCCGTACGGTGTCGACGCCCTCGGTGCCGAGCACGCCGTGCGCGTGGTCGGCCTGCGCGTCCGTGCGGTAACCGAGCACTCTGGACTCGGTGTTGAGCACGACGGCGGCCGCCCGGACTCCGGTGGCTCCGATCCGGGTGCCCGCCGGGTACGGGGCCCGGTTGCGGCGGCGGACCAGTGCGACGCCGTACTCCTCGGCGGCTCGCACGCACGGCCGGTGCAGCACCCGCGTCCCGTAGCGGGCCATCAACGCCGCCGTCTCGTAGGAGAGTTCGGGCAGCAGACGGGCCCCTTGGACCAGGCCGGGGTCGGCGGTGCAGACGCCGTCGACGTCCGCGTGGATCTCGCACCGGTCCGCGCCGAGCGCGCCGGCGACCAGGACGGCCGAGAGTTCGGCGCCGTACGGACCCAGCCGGGTCGGCCGGCCGCGCCGGTCGGCCGCCTGACCGCCGGGCACGACGACGACCTGGTACGTCTCCAGGGCGCGCCGGAGCGGCGCCGGGTCGAGGTGGTCGACGTCGGCCGAGAGGAAGTCGCCGTCCGCGACCAGGCCCAGCTGCTGTCCGGCCAGCACCGTCGCCGCCACGCCACTGTGGTGCAGCGCACCGGCGAGGAGATGGGCGCTGGCGGTGTCGGCGAGCCCGAGCAGGGCCGCGGACGTGGCGTCGACGGGGTGGGGGTCGGTGAGGTGCAGCAGGCCGAGGAGTTTCTCCGTCTCCCCCGGCATGGCACTGACGACCACGACCAGGGGCTGCTGCTCGTCGTCGAGCCGGCGGTGCAGGGCCCGGGCGAGGGCGCAGTAGGAGTCGAGGGAGGGGAAGCTGGATCCGCCGAACTCGAGGACGGCGGGGGTGGCGGGATCGGTGCCCCGCGGGGGCCGGGTGGCGGGGGCCTGAACGGGGATCGTGCGGGTGGCGGTGTCCTGAGTCATGGAAGGGGTTTCCTCTCGGACGGGAGGATGCCGCAGCCCTCGGGCTCCGGCCGGGGACGGGAGGCCATTGCGCCTCACGGACGGAACTCTTCCGGGCCCGCCCGCCCGGGCACGCGGGTCGGCCGCTCCCTTCGCGTCCCGGGCGGGGACGGGCCAGGGGTCACCTGCGCAGCCGGGGCGCGAGGGAGTCATGTGCCCCATGCGCCCGGGGCACCGCGCCGAGCAGAGTGACGGTCGTCGGTGGGACACCGTGCCGGGAGGTTGTCATGAGCGGCCCCTCCCGGTACGGCCACCGCGGTCTCCGAGCGTGACCCGTCAGCTGCACCGGCGGGCGTTGAGCCGGGCGGCCTGGCGCGTCAGGTGGTCGCGTTCGGCGAGGTTGGGTGCCTTGTGGGCCGCCTCGGCGTACAGCCGTGCCGCCGTCGCCGGGTCGCCGTCGCGCTCGTGGAGGTACGCGGCCACCGCGGCGTGGCGGGGCAGTGAGGCGTCCAGCGCCGCGAGCGCCGCCAGGCCGGCGCGCGGTCCGTCGGCCTCCCCTACGGCGACCGCGCGGTTGAGCCGGACGATGGGGCTGTCGGTCAGGCGCGTGAGCTCGTCGTACCACTCGACGATCTGCACCCAGTCGGTCTCCTCGGCGGTGGGCGCGTCGGCGTGGAGTGCCGCGATGGCGGCCTGGGCCTGGAACTCGCCCAGCCGGTCGCGGGCGAGGGCCGCCTGGAGGATCCCGACGCCCTCGGCGATCAACGCGGTGTCCCACCGGCCGCGGTCCTGCTCGGCGAGCGGCACCAGGCTGCCGTCGGACGCGGTCCGGGCGGCACGCCGGGCGTGGTGGAGCAGCATGAGGGCGAGCAGCCCGGCCACCTCGGGGTGGTCGATGCGGGCCGCGAGCTGCCGGGTGAGCCGGATGGCCTCGGCGGCGAGGTCGACGTCGCCGGAGTAGCCCTCGTTGAAGACGAGGTAGAGGACGCGCAGCACGGTGGCGACGTCGCCGGGCCGGTCGAAGCGCACGCCGGAGAGGGTGCGCTTGGCCCGGCTGATGCGCTGCGCCATGGTCGCCTCGGGCACCAGGTAGGCCTCGGCGATCTGGCGGGTGGTCAGCCCGCCGACGGCGCGCAGTGTGAGTGCGACCGCCGATGCCGGGGTCAGCGACGGGTGGGCGCACAGGAAGTAGAGCTGGAGCGTGTCGTCCACCGCGGGCGCCGGCCCGGGCGCCGGTTCCTCCTCGACGCGGTCCTCACGCCGGCGGCGGGCGGTGTCGGCGCGCGTCGCGTCGAGGAACTTGCGCCAGGCCACGGTGACCAGCCAGCCCTTGGCATCCCGCGGCGGGTCGGCCGCCCAGACCCGGAGCGCCTCGACCAGGGCGTCCTGCACGGCGTCCTCGGCCGCCGCGAAGTCGGCTCCGCGGCGGACGAGGACGGTGAGCACGCCCGGTGTGAGGCTCCTGAGGAGGACCTCGTCCATCGGTGACGTCACTCCGTGATGGTGGGCTGCACGCCGTAGAACGGGCGCACCTCCAGCCACTCGTGGATCGGCTTGCCGCCCGCCCCGGGGGCGGCCGACAGCTCCCCGGCCAGCTCGACGGCGCGCTCGTAGCTGTCGACGTCGATGACCATCCAGCCGGCGATGAGGTCCTTGGTCTCCGCGAACGGTCCGTCGGTGACCGGCGGGCGCCCCTCACCGTCGTAGCGGACCCACGCTCCCTCGGGGGCGAGCGCCTGACCGTCGACGAACTCGCCCGTCTTCTCCAGCCGGGCCGCGAAGTCGTTCATGTACTGCACATGCGCCGAGATCTCCTCCGGCGTCCACTGGTCCATCGGGACGTCGTTGACCGCAGCCGGGGCGCCGCGGTAGTGCTTCAGCAGCAGGTACTTGGCCATCGTGGTTCTCCTCGGTGCTCGTGCGACCCATTGTGGTCGCGTTCACCCCGGGGACGGAGCCGGACGCGGGTTCTCGACATCGCCGTCCGACTTTTTTCGGGGGCTTTTTCGGGCTCTTTTCTCGGCTCTCGTGGATGAGCCGACTCACGCCCCAGGACCTACGTGCCCAGACCCGCGTTGCGGGCCCGGACGATGGCCTGAGCCCGGTCGTTGACCTGGAGCTTGGCGAAGATGCTGCTGACGTGGTTGCGGACGGTCTTGTCCGAGATGGTCAGCCGCCGGGCGATCTGCCGGTAGTCGAGCCCGGAGGCGATCAGATCGAGGATCTCCAGCTCGCGCGGAGTCAGCCCGGGGAAGGCCTGCTGCCCGGGCGCCGCCGCCAGCGAGCCGAAGAAGGCCTGGAGCCGCCCGGCGATGCGCGGGCTGAAGACCGCGCCCCCGCGCGCGACGGTGCGCATCGCGGCGAGGATCTCCTCGCGGTCCGCGCCCTTGACGAGGTAGCCGTGGGCACCGGCGCGCATGGCCGCGAGGACGTTGTCGTCGTCGTCCGACATGCTCAGCACGAGCACCCTGACGTCGGGGCGGTCGGCGAGCAGCCGCCGGGTGACCTCGACGCCGGACGTGTCGGGCAGCCCGAGGTCGAGGACGACGACCTGGGGGACGGCGCTGACGCTGAGCGCGAGGGCCTCCGCGCCGGTGGTGGCCACGCCGACGACCCGGAAGCCGTCCGGCGGCAGGAACACCCCGCACAGCCCGTCGAGGAACATCGGATGGTCGTCGACCAGCAACACGGTCACCGTGTCCGACTCGGTCCTCGGGGCGCTCTCCTCAGGCACGATGATTACTATAGGTGATCAGATGATCGCATGGAGTGCTCAGAGAGTGGCCGGAGAGCGACAGCTCACCGCTGCGGCGGTGTGCGCCGCGGTCACGGTCATGCTCAGCGGGCTGTGGGTGTGTTACCTGCTGGCCCGGCTGGGAGCGCCGGGGGTGGCGGCGAGCGCACGGGAACTCCCCGCTCTGCTGTACGGCCTGCCGCCCGTGGTCGCGGGGGTGCTCCTGCACGCCCACCGGCCCGGCATCCCGGCCGGATGGGTGCTGCTGGGCTACGGCATGGCGAAGATCGTGCCCCGGGTGGCCATCGCGCCTGTGTGGGTGGAGCAGCCCGGCCCGACGGCCACTGCCCTGACGCTGGTTCTGCAGACGCTGGCCAACATCGCCGGAGGCACACTCTGGTACACCCTGCCGCTGTGGTTCCCGGACGGGCATCTGCCCAGCCGGTGGTGGCGGCTCTACGTGGCCGCCGTAGCCCTGTGGATGGTGCCGCAGGCGTTCTCGTTCACAGCCGACGAGGAGATCGGGGGGCCGAACCCGCTGGCCGTCGGCTGGTGGGGCGAGACCGCGGCGTACGTGGACCGTCACCTGGGGACCGTGCTGGAGCTGAGCCACTACGTGCTCACGTGCGTGGCCGTACTCGTGGCGTGGTCCCGCGCGGGCGAGTCCTCGCGCCGGCGCCACATCCATCTGCTCCTGACGGCCTATCTGATCTGGGCCGCTGCGCAGGCGATCTACAAGCACGTGGACAGCCGCTACTTCTGGACGACGTTCTGGCTCTTCGCGGGTGCTTCGGCACTGCTGTCGACGTCCGTCTTCTACGTCGTCGTACGCACCGGAACCTGGCGCATCAGCCGTTCGGCGCGGCGGGTCCTGGCCGGGCTGATGGTCACCATGGTGCTCGTCGCCCTCTATGTGACCGCTGCCGCCGTACTGGCGACCGGCATGGTGCTGGGCAGGGCCGCGGACGCTCTCGTCCTGATGGCCGTGGCCTTTCTCCTGGGCGCGGGGTTGCGCCGCACCACGGCCTGGGCGACCGAGCTGGTGGACCGGCTGTTCTACGGGGAGCGGGCACATCCCTACCAGGTGCTGAACACGCTCGCCGAGCGGGTCAGCCGTGCGGTCAGTCCCGAGGAGATCCCCGGCGCGCTGTGCACCACGGTCGTCGAGAACCTACGGCTTCCGGGTGCGGTCCTCGTGCTGCACACGCGTGCCGGTCCGCGCGTCCTCGCCGACGTCGGCCGGCTGGGCACCGCTCAGCAGCACTTCGAGCTACGGCACCACGGCGCCGTGATCGGCCGTATGTCGGTCGGTCCGCGCGAGGGGGAGCAGGCGCTCGACGCACAGGACACCAGCATCCTCGCGTCCCTGGCCCAGCACGCCGCACCGGCCCTGGCATCGCTCCGCCTCCAGCAGGAACTCCGGGCCGGCCGTGAGCAGATCGTCCTCGCCCGGGAGGAGGAGAGGCGCCATCTGCGGCGCGACATCCACGACGGGCTCGGCCCGACACTGGCGGGCCTGCGCCTGCGGGTCGAGAACGCCACCGCGCGCCTGCCCTCCGGCGATCCGGTACGTGACGCGCTCCGCGCCGCCGCCGACGAACTCGGCATGGCGATCCAGGAGGTGCGGCGGATCACGGAACGCCTCGGTCCCGCGCCCCTGGGCGAGCTGGGCCTCAGCCTCGCCCTCGGGCAGCTCGTCTCGGCCTTCGACGGCGCCCGCACCCGGATCGAGCTGCACCTCACCCCCTCCCCCCTGCCGCCCCTTCCGGCGGCCGTCGAGGTGGCCGCCTACCGGATCGCGGCCGAGGCGCTCACCAACGTCATGCGGCACGCCGAGGCCGACCACTCACAAGTGAGGGTGCGCGTCGACGCGCACACCCTCACTCTCACCGTGATCGACGACGGGATCGGCTATGACCCCGACCCGAAGGCCGACGGCATCGGACTGCGTTCCATGGCCGAGCGGGCCGCCGAGATCGGCGGCAGCTTCACCATCGACCGCCGCGGACGCGGCACCCGGGTACGCGCCGCGCTGCCCTTCGGTCAGGGCGTGTTGAGACAGGTACCGCACGTGCCGCCGTCACCCGGCGCGGCCGGCCGCGCCGACACGGAAGCCTGAACGGCTCCGTCCTTCCCCTGCGACTCGGTCAACGCGGCACCGGCCACCAGGGCCGCGGCTCCGGCCATGGCCAACAGAAGGTTCGCGTACTTCATCGGAAGGTTCATCGAGTACTTCATGCTGTGTCCGCTCTCTCTCACTCCTGAGCCGACCCGTCCCACCCCCGAGGGCCCGGCCGTGCATTGCGCGGACAAACATTCCGGCCCACCTGTCCCGGGAACATGAGGCGGACGCCCCATCCCCGTCACCGATTACCGGAGGGCGCGGGACGCCGGAGCCCTGCGTGTGACGCGCCGAGTGCCGCAACTCCTTGCCGTTTCAGGCGAGTTGCCCGCTTTGTTTCTGTGCGAGCCGTCGCGACTCCGAGGTATAAGGATCGAGTCCTGTCGCGGACGCACCCGATATCAACACCGCAAGGAGTAACCCATGGCAGTGGTAGGCAAGTTACTGAAGTCATCGAGGACCCGGATGCGCCGACGGCCCTGCCGTACAACCACGGCATCACCCTGCTCGACCCGCCCTTGACCGGTCTCCCCCAGGGTGGCCTCGACGCCGGGACCCCCGCGGACGGTGTGCGCCTGCTGAGTTCGGGATCGCGCCGCGGCTATCTCGGACCCGCACCGATCAAGGGCCACGGCCCGCACCGTTATGTCTTCCAGTTGTTCGCCCTGGGCGGTCCGCTGACCGTCGGAAGGAGCAACACCGTGCCGGACTCCGCCAAACCGCGCGCCGTGCTGGCCGCCGCGGGTGACGTGCTCGCACGCGGTCGCCTCGACGGCTTCTACGAGCGCGCCTGACCCGCTCACCGAGGAAGCTCACCCGATGGAGCCCACGCACGCGTGAGGGGCGCTCCGAAGAGCGCCCCTCACCTGCGGAAACATCCGACATCGCTGTCGGGACGACAGGATTTGAACCTGCGACCCCTTGACCCCCAGTCAAGTGCGCTACCAAGCTGCGCCACGTCCCGATGCGCTCACTCGTGGTGACCCACGTGATCGCGCGAACAGAACTTTACCCCACGGGCGGGGGTGCGCCGAAGTGGGACCGGGCGGGGACAATCGGTCGTATGGGAGACGTGGGCGCAGCGGCGGGCAGCCGGGACCGGGATGTGGCGGGGCGGGCGCGGAACGCCCGGCCGCGGGACGGGCTGGGGCGGCCGTTGCCGTACGGGGCGCAGGGGGTCGAGCGCCAGCCGGAGGGAGTCGTACGGACCCCTCGGGAGACGGTCGCCGAGGCGCAGGCGCTGCTGGACGCGGGGAAGCCGTTCCATGCCCATGAGGTGTTCGAGGACGCCTGGAAGTCGGGGCCCGAGTCCGAGCGGACGCTGTGGCGGGGACTGGCACAGCTGGCGGTGGGGCTCACTCATGCGGCCCGCGGCAACACCACCGGTGGGGCGCGGCTGCTGCGGCGCGGCGCGGGGGCGATCGAGGAGTGGGCGGCCGAGCGGGGCGACGCGCGGCCGCACGGGATGGATCTTGCCGGGCTGGCCGGGTGGGCCCGGGAGCTGGCCGGGCGGGTGGAACGCGGGGCGGGGCCGGTCGACGCGGGGACCGAGGCGCCGCGGCTCGGTTCCTGACCGAGGCACCGCCTCCTCGGGGCCCCGAGGGCATACGGCAGACTCGGGGTGTGCGAAAGATTCATGTCATCGGTATCGGTGCGGGCGATCCCGACCAGTTGACCCTGCAGGCGGTCAAGGCGCTGCGGAGCACGGACGTGTTCTTCCTGCTCGACAAGGGCGAGGTGAAGAGCGATCTGACCCAGCTCCGCCGGGACATGGTGGAGGCACACCGGCCCGAGGGCGGGTACCGGGTGGTGGAGGCCCGTGACCCGGAGCGGGACCGCCGGGCGGGCGGGGCCGCGTACTCGCCCGCAGTGGAGGACTGGCGCAGTGCGCGCGCCGGCATCTACGAGCGGCTGATCGCCGAGGAGCTGGGCGAGGACGGCACCGGGGCGTTCCTGGTGTGGGGGGATCCCTCGCTGTACGACAGCACGCTGGGGATCCTGGAGGAGGTGCTGGAGCGGGGCGCGGTGGAGTTCGCGTACGACGTGGTGCCCGGCATCAGCAGCGTCTCCTCGCTGGTGGCCCGGCATCGTACGGGGCTGAACCGGGTGGCCCGGCCGGTGCAGATCACCACCGGGCGGCGGCTGGCCGAGGGCTTCCCGGAGGGGGTGGACGACGTCGTCGTGATGCTGGACGCGCACCAGACCTTCCGGAAGTACGCCGAGGACGACATCGACATCTACTGGGGCGCGTACCTGGGCACCCCGGACGAGATCCTGGTCTCCGGTCCCCTCGCCGAGGCGGGCCCGCGCATCGAGCGGCTGCGCGCCGAGGCCCGGGAGCGCAAGGGGTGGATCATGGACACCTATCTGCTGCGCAGGCATCCCGGTCCCGGCGAGGCCTGACCGACGGGCACGGTCGAGGCCTGACCGACGGGCACGGTGATCAGGGGCCGTCGATCCCCAGCCGGTCGAGTGTGTCGAGCGCGCCCGCCACGTCCGGTACCGCCGTCACGCCGTCCGGGAGCGGGGGGCGTCGTACGACGACCACGGGCAGCCCGAGTTCCCGTGCGGCCGTCAGCTTGGCGGCCGTGGCCTCGCCGCCGCTGTCCTTCGTCACCAGCACGTCGACGGCGTGGGCGCGCAGCAGCTCGGTCTCCTCGGCGAGGGTGAAGGGGCCGCGGGCCAGGATCACTTCGGTGTGCGGCGGCAGGGGCGCCACGGGCGGGTCGACCGACCGTACGACGAAGTGCAGGTCCGTCAGGTGGGCGAAGGCGGCGAGGCCCAGTCGGCCGGTGCTGAGGAACACCCGGCGGCCCAGGCCGGGCAGGGCCTCGGCGGCCGCGGCCAGGGACTCGACGTCGTACCAGCGGTCGCCGGGGCCCGGACGCCAGCCGGGGCGGCGCAGGACGACCGCGGGAACTCCGGTGGCCGTCGCCGCCCGGGCGGCGTTCGCCGTGATCGACTCGGCGAAGGGGTGCGTGGCGTCGACGACGGCGTCCACGCCGTGCGTGCGCAGCCAGTCGGCAAGGCCCACGGCGCCGCCGAACCCGCCGATCCGCACCTCGCCGGCCAGGGTTGCGGGGCGGGTGACCCGGCCCGCCAGCGACGTGGTGACCCTGACTCCGGGGCGGGCGGCGAGGTCGGCGGCGAGGCGCCGGGCCTCGGTGGTGCCGCCGAGGATCAGGATGTGCGGGGACATGGGGGTGAGCGTACGAGGTCGTCCGCGTCGATCCGCCGCCCGGGTCGCTAGGGTCCAGCCATGGAATCCGTGCGTGCCGTCCTGATCGACATCGACGGTGTCCTCACCGTCTCCTGGGAGCCGTTGCCGGGTGCGGTGGAGGCGCTGCGGGAGATCCGCGCGGCCGGTCTCGGCGTGGCCCTGGTGACCAACACGACGTCCCGGACGCGGGCGTCGATCGCCGAAGCCCTGGCGGGGGCCGGTTTCGAGGTGGGCGCCGAGGACGTCCTCACCGCGCCCGCGCTCACCGCCGCCCACCTCGCCGAGCACTTTCCGGGTGCCCGGTGCGCCCTGTTCAACAGCGGGGACATCGAGGCGGATCTCGGTGGCATCACCCTGGTCGACGACCGTCCCGACGTGGTCGTCGTGGGCGGTGCCGGGCCCGAGTTCGACTACGCGGCGCTCAACCGGGCCTTCGGGTATCTGCAGCGGGGTGCTCGGCTGCTCGCCGTGCACCGCAACCTGTACTGGCGGACCGAGGCCGGGCTGCAGCTGGACTCGGGCGCCTTCCTGCTCGGGCTGGAGAAGGCCGCGCGGGTCGAGGCGGAGGTCATGGGCAAGCCGTCCCCGGCGTTCTTCGAGGCGGCGCTGGCCCGGCTGGGGGTGGCCGCGGACCAGGCGCTGATGGTCGGCGACGACATCGAGTCGGACGTGCTCGGGGCACAGCGCATCGGCATCACGGGGGTGCTGGTCCGTACGGGGAAGTTCCAGCCGGAGACGCTCGCGAGCGCGAGCGGCGCACCGGACCACGTCGTGGACTCCTTCGCGGACCTCCCGGCGCTGCTCGGGCTAGCGCAGTAGCAGCTGCAGGCCGCCCACGATGGTCGCGGCGATCACCAGCTGCTCGAACAGCCGCTGGTTGATCCGGTTCACAGCCCAGGTGCCGAACAACGCGCCGGGCACGACGAACACCGCGAGTGCCGCGTCAAGGAGCAGGGAGCGGCCGTCGATCAGGCCGAGTCCGGCGCTGAAGGGCACCTTGGACACGTTGACGATGAGGAAGAAGAAGGCCGACGTGCCGAGGAAGCCGAGCTTCCGGAAACCCGCCGACAGGAGATACATCGACATCACCGGCCCGCCCGCGTTCGCGACCATCGTCGTGAACCCGCCGAGGACGCCGTACGAGCGGGCCTTCGCCCGGCCCGTCCGGGTGGTCACCGCGTCCGGCTCGTCCGCCGCCTCGGCCCGGCGCCGCCGCCACAGCGTGACCCCGGCCATCAGCAGCAGGATCGCGCCGATCGAGGTCCGTACGACCCCGTCGTCGGCCCACACCAGGAACAGCGTGCCGAACACCACGCCGGCCGCCACCGCCGGGAAGAGCCGCCACAGCGTGGGCCAGTGGGCGTGCCGCCGGTAGGTGAGGACGGCGAGGACGTCGCCCGCGATCAGGATCGGCAGCAGCACGCCGGTGGAGGCGCGGGCGGGCAGGACCGCCGCGAAGATCGCGAGACTGACCGTGTTGGCCCCGCTGACGGCGGTCTTGGAGAAGCCCACGAGCAGGGCCGCGAAGGCGAGGGCGGCGAACTCCCAGCCGGATATGTGCCAGAGCGTCATCGTGTTCATGCGGGGACCGATGCTATGCGCACGTATCCGGCGGCGTAAGGACCGTCTCGCAGGGCGGTCGGCGTCACTGACGGCCGGTGTACCGGGCCCGCAGCTCCCGCTTGAGCACCTTCATGCTCGGCCCGAGCGGCAGCTCGTCGGCGAACTCCACGCGGCGCGGGTACTTGTGCCGGCCCAGGTGCTCCTTGGACCACTCGGTGATGCCGGCGGCGTCGGGGAGGGCGCCCGGTGCCGGTACGACGACGGCGCACACCTCCTCGCCGTGCAGTTCGTCGGGCAGGCCGATGACGGCGACCTGGGCGACCTCGGGGTGCCGCATCAGGACCTCCTCGACCTCCCGCGGGTACACGTTGTAGCCGCCGCGGATGATGACGTCCTTCTTGCGGTCGACGATCCTGAGGAAGCCCTCCTCGTCCTTGGTGCCGAGGTCCCCGGTGCGGAACCAGCCGCCGACCAGGGCCTCGGCGGTGGCCTCGGGGCGGCCGAGGTAGCCGGAGAAGACGTTGTGGCCGCGGATGACGACCTCGCCCAGTTCGCCCGGCGGCAGGAGTTCGATACGGCCCTCCACCTCGGCGCGGGCGATCTCCACGTCGACGCCCCACAGCGGGTGCCCGATGGTGCCGGCCCTGGTGCCGAAGACGGGCTGGTTGACGGTGGCCGTGGGTGAGGTCTCCGACAGCCCGTACCCCTCGTAGATCCTGGCCCCGAACGCCGCCTCGAACCGCTCCAGTACGGCCACCGGCAGCGAGGCCCCGCCGGAGATGCACACGCGCAGCTCGGGGAGGGCGCCGGCGTCCGCGGCCGCCGCGGCGAGGGCCACGAACATGGTCGGCACACCGTGGAAGGTGTTCACCCCCTCCTTCGCCATCAGCTCGATGGCGCGGGCCGCGTCGAAGCGGGGCAGCAGGACGAGGGTGGCGCCCGCCCGCCAGGTGGAGTTGAGCGACACGGTCTGGCCGAAGGCGTGGAACAGCGGCAGTGCGCCGAGCGCGATGTCCTCGGCGCGGATGTCGTTGGCGTCGAAGGCGTTGACGGTGGCGTTCATCACCAGGTTGAAGTGGCTGAGCACGGCCCCCTTGGGGACGCCGGTCGTACCGCTGGTGTAGAAGATCACGGCGGGGTCGTCGGCGGCCCGGGTGAGGTAGGAGGGCAGCGGCTCGGCGGCCGCGGCGAGCTGCTCGAACTCCTCGCCCAGGGCGACCGCCCGGACGCCGGTGGCGGCGGCCGCGGCCCGGCCGGTCCCGGCCTGGGCCGGGTGGACGAGGAGCAGCGTCGCACCGCTGTCCCGCAGGACGTGCTCGACCTCCCCGGTCGACAGCAGCAGGTGCACGGGGACCACGACACCGCCGGCCGCGGCGATCGCGTAGTAGGCGACCGGGAACTCGGCGGTGTTGGGGGCCATCAGCGCCACCCGGTCTCCCGGTCGTACGCCAAGGCCGGCGAGGGCGCCCGCCCGGGCCAGCGCCTTCCGCCACACCTCGGCGAAGGTGAGCCGCAGATCACCTTCGACCAGAGCCGTCTTGTCGGGACGGCGCCGGGCGTTCTCGGCGAGGATGGTGGCGACGGACAGGGTTGCCATGGAGTGGTGCTCCGTTTCCTTGCTGCGGCTCGTGTATCGAATCCCCTTGGGGGGAGCCCCCGTTGGCGCGTCGCTAGTGTCTCTCGACCAGCACCGCGCTCCCCTGCCCCACCCCTACGCACATGGTCGCGAGGCCCCGCTCCGCGCCCGTGCGCCGCATCCGGTGCAGCAGGGTCGTCAGGATGCGGGCGCCGGAGCAGCCGAGCGGGTGGCCGAGGGCGATGGCACCGCCGCTCGGGTTCACCAGGTCCGGGTCGATGCCCAGCTGGTCGACGCACGCGAGCGCCTGCGCGGCGAACGCCTCGTTGAACTCGGCCTCCTGGACGTCGCCGGTCTCCCAGCCGGCCCGGGCGAGCGCCTTGCGGGTGGCGGGGACCGGGCCGATGCCCATGACGTCGGGGTGGACGCCCGCCGAGGCACCGGCGACATAGCGGCCGAGGGACTCCAGGCCCAGCTCGTTCAGGGCCTCCTCGCTGACCAGCAGGAGCCCGGCGGCGCCGTCGTTCATCGGCGAGGCGTTGCCCGCCGTGACCGTGCCGCCCGCGCGGAAGACCGGCTTGAGGCGGGACAGCTTCTCCAGCGAGGTGTCCTCGCGGACGCACTCGTCCTGCTCGACCGTGATGCCGTCCGGGCGCTCCACGGGCAGGAGTTCGTCGTCGAAGTGGCCGTTCTTGCGTGCGGCGGCGGCCAGTTGGTGGCTGCGCAGCGCGAACTCGTCCTGCCGGGCGCGGGAGATGCCGTACCGTTCGGCGACCTCCTCGGCCGTCTCGCCCATGGCCAGCAGGCCGTGCAGGTCCTTCATGGCCGGGTTGACCAGGCGCCAGCCGAGCCGGGTGTCGTAGGTCTCGATGCGGTGCGGAAGCGCCTCGTCGGGGCGGGGCAGCACGAAGGGGGCGCGGCTCATCGACTCGGAGCCGCCCGCGACCACGATGTCGGCCTCGCCCGCGGCGATGGTGCGGGCCGCGGTGGTGACCGCTTCGAGGCCGGACGCGCACAGCCGGTTGACGGTGGCGCCGGGCACGGACTCGGGCAGGCCGGCCAGCAGCGCGGCCATGCGGGCGACGTTGCGGTTGTCCTCGCCGGCCTGGTTGGCGGCGCCCCAGTAGACGTCGTCGATGCGGGCGGGGTCGAGCGCGGGCACGTCGGCCACCAGGTGGCGGATCACGGTCGCCGCGAGGTCGTCGGACCGCACGGCGGACAGGGCTCCGCGGAGCTTGCCGATGGGGGTGCGGCGGGCGGCCGCGAAGTGGACGGGACGCACGGCTGGGACTCCTGACCTACGACGCTGTGGATCAGCACGAATCTACGGGTGAACGGCGGAACCGCTTAATTAGCACTGCTAGTTTTTGACTATAGACCTCCGGACGGCTCCCTGGGAAGATCCCCCGGAAGCTTCCCCCAGGCACCCGGAGGAGACATGGCCGACGTCCGCGAGCACATCCTCGACGGCATCGTCGTACGCGAGTGGCCGCACCCGAAGCCGCGCTATCTGGCCCTCGTGGTGCACGGGTACGGGGAGCACGCCGGTCGCTACGACGAGCTGGCGGGCGTGCTCAACGGGCACGGGGCGGCCGTGTACGGGCCCGATCACGTCGGGCACGGGAAGTCGACGGGTGAGCGGGTGGTGATCGAAGACTTCGAGGACGTCGTCACCGACGTGCAGGCGGCGGCGGACCTCGCTCGCGCCGCGCATCCGGGCCTGCCGCTCGTCGTGGTCGGCCACTCCATGGGCGGCCTGATCGCGGCCCGGCACGCCCAGCGGTACGGCGCGGAGCTGAGCGCGCTGATCCTGTCCGGGCCGGTGATCGGCGTCTGGGAGCTGCCCGGGCGGCTGCTGGCCCTGCCCGACATCCCCGACATCCCGATCAGCCCGGCCTCGCTCTCCCGTGACCCGGCGGTGGGTGCCGCGTACGCCGCCGACCCGCTGGTCTGGCACGGCCCGATGAAGCGGCCGACGCTGCAGGCGTTCGTACGCACCCTGGAGACGGTCGCCGAGGGCGGGGACGTCGGCCCGCTGCCGCTGCTGTGGCTGCACGGGGAGGACGACCGGCTGGTTCCGCTGCCGGGGAGCCGGGTCGGGGTGGAGCGGCTCAGCGGCGGCCGGCTCACCGAGCGGATCTTCGCCGGGGCGCGGCACGAGGTGTTCAACGAGACGGACAAGGCGGACGTCTTCGCGGAGGTGCTCGACTTCCTCGACTTCCTCGACTTCCTCGACGCGGAGTCGCGTCCGGATCCGGCGCACCAGGCCGATCCGGAGCGCCCGGCAGATCCGGCGCTCCCCCGCTGATCAGAACCCCAACCGGCCGCGCCCGCACCCGCGTTGACGCGGCGCCCCGGACGTGCGGCCGGCCGAAGACCGCCTCCGCCGCACCGCAAGATCATGTCAGACTGAGCGCACGCCCCCGCACGGCACGGGGGGCCTGTCGAACGGAGGAGCAGGACGTGACGGGGACCCAGCCGGCCGCCCAGGAGATCGACACCACCCGACCGCATCCGGCGCGGGTGTACGACTGGTTCCTCGGCGGCAAGGACAACTACCCCGTCGACGAGCAACTCGGCCGGCAGATCGCGGCGATCGACGGGGGTGCCCCGCGGGCCGCCCGCGCCAACCGGGCGTTCATGCGCCGGGCCACGCGGGCGCTGGCCGAGAAGTCGGGCATCCGCCAGTTCCTGGACATCGGCACCGGCATACCCACCGAGCCCAACCTGCACCAGATCGCCCAGTCCGTCGCCCCGGACGCCCGCGTGGTCTACGTCGACAACGACCCGATCGTGCTGGCCCACGCGAACGCGCTGCTGCGCGGCACCCCCGAGGGCGTGACCGAGTACGTCCAGGCCGACGCCCGCGATCCGCGCGCCATCCTCGAACAGGCGGCCCGCGTCCTGGACTTCGACCGCCCGGTCGCGCTGTCCCTGATCGCCCTGCTGCACTTCGTCGCCGACGAGGACGGCGCCCACGAGCTGGTCGCCACGCTGCTCGACGCGCTGGCTCCGGGCAGCTGCCTGGTGCTGTCGACGATGACGGCCGACTTCGAACCGGAGAACGTCCACCGGGGCATAGCGGCGTACGCGGCGGGCGGGGTGACCCTGGTGGCCCGCTCGCAGGCCGAAGTGGGCGTGTTCTTCGAGGGACTTCGGCTGCTGGAGCCGGGCATCGTGTCCGTGGCCGACTGGCGGCCCGAGGACGCGCCCGACGGCGACGGGCCGATCTCGCTGTACGGCGGCGTGGGACTCAAGTAGGGGCACACAAGCAGCCGCGCTCAAGCAGCCGCACCGGCCTGCAGCGCACTGCCTACAGCGGTATCCCGATCACCCCGGCGATCGTGCGCAGCACCCCGTTCTCGTTGTTGGACGGGGCGAGATGGCGGGCCCGGCGGACGACCTCCGGGTGCGCGTTGGACATGGCGAAGGACCACTCGGCCGCGTCCAGCATCTCCAGGTCGTTGAGGTAGTCGCCGAACACCATGGTCTGCGCGGGCGTGATGCCCAGCTCGCGCTGCAGGCCGCGCAGGGCGGCACCCTTGTTGGCGGTGCGGTTCATGACGTCGACCCAGTGCTCGCCGGAGACGACGACCTGGTGGGTGGCGGTGAACGCCTCCAGGGCCGGGGCGGTGGTGCGCTCGGCCGGCCCGAAGTCGAACAGCGCCACCTTGATCACGTCGTCCTCGACGGCGGTGACGTCCTCGACGATCCGGTGCTCGACGTAGTACTTGCGCACCTCCGCCAGGAACGCCTCGTCGGTCCGCTCGACGTACGCCGACCGCTTGCCGCAGACCACGGCGCCCACGTCGACGCCGTCCGCGACCAGGCGTCGTACCGTACGGGCGATGTCCGCGGCGACGGACCGGTCGAGCACGTCCGAGCTCAGCTCCACACCGTCGCGGACCACATAGGTGCCGTTCTCCGCGATGAACACCATGCCCTCGGCGACCTCGGCGAACTGCCGGGCCAGCGTGGCGTACTGCCGACCGCTCGCCGGGCTGAACAGCACTCCGCGGCGGCGCAGTTCGGCGAGCATCGGCCACAGTCCGTCGGGTATCCGCTTGGCGTCGTCCAGCAGGGTGCCGTCCATGTCGGTGACGACGAGCCGGATGTCGGCGGAACCGGCGGGCAGGCCGGGGGTTTCGAGGAGGGACGCGGGCGTGGCGGGCATGTCCTTCTTCCGGTCGGGAACGGGATACCGGGTGGGCTTGGTGAACACCCGGAGTCCAGTGTTCCCCATGCGCCTGGGCGCCCCGGAGGGTGGCCCGGCTCTCACGCTGTGCGTTTCCCGGGACAGCGCGATCAAGGGGCGGCACAATGACGGCGGACAACGCATGGGAGAAGGGCGACGACGTGAGCGCGGGCGATTCCCCGACGGCCGGACCGGCGAGGCTGAACACCTCCGTGGCGCACAACGCGCGGGTCTGGAACTACTGGATCGGTGGCAAGGACAACTACGAGGTCGACCAGGGGGTCGGCGAGCACGTGGCCGGGATGTTCCCGGTGATCCGGGAGGTGGCCCGGGCGGACCGGGACTTCCTGGGGCGGGCGGTGCGCTTCCTGACCGCCGAGCGCGGGGTGCGCCAGTTCCTCGACGTCGGCACCGGACTGCCGACGGTCGACAACACCCACGAGATCGCCCAGCGGATCGCTCCCGAGTCGCGGATCGTGTACGTCGACAACGACCCGATCGTGCTCGCGCACGCCCGCTCCCTGCTCACCAGTTCCCCCGAGGGCGTCACCGACTACATCGACGCCGACGTGCACGACCCGGACGCCATCGTGCGGCGCGCCGTCGACACGCTCGACCTGGACCGGCCGGTCGCGGTGATGATGCTGGGCATCCTGAACTTCGTCCTGGACACCGACGAGGCCCGGGACATCGTGCGGCGGATCATGGCGGCGGTCCCCTCCGGCAGCCACCTGGTGCTCACCCACCCGACGTACGACGCCGAGGTGGGCGGCGAGGGCAACATCGCCGCGATGGAGTTCTGGAACGCCAACGCCACCCCGCCGATCACCGCCCGCAGCGGCGCGGAGATCGCCTCGTTCCTCGACGGTCTGGAGCCGGTCGAGCCGGGCCTGGTGCCGTGCTCGCAGTGGCGCGCCGAGCCCGGGGCCGCCGCGGTACCGCAGTACGGCGCGGTGGCCGTGAAACCCTGAGTCCGACGACACCGGGGCCGAGCCCGTCGAGGAGGACGTATGACCACCCTTGCCGACCCGGTGCCCGGCGGGCGCCCCGGCGCCCGGCTCCGGGCCGCCGGGCTCACCGCCGACCTGGCCGCCCAGGGCGTGCACGGGATCGTCCTGGCCTATGTGGACACGGCGGGCATCGGCCGGGTCAAGACGATTCCGACGGCACGCCTGGAGGCCGCCGTGGCCTGGGGTGTCGGCATGTCGCCGGTGTTCGACACGTTCCTCGCCGACGACTCGATCGTCACCACCGACGTCCTCGGCTCCCCGGACGGCGATCTCAGGCTCTACCCCGACCTCGACCGGCTGGTGGTCCTGGCCGGGCAGCCCGGCTGGGCGTGGGCGCCCGTGGACCGGATCACCCAGGAGGGCGAGCGGCACCCCGGCTGTGCCCGGACCTTCCTGCGCCGGATCGTCGCGGACGCCGCGGACCGGCACGGCCTCGCCTTCAAGGCGGCCGTCGAGGTCGAGTGGGCGGTCGGGCTCGACTCGGCGCCCGGCGCGGAGTTCGTCCCGGCGGTCTCCGGGCCGGCGTACGGCGCGGCCCGGCAGGTCGAGCTGAGCGACTGCACGGCCGACCTGCTGGCGGCGCTCGCGGCACAGGGCGTGGATGTCGACCAGATCCACCCCGAGTACGCGGCCGGGCAGTTCGAGGTGTCGGTGGGCGCGCTGGACCCGGTGGCGGCGGCCGACCGCAGCGTGCTGGTGCGGCAGACGATCCGGGCGGTGGCGCAGCGGCACCGGCTGCAGGTCTCCTTCGCGCCCGCGTTCCTCGCCGAGGGGGTCGGCAACGGCGGCCATCTGCACCTGTCCTGCTGGCGCGACGGGGTGAACCTGCACTCCGGCGGCGCGGGCCGGTACGGCATGACGGCCGAGGCGGAGTCGTTCGCGGCCGGGGTGCTCGCTCACCTGCCGGCGCTGACGGCGGTGACCGCACCGAGCCCGGCCAGCTATCTGCGGCTCAAGCCCTCCCAGTGGGCGGGGGTGTTCACCGCCTGGGGCCGGGAGACCCGCGAGGCCGCGCTGCGGGTCGTCACCGGCACGACGGGCCGCGGGGACCAGGACGCCAACCTGGAGATCAAGCCCGTCGACCTGGCCGCCAACCCGTATCTCGCGCTGGGCTGCGTCATCGCCGCCGGCCTCGACGGGATGACCACGTCGCTGCCGCTGCCCGAGGAGATCACCGGGGACCCGGCCCGGTACGGGCCGGAGGAGGCGGCCGCCCGCGGGGTGGAGCGCCTGCCGACCTCGCTGCCGCGGGCCGTCGAGGCGTTCCGGGCCGACCAGGTGCTGCGGTCCGCGCTGGGCCCGGTCCTCGCGGACGCGGTGACCGCCGTACGGCTCGGGGAGGCGGCCGCCGTGGACGGGCTGGACGACGCGCAGGTGGCGGCCGCCTACCGCTGGAAGTACTGACGATGCCCGCCCCCGGCCCGGTCCACGAGGCCCTCGCCGCGCTGCCGCTGGTCGACCATCACTGCCACGGCGCCGTCACGGCCGATCTCGCACCCGGGCAGTTCGAGTCGCTGATCACCGAGGGCGAGGCCTGGCCCGGCGTCTCGACCTTCGACAGCCCGGTCGGCGTGGCCGTACGCCGGCACTGCGCACCCCTGCTGGACCTGCCCCGGCACGCACCCCCCGCCGACTATCTGGCCCGGCGCTCCGAACTCGGCTGGCGCGAGGTCAACCGCCGCTTTCTGACCGCCGCGGGGGCCGAGGTCTTCTGCGTCGACACCGGCTACGCCCCGCACCCCGTCACCTCCCCCGCCGAACTGGCCGAGGCTGCGGGCGCCGCCGCCTTCGAGGTCGTACGGCTGGAACAGGTCGCCGAGGCCGTGGCCGCGCGGGGCGTCGAGGCGGGCGAGTACGCGGCCCGGTTCCGGGCGGCCGCCGAGGAGGCCGTACGACGGCCCGGAGTGGTCGCCGTGAAGTCGGTGGCCGCCTACCGCACCGGCTTCGCGCTGGCCCCCGAGCGCCCCACGGACGCGGAGGTGACCGAGGCCGCCCGGCACCGGCTCGCGCACGGCGGCCGCCTGACCGACCCGGTCCTGGTACGGCACCTGCTGTGGACGGCCGTCGACCTGGGCCTGCCGCTCCAGCTGCACAGCGGCTTCGGCGACGCCGACGTACGGCTGCACCGCGCCGACCCCGCCCTGCTCACCGACTGGCTGCATCTGACGGCCGGCACGATCCCGGTCCTGCTGCTGCACTGCTGGCCGTACCAGCGCCAGGCGGCCTACCTGGCCACGGTGTTCGAGCACGTGTACCTGGACGTCGGCCTGGCCCTGCACTACACCGGCCCGGCCCGCTCCCGGGCGGTGCTGGAGGAGGCCCTGGAGATCACCCCGTTCCGCAAACTGCTGTACAGCTCGGACGCCTACGGTGTGGCCGAGTTCCACCACCTGGGCGCGCTGTCCTTCCGGCAGGGGCTGGCCGGATTGCTCCAGGCCCGGGTGGACGCCGACGAGTTGAGCCTGCCCGACGCCCTGCGCATCGCGGCCTGGACGGGCCGTGACAACGCCCACCGCCTGTACGGATTCCCCGTGAACGATCCGGCCCGCGACTGAGCGCGCGCCCCACCCGGAAAGTATGATCAAGCAATGTCTGACATGACCGAAACCACGCCCGGCTGGCTGACCAGCGACGAGCTGGAAATGGCCAGGGCCCGGATGCCGATCCTGTACGTCGAGGCCGTGCCCGTGCGCGTGGACGACAGCGGCGAAGTCACGAGCATCGGACTGCTGCTGCGCATCGGCCCGGACGGAACGGTCAGCCGGACGCTGGTCTCCGGCCGCGTCCTGCACCACGAGCGGGTCCGTGACGCCCTGCTGCGCCACCTGGAGAAGGACCTCGGCCCGGTCGCGCTGCCCCGGGTGCCGGCCTCCCTGCAGCCGTTCACGGTCGCGGAGTACTTCCCGACGGCCGGCATCACGCCGTACCACGACCCGCGCCAGCACGCGGTGTCCCTCGCCTACGTCGTCCCGGTGACCGGCGACTGCCGGCCCCGGCAGGACGCACTGGACCTGGTGTGGTTCAGCCCGCAGGAGGCCGCCTCCGAGGTCGTGCTGAGCGAGATGCCGGGCGGGCACGGGGTGCTGCTGAAGCAGGCCCTCGCCCACGTGGGTGTCGTGTCCTGACGTCGGCCACCGGGTGACTGGCCTGTCTATCAGGCCGGTCAGGTCGCTGACCAGCGCCTTCCCGGATGCGTTCAGGTTGTGTTCAGTCCCGCGGCGGCCCGTGGCAACACCTGCACCAGAAGCCCCAAAACAATGGCAAAGGGGGCTGGGGCAGAGGCAGTTGACCATGCGAGGGTGCGGGCCATGAGCACAGAGCACGTCCTCGATCAGCGGCCCCGCGACCCTGCCCGCGCCCGCGCGCGCATCCGCGAGAGCGCGAACAAGGTGCCCGAGGTCACCGTCTACTTCTGGATCATCAAGGTCCTCACCACCGGCATGGGCGAGACCGCGTCCGACTTCCTGGCCCACCTCCTCGGCCCGATCCCGGCGGTGGGTCTCGGCGGTCTGGCCTTCGTGGCGTCGCTGGTGCTCCAGTTCGCCGTCCGCCGGTACGTGGCCTGGATCTACTGGACGGCGATCGTCATGGTCAGCGTGTTCGGCACGATGGCGGCCGACGTCCTGCACGTCGGCCTCGGCGTCCCCTACACCCTCTCGACGCCCCTCTTCATGGTCGCCCTGGCCGCCGTCTTCGCCCTCTGGTACGCGAGCGAGCGGACCCTGTCGATCCATGGCATCCGCACCCGCCGCCGCGAGACGTTCTACTGGGCGGCCGTCCTCGCCACGTTCGCGCTCGGCACGGCCGCGGGCGACCTCACCGCGTCCATCGGCCTCGGCTACCTCGGCTCGGCGGTCCTGTTCGCCGTGGCGATCTGTGTCCCGGCCCTCGCCCACGGGGCGGGCACGCTCGGCCCGGTGACGGCGTTCTGGGCGGCTTACGTCATCACGCGCCCCCTCGGCGCCTCGCTCGCCGACTGGATGGCCCTGGAGCCGCACCGGGGCGGTCTGGGCCTCGGCCTCGGCCCGGTGACGCTGTCCTGGACGGTGGCCATTCTCGGGCTGGTCGGCTACCTCACGCTGTCCCGGCGGGACGTCCGGACCGCCTGACTCGGCCCGCGACACGGGAAAGGGCCTCGCGCATCACCGCTCGCGAGGCCCTTTCCCGTGCACCGATGCCACAATCGAAGGCGACGCAGCCGCTTGATCGGATCGTGTCGGGAGGCCGGAGCGTGATGGCGCGAGAGAGGGAGGGGAGGGAGCCGAGGCAGCCGCACCTGCCCGACCTCCACGTGCGCCTGCGTTCCGAGCTGGGCCGGATCGACGATCAACTGCGCGACCTGCTGTCCGCCATGGACCGGCTGCAGGGCCTGCTGGACGCGGTGGTGGCCATCAGCCGCGAGGTGGAGCTTCCGGCGGTGCTGCACCGCATCGTGACCACCGCCATGGACCTGGTCGGGGCCCGCTACGGGGCGCTGGGCGTGCTCAGCGAGTCCGGGGAGCGCCTGACGCAGTTCATCTCGGCCGGACTGTCCGAGCAGGAACGCAACGATCTGGCCAACGTCGGCCTGCCCCGTGGCCGGGGTGTCCTCGGCCATCTGATCCGCCACCCCGAACCCCTGCGGGTCGACGACATCCCGGCCCATCCGTCCTCCACCGGATTCCCGCCTGGGCATCCGTGCATGCAGACCCTGCTCGGCGTCGCCATCACCGTGCGCGGCGAGATCTACGGCGACCTCTACCTCTCCGAGCGGCGCGACGGACACCCCTTCGACGTGCACGACGAGAACGTCGTCCTCGCCCTGGCCAGCGCCGCCGGCATCGCGATCGAGAACGTCCGCCTGTTCGAACGGGTACGCGCCGGTGGCGAGCAGTTCCAGCGGCTGCTGCTCCCCACCCTGCCCGACCTGCGGCCCTTCACCGCCGCCGCCATCTACCGGCCCGCCGCCGAGCCGAGTCAGCTCGGCGGGGACTGGTACGACGCCATCCTCCTGCCCGACGACGTCGTGGCGGTCGTCATCGGCGACGTGGTCGGCCACGATCTGCATGCAGCGGCCGCCATGGCCTCCACCCGCAACATGCTGCGCGCTCTGCTCTTCGACCAGAAAAATCCGCCCGGCGCGGTCCTCGCCCAGCTCGACCGGATTCTGCAGGCCATCACGGACAATCCCGTCACGACCACCGCCCTGGCCCGTATCGAACCGGACGGACCGGGCTGGCAGCTCCGCTGGAGCACCGCGGGCCATGTGCCGCCCCTGCTGATCACCCGTGAGCGTGGGGCGGAGTTCCTGCTCGCCGAGCCCGGGCTGCCGCTCGGGGTCGACACCGAGCAGGCGCGCCCCGACCACTCCCGCTTCCTGCCCCCGTCCGCCACCGTGGTCTTCTTCACCGACGGGCTGATCGAGCATCCCGACCACCCCATCGACGAGAGTCTGGCCGAGCTGGCCCGGCTCGCCGCGGCACACGCCTCCCTGCCCCTGCCGAAGTTCGTCCAGGCACTGGCCGATCACCACCCCAGCGACGGACACGACGACATGGCCATCCTCGCCCTGCGCGCCCCGCACGGCTGAGCGGTGCCGTGGAGGATCCGCGGGATCCGGCGGATGATGGGCTTCGGGGCGATGGACACGGAGGTCGCCCGATGGCTGTCGCGCGGCATGACCAGCTCCGGCGCACCGGCCTGACCGTTCTGGAGATCTGTGCCATTGCCGGGCTGTATTTCGGCGCGGCCAAGGTGGGACTGCTCCAGCAGCTGGTGCGCGGCCAGGTCACCCCGCTGTGGCCGCCCAGCGGTATCGCGGTGGCGAGCCTGCTGCTGCGCGGCCCGCGGGTCTGGCCCGGGGTCGCGCTCGGCGCGTTCCTGGTCAACTTCCCGCTGGGGCCGTCGCCCCCGGCGGTGCTGGCGATCGTGGCGGGAAACACCCTCGCGCCCCTCTGCTCCTACGGGCTGCTCCGCCGCAGCGGGTTCCGCAACGAACTGGACAGTTTCCGGGACGCGCTCGCCCTGATCTTTCTCGGTGCGTTCACCGGGATGCTGGTCAGCGCGACCGTGGGCACCGGAACCCTGGCCCTCGCCGGTGTGCTGACCACCGGCGACTTCTGGCCCACGTGGTCGGTCTGGTGGACCGGCGACGCGATGGGTGTCCTGGTGGTCACGCCGGTCCTGCTCCTGCTGAGCTCGGCCCGCTGGCCGAAGGACGCGCCACGGTTCCGGTGGATGGAGGGGCTGCTGCTGGTGGCCGCCACGGCCTGCATCGGTTTCGTCGAGACCGGCCGCACGCCGCTGCTGTTCCTCGGCTTCCCGTTGCTGGTCTGGGCGGCCTTCCGCTTCCAGCTGGCGGGGGCCGCGCCCTGCGCGCTGGCCGTGTCGACCTTCGCGATCATCGCCGCCGGCCGGCACACCGGCCCGTTCTCCGGTCACAACCTGCTCACCAACATGATCACCCTGCAGGCGTTCAACGGTTCCGCCGCGCTGACCGCGCTGCTGCTCGCGGCGGTCGTCAGCGAGCGGAACACGACCCAGCGGGAGATCGCGCGAGCCTGCCGGCAGCTCGCCGGGATGGCGGCCAGGATCGCCACCGGCGACCACCGCCCGCTGCTCCCCGACGGGGAGGGCGAGAGACCCGCGGACACGGAAAAGGCCGCCTCCTCATTCCTGAGAAGACGGCCTCCGACCGGCAACAAAGCTGGTCGGGACGACAGGATTTGAACCTGCGACCCCTTGACCCCCAGTCAAGTGCGCTACCAAGCTGCGCCACGTCCCGGTGCCGTTTGACCTGGGGTTTCCCGGTCGAAACGCGCAGGGAAACAATACCGCACTCGGGTCGGTGGTCGCGCACCCGTTTCCGGTTGACCTCAAGCTTGGTTGAGGTTGCACGATCTTCGGTATGAAGATCGCAGCGGACGAGACCCGCGCCCACGGCTACGACGACCTGCCCGGGTTCATGGCGCTCATGACGGGCGACGAGAAGCACGGCCCCGCGGCCACCTCCACGCTCGACGCGCTGTGGGTGCTGTACGACCGGGTGCTCCGGGTCACGCCGGAGCGGCGGGCGGATCCCGCCCGGGACCGGTTCCTGCTGAGCAAGGGGCACGGGCCGATGGCGTACTACGCGGTACTGGCCGCGAAGGGCTTCGTGCCCGTCGAGTGGCTGCCGGGGTTCGGGTCGTACGACTCCCCGCTCGGGCATCACCCCGACCGGGTGCTGGTGCCGGGGGCAGAGATCGGCAGCGGGTCGCTCGGGCACGGGCTGCCCATCGCCGTGGGCACCGCGCTGGGCCTGCGCGCCCAGGGTCGGCACGAGCCGGCCGTGTGGGTGCTGATCGGCGACGCCGAGCTGGACGAGGGCAGCAACCACGAGGCGATTGCCTTCGCCGGGCCCGCCGGGCTCGAACGGCTGCACACCGTCGTGATCGACAACTCCTCCGCGAGCCATGCCCGGCCCGGCGGGATCGCCGCCCGGTTCGAGGCCGCGGGCTGGTCCGCGGTGACCGTCGACGGGCGGGACCACGAGGCCCTGTACGCCGCGTTCACCGCCCCGCATCCGGGGCGCCCGCATGTGGTCGTGGCCCGCGTCGAGCCGAAGAACGCCTGACTCTCCCCTCCTCCCTGGAAAGGGTCCATCCCATGGACACCATGCGTGACCGTTTCGCTCCTGTCGTCTCCCGGCTGCTGGACGAGGATCCGCGGGTCGCGGTCGTGCTCGCCGAGATCGGCAAGGACGGCTTCGCCGAGGCCCTGCGCCGCCATCCGGACCGGGTGATCAACGTCGGCATCCGCGAGCAGCTGCTGGTCGGGGCCGCCGCCGGACTCGCGCTCACCGGGCTCAGGCCGGTCGTGCACACCTTCGCCAGCTTCCTGGTGGAGCGGCCCTTCGAGCAGGTCAAGCTGGACCTCGGACACCAGGACACCGGGGCGGTACTGGTGAGCGCGGCCGCCTCCTTCGACTGGCCGGCCGGCGGCTACACGCACATGGCGCCCGGCGACGTGGCGCTGCTCGACACCCTGGACGGCTGGACCGTGCACGTGCCCGGCCATCCCGACGAGGCCGAGACACTGCTGCGGCGCGCGGTCGCCGCCGGGGACGACAAGGTGTACGTCCGCCTCTCGGCGCAGGCCAACGGGCAGGGGCTGGCGGTCGACGGGCAGCACTTCCTGACGGTCCGCGAGGGGCGCTCCGGTGTGGTCGTCGCGGTCGGGCCGATGCTGGACACGGTGCTCGCCGCCACGGAGGGCCTGGACGTGACCGTGCTGTACGCGACGACCGTGCGCCCCTTCGACGCGGCCGGGCTGCGCCGGGCCACGGAGACCGCCGGCACGGACGTCGTACTCGTGGAGCCGTACCTCGCGGGAACGTCGACGACGGCCGTGAGCGAGGCACTGGCCGACGTTCCGCACCGGACACTCGGCCTCGGCGTGGGACGACGCGAGCTGCGACGGTACGGGACGATCGAGGAGCACGTCGCCGCCCATGGGCTCGACGCCCGGAGCCTGCGGGAGCGGATCGGCGGGTTCGTGAGGGCGGGACGGGTGTCCGTACGGCCGTGACCGGGGCGGGGGATGTTCAACGGCCGCCGGGCAGGCCCACCTCGGGGTAGGCGTCCAGGAGCCGGGGCGGGGCGGCCTGGCGCCAGGAGTCGGCGAGGATGTCACGCAGCTCGGCCTCGTCCTCCAGTGCGGCGAGTCTCGCTCTCACCCAGGCGAACTGGGCCTCGTGGTCGGCGATCCAGAACTTCCCCGGCTCGGCCATGACCAGTTCGTCGCGCTCCTCCTTGGGGCAGCGCACGGCGATGGACGTCTCGTCCTCGGGCAGCGTGGCGAACATCTTCCCGGCCACCCGGAACGTGGGCATGCTCCAGGCGATCTTCTCCGTGGTGTCCGGCAGGGACAGGGCGATACGGCGTACGTCTTCGGCATCCGGCATGCCACGCACGGTAGTCCCTGCCACTGACAGTCACCCGGTCGGCGGAACCACCCGCTTGTAGTAGAGGGTCGTCGGGCGCGGTTCGCCCGCCGGGTTCGCCGCGTAGTCGGGGATGGTGCCGGCCCGGGTCCAGCCGGCCGAGCGGTAGAGGTGCTCGGCGGGGCTGCCGGTCTCGGTATCGAGGTGGAGCAGGGTGATGCCGGTGGCGGCGGCCGCGTGCTCGGCGGTGGTGAGGAGTCTGCGGCCGAGGCCCTGCCCGCGCGCGGAGCGGTGCACCATCAGCTTCACCAGTTCGGCGCGGTGGCGGCCGTTGGGCTTGTCGGGCAGGGCCAGACCGACCGTGCCCGCGACCCGGTCGGTGTCGTCCACGGCCACCCACACCGTCAGCAGGCCGGTCGCCACCGCGTCGGCCCGCTCCCGCCACCAGGCGGCGGCCGCCGCCCGCCCGAGCGGCGCGAGGAAGCCGACCGAGGCGCCCCCGGCCACGGTGTCGGCCAGGAGCCCGGCCAGCTCCTCGCTGCCGTCCCGCACTTGGGCCTCGTTCCAGCGCAGCACCCTCACGGCCGCACCACCGCCAGCACATAGCGCGCCTCTTCCGGCCCGGCGCACCGGAACCTCGTCGGCCCGAACACCCGCATCCGCAGGCAGTCGCCCGCGTCGAGACGGTGGCCCGTGTCGCCGACGGTCACCTCCAGCGCGCCCTCGAGGACCCACAGGTGCTGTTCCAGCCCGGACACGGGCGGGCGGTCGTACGCGATGTCGGCGCCCGGGGCGAGCCGGCCCTCGACCAGTTCGCCGCGCAGACCGGCGTGCGGCGGGGACACGGACCGGCGCACGAAGCCGGAGGCGCGGTCCTGCCACACCTGCTGCTCGGCCGCCCGCACCAGCGGGGCCGGTTCCGCCTCGACCTCGCTGAGCAGCTGGGACATGGTGCGCCCGTAGACGTGGCAGAGGCGGTTCAGGACGGCCGCGGTGGCGCTGATCTCGGCGCGCTCGGCCCGGGACAGGGTCGACCTGCTCACTCCGCTGCGCTCGGCCAACTCGCCCAGGGACCAGCCGTGCTGGGCCCGGAGTTCGGCCAGCCGGGCGCCGATCCGGGTGTCGACGGGGTCGGGATCCTCGATTCTCATATACGGGACGCTATCCCGGATATGAGACGAGCGTGTTACCGAAGGCTCACGCCTGCGCCGCCTCCCCCAGCGCCTGAAGCACCTGGCGGATCAAGGGGTGTCCCTCGGCTCCTCGCCGTACGGCCGCGAAGACCCGGCGGGTCGGGGCCACCCCGTCGACGGGGCGCACGACCACGCCCGTGAGGTCCATGCCGCGCAGGGCCGAGCGCGGTACGAGGGCCACGCCCGCGTCGGCCGAGGCCAGCGCCACGACGGCGCGGAAGTCGTCCGAGGAGTGTTCGAGGCGGGGCTGGAACCCGGCGCTCTCGCAGGCGAGGACCACCACGTCGTGGCAGGGGTTGCCGGGGTACGGGCCGATCCACGGGTCCTTGGCCAGTTCGGCGAGCGGAACCTCGGGGGCGTCGGCGAGGCGGTGCCCGACCGGGACGACCGCGTCGAAGGGCTCGGCGTACAGCGGCACATGGGTGAGCCGGGGGTCGTCGGCCGGCGGGGCCCCGCGGTACTCGACGGCGACCGCGACGTCCACCTGCCGGTCAAGGACCATGGGCAGGCTGGCGTCGCCCTCGGCGTCCTGGACGCGGATGCGTATGCCGGGCGCGGCGGCCGCGAGACGGGCCACGGCGGGCGCCACCACCTGGGCGATGCCGGTCGCGAAGGCGGCCACGGTGACCGTACCCGCCTCCCCCGAGCCATAGGCCGCCAACTCGGCCTCGGCCCGCTCCAGCTGGGCCAGGACCGCGTTGGTGTGGCTGAGCAGGATCTCGCCGGCCGGGGTGAGCCGTACGCCCTTGGCGCTGCGCTCGACCAGGCGGTGCCCGGTCTCCTGCTCCAGGGCCGCCAGCTGCTGGGAGACGGCGGAGGGGGTGAGATAGAGCGCGGCGGCTGCCGCGGTGACCGTGCGGTGGTCGGCCACCGCACGGAGGATGTGGAGCCGCCGCGCTTCGATCATGGGACCAATTGTCTCAAGGTGTCCGCGCCGGTCAGGCCGCCAGCTCCGCCCGGGCGGCCACGAAGGCGTCCACGGCCCGGTCGACGTCCTCGGTCGAGTGCGCGGCGGACAGCTGGACGCGGATACGGGCCTGGCCCTGCGGGACGACCGGGTAGGAGAAGCCGATCACGTACACGCCCCGCTCCAGCAGCAGTTCCGCCAGGCGGCTCGCCTTCGCCGCGTCACCGATCATCACCGGCGCGATGGCGTGGTCGCCGGGAAGGATCTCGAAGCCCTCCTCGGTCATCCGGCGGCGGAAGAGGGCCGTGTTCTCGGTGAGGCGGACGCGCAGGTCGTCGGCGGACTCCAGCAGGTCGAGGACCTTCAGGGAGGCGGCGGCGATCACCGGGGCCAGGGTGTTGGAGAACAGGTACGGGCGGGAGCGCTGACGCAGCAGGGCGACGATCTCGGCACGGGCGGCGACATAGCCGCCGGAGGCACCGCCGAGGGCCTTGCCCAGGGTGCCGGTGATGATGTCGACGCGGTCCATGACGCCGTGCAGCTCGGGGGTGCCACGCCCGGACGGGCCGACGAAGCCGACGGCGTGCGAGTCGTCGACCATGACCATCGCGTCGTAGCGGTCGGCGAGGTCGCAGATCTCGGCGAGCGGCGCCACATAGCCGTCCATGGAGAAGACGCCGTCGGTGACGATCAGGCGGCGCCGGGCGTCGGAGGCCTCCTTGAGCTTGGCCTCCAGGTCCGCGAGGTCGCGGTTGGCGTAGCGGAAGCGGCGGGCCTTGGACAGGCGGATGCCGTCGATGATGGAGGCGTGGTTGAGGGCGTCGGAGATCACCGCGTCCTCCTCGCCGAGCAGGGTCTCGAAGACACCGCCGTTGGCGTCGAAGCAGGAGGAGTACAGGATCGTGTCCTCCTGGCCGAGGAACGCGGACAGCCGCGCCTCCAGCTCCTTGTGCACCTCCTGGGTGCCGCAGATGAAGCGCACGGAGGCCATGCCGTAGCCCCAGCGGTCCAGGGCCTGGTGGGCGGCGGCGACCACCTCGGGGTGGTCGGCGAGGCCGAGGTAGTTGTTGGCGCAGAAGTTGAGGACCTCGCCGGGGCGGCCGCCGGCGCTGACGTTGACGGTCGCGGACTGCGGGGAGTCGATGACCCGCTCGGGCTTGTGCAGGCCGGCGGCGCGGATCTCGTCGAGCGTGACGCGCAGGTCGTCGCGAACAGAGTTGAACATGAGGAAGCTCCTAAGCTGTACGAGAGTTACGCGGTCCAGTCGAGGATGATCTTGCCGCCGGTGCCGCTCGCCGCGTCGGCGAAGGCCGCCTCGTAGTCGCGGTAGCCGTACCGGCCGGTGATCACCGGGGCGAGGTCCAGGCCGCCCTCCAGCAGGACCGACATCGCGTACCAGGTCTCGAACATCTCGCGGCCGTAGATGCCCTTGATGGTGATCATCGAGGTGACGATCCGGGACCAGTCGACCGGGAACTCCTCGGCGGGCAGGCCCAGCATGGCGATCCGGCCGCCGTGCGTCATGTTGGCGATCATGTCCCGCATGGCCTCGGGCCGGCCGGACATCTCCAGACCGATGTCGAAGCCCTCGCGCAGGCCCAGCTGCCGCTGCCCGTCGGCGATCGTGGTCCGGGAGACGTTCAGGGCGAGGCTCACGCCGATCTTGCGGGCGAGTTCGAGGCGCTCCTCACTGACGTCGGTGACGACGACGTTGCGGGCGCCGGCATGCCGGGCCACCGCCGCCGCCATGAGGCCGATCGGCCCCGCGCCGGTGATCAGGACGTCCTCGCCGACCAGCGGGAAGGACAGCGCGGTGTGCACGGCGTTGCCGAACGGGTCGAAGATCGCGGCGACGTCGAGGTCGACGGGGACGCGGTGCACCCAGACGTTGGACGCGGGCAGCGCCACGTACTCGGCGAAGGCGCCGTCCCGGCCGACGCCGAGACCGACGGTGGCCCGGCACAGGTGTCGGCGGCCGGCCAGACAGTTGCGGCACTTGCCGCACACCAGGTGGCCTTCGCCGCTGACCCGGTCGCCGACCCGGATGTCGGTGACGTCGCGGCCGGTCTCGACGACCTGCCCGACGAACTCGTGCCCGAGCACGAGCGGCGTGCTGATGGCCTGCTGCGCCCAGCCGTCCCAGGCCCGGATGTGCAGGTCGGTGCCGCAGATACCGGTCCGCATGACCTTGATCAGTACGTCACTGTGACCGATTTCGGGCTCGGGTACGTCCGCGAGCCAGAGCCCGGGCTCCGCCTTCTGCTTGACCAGCGCCTTCAACGCTACGACTCCCGTGGGTGAGGTCCCGGCCGCGGGCATGCCGAAGGAGCCCGCAGCGGGTCAGAGGGGTGGAATCACCCCGCAATCTGCCGTATGCGCGGGCCGGGGTCCATCGAGCTTTTCTTAACCGCCGCCTCAGCTTTCCTTCACGCCTCCCGGATCCCCGCGGCCATGCCCGTTTCCCGCGGGTGCCTCAGATCGGCAGTCCGTCGTCCGCGGACCGTTCGATGCGTACGACGAGTTCCGCGGCCAGCGCCTTGATGGTCTCCAGCCCGGACCGTCCCCAGGCCCGGGGTGCGACGTCGGAGGCGCACACGGTGCCGAGCGCCATGCCGGAGCTGTCGATGAGCGGGGCGCCTAGGTAGGAGCGGATGCCGTACTCGTCCACGACCGGATTGCCGGCGAAGCGGGGATAGTCGCGGACGTCCTCCAGCACCAGGGCCTTGCGGCGGACCACCACATGGGGGCAGAAGCCGTGGTCGCGCGGCAGGACACGGCCGACCTCGGGCCTGCTGCCGTCCTCCCGGACCACCGGCGCGGCCACCGGAATGCGCAGGCCCGCGAAGAACTGGTGGTCCGCGCCGATGAAGTTGACCATGGCGTACGGCGCGCCGGTGAGCTGGGCGAGATGGCATGCGAAGGCGTCGAGACCGGGTTCGGGACGCTCCCCCAGACCGAGGCGGCGCAGTCTGGAGATGCGGGCGGGTGCCTCCCTGTCCTCGGGGGTGAGCAGCAGACCCCGGACCGGACGGGGCGGCTCGTAGGTCATGGCCGGGCTCCGGCGCTGTGGGCGTATCTCATATGGCGGCTCCGTGGGCTGTATGGCTGGATCACATGTGGGCGCCGTGGCTCGGCGCGGTCGCCGGGGCGTGGGCGATGAGGTGGCGTACGAGGGTGAGCAGGGTCTGCACTCCGGAGCTGGAGATGCGGGCGTCGCAGCAGACGACCGGGATCCCCGGGTCGAGGTCGAGGGCCGCGCGCACCTCCTCCGGGTGGTAGCGGAAGCCGCCGTCGAACTCGTTGATGGCGACGATGAAGGCGAGGCCGCGCTCCTCGAAGAAGTCCACGGCCGCGAAGCACTCCTCCAGGCGACGGGTGTCGGCGAGGATGACCGCGCCGAGCGCCCCTTCCGACAGCTCGTCCCACATGAACCAGAACCGCTCCTGCCCCGGCGTGCCGAACAGGTACAGGACGTGCTCCGGATCGAGTGTGATCCGGCCGAAGTCCATGGCGACCGTCGTCTCGACCTTGTTCTCGATGCCGTCGAGGTTGTCCGTGGCGGCGCTGACCGTGGTGAGCAGCTCCTCGGTGCTGAGCGGGGCGATCTCGCTGACCGCCCCCACGAAGGTGGTCTTGCCGACCCCGAACCCGCCCGCCACCAGGATCTTGAGGGCGGTGGGAAACGGGTCAGAGCTGTCGTCGTAGTCCATCGAGCACTGCCTCCAGCAGAGACCGGTCAGTGGGGTTGTGGTGGAACACGGGGGGCTTGGTGGTCAGCGCCCCGCAGTCGACGAGGTCCGAGAGGAGCACCTTGGTGACCACCGCGGGCAGCTTCAGATGCGCGGCCACCTCGGCCACCGAGACCGGCGCACGGCACAGGTCGAGTGCCTGGGCGTGCTCGGGGCCGAGGTAGCCGAGCGGGGTGACGCCGGTGGCCATCACCTGTGACATCAGGTCGAGGGCGATGCTGGGCTCGGTCCGGCCGTTGCTGACCGTGAACGGGCGCACCAGCCGTCCGGCCGCGTCGTCGAGCCAGGGCCCGTCGCCGGCTGCGGCCACGTTCAAGGCCTCATCGCCGTGGATTCGACGGCGTGCTGCCGGGGCGCTGTCACCAGGTACGGACGGACGCTCTTGACCAGCATCGCCATCTCGTAGCCGAGCACGGCGGCGTCGGCCTCGCGGCCGGCGAGCACCGCGAGGCAGGTGCCGGAACCGGCGGTGGTGACGAACAGCAGCGTCGAGTCCAGTTCCACGACGACCTGGCGGACGTCCCCGCCGTCGCCGAACCGGACGCCCGCGCTGCGGCCGAGGGAGTACAGACCGGAGGCCAGGGCCGCCATGTGGTCGGCGCTGTCGGGATCGAGGCCGTGCACGGACTTCACCAGTCCGTCGCAGGACAGGAGCACCGCGCTGGTGGTGTGGGGTACGCGCTGTACTAGGCCGCTCAGCAGCCAGTCGAGGTCGGATGCCTGGGCGGTCGGCGCGTCGCTCGCCATGGTGGATCGACTCCTTGGGATACGAAGGTCAGCGGGAGCGCTGGGGGTGGGGGTGGGTACGGGACTGTGGAGGGCGGTCATCCGGCCGGTGCGCTCCCGTCGGATCGGCCGGTGCCCTCGGATACGGGGCTGTGCGTGTGCAGTTGGGATATGGGCGTCGAGGCCAGGGGGTTGGCCGCGTCCATGGGGTGTGCATCCATGTGTGCAGGGCTCATATGGGGCGTGACCGTGGCCGGTGCCCTGTGTGCCGGGCCCATATCGATGTATCCGGTCACCCCGGGTGCGGCCTCCGTACGAGGTGCGTCCCCGTAGGCCGACTCCATGTTCTGCTGTGCCTCGGCGAGTCCGATCCCCCGCTGGAAGGCCGCCATCAGGCCGGGGTCGTGACCCGGGACGACATCGCCGTCCTGGCGGGGGGCCGGGCCGCCGCGCAGTTGGGGAACGATGTGCTCCTGGGCGCGCCGGCGGGGCAGTTGGGGCTTGCCGATGGTGCCCCGGACCGCACCGGTGCGCGGGGCGGGCAGGGTGCCCGCGTGTCCCTCCAGCACCGGCCGGTCCTCGGCGCTGATCCCGGGCACGGCCTCGGCGATGGCAGGCCGCTGCTCATGGACGCCGCGGACGGGGAGCGGGGGCGGGGGTGAGCCCGCGCCCTGCGAAGGCCCGCTGAGTGCGCCCGCGTTCTGGATACCCCCGCTCTGGACGCCCTCGCTCCCGAGGTCGCCGCTGTGTCCGTATCCGGCCTGTGCGTGCCGCCGTCGGCCGGTCGCCGGGGCCTGTCCGGTCCCGACCGGCCCTCCGGCCGGCGCACTGCCCGAGCCACTCGCGCCGACAGTGCCGCTCATGCCCACGGCGCCAACGGGGCCCGCCCCTGCTCCGGGTCCCGGCCGGTGCTCCATGGAAGCGGATGCGGATGCCGATGCGGTACGCCCCACCTGCGGCAACGGGCCGCTCCCCGCCGGGTCCTGGGGCTGCGGTGCGGCCCCGGGTACGCCCGGCCTCGGGCCCAACAGCGCCTGCGGGACGACGAGTACGGCCTGCACACCGCCGTAGATGTTGGTCTGCAGGCGCACGCCGATGCCGTGGCGCCGGGCGAGCTGGGAGACGACGTAGAGGCCGATACGGCCGTCGGCCAGCAGGCTCGCGACATTGACCTGGTCGGGGTCGGCGAGCAGGGCGTTCATCTTGTTCTGCTCGCCGACCGGCATGCCGAGTCCGCGGTCCTCGACCTCCACGGCGAGCCCGGAGGTGACGAGGTTGGCGCGGAGCAGCACCTGCGTGTGCGGGGCGGAGAACACCGTGGCGTTCTCGACGAGTTCGGCGAGCAGGTGGATGACGTCGGCGACGGCGTGGCCGCGCAGTTCGCCGTCGATGGGCGGCACCAGCTTGACCCGGGAGTACTGCTCGACCTCGGCGATGGCGGAGCGCAGCACCTCGGTCATGTTCACCGGGTTGCTCCACTGCCGGCGGGAGACGGCGCCGCCGAGCACGGCGAGGTTCTCGGCGTGCCGCCGGATCCGGGTGGCCAGGTGGTCCACGTGGAACAGGCCTTTGAGGAGTTCCGGGTCCTCGATCTCGTGCTCCAGGTCGTCCAGGATCGAGATCTCCCGGTGCACCAGGGACTGGAGCCGTCGCGCGAGGTTGACGAAGACCTCGAGCTTCTGCTCGCTGCCCGCCTGGCTGGAGAGCTGGGCGGCCTGCACGACGGCGGTGACGGCGCCGTCGTACGCGTGGGCCAGGTCGGCGGCGAGCAGCTCGAAGTCGTCGGCGTCCTCGGGCGGCCGGCGGCGCGAGCCGCGCTGCGGCGGGGTCTCGCCGTGGCGCAGCGCCTCGACGAGGGCCCGCAGATCCGCCTCGCCCTGGGCGGCGCTGCGGCGCAGCGCGTCGACGCGGTCGCTGACCGAGCGGGCGGCGCGGTCCGCGGCGACGGCGGCGATCACGATGCCCGCGAGGGTCACCGCGACCGCTCCGGCGAGCACGGCCCACAGGGTGGGGCCGGGGCGTGCGCCGGTGGAGCGGATGCTGAACAGGACGGCCGCGCTGGCGCTGAGCGCGACCGCGACGGGCGGCAGCACGGCGAGCCGCATGAGCTGAGGCCGTATGTGCGTCTCGGGCAGTGCGGGAGCGGGTCGGGCGACCGGTCGTCCGTGCCGGCCGCCCTCACGGCGGTCGGCAGGGGCGGCCGGTGCACGGAGGTGAGACATCTGCGTCCTCGTACTGGTCCGTCGGGCTGCCATCCGGACACTCACAGTAGTCGCCTACGCATCATGTGCGGTGGGCAGTTGACAAAGTCCCCCGCCAAGGGTCCCGCTCTGGTATGAGGCTTCGTACGACAGACCGATAACCTCGTCGCACCCATCGAACCAACCCGAAAAAGATCGAAACTACCTGCTCAAAAGCGGTCATCGGAACCGACGGGCGATCGAGGGTTCCACGACGACTCAGGTCCCCTCGCGCACCTCACACCCGGCACCCCCATCCCCCCGAGGGTGCCCGCACACCGCGGGCACACTCCCACAAAACCTTACGGAAAGTAACCGCTTTGGCCTTGCCTCTGTGGGCCCAGCAGGCGCATGGCGTGAGTCCGCCCCGTCGGGGCCGGGGCGGTGGGACGATGACTCCCGTCGTCCAGGTCACCAGGAGGGCCCATGACCACTGACGTCCGCGAGCGGCTTGCCGGGCTCGGTCTGCGACTGCCGGAGGTGAGTGCCCCGAAGGGGACCTACGTGCCCGCCGTGCGCAGCGGCAGCTATGTCTTCGTCGCCGGCCAGATCCCTTTGACCGACGGGGAGTTGACCGCGACCGGACGGGTCGGCGCGGAGGTGTCGCTGGAGCGGGGGAAGGAGCTCAGCAGGCAGTGCGCGCTGGCGGCGCTGGCGGCCGCGGACGCGGTCGCACCCCTGGAGACGGTGGTCCGGGTGGTGAAGGTGGTCGGGTACGTGTCCTCCGCCCCCGGCTTCGTCCGGCAGGCCACGGTGGTGGACGGGGCCAGCGAGCTGCTCGTCGACCTGTTCGGAGCGGCGGGCCGGCATGCGCGCAGCGCGGTCGGCATGAACGTCCTGCCGCTCGACTCACCCGTGGAGATCGAGGTCGTTCTGGAGGTATCCGAGGACGGCGGGCGCTAGCGCCCGCCGGCGCCCGCTCAGGCGAGGCGAACCGCCGTGCCCGTCACCTCGATACCGCTCGACGGGTCTGCCGGGACGCCCACCGTGAGGAGGCTCGGACGGCCCATGTCCACGCCCTGATGGATCGTCAGCACGGCGGGTGGCTCGATGAGACCCATGCTCCGGAGATAGCCGCCGAGGGCCGCAGCGGCGGCGCCGGTGGCCGGGTCCTCGACGACGCCGCCGGGCGGGAAGGGGTTGCGGACGTGGAAGACGGTGTCCGTCTCGCGTCGGACCAGGGCGATGGTGACCCATTCCCGGCGCGCCATGAGGGCGCCGAGCGCGGACATGTCGTAGTCGAGGTCGGCGAGGCGCTCCCGGCTGGCGGCCGCGATGACCGGATGCCAGGCGCCGGCATAGGCGACCCGGGGCGGCAGTGCGGGGTCGAGATCGGCGGCGGACCAGCGGAGGGCGGCGAGCAGCTCGGCCAGGTCGGGTCCGGTGATCTCCGCCGTGCGGGGTTCGACACTCACCAGGGTGGCGACGACCGAGCCGTCCGGGCGCGTCGAGGTGGTCACGGGGACCGGTCCGGCCATGGTGTGCAGCAGCAGGTCGCCGACACCGTGCTGGTGGGCGTGGGCGACTGCGGTGGCGATGGTGGCGTGGCCGCAGAAGGGTACTTCGGCCTTCGGGCTGAAGTAGCGAATGTCGAATGCCCCGTCCGGCCGGGGTGCGGCGAAGGCCGTCTCCGAGTAGCCGATCTCGGCCGCGATGGCACCCATCGTCGCCTCGTCGATGCCTGCGGCGTTCAGCACCACACCCGCCGGGTTTCCGCCCAGCGGGTCGGTGCTGAAGGCCACGTAGCGCAGGATGTCCATCACCCGAACCTAGCCACTCCGCCACTTGAGCGTCAAAGGGCGTGCTCGAACGAATAATTGACGTCACGTCAAAGGGAATGGCCAGGTCGGCCCGGCGTTCAGGCCCAGGTGAGCAACCGGCCGGACGCGGCGAGACCCACCGCGAATCCCAGTGCGATTCGGCGGGCGCCCCGACTGGGCCGTACCGCGTGGAAGTAGCGCGGGTCGATCAGCAGCGCCTCGCCCACCCGCGGTGCGATCTCGAGGAATTCGGCGCCCCGCACCACCGCCTCGTCGTACCCGTAGGAGGCCGGCAACCGGTACGCCTCGTCCTCGGGTTGCCACCGGTGCCGCCACAGGACCGTCTCGCCGCCCGAGGGAGGCACGCTGAGGTAGAGGTTGAACGCGAACTGGCCGACTATGGGTTCGTCCAGCAGGTCCCCCGCGTACTCGCGCAGCGCGTCGTCGAAGTGGACCTGGAAGCCCTGGTTGGGTTCCCTGGCCACGCCGTCGCCGAGTTGCCGCCCGCCCCTTCGGCCGACCGCCACGCCACCGGGCCAGTGCGCGCCGAGCCCTTCCCGGCAGGCGCGGAAGGGGTCGAAGGAGAGGCCGAGGCCCTGCCAGACCTCGCGGTGGCCCTCCAGAGCGCTCCAGTAGCTCTCGGAGACCCCGCCCTCCGCCATGTGGTCGCTGATTCCCACGCCGAACCGCATCACCGGCGGCTGGACGCGGGCCTTCCCGTACGAGTCGAAGGCCCGTGCCTCCAGGGCGGCGAGCACCTCGTCGCAGCGCTCCCGGGGCAGGAAACCGGGCACCCGGACCGCCGCGTACCGTCCGGCGGCGAGACCGGCGAGCAGGTCATGGGTGAAGGCGGGCGCGGTGGCTGCGCGGAAGAACGGGTCGTGCGACGTGGTCGGCGATAACCCCTGCGTGGATTTCCCTGAAGTCATTCGTGAGCCCCCGACATGGTGAAAGACAGCGGAAATTCATCGGCGCCTATCCGGGATGCGCTCCGCCGGTGGCGCGGAACGCGGTCTTCGCGTCGAGTTCGAGTGCCTGGCGTCCTGCCTCCAGCGCTTCCATCGCGATTCGCCGGCCGAACTCCGCCTGCATCTCCTCCAGGTCGCTCCCCGGAGCGCCCCATGTCAGGGCCTGGTCGTCGTGGGTATCAGGGGGGAGAGAAGTCATCGGCGAACCTCCGAGCGTTTCGGTAGGGGACGCGTCACACAGGGTGAGGCACCGTCAGGCTACGCGCAAGCCCGCCACCCCCGGCGAAGGTTCCGCTCAACTCCGCGTGAATAGAGGAGGTTTCAGGTCGGCATCTCCCGAACAGCCGTTTCGAGGAGCGCCCTGGCCTGCACGGACAGCGGGTGCTCCGAGGTCACCACCCGGTCGAGGTCGCGCACCAGTGCCCGCAACTCCTTCACCGCTTCGGGTGTACGCCCACGTATGCCGAGAAGTACGAGGACGAAAGTGAATCGGAGCCGCATCACGACGTTGGAGTCCGCAGGCTGGGAGGCGTGCTGCAGCGCCTCGCGGATGACCTGCTCCGCGTCACGGGCGCGGTCCTGGCGCAGCAGCGAGTGCGTCAGGGTCTCCTGTACCCGCAGGATCTCCGGTGTGGCGGGCGGCCAGTGGTTGCGGCGGCTGATGCTCAGTATCTCCCGGGCCTCCGCCTCGGCCTCGCGGTGTGCCCCGCGGGCGAGCATCGTCCGAGCCAGGGTGTGGCGCACCACGAGGGTGTCGTAGTGCTCGGGTCCGCGCACCTCGTTCTCCGCCTCGACGATGGAGCGCAGCATGACCTCGGCCTCGGCCTCCCGGCCGGCCTGCTCGTTGATCGCGCGGGCCAGCTTGTGCCTGCTGGCCAGGGTGTCGGCGTGGTTCTCCCCCAGGATCCGGGTCCGCACCCGCACCACGCGGCCCAGCACCTGCTCGGCCAGGGGCAACTGCTCCCTGTCGAGGTGGACACGCCCCTGCTCGTGGCGCAGGCCGAGGATCTCGCGGTCGTCGCTGTCGAAGCCGAACGAAGAGCAGCGCTCGACGAGGGGGAGGACGAGGTCGTACGCGGGCCCCAGCAGCCCCGTGGCTATGAGGTAGCGGGCGGTCAGCCGGGCCAGTTCCAGGGCCTCGGTGCGCACGGAGCGGTCGGACAGCCTGAGGTCGCCGAGCAGGCAGGCCCGGGACACCTCCAGCGCGTGCGGGGAGAGCGCGGCCCACAGGGGCCAGTTGGCGGGGTGGTCGGGGTTGCTGTGCTGGATGGCCGACCGGAGCATGCGCACGGCCAGTCCGTAGTAGTCCGCGGGCCGCTTGCGCACCTCCTCGTCCTCGCGCAGGACACCGTGCACGACGGGATGCAGGGTCAGTACGCCGGCCAGCCGGCGGTCGGCGACGCCCTCACGTTCGTACGCGTCCACGAGTCCGAGCTCCTCCAGACCCGCCAGAAGGGCGCTGGTGCGTGCGGGGGTGGCGCCGGGGAAGAGCGGGGACTGGGCGAGTGCGGAGTCGGTGAGGAGGCAGCGGTAGGGGATGGGGGCGATGCTCAGGCAGGCGAAGACCTTCAGCAGGGTCGGCGCCTGGGGCAGTTCGTGCTGGGTGAGCAGGTCCATGCCGATCCCGCAGACCTTTTCCACGATCTCCCGGCCCAGCAGCTCACTCAGGTGCGGTCCGTCCTGGTCCGCGGCGGTGTCGACGCGAGGGGCGACGGTACGGCGGAAGGTCTCGAAGTCCCTGATGTCGCTGTCCAGTGAGATCTGGCTCTGGTGAACGGCCTTGATCACGTCGGCGGCCTGTCGCAGGGCGAGTGGCAGCCCGCCCAACTGCCGCGACAGCCTGCGCGCGTCTTCGTTGGTGCCGCCGAGGCCCCCGGTCCGTTCCAGCAGCATGGAGGCACCGTCGTTGTCGTCCAGGGGCAGCACCTGATGGACGCGGCTGGCGTCGCCCCAGGCGTGCCGGCTGCGTACCCGGCTGGTGACGATCACGGTGCCCTTGGCGTTCTGCGGTGTGCGCAGCCAGCCGGTCCCGCTGGCGGCCGGGCCGTCGCGGGAGCCGAGCCGCTCGGGGTCGTCGACGTTGTCGAAGATCAGCAGCCAGGGTTCGGGGCAGGCGTCGAGGAGGGTCCAGACCAGGTCCATGGCCGTGCCGACGAGCCAGGCCCGTTCCACGGTGATCGACGGGGCGCCCAGATCGCGGGCGATCATGCGCATGCGGAGACTCAGCTCGGGTGCCGACACCCACCAGACGCGGTGTCCGGCGCGCCGGGCGCGGTCGGCGGCCTCCAGGGCGATCCGGCTCTTCCCCGACCCGCCCGGGCCCGCCACGACGTGTACGCGCCGGCGGGCCTGCTCGGACAGGAGGTGGGCGACGAGACCGTGCCGGTCCTCCCCCTTCAGCTGGCCTTCGTCCAGCTGCCAGTACGGCGGGGGCGGCAGCGGGGCGAGGTCCGGGTCCTCGGCGGCGGGGGGCGGGTACGAGGGGCCGTCGGCGGCTTCGGCGTCCGTCGCGATCCGGGCGTCGGCGGCGGTGTCACCCGTGCCTTTGGTGGTGCTGGGTCGCGCGGCTGTCGATGCGAGAGGTAAGGCGCTCTCCCGCACGGACGCCGCTCGGGCCACCTCGATCAGGGCCCCGCGCACGGCGCGGTAGGAGGCGGCGGTGCGGTCCGCGGGCTGGATGATGGAGAAGTGGTCGGCGGTGACCACCCCGCCCTTGGGGAAGACGCCGCGGGCGACGATCGGCGGCACGATGTCGTCGGCGGAGCCCCCGTAGGCGCGGACCGGTATGGGGCACTCCTTGTCGCTGTGCCCCCGGGCGTGCACCACCGCGCTCAGGACGGTCCGCTGGGCCTCCGTCACGGCCCGGTCGAAGGGCCTCAGCTGCTGCTCCTGCGGATTGCGCCAGAGTTTGAGGAACTTGCGGACGGTGAGGAAGAAGCCGGAGCCGGTGTTGGGGCAGGAGAACATCGTGAAGTGCTTGATCCGGGCCAGCTCGTGGCCCTCGCCGTTCCACAGTTTGCGGGCCAGGAAGCGCTGTACGACCAGGCCGCCCTGGCTGTGGGTGACGAGCACGATCCGCTCGGCGTCGGCGAGTTCGGTCTCCAGGAAGGTCCCCAGCTGGTCTGCGACGTCATCGGTCTCGGCGACCCGGCGGTCGGGCCGGAGCCGGATGAGAGGGGAGTCGTACTCGAAGGGGTGGACGCTGACCCAGTCGGCCAGTTCGGGGTCGGTTCCGATGAGCGTTTCGAACGCCTTCCACACCTTGGCGGAGGAGAAGAGGCCGTGCACCAGCACGAGGTGGACACGTGTCGACGCCATCGCGAACCTCCGCAGTCAGAACAGGTGTTGAAGCAGAAGGGTTCGATCACAGATGAATGAGCAACCGGGTCAATGATGCACGAGGGGTGACCGTTCGAGCCATAACGAGACAGCCGCACCAGGGCCTCGGTCCCCGGTCCAGGACGGGCGCGGCAGGCTGCAGGGTCCGGCGCACGCCGGCTGCTCCAGTTCGAGCCACCCGTCGCCGCGGGTGCCCTCGCCGCAGGCAGCGCCACGCTGGCCCGACCCCGTGTGCCCGGACTCTGCGGGCCCGCCCCAGCCGTCAGTCCGTGTGGCCGAGTCCTTTGCGCACGCCGGGCTCGGCGGCCAGCGCCCCCATCGCGCGCCAGGTGCGGCGGACGGTTCCGGAGACGCCTCGCCACCAGGGCTCGGCGGGGAGCTTGCCGGCCGGCTCGAAGGGCTCGCCGGGGCGGGGCAGCGCCACCGCCTGGCCGACCTCCTCGGCGGCCTCCTTGGTCCACTCGCCGGGCTCGGCCCAGGGGTGCGGGGCGAGGTTGAAGGTGCCCCAGTGGATCGGCATCAGCACTCCGTGCGGGGCCCCGCCCTGGAGGTCGAGGTGGGCGCGCAGGCCCTCCTCCGGGGTCATGTGGATGTCCGGCCAGAACTCGCTGTACGCGCCGATCTGGATCATCGTGGCGTCGAACGGACCGTGGGCCGCGCCGATGTCCTTGAAGCCCTCGAAGTAGCCCGTGTCACCGCTGTGGTAGATCCGGTGCTCCTCGCCCGCCACGACCCAGGACGCCCACAGGGTGTGCTGGGTGTTGCGCAGGCCGCGGCCGCAGAAGTGGCGGGCCGGGGTGGCGGTGAGGGTGAGTCCGCCGATCTTGGTGTCCTCGTGCCAGTCGAGTTCACGCAGCCGGTCGGCGGACACGCCCCAGTGCTCCAGGTGGGCACCGACGCCGAGCGGCACGGCGAACACGGTGTCCGTGCCGGCCAGCGCCTTGATCGTGGGCATGTCCAGGTGGTCGTAGTGGTCGTGCGAGATGACCACCACGTCGACCGGGCCGAGCGCGGCCAGCGGCAGCGGCACCGGGTGCAGCCGCTTGGGCCCGGCGAAGGGGAACGGGGAGCAGCGCTCGCCCCAGACGGGGTCGAAGAGGACGCGGTGGCCGTCGATCTCCACGAGCACGCTGGAGTGGCCCATCCAGGTCACCCGCAGCCCGGTGGCCGGCGGCTTGGCGAGGTCGGCCAGGGTGGTGGCGTGCACCGGGACCGTGCCGCGGGGGGCGCGCAGGGGCCGGGTGTCCTTGTCGAGGAACACCTTGGCGAAGTCCAGCATGGAACCGGAGGGCCGGGTACGGGCGGTGCCGCCGGGGTTCTGGAAGACGCCGTCCTCGAAGTGCGGGGAGCGGCGGATCCGGGCCAGGCGCTCACCGCTCGGTTCCGCGCCGAAGGCCTCGGGCTGAAGCATGCCGAGCCCGAAGCTCTGGGAACGCAAACCGGTCACGGTACCTCCAGGTGGAGTCGCTGAGGTCCTCCATTATGGTCGGCGCCTCCGACCGTCCGGGGTGGCCGGGGTCACAGGCCGGCCTCCGGCGTGCGCCGCTGAGGATCCGTCGCACGTTGACAGGCCGTCCACCGGCTCCGAATACTGACTCGCGATTCAGTAACCCTCACCCGGGAGACCCCATGACCGCCCCCCTGATGTCGCTCGTCTGGACCGACCACATCACCGGCCGCCGGGGTTTCCTCGTCGTGGACCGGCTGGTGCGGGGCGTGGCCAGCGGCGGGCTGCGGATGCGGCCCGGCTGCACCCTGGAGGAGGTCACCGGACTCGCCCGGGGCATGACGATGAAGGAGGCCCTGCACTACGACCCCGAGAGCCGTTACGTCCCGCTCGGCGGAGCCAAGGGCGGCATCGACTGCGATCCGCGGGACCCCGGGGCGTACGGGCTGCTCGTGCGCTACCTGCGGGCCATGCGGCCGTACATCGAGAGCTTCTGGACCACCGGGGAGGATCTGGGCCTCACCCAGGACCTGGTGGACCGCGCGGCGGCGGAGGCGGGCCTGGTCTCCTCCGTGCAGGCCGTGTTCCCGCTGCTGGACGACGAGACGGCGGCCCGGGGGCGGCTCGCGGACGCCTTCGCGGTCGAGGTGGACGGCATCGGCCTGGACGAGCTGGCGGGCGGCTGCGGGGTCGCCGAGTCGGTGCTGGCCGCCCTGGACCGGGCGTCGGTGCCGTACCGGGGCACCCGGGTGGCCGTGCAGGGCCTGGGCACGATGGGCGGGGCCACGGCCCGCTTCCTCGCGCGCGCGGGCCTCAGGGTGGTGGCCGTGGCCGACGTCAAGGGGACGATCGCCAACCCGGCGGGCCTCGATGTGGAGGCGCTGCTGGCCGCGCGGGACGCGTACGGCACGGTCGACCGCTCCGTGCTGCGCCCCGGCGACCGTGAACTGCCCGGCGACGCGTGGCTGTCCGCGGACGCGGAGGTGCTGGTGCCCGCGGCGGTGTCCTACGCGATCGGTACCGCCGAGCAGGAGCGGATCACCGCCCGCTGGATCGTCGAGGCGGCCAACATGCCCGTCCTGCCCGAGGCGGAGGCGCTGCTGACCGCGCGCGGGGTGACCGTGCTGCCGGACGTGGTGGTCAACTCGTCCACCAACGCCTGGTGGTGGTGGACCCTGTTCGGCGACATCGGTCCGGACGCCGACGAGGCGTTCGCGCACATCCGCCGCTCGATGCGTGCCCTGGTCGACCTGATGCTCACGCGCGCGGAGGCCGACGGTACGACCCCGCGCGCCGCCGCCCACGCCCTGGTGACCGACCGCCTGCCGGTGATCGCGGAGCGCTTCGGGTGGTACCGCTGACCCCGGCCGGGCGCCCCTCGGCCCACGGCACGCGAAGTGGCCGAAGGAGCCAGGGCCTTTCGGCACGGCTCTGAGCGACGGATTAGGGTGACCGCGTGGCGAGAGTGCGGTTGAGCGTGGCGGAGCGGCGGGAGGAGTTGCTGCGGGCCGCCATCGAGCAGATCGAGGTGCGGGGCGTGGCGGCGGTGAGGATCGCCGACGTGGCCTCCGCGCTCGGGGTGAGCAACGCGCTGGTGCTGTATCACTTCTCGACCAAGGAGAAGCTGGTCGCCGCCGCCTTCGCCTACGCGGCCGAGGACGACCTCGCGCATCTGCGGGGGCTGCTGGGCCGGCGGACCTCCGCGCTGCGCCGGCTGCGGGCCGCCGTGCGCTGGTACGCGCCCACGGGCCAGGCCAAGGGCTGGCGGCTGTGGATCGAGGGCTGGGCGGTGTCGCTGCGCGAACCCACCCTCCGCCAGGTCACCCGCGACCTGGACCAGCAGTGGAAGGCGGCGATCACCGAGGTCATCGCGGAGGGCGTGGCGGCGGGCGAGTTCGAGTGCGCCGACCCGCCCGGAGCGGCCCTACGACTCACCGCACTCCTCGACGGCCTCGCCGTACAGCTCACGTCGTACCCGGGCGCGATACCACGTTCCCGCGCGCAGCAGTGGGCGGACGAGGCCCTGGGCCGGGAACTCGGGCTGGGCCTGGAGGCGCTGACCAAACCGGAACGGTAGACGGCCCGGCTGGGACGCCCCTGTGCCCGACCTCGCTCCTCGACGGCCTCGCAATACAGCTCATGTCATACCTGGGCGCAGCACCGCGCTCCAGGGCGCCACAGTGGGCGGACGACGCCCTGGCCCGGGAACTCGGGCTACGCCTGGAGACGTTGACCAAGCCGGAACGGTAGACCGTCCGGCCGGGACAAGGCGGGAGCGGTAAGGGTGCGGCCGGGGCAGTCGTACGTCCGTGCCCCGCACCGTCGCGCTCGTGGTGCGGGGCACGGACCGTGGCCGTCACGCCACCGACGCGATCCGCATCTTGATGTCGTCCGGCGACAGGGTGCCCTTCGCCGTCACATGGTCCCCGGAGGACTCGCCGCGCAGCCGGCGGCCGATCCACGGGACCAGGTACTCACGGGCCCAGTGGACGTCGTCGCGACGGATCTCCAGGGTGCCCCGGGGCGGGAGCGCCGGCCAGGGCTGCTCCGGGTCGGCCGGGACCTGCAGGCCGAGGGCCTGGCCGGCGCGCAGCGCCACGCGCGTGTGGCCCTCGGGTGAGAGGTGGAGCCGGTCGTCGTCCCACGCCCTGCGGTCCTGGACGGACTTCAGGGACCACAGGTCGAGCACGGGACAGCCGTACCGGTCGGCGATGGCGCGGACGTGCCCGTTGTAGGTGGCGATCTTGCCGCGCAGATGCTTGAGGAGGGGGACGCCACGGGTGTCGAAGCCGGTCGTCACCAGCACCGTGCCCACGGCCTCGGTGAGCTGGACCACCGCCCGCTCGAAGCGCTCGGCGACCTCGTCCGGGTCGGTGCCGGGCCGGATGATGTCGTTGCCGCCCGCGCAGAAGGAGATGAGGTCCGGGGCCAGTTCGACGGCCTTCGGGAGCTGGTCCGCCACGATCTGGTCGAGCAGCTTTCCCCGCACGGCCAGATTGGTGTACGCGAAGTCGCCCTCGGGGCGCCGGTCCGCGAGCAGTACCGCGAACCGGTCGGCCCAGCCCACGAACGCCCCGTCGGGGCCGGGGTCGCCCACGCCCTCGGTGAAGCTGTCCCCCACCGCCACGTACGACCCGATCACTGATCTGTTGTCATTCTTCGAATCGTCTGCCACGTCGGACCATGATTCACCTTCGGATGTGACCTACGCGACCGTAGGCCGGGGTTGACGAACGGTGAGATGAGACACCCTTAAATAGTTTGCCAATCCAGGAATAGCGCGCCGGTCAGGCGCGTTGACCGTGCGATCGCCACACCCGGAAGCCGCTGACCCGGAAATGGCTCCACACGGTCCGGAAGGCGAAGTGTCCGCCGGTGTACGGCTCCGGGTCCGTGTAGTCGAAGACGAGCCGCCCGTTGTTCCACCACTGGACGAGCGAGCCGTCCGACACGATCCGCACATGGTTGGGCCGGCCGGGGACCAGCAGGGGCTCGGTGTAGTCGTGGACGAGCGGGCGGACGCCGGGCTCGCCGACGTAGCGGCGCAGCCGGGTCGTGGTGTTGGAGTTGGCGCCGAAGCCGACGTAGTAGGTCGTGAGGTAGTCGTACTCGGCGAGCGCGCCGCCCCGGCGAGTGGCGAACAGGTCGTCCGGAGAACGGACGTCGGTGGCGTTCCAGAAGTTGTTCAGGTCGGAGACCCGGTCGTTGGCGCCGCCCGCCGAGACCGCGGTGGCGGTGTACTCGAGGACGTACGGCCCGTCGAACCGCTGCCGGAACCAGACCGTGGCGCCGCTCGGCACGTCGATGTCCAGGACGCCGTCCGCGGCGGTGACGCTGCCGCCGTCCTGGAGTTCGGTGACCCACTGGCCGAGACCGTGCCGGAAGTCGTCATGGGCGAGGAGGCGGCGGTGGCGGGGTGCGGCGTGGGCGGCGGGTGCGGGGGCGAGGGCGGTGAGGGCGGCCGAGGCCGCGAGGGCCGCGAAGGTGCGGCGGGTGGTCGTCACGTCGGGTGGCTCCTTCACAGACGGGAAGCGGAGACAGAAAACGGAGACAGAAAGCGCTTGCATCCCACGCAGGCCACTGTGTCCGCCCCCCACCTCTCCTGTCGACACCCTGGGCGCGGCCGCCACACGACCGCAATGCGATGGGCGGCACGAGTGGACACACCGAAGGCCGGACCCCGGGATCAGGGTCCGGCCTTCGGCGGCGTGTCAGGCAGGCGGTTCTCTAGATGTGGGCCCCTGGGAACGGGAGCCTCAGACGGCGACCCCGTGCGTGCGGAGGTAGCCGACGGGGTCGATGTCCGAGCCGTAGTTCGGCGTGGTGCGGATCTCGAAGTGCAGGTGCGGGCCGGTCACGTTGCCGGTCGCGCCGGAGAGGCCGATCTGCTGGCCCGCGGTCACGGTCTGCCCGGCCGAGACGGAGAGTTGCGAGAGGTGGCCGTACTGGGCGTAGTAGCCGTCGTTCAGCTTGATGACGACCTGGTTGCCGTACGCGCCGCCCCACCCGGCGGAGACGACGGTGCCGGCGGCGACGGCCTTGAGCGAGGTGCCGGTCGGCACGACGAAGTCGACGCCGGTGTGGTAGCCGCTGGACCACATGCTGCCGGCCACGTGGTAGCCGGTGCCGATGGTGGCGCCGGTGACCGGGAGGGTGTAGCCGGTGGAGGGGGTGGTGGCGGCACCGGAGGTGTCGGCGGCCTGGGACTGGGGCGCCCGCGCGGGGGCGGGGGCGGAGGGCTCGGTGTGCGTCTGGGCGGCCTGCCCGCCGAGCGACAGCTTCAGACCGGGGTGGATCAGCGAGGGGTCCTGGCCGACAGCCTGCCGGTTGTCGTCGTAGAGCCGCTGCCAGCCGCCGCTGACGTGCTGGTCGTCGGCGATCTTCGCGAGCCAGTCACCGGACTGCACCGTGTAGGTGCGCACGCCCGAATTCTGCTGTGCGGCCGCCTTCTTCGCGGCCGTCTTCACCACGGACGGAAGGGACTGCACGGCCTTTCCGGAAACGGACTGCGCGGTGGCGGCGTGCGCTCCGGTGGCCCCGAAGAGCGGCAGGGCCAGCGCGGCGCCACCGGTTCCGGCGACGGCGATCGAGCGGGTGAAACGCGGGGCCTTGGGACGGCGGTGCTTACCCTTCGCGGGCATGGCGCATTCCTCTCCGGCGCCTGCGGGGTGAGCTGTCGGGTTCGGGCTGGAGCTGCCCGGCCGCACGGTGCGCGGCTACACCCCCAGCCTGTCGCGGAGACCGGGACAGGCAGTCGTACCTGGCGGGTCCCCCGCTCCTGCCGAACACGGGTGAAGTGTGCGGGGACTCCGGGCGGCGGCAGGATTCGGCGTTCCGTCCGGATTGGTGGCGAACGTAAGCGAGCAAGACGCACCCGGACAAGCAGCTGGTTCCCGACGTCAGGGTTCCAAATGATCCAATTCGGGAATTCACGGTCACCCTCCGTGAATTCCCCAATCCCTCCCCTTTTCAATTCCCTTTGCCGCTATCGGAATTACGTGGACATGACGCGCGACGCACGGTCACGAATATGACGCTCCTCACGCCCCGACGCCCCACGCCCCCTCATTCCAGAGCGAGTTGGAATGAAGGCTGCAATTCGGACAGAAATCTCAGATGCGGCACAGCCGGAGAACCGTCGCATCCAGGTCACCCTTCAACCCGGTGCGCAGTCCGTGGTGCAGCAGGACCGCCCCTCGGTGCACTTCGCCCGTTTCGCGGCATTCGTACGACGCCGTCGGGTCGAGTCCTCGCAGCCGCAGCGCCGGGACCGGCTCGCCGTAGTGCTGCGCCTGCAGGCAGGCGAGGACCACGGTCTCGTCCCCGAGGACGTACTGGACGGCGCTCAGGCCGCCCGCCGGGGGCCGCAGCCGGTACTGGTCGCCGCGCTGGACGACCGGGCGGATCTCCTTGTACAGCTCCACCCACCGATGGGCTTCGGCCAGCTCCTCCCCGGTCCACTCGGTGAGGTCGCCGCCGACGCCGAGCACCCCGGCCATCGAGCTGACGAAGCGGAACCGCAGCGAGCTCTCCCGCCCGTTGAGCTGGGTGTTCGGGCTGTCGGTGACCCAGGCGGCCATGACCCGCGCGGGGTGGATCTGGCTGAAGCCGTGCTGGATGGCGAGCCGGTCGAGCGGGTCGGTGTTGTCGGAGGTCCACACCTGGTCGGTGCGGCTCATCACGCCCAGGTCGATCCTCCCGCCACCGCCCGAGCAGGACTCGAAGGCGACCGAGGGATGGGCGGCGCGCAGCCGGTCCAGCAGGGCGTACAGGGCGCGGACGTGGTCGACCCACAGGCGCTGCGGATACGGCTCCCCGGGCCAGCCGGCGTCGGTGAAGCAGCGGTTGAAGTCCCACTTCACGTAGTCGATCGGGGCGCTGGACAGAAGGGTGTCCAGCTGCTCCCAGAGGTACTCCTGGACATCCTCGCGGGCGAGGTTGAGGACGAGCTGGTTGCGTAGTTCCGTCCGCTTCCGTCCCGGTTGGTACTGCACCCAGTCGGGGTGGGCGCGGTAGAGGTCGCTGTCGGGGTTGACCATCTCGGGCTCGACCCAGATGCCGAACTGCATGCCGAGGCCGTGCACCTGGTCGGCGAGGGGCTTGAGGCCGTGCGGGAAGCGGTCGGGGTTGGGCGTCCAGTCACCGAGGCCGGCCCGGTCGCTGGTGCGGGCACCGAACCAGCCGTCGTCCACCACGAACAGCTCCACGCCGATGTCGGCGGCCCGCCGGGCGAGGGCGGCCTGCTGCTCCTCGGAGATGTCGAAGTTGGTCGCCTCCCAGGAGTTGAACAGCACCGGCCGGTCCCGGTCCGCGTCCGGGATGACGTACGCCCGCTGGTAGGCGTGCCAGGTGCGGCTGGCCCCGCCGAAGCCGCCGTCGCTCCACAGGCCCGCGAAGACGGGGGTGGTGTACGACTCGCCCGGCTGGAGCAGCAGCAGGCCCGAGTCGTCGTAGCCGGCGCCACCGGTGATCTGCACGCGCGCGTCCGGGAGTTGGGCGACGGCGATCCGCCAGGAGCCGGACCAGCCGAGCGCGCAGCCGTAGACCTCGCCGCGCTCCTCGGTCGCGTCGGTGTCCAGCGCGACCCAGGGCAGGTGCTGGTGGCCGGTGTGGCCGCGGCGGCTGCCGATGATCTTCTCGCCGTAGGTGAGCGGTGCGGTGGCGAGCAGGGACTCGGCGGCCCAGCGGCCGTGCAGCTGGGACAGCCGCCAGCCCTCGCGGTCGGGCAGGGTCCAGGTGGCGGCGTCGGCGCGCAGCAGCTCCACGCGCGCGTGCCCGCCGTTCGCCACGGTCACCCAGCGCTCCAGGACATCCCCGCGCATCCGGTAGTGGAGGGTGACGGCGAGCCCGTCGTCGTCGAAGGTCAGCCGCAGCTCGTCACCCTCGGACTGGTGGGACACGAAGCGCCACTCGGTGCCGCGCCGCTCCTCGGTGCGCACGGACAGGGCCGGGCGGACGAAGCGGGGGCCGCCCTCGACGGGGTACTCCTCGCGGCCGTCGAGCGGGGACTCGAAGGGCCAGTAGGCGGGCAGCGGACTCAGCGCCAGGGCCTCCGCGTCGGCGAGCGCGATCCGTGGTCCCCAATGGAGGTGCAGCAGTTCGTCCGCCTCGGTGAGATGCAGCGCATAGCTGCTTGCGGGCCCCGACAGGAGCCACGTACGACCGTTTTCGGCGATGTCCACCATCGAGACCTCACAGGTGCCAACAGATCCGCTCAAGTGCGAACATCATTAGGCCCCGCAGCCCCTGGTGGCAACGCCTGTGGACAACTCATTGCCCGAGGTAATCGATGTCGTATCGTCGACGGAGTGCCCGTCGACGAGCCGCGCCGGCGGGGCTGACCGGGAGGAGCCCCCGTGACGCAGCAGGTCCCCTCGACCGAGCCCGAGCTGGCCGGAGTGCGTAATTTCCGTGACGTGGGCGGGCTTCCGACCGTGGACGGACGGCGGGTGCGCCCCGGAGTGCTGTTCCGCAGCGGCCATCTCGCGCACGCGACCGAGGACGACGCGGCCTTCCTCGCGTCCCTGGGCCTGCACACGATCTTCGACTTCCGCAACGCGGCCGACCAGAGGCTGGAGGGCCCGGACGTCGCCCTGCCCGGCGTGCGGAACGTGAACCTGCCGCTGAGCGACCCGGCGGACGGCGCCGAGTTCTGGAAGATGGTCCGCGACGGCGACCTCGACCAGCTGCGCGGCATCCTCGCGGACGGCAAGGCGGCGGCCCGGATGGTCGCCTCCTACCGGACGATCGTCAAGGAGCGCACCGCCGAGCACTCCCGGGTGCTGCACTCGATCGCCGAGGACAGCGTGCCCGCGCTGATGCACTGCGCGGCGGGCAAGGACCGCGCGGGCATCTCCATAGCCGTCACGCTCCTCGCCGTGGGCGTGGAGCGCGAGGCCGTCATCGCCGACTACCTGGAGTCCAACGCCAAGCACCGGCGCTACAAGGTCCGTCGCAACGGCAGTGCGGACACCGCGTACACACCCGAGGTGATGGAGCTGCTCAGCCCGCTCTTCGACGCGCGCGCCGAGTATCTTCAGGCGGCCTTCGCGAGCATCGAGGAGACGTGGGGCGGCGTCGACACCTACTTCGAGCAGGGCCTGGGGCTCACCCCCGCGACCCGGGAGCGGCTGCGGGAGCGCCTGCTGGACTGACGGCGGTCAGCCCTTGCCGCCCAGCTCGAACAGCAGGTAGAGGAACGCGGCGAACACGTGGCCCACGGCGATGTAGATGATCAGCCGGATCCACAGGGCGCGAGGGAACCTCTCCTCGAAGTTGCTCATGACAGCTCTCCAGTCAGCGGGCCCAGGCACAGCGTGGCCGTGGGGCTCTGCAGCAGGGTGTGAAGGAACAGCAGCTCCACGCCGTCGTGGTCCTCGGCGGCGAGGCGGTGCGGGGTGAGCGAGTCGAAGTGCGCGCTGTCGCCGGGCGCGAGCAGATGCGTGGTGTCGCCGAGGCGCAGCCTGAGCCGCCCCTTGAGGACGTGGAGCCACTCTTCGCCGGGGTGGACGCGCACGATGTCGCCCTGGGTGCCGTACGGCACCCGGACGCGCAGGGCCTGCATGGCGCGTCCTGGGGCTCCGGCCTGGAAGTAGGTCCAGCCGCCCGCGTGGGTCGGCTCCATGTCGGCGGCGCGCACGACGGCGTCCCGGTCGGCGACCGTCTCGCCGAGCAGCTCCGAGACGGTCGTACCGTAGATACGGGCGAGTGCGAGCAGCATCGGCAGCGAAGGCTGACGCTGCCCGGTCTCCAGCCGGGACAGGTGGGCCGGCGAGAGCCCGGCGGACCGGGCCGCGGCCTCCAGGGTGAGGCCGCTGCGTCGGCGCAGGTCACGCAGCTGCGGCGCCACGGCGGACAGGTCGTCGCCGTGGCCCGCCGGTGGCGCGGCTTCTGAGGCGTTCATGCCTCCATTGAGCCGAACCTTTGCCTCTGGGGCAAGTTTTTTGCCTCAGAGGCAAAAGATCAGCGGTTGGCCACCGCCTGCTTGATCAGCGTCTTGCCGAAGTCCCACATCAGACCGCCGCCGCTGTGCGCGTCGTCCATCACCGCCGTGAAGGCGTCCACGAACCGGTCCACGTCGGCCTCGTTCAGGACCAGCGGCGGGATGAGCTTGATGACCTCCAGGTGGTCGCCGGAGACCTGGGTGAGGATCCGGTGCCGTTGCAGCAGCGGTACGACCACCATCTGGGCGAACAGGCCCTTGCGCGCGGCCTGCAGCATGGTCCAGCGGCTGCGCAGCTTCAGCGAGCTGGGCCTGCCGAACTCGATGCCGATCATCAGGCCCCGGCCGCGGACGTCGGCGAGCAGCTCGTACTTGTCGATCAGCGCGGCGAGCCGGGACTTCAGCAGCCCGCCCGTCGTCCGCACCCCGGCGACGATCTGCTCGTTCTCCATCACCGACAGCACGGCGAGGCCGGCCGCCATCGCCTGCGCGTTGGACCCGAAGCTCGCCGAGTGGACCAGGACACGGTCCATGGACGAGTAGACCTTCTTGAAGATCCAGTCCTTGCCCAGGGTGGCGCCGACCGGGACATAGCCGCCGGAGAGCGCCTTGGCCACGCACACCAGGTCCGGTTCGACGCCGTCCTCGTACTGGTAGGCGTAGAAGTCGCCGGTGCGGCCGAGGCCGGTCTGCACCTCGTCGGCGATGAGCAGCGCCTTGTGCCGGTGCAGCAGCTCCTGCGCGGCGCGCAGATAGCCGGGCGGGGCCTCGAGCACGCCCTTGCCCTGGATCGGCTCCACGATCAGGGCGGCGACATCGCCCTTCTTCAGCTCCCGGGCGAGGGCGTCCAGGTCCCCGAGGGGTACGGCGGTGTCGGGCAGCAGCGGGGCGAAGCCGTCGCGGAAGCCGTCCTCGCCGTTGACCGACAGGGAGCCGGTGGTCAGGCCGTGGAAGGCGTGGTCGCAGTAGAGGACGCGCGGCCTGCCGGTGGCGTACCGGGCGAACTTCAGGGCGGTCTCGACCGCTTCGGTGCCGCTGTTGCCGAAGAACACCCGGTCCAGGTGCGGGCTGTGGGTGAGCAGCCGCTCGGCGAGCAGGCCGGGCAGCGGCTGGCAGTCGAAGCGGGTGAGGTCGGCGAGGTTGAGGTCCAGGACGTCGTGCAGCGCCTTGCGGACGACCGGGTGGTGGCGGCCGAGGCCCATCACCCCGAACCCGGCGAGCATGTCCAGGTAGTCGTTGCCGTCCGCGTCGTAGAAGTGGGCGCCCTCGGCGCGCTCGTAGACCTTGTCGAAGCCGATGGTGTGCAGCATGCGCGGGAGCTGCGGGTTCAGGTACTTGGTGTGCAGCTCGTAGCGCTCGGCTCCGCGGTCGGCGAGGAGGGCGCCGAGGTCGAACTCCTTGGTCATTCAGCTTTCTCCTTGACTGAGCCCCCCGCGTCCCTGACGGCGAAATCCGTGTCCTCGACGGCGAAACCCTTGTCCCCCGCTGCCAGGCTCGCGCCGATCCGTCCCGCGATCTCGACCGGCGTGAGGCCGATGTCGGCCAGCACCTCGCCGCGCTTGGCGTGCGCGAGGAACTGCTCCGGGATGCCGAACCGTCGTACCGGCACGTCCACGTCGGCGTCGCCGAGGGCGAGTGCCACGGCCGAACCGACCCCGGCGGCCCGGCTGTTGTCCTCCACGACGGCCACCAGCCGGTGTGCGGCGGCCAGCCCCGGCAGCGCCGGGTCGACGGGCTTGACCCAACGGGGGTCCACGACCGTGCAGGTGATGCCCCGGGCCGCCAGCAGCTCGGCGGCCTGGAGGCACACCGGCGCCATCACGCCGACGGCCACCAGCAGCACCTCGGGGTCTTCGCCGCGGTGCAGGACGTCCATGCCGCCGACGTGGTCGATCGCCGGGATCTCGGGGCCGACCGACTCCTTCGGGAAGCGGACCAGGGTGGGCGCGTCGTCCACGGCGACGGCCTCCCGCAGTTGGGCGCGCAACTGGTCGGCGTCGCGTGGGGCGGCGATCCTGAGGCCCGGGACGACCTGGAGGACCGACATGTCCCACATGCCGTTGTGGGACGCCCCGTCGACACCGGTGACGCCGGCCCGGTCCAGCACGAAGGTCACCCCGCACCGGTGCAGGGCGACGTCCATCAGCAGCTGGTCGAAGGCGCGGTTGAGGAAGGTGGCGTAGACGGCGACGACCGGGTGCAGTCCGCCGGTGGCGAGGCCCGCCGCGGAGACGGCCGCGTGCTGCTCGGCGATGCCCACGTCCCACACCCGGTCGGGGAAGCGCTCGGCGAACGGGCCGAGGCCCACCGGGTGCAGCATGGCCGCCGTGATCGCCACGACGTCCTCCCGCTCCTCGCCGATCCGGACGATCTCGTCGCCGAACACCGAGGTCCAGGAGGGGCCGTTGGACGGCACGAGCGGTGCGCAGGTGAGCGGGTCCATCACGCCGACGGTGTGGAAGTGGTCCTCCTCGTGGGCGAGGGCGGGTTCGTAGCCACGGCCCTTCTCCGTGAGGCAGTGGACCAGGACCGGCCCGTGGAAGCGTTTGGCCCGGCGCAGCGCCGACTCGACGGCCTTGATGTCGTGGCCGTCGATCGGACCGACGTACTTCAGGCCCAGGTCCTCGAACATGCCCTGCGGAGCGAAGGCGTCCTTGAAGCCCTTCTTCGCGCCGTGCAGGGACTCGTAGAGGGTGTGACCGACGACCGGGGTGCGCAGCAGGACGTCCTTGCCCCAGGCGAGGACCTTCTCGTAGCCGTCGGTGGTGCGCAGGGTGGCCAGGTGGTTGGCCAGGCCACCGATGGTCGGGGCGTACGACCGCTCGTTGTCGTTGACGACGATGATCAGCGGCCGGTCCTTGGCGGCCGCGATGTTGTTCAGCGCCTCCCAGGCCATGCCGCCGGTCAGCGCGCCATCGCCGATGACCGCGACCACATGGCCCTTCTCCCCCTGCACCTGGTTGGCCTTGGCGAGGCCGTCGGCCCAGCCGAGCGCGGTGGAGGCGTGGCTGTTCTCGATGACGTCGTGCTCGGACTCCTCGCGCGAGGGATAGCCGGACAGGCCCCCCTTGCCGCGCAGCTTGGAGAAGTCCTGACGCCCGGTCAGCAGCTTGTGGACATAGCTCTGGTGACCGGTGTCCCACAGGATGCGGTCGACCGGCGACTCGAAGACCCGGTGGAGCGCGATGGAGAGTTCCACCACCCCCAGATTGGGCCCGAGGTGACCGCCGGTTCTCGCCACCGCGTGCACCAGGAACTCACGGATCTCCTCGGACAGTTCACCGAGCTCCGCCTCGGACAGCGCCTTCAGGTCGCGTGGTCCCCTGATGCTCTCCAGAATCGTCACGCTGGGCCCCCTCTCGGTCCGTGCCGTGCTTTAACCCCAACTCACTTCATCTGCTCTGCGAGCTTCATGGCCTCCTCGATGAGGGTCTCCACGATCCGGGACTCGGGGACGGTCTTGACGACCTCGCCCTTGACGAAGATCTGGCCCTTGCCGTTGCCCGAGGCAACCCCGAGATCGGCCTCGCGGGCCTCACCCGGTCCGTTGACGACACAGCCCATCACCGCGACCCGCAGGGGCACGTCCATCCCGTCGAGCCCCGCCGTGACCTCGTCGGCCAGCTTGTACACATCGACCTGGGCCCGCCCGCAGGACGGGCAGGAGACGATCTCCAGGCGCCGCTGCCGCAGCCCCAGGGACTCCAGGATCTGGATGCCGACCTTGACCTCCTCGGCGGGCGGGGCGCTCAGCGAGACCCGGATGGTGTCGCCGATCCCCCGCGACAGCAGCGCCCCGAAGGCGACCGCCGACTTGATCGTGCCCTGGAAGGCGGGGCCGGCCTCGGTGACGCCCAGGTGCAGCGGGTAGTCGCAACTCTCGGCGAGTTGCCGGTACGCCTCGATCATCACGACCGGGTCGTTGTGCTTGACCGAGATCTTGAGGTCGCGGAAATCGTGCTCCTCGAAGAGCGACGCCTCCCACAGCGCGCTCTCGACCAGCGCCTCCGGGGTGGCCTTTCCGTACTTCTGCAGCAGCCGCCGGTCCAGCGAGCCGGCGTTGACGCCGATCCGGACCGGGGTGCCGTGGTCCCTCGCGGCCCGCGCGATCTCCTTCACCTGGTCGTCGAACTTCTTGATGTTGCCCGGGTTCACCCGGACCGCCGCGCAGCCCGCCTCGATCGCCGCGAACACGTACTTCGGCTGGAAGTGGATGTCCGCGATCACCGGGATCTGCGACTTGCGGGCGATGGTCGCGAGAGCGTCCGCGTCGTCCTGCGTGGGGCAGGCGACGCGGACGATCTGGCAGCCGGACGCGGTGAGTTCGGCTATCTGCTGCAGGGTGGCGCCGATGTCGGACGTACGGGTCGTCGTCATCGACTGCACCGACACCGGGGCTCCGCCCCCGACCGCCACCGGCCCGACGTGGATCTGCCGCGACACGCGCCGCGGTGCGACCGGCCGGGCCGGTACCTCGGGGACTCCCAAGGGGACGGCGGTCATGGCGTCACTCCCGGTTTCCGGAGACGGTCTCGCGCATGGCCCGCAGCGACTCCTTCAGGGAGCCCATGGTGGCGAGGACGGCGGTCGGCTCGTAGCCGCAGTGCGCCATGCAGTTGGCGCAGCGCGGGTCCTTGCCGCGGCCGTACTTGTCCCAGTCGGTCTTCTCGATGAGTTCGCGGTACGTCGGCACGTACCCGTCGCTCATCAGGTAGCAGGGGCGCTGCCAGCCGAAGAGCGAGTAGTTCGGGATCGCCCACGCCGTGCACGGGAAGTCGACCTTGCCCTCCAGGAAGTCCAGGAAGAGCGGGGAGTGGTTGAGCCGCCACTTCTTGCGGTTGCCGCCCGCGAAGGCCTTCTTGAACAGCTCGCGGGTCTGCTCGACGCCGAGGAAGTGCTCCTGGTCGGGTGCCTTCTCGTAGGCGTAGGCGGGCGAGATCATCATCTCGTCCACCTGCAGGTCGTCATTGAGGAAGTTGAGCACCTCGATGATGGTCTGCGGGGTGTCGGTGTTGAAGAAGGTGGAGTTGGTGGTCACCCGGAAGCCACGCCGCTTGGCCTCCTTGATGGCCTCCACCGCCTCGTCGAACACACCCTCCTTCGCCACGGACTCGTCGTGCCGCTCGCGCAGCCCGTCGATGTGCACCGCGAAGGCGAAGTAGGGCGAGGGCGTGAACTTGTCCATCTTCTTGCGCATCAGCAGGGCGTTGGTGCAGAGGAAGACGTACTTCCGCCTGGCCACCAACTGGCGGACGATCTCGTCGATCTGAGGGTGCATCAGCGGCTCGCCACCGGCGATGGACACCATCGGCGCACCGGACTCCAGCACCGCGCCCACGGCCTGGGCCACCGGCATGCGCTGCTTGAGCACACCCGCCGGGTGCTGGATCTTGCCGCAGCCCTCGCACTTGAGGTTGCAGGCGAAGAGCGGTTCCAGTTCGACGATGAGCGGAAACTTGTCCCGCCTGCGGATCTTCTGTTCAGCCAGGTAAGTAGCGACCTTGATGGACTGACGCAGCGGCATGGCCATCTGGCTCACCTCCGGGGGAGCAACAAAGAACGGTGCCATTCGAAAAAAGCAGGAAGGACGGTACGAAGAACGCGGAAGGCTGATATTCCACCGCGCACCGTGCCGATCCGGACGAGTTCATGTTCTGGAGCGTCCACGACCACCCGTACGGCCGCAACCGGGCGCTCACCCGCGCGGACGGCGCTCAGGAGCGTGGCCGCGGACTCCATGTCGACGGCGATCGCGCCGGTCGCGAGCAGGTCGGACCGCTCATGGCCGCGCACGACATGGTCGGAGCCGGTGACCGGCCCCGTGTGGACGGTGCGCCCGGGCAGGATGCGCACGAGTTCCTTGACGAGCAGGTCGGTGCCCACGCACGGGACGGTCCCGTGCGGGTCCCGGGTCTCCTCGGCGACGACCAGGTCGCCGGGGTGCATGCCGGGTGCGAGCCCGGCGCAGAAGCCGGTGGCCAGGACGGCCGCGTCGGCCAGCGCCGGCTCCGCGAGGAGCCGGTTGACGGAGCGTTCCGCCGCCTTGGGGCCCATGCCCGTACGGACGACGGAGAACGGCCCGCCCGCACCGCCGCGGTCGCCGGTGCGCAGGGCGAGGTGCTCGATGCCGAGCGCGCAGGCGATCAGCAACGGGGCCGGGGCGGGCTGGGCGCTCATTCAGCCCCCCTTGACCTCGGAGAGCGGCTTCCTGACCTCGGTGAGCGGCTTGGTCCTGGCGAGCAACTGCCGCTCGAAGGGGTCGCCGTGCAGATACCGGCCGAGCGCGGTGAGCGGGAAGACCTGCCGGTAGAGGTGGTAGTTGATGGAGAAGTCCCACGGGAAGCCGGTGCCGGTGAAGTACGGCTCGTCCCAGGAACCGTCCTCCCGCTGGGTCTCGGCCAGCCACCGGACGCCGCGCTCGACGGCCTTGGAGTCCTGCTCCCCCGCCGCGAGCAGGGCCATCAGCGCCCACGCGGTCTGCGAGGCGGTGGAGGCGCCGCGACCGCTCCACTCCTTGACGTACTTGTAGGAGCGCAGGTCCTCGCCCCAGCCGCCGTCGTCGTTCTGGACGTTCTCCAGCCAGGTCACCGCCCGCCGGATCGCCGGGTGGGAGCCGGGCAGCCCGGCCGCGGTCAGGGCGGGCACCACCGAGCCGGTGCCGTAGACGTAGTTGACGCCCCAGCGCCCGAACCACGAGCCGTCCGGCTCCTGTTCGGCGAGCAGCCACTCGATGCCGCGCCGGGTGCGCGGGTCGTGGGCGAGGCCCTCGGCGGCGAGCATCTCGACCACGTGCGCGGTGACGTCCGCCGAGGGCGGGTCGATGACCTCGCCGAAGTCGCAGAACGGCAGCCGGTTCGGGAACGGGCTGGTGTTGTCGACGTCGAAGGCGCCCCACGCGCCGTTCTTCGACTGCATCCCGAGGTTCCAGCGCACCGCGCGCCCGATCGCCCCGTCCACCCGGTCCGGGTCGTGGTGCCGGACCCGGCGCAGCGCGAGCGCGACCTCGGCGGTGTCGTCGATGTCCGGGTAGTTGTCGTTGTGGAACTCGAACGCCCAGCCGCCGGGCGGCAGTCCGGGCCGCTTCACGGCCCAGTCGCCGGGCCGGACGATCTCCTCGCCGAGCATCCAGTCGGCGGCCTTGACCAGTTGCGGGTGGTCGACGGGCAGACCGGCGTCGACCAGGGCGATGGCAGCGAGGCAGGTGTCCCACACCGGGGACTGGCAGGCCTCGATCATCCGAGCGCCGTCCTCGCGCCACACGGCGAAACGGTCCAGCGACGCGAGGCCCTCGCGCATCACCGGGTGCTGGAGGTCGTAGCCGAGCAGGTGCAGGGCGATGATCGAGTACACGGCGGGGGGCTGGATGCCGCCCCAGCAGCCGTCGTTCTCCTGGCGCTCGATGATCCAGCGGGCCGCCGCGTTCATCGCGGCCTTGCGCAGCCGGCGCGGGGCGACCTTGCGCAGCTGGTGCAGCACCTTGTCCAGGCGCTGGAAGGCGCCGTCCCAACTCGCCACCGGGGCGAGCGGCTTGGCCGGGTTGGGGTCGGCCGGGTCGGTGTGCAGCTCGTCCAGCGGGAAGGGCGCGGGGCGGACCGGGCGCTTGGCCGAGACGACGGTCAGCGGCACGACGGTCTGCCGGGCCCAGCAGCCGAAGTCGTAGATGTTGAGCGGCATCCAGCTGGGGAAGTAGATCAGCTCCGGCGGGAGTTCGGGCAGGTCCTCCCACTTCCACCAGCCGAACAGGGCCAGCCAGATCCGGGTGAACACGCGGGCGGCGGCGATGCCGCCGCGCTCACGGATCCAGGCGGAGGCCTTGGCCATGTGCGGGGTGTCGGGTGCGTCGCCGGCCAGGCGGAGGGCGACGTACGCCTCGATGGTGGCGGAGAGTTCGCCGGGTCCGCCGTAGAAGGTGGCCCAGGTGCCGTCCTCGCGCTGCTCGCCGCGGATGAACAGGGCGGCGGCCCGGGTCGTCGCCTCGTCGCGGATCCCCAGGAACTGACGGAGCAGCAGGTCCTCGGCGTCCATCGTGACGTTCGTCTCGAGGTCGCCCTTCCACCAGCCCTGGGCGTCCTGCCGTGCCAGCAGGAAGTCGGTGGCGCGCCGTGCGGCGCGTTCGGCGGCTTCTTGTACCCCGGCCGCCGCGGGGGTGGTGATGTCGGTTTCGCTGGCCGCGGCAGCGCGGGGCGGGATGGTCGCCCCGGTGCTTCCGTCGGTCGTCGCTGTCATGGCTTCCCCTTCGTGCAGTCGTACGAGTCGTGCTGCTGTGGGTCCGCCGTCGGCCGGTGTCCGTCGTCCCTCGACACCGGCCGGCGACTACGCGAGGGCTATTCGACCGATAAGGATCATCTCTTTCGTACGACGACGAAGTCGGCGAGCGCCGTGAAGGCGGCCCGCACCTGGTCGGGCATGTGGACGGCGTCAAGGGCTCCGATGGCGATGGTGTGCTGACGGCGCGCTTCCTCGGCCGTCCACTCGCGGCCGCCGGCCTCCTCGATGAGGGCGGCACGGGCCGCGAACTCCTCCTCGGAGAAGGTCTCGAAGTCGCTGCTCTTGGCGTCGGCGGCGAGGATCTCGCCGAGCTGCTCGGAGGCGGGGCCGCCCGCCGCGAGCGCGGCCACCACCGGCAGGGACTTCTTGCGCTGGCGCAGGTCGCTCCAGGTCTGCTTGCCGGTGGACTCCGGGTCGCCCCAGATGCCGAGCAGGTCGTCGACGGCCTGGAAGGCGAGGCCGAGGTGGTAGCCGTACTTCTCCAGGGTGTCGGCGGTGCGGTCGTCGGCGCCGCCGAGCACCGCGCCGATGGAGCTGGAGGCGGCGAGCAGGGCGCCGGTCTTGTTGCCCTCCATCTCCAGGCACTCCTCGACGCTGACCCGGTCGCGGTGCTCGTAGGAGATGTCCTGCGCCTGACCGTCGATCAGGGCGCGGGTGGCGGTGGTCAGCCGGCGGGTGGCGCGGCCGGCCTCGACGGTGCCGAGTTCCAGCAGGATCTCGTTGGCGAGGGCGAACAGGGCGTCGCCGACCAGGATGGCCTGGGCGGGGCCGTGCACCTTCCAGACCGTGTCGCGGTGCCGGCGCTGCTCGTCGCCGTCCATCAGGTCGTCGTGCAGCAGCGAGAAGTTGTGGACGAGTTCGACGGCGACGGCCCCGGGGATGCCCACCTCGGGTGCGGCGCCGGTGACCTCGGCGGAGAGAACGGCCAGGGCGGGACGCACGGCCTTGCCGCCGTCGCCGTCGGCCGGGTTGCCCGCGGCGTCGATCCAGCCGAAGTGGTAGGCGGCGACGGTGTCCATGGGAGGAGCGAGACGGTCGACGGCCGCACGCAGGACCGGTGTGGCCAGGGTCCGCCCGCGCTCCAGAAGCGCGGTCACGTCCACCGCGGTCCTCCGAGCGGGCGTCGAGGCCGGGGGCACAGTGGGCACAGTCTCTCCTCTTGTTGCGGTACCGGGGGTGCGGGGGCCGGCCGCCGGCTGCTGACCGAGCATCAGGCCGCCTCCTCGAACTCGAAGAGGTGGCGGGGGCGGGGCCGGCCCAGGGCGCTCAGCGCGGCGTCGGCCGCGCTCACTCCACTGCGGACCGCACTCTCCATGGTCGCGGGCCACCCGGTGGCGGTCCACGCTCCGGCCAGGTACAGGCCGGGGGCCTTGGTGCGGGCGCCGGGCCGCAGCCGCCCGACGCCGGGGGTGGGTGCGAACGTCGCCGTGCGCTCCCGGGTCACGAAGAAGTCCTTCACCACCGCGCCGCGGGTGCCCGGAAGCAGTCGCTCCAGCTCGGGCACGTAGCGCTCGCGGAGCTCGGCGACCGGCGCGTCGATCTCGTCCTGCGCCGCCGACTGGGACAGGGCCAGGTACTGCCCCTCGCCGAGGCCGGACGCGTCCGTCCGGTCGAAGACCCACTGCACGGGGGTGCCGAGGGCGGCGAAGAAGGGCCGGGCGAGCACCTTGCGGTCGTAGACGACATGCACGTTGAGGATCGGCGCGGTGCCGATCCTCAGGAGCTGTTCGGGGGCGTCGAGGGCGCCGGGTGGCAGCAGGTCGTGCGTCTCGCGCTGGGGTACGGCGAGCACGACCGCGTCGGTCTGGATCGTCTCGCCGGGAACCTGAACGCTCCAGGTCCCGTTTTCGTTGGTAGAGACGGAGGTGACGCGTGTACGGACCTCGGTACGGACGCCCGCGGAGTCGAGCGCCTTGCGGGCCAGCCGGTCGTGCAGTTCGCCCAGCGGGACGTGGGCCCAGCCGATGTCGGCCGCGCCCGGGTCGGACAGCAGACCGGTCTTGAACACCATCGCGGCGAGCCCCAGCGAGGCGTCGCCCGCGACCGCGTTGAGGGTGGCGACCCCGACCAGGTCCCACAGGGCCTCGACGGCACGCGCCGACTGGCCGTGGGCGGCCAGCCAGCCGCCGAAGTCCTGGGTGTCCAGGGTCGGATCGGCGAGGTCGAGTCCCTTGAGCGCGAGCGCGGCACGCCCGACCGCGGCACGCTCGGCGAGCGACAGGTGCGGGTAGGTCGCGAGGCTCCGGCCCAGGTGCAGGGGTACGGGCAGCGCGTCGCGCCGCAGTCTGCCGAGCCGCCGTCCCTCGGGCCGGTTCACGTCGAGTACGGGCACGTCGAGACGATCCTGCAGCGGTGCCAGCGCCGTGCCCTCGATGCGGTCGAGGAACCAGCGGTAGGCGGTGCAGCAGCGCAGGTACACGTGCTGGCCGTTGTCGACGGTCAGGTCGCCGCGCTGGAAGGAGAAGGCGAGGCCGCCCAGTCTCGGCCTGCCTTCGAGCAGGGTGACCCGGACGCCCGCGTCGGCGAGCGCGAGCGCCGCGGTGATCCCGGCCAGGCCGCCGCCGACCACGACGGCACTGCGCCCTGCCGGTGCCGGGGTGTCGGCGTGCGCCTGCGCGGGGTGTGCGCCGTCGCTCATCGTGCGTCCCTCCGTGCGTGCGTGAGCGCTCCGCTGGACGAGCCACGATGGGCCGTCGCTTGTCCGCGACGCCATCGTGGCTGGTCGCGCAGTTCCCCGCGCCCCTTCAGGGCGCTGTCGAACCTCAGCGGACTTCGCCTGGCCTGCTTGGCGTGCTGGATGAACGGTGCACGCTCGCCGGTCGCAGTCAGGGACGCCACGCCGCAGCGGAGGGTTGCCCGCCGCAGCGGGCCGTCGGAGTCCTCCTGGTCCACAGACCCCATCAGGCGCGCCTCCTGACGGTCCGCCGGGACACGTGCCGGGTGTCGAGGCCGGACAGTCCGCGTACGGCGACGTAGGCCTTCTCGCGTCCGGGCAGCGAGACGCGGCCGCGCAGCACGGCCTCCGGGTCGCGCTCGATGCGGTCGAGCAGGCGGCGGTAGATGCCGGCCATGGCGGCGACGCAGGCGCCGCTGCGCCGGTCGAGCATGGGGAGCAGCCGGTAGCCCTCGGCGAAAAGGGCGCGGGCCCGTCGCACTTCGAAGTGCACGAGGCCCGCGAAGTCGGAGCCCTCCGGTGGGGTCGGCCCGCCGAATCCGGCCGAGCAGCCGAACTTGGCGAGGTCGTCGGCGGGCAGATAGGTACGGCCGCCCTCGGCGTCCTCGCGGACGTCTCTGAGGATGTTGGTGAGCTGGAGCGCGAGCCCGAGCGTGTCGGCGTACTCGGACGCGCGCTCGGCGCCGCGCGCCCCCGGTTCCGTACCGAACACGCCGAGCGAGAGGCGGCCGATGGCGCCGGCCACACAGCGGCAGTAGACCTTCAGGTCGTCCCAGGTCTCGTAACTCTCCCCGCGCACGTCCATCTGGACGCCGTCGATCAGCTCGTCCAGGCCGCCGAGCGGGATCGGGAAGGCGCCGGCGGCATGGGTGAGGGCGACGGCCACCGGGTCGGTGTCGTCCTCCTCGACCCCGCCCTCGCGGATGCGGGTGAGCAGCGCCCGGGTGTCCTCGAGGCGCGCGACCTTGACCTCACCGGGCAGGTCGCCGTCGCCGATGTCGTCGACACGCCGGGAGAAGGCGTACAACGCCGACATGGCGCGGCGCTTGGGCGTCGGCAGCAGCCGGATGCCGTACGCGAAATTGCGGGCCTGCTGCCCGGTGACGGCCTCGCAGTAGCTGTAGGCGGCGAGTACCGGTGCGGACACGTGTGGCACAGACTCCACGGTCCGGATCACCCCTCTCCTCGCAGGGTCACGCCCACCTCACGCAGCAACTGGACCTTGCCGGGTTTGGGCGGACCGGGAAGTACGTCGTATTCGGCGGCGGCGATCGCCCGGATCGCCGCCCTTCCCCCCGCCACGAACCCCGCGAGCAGCAGCTTCAACCTGCCGTGGACGCTACCCACCAGGGGGGCGCCTTCATTCAGCAGATCGCGGGCGCGTTGCACTTCGTATGCAACCAGAGCGCGCACCGATGCGCCCGTGGTTTTCGTGGCGAGATCCGTTTCCTGGACGTGGAAGCGTTTCATGTCCTCGGCGGGCAGATAGATCCGGTCACGGCCGAAGTCCTCGGCCACGTCCTGGAGGTGTTCCACGATCTGCAGCGCGGTGCAGATGGCGTCGGAGAGGCGGATCCGCTCGGGGGTCGAGGTACCGGTGACGGCGAGGACGAGGCGGCCGACGGGGTTGGCGGACAGTTCGCAGTAGGCGAGCAGGTCGTCGTAGGTCTCGTACCGCGCGACCAGCTGGTCCTGGCGGTTGGCGGCGATCAGGCCGAGGAAGGGCTCGGGGGTGAGGGCGCGGCGGCGGACGGTGGGCTGCAGACGGCGGAGCAGGGGGTGGCGGGGCGTGCCGTCGAAGACACGCCGCAGGTCGGCCTCGAACGCGTCGAGGAGGGCCAGCCGGTCCTCGGCCTCGGCGGCCGGCACGCCCAGGACGCGCGCGTCGGCCCCGCCGGGGGCCAGGTCGCCGTCGCCGATGTCGTCCACGAGGCGGGCGAAGCCGTACACGGCCATGAGGTCGGCGCGCCACGCCCGGGGCAGGAAGAAGGGGGCCACGGGGAAGTTCTCGCTCGCAGCCTTGTCCAGCGTGGCGCGCTCCAGTTCCGGCGCCGTGTCGGTTCCCGTCACCGCGCGCTGCCCGGGGCGGGGACGGCACATGCTGCGTTGAGCTGGGGAGTTTCCGTAGCCATTGCCGTCACATCTCCCGTTCTACACTGCCGACCCAATACACACTATTTCGGACACGCCGCCCGGCCCTCCGCGGGGCCGTCGCCGGGAGGGTGTCGCGCATTATGGCCCTACTTGCCGCTTTCCGGCACCCGTACAGCTTACGTTGTACAACGCGGCACGGTCCGTCGGGGTGTCCTGCGCATCACAACAACACACCGATTGGCGTCAAGATTCCTAAGGCCGCCGGGAGTTGACGTTTCCTTTGCAGACGCAGGGCCCCACCGGACGGTTGCCGACGGGGCCCTGGCCGAAACGGCTCGACGGGTCACTTGCCCGTGAACTTCTCGTACTCCTTGAGGACCTCTTCGGTCGGGCCGTCCATGCGCAGTTCGCCGCGTTCCAGCCACAGGACGCGGTTGCAGGTGTCGCGAATGGACTTGTTGTTGTGACTGACCAGAAACACCGTGCCGGCCTCCTTGCGCAGTTCCCGGATGCGCTCCTCGGAGCGCTTCTGGAACTTGCGGTCACCGGTGGCCAGCGCCTCGTCGATCATGAGGACGTCGTGGTCCTTGGCGGCGGCGATGGAGAAACGCAGCCGGGCGGCCATACCGGAGGAGTAGGTGCGCATCGGCAGGGTGATGAAGTCGCCCTTCTCGTTGATGCCCGAGAAGTCGACGATCTCCTGGTAGCGCTCCTTGACCTGCTCACGGGACATACCCATGGCGAGACCGCCGAGGATCACGTTGCGCTCGCCGGTGAGGTCGTTCATCAGGGCCGCGTTCACACCGAGCAGCGAGGGCTGGCCGTCGGTGTAGACCTTGCCCTTCTCGGCGGGCAGCAGGCCGGCGATGGCGCGCAGCAGGGTGGACTTGCCCGAGCCGTTGGAGCCGATCAGGCCGATCGCCTCACCGCGGTAGGCGACGAAGGAGACGCCTCGCACGGCGTGCACCTTGCGCACGCCCCGCTCCTCGCCGCGCTTGACTATGCGGCTGAGGGCGGCCGTCGCACTGCCCTTGCCCGTCTTCGCGCCGTTGACCCGGTAGACGATGTGCAGGTCGTCCGCGATGACCGTCGGGCGCCGCTCGGCGTTGTCGTCGGTCTGGGGGTTCTGCTCAGCCACGGCCGTACCTCTCCTCCGCCTTCCAGAAGTACACGAACCCGCCCGCGAAGACGACCACGGCCCAGAACAGGGCGATGGCCCACACGTGCGGCGGCAGGTTCGAGGCGTCGTACCCGTCGATCAGCGCGAAGCGCATCAGGTCCATGTAGACGGCGGCCGGGTTCACCTGCAGCAGGCGGACCGCCAGCTCGGAACGGCCCTCCATCATCTTGTTGATGGAGAACATGACGCCGGACGTGTACATCCACGTACGCAGGATGAACGGCATCAGCTGGGCGAGGTCCGGCGTCTTCGCGCCCATCCGCGCCACGATCAGCGCGAGCCCGGTGTTGAACAGGAACTGCAGCACCAGGACCGGCACGATCAGCAGCCAGGACAGGCTCGGGTAGCTGCCGAAGCCGATCGCCACGATGAACATCACGATCATCGAGAAGAGCAGCTGCTGCAGCTGCTGCAGCGAGAAGGAGACGGGCAGCGAGGCGCGCGGGAAGTGCAGGGCGCGCACCAGGCCCAGGTTGCCGGAGATCGCGCGGACACCCGACATGATCGAGCTCTGCGTGAAGGTGAACACGAACACACCCGTGACCAGGAACGGGATGTACACGTCCTTGGACATGCCCCGGCTCGCGTGCAGGATGACGCCGAAGATGAAGTAGTAGACCGCCGCGTTCAGCAGCGGGGTCGCCACCTGCCACAGCTGGCCGAGCTTGGCCTGGCTGTACTGCGCGGTCAGCTTCGCCTGGGAGAAGGCGAGGATGAAGTGGCGCCGCCCCCACAGCTCCCGGATGTACTCGGTGAGCGAGGGCCGGGCACCGCTCACGGCGAGCCCGTACTTGGCGGCGAGCTGTGCCGCCGTCAGTCCCTCGTCGGGCGACGGGGCCGCGGTCACCGCGACACCGCCGTCGTGTGTTGTCTCACTCACAGATGGAAGCTTTCGTCTTCGAGTACGTCGGGACTTCGGGCGCGCCCAGAAGTGCGCGGCCCGCACGGTCGAGCTTGTCAGATGACGGGAGGCCGGCCCAGTCGGGTGAGCCGCCACACCGTACGCCACCGCATGGGGCGGCGGGGACCGCACGAGGTGGTCCAGCCCTCCTTGAAGCCGCCGAACCAGGCCTTCAGCGCCGGTCCCGAAGGGCGGCGCAACAGGGTGAGCAGCAGCCAGACCCCGAGGTAGACGGGGACCAGGAGCGCGGGGAGGTTGCGCCGGGCCAGCCAGACCCGATTGCGGGCGACCATGCGGTGGTACACCGCGTGCCGCGAGGGCGCGGTCGTCGGGTGGTACAGCACCATGTCGGACCGGTAGTCGATCATCCAGCCCGCGTCGAGGGCCCGCCAGGCCAGGTCGGTCTCCTCGTGGGCGTAGAAGAACTCGTCGGGGAGCACGCCGGCTTCGGCGAAGACCCGGGTGCGGACCGCGTTGGCGCCGCCGAGGAAGGTGGTGACCCGGGAGGAGCGCATCGGGTCGGAGGCGCGCAGCCGCGGTACGTGCCGGCGCTGGGTCTCGCCCGTCTCCGGGTCGGCGATGCGGAAGCTGACGATGCCGAGCTTCGGGTCGGCCGCGAACGCATGGCGGCACAGCTCGCCGGTGTCGTGGCGGGCGAGCAGGCCGTCGTCGTCGAGGAAGAGCAGTATGTCGACGTCGCGGCCGCTGGGGCCGAAGGCCTCTATGCCGACGTTGCGGCCGCCGGGGATGCCCAGGTTCTCGGGCAGTTCTATGGTCCGTACGCCCTCGGGGACGTCCGGGACGGGCGAGCCGTTGCCGACGACGACCACCTCGACGGGGTCGCCGTCCTGCTTGGCGACGGAGTCGAGGAGGGCCCGCAGTTCGTCGGGCCTGTTGCCCATCGTGATGATGACCGCGCCGACCTTCGGAGAAGCAGTCATGCCGCTCACCTCAGCCTGCTGGAGGCGAGGATGGACACCAGGTGCAGCACGGTCTGCAGCAGGGCGATGCCGGCCAGGACGGCGGTGCCGAGCCGGGTGAAGAACAGATCGCCGTGGATCTGGTCCGCGATCGCGAGGACCAGGATCAGCAGCGAGGCCTCGATGCCGAGGATGAGCCGGTGGAACTTGAGGGCGGCGGCGGCCCGGCGGGCCAGCGCCATGCCGGAGGAGCGCGGCTCGGACGCGGCCTCCTTGACCGGCGCCATCCCGGCCTGGTGCCGGGCGACACCGACCAGGTCGGTCTCCGCCTTGATCAGGATCGCGCCGAGGGCGGCGAGGGTGCCGAGGAAGGCCCACAGCCAGTCGATACGGCCACTGCCCCACAGGTCGGCGGCGCGCAGGCCGAGGCCGACCAGGACGGCCGCGTCGGTCAGGTAGGCGCCGACGCGGTCCAGGTAGACCCCGCCGAGCGAGTACTGCTTCTTCCAGCGGGCGATCTCGCCGTCGACGCAGTCCAGCAGCAGGTACAGCTGGGTGGCGACCACGCCGAGCACGGCGCCCGCGATCCCCGGCACCAGCAGGGCCGGGGCCGCGAGCACACCGCAGACGGTCATCAGGTACGTGAGCTGGTTGGGCGTGACCCTGGTGTTCACCAGGTAGCGGTCGACGCGCAGGGACACCTCGCGCATGTAGAGGCGTCCCGCCCAGTGCTCACCGCTGCGCCGGTCCTTCACCCCGGCGGGGTGGACGACCGGTCGGAGTTCAGCTACCGATGGCCTTGACATAGTCGGCGTAGATGTCCTTGATCTGGTTCGTCTTGAGGTCGAGGTGTTCGAGGATCGTGTAGCGGCCGGGCCTGGTCTCCGGGGCGAACTCCACGGCGCGGACGAACTCGTCCAGCGTGAAGCCGATCTCCTCCGGCAGCACCGGAAGCCCGTGCCGGCGCAGCACCTCGGCCATGTACGCCGACTCCTCGTGCGCTCCGCGCAGGTACATCGCGAAGGCGGCGCCGAGCCCGCACTGCTCGCCGTGGCTCGCGGCGCGCTTGGGGAAGAGCAGGTCGAAGGCGTGGTTGATCTCGTGGCAGGAGCCCGAGGCGGGCCGGGAGTCGCCCGAGATCGACATGGAGATACCGGTGAGGACCAGCGCCTCGGCGAGCACCTGGAGGAAGTCGTTGTCCCCGATGCCGCCGGGGTGCCTGAGCACCGCTTCGCCGGCCTGGCGGGCCATGGCGGCGGCGAGACCGTCGATCTTCTCGCCGTTGACGCGGTTGGACAGTTCCCAGTCCGCGACCGAGTTGATGTTGGAGATCGCGTCACCGATGCCGGAGCGCACGAAGCGCGCCGGTGCCTCGCGGATCACGTCCAGGTCGATGAGGACGGCGATCGGGTTCGGCACACCGTAGGAGCCGCGCCCGGCGTCGTTGTCGAGGGTGGCGACCGGCGAGCACAGACCGTCGTGCGCGAGGTTCGTCGGTACGGCGACCAGGGGCAGGCCGACGCGCGCCGCGGCGAACTTGGCGCAGTCGATGATCTTGCCGCCGCCGAGGCCCACGACCGCGTCGAAGTGGCCGGCCTTCATGTCACCGGCCAGCCGGATCGCATCGTCGAGGGTGCCGCCGCCGACCTCGTACCAGGTGGCGCCGGGCAGCGAGGGGGCGATCCGCTCGCGCAGCTTGGCACCGGAGCCGCCGCTGACGGCGACGGCGAGCCGGCCCGACTGCGAGATGCGCTCGTCGGCGAGGACCCCGGCCAGGTCGTCGAGGGCACCCGGGCGGATGTCCACGACGACCGGCGAGGGAATCAGCCGCGTCAGTACTGGCACGCGATCTCCCGTCCGCGCGCGAGGTCGTCGTGGTTGTCGATCTCGACCCACTTGACGTCACCGATCGGCGCGACGTCGATCTTGAAGCCGCGGTTCACCAGCTCCTGGTAGCCGTGCTCGTAGAACTGCTGCGGGTCGGTCTCCCAGACCGTCTTCAGCGCGTCGGCCAGGTCGGGAGCGGCGTCGCCCTCGATCAGGGTGACGCCGATGTACTCGCCGGTGGCCTCGGCGGGGTCCATCAGCTTGGTGATCTTCGTCATGCCCTTCTCGGGGTCGACGACGACCTTCATCTCCTCGTCGGCCAGGTTCTTCACCGTGTCCAGGGCGAGGATGATCTTCTTGCCGTCGCCGCGGGCGGCGAGCAGCGTCTTCTCGACGGAGACCGGGTGCACGGTGTCGCCGTTGGCGAGGATCACACCGTCCTTGAGGGCGTCACGGCCGCACCACAGGGAGTAGGCGTTGTTCCACTCCTCGGCCTTGTCGTTGTCGATGAGGGTGAGCTTGAGGCCGTACTTCGCCTCCAGCGCCGCCTTGCGCTCGTACACGGCCTCCTTGCGGTAGCCGACGATGATCGCGACCTCGGTCAGACCGATCTCGGCGAAGTTGCCGAGCGTGAGGTCGAGCACGGTGATGCTGTCCTCTATGCCGTCGGGCCCCACCGGCACCAGCGCCTTGGGAAGGGTGTCGGTGTAGGGGCGAAGACGCCGTCCGGCGCCGGCCGCCAGCACGAGGCCGATCATGCGGGTTCTCCTTCATCGTGTACGGCGGGCGCCCCAGCGGACACCCAGAAGCGGATGCTCTCGACGAGCACCACCAGGGCGACGGCCACGGCGAGGACCGTGAGCGCGACCTTGAACTGCGAGGCGGTGAGCAGCGCGGCGAGGACGGTGACGAGCAGCGTCCGCCCCTCCTGCCCCCCGATGGCGCGCACCAGCCAGGCCGGGGGCGCTCCGGCGTTTCCGCGGATGCGGTACACCGTGTCGTAGTGATGGTAGGCGACGGCGGCCACCAGGCCGAAAGCCGCAGGAAGGGCCCCGTTTACCCCTGCTTTACTCGCGAGGACGAGCACCGTGCCGTACTCGGCGGCCCGGAACAGCGGGGGGACCAGCCAGTCGAGGGCGCCCTTGAGGGGCCGGTACAGCGCCTGTCCGGAGGTGACGGCGTAGACGACGGCACCGGCGACGGGTGCCCAGGTCACGCCGGAGAAGAGGGACACGGCGAGGACGGCCGTACCGGCCAGGGCCACCAGCAGCGGGGCGCCGAGGCGGGCGCGAGTGGCACGCGCCACGAGCGAGGCGGCCGGTCCGTTGTCGGCGAGGTCCGCCAGCGCCTGCGCGGCCCGGTCGGTGCGCCTGGCCTTGCGGGTCAGCGAGCGCAGCACACGGCCGGCCGTGGTGTACGTCGCGGCGAAGGCGCAGCCGACGAGGAGCACGTAGAAGGTGATGCGGGGGGTGGTGGCCGCGGTGAGGACGGCGATCATGGCCCAGCGTTCACCGATGGGCAGAACTATCATCCGCCGCAGCCAGACCGTCCACCCGACGCTGTCCAGCTTGTCGGAGAGGGCGGCGGTGGGGCTGGTGTTGGCCGTGGCGTCGTGGTTGGCCTCGTTGAAGGAGAAGTCCACGACGTGCCGGCAGGTCTGCAGGATCATCGCGCCGAGCGCGAGGGCCCACACGTCGTCGCCGCCGCGGGCCGCACCGAGCGCGAGGCCGGCGTAGTAGGCGTACTCCTTGGCCCGGTCGAAGGTGGCGTCCAGCCAGGCGCCGAGCGTGGAGTACTGCAGGGAGTAGCGGGCGAGCTGGCCGTCGGTGCAGTCCAGCACGAAGGAGGCGATCAGCAGCACGCCGGCCGCGATGAAACCGGCCCGGGTGCCGGTCGCCGCGCAGCCCGCGGCTATCAGCGCGGTGAGCAGCGAGGCGGTGGTGACCTGGTTGGGGGTCAGACCCCGGCGGGCGCACCAGCGGGCGATGTAGCGCGAGTACGGGCTGATGAAGAACGTGGTGAAGAAGCCGTCGCGGGCCTTCACGGCCGACTTCAGGCGTACGGCCTCGTCGTCGACGGCGGCGACGGCCTGCCGGGCCTCGTTGCGGGCCTGCGGGTCATCCGGCACGGCGGCGACCAGGCTGCCCAGCTCGGGGCGGTGGACCGCGCTGCCGTCGGCGTCGAGGGCGGTGACGACGCGGTCGGCGAGGTTGTCGACGGCCACGGCCGTACCGCCGCCGGCGGAGGTCTCACGGGCCAGGGCCCGGGTCAGCGCCTGCCTGGCGGCGGGCTGGGCGGTGACGGCGCCGGGGACGGCGGCGAGCGGGAAGCGCGGGTCGGTGAGGCCGAGGCGCAGGGCGTGCGGGTGGCCGACGAAGCGGGCGTCGACCAGGGCGACGCGCCGGTCGGCCGGGACGGCCGCGAGCAGGGCCTCCGCCTCGGAGGCGTCGCCGGCCGCACGCACGTCGAAGCCGAGAGACCGCAGATCGTTCTCGAGCGACGATCCGGGCACCGGCTGACCGGTGACGATGGCGGTCGACAACCGAACTCACTCCCTGGGTGCCGGCGCGTCGGCGCCGGTCTTCTGCGTGATGGGGCGCCCCGGCCTGCGGCTCCCGGGCGGCATGTCGGCGAAGGGTATCCGATGGGCTCGAGCCCTTGTTCACCGGCCGTTCACGGTCCGGTCCACGGGAACTGCCCAGGCCTTTGCCGCGATCATCATCGGTGATCCGGGGCCCGCCCCACAAACCGTGGCCCCAGACCCGGGCATCAGGGACATGCGGACGGGCCGCATAGGGTGGGCGACCATGACGTGGCTGATCACCGGCGGAGCCGGATACATCGGGGCGCATGTGGCACGGGCCATGGCGGGCGCCGGGGAGAGTGTCGTGGCGCTGGACGACCTGTCGGCCGCCGTGCCCGCGCGGCTCCCGGCGGACGTCCCGCTCGTCCAGGGCTCGACGCTGGACGGGGACCTGCTCAAGCGGGTCTTCGCGGAGTACGGCGTGACGGGCGTCGTCCATCTCGCGGCGCGCAAGCAGGTCGCCGAGTCGGTGGCCGAGCCCACCCGCTACTACCGGGAGAACGTGGGCGGCCTGGCCACACTGCTGGACGCGATGGCCGAGGCGGGCGTCCGCCGGCTGCTGTTCTCCTCGTCGGCGGCCGTGTACGGCAACCCGGACGTGGACCTGATCACCGAGGACACCCCGTGCGCACCGGTGAACCCGTACGGCGAGACCAAGCTGACCGGGGAGTGGCTGGTGCGGGCGGCGGGCCGGGCGCACGGGATCTCCACGGTGTGCCTGCGTTACTTCAACGTGGCGGGCGCGGCCGCGCCGGAACTGTCGGACACGGGCGTGTTCAACATCGTGCCGATGGTCTTCGACCGGCTCACCCGCGACGAGGCCCCGCGGATCTTCGGTGCCGACTATCCGACGCCCGACGGCACCTGCATCCGTGACTACATCCACGTGGCCGACCTCGCCGAGGCGCATCTCGCGGCGGCCCGGCGGCTCTCCGACGGGGACTCGACGGGCGATCTGACGCTGAACATCGGACGCGGCGAGGGCGTCTCGGTGCGCGAGCTGATCACGGTCATCGGTGAGGTCACCGGCGACCGGCGACCGGCGCTGGTGGAGGGGCGCCGCCCGGGGGACGCACCGCGCGCGGTCGCCTCGGCCGAGCGGGCCGTCGAGACCCTGGGCTGGCGGGCCCGGCGCGGGGTGCGCGAGATGGTGGAGTCGGCCTGGCAGGGCTGGCAGCTGCACCACGGGAAGTGAGCCGGCACCGCCCTGACCAGCGGTTCGTTTGCGCAGGTCAGGGCACATGACAACGGTGTTCAGTGCCGCGTTGCCCGATACCCCCCACCCGTAGTTCACTGTCAGCTCGGGAGCAATACGGAAGGGTGGACCTCTCATGGGGGCAGGGCACGACCACGGGCATACGCACAGCCATGTGCCGCCCACGGGTACGGCCGCGGCCGCGTACCGTGGCCGGCTGCGCGTGGCGCTGGGCATCACCCTCACGATCATGGTGGTGGAGATCGCCGGCGGTCTTCTCGCGGACTCGCTCGCCCTGATCGCGGACGCGGCCCACATGGCGACCGACGGGGTGGGTCTGGGCATGGCGCTGCTGGCCATCCACTTCGCGAACCGCCCGCCGAGCACCAACCGCACCTTCGGCTACGCCCGCGCCGAGATCCTCGCCGCCCTGGCCAACTGTCTGCTGCTGCTCTGCGTCGGCGGCTACGTCCTGTACGAGGCGGTCCAGCGGTTCGTCACGCCGGCGGAGACCCGGGGCGGCCTGATGATCGTGTTCGGTCTGATCGGCCTGGTCGCGAACACGGTGTCGCTCACCCTGCTGATGCGTGGGCAGAAGGAGAGCCTGAACGTGCGCGGCGCCTTCCTGGAGGTGGCCGCGGACGCGCTGGGCTCGGTTGCGGTGCTGATCTCCGCGACCGTGATCCTCACCACGGGCTGGCAGGCGGCCGACCCGATCGCCTCGCTGGTCATCGGGCTGATGATCGTGCCGAGGACGCTGAAGCTGATGCGCGAGACGCTGGACGTGCTGCTGGAGGCCGCCCCGAAGGACGTCGACATGGCGGAGGTACGGGCGCACATCCTGGCCCTGGACGGCGTGGAGGACGTACACGACCTGCACGCCTGGACGATCACCTCGGGTCTGCCCGTGCTGTCCGCGCACGTGGTGGTCAGCTCGGAGGTGCTGAACGCCATCGGGAACGAGAAGATGCTGCACGAGCTGCAGGGCTGCCTGGGCGGCCACTTCGACGTGGAGCACTGCACGTTCCAGCTGGAGCCGGGCGGTCACGCGGAGCACGAGGCACGGCTCTGCCACTAACCCTTCGCACTGCTGTTCGGCGCACCCCCGGACGGTTCCGGGCGGTGGGCGCCGGGCACGATGATCTACCGGGTCCCCCTTCCGGTTCTGCCCGTGCCCGGGACATGCGGACGTGCGGGGAAGTGCCGGGAGTGCCGGATTCGTACGGCAGACTTGGGGTGCGAAGACCGAGGCGAAGGATGGGTATGCCGATCACACCTGCCACCGAGACGCACAGCTCGTCGAACGGCACCGCAGAGGCGATTTTGCTGGAACTGGTCGACGAGAAGGGCGTGACGATCGGTACGGCGGAGAAGCTCGCCGCCCATCAGCCACCGGGACAGCTGCACCGGGCCTTCTCGGTGTTCCTCTTCGACGAGCAGGGCCGGCTGCTGCTCCAGCAGCGGGCGCTCGGCAAGTACCACTCCCCCGGTGTGTGGTCCAACACCTGCTGCGGTCACCCCTACCCCGGCGAGGCGCCCTTCGCGGCGGCGGCCCGGCGGACGTACGAGGAGCTGGGCGTCTCACCGTCCCTGCTCGCCGAGGCGGGCACGGTGCGCTACAACCACCCGGACCCGGCCTCGGGCCTGGTCGAGCAGGAGTTCAACCACCTGTTCGTCGGCCTGGTGCAGGCACCGCTCGTGCCGGACCCGGAGGAGGTCGGCCAGACCGCCTTCGTGACGGCGGCCGAGCTGGCGGAGCGGCACGCCCGGGACCCGTTCTCGGCGTGGTTCATGACCGTGCTGGACGCGGCCCGTCCGGCGGTCAGGGAACTGACGGGCGAGTCCGCGGGCTGGTAGTCCGCCGTCAGGTGAAGGTCACGGGCTTGAGCGGCAGGGCGGCCCAGATCACCTTGCCGCCACTCGCCGTGTGCTCCACGTCGATCACCCCGCCCGCCTCCCGGGCCACCTCACGGACCAGGAGCAGCCCGCGGCCGCCGGTCTGGCCGTGGTCGGCCTCCAGGGCGGTGGGACGGTAGGGGTGATTGTCCTCCACCGACACCCGCACCCACTCGGCCCCGACGGCCACCTCCACTGCGAGCACCGGCGACAGCAGCGCCGCGTGCCGGACCGCGTTCGTGACCAGCTCGGAGACGATCAGCAGCAGCCCGTACACCAGGTCGTCGGAGACCGGTACACCCTGGCGCAGCAGCAGGTCCCGTACGGCGCGCCGCGCCTGCGGGACCGAGGCGTCCACGGCGGCCGCGGTGAACCGCCACACTCCCTCGTAGGGCAGTGGATCAGGCGGCCGTTCGGCGCCCCCCGCTGGGCGCGGGCCGTCCCCGCGCCCGTGGTTGTCCATCGTCCGGTCGCCACCCTCGCGCTCGATTGTCACCACACGTCGAGTGTTGGTAACGATCCGCTCCGCTCCGGATGACTGAACACAAGTCAGCGCTTATCGAACGGTTCTGACCGCGTGCGTATGACAACGGCAGTTGTGGGACCGCTCCTGGCCCCCCTGGCGCCGGTTCGCGAACTATTCGTGTTGTGGGAAAACTCCCAAAGGGCGCGAGGAGTCGTCCGGATAGCATCCACCGCATGGAGCCCCAGCTGTCGTACCAGGTCGTCGACTCCGTCGCCACGGTCGTCATCCGTCACCCGGCCAAGCGCAACGCCATGACGGCCGCGATGTGGCGGTCCCTGCCGCCGCTGCTGGCGGAACTGGCGGGAGACCCGGGCGTGCGCGCACTGGTGCTCACCGGGGAAGGCACGACCTTCTGCGCGGGCGCGGACATCTCCACGCTCCAGGGCTCTCCCGCCGAGGCGCAGGGGCTGGCGGTGGCGGCCGAGGAGGCCCTCGCCGCGTTTCCCAAGCCGACGCTCGCCGCGATCCGCGGCCACTGCGTGGGCGGCGGGGCCCAGCTCGCCGCGGCCTGCGATCTGCGGCTGGCGGAGGAGGGCGCGCTGTTCGGGGTGACGCCGGCGAAGCTCGGGATCGTGTACCCGGCCTCGTCCACCCGGCGGCTGGTCTCGCTGGTGGGACCGACCACCGCCAAGTACCTGCTGTTCTCGGCCGAGTTGATCGACACTCAGCGGGCGCTGGGCACCGGGCTCGTGGACGAGGTGCTGCCCGAGGGCGAACTGGACAAGCGGGTCGCCGAACTGACCCGGATCCTGGTGTCGCGTTCCCAGCTCACCCAGGCCGCCGCGAAGGAGTTCGCGAACGGCCGCACCGACCGGGACGCCCACTGGGCGGAGCAGGCACGCGGCAGCGGCGACACCGCTGAGGGGGTCGCCGCGTTCCTGGAGCGCAGGCAGCCGCGCTTCACCTGGACTACGACAGGATGAAGCGGCTCCGCGCGCGCAGCAGCTCGACGATGTGCGCGGGTGCCTTCTCCGGCGAGCCCGCGTCATAGGGCGGCTGCGGGTCGTACTCGGTCCCCAGCTGGACGGCCTGGGCGTGCTCGTCACCCGCGATCCGGCCGAGCAGGGCGAGCCCCATGTCGATGCCGGAGGACACACCGGCCGCGGTGACGTACTTTCCGTCGAAGACGACGCGTTCACCCGTGGGCTCGGCCCCGAACCGGCTCAGCTGATCGAGGGCCAGCCAGTGGGAGGTTGCACGTCGCCCCTTGAGAAGCCCGGCGGCGGCCAGGAGCAAAGAGCCGGAGCATACGGAGGTCGTCCAGGTGCTGGTGGCGTCGGCGGCGCGCAGCCAGTCCAGCAGGGGCTCGTGGTCCATCAGCGCGCTCTGACCGGGGCCGCCGGACACCACCACGATGTCCGGGCCGGGCACCTCCGACAGTGCCTTGTCGGCGCTGATCGCGAGAAATCCGGTCTCCGTGCGTACGAGGCCGGCCTCCTCGGCGACGAACACCGTCTCCGCGTCCGGGACCCGGGAGAGGATCTCGTACGGGCCGACGACGTCGAGGGCGGTGAAGCGGTCGTAGACGACGATGGCGATCTGCATCGGTATTCCTTTCAGTGGGCGGATGCGGGCCGGAAGCGGCGGCGGTACTCGGCCGGCGCCGTTCCGAGAGCCCTGACGAAAGCGCGGCGCATGGCCTCCGGGGTGCCGTACCCGCTGGCACGGGAGATCTCCTCGATCCCGTCGCCCGTGTCCTCCAGGAGGCGGCGGGCGTGTTCGAGGCGGACCCGGTCGACGAAGCGTCCGGGCGTCATGCCCGTCTCGGCCTGGAACGCGCGGGCGAAGTGGCGCGGTGAGAGGCTCGCCCGGGCTGCGAGCGCTTCCACGGTGAGGTCGCCGGCCGGGTGCTCGGTGATCCACTGCTGGACCTCCCGGAGCGGGTCGCGCTGCGCGGTCTGGGCGGCGAGCTGGGCGCTGAACTGGGCCTGGTTTCCGGGCCGCCGCAGGAAGACGACCAGGTGGCGGGCGATGACCAGCGCCGCCTGACGGCCCAGGTCCTCCTCCACCAGGGCGAGGGCGAGGTCGATGCCCGAGGTGACGCCGGCCGAGGTGGAGACGTGTCCGTCCCGGACGTAGATGGGATCGGGATCGACCTCGACGGCCGGGTGGTCGCGGGCGAGCTGCTCGCAGTACGCCCAGTGGGTCGTGACGCGGCGGCCGTCGAGCAGACCTGCCTCGGCCAGCAGGATCGCACCGGTGCAGACCGAGACGAGGCGCCGCGCGCGGGGGCCGTGCGTGCGCAGCCACTCGGTCAGCAGCGGATCGGAGCTGCGGGTGCCCTGACCGCCGGGGACCAGCAGGGTGTGCGGGTCGGGCACCTCCCCGAGCGCCTGGTCCGGTACGAGGGTCAGACCGCTGGAGGTGCGCACCGGGCCGCCGTCCAGGGAGGCGGTGCGGATGCGGTACGTCCCCGGCGTGTGCGTCTCGGCGCCGTTGAACACCTCGAGCGGGCCGGTGACGTCGAGGCTCTGCACGCCGTCGAAGAGGACGAAGAGGAGGGTGCGCTGCGGCATGTCTCGATTCTTCGAGGGTGGGTGCGTGGCCGCAATGACGGATACCCCACCTTTCCTGCCATACGGCACGGGGCAGACACGGCTTCCGGGCCCCGCGCCCCGCCGCGTGGCGCCCTGATCCCCGGTTGTCGGTGTCACCTGCCACAATTGCCGCGCAAGCTGACGTGGAGAAGGCGGTACGGGATCGTGACGACACCCCTCGTAGGGTCCATCGAAGGCAGGATCGCCGAGGAGCTCGGCGTACGGGAGCGGCAGGTGAAGGCCGCGGTGGAGCTGCTCGACGGCGGCTCGACGGTGCCCTTCATCGCCCGCTACCGCAAGGAAGCGACCGAGATGCTCGACGACGCGCAGCTGCGCACGATCGAGGAGCGGCTGCGCTATCTGCGGGAGCTGGAGGAGCGGCGGACCGCGATCCTGGAGTCGGTCCGCGAGCAGGGCAAGCTCACCGAGGAGCTGGAGGCGCAGATCCGCGGCGCCGAGACCAAGGCGCGCCTCGAGGACATCTACCTGCCCTACAAGCCCAAGCGGCGCACCAAGGCGCAGATCGCGCGAGAGGCGGGCCTGGAGCCGCTCGCCGAGGGCCTGCTGGGCGACCCAACGGTCGAGCCGCTGGCCGCGGCGGCCGCGTTCGTGGACGCCGACAAGGGCGTCGCCGATCCGCAGGCCGCGCTGGAGGGCGCCCGGGCGATCCTCACCGAGCGGTTCTCGGAGGACGCCGACCTGATCGGCGAGGTCCGCGAGCGCATGTGGGTGCGCGGGCGGCTGGCCGCCAAGGTGAAGGACGGCAAGGAGGAGGCGGGCGCCAAGTTCGCCGACTACTTCGACTTCGCCGAGCCGTTCACCGAGCTGCCCTCACACCGCATCCTGGCGATGCTGCGCGGCGAGAAGGAGGAGGTCCTGGACCTCGTCCTGGAGCCGGAGGAGCCCACGGAGGGCCCGTCCTCGTACGAGGGGATCATCGCGCACCGCTTCGGGATCGCCGACCGCGGCCGCCCCGCCGACAAGTGGCTGACGGACACGGTCCGCTGGGCCTGGCGCACCCGCGTCCTGGTGCATCTCGGTATCGACCTGCGCCTCAGGCTGCGTACGGCGGCCGAGGACGAGGCGGTCAACGTGTTCGCCGCGAACCTGCGCGACCTGCTGCTGGCCGCCCCGGCCGGCACGCGCGCGACGCTCGGCCTGGACCCCGGCTTCCGTACGGGCGTGAAGGTGGCCGTGGTCGACTCCACCGGCAAGGCCGTCGCGACGGACGTGATCTACCCGCACGTCCCGGCCAACAAGTGGGACGAGGCGATCGCCAAGCTGGCGCGGCTGGCGAAGGAGCACGCGGTCGATCTGGTCGCCATCGGCAACGGCACGGCGTCCCGGGAGACCGACAAGCTCGCCGGTGAACTCATCTCCAAGCACCCGGAGTTGAAGCTCACCAAGGTGATGGTGTCCGAGGCGGGCGCGTCCGTGTACTCGGCGTCGCAGTACGCCTCGCAGGAATTCCCCGACATGGACGTCTCGCTGCGCGGCGCGGTCTCCATCGCCCGCCGGCTGCAGGACCCGCTGGCCGAGCTGGTGAAGATCGACCCGAAGTCCATCGGTGTCGGCCAGTACCAGCACGACCTGTCCGAGGTGAAGCTGTCCCGCTCGCTGGACGCGGTCGTCGAGGACTGTGTGAACGGCGTCGGCGTGGACGTCAACACCGCGTCCGTGCCGCTGCTCTCGCGGGTGTCCGGCATCTCCTCGGGGCTGGCCGAGAACATCGTCGCCCACCGGGACGCGAACGGGCCGTTCACCTCGCGCTCCGAGCTGAAGAAGGTGGCGCGGCTCGGCCCGAAGGCGTACGAGCAGTGCGCGGGCTTCCTGCGCATCCGCGGCGGCACCGACCCGCTGGACGCCTCCAGCGTGCACCCGGAGGCGTACCCGGTGGTGCGGCGCATGGTGAAGACCTCGGGCCAGGAGGTCGCCTCCCTCATCGGCAACACCGGTGCGCTGCGCTCGCTGCGCCCGGCGGACTTCGTGGACGACACCTTCGGTCTGCCGACCGTCACCGACATCCTCAAGGAGCTGGAGAAGCCGGGGCGCGACCCGCGGCCCGCCTTCAAGACGGCCACCTTCAAGGAGGGCGTGGAGAAGATCTCCGACCTGGCGTCCGGCATGGTCCTGGAGGGCGTGGTCACGAACGTGGCGGCCTTCGGGGCGTTCGTCGACATCGGCGTCCACCAGGACGGCCTCGTCCACGTCTCCGCGATGTCGAAGACGTTCGTGAAGGACCCGCGGGACGTGGTCAAGCCCGGTGACATCGTCAAGGTGAAGGTCCTCGACGTGGACATCCCGCGCAAGCGGATCGCGCTGACGCTGCGGCTGGACGACGAGGCCGCGCCGCAGGGGCAGGGCGGCAAGCAGCAGCGGGGCGGCGGTTCCCGGCCGCCTCAGCAGCGGCAGGGCGGCCAGGGCCAGCGGCAGGGCGGTCAGGGCCAGCGGCAGGGCCGTGGTGGTGACCGGGGCGGGCGTCCGGCGCCGGCGCCGGCCAACAGCGCCATGGCGGACGCGCTGCGGCGGGCGGGCCTGCTGAACCCGAAGGACGGGCGCCGCTGAGCCACCGGGGCCGGGGCGTGCGGCAGGCCACGCACGCCCCCGCCCCGCCCCCCGGGGTGAAAACCGGTGGACAGTGATCATCCGATCGGCAGACTTTCCGCATGACCGCATCGGATCCCAAGGAAGACCTTCGGGTGTATCTCCAGGACGCCCGTGACGTGCTGTTGTGGAAGCTGGAGGGCCTGTCGGAGTACGACGTCCGGCGCCCGCTGACCCCGACCGGCACCAATCTGCTGGGCCTGGTCAAGCACATGACCGGCGCCGAGTCGCTGTACTTCGGGGCCACGTTCGGCCGGCCCTTCGACGGGACACCGCTGTGGATCACCGGGGACGCCGAGCCGGACGCCGATCTGTGGGCGCGGCCGGAGGAGAGCCGGGAGGAGATCGTGGGGCGGTACCGGACGGCGTGGGCGCACGCCGACGAGACGATCGCCGCGCTGCCGCTGGACGCGGTCGGCCGGCTGCCGGGGGGCACGCGGAGCGAGGTGACGCTGCACCGGATCCTGACGCACATGGTCGCCGAGACCCAGCGCCACGCCGGACACGCCGACATCGTGCGGGAGTTGATCGACGGGGCCGTCGGGCAGCGGCGGGACGACCTCAACACGGCACCGTTCGATCCCGGGCACGTGGAGCGGGTCGAGCGGGCGGCGAAGGAGGCCGGGCGGCACGGCGGGTGAACGGCGGGCGGCGCGATCATGTACGTTCGCCGCCGCACCTCCGCAGCCTCTGCACACGCGGATACCGTTCGCGTCGTGAGAGTGCGGGGGACACAACTTCTGGCGATCGGACTCCTGGTGGCCGCGACCACGGCCTGCGGCGGTGGCCTCGGCTCGGCGTCGTCCCCGCCCGACGCCGTCGCGACGTCGGCCTCCCCGGAAGGCGGTCCCGCCGCACGCCTCGGCGGTTCACCTGTCCCGGCCGGGAGGCCGACGCCGAGCCGTACGACGCCCGGCCGCACAGCGGCACCCGCGAACAGACCGGCCCGAACGACGGCACCCGCCGCGCCGCCCGCACCCGCCTGTGCCGCGAGGGACCTCACGGCGTCGGAGGGACGCACCGGCCTGCCGGCCGACGGCGATTCCGGCTGGTTCGGCACCCCGATCGTGCTGCGCAACCACTCAAGCTCGGCGTGCCGCCTGCGCGGCTGGCCCGGACTCACCTTCTTCGGCGACGCCGTCGTCCGCGTCTGCGCCAAGGGCGACCCGTCACCGTCCTGCGGCAAGCCGACGAGCACGTCGGGAACCCGCCCCTTCGCGATCACCCGGTCGTCCGCGCACAGCCTTCCCGACATCGCGCTCGCCCCGGGGCACTCGACCTCGTTCACGCTGGTCTGGCAGGGGTCCTACTTCTGCGGCGCCCTGGTGGACGCGCCTTACGGAGTCGACATTCGGGTGCCGGGCGACTCCCACGTGCTGACCCTCCTTCCTACTGCGCAGATCTCCCCCTGTGAGGGACGCATCGAGGTCACGCCGTTCGGAGTGGTCGGCTGACCGGTCCGGGCGGTCACCTCGGCGTGGGCTCCGCCAGCCGGTGTTCCAGGTCCCGCAGGTCCTTGCCGATGGACGAGCGCACCTTTCTGGCCATCACCGGGGCGGCCAGGCGGTAGAGGGAGCCCGCGTCGCCGCGGACCCGGATACGGGCCAGGGTGCCCCGCGGATGCGTGTCGAAGGTGTAGGTGACGTGCATGGGCATGGGCCCCGCGACGGACACCATGTCCAGCAGCCCCGGCGGCTCGTACGCGGCGACCCGCAGGACGTAGTCGATACGTCGGCCGAGGAAGTGGGCGGTGCGGGTGACCTCGGCGCCGACGCCGAAGCCGCCCGCGGCCGCCTCCCTGGTCAGCTCCGCGGTGCGGATTCCCTGGGTCCACTCCGGGTCGTGGCGCCAGTCCATGGCATACGCGGCCACCCGCTCGGGCGGCAGCGCGATGACGCGTTCCGCCGTCTCGTCGATCGTCATACCGCTCTCTCGCTCTTCCCGCGGGACTCCGCCCTCCCGGTGGTCAGTCGTTCCACCCAGGATTCCGTCCGCTGGCGCCGAGCGCCCGCTGGAAGGCCGGGGCGTCGCCAGGAACGGGCACCACCGGGCCGTATCCGCCGTTGCCCCGGACCTGCTCGGCGATCTGCTCGACCACGCCGAACGCGGTCCGTCCGGTCTCGTCGCTGACGCCGAACGGCTGACCGGTGGCGCGTGCCAGGTCCCAGCCGTGCAGGGCGAGTTCCTGCAGCGTGATGGAGGCGGCGAAGGCGGCCGGCAGCTCCCCCGGGCCGAACTCCGTCGTCCCTTCGTAGGCGGCGGGGTCGGACCAGGCCACCGCGGCGAACCCCGCGGAGTCGGCCAGCGTCCGCGGTGAGACGGCCGGGGCGGCGCCGGCACCGGGCTGTGCCTCCTTGCGGGCGGCCCGCGCCGCGGACTGCAGGGTCGAGCCGAGGTGGTCGACGAGTTCGGCGACGGTGAACTTCTCGCACGGAGTGCGGTCCTGAAGCTGTTCGTCCCGGATGCCGGAGGCGATCGCGGCGACGGCGTCGGCGCACTCCTGGATGGCGGGCTGAAGCGTGCTGTGCTGGGTGTTCATGGGTTCTCTCCCTAGGGGAACGACGGGTCGGTGGGACCGGTGGGATCCGTGGGATCCGTGCGGCTCGGTGGCGGTCAGCCGGTGAAGAAGGGCGCGGCCTCACCGGTCTCGGCGTAGCTCTTGAGCTGGACGAACTTGGTCGCCCAGCCGTAGGTGAAGTCGCGGTAGGCGTCGTCGACGGTGGGGAAGCCGCTGTGGGTGAAGCGCAGGGTGACACCACCCTCGGGGCGGGCCAGGATCTCGTAGGTCTGCTCGGTGCCGGTCCACGGTCCGTTCAGGCCCGCGAGGACGAGTCGCTTGCCGGGCTCCGCCTCGGTGACCCGCAGCCGCCACGGCTCCGGGACGCCGGGGAACGCCAGCTCGTGCAGGTTGCCGACGCCTTCCCCGGCCGTGGCCGTCGTGGTGAACCAGCCGTGGATCCCCTCACCCGTGGAGATCGCCGTGTACACGGTGTCCGCGTCGGCCTCGACGGCCAGCTGCATCGCGATGTCGGGCATGTCGTGTGCTCCTCCCTGAGCCTGGTGCGCTGCTCCTTGAGCCTCGTTTTAGTCCACACTAAAATGACGCACGGTTCCTGGCAAATTCAAGTGGCGACTAAAATGACTTCCATGGATGCGGTACGGGCGGTCGCCGAGCCCCGGCGGCGCGAGATCCTGCGGCTGGTGTGGGACGCGGAGCTGTCCGCGGGCGAGATCGCGGAGCGGTTCGACGTCACGTTCGGGGCGGTCTCGCAGCACCTCAAGGTGCTCAGGGAGTCCGGCCTGGTTACGCTGCGCCAGGACGGCAAGAAGCGCTTCTACCGGGCCGACCGCGAGGCCCTCGGTCCGCTGGCCGCGTATCTGCAGTCCATGTGGGCCGCCAAGCTGGACACGCTCGCCGAACTGTCGGAGGCGGCGGAACGGGCGGAGCGATCCGAAGGGACGGACTCGTGATCAACAACGCGGTCACCGTGGAACGGCGCATCGCGGCGCGCCCCGAGACGGTGTTCTCCTTCTTCACCGACCGGGACAAGTGGTTGTCCTGGATGGGCCAGGACGGCGAGTTCAGCTTCCAGCCCGGCGGCGCCTACCGGACGCGGGTCACCGGCGAGCACGTCGCCGAGGGCCGCTTCGTCGAGATCGACCCGCCCAGGCGCATCGTCTTCACCTGGGGCTGGGTCGAGGACGAGATGCCCGTGCCGCCCGGCTCCTCGACGGTCGAGATCACCCTGGAGCCGGTGCCCGAGGGCACCCTCCTGCGGCTGGTCCACCGGGACCTGCCCTCCCCGGAGGCGTGTGCCGCGCACGAGGAGGGCTGGAAGCACTACACCGACCGGCTCGCCGTCGTGGCGGCGGGCGGCGATCCCGGTCCCGACGCCTGGATGTGAGCCGGCGTCACACGGGCACGGCGAGCGTCACCGGGAGCCGTGGGCGGAGCCGTGGGTCCGGGCGCGGTTCTCCGCGAGGAGTTCCTGGCGGAGGGCCTGGCCGAACACGCCGTCGTTGCAGACGATCCACCGTGGACACGCCCGAAGACGACACGCAGCGGTGCGGGTCCGGGTGCGGTCAGCGTTCCGTGACCTTGCCCGCCGCCACCTCCAGGCGGCGGGTCACCGAGACCGCGTCCAGCATGCGGCGGTCGTGGGTGACCAGGAGCAGCGTGCCCTCATAGGAGTCCAGGGCCGACTCCAGTTGCTCGATGGCGGGCAGGTCCAGGTGGTTCGTCGGCTCGTCGAGGACGAGGAGGTTCACTCCTCGGCCCTGGAGCAGGGCCAGGGCCGCCCGGGTGCGCTCGCCCGGGGACAGGGTCGCGGCGGGGCGCAGTACATGGTCCGACTTCAGGCCGAACTTGGCGAGGAGGGTGCGGACCTCCACCGGCTCGGTGTCCGGGACGGCCGCGTAGAACGCGTCGAGCAGGGACTCGGGGCCGTGGAACAGCTTGCGCGCCTGGTCGACCTCGCCGACCAGGACACCGGAGCCGAGGGCGGCATGTCCGGAGTCGAGCGGGACACGGCCCAGCAGCGCGCCGAGCAGGGTCGACTTGCCGGCACCGTTGGCTCCGGTGACCGCGACCCGGTCAGCCCAGTCGATCTGCAGGGACACCGGGCCGAAGGTGAAGTCGCCGCGCCGGACCTCGGCCTCCCGCAGGGTGGCCACGACCGCGCCGGAGCGCGGGGCGGCCGCGATCTCCATGCGCAGCTCCCACTCCTTGCGCGGCTCCTCGACCACCTCGAGGCGCTCGATCATGCGCTGGGTCTGCCGGGCCTTGGCGGCCTGCTTCTCGCTGGCCTCGCTGCGGAACTTGCGGCCGATCTTGTCGTTGTCGTTGCTCGCCTTGCGACGGGCGTTCTTGACGCCCTTGTCCATCCAGCCGCGCTGCATCTGCGCCCGGTCCTGGAGGGCGGCACGCTTGTCGGCGTACTCCTCGTAGTCCTCGCGGGCGTGTCTGCGGGCGACGTCCCGTTCCTCCAGGTAGGCCTCGTAGCCGCCGCCGTAGAGGTTGATCTGCCCCTGGGCGAGGTCGAGTTCGAGGACCTTGGTGACCGTGCGGGTGAGGAACTCGCGGTCGTGGCTGACGACCACCGTGCCCGCGCGCAGGCCGGTCACGAAGCGTTCGAGGCGCTCCAGGCCGTCCAGGTCGAGGTCGTTGGTCGGCTCGTCGAGCAGGAAGACGTCGTAGCGGGAGAGCAGGAGGGAGGCGAGACCGGCGCGGGCCGCCTGGCCGCCGGAGAGGGAGGTCATCGGCTGGTCCAGGTCGACGGCCAGACCGAGGGAGTCGGCGATCTCCTCGGCTCGCTCTTCCAGGTCGGCGCCGCCGAGGTCCAGCCAGCGCTCCAGGCTGGTCGCGTACGCGTCGTCGGCGCCGGGCGCGCCGTCCACCAGGGCCTGCGTGGCCTCGTCCATGACGCGTTGTGCCTCGGCGACGCCGGTGCGGCGGGCGAGGAACTCCCGGACGGTCTCCCCCGGCCTGCGCTCCGGCTCCTGCGGGAGATGGCCGACGGTCGCGGTGGGCGGGGACAGCCGCAGCTCGCCCTGCTCGGGCGCGGTCAGCCCGGCGAGCAGCCGCAGCAGGGTGGACTTGCCCGCGCCGTTGGCACCGACCAGCCCGATCACATCGCCGGGCGCGACGACGAGGTCGAGCCCGGAGAAGAGCGAGCGGTCGCCGTGCCCGGCGGCGAGGTTCTTGGCGACGAGGGTGGCAGTCATCAGGAGGCCGATCCTAATGTCCCGGGCACCTGCCGCTCAGCGGGGTTTCCCGGGGGCCGCCCGGCCTTCACTTCCCCATCGGCTCCACCAGCACGCTCCCCGACGTTCTGGCCACCACGAAGGACTCCCCCTTCACCGCCTTCGGGTCCAGCGGAATGCGGTGGCGGCCGGGCTCCAGGACGCCGTCGAAGACCTCCTGGGTGTGGGTGCGGTAGAGGCGGTCGAGGCGGTAGGCGGTGACCCGGACCCGGCAGGCGGAGGTGACGTCGACGGCTGCCTCACCGTCGGCCGCGACCAGGCCGGTCAGCCGGCGCTGTGGGAGCGGGCTGCGGTCCAGGGCGTGTTCGATCTGCGCGACGAGCAGGGGGACGATCGGGGCCAGGCCGCTGACGTAGGCGACCTCGACCCCGGCGCGCTCGAACGCCTGTCGTACGGCGGCCCGTTCCGCCCCGCCGACCGCGCGGCCGAAGGCGACCGCGCCGTAGCCGCGCAGCTCCTCGGCGGGGACGGCACGAGCGTCCTGGGTGATGTCCGCGCCTATGCCGATGGTGCGCAGCGCGGCGGCGAGCTTGGCGAGGACGGCGACGCGGGCACCGATCAGCAGCACACGGCGGCGGGGCGCGGGCGGGCCGTCGGCGTCCTCGATCAGGGCGGCGAGGGCGGCCCGGTACCCGGGTCCGGCGAAACGGAACGGCCCTATGCCGTGATAGCCGTTGAGGTCCAGGTCGGCATGCTCCTCCGTCTGCCAGGCGAAGTCCCGCCAGATGAAGTCGTCGCCGTCCCGCTCGATCACGGCGGTGACGGCACCACAGGCCAGGTCCGCGCACTCGGGACAGCCGTAGATCACGAACCGGCCGTCCGGGAGCGGTGGTTCGGTCTCCAGCAGTAGGCTGCGCACCTGCTCGGTGAAGATGGCGGGCGGGATGTCCGAGGCGAGCGGGGAGACGGCGTCCAGGTCGGAGAGCTGGAACAGCAGCGGACGCCCGTCCACGATGAAGTCCACGAAGTCGCGGTGAACCTGATAGCCGCCGTCGGCGAGGACACCGCCGGCGCGTGTCGCCGGTGCCAGGCCGAAGGTCGCGTATGCGGCAGACATGCTGTGAGTATTCCCACACCGGGACGGATGTGAGCGCGGCATGACATATTCCGTTAGCGTCCTGGCGTGAAGCGCACGGCGAGTGACGAAGTGATCGTGGTCGGCAGCGGGGTCGCCGGGCTGACTACGGCCGTGGTGCTGGCCGAGTCCGGCCGCCGGGTACGGGTGTGGGCCCGGGAGCCCGCCGAGCGCACGACCTCGGCGGTCGCCGGCGGGCTGTGGTGGCCGTACCGGATCGAGCCCGAGCCACTGGTCGGTGCGTGGGCGCTGGACTCGCTGGGTGTGTACGAGGAGTTGGCCGGCCGGCCTGAGGAGACGGGCGTACGCCTGGTCGAGGGTGTACACCGGGGGACCCGGCTGGACGAGCTGGGTGCGTGGGCGAGCCGGGTGCCGGGGCTGCGGGCGGTGGCCGGCGGGCTGGCGGCGCGGTTGCCGTTGATCGACATGCCGGTGCATCTGGCGTGGCTGCGGGAGCGGTTCGTCAAGGCGAGCGAAGCGAGATGGGGGTCCCCCCGGACGAAGTCTGGGGGAGGAACGGTGGAGGAGCGGGAGGTCACCGACCTCGCCGCCGTGCCCGCCGGGGTGGTGGTCAACTGCACGGGGCTGGGGGCGCGTTCGCTGGTGCCCGATCCGGCGGTACGTCCGGTGCGCGGGCAGCTGGTCGTGGTGGAGAACCCGGGGATCTCGACCTGGTTCACCTCCGTCGACCACTCCTCCGACACGTCGACCTATTTCTTCCCCCAGCCCGGCGGGCTGCTCCTGGGCGGCACGGCGGACGAGGACTCCTGGTCGCTGGAACCGGATCCGGCGACCGCCGCGAGGATCGTCGCGCGGTGCGCGGCCGTCCGGCCGGAGATCGCCGGGGCGGGGGTGCTGGCGCACCGGGTGGGGCTGCGGCCCGCCCGGGACTCCGTACGGCTGGAACGGCAGCCGCTGCCGGGCGGGCGCGTGCTGGTGCACAACTACGGGCACGGCGGGGCCGGGATCACGGTGGCCTGGGGCTGCGCCCGGGAGGCGGCGGGGCTGGCCGGGGCCTGAGGCGGAGGGACGCGCCGGGGGCGGCCGGAGCCTGAGCCGGAAGGACGCGCTGGGGCCGGCCCGAACCCGAGCCGGAAGGACCCGCGAGAGCCGGCCCGAAACACCCGCCAGAGCCGACCCGAACCCAACCCCGAAACACCCGCCAGAGCCGGCCCGAACCCGAAGGACCCGCCAGGGCCGGGCGGGCGGCCGCGTGAACGGTCGGCCGCCCAGCACCGGCTGGTGCGTCCCGGAAGGGAACGCGTACTGCCTGGGTGATCAGCTCGCCGGGACGTGCTGGGTGGTGCGCGGGGCGCGGACGCCGTCCAGGGTGCGCGCCGTGGGTGCGGTGGTCGCGCTGCCGGAGGTGGCCTGGGTGAACGCCGTCGTGCCGCCGACCAGCGGGACCCGGGCCGTCGTACGGGACAGGTCCAGGGTGAGGGTCGGCTCGGTGGACGGAGGGTCGATGAGGTCCTTGTCCGTGCCGGCCACGATCAGTGCCAGGCGGTGCCCCTTGGGGACGACGTGGTCGGTCGCCGCCAGGGACAGGGTGATCGTGTACGCCTTGCCCGGGGTGAGCGGGACGCCGTGGTCGAGGGAGGCGTGGTGGCCGAGGTCGGCCCAGCCGCGGCTGAACACCGTGGCGTCGACCTTGGCCGTCTTCGCCTTGGTCGTCTTGAAGCAGGCGCTGTCCCCGGCCGTGCTCGCGCCCCAGCAGGTGCGGTTGGTCAGCGTGGTGATGCCCTCGGCGCTGTCGGCGTAGTCGCGGATGGTGTCCGGGCCGAGGTCCACCAGGACGGCGGAGAGGTGGGCCGAGGAGGTGGTCGGGGTGGCGGTCACGGTCACGCTGGAGGAGCCGGACAGGCGCAGATCGCGGGTGAGCGGCGCAGTGATGAATCCGGCCTTCTCGGGTGTGGATGTGGTGAGGTGGGCGGCCCAGTCGGTCTCGCTCAGCTTCGGGTCGTCGGTGAACGTCTCGGTGCCGGTGGCCGGGGCGAGGCCGAGGGTGCCGACGCCGGGCTGGGTGCCGGGGGCCGGGCGGAGCGTGGTGGCCCGGGTGCCGTGCGGCGGCCAGACCTTGGAGGTGACCCACTGGTCGGGGTGGCGCTCGATGTCGGCCATCGGCTCGCGGTCGATGCCGTTGTCGTAGCCGAGGAGTTCGTGGTCGAACCAGTGGTGCAGGGTGTCGACCCAGGCGCCGCGCCGGTAGTCGAAGGGGTCGACGTGCCCGGTCTGGGAGAGCCAGATCTTGCGCTCGACACCGTGCTTGGCCAGGGCGTTCCACCACTGCCCGAAGTGCTTGGTGCGCACGTTGAGGTCCTGCATGCCGTGTACGAGGAACACGCTGGCCCGCACCTTGGCCGCGTCCTTGACGTAGTTCCGCTCGGTCCACAGCGGGGTCCAGTCCCCGGTGCGCGGGCTGCCGTCGGCGAGCTTCTTCTGTACGGCCGCGCAGTGGGCCGTCGCGCCGTCGCTCTCGACGTAGCCGGCCAGCTCGTCGGGGCCGCCGTCGTACAGCGGGGCGCCCTGGGCGAAGTAGTAGTCGTACCAGGAGGAGATGCCGCTGATCGGGACGATCGTCTTCAGGCCCTTGACGCCGGTGGCCGCGACGCCGTTGGCGATGGTGGCGTCCCAGCTCTTGCCGATCATGCCCGTCCGGCCGTTGGTCCAGCTCGCCTTGACGGTGCGCGTGCCGGTACGGGTCGTGTACGCCTTGGCACGGCCGTTCAGCCAGTCGACGACAGCCTTGGCGGACTGGATGTCGGAACGGCCGCCGACGTCGACGCAGCCGTCGGAGCGGTTGGTGCCGGCCAGGTCCACGCCGACGAAGGCGTAGCCGCGGGGAACGAAGAAGTTGTCATAGAACAGCGGCATCCGGACGACGTGGCCGTGCGCGTCGTACGTCTTCTTCTGGCTCTCGTTGCCGCGTCCGCAGCAGGAGTAGTAGGGGCTGGCGTCCATGATGACCGGCACCTTGCGGCCCTGGCGGGCCGGTTCGGCGGGCCGGACGATGTCGGCGGCGACGCGGTCCTTCTTCCCGTCGCCGTCCTCGTCGAGGCCGGTGTCCACCCAGACCGCCTCGCGGAGGGCGTGTGCGTACGAGTAGACGGGGCGGCTCTCGCGGGGCGGCGCGGCCTGTGCGGCGGCGGGGCTGAGGAAGGCGGCCAGAAGGGCTGTGACGGCCGCGGCCGCGAGCGGTCTCCAGATCGTGAAGCGCGTGCGGATGTGCGTGCGAATCGGCATGCGCGGACGGTACTCCGGTGAACCCCTGTACAGAAGAGGACACCTGACGGTGTGTCGGTGCGCGTGACGGCTGAATGGCGATCGTGTGACAGGAGGGGCCGTGGACAGGCCAGGTGACGCAGGGACTGAATAGGCTCCGAACAGACTTTCTGTCCCGACGACTTGGAGCTGACGTGCACCGCAGAATCATCGCGCCGGGCGCACTCGCGGCGGCCTCCCTCCTGCTGGCGATCCCGGCATCGGCCGCGAGCTACTCCCCCGGCGCGCCGGGCATCGGCGACCCCTACTACCCCGACTACGGCAATGGCGGCTACGACGTCTCGCACTACGACCTGAGGCTGCAGTACCAGCCGAAGACGGACGAGTTGCAGGGCACGGCGACCATCCTGGCGAAGACCACGCAGGACCTGTCCAGCTTCGACCTGGACTTCCTGCTGGACGTGAGCGAGGTGCGGGTCAACGGCGTCAAGGCGTCCTTCGCCACCTCCGGCCAGCACGAACTGGTCGTCACCCCGAAGACGCCGCTGGCCAAGGGCACGCCGGTCACCGTCGTGGTCCGCTACAGCGGGGTGCCGTCGGCGAAGAGCGCCTACGGGTTCACCGCCTGGCACCGCACGCCGGACGGCGCGGTCGCCGCGGACGAGCCCGAGGCCGCCTGGTGGTGGTTCCCGAGCAACGACCACCCGAGCGACAAGGCCACCTACGACGTGTCGGTGGCCGTCCCGGACGGCACCCAGGCCATCTCCAACGGCACGCTCCAGTCCACCAGCTCGAAGCTGGGCTGGACCCGCTACAACTGGCGGGAGAACAAGCCGCAGGCGACCTATCTGGCCACCCTCGCCCTCGGGAAGTTCGACATCACCACCAGCACCTCCGAGGGCGGCGTGCCCGTGATCAACGCCTACAGCAAGGACCTCGGCGACAACGACGGTGCCGCGCGGGCCAGTGTGGAGCGCACCGGGGAGCTGGTGGACTGGCTGAGCGGCTACTTCGGGCCGTATCCGTTCAGCTCGGCCGGCGGGTACGTGCCGAACACCACCACCGGGTACGCGCTGGAGACGCAGACCCGCGTGTACTACAGCCCCAAGCAGTTCGCGAACGGCTCCAACACCTCGGTGGTCGTGCACGAGCTGGCCCACCAGTGGTACGGAGACGACGTGTCGCTCAAGGGCTGGAAGGACATCTGGATCAACGAGGGCTTCGCGCGCTACGCGCAGTGGCTGTGGTCCGAGCACGAGGGCGAGGGCACCACCCAGGAACTCGCCGACTACGTGTACGGCTCCCACCCGGCCGACGACGCGTTCTGGACGGTCAAGCCCGGCGACCCGGGCCCGGACGACCAGTTCGACATCGCCGTCTACGACCGGGGCGCGCTCGCCATCCAGGCGCTGCGCAACGAGATCGGTAACGATGCCTTCTTCGCCGTCCTGAAGGGCTGGCCGAAGGAGCACGCCTACGGCAACGCGTCCGTGGCCGACTTCCAGAGGTACGCGGAGCAGGTGTCCGGCAAGCCGCTGGCCGCCCTGTTCGACACCTGGCTGTTCCAGCCGTCGAAGCCGGCCGCGCCCGCGGCCCGCACGGCGTCCCTCGCGAAGGCGGGTACGACGGTCGCGCAGCCGAAGTCGTGGAAGAAGATCGAGGCGACGAACGACGTGCACGGGCACTGACGCCCGGGCACCTCAGGGTCTCGACCCGGCCGCCGCCTGCTGGAGCAGCGCGTCCCGCCCTATCGCCTCCGCGCGGGCGGCCGGGACCGTGCAGGCGTACGCCCCGGCGACCGCCCCGTACCGGGCGCACCGCCGGGGTGGCTCGCCGGTGAGGCGGCCGTAGAGGAACGCGGCGGCGAAGGCGTCGCCCGCGCCGTTGGAGTCGACCACCGGCGCGGGCGGGTCCGCAGCCGGTATCCGGGTCAGCTCGCCGTCGGCCAGCAGATACGCGCCCTCGGCTCCCGCGGTGGCGACGACGACCTCGGCCCGGCCGCGCTCGGCGATGCGCCGCATGGTCCGCTCGGGGTCGGCGAGTGCGGCCGCGGAGAGGAAGACCACGTCCGCCGCTAGCGCGAACGGCTCGTGATACGGGTTCTCGCCGTCCCAGTCGTGCAGGTCGGTGGAGAGGGGCACACCCGACTCGGCCAAAACTGGCAGCGCGTGGGCGCAGGGCTGGGTGATGGTCACGTGGACGTGCCGGCTCGCCGTGGCCAGCGTGCGCAGGGTCTCCTCGGGGAACCGGTCGTCGGGGTGGGCGCGACTGGTGTCGTACAGGGACAGGCGACGCCCGTCCGGGCCGACGAGGTTCACCGCGCGCTTGGTCCCGGCGGGCTGCGGGAGCGCGGTGAGCCCGATGCCCCGCTCCTGGTGCAGGATCCGGACCAGGTCCCCCTCGGGGTCGTCGCCGAGCAGGTCGAGGTGGTGGGTACGCAGTCCCAGCGCGGCCAGTCCCAGGGCGACGAAGTCGCCGGTCTGCCCGGCGCGGGTACGGATCCCGGAGTCGATCATGTAGCTGTCGGCGTACGGGAGCGGCAGCTCCGGGACGTACACGATCGTGTCGACACCGGCTCCGCCCAGTACCAGGACATCGATCGCGCTGTGTTGTGCCGTCATCCCCCGCCCTCCCCGTGGTCGTAGACCGTCACCGCGATACCCCGCTTCACCAGTTGCTCGGTGATGAGCGGTTCTATGCGGGACCACTTGCCGCCCGCCAGGCCGCAGCCTATGCGGGGCATGTGCACGGACGCGCCGAGTTCGATCACTTCGTCGGCGAGGCGGCCGAGGGCGGCGTCGATCGCTTCGTAGCGGACGGGGACGCCCTTGCTGCCGGTGCGGATACCGCGCTGGCCGACCATGTTGGCCACCCACACGTGCGGGTCGACCTTGACGAGCTGGACCGCGCCCAGGCCGAAGTCGTTCTTGGCGCGGTCGCGGTGCCATGCCCGGTAGGCCGCCTCGGGCTCCGGCCAGCGCCGCGAGAGCGCCAGGACGAAGCCCTTCCCCCAACCCCCGATGTCGTTGCAGACATGGGCGATCACCTTGACGCCCTTGACCGATGGAACGGTGGCGTCACCCCGGACATACGTGATCTCCGACATGACGCCACCGTAGGCGATGCCACTGACAGTGGCGGTGAGCTGCTCTTTCGTCAGCTCAGAGGCTGCTACTTCGTCAGCTCCGACAGTTCCGTGTCGGTGGCCTTGGACACCCGGCGGCGCACCCCGAACCAGCCGGCGACCAGCAGCAGGGCGATCACCGGGATGAGCAGCAGGGTCTTGCGGCCGACCTCGGGGTCGTTCCACATCATGCCGAGGCAGACCAGCAGGAAGGTGATCGTGGCGATCTCCGTGACCGGGCTGCCCTTCAGGCGGAAGTGCGGCCGGGTGGCCAGGCCCGCGCGAGCCCGCCGGACGAAGATCATGTGGCAGAGCATGATGATCACCCAGGTGCTGATGATGCCGAGGGAGGCGATGTTCAGCACGATCTCGAAGGCCTGGCTGGGCATCAGGTAGTTCAGGCCGACGCCGAGCACGCAGACCGCGCAGGTCAGCAGGATGCCGCCGTAGGGGACCTGGCTGCGGTTCATCCGGGCGGTGAACTTGGGCGCGGAGCCCGCCATGGCCATCGAGCGCAGGATGCGGCCGGTGGAGTACAGGCCGGAGTTGAGCGAGGACATGGCGGCGGTCAGCACGACCAGGTTCATCACGTCGCCGGCCGCCGGGACGCCGATCTTCGACAGGACCGTGACGAACGGGCTCTGGTCGGCGGAGTACACCGAGCCCGGCAGCAGCAGGGCGAGCAGCACGACCGAGCCGACGTAGAACAGGCCCACGCGCCACATGATCGAGTTCACCGCGCGCGGGACGACCTTCTCCGGCTCGGCGGTCTCGCCGGCGGCGACGCCGACCAACTCCAGCGCGGCGTAGGCGAAGATCACGCCCTGCATGACCAGGACGACGGGCATCACACCGTGCGGGAAGACGCCACCGTGGTCGGTGATCATGCTCAGGCCGGGGGTGTGGCCGCCGACCTTGTGCTGGGTGGCGAGCAGGAAGATGCCGATCAGCATGAAGCCGACGATGGTGGCGACCTTGACGATCGCGAACCAGAACTCCATCTCGCCGAAGATCTTCACCGAGATCAGGTTCACGGCGAGGACCGCCGCGAGGGCGATCAGCGCGAGCACCCACTGCGGGATGGACGTGAACATGCTCCAGTAGTGCGTGTAGAGCGCGATCGCGGTGATGTCGGCGATGCCGGTGGTCGACCAGTTCAGGAAGTACATCCAGCCGGCGACGTAGGCGCCCTTCTCGCCGAGGAACTCGCGCGCGTACGACACGAAGGAGCCGGAGGACGGCCGGTACAGGACCAGCTCGCCGAGGGCTCGGACGACGAAGAAGGCGAAGACGCCGCAGACCAGGTAGGCCAGGGCGAGCGCCGGGCCCGCGTTGTGCAGGCGGCCGCCGGCGCCCAGGAGGAGTCCGGTGCCGATGGCGCCGCCGATGGCGATCATGTTGACGTGGCGGGCCTTGAGGTCCTTGCTGTAGCCGGCGTCGCCCGCGTCCGCGGGCGTCTGGGCCGCCTGGGGATGGGCGGCGGCCTGTGCCGACTGCACTGCGTCCTTGCTCACGGGTGGTACCACTTCCTGGTGCGCCCGGACCTCGTGGGCCCGGGTGTCCGTATGTTCTCGGCCCGCACCACCCTGGTTGGTCGCGGCACAGACCAAGGCAGCAGCTTCCCAGAGAGATCACCGGGTATGCGATGGTCCATGTCACAGAGCGTTACTTCTCACATGATCCATACAGGGTTCACCCTGTGTTCACCAGAGGTGTCACAGCAATGGTGAGACAGCGATACTGCTGCACATGACAACCGAGGCCGAGGAGCCGACCCTCACCATCGACGAGCTGGCCGCCCGTGCGGGCGTCACGGTCCGCACCGTGCGCTTCTACAGCAGCAAGGGGCTGCTCCCGCCGCCGGTGATCGGTGCACGCCGGGTGGGTCACTACGGGCCCGGGCACGTGGCACGGCTGGCCCTCATCGAGGAGTTGCAGCAGCAGGGCATGACGCTCGCGGCGATCGAGCGGTACCTGGGGCAGTTGCCACCGGACCTCACCCCGCACGACCTGGCCATCCACCGCGCGGTGGTCGCGTCGTGGGCGCCGGACCTGGTGGAGACGGTGTCGCGGCGGGAACTCGAGCGGCGCGCCGGACGGCCGCTCACCCGCGAGGACATCGAGCGGCTGACGGCGATGAGTGTCGTCGTGCACGAGGACGGGGACGCCGACGACGGGGACACGTTCCGTGTCGACTCCGGGCTGCTCCGGCTCGGCGTCCAGCTGCTGGACGTACCGCTGTCGCAGGACGCGATCCTCGCGGCGCGCAAGGTGCTCACCGAGCACTCGCGCGCCGCGGCCCATGAGCTGGCTCAGCTCTTCCGTGGCGAGGTGGCGGAGCGTGACGCCCGGGATGTGAAGTCCCTGTCGGCGCACATGCACCCCCTGGTGGTGCAGGCGCTGCTGACGACGTTCCAGCGGTCGCTGCGGGAAGAGCTGAGCGAGTGGCTCAGAGGGTCAGGAACGGGCTGAGTCGCTGAACCGCTCCCCCTGCTCCGCCTTCTGCACGAGCAGCGCGGGCGGGGTGAAGCGCTCGCCGTAGCGCTCGGCGAGTTCACGCGCGCGTGCCACGAATCCGGGCAGGCCGCCTTCGTAGCCGTTGATGTACTGGAGCACACCGCCGGTCCAGCCCGGGAAGCCGATGCCGAAGATGGAGCCGATGTTGGCGTCGGCGACCGAGGTCAGCACACCCTCTTCGACGAGCCGTACGGTGTCGAGCGCCTCGGAGAAGAGCATCCGCTCCTGCATGTCGCGGAACGGGATCTCGTACCCGGGCTTCGTGAAGTGCTCGCGCAGCCCCGGCCACAGTCCGGCCCGCTTGCCGTCCTCCGCGTAGTCGTAGAAGCCGGCGCCGCCGCTGCGGCCGGGGCGGCCGAACTCGTCGACCATGCGGTCGATGACCGCCTCCGCCGGGTGCGCGGACCAGGTACCGCCTGCCTCCTCCACGGCCCGCTTCGACTCGTTGCGGATCTTGCGCGGGAGGGTGAGGGTCAGCTCGTCCATCAGGGAGAGCACCTTGGCCGGGTAGCCGGCCTGGGCGGCGGCCTGCTCCACGGAGGCGGGCTCGATGCCCTCGCCGACCATGGCGACGCCCTCGTTGATGAAGTGGCCGATCACCCGGGAGGTGAAGAAGCCGCGCGAGTCGTTGACGACGATCGGCGTCTTGTTGATCTGCCGGACCAGGTCGAAGGCGCGCGCGAGGGCCTCGTCGCCGGTGCGTTCGCCCTTGATGATCTCGACCAGGGGCATCTTGTCGACGGGCGAGAAGAAGTGCAGGCCGATGAAGTCGGTCTGGCGCTCCACGCCCTCGGCCAGCGCGGTGATGGGCAGGGTGGAGGTGTTGGAGCACAGCAGCGCGTCCGGTGCGACGACCGACTCGATCTCCTGGAACACCTTGTGCTTGAGCGTGGTGTCCTCGAAGACGGCCTCGATGACCGCGTCGCAGCCCGCGAGGTCGGACACCTCGGCGGAGGCGGTGATGCGGGCGAGGAGCGCGTCGGCCTTCTCCTGGCTGGTACGGCCCTTGGCGACGGCCTTGGCGCACAGCTTCTCGGAGTAGCCCTTGCCCTTGACGGCCGCCTCCAGGGAGACGTCCTTCAGCACGACCTCGATGCCCGCGCGGGCGCACGAGTACGCGATGCCGGCGCCCATCATGCCGGCGCCGAGGACGGCGACCTTGCGGACCTGGCGGGGCTCGATGCCCTTGGGGCGGTTGGCGCCGGAGTTGACGGCCTGGAGGTCGAAGAAGAACGCCTGGATCATGTTCTTCGAGGTCTGCCCGGCGGCCAGTTCCACGAAGTAGCGGGCCTCGATGACCTGGGCGGTCTCGAAGTCGACCTGGGAGCCCTCGACGGCCGCGGCGAGGATGTTGCGCGGGGCCGGGTAGGGGGCGCCGTTGGTCTGCTTGCGCAGGGTGGCCGGGAAGGCGGGCAGGTTGGCGGCGAACTTCGGGTTGGCGGGCGTGCCGCCGGGGATCTTGTAGCCCGGCTTGTCCCAGGGCTGCTGCGACTCGGGGTTGGCGTCGATGAAGGCGCGGGCCTTGGCCAGCAGTTCCTCCGGCGTCGCGGCGACCTCGTGGACGAGACCGTTCTCCTGGGCGCGTCGCGCGTTGTACTGCTGGCCCTGGAGAAGCACCTTCAGCAGGGCGTCCGCGATGCCCAGCAGCCGTACGGTGCGGGCGACTCCGCCGCCTCCGGGCAGCAGGCCGAGGGTGACCTCGGGGCAGCCGATCTTGGTGCCGGAGGTGTCGAGGGCGACCCGGTGGTGGCAGGCGAGGGCCAGTTCGAAACCGCCGCCCAGGGCCGCGCCGTTGATCGCCGCGACGACCGGCTTGCCGAGGGTCTCGATGCGGCGCAGGTTGCGCTTGATGGCCAGGCCGCCGTCGAAGAGGTCCTGCGCGGTCTCGGGCGTGACCCGGATCAGGTCGCGCAGGTCGCCGCCCGCGAAGAAGGTCTTCTTGGCGGAGGTGAAGATGATGCCGCGGATGGAGTCCTGCTCGGCCTCCAGGCGGTCGGTGATCGCGGCGAGGGAGTCGCGGAACGCCTGGTTCATGGTGTTCGCGGACTGGTTGGGGTCGTCGAGGACGAGGGTGACGACACCGGTGTCGTCCTGCTCCCAGCGGATGGTGGTGCTCTCGGTCATGACAGTCGTCTCCGTTGAAGTCTGAAGTCTCGTGGTCCGCGGGGAGTCTCAGATGCGCTCGACGATGGTGGCGATGCCCATGCCGCCGCCCACGCAGAGGGTGGCGAGGCCGTACCGCTTGTCCTGGCGCTCCAGTTCGTCCACGAGCGAGCCGAGGATCATCGCGCCGGTCGCGCCGAGCGGGTGGCCGAGGGCGATGGCGCCGCCGTTGACGTTGACCTTGTCCAGGGACAGGCCCATGTCCTTCACGAAGCGCAGCACGACCGCGGCGAACGCCTCGTTGATCTCGACCAGGTCGATGTCGTCGATGGTCAGCCCGGCCTTGGCGAGCGCCTTGCGGGTGGCGGGCGCGGGTCCGGTGAGCATGATGGTGGGCTCGGAGCCGGAGACCGCCGCGGAGACGATCCGCGCGCGCGGGGTGAGGCCGTAGCGCTCGCCGACCTCCTTGGAGCCGATCGCGACGAGCGAGGCGCCGTCCACGATGCCGGACGAGTTGCCCGCGTGGTGGACGTGGTCGATCTTCTCCACCCAGTGGTACTTCTGCAGCGCTACGGCGTCGAAGCCGCCCAGCTCGCCGATGTCCGCGAACGACGGCTTGAGCTTCGCGAGGGAGTCGGCGGTGGTGCCGGGGCGCGGGTGCTCGTCGTGGTCGAGGACGACCAGGCCGCTGCGGTCCTTGACGGGGACCACGGAGCGGTCGAAGCGGCCCTCCTTCCAGGCGGTCGCGGCGCGCTCCTGGGACAGGGCCGCGTACTCGTCGACGTCCCGCCGGGAGAATCCCTCGATGGTGGCGATGAGGTCGGCGCCGATGCCCTGCGGCACGAAGTTGACGGCCAGGTTGGTCATCGGGTCGTTGAACCAGGCGCCGCCGTCCGAGGCCATCGGCACCCGGGACATGGACTCCACGCCACCGGCCAGCACCAGGTCCTCCCAGCCCGAGCGGACCTTCATGGCGGCCAGGTTGACGGCCTCCAGGCCCGAGGCACAGAAGCGGTTCTCCTGGACGCCCGCGACCGTGTCCGGCAGTCCGGCGGCGATCGCGGCGATCCGGGCGATGTCGGAACCCTGGTCGCCGACCGGGCCGACGACGCCGAGCACGATGTCGTCGATCGCGGCCGGGTCGAGGCCCGGGAAGCGGTCGCGGATCTCGTGGATGAGGCCGACGACCAGGTCGATGGGCTTCGTGCCGTGCAGGGCGCCGTTCGCCTTGCCGCGGCCGCGCGGGGTGCGGATCGCGTCGTACACGTACGCTTCGGTGCTCACTGAAGTGCCTTTCGGGAGGGTGGGCCGAGCGGGAGTCGGTCGCCGAGGGCGGGTGGTCGTCGGGTGGACGCTCGTCAGGCGGGCGGAGCCGGTCGCCTGCTCCGGAGTCAGTCGCCTTCTCTGACGAGGTCGTCGTTCACGAGGTCAGGTATGCCCCAGTCCCGCGCCACCGTCCCGGTGTCGGCGCCCGGCAGGGCCGGGCCGGTGCGGACCGTGGTCGGGGTCGCGGAGAAGCGGGGGGCGGGGGCGGGCTGGGTGATGCCGCCGTGGTCGGTGAAGGTGCCGCGGGCGGCCAGGTGCGGGTGGTGCGGGGCCTCGCGGAGGGAGAGGACGGGGGCCACGCAGGCGTCGGAGCCCTCGAAGAGGGTCGTCCACTCGTCCCGCGTGCGGGTTTTGAAGCGGGCGGTGACCCGTTCGCGCAGCTCGCCCCAGCGGGTCCAGTCCTTGCGGGCCGGGACCAGGTCGTCGAGGCCGAGCAGGTGCAGGAACTCCTCGTAGAACCGCGCCTCCAGCGCGCCGACCGCCATGTGACCGCCGTCGGCGGTCTCGTAGGTGCCGTAGTACGGGCAGCCGCCGTCCAGGAGGTTGGCGCCGCGCCGGTCCTGCCAGCCGCCGGCGGCCAGCATGCCGTGGATCATCGCGGACAGGTGCGCGGTGCCGTCCACGATGGCCGCGTCCACGACCTGACCGGTGCCGGTCGCGCCCGCGTGGTGCAGGGCCGCGAGGACTCCGACGACCAGGTAGAGGGAGCCGCCCGCGTAGTCGCCGAGCAGGTTGGCGGGGACGGCCGGGGGCTCGTCCGGGCGGCCGATCATGCCGAGGGTTCCGGTGAGGGCGATGTACGCCACGTCGTGCCCGGCGCGGTCGGCGAGCGGTCCTTCCTGTCCCCAGCCGGTCATCCGGCCGTAGACCAGGCGGGGGTTGCGGGCGTGGCAGTCCTCGGGGCCGACGCCGAGCCGCTCGGCCACCCCGGGGCGGTAGCCCTCGATGAGGATGTCGGCCCGAGCGGCGAGGTCCAGGACGCGTGCGGGGCCGTCCGGCGCCTTGAGGTCGACGACGACCGAGCGCTTGTTGCGGTTCGTCACGTCGTACGCGGGGTCGATCGCGAGGCCCGGACCGTCCGGGCGGTCCACCCGGACCACGTCGGCGCCCAGGTCGGCGAGGAGCATGGCGGCGAACGGGCCCGGCCCGATACCGGCCAGCTCCACCACGCGCACGCCTGAGAGCGGGCCGTCCCCCGACGTCCTCGGCGTCCCTGCCGTCGTCATGCCGTCCTGCCCCCAAGCACATGTGACACCAATGATGTAACACCAGTGATGCTAAGAACACGTTCCACCGGACACAAGGCCTGAACGAGCAAGCGCTTAGACAAGTGCCCGGCCGGCCCTGCCCAGGCCGTGTCCGGGGTCCGCACACTTCACGCTAGCCTCAGCCACCGACAGCGGCGCGGGCTGCACGACCAAGGGGTGTCATGAGCAGGCTGAAAAGGACGGACCGTCCCTACGACATCGTGCTCTTCGGGGCGACCGGCTTCGTCGGCACGCTCACCGCGGAGTACCTCGCCGCGCACGCCCCCGAGGACCTGCGCTGGGCGATCGCCGGCCGCGACGAGGGCAGACTGGAGCGGCTGCGCGACCGGCTGCCCGGCGGCTCCGGCATCGAGCTGCTGCGAGCCGACGTGCGCGAACCGGCCACCCTGCGCGCACTCGCCGAGCACGCGCGCGTGGTGGCCACAACCGTCGGACCGTACGTCACCTACGGCGAGGAACTCGTCGCCGCCTGCGCGGACGCCGGGGCCGACTATCTCGACCTCACCGGCGAGCCCGAGTTCGTGGACCTGATGTACGTCCGGCACGACGCACGCGCGCGGGAGACCGGCGCCCGTCTCGTGCACGCCTGCGGTTTCGACTCCGTACCGCACGACCTGGGCGTGTACTTCACGGTCCGGCAGCTGCCCGAGGGCGTGCCGCTGACCGTGGACGGGTTCGTCACCGCCGACGCGGCCTTCTCCGGGGGCACGCTGGCCTCGGCGCTGAACCAGTTCGCGCGCGGGCGGCAGATGGTGGCCGCGGCCCGCGAACGCGGCCGGCACGAGCCGCGCCTGATGGGGCGCCGGGTGGCGGCACCGACGGGCGCGCCGCGGTTCGCCAGGGAGGTCGGCGCCTGGGCGGTGCCGCTGCCGACCATCGACCCGCAGATCGTGCGCCGCTCGGCGAAGGCCCTGGACCGGTACGGCCCCGACTTCCGTTACCGGCACTATGCGGCGGTCCGGCACCTGCCGGTCGCCGCGGGCGGCATCGCCGCCGTCGGCGCGGTCGCGGCCGCCGCCCAACTGCCGCCCGCCCGGCGCTGGCTGTCGGACCGGCTGCGGCCCGGGGACGGCCCTGACCCGGAGAAGCGGGCGAAGAGCTGGTTCCGGGTGCGCTTCGTCGGCGAGGGCGGCGGGCAGCGCGTCCTCACCGAGGTCGCGGGCGGCGACCCGGGCTACGACGAGACGGCGAAGATGTTCGCGGAGGCGGCCCTCAGCCTGGCCTTCGACGAACTGCCGCCCACCGCCGGTCAGGTCACCACGGCCGCCGCGATGGGCGACGCGCTGACCGAGCGACTGCGCGCGGCGGGGATCACTTTCCGGGTGGCCGCCAAGCAGTAGGTCACCGGCGCTACATCTGCCATCCCAGCAGGGTCCAGAACATCCCGCCGATCCAGGCGAGCCCCGCCACCACGGCGAGGACCAGGGCGGCCGTCACGGCGCGCTCGACGGGCTGGGCGGGGCGGGTCAGGGTCTTGGCGGAACGGTGCGTCGTCATGCGGGCCAGCCTGCCGCCGGGGCGGCACGGGCACATCCGTACGCGTACTCAGACGACGTACTCACCCGGCTCCGGCTCCCCTTCTCCTGCATTTGAGGCTTTCCGCGCCAGGAACGCCCAACCACCTGCGGCCACGTGCTCAAAGTTTCACCGGGAACTTCAGTGAGACGCTTGAAGCCCAGGCCGAAGGAGGCGGAACGGAAGTGAAGTTCGTACTCGAAGTGACCGTGGACGAGGGCGCGTCGGCGGCGGACCGGGCGGGCGAGCTGGGGCGGATCCTGCGCTACTGGGGCGGGAACCTCCACCACTACGCCCTCGAACCGGGCGACGGCTCCGCCGTCTACGACGCGCGGTATCAGGAGGTGGGCGCCTGGCGGATCGACGCCTCCTGAAGCGCGCGCCGGCACAGCGCGTCGGCCCTGCGCGTGGTCTCCGGCAGGCGGTAGCGCGGGGCCAGGTCCAGGGTGTGCGCCAGGGCGTTGTCGAGGCTCACCCGGTGGCCGACGGAGACGAACACCGGCTTGACGCCGTCCCGGGTGCGCAGGGCACGGCCGACCTCCTCGGTGCCCGCGAGGAGCGGCGCGGAGCTGCCCCGCACGGGCCCGGGGTCGTCGTACGTGAACGTGAACGGGTTCTTGGCGACGCCGATCGTCGGCAGGTCCATGAGCACGCCCAGGTGGCTCGCGAGGCCGAAGCGGCGCGGGTGGGCGAGGCCGTAGCCGTCGCACACCACCAGGCCCGGCGGGCAGGGCAGGGCGTCCAGGGCGGCGCGCACGGTCGGGATCTCGCGGAAGGCGAGCAGTCCGGGAACGTACGGGAAGGAGATCCGGCCGATGGCCGTCGCCTCCGCGACGACCTCCAGGGTGGCCGCGTCCAGGACGACGGCCGCCGCGGCGACGAGGTCGCGGTCGTCGTCGTAGGCGACGTCGACACCCGTGACGTGCCCCGTCCCGGGCGGCGGCCCCGGCTCGTCGAGCACCACCCGCGCGCGTAGCTCGTCCTGTACCGCGCGGGCCTCTTCCTCGGTCGCGGGCCAGCCCGCGGGTACGCCTACGGTCGTCATGATGGCCAAGACTGTACGGCTCGCCGACGCCCGTCCGGGGCCCGGGGGTAGGCTCGCGATCATGTTCGTACTGGAGCTGTCCTACACCGCCCCGCTCGACGCCGTGGACGCCGTGATTCCGGCCCATGTGGCCTGGCTCGACGAGCAGTACGAGAAAGGTTTCTTCCTCGCCTCCGGGCGCAAGACCCCCCGCGACGGCGGGGTGATCCTGGCCGTGGCGGAGAACCGGGCCCGCATCGAGGAGGTCGCCTCCGGCGACCCGTTCATCGCCGCCGGGGTCTGCGAGTACCGCATCACGGAGTTCGTCGCCAACAAGACGGCCCCCGAACTGGCGCAGCACCGGCAGACGCTGAGCTGAGCCCAGGCTCAGCCCTTCCTGGCGTTCAGCGCGCGCCGCAGCTCCGCCTTGTTCATGTGCGAACGGCCCTCGACACCCCGCTGCCTGGCCTCGTTGTACAGCTGGTCGTAGGTGGGCCCCTGGGAGCCTTTGCCCGACCTCTGGCCGCCCCGCTTGCCGGACGACATGTCCTGGGTTGAGGTGCGGCCGGCCGTCTTCGACTCGCCGGACCGGGCGCGTTCCTTGTTCACCGTGCGCGCGGCGATCTCCTCGGCGCGCCGCGTGCTCTCGCCCCGGTCCAGCGCGCTCTGCTTGATGTGTTCGTACTGGCGTTCCCGCTTGGGGCTGGAACCGCGTGGCATGACCGCCCACTTCCTCTCGTGTGCGGTGCCCGGGTACCCGCGATCAGGCCTCCCGCATCAGCGCTCCAGCCGCGCCACGCGCCCCTTCTCCCCCGCCGCCCAGCAGCCGAGGTCGGCGGTGCAGTCCACGGTGTCGTACGAGCCGGTGTCGTTGGTCCGCCAGGTGCGGCCGCCGTCGGTGGTCAGGTCGGTGCCGGTGGGGCCGACGGCCAGGGCGGCGCCGCGGCTGTGCGGGAGCCAGGCGGCGCCGGAGCGGTAGGCGGGCGGCGGGGTGGCGGCGGGCCGCCAGGTGCGGCCGCCGTCGGCGGTGACCGCGGCCGCCTGTGGTGAGGTCTGGTCGGGCCGGTAGTCGCCGCCGACCGCAAGTCCGTGGGTGCGGTCTCGGAAGGCGAGCGCGAAGACGCCCTTGGCCGGATCGGCCGCCGGAATCGGCGTGTCGGCGGCCGTCCAGGTCAGTCCGCGGTCGGCGGAGTGCAGCACGCGCGCGTGGGCGCCGCCGCCGGTCGCCAGCCAGACGTCCCTCGGCCCGGAGGTGACCAGGCACTGGCCGCTCGCGGCGAAGCCGGCCTCGCCGTCCAGGGCGGCGGGCATGCCGTCGGCGGGCAGTACCCGCCAGGAGCGGCCGCCGTCGCTGGTGGACAGGAGGCGGAACCTGCCGTCCACGGGGTCGCTCATGGCGAGGCCGTGACGGCGGTCGAAGAAGGCGAGGCAGTCGTAGAAGGCCTTCGGGTCGGTGTTGCGGAAGGACTCCGTCCAGGTCGCGCCGCCGTCGTCGGTGCGGTAGACGCGGGAGGCCTCGCCCTCGCCGATGGCCAGCACCACCGCGCGCCGCGCGTCGAACGCCTCGACATCCCGGAACTGCAGATCGGCCGCGCCCGGCGGAGAGACGTTCCGCCAGCTCGCCCCGCCGTCCGTGGTGCGCAGCACGGTGCCCGCCGTACCGGCCAGCCAGGCGGTGTCACGGTCGACGGCGGACAGGCCGCGGAAGCGCACCTGCGGGGTGCCGCTGTTCTTCGCCTCCCAGTGCACGGTTCCCCGGACTCCTTGGCCGAGCGGGCCCGCCTCGGCGGCCGGAACCGTCAGCGCGGCCAGCGCCGCCCCGCACGCCACCCCCGCCGCCACCAGCCGGCCCGTCCGTCCCCCGCGTCGCGTGCTCCCCAAGCGCCTCATGGCGGGCGAAGCTAGCCCACCGGCCCGCCGCCGTCCAGAGGACCTCACGGCCGTAGGCCTGTGCATGAATGCGGTGACCGAGGTCACTCGTTCCCGGCGTGCACGGATTGGCCGATTCTCTCGTCTCTTCCAGTGCCAGGCCTCACCCGCCCGGAAGCACTTCCAGCCGTCACAAGGGAGCAAGGCGTTGTCCACCGTCATCGAGCAGCCCGTAGAGGCCCGCCTCGTCGCCGCCGCACCGCGCATGCCGAGCATTCCCGCCAAGCTGCGCTACGACCGGAGCGACCCGTTCGCCGTCCGCATGACCTTCCCCGCGCCGGCGACCCTGGAGGGCGTCGAGGTCTGCTGGACCTTCTCCCGCGAGCTGCTCGCGGCCGGGCTGCAGGGCCCCGAGGGCTGCGGCGACGTGCGCGTGCGGCCGTACGGCTACGACCGCACCGTACTGGAGTTCCACGCCCCCGAGGGCACCGCGATCGTGCATGTGCGCTCCGGCGAGATACGGCGTTTCCTCCAGGCGACCAGCGACCTAGTGCCGGTCGGCCTGGAGCATCTGCAGCTGGACCTCGACCACGACCTGGCCGAGCTGATGCGTGACGCCTGCTGAGCGCCTGCGCGCCACTAGCTACGCGCGCGTGAGCAGCGCGTTCAGCTCGCCGTAGTCGAACCCGTCGGCCAGCGCCCCGTACGTCCCCTCCCGCAGCAGCTCCCGCGCGGCGCGGCGGACCAGGGCGTGGGCGGCCTGGGCGAGACCCGCGCCCGCGCTGATCCGGGCGACGCCGCATGCGGCCAACTCGGCAACCGTCGGTGCGCCGGGGCCCACCATCACGTTGAGCGGCCCGTCGACGCCCGCGACGAGCACCTTGACCGTCTCCGGGTCGACGGCCCCGGGGACGAAGATCCCGTCGGCGCCCGCGGCCAGGAAGGCGTCCGCACGCTCCAGGGTGAGGTCCTCTCCCCCGGCGCCGCGCAGGAAGGTGTCGATCCGCGCGTTGATGAACAGCGGCACGCCCGCCGCGTCGGCGGCCGCGCGGGCCGCGGCGATCCGCTCCGCCTGCTCGGCGACCGGTCGCAGCGCCTCACCGCCCGCCTCATGGCGGGCGTCCTCGATGTTGACGCCGACCGCGCCCGCGGCGATCACCGCATGGATCGTGTCGGCGACCCCGGCGGCGTCCTCCGCGTAGCCGCCCTCGATGTCGGCGGTGACCGGGACCCGTACGGCGTCGACGATGCGGGCGACGGCCGTGAGCGCGCCGTCGCGGTCGAGCCGGTCGCCGTCGGCGGCGCCGAGCGCCCAGGCCAGCCCGGCGCTGGTGGTCGCGACGGCGGCGGCGCCCGCCTCCGCGACGACGGCGGCGCTCACCGGATCCCAGGCGTTCGGCAGGACCAGCGGGCGGCCGGGCACGTGCAGTGCGCGGAAGGCGAGAGCGGAGCTGTGAAGCGAGTGCTGAAGCGTCATGCGGGCAAGTCAATCAACCCCGGCGGGGCGGACGCTGGCAGAAATCCGACATGAGCGCGGGCCGGCCAGGAGCATGCAATCAGCCACCCGCAGCGCGTGAATTAATCGCGTTGACACCCTCCCCGACCCCCTCGTACGGTCTACAACGTTCCTGTTGCCGCCGATTGGAGAAGGACGTTGCTCGTCTGAGGTCCTGAGACACCGCGTTCACACCGGTGAGGTGTGCGTGCGTGGCGTTCGACCTCGGCGTCCGAGCCGTCCCCCAGGCACAGGCCCTTCTCAGTGCCCCAGGTTCTTCGGTCCACGCCTCGCGGTGTCTCGACATGCGCCCGCCCAGACCGCATCCAGCAACCGCGAGGCCCTTATGTCAACTTCCCTCACCTGCACGTCCCTGTCCTTCGCCTGGCCCGACGGCACCTCCGTCTTCGACGGCCTCGACATCGCCTTCGGCCCGGGCAGGACCGGACTCGTCGGCGTCAACGGATCAGGGAAGTCAACCCTGTTGAAGCTGCTCGCCGGTGAACTCGATCCGGCCGACGGCACCGTCAAGATGACCGGCGAGGTCGGCTGTCTGCCGCAGAACGTCACGCTCGACACCACGCTCCGCGTCGACGAGGCCCTCGGCATCGCCGCCCGGCGGGCCGCCCTGCACGCCATCGAGGCGGGCGACGTGTCCGAGGAGCACTTCGAGACCCTCGGCGACGACTGGGACGTCGAGGAGCGCGCCCTGGTCACGCTCGGCGAACTCGGCCTCGGCCACATCGGCCTGGACCGCACCGTCGGCGAGGTGTCCGGCGGCGAGTCGGTGCTGCTGCGCCTGGCCGCACTGCTGCTGCGCCGCCCGGACGTCCTGCTCCTCGACGAGCCCACCAACAACCTGGACCTGTACGCGCGCCGGCGGCTCTACGCGGCCGTCGCCTCCTGGCCGGGCGTACTGGTGGTCGTCAGCCACGACCGCGAACTCCTGGACCTGGTCGACCAGATCGCGGAGCTGCGCTCCGGGGAGGTCACCTGGTACGGCGGCAACTTCTCGGCCTACGAGGACGCCCTGGAGGTCGAGCAGGAGGCGGCGGAGCGGATGGTGCGGGTCGCCGAGGCGGATCTCAAGAAGCAGAAGCGCGAACTCGTGGAAGCGCACTCGAAGCTGGCCAAGCGGACGCGCTACGCCGACAAGATGTACGAGAACAAGCGCGAGCCCAGGGCCGTGATGAAGCTCAGGAAGCGCGCGGCCCAGGTCTCCGCGGGCAAGCACCGCATCATGCACGAGGAGAAACTCGCCGAGGCCAGGGAGCGGCTGGACGAGGCGGTGGAGGCCGTACGGGACGACGCCGAGATCCGCGTCGACCTGCCGTACACGGCCGTACCGCCCGGCCGGGAGGTGCTCACCCTGGAGAACCTGGAGCTGGCCTACGGGGCGCGTGTCCAGGGGATCCTCGATCTGCGCGGCCCGGAGCGGATCGCCCTCGTCGGGCGCAATGGCGCGGGCAAGACGACACTGCTGCGGACCGTCGCCGGGGAGCTGGCGGCGGTGGCCGGCGAGGCACGGGTGCACGTCCCGCTGCGGTTCCTGCCGCAGCGCCTGGACGTGCTGGACGACGAGCTGACGGTCGCCGAGAACGTGGCCCGGTTCGCGCCGGGCGCCACGAACAACCGGATCCGGGCGCGCCTGGCCCGCTTCCTGTTCCGGGGCGCACGGGCCGACCGGAGCGCCGGGACGCTCTCCGGCGGCGAGCGGTTCCGGGCGGCCCTGGCCGCGCTGATGCTCGCCGAGCCCGCACCCCAGCTGCTCCTGCTGGACGAGCCGACCAACAACCTCGACATGGCGAGCGTCCGGCAGCTGACCACGGCTCTGGAGTCGTACGAGGGTGCCCTGCTCGTCGCCAGCCACGACCTGCCGTTCCTGGAGTCGATCGGGATCACCCGATGGCTGCTGATGGAGGAGGGAGGACTGAAGGAGACCACACCCGAGGCCCTCGGGGATCCGGTCTAGCCGGACCGGCGGGGGTCTCAGGAGGGGCACAGCCTGACAACGAGGGTTTTGTCCAGGCCTCGGTGCCCTGCATGATGGCGGACCGGCGCCGCATCCCGGGCGCCGGAACCGCACCGCCGATATCGAAAGGCCCCTAGTGCCCAGCAAGAAGGCCCTCGTCCGCCGCCCCAGCCCGCGCCTCGCCGAAGGCCTGGTGACGCACATCGAGCGGGAGAAGGTCGACGTGGACCTCGCCGTCGAGCAGTGGGAGGCGTACGTCGAGGCGCTCGGCACGCACGGCTGGAAGACGATCGAGGTCGACCCGGCCGACGACTGCCCGGACTCGGTGTTCGTCGAGGACACCGTCGTCATGTACAAGAACGTGGCCTTGATCACCCGGCCCGGCGCCGACTCCCGGCGCGCGGAGACCGCGGGCGTCGAGGAGGCCGTGGCCCGGCTCGGCTGCTCGGTGAACTGGATATGGGAGCCGGGCACCCTGGACGGCGGCGATGTCCTGAAGGTCGGCGACACGATCTACGTCGGCCGGGGCGGGCGCACCAACGCGGCCGGCGTGCAGCAGCTGCGGGCCGCCTTCGAGCCGCTGGGCGCGCGCGTGGTCGCCGTACCGGTGAGCAAGGTGCTGCACCTGAAGTCGGCGGTCACCGCGCTGCCGGACGGGACGGTCATCGGGCACATCCCGATGGTCGACCGGCCGTCCCTGTTCCCGGGCTTCCTGTCGGTGCCGGAGGAGTCCGGCGCGCACGTGGTCCTGCTCGGCGGTCACAAGCTGCTCATGGCGACGAGCGCCCCGAAGACGGCGGAGCTGCTCACCGATCTCGGCCACGAGGTGGTCACGGTGGACATCGGCGAGTTCGAGAAGCTCGAGGGCTGTGTGACGTGCCTCTCGGTGCGCATGCGGGACTTGTACGCCTGACGGGTGATCCCGTCACTCCTACAGCCCTGGGACCTGCGCGTCCCGGGGCCGTTTGGCATGCCCTCAATGAGCCGGGCCGCGGGCGCTGATCAGCGATCTTTACAGCGAACTTAACCTACGGCTTCGTAACCTACGGATTCGTAGCCTACGATCTCGTAGGTTTCCGGCACCGCTCGCCGGACCGTCCCCGTCTCTCCCCCTTTAGTTCGGCGTCCCCCTGGAGTTCCTGTGACGATCACCTCCCCTCACCTCGGCAGCCCGTCCGTGTGGACCGACGCGCGGCTGCTGTACGCGCTGGAGGAAGTCGTCGAGAAGGAACTGAACCGGCACCTGCAGGTCGCCAAGGACTGGATGCCGCACGAGTACGTGCCCTGGACCGACGGCCGCAACTTCCCCGGCCTCTTCGAGGACGGCGAGGCCTGGGACAAGGAGCACTCCAAGGTCACGGAGATCGGCCGCATCGCCCTCGTCGTCAACCTCCTGACCGAGGACAACCTGCCCAGCTACCACCACGAGATCGCCTCGCTCTTCGGCCGCGACGGCGCCTGGGGCACCTGGGTGCACCGCTGGACGGCCGAGGAGGGCCGGCACGGCATCGTGATGCGCGACTACCTGCTCACCTCGCGCGCGGTGGACCCGGACAAGCTGGAGCAGTTCCGCATGTCCCACATGAGCGAGGGCTTCGAGTCCGACAACCGGCACTCGATGCTGCACTCGATCGCCTACGTGGCCTTCCAGGAGCTGGCGACCCGGATCTCGCACCGCAACACCGGCCACCAGTCGGGCGACCCGGTCTGCGACCGCATGCTGGCGCGCATCGCGACCGACGAGAACCTGCACATGGTCTTCTACCGCAACCTGCTGAAGGCCGCCTTCGAACTCGCTCCCGACCTGACCATGCAGGCGGTCCGGGACGTGGTGGTCAACTTCCGTATGCCCGGTCACGGCATCCCCGGCTTCGAGCGGGCCGCCGCGCAGATGGCGATCGGCGAGGTCTACAACCTGCGCATCCACCACGACGACGTGCTCCAGCCCGTGCTGCGCTTCCTGAAGATCATGGAGATCGACGGCCTCGGCCCGGAGGGCCGCCAGGCGCAGGAGGAACTCGGCCTCTTCATGGGCGGCCTGGACGCGGAGGCCCTCAAGTTCGACGAGAAGCTGGCGGCCCGCAAGGCGCGGATGGCGGCGCGGGCCGCGGGCTGAGCGGCGCTCGGGCCGACGCCCGGGACGGGTGTCGGTGCGACGTGCGGCGCGGTCAGTCGGACGTACGGCGCAGGGCGAGGCGCTCCTTCTCGGAGAGCCCGCCCCAGACGCCGAAACGCTCGTCGTTGGTGAGCGCGTAGTCGAGGCAGGCGGAGCGCATCTCGCACATGGCGCAGATGCGCTTCGCCTCACGCACCGAGCTGCCGGGCTCGGGGAAGAAGAAGTCCGCCCCGGTCTGCGCGCACAGAGCCTGTGCCTGCCAGGCGGAGTCGGCCGGGGTGATCGTGTCGATGTGCATGAGCAGGATCGTGCCGGGCGGCGAAAAACGTTCGATCAACGCCGGGTCAACGGCACGGCCGCGACCCGGGCCGTCCGTTGATGCCCCGCCCGCCGGAGCCCTGGGCCGCCCCGATGATGCCCCGCGGCAACTCCGGGCCGCCCCGATGATGCTCCGCGCGCGAACGCCCACGCACGGCGGCGCGCGGAAGCGGCGTGAAAACGAAGCGGTGTGAAGACCCGGAGAACCCGACGCGGCGCCCAGGGTGACCGGAGGCATCGGTCCGGCGTGCGGCGGCGCTCCGGCAGCGGTTGTCAGTGGGCGGTGCCAGACTCGGCAGTGCAGAGGACGGGACCCGCTTCCGGACCCCCTTTCAGGGGCTTCCGGACCCCCTTTCAAGGAGGGCGAAGATGCTCACCACCCGTTTCGTCAACGGCGCTCCGAACTGGATCGACGTCGGCACGCCCGACCTCGACGGCGCACTCTCCTTCTACGGCGGTCTCTTCGGCTGGCAGTTCCAGTCGGCGGGGCCGGATGCCGGCGGCTACGGCTTCTTCCAGCTGGCCGGCAAGACCGTCGCCGGCGGCATGCAGACCGGACCCGACCAGGGGCCGCCGGCCTGGACGGTGTACTTCCAGAGCGAGGACGCACAGGCCACGGCCAAGGCGGCCGAACAGGCGCACGGCAGCGTGCTGTTCCAGCCCATGGACGTGATGGGCCAGGGGCACATGGCGGTCCTCGCCGACCAGGCGGGCGTGCCGTTCGGGATCTGGCAGCCCGGGCAGACCAAGGGCGTGGACGTGGCGAACGAACCGGGCGCGCTGTGCTGGGTCGAGCTGTACACGCCGGACATCGCGGCGGCCGCCGCGTTCTACCAGAGGGTCCTGGGCCTGGAGACGTCGGCCGTGCCGTTCCCGGGCGGCTCGTACACCTGTGTGAACCCGGGCGGTGCCGGGGAGGACGCGATGTTCGGCGGGTTCGTCCCGCTGGCCGACGACCCGACGGAGGCGGAGGCGGGCCCGTACTGGCTGCCGTACTTCGAGGTCGAGGACACCGACGCCCTGGTCGAGAAGGCACAGCAGCTGGGTGGCACGGTACGCATGCCGGCGACGACCATGGAGGGCGTCGGCCGGATGGCCAAGCTCGCCGACCCGTACGGCGTCCGCTTCGCGGTGATCAAGAGCGAGCCGCCGCAGGGCTGAGCCGTCACCGGCGGCGGCACAGCTAGGCGGACGCGCGTCGGATCAGAGTCGTCGGCAGGACGACGCTGGAGACGGCCGCGTCCGCCGGGGCCGCGCCGCGCGCCCGGCCGGCCAGGCCGCGCAGCAGGAGGCGGGCCATCAGCCGGCCCATCTCCTCGATGTCCTGACGGACCGTGGTGAGCGGCGGATCGGCCTCTTCGGCGACGGGCAGCACGTCGTCGAAGCCGATCACGGCCACGTCCTCGGGCACGCGTCGGCCCCGCTCGCGCAGCACGCGCAGGGCACCGAGCGCGGTGAGGTCGTTGGCGGCGAACACCGCGTCCACGTCCGGGCAGCGGTCGAGCAGTTCCCGCATGGCGCGTTCACCGCCGCCCGGGGTGAAGTCGCTCTCCACGACGAGCCTGGGGTCGGCCTCGCCCATGACGTCCCGGTAGCCGTCGAGCCGGTCGACCGCCGAGGTCTGGTCCAGTGCGCCGGTGATGTGCGCGATCCGGGTCCGGCCGAGGTCCACGAGGTGGCGTACGGCCTCGCGGGCGCCGCCCCGGTTGTCGCTGTCCACGTACAGCGGACCGGGGGTGCCGTCGCTCCAGTCGGGGCGGCCGCCGAACACGGTGGGCACGCCCGCGTTGCGGATCAGGCCGGGCAGCGGGTCGTCGAGGTGGAGGGAGAAGACCAGCGCGCCGTCGACATGGCCTCCGGCGAGATAGCGGGCCACACGGGCGTGGTCGGCGCGGCCCTCGGTCAGCAGCAGCACGAGCTGGTTGTCGTGGGCCGTCAGCTCCTTGCTGATGCCGCGCAGTTGCAGCGCGAAGAAGGGGTCGGCGAAGACCCGGGCCTCGGGTTCGGCGATGACGACGGCGACGGCGTCGTGCCGCTTGGTGACCAGGCTGCGTGCGGCCTGGTTGGGCACGTACCCGAGTTCCTCGACCGCCTGCCGGACCCGTTCGGCCAGGGGCTCCCGGACCCCGTCCCCGCCGTTGACGACCCGTGACACGGTGGCCCGGGACACCCCGGCCCGCGCGGCCACGGCCTCCAGCGTGGGACGGGACACTGCCTCGGTCACTTCGGGACTCCTCATCGGCGGCTGGCGATCAGGATAACCGCGGTGCGGTGAGGCCGTCGGGGCCGGAAAAGGGGTTGCTCCCCGGCATCCCGCCCGGTGAGGATCGCCGCATGAGGACGAGAAAGGCTCATGCGGGCTGAGCGCCCCGAGACGCGGCTCGTGCCCTACGCACGACTGCCGCGCGGCTACCGCGACCTGCACATCATCCACAGCTCGGTCGACGCGTTCGGCCGGGCACACTGGCTGCTCACCGAACAGGACCCCAAGGACCGGGGCACCGATCCGTACGACGCGCTGGTGGTGACCGTCGAGGACGGCGCGTGCCAGGAGACCTACCTGCATACGGTGTTGCCCTGGCGCCCTCGCGTCGAGGCCCTGCCCGACGGCGGGTTCGTGCTGGCGGCGTCCCGCGCGGACCAGGGCGACGAGCAGCAGGTCCAGGTCTTCGACGTACTGGGCCGGGCGACCGGCACGTTCCGTGTGGGAGACGGCATCAAACACCTCCTGGCCGACCGGGCGGGAGACCTCTGGCTCGGCTATTTCGACGAGGGCATCTACGGCGACGCGCTGAGCGCGTCCGGTCTGCGCCGCTGGAGCATCACGGGCGAACCCCTGTGGTCCTACAGCCCGGTGCCCGGTGCGGGATGGATCTCCGACTGCTACACCCTGAACGTGGCGGGGCGCACCGCCTGGGCGTGTCCGTACACCGACTTCCCGCTCCTGGAGGTGGGCGAGGACCAGGTCGTGCGGGTGCGGCAGAACCCGGTGCGGGGTGCGAACGGGCTCGCCGTCCTGGGCGAACAGGCGGTGTTCTTCAGCGGGTACGGTGACGAGCGCGACCGGATCGTCGACTGCCGTCTGACGGAGACCTCCGTGGAGCCCGTCGCCGAGAGCCGCCTGGTCCGCCCCGACGGCGGCAGGCTCGGTCGGCGTCGGATCGTCTCCCGGGGCTCCCGGCTCTATATCCAGGTCAGCCCACTCACAGAGTGGTTCTTGCTCGACCTCGCCTGAGGGTTATCCACAGGCCCGGCCCGTTGTCCGTGGCGTGCGGCATCCTGTGATCAGTGGCGGAACACGCGCCATGAACCACGGGGAGGGCAGGATGTTCAGGGGGATCGACGACGTCGACTGGGCGTCGATGGGGCATGCGTACACGGACTCGGCGACCGATGTGCCGGAGCTGCTGTGGGGGTTGGCGTCGGACGACCCGGAGCGCCGGGAGACCGCGCTGGACGTCATGTACGGCGCGGCGCACCACCAGGGGGATGTGTACGACAGCACGGTCGCCTGCGTCCCGTTCCTGTGCGAGCTGATCGCGAACCCGTCGGTCGCGGACCGGGGTGCCGTGATCGGCCTGCTGTGCAGCATATGCGGCTCGCCCGGGAGGCGGACGAGCTGGGCCCGCCGCGCCCGAGCGGCCGCGTACGGACACCCCTGCTCTCCCATGTGCGCGAGCTGCACGCCGAGCACCGCAACAGCCTGGACCTGGACGACGCGGCGGGCAGACGCGTGCCGGCCCGGTTCGGCGAGCGGATTGACACCCCGGTGCGCTAAGGCCTGTCCGGCAGATCAGGCCCCGGTCGGGTCAGGAGTCCTGCTCCCGCCGTGCCCGGCTCGGCTGGACCCGTTTGGGCTCCCCCGGCATCTTCGGGTACTCGGGCGGGTACGGCAGGTCGCCCAGGCCGTGGTCGTGCTCGTCGCGGCGGGCCAGTTCCAGGAGGGCGTCGAGGGAGTAGGCGTGGTCGTCCATGTCGGCGTGCACGTCACCGAGTTCGGCGAAGCGGGCCGGCATGGTGGCGAGGTCGAAGTCGCGGGGGTGGGCCACGCCGACCTCCTCCCAGCGAAGGGGCGCGGAGACGGGGGCGTGCGGGCGAGGTCGTACGGAGTAGGCGGAGGCGATGGTGCGGTCGCGGGCGGTCTGGTTGTAGTCGAGGAAGATGCGCTCGCCGCGTTCCTCCTTCCACCACTTGATCGTCACCTGGTCGGGCATCCGGCGTTCCATCTCCCGGCCGACCGCGATCGCGGCGCGCCGCACCTGGGTGAAGGTCCAGCGGGGTTCGATGGGCACGAAGACGTGCAGGCCGCGGCCGCCCGAGGTCTTGGGCCAGCCGCGCAGGCCGCCGAACTCGTCGAGGACGGCACGCAGTTCGTGGGCGGCGCGGACGGCGTCGGCGTAGTCGGTGCCGGGTTGCGGGTCGAGGTCGATGCGGAGTTCGTCGGGGTGGTCGACCTGGGTGCGGCGCACCGGCCAGGGGTGGAAGGTGAGGGTGCCGTACTGGGCGGCCCACACCACGGCGGCCTCCTCGGTGGGGCACATCTCGTCGGCGCTGCGGCCGCTGGGGAAGGTGATGTGGGCGGTCGGGATCCAGTCGGGCATGCCCTTGGGCGCGCGCTTCTGGTAGAACCACTCGCCGTCGACACCGTCCGGGTAGCGCTGGAGGGTGGTGGGGCGGTCGCGGAGGGCGCGCAGGATGCCGGGGCCGACGGCGGCGTAGTACTGGGCGACGTCCAGCTTGGTGAATCCGCGTTCCGGGAAGAAGACCTTGCCCGGACTGGACAGCCGTACGGTCCGGCCGGCCACGTCCAGTTCCACCGCATCACCCATGCGGCCACGGTAGGCGTACCCAGCACACCCCGCATACCGGGCGACAGGGGACGTACAAGAGCAGAATCGGACGCATGGATCTGCCGGTGATGCCGCCCGTGAAGCCGATGCTCGCCAAGTCGGTGGCGAAGATCCCGCCGGGCATGCACTACGAGGCGAAGTGGGACGGGTTCCGCGCGATCGTGTTCCGGGACGGCGACGAGGTCGAGCTGGGCAGCCGTACCGGGAAGCCGCTGACCAGGTACTTCCCGGAGCTGGTGGTGGCGCTGAAGGAGCGGGTGCCCGAGCGGTGCGTGCTGGACGGGGAGATCGTGATCGCGCGGGGCGGGCGGCTGGACTTCGACGCGCTGACCGAGCGGATCCATCCGGCGGACTCGCGGGTGCGGATGCTGGCCGAGAAGACCCCGGCCTCCTTCGTCGCCTTCGACCTGCTGGCGCTGGACGACCACTCCCTGCTCGACGTGCCACTGACCGACCGGCGGGCCCTGCTGGAGCGGGCCTTGTCCGGGGTGAGCGCACCGGTCCATCTGGCGCCGGCGACGACCGATGTGGAGGTGGCGCACCGGTGGTTCGAGCAGTACGAGGGGGCCGGTCTGGACGGGGTCGTCGCCAAGCCGCTCGATCTGCGCTATCGGCAGGACGAGCGGGTCATGTTCAAGATCAAGCACGAGCGGACGGCGGACGTCGTCGTGGCGGGTTACCGGTTCCACAAGAGCGGACCGGTGGTGGGCTCACTGCTGCTGGGCCTGTACGACGACCGGGGTGCCCTGCAGCACGTGGGCGTGTCGGCGGCCTTCGCCATGAAGAAGCGGGCCGAGCTGGTCGAGGAGCTGGAGCCGCTGCGGATGGAGGACGTGACCGGGCATCCGTGGGCGGCCTGGGGAGAGGAGGCGGCGCATGAGACGGCCCGGCTGCCTGGGGCGCCGAGCCGCTGGTCGGGCAAGAAGGACCTGTCCTGGGTGCCGATCCGGCCGGAGCGGGTAGCCGAGGTGGCCTACGACCACATGGAGAACGGCGCCCGCTTCCGGCACACGGCCCGCTTCCGCCGCTGGCGCCCGGACCGGACCCCGGAGAGCTGCACCTACGCACAGCTGGAGGAGCCGGTGCGCTACGACCTCGCGGAGATCCTGGGAGCCAAGGAGGACGGCCACTAGGACTGCGTCCCGATCCTGGGGCGGATCGGTCCGCTGAGCACGCGACCGGTACCCACCAGGGATAGCCCGCGATGACCCGACGAGCACACAATCGACCCATACGAACGGGGGTTCAAGGGTGGGCAGGGGACACGGGGCACGGACACGACGTACCGCGCTGACGGGGGCGCTGCTCGCCGTCATGATGACGACTTCCCTGACGGCGGGCTGCACACGGCACGGCCCGGCCGACGACGCCCGTGCCCCGCACCGGACCCCGTCGCCGACCCGCACGGCCACATCCGCGGACGGCTCGGTGCTCGCCGTGAAGATCGACAACGTGCCGGCGGCCCGCCCGCAGACGGGACTCGACGCGGCGGACGTCGTGTACGCGGAACAGGTCGAGGGAGGCCTGAGCCGTCTGATGGCGGTGTACGCCACCACGCTTCCCGAGGCGGTCGGTCCGGTGCGCAGCGCCCGCGAGTCCGACCTGGAGCTGCTGCGCCAGTTCCACGAGCCGACGCTGGCGTTCTCCGGGGCCCAGAGCAAGCTGCTGCCGCTGATCCACCAGGCCCCGCTGCGGGCCGAGTCGCCCGACGAGGCCGCGGACGCCTACTACAGGGGCACCGACAGGGCCGCTCCGCACAACCTCTATCTGCATCCGGACCGGGTGCTGCCCTCCGCACCGGGCAAGGCCGCGCTGACCACCGGGTTCCGCTACGGCCCGGCGCCTTCCGGCGGCACTCCCGAGTCCTCGCGGACCGTGCGCTACCCGTCGGCGCGCTTCGCGTTCACCTGGTCCGCGCGGCGGGGCGGCTGGCTGGTCGCGATGGACGGCACGCCCACGGTGACGACCGACGGCGATCGGCCCGCCCCGGCGACGGTCGTCGTGCAGTACGTGAAGATCCGCTCGTCCCGGTACCACGACGCGCTCGGCAACCCCACGCCGTTCACCGAGACGGTCGGCTCCGGAAAGGCCGAGGTGCTGCGGGACGGGCGGTCCTTCGACGCCACCTGGTCCCGGCCGGGCGCCACGGACGGTACGGCGTTCACGGCGGCGGACGGCACCCCGATGAACTTCGCCGCCGGCCAGGTGTGGGTGGTGTTCGCCGCGGCCTCTCCCTGACACCGAGGCCCCCGACCGGGCCGCTGTTCAGGTCTGCTGGGCGACCAGCGGTTCGGCGGGGTTGCGCAGGTCCTCGGCGGCGTCCGCGACCCGGCGGATCAGGTCGAAGAAGACGGTCTGCTCCTCGGGGGAGAGCGGGGCGAGGAAGACCTGGTTCATCCGCGCGGTGCGCACGGTCAGCTTGCGGTGGACGCGCAGGCCCTCGTCGGTGAGGCGGAGCAGCGAACGGCGGCCGTCCTGCGGGTCGCGCACCTTGTGCAGCAGCTCGCGGCGGCTGAGCCGGCTGATGACCTCGGCGATGGTCGACCGGTCCAGGCCCACCCGCTCCCCCACGGTCCGCTGGTCGAGGCCCGGCTCGGCGACGAGCGCGTTCATGACCGCGAACTGCGGTGAGGTGGTCTCCTCGGAGACCATGGTGTTCCACAGCAGGTAGTGCGCCTGCTGGAGCCGCCGGGCCAGGTGCCCGGGATGGGTGGCGAGGTCCACCGCGGCCATGTGAACTCCCCTGATCGATTAGTTGGTGTACTGAACGATACTCACCCTACGGCCCACCTGTCTGCCCAGGGAATCCTAAGTACTACGAGGTCTTGACGGGCTTCGGGGTCCGGTGGCAGCGTGAGGGACACCTCGCTGAAATACTCAGTGCGCTGATTAATTGCAGAGATAGGGCTTCACGGATGGACAAGGTGGTCGCCACTGCCCTGGAGGCGGTGGCCGATGTGCCGGACGGCGCGTCCCTCGCGGTCGGCGGATTCGGGCTCAGCGGTGTGCCGAACGTACTGATCCAGGCGCTGTACGAGCGCGGGACGACCGGTCTGAGCGTGGTGTCGAACAACTGCGGCGCGATGGAGTCCGGCCTCGCGGTGCTGCTGGCCGCCGGCCGGATCGCCCGCGTCACCGGCTCCTACATCGGGGCGAACAAGGAGTTCGCGCGCCAGTACCTGTCCGGCGAGCTGGAGGTCGAGCTGATCCCGCAGGGCACGCTGGCCGAGCGGCTGCGCGCGGGCGGCGCCGGGATCCCCGCCTTCTACACCCCGGCGGGCGTGGGCACGCAGGTGGCCGAGGGCGGGCTGCCGTGGCGGTACGACGGCGAGGGCGGGGTCGCGCTCGCCTCGCCGCCGAAGGAGGTCCGGGAGTTCGACGGCGTGGAGTACGTCCTGGAGCGGGGCATCCGCACCGACTTCGCGCTGGTCCGCGCCGCCATGGGCGACCGGCACGGCAACCTCGTCTTCAACAAGTCCTCCCGGAACTTCAACCCTCTTGCCGCGATGGCCGGCCGGGTGACGGTCGCCGAGGTGGAGCAGCTGGTGGAGCCCGGGGAGATCGACCCGGACGCGGTGCATCTGCCCGGCGTCTTCGTGCAGCGCGTGGTGGCGCTGACCCCCGAGCAGGCGGCGGACAAGAAGATCGAGCAGCGGACGGTGAGGTCCTGATGGCCTGGACACGCGAGGAGATGGCCGCCCGCGCGGCCCGCGAACTGAGGGACGGCCAGTACGTCAACCTCGGCATCGGCCTGCCGACGCTGATCCCGAACCATCTGCCGCCGGGCGTCGAGGTGGTCCTGGAGTCGGAGAACGGCATCCTGGGCACCGGCCCGTACCCCGCCGACGACGCGGTCGACCCGGACCTGATCAACGCCGGCAAGGAGACCGTGACGGTCCTGCCGGGCGCCTCCTACTTCGACTCGGCGCTGAGCTTCGCGATGATCCGGGGCGGGCACATCGACGTCGCCGTACTCGGCGCGATGCAGGTGTCCGCGGGCGGCGACCTGGCCAACTGGGCGGTCCCGGGGAAGCTGGTCACCGGGATCGGCGGGGCGATGGACCTGGTGCACGGCGCCCGTACGGTCGTCGTCGTCATGACGCACACGGCCAAGGACGGCTCCCCGAAGATCCTGGAGCAGTGCACGCTGCCGCTCACGGGCAAGGCGTGTGTGAACCGAGTCATCACGGATCTCGCGGTGCTGGACGTCACGGATGCGGGGCTCGTGCTGGTGGAGACCGCGCCGGGCGTGACCGTCGAAGACGTCGTCGTCCGGACCGACGCCGAACTGACCATCGGGGAGAACGTGCTGTGAACCCGGTTTACCTCGTCGACGCCGTCCGCACCCCGATCGGCCGCTACAACGGCGGGCTGTCCTCCGTACGACCCGACGACCTCGCCGCCCACGCCCTCCGCGAACTCCTCGCCCGCACGCCCGGCCTGGACCCCTCCCGCATCGAGGACGTCTACTTCGGCAACGCCAACGGCGCCGGCGAGGAGAACCGCAACGTCGCCCGCATGGCCGCCCTGCTCGCGGGCCTGCCGACCTCGGTACCGGGCGTGACCGTCAACCGGTTGTGCGCCTCCGGCCTCGAAGCGGTGATCCAGGCGGCCCGCGCCATCGCGGTCGGCGACGCGCGGATCGCCGTAGCCGGCGGTGTGGAGTCGATGACCCGCGCGCCGTACGTCCTGCCCAAGTCGGACAAGCCGTTCCCCGCCGCACACACCGAGCTGTACTCGACCACGCTCGGCTGGCGCATGGTCAACCCGGGGATGGACCCGCAGTGGACCATCCCGCTCGGGGAGAGCGCGGAGCTGATCGCCGACAAGCACAAGATCAGCCGCGAGCAGCAGGACGAGTACGCGCTGCACAGTCACCAGAAGGCGGCCGCGGCCCAGCGACAGGGCCTGTTCGACGCCGAGTTGGCGCCCGTGCCGGTCCCGCGGCGCAAGGGCGAGCCGGTCGCCTTCGCCGCCGACGAGTGTGTACGGCCCGACGCCTCCCTCGCCACCATGGCGAAGCTGAGGCCGTCGTTCCGTACCGAGGGCGGCACGGTCACCCCGGGAAACGCCTCCCCGCTCAACGACGGCGCCGCCGCCCTGCTCCTCACCGACGAGGAGGGGCTGAAGGCCATCGGCCGTGAACCCCTCGCCCGGGTCACCGCGACCGGGGTGTCGGGGATCGACCCGCAGTACTTCGGGCTCGCCCCCGTCGAGGCCGTCAACCACGCCCTCGCCAAGGCGGGCAAGGGTTTCGACGACCTGTCCGTGCTGGAACTCAACGAGGCGTTCGCCGCCCAGGTCCTCGGCTGTGTCGCCGAATGGCCCGAGTTCGACCCGGCGATCCTCAACCCCCAGGGCGGGGCGATCGCCCTCGGCCATCCGCTCGGCGCCTCCGGCGCCCGGCTCGCGGGCACCGTGGCCCACCAGCTCGCCCGCCGTGGCTCCGGCACCGGCGTGGCCACCCTCTGCATCGGCGTGGGCCAGGGCCTCGCCCTCGTCCTGGAACGATAAGGAAGCGTCAGGTATCCCCCATGGCTCTCACCCAGCAGGACATCGACCAGGAGATCGCGGCCGAGCACGCCGCGTACGAGAAGCGGGTCGCCGACGGCGCGCCCGTCGAGCACCATCCGCGCCGCGACTACGCGCCCTACCGCTCCTCCGTGCTCCGCCACCCCAAGCAGCCCCTGGTCGCCATGGACATCAGCCAGGACCCCGAACTGGTGGAACTGCACTCCCCCGCCTTCGGGGAGCGCGACCTCACCGAGATCGACAACGACCTCACCCGGCAGCACACCGGCCCGCCGGTCGGCGAGCGGATCACCGTGTCCGGACGGCTCCTGGACCGTGCCGGACGCCCGGTCCGCGGCCAGCTCGTCGAGATCTGGCAGGCCAACTCGGCCGGACGCTACGCCCACCAGCGCGAGCAGCACGACGCCCCGCTGGACCCCAACTTCACCGGCGTCGGCCGCACCCTCACGGACGCCGAGGGCCGCTACCACTTCACCACCATCCAGCCGGGCCCCTACCCCTGGCGCAACCATGTCAACGCCTGGCGCCCGGCACACATCCACTTCTCGGTCTTCGGTTCGGCGTTCACCCAGCGGCTGGTGACGCAGATGTACTTCCCGAACGACCCGCTCTTCCCGTACGACCCGATCCTGCAGTCCGTGACGGACGACGCGGCCCGGCAACGGCTGGTCGCCACCTACGACCACGGTCTGTCGGTGCCGGAGTTCTCCCTCGGCTACCACTGGGACATCGTGCTGGACGGCCCCGCCGCCACCTGGATCGAGGAAGGACGCTGACCCCAGCGATGACGAAGATCGACACAAGCAGCCCGGAGAGCGTGCTGCCCACCCCGTCCCACACGGTCGGCCCCTTCTACGGGTACGCGCTGCCGTTCCGCGGCGGCGAGGACATCGCACCCCTGGGGCACCCCGACACGATCACCGTCCACGGGTACGTCCTCGACGGCGACGGGAAACCGCTTCCCGACGCCCTCGTCGAACTGTGGGGGCCGCGCCCCGACGGCACCGTCCCCCAGGTGGACGGCTCCATCCGGCGGGACCCCGCCACCGGCGACTATCTGGGCCGCAACGGTGTGGAGTTCACCGGCTGGGGCCGCATCCAGACCGACACGAACGGCCACTGGTACGCGCGGACGCTGCGGCCCGGCGCGCGCGGGAACAGCGCCCCGTACCTGAGCGTGTGCGTCTTCGCGCGCGGCCTGCTCGTGCACCTGTTCACCCGGATCTATCTGCCGGGCGACGAGGCCGCGCTCGCCGCGGACCCGCTGCTCACCCGGGTGGGCGACCGGCGCGACACGCTGATCGCAGGCGACGAGGGCGGCGGCACCTGCCGTTTCGACATCCGCCTTCAGGGCGAAGGCGAGACGGTCTTCCTGGAGTTCCAGTGACATCTGCGTCCCCTCCGTACACCGACACGGGTCTGCTCGCCCCCGAGTGGGGGCTGTCCGAGGCCGCCGCCGAGACCGGCGACCACGCCTACCTGCGAGCCCTGCTCGACGCCGAGGCCGCGCTGACCCGGGCGCAGGCCGCGCTGGGGCTGGCGCCGGCCGAGGCCGCGGCGGCGGTGACCGAGGCGGCCGTCCCGGCGAACTTCGGCCTCCGTTCGCTGGCGGCACGCACCCCGGCCGGCGGCAACCCGGTCATCCCCTTGGTCGCCGACCTGACGGCGGCGGTCGGCGAGCCGTACGGCCCCTACGTCCACCGGGGTGCGACCAGCCAGGACATCATGGACACGGCGACAATGCTGGTCGCCGTACGCACCCTCGAGCTGATCCTCGCCGACCTCGGCCGGACCGAGCGGGCGCTGGCCGGGCTCGCGCTGGAGCACCGGGACACCCCGATGCCCGGGCGGACGCTCACCCAGCACGCCGTACCCACGACGTTCGGGTTGAAGGCGGCCGGCTGGCGTTCGCTGATGCTGGACGCACTCGACCGCATCACCCGGGTACGGTACTCACTGCCCGCCCAACTCGGCGGCGCGGCGGGGACCTTGGCGGCCTTCGAGGCGTACGGCGCCGAAGACCCGGGCGCGCTGACGGAGGCGTACGCCCGTGAACTCGACCTCGCGACACCGGCGTTGCCCTGGCACACGCTCCGCACACCGGTCGCCGACCTGGCCGGCTGTCTGGCCTTCACCGCGGGGGCGCTGGGCAAGCTCGCCGTGGACGTGCTGACGCTGTCGCGCACCGAGATCGGCGAGGTGAGCGAGGGCAGCGGCGGCGGCTCCTCCGCCATGCCGCACAAGGCGAACCCGGTGCGGTCCACGCTCCTCGCGGCCGCCGCCCGGCGCGCCCCCCAGCTCGCGGCCACCCTGTACGGCTGCCTCGCCGCCGAGGACGAGCGGCCGGCCGGTGCCTGGCACGCCGAGTGGGAGCCGCTGCGCGACCTGCTCCGGCTGGTGGGCGGCGCGGCCGCCCACGCGGCCGAGCTGACCGATGAGCTGCGGGTGCACCCCGCCGCGATGCGCCGGAACCTCGATGCGACCCGGGGTCTGATCGTCTCCGAACGGCTGTCCGCCGCGCTGGCACCCGTCCTCGGCCGCGCCCGCGCCAAGGAGCTGCTGACCGAACTGGCCCGCCGCGCCCACGAGGAGGACCGCCCGTTGCGCGAACTCCTCGCGGAGGAGGCCGACTTGAAGGGCGTCGAGCTGGACGACCTCACCGACCCCGCCCACTACACCGGCTTCGCCGATGTCCTCACCGACCGTGCCCTGGAGCGACGTTGACCGTGCAACTCCTCAACCACCTGGAAGAAGGCCCGGCTTCCGCTCCCCCGCTGCTGCTCGGCCCCTCGCTCGGTACCTCGTACGCCCTGTGGGACGCGGTCGCGCCCGAGCTGTCGATCACCCACCGGGTGGTGCGCTGGGACCTGCCGGGGCACGGCGGTTCGGCCCCGGACCTGATCGGGCCGGGTGCCACCGTCGGCGACCTCGCCGCGCTGGTGCTGGCGCTCGCCGACGCGCTCGGCATCGAGCGGTTCGCCTATGCGGGTGTGTCACTGGGCGGCGCGGTCGGCCTGCACCTGGCCGTGCACCATCCCGAGCGCCTGACCTCGCTGGCCGTCATCTGCTCGTCCGCGCACTTCGGCGGCAGCGCGCCCTGGCGGGAGCGGGCCGAGCGGGTGCGCCGGGAGGGGATGGAGTGGCTGGTGGAGAGCGCCGACGCGCGGTGGTTCACGCCCGGCTTCACCGTGCCGCGGCTGGTGCGGGACCACCGCGAGGCCGACCCCGAGGCCTACGCCGCCTGCTGCGACGCGCTGGCCGCGTTCGACCTGCGCGACCGGCTCGCCGACATCACCGTACCGACCCTGCTCGTGGCGGGACGGCAGGATCCCGCGACGCCGCCCGCGCATCTGCGGGAGATCGCGGACGCGGTGCCCGGGGCGGCGCTGGTGGAGCTGCCCGGGGCCTCGCACCTGGCGCCCGCGCAGTGCCCGCAGGCCGTCCTGACCGCCCTGCGCACCCAGCTGAACGGGGCTCCGGCCGGCGGGATGGCGGTGCGCCGGGAGGTGCTGGGCGATGCGCACGTCGACCGGGCACAGGCCCGGCAGACTCCGTTCACCGCGCGGTTCCAGGACTTCATCTCCCGCTATGCCTGGGGGGAGATCTGGACCGACCCGACCCTCTCGCGCCGCGAGCGCAGCATGATCACGCTGACCGCGCTGGTCGCGCACGGCCACTACGACGAGCTGGCCATGCATGTCCGGGCGGCGCGGCGCAACGGGCTGACACCGGAGGAGATCGGGGCGGTGCTGCTGCAGACCGCCGTCTACTGCGGGGTGCCGGCGGCGAACTCGGCGTTCGCGACGGCCCAGCGGGTGCTCGCCGAGGAGGACGAGTCGCGCTGAGGGTGACCCTGCCGGTCGTAGCTTCGGCAGCACCTCCATCCCTTCGGCGGACTGTGCCTAGGGTGGGGGCATGTCGACTGTTCTGATCACGGGCGCCACCTCCGGGCTCGGCCGGTACATCGCCTTCGAACTGGTCCGGGACGGCCATCTCGTCCTCGCCCACGGCCGCGACCGGGCGCGCACCGAGCAGCTGGTCGCGGAGCTGCGCACCGAGGGCCGGGCGGAGGGGTTCGTCGCCGACCTGGCCTCGCTCGCCGAGGTCCGCGAGCTGGGCGCCCGGGTCGCCCAGGCACATCCCGAGCTGGACGTGCTGGTCAACAACGCGGGCGTCGGCAGCGGTTCGAGCGGCTCCGGGCGCGAGCTGAGCGCCGACGGGCACGAGCTGCGGCTCGCGGTGAACTATCTGGCGCCGGTGGCACTGACCCGCGCCCTGCTGCCGGTCCTGCGGGCCGACCCGCCCGCCCGGATCGTGAACGTCGGCTCGGTCGGCCAGGAGCCGCTGGACTTCGCCGACCCGGAACTGACCCGCGGCTACAACGGCGTGTCGGCGTACTGCCGCAGCAAGTTCGCCCTCGCCGCGCACACCTTCACGCTCGCCGAGGAGCTGGCCGGCACCGGGGTGTCCGTCAACGTGCTGCACCCGGCGACCTACATGGACACGACGATGGTGCGCGACGCGGGCGTGACGCCCTGGAACACGGTCGCCGACGGCGCGCCGGGCGTGCTGGCCCTGGCCACCCAGGACCTGGGCACGGGCCGCTACTTCGACGGCACGAGCCCGGCACGCGCGCACGAGGCGGCGTACGACCGCGAGGTGCGGAAGCGGCTGGCGGCGGTCACCGACCAGCTGCTGGCCGTCTGACCTAGCGCAGCCCCCGCCCCGTCTCCAGCACCTCCCGCGCCTGCGCCGCCAGTCCGTCCGCCCCGATCGAACGGGCGAGCGCCAGGCCCCGGTTGAGTTCCGCGACCGAGCGGATGGCGATGCCGTACTCGACCCGGGCCGCCGCGTGCTCGTACTGGCAGGGTGAGGCCTCCAGATAGGCGACGGCCTGGGCGGCGAGCCGGACCGCGCGCTGGCCGGTCTCCAGGGCGGCTGCGCAGCGCAGGGCCTCGCCGATGGCGGTGTCCGTGCCGAACCGCTCGGCCTGCCGGCGGGCGTCCGCGGCGAGCTGGGTGGCCCGGGCGGGGTCCTGCGTGGCGAGGGCCTTGGCGAGGTCGATGGACCAGGGTGCGAGGACGGGGTTGTGGCCGCCGCGGGAGGCGGCGGTCTTCTCGGCGGCCTCCAGTTCGTTGATCCCCTCCTCGGTGCGGCCCACCGCGAGCAGCAGCCGGCCGCGCACGGAGCGGATGTCGGGCAGCACGATCGTGGACGGGTAGGGCGGGGCGAAGCCGTACTGCTCGGCGATCGACCAGGCCTCCTCGACATGGCCGCGGGCCAGCAGGGTGTCGACGAGTCCGCAGGTCGACGACCAGTAGAGCGGCAGGCCGCGGCCGACGCGCTCGGCCAGGTTCAGCGCCTCGCGCAGCGTGGTCTCGGCGTCGCGCAGCCGGCCCTGTCTGCGGTAGGCGAGGCCGAGGAAGGCGTTGGCCAGGGAGAGGTGGCCGCCGCGCCAGCCGGCGCCGGTGTAGGCGCGCAGGGCCTCGGCGAAGAGGCTCTCGGCGCGGTCGAGCCGGTCGGCGTAGGCGTACGCGCTGCCGAGCATCATCAGCAGTTCGATGCCCCACTCGCCGTCGGTCCAGCCGAGGCCGGGTGCGAGGCGGCCGTTGACGAGGGCGCGGTCGCACAGCTGGAGGACCTCCTCCGCGTTCTCGCCGTGGGTCATCGCGTCGAAGCCGCGCAGGATCAGCAGGGCGCGCTCGGAGTTGTCCCGGCCGGTGCAGGTGCCGGCCAGTTCGGCCAGGCGCCGGGAGCGTTCCTGGGAGACGGTCTCGCCGTGGATGCCCTCCCACATGAACTGCACGGCCTGCAGCCGCAGCTTGACCGGGCCCGCGCCGTGCCGGGCGGCCTCGGCCTCGACCGTGCGGACGGCCTCCTCCAGCTGGTCGTTGTGGAGCAGCGCCTGGGAGAGCCGGACCACGGCGTCGACCCGCTGGCCGCCGTCGAGGCCGGGCATGGCGAGCGCGGACTGCAGGTGCTCGATGGTGACGGAGGGTGCGGTCAGCAGGGTGGCGTGGCCCAGTTCGAGGAGCACGTGCGCGTGGACCTCGGGGCGCGGCGGCTCCTCGAGAGCGCGCTCCAGGCAGCGGCGGGCCGCGTCGGGCGCGCCGACGGCCAGGTGTTCGCGGGCCGCCTCGCGCAGCTGCTCGACGAGTTCCTCGTCGTCGTCCGGGTGCACCTTCAGCAGGTGCCGGGAGGCCTCGGCGGCGCCGTGTCCCGTCTCGGTGAGGATCTGCGCGGCGACGCCGTGCATGGCGGTGCACACGGCGGGCGGGATGGAGTTGTAGACGGCGGAGGCGATCAGCGGGTGGACGAACTCCAGCTCGCCGGCCTCGGTCTCGGTGCCCGCCACCGGGTCGGGTTCGGTGAGGATGCGGGCGGTGCGCAGCAGTTCGGCGCAGCGCTCGGCGACCTCGGTGCTCATGGAGGCGAGCTGTGCCACGAGGTCGACGGAGATGCCGGTGCCGAGGATGGCGGCGGCCCAGGCGAACTGGGTGGCGTCGATGCCGAGTCCGTTGAGCCGGTCGACCAGGCCGCCGCCCCGGGCGGCGCGGTTCAGGGCGCGCAGTTCGCCGGCCCGGGACTCGACCGGCTGGACCTCGCTGTCCAGCACCTTGGCGAGGAGTTCGACGGTGTCGTACGGATTGCCGCCGGTGACGGCCCAGACCTCGCGGCAGAACGGGTCGTCGGCATGGCGGCCGACGGTGGCGCGGGTGAGTCCGGCGGTGGCCTCCGGGGTGAGGGCGCTGAGGTTGTTGACGGGACGGCCCGCGGCGGCGGCGATCGCTTCGAGGTGGCGGGCGCTCTCGCCGCTCACCTCGCCGGGGCGGCGGGCGACCACGACCAGCACGGACAGGTCGTCCAGGCGTTCGGCGAACGCGGCGAGCCAGCGCAGGGTCTCCTGGTCGGCCCAGTGTGCGTCGTCGATGATCAGCACCAGCGGCCACTCACGGCGGGCGAGCCGGCGCACGGCCGCGACGAGTCCGTCGCAGACGTACTGCGGGTCGACGCTGCCCTCTCCCGGGTCGACTATCCCGAGGGCGGGGCCGGCGATGTCGTACCAGTCGCCGAGGTACTCGCGGGCCTCCTCCGGCAGCAGGGAGACCAGCGCCGGCTGCAGCAGCTGCCGTACCACGTTGAACGGCACGGACTTCAGGGTCTCGCCGCCGCGGGCGGACCACACCGTGCAGCCGCGGCGCTCGGCGATGCGGCGCGTCTCGGTGAGCAGCGCGGTCTTGCCGAGTCCGGCCTCGCCTCGGAAGACCAGCAGGCTGCCCGCGGACGACTGATCGGCACGCAGGCCGTCGAGCGTCCGCGTGACGGTGGCGATCTCCGCGTCCCGCTCCCACAGGGAAGCCGCGGCGGCCGCCGACGACCGTCCCTCCGTCATCCCGTTACCTCCCCAGGTCGCCCGAATGACGTACAGACCACGAGCGTAGCCGTCCGATGGGATGTGTGGTGGCCGGTCGGGGCAGGTGTTGCCCCGCCGGGTGAACGAAGAGGCGACCGGGCGACGCGCATGCCGCCCGACCAGCCGCTGTACAGCCGACGAACCGTCAACAGGGCCTGGAATGAAGCTGATTTTCGAACCCCCCGGAGATCACGGGGATCGGGAGGACCGCGGGGATCGCGGGGATAGCGGGGACAGCGGCGATCGTGGGGGTCGCGGCGGTACGGCCGCCCGTGCGCCGACGGTGCGGGCGGTGGCGGCGGGGTCGGTGGGCAATCTCGTCGAGTGGTACGAGTTCGGCGTCTACGGCTATCTGGCGACGGTCCTCGCCGAGCGGTTCTTCACCCCGATGGGCGGGAGTCCGGCCGAGGGACTGGTGCGCACGTACGTCTCCTTCGCGCTGGCGTTCTTCTTCCGGCCCCTGGGGGCGGCCCTGTTCGGCAGGCTGGGCGACCGGATCGGGCGGCGGCCGGTGCTGATCGGGGTGGTCTCGCTGATGACGGCGGCGACGACGCTGATCGGGGTGCTGCCGACGTACGCGACGGCGGGTGCTCTGGCGCCGTGGCTGCTGACGTTTCTGAGGGTGCTTCAGGGACTCTCGGCAGGAGGTGAGTTCGGCGGTTCCGTGGCGCTGATGACGGAGTTCGCCCCGCCGGGCCGCCGTGGACTGTACGGCGCGTGGCAGTCGTTCACGGTGGCGCTGGGCCTGCTGGGCGGTGCGGGCGTCGCGGCGGCCACGGCCACGATGCTCGGCGAGGCCCAACTCGTCGGCTGGGGTTGGCGGTTGCCGTTTCTCCTGGCCTTGCCGCTGGGGCTGGTGGCGCTGTGGCTGCGGGTCGGGCTGGAGGAGACGCCGGAGTTCCGGGAGCGGAAGCGGGCGGGTGCCGGCCCGGGCGGCGCCGGGGTCGTCGCGTCGGCGGTGCTGCTGGGCGCCGGGCGGGTCATGGGCTGGTCGGCGGCCGGATACACCTTTCTCGTCGTCCTGCCCTCGTACCTCCAGGCCTCGCTGCACACCGACCTCCGGCAGGCACTGCTCGCCACCGTTCCGGCCAACGTCGGGTTCGCCGTGGCGATCCTCCCGGCGGGGCTGCTCAGCGACCGGGTCGGGCGGCGGCCGGTGATGCTCACGGGTGCGGTGCTGGTGGCCGGGCTGGCGGTGCCGTTGTTCAACCTGCTGCAGAGCGAGGGGACTTCGGCCGTGGCCAAGGCCCTGGCCACGTGTGCCGCGGGCGCCGTGGTGGGGCTGATGGCCGGTCCCGGACCCGCGCTGCTCTCCGAGATGTTCCCGGCACGGGTGCGCTGGACGGGCCTCGGGCTGGCCTACTCCCTGGCGAACGCGGTGTTCTCCGGGTGCGCGGGACTGATCATCACGGAGGCCGTACGCCGGACCGGGGACGTGGACGTGCCCGCGTACTACGCGGCGGGGGCGTGTGCGGTGAGCGCGCTGGCGCTCTTGAAACCGACCTTGAGGAAGGCGAGTTGAGCCATGCGGGTGATCGGACTGATGTCGGGGACGTCGTACGACGCGGTCGACGCGGCGGCTGCGGACCTGTGGCTGGACGGCGACACGCTGGCGTTGAAGCCGCTGGGGATGGTGAGCACACCGTACGAGGGCGGGCTGCGCGAAGCGCTCGCCACGGCGCTGCCGCCGGCCGCCGTCGCGCTCGCCGAGGTGTGCCGGCTCGACACCCGGATCGGGCAGGCGTTCGCCGCGGCGGCGGTCCGGGCGGACCGTGAACTGTGCGGTGGGCGTGGCGAGTTGGTGGCCTCGCACGGACAGACCGTCTACCACTGGGTGGACGGCGACCGGGTGCACGGCACGCTCCAGCTGGGGCAGCCGGCGTGGATCGCCGAGGCGACGGGGCTGCCGGTGGTCGCCGACTTCCGCGCCCGGGACGTCGCCGCCGGAGGCCAGGGCGCACCCCTGGTGAGCCTGGTCGACCTGCTGTGGCTGCGGGGCAGGCCGGGCACGCCGGTCGCGCTGAACATCGGCGGCATCGCCAACCTGACCGCGCCGGACGGCACCGCCTTCGACACCGGGCCGGGCTGCGCGCTGCTCGACGCGGCGGCCAGGGAGTTCAGCGGCGGGCGCCTGGCCTACGACGCCGACGGGGCGCTGGCCGCGCGGGGCCGGGTGCACCGGCCGTTGCTGGACCGGCTGCTCGCGGAGCCGTACTACACGCTGGCGCCGCCCAAGACGACCGGCAAGGAGCTGTTCCACTCGGGGTACCTGCGGGGGTCCGGGGCGGACGACCTGTCCGCGGAGGACACGCTGGCGACGCTCACCCTGCTGACGGCCCGGACGGTCGCCGACGCGGCACGGTCCGTCGGCGCCACGGAGGTGATCGCCTCCGGCGGGGGCACCCGCAACCCGGTGCTCATGTCCCACATCCGGGACCTGCTCCCGAGGACCGCCGTACGCACCTCGGACGAGCTGGGCCTGCCTGCCGCCGCGAAGGAGGCGTACGCCTTCGCGGTCCTCGGTTTCCTCACCGCCCACGGCCTCCCCGGCACCGACCCACGCAGCACAGGCGCCCGACACCCGAGCGTGCTGGGCTCGGTGACCCCGGGGCGCGAGGGCCTGCGCCTGCCACCGGCTCCACGAGGCGGGCCGGTGCGGTTGGTGGTGGAGGCGTGAGGTCGAGTGAGACGCGAGGTGAGGCGCGACGCGAATGAGGCGTGAGAAAGCCCACGTCCGAGGAATTGGCGGCTGATCCTCTCATCCGGCTTTCACCGACGCCTCATACGGTGGAGTCATGACGCAGGTGACTCCTCCCGGGTGGTACCCCGACCCCGGGCAGACGAATGACGGTCCGCCCACCGAGCGCTGGTGGGACGGCAAGGCCTGGACGGACCAGACCCGCCCCGCCGGGACGGCCGCCACCTGGGGTCCCCCGGCACAGCAGCTTCCCGGGGGCCCGCAGCCGGCTCCTCCGGCGTACGGGGCCGCCTACCCGGGCTATCCGACGTATCCCGTCCCGCCGCCGGCCGCGCCCCGGCGCGGTCTGCGCACGGGCATAGCCGTCGCGGCGGCGGCCGCGGTACTGGCGAGCATCGGGGTCGGCGTGTACGCCCTCACCAAGGACGACGGCAGCGGCGCCGGCAGCGACCGCGCCGGTACCCAGCAGGGACAGGGCGGGCAGGGCGGGCCCGGCGGCGGGTCGGGCGGCTCCGGCGGTCCGGGCGAGTCGCCGTCCCCGGGGCAGTCCGCGGCGCCCAAGATCAAGGGTGGCGGCACGGTGCCGGACCCGGTGAACGGGATCAGCCTGCCCGTGCCGACGGGCTGGACCGGGCAGACGATCAGCGTCGGCGCGCAGGTCACGTCCGACGACTCCTACAAGTGCCCCGGCAACAAGGAGCAGACGTGCACCGCGGGCGGCGCCTACTCGGCGCCGGCCGTCGCGCTCGGCACGGAAGGCACGACGGCCGAGGCGGTCGCCAAGGCGGACATCGCGGCCAACGCCAAGGAGTCCTACGGCGGCTCCAGCTACGGCAGCATCACCTCGCACAAGGTGCTGGCCTCCGAGGCGGTGACGGTGGCCGGGCAGAAGGGCTACCTGGTGCGCTGGAAGGCGGTCACCGCCAACGGCGCCGACGGCTACGTCGAATCGGTCGCCTTCCCCTCGCCCAACGACACCAAGCAGATCGTCGTGGTGCGCTTCGGCGTGGACGTCGGCCAGAAGGTGTCCGTCATCGACGACATCGTCAAGGGCATCAAGGTCTCGTCCGGCGGCGGGAACGGCCAGAACGTCTGAGGCCGCCGTCCGAGGTCACCCGGGGACATGAGTCGGCCGGGTGGGATTCCCCTCCGCTCAAGAGGAATCCCACCCGGCCGGGGGTGCGCGCCGCCCCCGTCCCCACGGTGCGGCGCCGGCAGGTCGCCGTTCAGTCATCCCGTGAACGGCGGCCTGGGTCCTAGGTCAGCCCGAGTGCGGGCAGCACGGTGGAGTCCACGAACCGGACGAGATAGTCGGCGTCGGCGTACTCGCCGCTCAGCACCGGGCGTACGCGCAGAACGCCGAACATCATGGCCGGGATGTACTCCAGAGCGGGGTGGCCGGCGGGCACCTCACCCCGTTCCACACCCCGGACCAGCATTTTCTGGAGCGCGGCGATCTCGGGCTGGATGAGCGCCTCGCGCAGCGCCTGTGCCAGTTCGTGGTCGCCGGTGACCGCGTGGCCGAGCGCCTGCATGAGCCGGGCGTCCTTGTTGGACCAGTCGCCCGCCGCCCGCGCCGCCTGGCGCAGGTCCTCGGCGAGCGTGCCGGTGTCGATGCCGGCGAAGCGCACCTTGCGGTTGGCGCGCAGCGCGGCCGCGACGAACTGCGGCTTGGTCTTCCACTGCCGGTAGAGCGTGGACTTGCTGCACCGGGTGCTGGCGGCGACGCCCTCCATGGTCACGGAGTCGTAGCCGCACTCCCGGATCTGTTCCAGCACGGCGTCGAAGAACTCCCGCTCACGCTCGGGCGTGATCTTGGAGCGGCTCGAGGCGGTGACCGTCTCCGGTCCGTCCGCGGCCTGCGACGTCATGCGTGGCTTCTCCTCACTCGTCCACGGTCCGCTGAAGATCCGCGCAAGGGCGGCTGCGGAACCTGTCTCCAGTGTGTCGCACATCAATCGATACGCAAGTGTACCGGTACTCAAGCGTATCGGTACACTGCCGTATCGGTACAGTCGCGTATCGGTACACTTTCGTATCGGTACGAAGACGTATCGATGAGTCCGGGCCCCGGTCCGGGTCTCAGCCCGCACCACCACACGCACCACCGTCAGCGAAGGGGCCGGGGGATGAATGCCCGAACCGAGCCTGCAGAAGCGGAGCCGGACGCGATAACGCGCCCGCCGCTCGTCCGTGAGTTCCTGCTCGTCGCAGGTCTCTTCCTCGTCTACAAACTCGGACGACAGCTGGCCACCGGCCACACCGCCGACGCCTTCCGCAACGCCCACCGCGTGTGGGACCTCGAGCGGACCGTGCACCTTCCCCACGAGACCGCCGTGCAGACCGCACTGCTGCACGGCGACACCCTCGTGCACCTGGCGAACACCTACTACGCGACCGTCCACTTCCCGGCCACGCTCGCCTTACTGGTGTGGCTGTACCTCCGGCGGCCCGCGCACTATGTGTGGGCCCGCCGGGTGCTGGCCGTGGTCACCAGCGCGGCCCTGGTGCTGCCGTTCGTGTTCCCGCTGGCCCCGCCGCGGATGCTGACCGGCACCGGCCTGGTGGACACCGCCCGGCTCTACGGCCCCTCCGTCTACGGCCCGCCGTCCAGCGACCACCTCTCCAACCAGTTCGCGGCGATGCCGTCACTGCACTTCGGCTGGGCCCTGATGCTGGCGATCGGCCTGATCGCGGCCACCAGGTCGCGCTGGCGCTGGCTGTGGCTGCTGCACCCGCTGATCACCCTGCTGGTGATCGTGGGCACGGCGAACCACTACTGGCTCGACGCGATCGTGGCGACCGCCATGCTCGGCATCGCGCTCGCGGTCGTCCATCAGCCGAACCGGACGTCCAGTACGGCCGGACGCGGTACGCGGCGGCTCGCCCCGAAGGAGCCCGTCCTGGTGGGAGCGGGCCGATGAGCGTCGCCGCACTCCTCGCCGTCGGCCTGTCCCTGATCTCGGCCGTCGCCTACGCCGCGGCCGCCGTCGCCCAGGAGCGCCTCGCCTCGCGCAGCCCCGGCACGGGCCTGCTACGGCTGCTCGGCACCGGCGCCTGGTGGTCGGCGGTCGGACTGAACGCGGCCGCCGCGCTGCTGCACGTCGTGGCCCTCAAGTACGGCCCGCTCACCGTCGTACAGCCACTCGGCGCGCTCACCCTCGTCGCGGCCGTGCCGCTCGGGGCGCGGGCAGCCGGGCGGCGGGTCAGCGCGGTGGAGTGGCGCGGTACGGCGCTCACGCTGCTGGGGCTGGCGGCGCTGCTGGTCACCGCGTCGGGTCCGGCGCCCGAACGAGTGCTGAGCCTGACCGAGGCGCTCGCCGTCGCCGGTACGACCGCTGCCCTGATCGGCATGCTCTCCCGGCCCGGCGCCCGGCCGGGCCTCAGGCACGCGACCGCCTCCGGCTTCGCCTCGGGTGTCGCCTCCGCCCTCACCCAGACGGTGACGGTGGCGGCCACGGACCGCACGGGTCCGGTGCTCAGTGCCGAGGTGATCGTGGTCGCGGCCCTGGTCGCCGCGTTCGCCACCGGCGGGCTGCTGCTCTCGCAGACGGCCTACCGCGGCGGTCTCGGCGGCCCGCTGGCCGTGGTCACCCTGGCCAACCCGACGGCCGCCGCGGTCATCGGACTGACCTTGCTCGGTCAGGGCCTGCAGGGCGGGGCCGGCGGCGTGCTGCTGGCGCTGGCCGGGGCGGGGCTGGCGGCCTGGGGCGTGTTCCTGCTGACCCGGGCGGCACCCGAATCCGACCGGTCCGACGAGCACGCCGAGCACGACGAGCACCCCGTTGCCGCGGTCCTGGCCCTGGGACCGGGCACAGCGGCGGCGGAACCGGCGCTGGTGCCCCGGCAGCCGGAGCAGCCCGGGCATCTCACGGCACTCTGACCGGACCTACGACCCGTAGTCCGACCGGACACACGACGGCGGCCGGTGCGCGCGAAGTCCGCGTGCACCGGCCGCCGTTGCCGTACTCCCCGTGGCTTCCCCGTGCGGGGGCTGCTCAGTTCCAGCCCCGGGAGTCCTGCTTGAGCGCGGTGTCGACGGTCAGCGCCGTCGCCACGACCAGGCTCAGCAGCGGCTCGGGCAGCTGGTAGTGGATCTGCAGGACGTAGTTGTCCGCCGACGTGAACAGCGTCTTGGCCAGGCCTTCCCAGGTCTTGGTGATCCGGGCCACCTCGTTGTCCGCGTGGTCGACGATCGCGAAGTTCCACGCCCGCCAGTTCTCCGCCTTGATCGCGCCGACCTGCTGGCCGTTCGCGTTCATCGCGAAGTTGATCTTCCCGATCATGTTCTGCTGGACGATCTCGCCGACCTGCGAACCGTCCGGGCGGGTCACCATGACCCGGGACTTGAAGATCTTCGCGGGCCGGGTCAGCAGCAGCTGCGGCTGGCCGTAGGCGTCGCGGATCTCCAGCTTGTGCGTCAGGAACTGGTCCCAGCTGGAGAGGAAGCGGAAGATCTTCCGCAGCGCGCTCTGCCCGACCTCGGTGACCGCGCCGATCTCGCGGCCGCCCTGATCCATGACCTTGTACTCGTTGGTCAGCTCGATCAGCTTGGCCTTCTGGTTCACGACCAGGACCGGCTCGGTGAAGAGGGTGCCGCCGCCGGCACCGCCGGCCGCGACCCCGGCCTGCTGCTGCACCTGGCGCTGCACCTTGGGGTCGGCGGCCTGCTGGTGCGGGATGTGGGCGGCGGGCTGCTGGGGCGCGGCCTGCTGCTGCGGAACCTGTCCGGCGGCCTGCTGGGCCGGGTTCGTGTGCTCGGTCCACTGCGCGCCGTCCCAGTAACGGAGCGTCTGGGCGGCCCCGTGCGGATCGGGGTACCAGCCTGCAGGTGTGTTCGATTGCGTGGTCACCGGGGCACACTACCCTGATGTGACCGGTACCTGACCAGTCCGCACGGAGCGGTGTTCATCGCCCGTTCACCCCGTTCTTCTTCACCCCGTTCATCCCGTGATGATGGCCGGGTCGCTGACGCCGGGGTGCCCGTTCTCGACGTGGCCGGCGAAGGAGCGCAGGAAGGCCGGGTCGGCGTCCGAGGTGACCGTGAGGTCGTACCAGCACTTGCTCCCGGCGAGGCCGACGGTGTGCCGCACGGTGGCCCCGGGCCGGACCGTGACGCCGACCGGGCTGCCGCCGTAGCCGTCGACCAGCTTCAGCTTCACCGTGCCGGAGCCCTTGTTGGTGAAGGTGAGTTCGACGCTGTCGCCGACGTGCCGGGCGATGACCTCGGGTCCGGCGACCTTGTTACGGCCCTTGAACACGCGCAGGAAGCCGTTCGGGCCGTGCACGGCGAGGTCGTACGAGCCGCCGGAGTAGGCCGAGTTCCAGGTGTCGGAGAGGGTCTTGCCGGCCTCGGTGGTGTAGGTCCAGGGGCCGTCGGTACGGCTGTTGGAGGTGACCAGGAACGCGGCGCCCGCCTGCGCGCCGGAGGCGAAGGTGAGCGTGAACTTCCCGGCCGCCGTGTCCGCGGAACCGTCCACCACCGGGTTGTACTTGAGGGGGCGGGTACGGCGGCTGCCGCGCTCCTGCTTGGGCAGCGACGGGTTGGCGGGCGGAGTGGGCTTGTAGTCGGGGTGCCGGTCGTGGTCCGGAGGCTCGTATCCGGCCGTGGACGGCAGCGTGACCGGTGCGGTGTCCTTGCGGGAGAAGTCGAAGGCGGCCGTCAGGTCGCCGCAGACCGCCCGGCGCCAGGGCGAGATGTTCGGCTCCTGGACGCCGAAGCGGCGCTCGACGAACCGGATGATCGAGGTGTGGTCGAAGGTCTCGGAGCAGACGTAACCGCCCTTGCTCCACGGCGAGACGACCAGCATGGGCACCCGCTGGCCGAGCCCGTAGGGGCCGGCGGGGTGGCCGGCGTCCCCCTTGAACAGGTCGAGGGCGGGGTCCACGGTCGACTTGCCCTGGGCGGCGGAGGCCGGCGGGAAGGCCGGGATCACGTGGTCGAAGAAGCCGTCGTTCTCGTCGTAGGTGATGAACAGCGCGGTCTTGCCCCACACCTCGGGGTTGGAGGTGAGCGCGTCCAGGACCTGGGCGACGTACCAGGCGCCGTAGTTGGCGGGCCAGTTGGGGTGCTCGGTGAAGGCCTCGGGGGCGACGATCCAGGAGACCTGGGGCAGCTTGTCCGCCTTCACGTCGGCCGTGAGCTGCTCGAAGAAGCCCTCGCCCTTGCGCGCGTCGGTGCCGGTACGGGCCTGGTCGTAGAGCGGGTCGCCGGGCTTGGCGTTCTGGTACTGCTTGAAGTAGAGCAGCGAGTTGTCGCCGTAGTTGCCGCGGTAGGCGTCGTTGATCCAGCCCCAGGAGCCGTTCGCGTCGAGGCCGTCGCCGACGTCCTGGTAGATCTTCCAGGAGACGCCGGCCTGCTCCAGGCGCTCCGGGTACGTCGTCCAGGAGTAGCCGGCCTCGTCGTTGCCGAGGACCGGGCCGCCGCCCTTGCCGTCGTTGCCGGTGTGACCCGTCCACATGTAGTAGCGGTTGGGGTCGGTCGAGCCTATGAAGGAGCAGTGGTAGGCGTCGCAGATGGTGAAGGCGTCGGCGAGCGCGTAGTGGAAGGGGATGTCCTCGCGCGTCAGGTACGCCATCGTCGTCGACGACTTGGCGGGCACCCACTTGTCGTACTTGCCCCCGTTGAAGGCGGCGTGGCCGTCGTTCCAGCCGTGCGGGAGGTCCTGGATGAAGGCCAGGCCCAGGTCGTCGGCGTCCGGGTGGAACGGGAGGATGTCCTTCGTACCGTCGGACTGCTTCCAGACCGACCTGCCGTTCTGCGTCACCGGGCGCGGGTCGCCGAAGCCCCGCACGCCCCGCAGCGAGCCGAAGTAGTGGTCGAACGAACGGTTCTCCTGCATCAGGACGACGATGTGCTCGACGTCCTCGACCGAACCCGTGCGGTGATGGGCGGGCAGAGCGGCCGCGCGCTGGATGCTGCTGGACAGCGCGGTGAACGCCGTCGTGGCGCCCGCGAGTTGGAGGAAGCGCCGCCGGTTTACTTCGGGCATGAGTGAGGGTCCTCTCGTCCTGCGTCCTGACGTACGTGATGCCGCCGAATGACGGAATCTGCGCGCAGCGAGTGTTCCAAGAGCAGCAAACGTCAGGGAAGGGTCTGATGGCGCCCATGTGAAAGTCGTCGGTACGGCAGGGGGTGGGGGCCGCCGGGACGGTTCGGAGAAGTCCTCATATCGGGGGATCGAAGGGCTGAAGAGATGTAATATCCCGCGCACATGACGCCTGCCGAGCGATTTCCGGCGGTGCGCGAGGGGGAGGAAATCCATGATCAGAAAATGCGCGCTGACGTTCGGGGCGATAGTGCTGGCGAGCGGTTGCGGCGGTTCGTCGGACCACCGTTCGAGTGCCGCCGAGTCCCCGTCGACGGACGTCTCCACGTCCGCTCCCGACACCGCCTCGGCGACGCCGGATCTCAGCAGTCCCATTCCGGAGCCCACCCCCACCACGCAGGAACCCGTCGAGGAGACCCCCACCGAGGAGAGCGCGACCTCCGACGCTCCGGACACCTGGAGCGGGGGCGACACGACGGACGACGGCGACCAGTCGGCCGGAGACGGGGACCAGGACTGCGGCAGCCTGGCGGGGAGCGGCACCTTCACCGACCCGCTGCAACTCGGCGTCGTGGACGGCCTCGTGACGGCCCGGGACTGCGCCCCGCTGACCTCCGGCTCGCCGTTCAACGTCCGCTACTTCTCGTTCACCCTGTCCGGTGCGCCCGGCACGGACGCCCACGCCGGGGCGTCCTTCACCCTCACCCAGGACGCGCTCGGTCCGGTGTACCCGGCGATCGTCCAGCCGAACGGATGGGTCCTCAAGCACAGCCTCGGCTCCGGGTACTGGACCGGAACGGAGCCCGACTTCACCGGCCGCTACCAGCAGATCTCGGACCTGGCTTCGGGCACCTACATTCTCCGTACCGAGAAACTCGACTCCCCCCTGCACTCCCTGTCCACGCCTTCGTACGACGTGGTCGTCGACCCGGGGTACTGAAAAACCTCAAGCGACACAGGAATTCACTTCTGTTCTTTAATGACCGAATGTGAATGGACGGCTCTTTAAGGCGCATTATCCCTTAAACTCTCCGGCATCACGCCAGGAAGCGCGCTGGGGGGCGCGCCGGGGGGAGCTGGTTCTCGTGCGCCGTAGACCTGTGTGCGCAACCCTCTTGAGCTGCGCCGCGTTATTCGTCCCGCTGCATCTGTCCGCAGCGCCGGCGTATGCCGCGGAACCGGCCGCACCCTACGCCGAACTCACGCCGGACTCAGGACAGTTGGTGCCCGGTGGCGACCCGCTGACCGTGGACGCCACGTTCCACAACACGCTGGACACCGACATCACGGACAGCTTCATCGTCGCCGTCGGGATCCGACTCGCGCCGCCCGCTCCCCGGCTGACGTCCGATCAGGTCACCGTGGAGTGGTTCGACGCCGGCCCGTCCGTATGGCGGCCGGTGCAGTTGACACCAGGGGACACCGCGCTCAGCGGCTACCTCAGCACGGACGCCGGACTGCCGTCCGTCGGGTCGCTCCCGGCGGGCGACTCGGCCCGCATCCCGCTGCGCGTCTCGCTGGCCTCCGGAGTACCGGCGCCGACCACGCTCCAGTTCGTCACGCAGGGCCTGATCCAGCCCACGGCCTCGGTCGACCCGGCGGCTCTGATGGACGGCAAGGCGTCGTACTCCGTGGTCGAGCAGGCGGCGGCGCCGGCGCCGGACGCGGCCTCGGCGAGCCTCGCGCAGGGCAGTCCGGCGAGTGACACGACGGCACCGGCCGACACCCCGTCCGCCGCGCCCTCCTCCGCTCCCCCGCCCGCCACCACCCCCGCCCCGTCAGCGCTGTCCGACGGCACCGGAGGGGACGGGTTCGCGGACACCGGAACATCCGCACCGGTCGTGGCGGGCAGTGTGGCCGCCCTCGTCTTCGCCGCCGTGGTCGCCGTCGGCGTGACCTGGCGTCGTCGTCGCGGCCGGCGCTGACCCGCACGCGGTCGAGGCCGCCCCTCTGCGCACGAGCCCACCGCCGGTCCGTCCTCACGGGAGGAACTCATGTACCACCGCACGGGCCAGGATGTCCTGCGCGACGTGGTCCACCACGTCGCTCCGGCCGAACTGGAGAAGCTGGACGAGACCTGCCGGGTGTACCTGGTCCGGCCCCATCCCCCGCAGCGCCTGCACCGGCCTGCCGGGGACCCGCTGGGCATCGGCTTCGAGTCGGATGTGGTGCTGCCGGTTCTGGTGGCGGTGGTCGCGCAGGTCCTCGCCGACCTAGCCTCCGGGCGCATCCGGGCGGGCGGCAGCCGGCTCAAGCGGTGGTGGCGGCGCCGGCGCGGGACCGACACCGAGGGCAGACGAGCCGCGCTGACCTCGGCCGTGCCGGAACTCTCCGAGGTGACCCGCCAGGAACTCGCGGACTGGACCATCGCCCAGGGCCGCGCCGCCGGACTGTCCGCGCCCCAGGCGGAAACCTGCGCCCAGGTCATCGTCGTGGCGGTGGTGCGCGGGAACGCGGGGCCGCAGGCGGTGCCGGACGCGCCGGCGGAACCCGAGCACCGCGTGGAAACCGGGCATCGCCCGGAAGCTGAGCACCGCGTGGAACCGGAACCCGAGCACCGCGCGGAAGGGGCACCCGAGCACCACGCGGCACCGGAGCCCGAGCACCACGCCACGCCGGACCCGCGCACCTCAGCCGCCGGTCCGGGCGACGACACGGGGGCGGGACTCCGGCCGTCGGAGAGCGGTGACGCGCCGAC
>NZ_MCGQ01000013.1 GCF_002242805.1 Streptomyces diastatochromogenes | reverse complement strand
TCACGGAGTACACGCTGACGAAGCGGCTGGGGTGACGAAGGGTCACTCCGCCGGAGGGGGCGGCGGAGGTGGCGAGGGCGGGGGCGGGTAGGGCGGCCGGGGCGGGATCCTGCGCGCCGGCGGGCCCACCGGTGGCGGCGGCTGGGGTTCCATCGAGCGGCGGGGGCGGGGGGCCGGCGGCCGGGGGGTGAGGGGCGGTGCCGGGGCCGGCGGTGGCGGCGGGGGCAACGACGGTTCGTCGTCCGCCAGCACCGGGCCGCCCGCCCGCAGCCGCTCGATGGTCTGCTCCGCCCGGCGGCGGGCCCGGGGGTCGTCGTCGCGCCGGAAGAGCAGCCGCAGGGTGACGGGGCCGCGATACCCGAGCAGCACATAACCCGCGCCGCGGAGCTGCTCGGTGGAGATCAGCACGTACCCGAGCGCGTGCGCGATCGCCTCGGCCCGGGCCTTCACCGACACGGCGCCCTGGATCTCGACGTGCCCCCGGCCGTCGAAGCGGGAACGTATCTCGTCGTCGTTCATCACTGGTCCTTGTAGCGGGGCAGTTCCGCGGGAAAGTCGCGGGGAGCCTTGCACTCGGCCAGTTTGTAGGCGTGCTGGGAAAGTTGGTAGGCGAAGTCGGTCAGAGCCTGCCGCAACGGCACGCCCGTGGCCTTGGCGCTTCCGTAGACCCGGGTCTCGCCGATGACCGCGTAGGGCTCGGAGGCGTTGTGGGAAGGGACGGCGGGAGGTACACAGGGCACGTACACCGACGCCGTGTCCGTACCGGGATCGATCTGAGCCAGACCTTCTATGTCGCCCACGGAGACGTGGATGATCCGATGCCGGGCTCCGGACCCCCGATAGTTGTCGAGCCATTGCTGCTGGGAGACGGACTGGACCCGCGCCTCCCCGGAGAGGGACACGTCATCGCTGGTGGTGACGTGACACCAGAAAGACAGGTCGTCCCCCGCGCCCTGGCTGTCGGAGCCGCTGTCGGCCGATTGCGCCCGGGGCAGCACCTGCTTGACCATGTCCCGTTTGAGGGTGCCTTCACACATCTTGTCCGGGAGCAGATAGAGGCCTTTGTTCAGGAAGAGCCACCCAGCGCCGCAGAAGAGTCCGAGAGCCACGAAGAACAGAAGGATGACTCTCGTTCGGCTCGTCTGTGACTTTTCCACTAGGGCCGCTCCTTCGTATTGCTCAAGTACTCACTGCTCTGGTCCCAGCCCACGTTGACGGAATTGCGGATGAGGTCGTCGGCGTCGTCCTTGGGCAGGTTCACATGGTGCCGAGCGAGCGCGTCCTCGGTCGACCACTGTGTCTGCTGGTTGACGGAATCCCGCATCGCATACAGGTCCTTGGCGCTCGCGTACAACCCCTGGTCCTTGGCGCCGTGCATCTGCTGGCCTTCGATCAGACGGTCGACGGCCCCGCCGGCAACGGCACCGGCCGCGCCCCCGACCACGGACCCCATGACCTCTCCGCCGAGATGCTCGGGGAGCTTGAGGCCGGTCAAACCGATGTTGACCCAGGTCTTGGCGGCGTCCCCCTTCTGCTTCAGGGCGTCGTTGTAGTCCGACTCTCCGTCGACGGCGGCCTTGACTTCGCCGTCCGCCACGGAATGCCCGACGATGCCCTCGATGATGCCCGCGTTCCTGCCGATGTCCTGGAGCACGTGCTCACGGGAGCCGTGGAACAGGGAAGGGTCGGAAAGGTGTGATTCGAGGAGGCTGCCGGTGTAGATGCTCTCGCCGTAAATGATCCCGGCCCGGCCCGCCGGGTCGGCGGATGTCGCGGAAAGGAACCTCACCACATCGGGGACGTGCTTTCCCTGGAAAGCACCGGGATCCTCACTGTTCGTGAGGAAGGCGGAGCCCGAGTTGGGACCGGCCAGGGCCTGGCTGATCTCCGGCATATAGGAAGCCGACATGTCCCCGAAGCTCTCGCCCAGCCCCTTGGTCACCAGGTCCGCGCCCCCGTCGGGATCGGCCACCGCCTGCATGATGTTGCCCATGATCTTGACCTGGTCCGCGCTGTGCGGCGGGGCCATGGAGGAGGTGTCGCCGTTGGCGACCCCGGTGACCGCGGCCTCCAGGGCGTGCCCGAGGGACTCTCCGCGGTCCGTGTACTTGGTGGTGCCGAGCATGTGGTCCAGGTCCGCCTTGGACTCGAATGCGTGCTCGGCCGCCTCGGGGTTGTGGGAGAGGCCGTCGAACAGTCCCTCCAGCGGGTCCCGGCCGTTGCCGTCGCCGAAGACGAGGTCCGTCGCGTCGTAGCCCTTGACCCACAGGTCGTCGGTGTTCGACTCTCCCGCTCCCCTGTCCTGCTTGAACAGCTTCTGGCGGTAGTCGTCGAGGAACTCGGTGTCGTACTGGCCCTGGCGCATGAGGCTGCTGATGACCTGGGAGCCGAGGGCGCCGATCGGGCTGGGCGACTTGTCGGCGCGGAAGTTGGTGTTGGTCTCGGCGAGGAGGTCCTTCTTCCAGTCCTTCATCGCGTCCGAGTCCGAGAAGGACGCCGTGGCCAGCGTCATGCTCAGGTTGCTCTGCAGGTCCTTCATCGTGTCGAGTTCCGAGCCCCGCGCGCCGGCGTGGGTGTAGCTCATCTCGGTCCAGAACTGGAGCGTCTTCTTGGGCCCCAGGCGGGTCGCGAACTGCTCGGCGAACAGGGGGTCGTCGTGGTACTGCCCCATCGTGCGGTTGAAGGCGGCGATGTCGTCGAGGCTCATGTCGTCCGGGTTCTCGGCCATCTTCGCCAGCTTCTCCGCGGCGGCGACGGCCTTGGCCGCCTCGTCCCGGTCGGCGTAGGAGGCGTCGGCGAAGCCGTACTTGGCCTGGTCGACCAGGAGCCTCAGGACCTTCGCGGCGCTGGTGTCGCTCTCCGTCGCCTTGGACAGGATGCCCTGGATCTCGTCGCGGAAGGCGTCGACCACCTTCTGGTCCGTCACGCCGGTGTTTCCGCTGGGGTCGGACGCCCAGTCGGGCCGGGTGTTCCCGGCGACGGTGAACGTGCCGCAGCCGGTGTCGACCACGGTCAGGTTCTGCTCCGAGGCCCGCCTGATCGCGTCGTTCAGCTGGGTGCGGTAGCCGATGAGTTCGCCGCGTGTGTCGCTGAGGATCTTGGTGATGGAGTCGGCCTGGGTGTGCGCGTCGGCGAACTCGGCGGCGGTCTTGTCGATGAACTCGCGGGTGACGGTGGCGTTCACCCCCGCCCACTTGGCCGTGTCGGCCTTGGCCTTGAGGTTGTTCTCGGCGTCCTTCTGCAGGTCGGCGAGTTTCCTCGTCATCTGTTCCCAGTCGGTGACCGCTTCACCGAGCTTGGCGAAGTTTCCGTGGCGCAGAGCGTCGAGGTCCATCGGCGTCAGTGGCCCTTCCGGTCGTCGAAGCCCTCGTCGAGCGTGGCGATGCTGCTGACCGTGCCGGCGATGTAGGAGTCGTCGGCTGCGTGCTGGTTCTGGGTGGAGCGGAGGTGGTTGGAGATGTGGGCGCAGGCGTCCAGCAGGGTCTTGGTCTGCTCGTTCCAGCGCTGCGTCACATGGTCCAGCGCGTCTCCCAGGGCGAAACCCTCGCCCTTGAGTCCGCCCGCGGCCGCCTCGGAGGCCACGCGCGCGTGGCCGCTGTAGGTGGTGAAGTCGTTGAACAGGTCATGGGCCGCCTTGCCGACCGCCTCCAGGTCCTTGTGCCCCACTACGAGGTCTCCCTGGGTGCCGCCGCCTCCCTGGTCGGCCGGGTACTGGTTGAGCTGCATCCGGGTGGAATGCCGGTCGGCCGCCGTGGTCTTCAGCTGTTCCCACTCGTCCCACGCCATAGGTGTTCTCCCCCGTGTCTCCTGGTGCACCGGCGCTGCGGTGATGGCCATGTACATTACCGGCCACTCCCAAGTGCCCTGCGGGGGCTCGGCAGTTCGGCCGGGGCCGGGGAACGACGACACCGGCCCCGTACACGTCGATCGCGTACGGGGCCGGTGTGGGCCGCGGGAACCGATGCCGTCAGTTCACCCGCCGCGCCCCCGCCGAAGGCACCGCCTCGAAGACACGCGGGGCCGTGAAACCGGCCACGGCGAAGGCCTCCTCGACCGCCTTGGTGAGGGTGTCCACGTCGTTGGCCTCCGCGAGGACGATCGCCGAGCCGCCGAAGCCGCCGCCGGTCATACGGGCGCCGAGCGCGCCGTTCGCGAGGGCGGTGTCGACGACCAGGTCCAGCTCCGGGCATGAGATGCGGAAGTCGTCGCGGAGGGAGGCGTGGCCCTCGGTGAGGACCGGGCCGATGGCGCGGGTCTCGCCGGCGCGGAGGAGGGCCACCACGCGCTCCACCCGCTGGTCCTCGGTGACGACGTGCCGGACCAGGCGGACGACCTCCTCCTCGTCGCCGAGGCGGGCGAGAGCCGCGTCGAGGTCGGCGTAGGCGACGTCGCGCAGGGCGTCCACGCCGAGCAGGGCCGCGCCCTTCTCGCAGCCGGCCCGGCGCTTGCCGTACTCGCCGCCGCTGTGGGCGTGCTTGACCTGCGTGTCGACCACCAGCAGGCGCAGGCCCTCGGCCGCGAGGTCGAAGGGGATCTGCTGCTGGGACAGGTCGCGGGTGTCGAGGAACAGGGCGTGCCCGGACTCGCAGCAGGCCGAGGCCGTCTGGTCCATGATCCCGGTCGGCGCGCCGACGTAGACGTTCTCGGCGCGCTGGCACAGGCGGGCCAGCTGCCAGCGCTGCAGACCGAGGTCGTACAGGTCGCCCAGCGCGAGCGCGATCACGACCTCCAGGGACGCGGAGGAGGACAGGCCGGCGCCGGTCGGGACCGTGGAGGACAGGTGGATGTCCGCGCCGGTGATCTCGTGGCCCGCCTGGCGCAGCGCCCAGACCACGCCCGCCGGGTACGCCGTCCAGTTCTCGTCGCTCTGCGGGGCGAGCGCGTCCAGCCGCAGCTCCACGATCCCGCCCTCGACGTCCGCCGAGTGCAGGCGCAGGACGCCGTCGGTGCGGCGGGAGACCGCCGCGGTGGCCTGGTGCGGCAACGCGAAGGGCATCACGAAGCCGTCGTTGTAGTCGGTGTGCTCGCCGATGAGGTTGACCCGGCCGGGCGCCGCCCAGACGCCCTCCGGCTCGGCGCCGTACAGCTCGGCGAAGCGCTCCCGGACCTGCTGTGCCCCCACTACTGCTCCCTTGCAGACTTCTCGATGTGCCGCGTGAACTCCCACGCGTCCGCGACGATCCCCGCGAGGTCCGCGCGGGACGGGTTCCAGCCCAGCTTCTCGCGGGCCGTGTCCGCCGAGGCGACCAGGACCGCCGGGTCCCCGCCGCGGCGCGGTGCGACCACCTCGGGGATCGGGTGACCGGTGACCTTGCGGACGGTGTCGATGACCTCGCGGACGGAGAAGCCGCTGCCGTTGCCGAGGTTGCAGATCAGGTGCTCGCCCGGCTGCGCTGCCGTCAGGGCCAGCAGGTGGGCCTCCGCCAGGTCCGCGACGTGGATGTAGTCGCGGACGCAGGTGCCGTCGGGGGTCGCGTAGTCGTCGCCGTAGATCGAGATCGCGTCGCGGCGGCCCTGGGCCACCTGGAGGACCAGCGGGATCAGGTGCGACTCGGGGTCGTGGCGCTCGCCGTACGCCCCGTAGGCGCCGGCCACGTTGAAGTAGCGCAGGGACACCGCGGCCAGGCCGTGGGCGTTCGCCTCGCTGGTGATCATGTGGTCGACGGCGAGCTTGGTGGCGCCGTAGGGGTTGGTCGGCTTCGTCGGGGCGCTCTCCACGATCGGGACCTGCTCCGGCTCGCCGTAGGTGGCCGCCGTGGAGGAGAAGACCAGCTTGCGGACGCCCGCCTCGCGCATCGCGCCGAGCAGGGCCATGGAGCCGGCCACGTTGTTGTCCCAGTACTTCTCGGGCTTCACCACCGACTCGCCGACCTGCGAGGAGGCGGCGAAGTGCAGCACGCCGTCGTAGGAGGCGTCGAGCCACTTGGCGGCGTCGCGGATGTCGCCCTCGACGAAGGCGGCACCGGCGGGCACGCCCTCGCGGAAACCCGTGGAGAGGTTGTCGAGGACGGTGACCTCGTGGCCGGCCTCCAGCAGGTGCTGGGCGACCACGCTGCCGACGTACCCCGCCCCACCCGTCACCAGGTACTTCATGAACTCGCTACCTCTCGCAGTCGCTCGGCCGCGCGCTCCGGCGGCACGTCGTTGATGAACACGCTCATGCCGGACTCGGAACCCGCGAGAAACTTCAGCTTGCCGGAAGTGCGGCGGATGGTGAAAAGCTCGAGGTGGAGCGCGAAATCGTCCCGCGTCACACCGTCGAACTCCTCCAGCGCGCCGAACGGGGCCTGGTGCCAGGCCGCGATGTAGGGCGTGGGGGGCTCACCTTCGCCGAAGATCCGGTCGAAGCGCCTCAAGAGTTCCAGATAGATCTGGGGGAATTCTGTGCGTGCCGCCTCGTCGAGCGCGAGCAGATCGGGGACGCGGCGCTTCGGGTACAGGTGGACCTCGTACGGCCAGTGCGCCGCATAGGGCACGAAGGCCACCCAGTGTTCACCCTCAAGGACGACCCGCTCCCCGGCGAGTTCCTGTTCCACGATGGCGTCGAACAGGTTCTCCCCGCCGGTCGCCTCCTTGTGGGCGGCGAGCGAGCGGAGCATCAGCGCGGTGCGGGGCGTGGTGAAGGGGTAGGCGTAGATCTGACCGTGCGGGTGTCCGAGGGTCACGCCGATCTCTTCACCCCGGTTCTCGAAACAGAACACCTGCTCGACGGAGGGCAGATGCGACAGCTCCGAGGTGCGGTCCGTCCAGGCGTCCAGCACCAGGCGGGCCTGCTCCTCGGTGAGGTCGGCGAAGGAGGCGTCGTGGTCGGAGGTGAAGCAGACGACCTCGCAGCGGCCGGAGTCGCCGGCCAGCGAGGGGAAGCGGTTCTCGAAGACGACGGCGTCGTACGAGGAGTCCGGGATCTCGCTCAGCCGCTCGCCCTGCGTGGGGCACAGCGGGCACTCGTCGGCCGGCGGATGGTAGGTGCGGCCCTGCCGGTGGGAGGCGATCGCCACCGAGTCGCCGAGCAGCACATCGCGGCGGACCTCGGACGTGGTGATCGTACGGTCCAGCGGGCGGCGGTCGACGGCGTCCCGCACGGTGTCGTCCCGAAGGTCGTAGTAGATCAGCTCACGACCGTCGGCCAGCAGGGTCGAGGTCTTCTTCACGCCGGACTCCTTGTTCAGCCCACCAGGGGTGTGTCCCGCACCCAATCACTCAACACAATCAAACATAACAGACCACAACCCGACAACACCCTGGACCATCACAATCAAACAAAGGACATCAACAGAAGTGTTCAATTGCTGAACGCGGAGGCATAGGTTCCGCCCTGGATCAGTTCACGCGACGAAGCGAGTTCTCATGCAAACCCCCACATATGCCCCCACAGAACTGGCGGCGGAGCTACGGCTCCCCACGAACGGGCTGGACTACACGATCCTGGCGATCTACTTCGTCGTCGTCCTCGGCATCGGCTTCGCGGCCCGCCGCTCGGTGAAGACCAGCCTCGACTTCTTCCTCTCCGGACGCTCGCTGCCCGCCTGGATCACCGGCCTCGCCTTCATCTCCGCGAACCTGGCGGCCACGGAGATCCTGGGCATGGCCGCGAACAGCGCCCAGTACGGCGCGTACACCGTGCACTGGTACTGGATCGGCGCCATCCCCGCCATGGTCTTCCTGGGCCTCGTGATGATGCCCTTCTACTACGGCAGCAAGGTCCGCTCGGTCCCCGAGTTCCTGCTGCTGCGCTTCGACCGGGGCGCCCACCTGCTCAGTTCGATCCTGTTCGCCTTCGCGGCCATCCTGATCGCCGGTGTCAACCTGTACGCCCTCGCGATCGTCGTCGAGGCCCTGCTCGGCTGGCCGCAGTGGGTGGCCATCGTGGTCGCCGGCGCCTTCGTGCTCGCGTACATCACGCTGGGCGGCCTGTCCTCGGCGATCTACAACGAGGTCCTGCAGTTCTTCGTGATCCTCGCCGCCCTCATCCCGATCACCGTCCTCGGCCTGAAGAAGGTCGGCGGCTGGAGCGGCCTGACCGACAAGCTCACCGCCACCCACGGCCCGGACTTCACCACCGCCTGGGGCGGCACCGGCATCGGCAGCACCAACCCGCTGGGCGCCAACTGGCTCACCATCGTCCTCGGCCTCGGCTTCGTGCTCTCCTTCGGCTACTGGACGACCAACTTCGCCGAGGTGCAGCGCGCGCTGTCCGCGAAGAACCTCTCCGCCTCCCAGCGCACCCCGCTGATCGCCGCCTACCCGAAGATCTTCATCGTCTTCCTGGTGATGATCCCGGGCCTGGTCGCCGCCGCGCTCATCCCGCACTTCGGCACCCCCGCCTCCGGCTACCAGTACAACGACGCCATCCCCTTCCTGATGCAGGAGCTGCTGCCCAACGGTGTGCTCGGCATCGCGGTCACCGGCCTGCTCGCCGCGTTCATGGCCGGCATGGCCGCCAACGTGTCGTCGTTCAACACGGTGTTCACCAACGACATCTGGGGCCGCTACGTCGTGCGCGGCCGCGAGGACTCGTACTACGTCCGCTTCGGCCGGCTGATCACCGCGGTCGGCGTCGTCGCCTCCATCGGCACGGCGTTCCTGGCCTCGTCGTTCTCGAACATCATGGCCTACCTGCAGACGCTGTTCTCCTTCTTCAACGTGCCGATGTTCGTCGTCTTCATCGTCGGCATGTTCTGGAAGCGCGCGTCCGCCAAGTCCGGCTTCTGGGGGCTGCTCGCCGGCACCGTCACCGCGATGGTCAACTACTTCGTCTTCTACAAGAAGGGCATCATCGCGATCCCCTCCGACCAGGGCGCCAACTTCGTCTCCGCGATCGCGGGCTTCGTCGCCGGCGCGGTCGTCATGTTCGCCGTGTCCCTGTTCACCAGCCCGAAGCCGGCCGAGGAACTGCGGGGCCTGGTCTACGGCACCCGCTCCCCCGGCATGGCCGAACCACCCGCCCCCGGCGACGAGGCCTGGTACCGCAAGCCGGCCCTGCTGGGCTGGGGCGCGGTCGTCCTGGCCGCCGCCTGCTACATCCCGTTCTCGTTCTGACCGCGGGAGGATGAGGAAACCATGAGCGAGCACTCTCGCCGTCACGAGCACGAGCACTTCCACTACTCCGAGGAGGACGTCCAGCGGGAAGTCACCGAGCTGGAGGGCAAGTCCGCGACCGCGGCCCGCATCTTCGACCTGCGCCGCATCATCGGCGGCCTCTTCGTGCTCTACGGCGTCATCGTCACCATCACCGGCATCACCGACTCCCAGGCCGAGATCGACAAGGCCCAGGGCATCAACATCAACCTGTGGACCGGCATCGGCATGCTGCTCCTGGGCATCTTCTTCCTGGCCTGGCTGAAGCTCCGCCCCACTCCGCCGTCCCTTCCTCCGGAGGGGTTGCCGGAGGAGAAGGAGAATAAGGAGTAGCCCACGTAGCTGCGGGCAGTCGTGCCGCTGGGGCGGCACGGGTGGGCGCAGCGGCACCCGGCCGGCGCCGGTGAGCGCGTCCACCCCCGCCCGGCTACAGTTCCGGCCCCGCCGAATCCATCAGCGGGCCCGCACGGTCCAGCAACCCCGTGCGCGCAGCCAACGCCGCCGCCTCCAAACGAGAACCCACGCCCAGTTTCATCAGCACCCGCTGCACATGGGTACGCGCTGTGCTCGGTGCGATGCCCATGCCGGCCGCGATCAGGCGGGTGTCCTCCCCGTCGGCGACTCTGACCAGCACCTCCACCTCCCGCGGCGTCAGCATCTGCAGCAGCCGCTGCCCCTCGTCGTCGGGCTGGGCCGCAGGGTTCAGCAGCTCACCGAAGGCACCCTGCAGCAGCTGCGGCGCCACCGCCGCCTCCCCCGCCCGGGCCTTCATGATGGCCCGCTCGACGCCCTCGATGCGCTCATCGTGCCGTACATAGCCGGAGGCCCCCGCCGCGAAGGCCGCCGCGATACCTCGCGGCGAGGGCACCGGACCCAGCACCAGCACCGCCACCTGCGGACGGTCCCGCTTGATCTTCACCACCGGGTCGAAGGCCCCCGGCTCGGCCGGCCCCGCCGTCCCCAGCAGGCACACCTCCGGCGCCCGCGCGATCACCAGATCCGCCGCGCCCGCGACCGGCGCCGCCGCCGCCAGCACCCGGTGCCCGCGCAGCTTCAGCGCCGACGCCAACGCCTCCGCGAGCAGGCGATGGTCGTCGACGACCATGAGCCGCACTCCCATAGAGCAACCCCCCAGTCCCCCTTATGGATGCCCCACTATGGACGCCCACCGGTCCACCACGACAGAGGGCCCCCCGGCTCCGCTGCCTTCATGCCCCCGGAAGCTACACGCTTGTTCGACGTCGCGCTGCCCCTATGAAGGAGAAGTGCCCCGGATCGACGAAATCCGGGGCACTCCCTGGTAATACCTGGCATTCACCCCGGGCGCTCTGAAGCGCTCGGGGGCGTGCGATCAGCCGCCCGCGCCGAACGCGAGCAGCAGATACTCCTTGCCGTACGACACCTTGTGCGCGTACACGGCCGACATGAACAGCCGGCCCTGCCCGTACAGGATCTCCGCGGAGTCCGGGAGCAACGTGGACTCCGCCTGCCGCGCGTCCCCCGCGGCCGGGTTCTCCAGCAGCTCGGTCGCCTTGAAGGAGCCGCCGTCGATGCTGACGACCTGGCCGCCCTTGTCGTACGGCGGCTGCTTGTAGGCGAGCAGGTTGGCGCCGTCCATGCGCAGCGGGGTGATCGTGTAGCCGTCGCCGGCCTCGGCGCGCTGGCCGGTCTGCTTGCCGGTGGCCAGGTCGAAGGCGACGATCTCGTTGGTCTTGCTGGACTGGCCCGTGCCGTCGTGCTCCTCGGTCGGCACGTACAGCTTGCCGGCCCCCGCGACGACCTCCTTGCAGTCCTCGACGCGGCTGATGCCGTCGCAGCGGCCGGCGTAGGTGTCGCCGGGCGCGGAGATACGGGTGAGCAGCTTGCCGGTCTTGTTGTCGATGGAGAAGTAGTCCGAGATGCCGCTGCCGTCGCCCGCGCTGTCGCCGACGTCGGCGGCCACCACCAGCGGGTCGGTCGAGACGACGCTGGCGTACTCGATGCCCGTGGCCATCTTGTAGTCGGAGATCACCTTCCCGGAGGTCGGGTCGATGGTCTGGATGTGCAGCTCACGGCTGCCGTAGCTGCCGCACTTGCGCACCGCGACCAGCTTGGCGCCGCCGCCGTACCCGGCGTCGTAGCAGGAGTCCGTCGGCTTCGGCTGCCACAGCGACTTGCCGGAGTCGATGTCGAACGCGGCACCGCCGCTGGTGCTGCCGACCGCGACGGTGTGCTGAGAGACCGTCACGTTCTCCAGGTTGACCACGGAGTCGCCGGCCTTGACCGTCTTCGTCCACAGCTTGGTGCCCTTGGTGAGGTCGACGGCCGCGACCTGGCTGCATCCCGCGAAGGAGTTCTTCGCGGGCATCTTCGGCTGGAAGACGATCGCCGTTCTGCCGTCCGCGGTGGCGTGCTTGCTGGCCGTGCACACCGGGCCGGGCAGCTTCAGCGTCCACAGCTTGGTGCCCTTGGCGGGGTCGTAGCCGACGATCTCCGCGATCCCGCTCTTGGCGTACACCGTGTCGGTCAGCCAGGAGCCGGCGGTGACCACGGAGTCGTTCGTCTTGGGCAGCGGGACCTGGAAGAGGATCTTGGCGGCGGGGTTCGCCGGCACCTTCTCCTTGCCGCCCCCGGACGTGCCCCCGGAGCCGTCCTTGCCGCCCGTGCCCCCGCTGGAGCTAGCGTTGTCGTCCTTCTTGCCGTCGTCCCCGGAGGACTTGGCGTACCAGACCCCGCCGCCGACGATCAGACCGATCACGACGAGCGCCGCGACGATGATGACGAGCGCGGTGTTGTTCCTCCCGCCGCCGGGCTGCGCGGGCTGCGGCGACATCGGCACGGTGGGAGCGCCCGGGTAGCCGTAACCCTGCTGCGGGACCGGCTGGGTGTACGGGTTCTGCTGCGCGCCGGGGTAGCCGTAGCCGGGCTGGGGCGGCTGCGGGGGCTGGGGTGCCTGCGGGGCCTGGGGGTATCCGTAGCCGGGCTGGGGGGCCTGGGGCGGCTGGGGTGCCTGGGGATAGCCGTATCCGGGCTGAGGCTGAGGTGCCGGGGGCTGGGGCGGGCCGAAACCGCCCTGCTGCGGGGGCTGCTGAGGCGGTTGATTCGGCGGAGGCGGCGGCTGGGTCATGACGGAGATACCTCGGTGAAGCGCTCGGGGCCGGACGGCGGAAGGAGGACGGGAGACGGGCCGGGACTCACTTGCCGAAGGCCATCATCAGCTTCTCCTTCGAGTCGTCGTTGCCGGACAACCGGGTGGAGGAGATGAAGAAACGCCCGTCGGCCCAGTCGACGGCGCCGTCGAAGAAGGTGTCCTCGATCTCCGCGGTGCCCGCCGGGTTCTGCAGCAACCTGGTCGTGGTGTGCGAGCCGCCGGTGGTCGGGATCGACACGATCTGGCCGCCCGCCTCGTACGACGGATGCACATACGCGATCAGCTTGCCGCCCTCGGTCTTCACCGGGGACATCGACTCGTCCGCGGGGGACTTGACGCGCCACTTCTCCTTGCCGTCGGCCAGGCTGACGGCGACGATCTCGTTGGCGCCGCTGGTGGTGTCGGTGGGCAGGTAGAGCGTGTCGGCGTCGACGGCGACGCCCTGGCAGCCCTGCAGGTCGCGTTCGAGGACCGCCCAGCCGCAGCGCGGGGCGAACTTCTCGTTCACCTTGACCTCCGAGCGGAACTTGCCGCTCTTGGTGAAGGTGGAGATGTTCCAGGCCTTCTTGCTCTCGTTGGTCAGATACACCACGAGCGGGTCGAGGGAATAGGTCCGCGCGACCGTCCAGCCCTTCTTGACCGGCTGCGTCCACCTGACCTTGCCGCTGGCCGGGTCGAGTTCCTGGATCTCGTCGTGCGCGTTGCTGCCGCCGGCGCCGCAGGAGGCCACCTGGACCAGCCGGCCCGTGCCGCCCGCGAACGCGGTCGGGAAGCAGCTCGTGCCGTACTTCTTCTTGTCGTACAGCTTGTGGCCGGTCTCCAGGTCGTACGCCGTGCCCGACTGCGAGCGGCCCACCATCAGCGTCTTTCCGCTGATGGTCAGTTCGATGCTGATCGCGCTGTCGAACAGCTCGCCGTCGGCGACCTCGCCGCTCCAGCCCTTCTTGCCGGTGTTCAGGTCGATCTGCTGGATCTGGTTGCACTTGGCGCGGTCGCTGACACCGCTCATGTACGCCACGACGATCTTGTCGTCGGCGGACTTCTGTGAGGTGACCGCGCAGATCTTCTGCGGGAAGGTGATCGGGTCCCAGCTCGGGTCGCCGTTGCCGACGTTGTAGGCGACGAGCTGCTTGTACGCCGCCTTGACCGCCGTCTTGCCGGTGATCCACATGCCCGGTGCGTCGGCACCGGAACCGGGGGCGTCGGGTGCGGTCTTGTACCAGAGCACCTTCGCCTCGCCGGGCTTGCGGCCCGCGTTGAGGTTCTCCGGGTCCGCACCGCCGTCGCCGCTGCCGTCACCGGGGTTGACCGGCGCGCCGGAGGACTGCTTGCCGTCGTCGCTCTTCTGGGCGACCGGCTTCTTGTCACCGCCGTCGCCGCTCGTGACCGCGTAGACGGTGCCGCCGATGACGGCCAGCGCGGCCACCGCGGCAGCGACGATCAGCGCCGTCCTCCCCTTGGACGCCGGCTTCCCGGGCCCGGTGCCGGGCGCGCCCGGGAACTGGGGCGGCTGCTGCGGATATCCGTAGCCGGGCTGGGGCTGCGGAGCGTACGCGTTCGGCTGGCCGTACGGTCCCGGCTGCTGGCCGTAGGGGCCCGGCTGGGCGGGCTGGCCGTACGGGCCGGGCTGCTGGGGGTAGCCGTACCCCGGCTGCGGCGGGGTCTGCGGAGGCCCCTGCGGAGGCGGCGGGTTCTGCGGTGCGCCGAAGGAGCCGCCGGTCGGCGGCTGGTCCTGCGGCGGTCCGAAGCCGCCCTGCGGCGGCTGGTTGGGCGGCTGAGCCATCAGCGCGTTCCCCCGTTCGATCACTGATTTTTAGCCACGCCCTGAGGTTCGTGATGACCCAGAGTCGTACTCAGAAAGTTCTCAGACGGCTCTTTCTATCACTCACAACTGACAAGGCACGGGGCCGGTTCAACCCCTGTTCCCAAGGGAGGACCGGCCCGTGATGCCCTCGTTATGCGCCTTCACGCGCCCTTCACGCGTCTTCTGCGAGTTCCAGCCAGCGCAGCTCCAGTTCCTCGCGCTCCACGGCCAGATCGCGCAACTGGGCGTCCAGTTCGGCGACCTTCGCGAAGTCGGTGGCGTTCTCGGCGATCTGGGCGTGCAGCTTGGACTCCTTCTCGGAGACCTTGTCCAACTGGCGCTCGATCCGCTGGAGTTCCTTCTTGGCGGCGCGCTGGTCGGCGGCGCTCTTCTCCGTCGCGTCCGCCTTGGGCGCCACGGCGGCGGCCTGCGCGGCGACCGCCTCCTCCATCCGCCGGCGCCGCTCCAGGTACTCGTCGATGCCGCGCGGCAGCATGCGCAGGGTGCCGTCGCCGAGGAGGGCGAACACCCGGTCCGTGGTGCGCTCCACGAAGAACCGGTCGTGGGAGATGACGATCATCGAGCCGGGCCAGCCGTCGAGGACGTCCTCCAGCTGGGTGAGGGTCTCGATGTCGAGGTCGTTGGTGGGCTCGTCGAGGAAGAGGACGTTGGGCTCGTCCATGAGCAGGCGCAGCAGCTGGAGGCGGCGCCGCTCGCCACCGGAGAGGTCACCGACCGGCGTCCACTGCTTCTCCTTGTTGAAGCCGAACGTCTCGCACAGCTGCCCGGCGGTCATCTCGCGGCCCTTGCCGAGGTCGACGCGCTCCCGGACCCGCTGCACGGCCTCCAGGACCCGCAGGGCCGGGTCGAGTTCGGCGACCTCCTGGGAGAGATAGGCGAGCTTCACGGTCTTGCCGACGGCGATGCGGCCGCCGGCGGGCTGCTCCTCCCCCTCGGTCCGCGCCGCCTCGGCCATGGCCCGCAGCAGCGAGGTCTTGCCGGCGCCGTTGACGCCGACGAGGCCGATGCGGTCGCCGGGGCCGAGCTGCCAGGTGACGTGCTTGAGCAGCACCTTGGGCCCGGCCTGCACGGTGATGTCCTCGAGGTCGAAGACCGTCTTGCCGAGCCGGGAGGAGGCGAACTTCATCAGCTCGCTGCTGTCCCGGGGCGGCGGCACGTCCGCGATCAGCTCGTTGGCGGCCTCGACCCTGAAGCGCGGCTTGGAGGTACGCGCGGGCGCCCCGCGGCGCAGCCAGGCCAGCTCCTTGCGGACGAGGTTCTGCCGCTTGGTCTCCTCGGTGGCGGCGATCCGCTCGCGCTCCGCGCGCGCGAAGACGTAGTCGGAGTAGCCGCCCTCGTACTCGAAGACGTCGCCGCGCTGCACGTCCCACATGCGGGTGCAGACCTGGTCGAGGAACCACCGGTCGTGCGTCACGCACACCAGCGCCGAGCGGCGGTTCTGCAGGTGCCGGGCGAGCCAGGCGATGCCCTCGACGTCGAGGTGGTTGGTGGGCTCGTCGAGGACGATCAGGTCCTGTTCCTCGATGAGCAGCTTGGCGAGCGCGATCCGGCGCCGCTCGCCACCGGACAGCGGCCCGATGACGGTGTCGAGCCCCTTCGGGAAGCCGGGCAGGTCGAGCCCGCCGAACAGCCCGGTCAGCACGTCCCTGACCTTGGCGTTGCCGGCCCACTCGTGGTCGGCCATGTCGCCGATGACCTCGTGGCGGACGGTGGCGGCGGGGTCGAGGGAGTCGTGCTGGGTGAGCACACCGAGGCGCAGCCCTCCGGAGTGGGTGACACGTCCGGTGTCGGACTCCTCCAGCTTGGCGAGCATCCGGATGAGCGTGGTCTTGCCGTCGCCGTTGCGGCCCACCACACCGATCCGGTCGCCCTCGGACACGCCGAGCGAGACGCCGTCCAGCAGGGCACGGGTGCCGTACACCTTGCTGACGTTCTCGACATTGACCAGGTTGACGGCCATTTCACTCCTGCCAAGGGGGACGGATCGACCTTCAAGCGTAGTCGGCGGTGGCCGCGCCCCTTCCCGCCGCTGGTCAGCGGCCCCCGGGGACGGTCATCCCGTGCCGGGAAGCAGACCGGCCGCCGGTGCCAGGCCCCGCGTCCGGCCGGCCGTCGCGGCGGGGACGCCGTCCCGGGTCAGGCTCTCCGGGATCAGCACGGCCGCGGTGACGCCGCCGTTCGGCGAGGGGCGCAGCTCCACCCGCAGTCCCTGGCGCTCACGCAGCCGGTTGACCACGAACAGGCCGATCTGCTTGGCGTCGAGCAGGTCGACCGTGCCCGACTGGATCTTGCGGTTGGCCTCGGCCATCGCCTCCTCGTTCATGCCGAAGCCGCTGTCCTCGACCTCCACGAGCACCCCGTCCCGGAGCTGCGCGGCGCGCAGCTGCACCTTGGTGCTGGGCGGGGAGAAGGCGGCCGCGTTCTCGACCAGCTCGGCGAGCAGATGGATCACGTCGGCGACCGAGCCGCCGGCCACCGAGACCTGCGGCACGGCCCAGATCTGCACCCGGGTCGCGCTCTCGATCTCGGCGACGGCGGCCCGCAGCACGTCCGCCAGCGGGACCGGGTCCCGCCAGCCGCGCCCGGGCGCGATGCCGGACAGGATCAGCAGGCTCTCGGAGTGGCGCCGCATGCGCGTGGCGAGGTAGTCGACGCGGTACAGGTCCTGCAGCTCCGCGGGGTCGTGCTGGCGCCGCTGCATGCCGTCGAGCAGGTCGAGCTGCCGGTGCAGCAGCACCTGGCTGCGGCGCGCGAGGCTGACGTACACGCCGGAGATGCCGCTGAGCAGTTCGGCGCGTTCGGAGGCGGCCTTGAGGGCGGCCCGCTGTACGGCGGTCAGGGCGGTGCCGACCTGGGCCAGCTCGTCGCCGACCAGGCGGCGCATGGGTGCCTCCGCGTCGATGTCGACGCCCTGCCCGGCGTGCAGCTTGCGCATGGCCTGCGGGAGCCGGCGGCCGGCCACCTCCAGGGCGTCGTTGCGCAGGTCGAGGAGTTCGACGATGAGGCCGCGGCCGACGAGCACGGAGACGAGCAGCGACAGCAGGACGCCGACCAGACCGAGGACGACGGCGACACCGGACGCGCCGAGCGTGCTCCAGCCGAACGGGTCGGCCTGGGCGGTGGCCCGGGTACCGGCGCCCTCCTCGGCGGCCGTGAGGCCCTTGAGCACGGTGGCGGCCGAGGTGTCCCAGCCGGACAGCGCGGTCGCCGACACGGCGGTCGTGCCGGGCCCGGCCGCGCCGACCCGGTCCTCGACCGCGGCCAGCCTCTTGTAGGCGGCGCTGTGCAGGACCTTGTCGTACGCCGCCTGGTGCGCGGCCTTCAGGTCGGCGACCGCCGGCTCCAGCAGCTCCTGCCGGGTCGCCGCTGCGCCCACGAACCGCGTGTACTGCGCCGGCGTCAGCTGCCCGGCCGCGCTTCCGGCGGCGAGCAGTGCCTGTTCCCGGGCCACCGCCTCGCGCGCGCGGGAGAGTTCGAGCACCACGCGCGCCTGGGAGGCGGAGTCGGTGCCCTTCTCGCCGGTGAGCGCCCCGGTGACGGCGAAGGCGTGCTCGATGACGGAGCCGTAGGCGGTGTAGGCCGCGGCGGCCTTGCCCTTCTGCTGGGTCTGCGCGCGCACCGTCGCCAGCCGGTCGGCGTCGGCGGACAGCCGCTCGATGCGGGCGGGGAGCGCGGAGTTGAGCAGGGCGGCGTCGGAGGCGGAGGCGTTGATCCCGTCTGCGAGCGCGGTCGTCGCCCGGTCGGTGGCGGCGCCGGCGGTCTTCAGCGCGGCGGCGGAGTGCGCGTCGGGCCGGACGGCGTACCGGGTGGCGGCGGTCCGCTCGGCCTGCAGCGCGGTGACGAAGTCGGCCACGGGGGCGAGGAGTTCGGCGTTGACGTCCTTGGCCCGCTCGGTGTCGCCGATCCCGGCGACGGTCGTCACCGCGGCGTAGGCCCACAGCGCCATGAGGGACACCACGGGCAGCATCAGCAGGGCGACGATCTTCGCGCGGACCGATCTGGGGCGGAGTCTTTCGGAGGTGCGACGCACACGCATGGGGGACCTCGTTCAGGGAGGAGCACGCCCGGGAACCGGGGGCTCGTGGACTCTGGTTCCCGGGCGGGTCGGGGGTGTTGAGGGGGACGGTCAGGCCGTCGTGAGTTCGACCTCGCGCAGCAGCTCGGCGGCGACGGCCGACTCGTGGCGCTTGCCGGTCGGGGACAGGGCGACGTAGGCGGAGGTCAGGAAGAGGAACGAGCCGAGCAGCACGGCGAGCGGGAAGAGGAACTCGGTGGCCGTGGCCCCGGCCAACTCGGCGTTGCTGGGCGCGAGATGGACGGTGACGGCGTACATCGCGGTGTAGTGCATGCTGCTGACCGCGAGCCCCATGACGAGCGCGGCGAGCGCGGCCAGGACGGGGCCGCGCACGATGAGCGAGAGCGTGAGCGCGGCGGTCGCCGCGGCGACGGCGATGGCGACGGAGGCGATGACGAGCAGCGGGTCGTAGCCGACGGAGCCGTGCAGGTTGAGCGCGGCCATGCCGGTGTAGTGCATCGCGGCGACGCCGAGCCCGGTGCCGAGGCCGCCGAGGACGACCGCCGTCACGCGGGAGCGGCCGTATCCGGCGGTGAACACACCGGCGCTGACGACGGCGATCGCCATGACCAGGCTGAGCACGGTCATCGGGACGTCGTAGCGGATGGGCGTGCCCTCCACGGAGAAGCCCATCATCGCGACGAAGTGCATGGTCCAGATGCCGGACCCGATGGCGAAGGAGGCGAGGGTCAGCCAGTTCCGTTTGGAGGCGCCCGTCGCCTCCAGTGCCCTGACGGTGCAGCGCAGTCCCAGGGCCGAGCCGACGCAGGCCATCGCGTAGGACAGGACGGGGGTGACCCATCCGGCGCTGAAGTGGTCCATGTGCCCCATGGAAGCTTCCTCTCTACCGCCGGTAACCAGGACCGGGGACGGCTGATCATGCCAGCCGTCGCCATGGATCAGAGGGGCACGAAAGGGATCATGGCGGAAATGATGAACATTAAATTACTGTGAAGTAGGTAACACCCGGCCCGTATATCTATGCAGGCAGTACGGTCGCGCCGGGCGCGGGCGCCGCTGCCGTGCGCACCGTGCGACAGGTGCCGGAGGCCTCGAGAGCCTCGGCGATCTTCGACGCCGACTCGGGATCGCGGGCGAGGAACGCCGTGGTCGGGCCCGAGCCGGAGACGAGCGCGGTCAGCGCGCCCGCGCCGCGCCCCACCGCGAGGGTGTCGGCAAGCTCCGGGAAGAGGGAGAGCGCGGCGGGCTGGAGATCGTTGGAGACCGCGGCCGCGAGCGCGTCGGGGTCGCCCTTGGCGAGCGCGTCGATGAGGTCGGGCGAGGCCACCGGCTCGGGAATGGCACGCCCCTCGGCGAGACGGTCGAACTCACGGAAGACGGCCGGGGTGGACAGCCCGCGCTCGGCCATCGCGAACACCCAGTGGAAGGTGCCGCCGACCTCCAGGGCGGTCAGCCGCTCACCGCGCCCGACGCCGAGGGCCGCGCCCCCGACCAGGCTGAACGGCACATCGCTGCCCAGGTCGGCGCAGATGGCGAGGAGTTCGGCGCGGGAGGCGCCGGCGCCCCAGAGCGTGTTGCAGGCGAGCAGCGCACCCGCGCCGTCCGCGCTGCCGCCCGCCATACCGCCCGCGACCGGGATGTCCTTGGCGATGTGGATGTGCACGGCCGGCTCGACGCCCCGGCGTTCGGCGAGCGCGACGGCCGCGCGCGCGGCGAGGTTGGTGCCGTCCAGAGGGACCTGGGCGGCGTCCGGACCCTCGCAGGTGACGCGCAGCTCGTCCGCCGGCGTGACGGTGACCTCGTCGTACAGGCCGACCGCGAGGAACACGTTGGCCAGGTCGTGGAAGCCGTCGGGGCGGGCGGCGCCCACCGCGAGCTGGACGTTGACCTTCGCCGGTACCCGTACCGTCACGCTCACGCGCCCGCCTCTTTCTGCTCGGCGATCCGGACGAACTCCTCCACCGTCAGCGACTCCCCGCGCGCCTGCGGCGAGACCCCGGCCGCGACCAGCGCCGCCTCGGCGGCCGGGGCGGACCCGGCCCAGCCGGCCAGCGCCGCCCGCAGGGTCTTCCTCCGCTGCGCGAACGCCGCGTCGACGACCGCGAAGACCTCCTTCTTGGAGGCCGTCGTCCTGATCGGCTCGGCTCGCCGGACCAGCGAGACCAGCCCGCTGTCGACGTTCGGCGCGGGCCAGAAGACATTGCGCCCGATGGCGCCGGCCCGCTTCACCTCGGCGTACCAGTTGGCCTTCACGGACGGGACGCCGTACACCTTGTTGCCGGGTGCGGCGGCCAGCCGGTCGGCGACCTCGGACTGCACCATCACGAGCGTCCGCTCGATGCTCGGGAAGGTGTCGAGCATGTGCAGCAGCACCGGTACGGCCACGTTGTAGGGCAGGTTCGCCACCAGGGCCGTCGGGGCGGGGCCGGGCAGCTCGGTGACGTGCATCGCGTCGGAGTGGACCAGCGCGAACCGGTCGGCGCGCTCCGGCATGCGCGCGGCGACGGTCGCGGGCAGCGCGCCGGCCAGGACGTCGTCGATCTCGACGGCGGTGACCCGGTCGGCGACCTCCAGCAGCGCGAGGGTGAGGGAGCCGAGCCCCGGGCCGACCTCGACGACTACGTCGTCGGGGCGGACATCGGCGGTACGGACGATACGTCGGACCGTGTTGGCGTCGATCACGAAGTTCTGGCCGCGCTGCTTGGTGGGGCGGACACCGAGCGCTGCCGCGAGCTCACGGATGTCGGCGGGGCCGAGGAGGGCGTCGGGGGTGGGGCTGCTCACGGGACAAGGGTACGGGGGTGTGGGTGCGGGGGTTGCCAGGTGGCCTGTGCTGCAGCGAGGTCACGGGGTTGTCAGGTGCCCGGTGCTGCAGCGATTGCCGGGGCGCCCGGTGCTGCAGCTGGGCGGGGGTGGGTCGCGCGGCCCGGCGCTGACGGGGTGCCGCTGCGCCCACCCGTGCCGCCTGGGGGTCCCCCCAGGCCCTTAAGGCACTGGGGGAGGCACGACTGCCCGCAGCTGCGCAGGCATGACGGCCGCTGCCGGGTGGGCGCCGCCCCAGCGGCACGACTGCCCGCAGCTACGGGCGGTGCGTATGCGGCCGACGGGGCTGCAACTCCCTAGGGGCGCGGGGAACTGCGCGACCAGCCCCCACGCACCCGCAGCCGAAGAACGGCCCACTCACCTGTGCAACCGCGCCCCGCAATGCGGCCAAGGGCTCGCCCCCCGGCGTACGTACAGCTTCTTCGCGCGGAACGTCTGCTCCTCCGCCGACGCGTCCTGCGGACGCCCGCTGCCGCCGAGGCTGTGCCAGGTGTACGTGTCGAACTGGTACAGCCCGCCGTACGTCCCCGACGGGTCCACCGCGTGCGGGCGGCCGCCGGACTCGCAGACGGCCAGACCCTGCCAGTTGAGATGGTCCGCGCCGTGCACGGACGGCGGCCGGGGCTTGGTGCCCACCTTCACCAGCTGGCTGCGCGGCTCCCGCACCACCTCGTACCTCTCCCGGCGTGGCTTCTCCCGGACGCCGTTGACGGTGCGCAGAAAGTAGGTGATCCGCCGCAGCCCGGGCTGTCCGGGCCGTTCGACGACCTCGGTGCCCTGGAAGAGGGAGGGGTCCTCGGTCCGCTCCACCTCGAAGGGGATCTGCTCCTCGCGCACCTCCCTGGTGCCGGTCACCCGCAGCACGGTCACCGTCTGCCCGTCGCGCGGGAAGCTTCCGGGCGGCACGGAGGTGGTGTCCTGGCCGTGCAGGGTGACACCGGCCTCCTCGACGACCTCGCGGACGGTGGCCGCGTTGGTGCGGATGGTGCGGGTGCGGCCGTCCGCCATGATCGTGACGGCGCGCTCGGTGCGCACGTCGAGCGCGAGCCCGGCACGTCCGATGTTCCGGGAGCGCGAAGCCGACAGGTACGCACCCTCCGCGCGCACCCCCAGCTCCCTGAGCGCCCCGTCCACCGTGCGCGCCGTCGTCCACACCTCGCGCCGCTCGCCGTCGAGGGTGAGCCGTACGGGGCGCCCGTAGCGCACCGCGATCTCGTCGCCGCTGGCGAGCGCCTCGCCGGGGCGGGGCGCGACCAGGTCGTGCGTCCCGACGCGCACGCCCTCCTCGGCCAGCAGGTCCGACACGTTGTCGGCGAAGGTGTGCAGGGTGCGCTGTTCGCCGTCGACGCTCAGCTCGACCGCCTTGTCCTCGGCGACGAAGGCGGTGGTGCCGCCGGCGAGGAAGGCGACGACCAGCGCCTGCGGCAGCAGACGGCGTACGGCGGACTCCGGGCGCTCGGCGGAGCGCGCCCTGCGCCGGCGCACCGCACGCCCGCCCGCCGCCGCGGGCGCGCCGGACTCCGGGACCACCGGATCGGGCACGCGGGACTCGCTCGCCACGCCCGCCATCTGCCGCGGCAGCGGCAGCACCGGCTCGGTGACGAAGTACGCGTCGGCCTCGTAGGCGGGCCGGTAGGTGTCCTCGTACGTCCCGTAGGGCAGCGTCTCCGCGGTGTGTACGGAGGCGTCAGGGCCGTACGGGTCGTACGTCTCGTACTGCGACTTGCTCACGCCGACACGCTCCAGGGGAGCCAGAGGGGTCCGGATCGGGCCCCCAGAACCTAGCGGAGCGGATGTCACTGTCCAAAGCGACGCGACTACGTACTGTTGCGCGCCGAATGTGCGGTCAGTAATCGAACGCGCGGGCGGTGTTCGCGCCGAGCGCCGTCGCCAGCGTGTCCTCGTCGATGCCGCGCACGGCGGCCATCGCGCGCACCGTGACCGGCACCAGATACGGGGCGTTGGGCCGTCCGCGGTACGGCGCCGGCGTCAGGAAGGGCGCGTCGGTCTCCACGAGGACCAGCTCCAGCGGGGCGACGGCGAGGGCGTCCCGGAGGTTCTGGGCGTTCTTGAAGGTGACGTTGCCGGCGAAGGACATGAAGTAGCCCTCGCGGGCGCAGATCCCGGCCATCTCGGCGTCGCCGGAGTAGCAGTGGAAGACGGTGCGCTCGGGGGCGCCCTCCTCCTTCAGGACGCGCAGGACGTCGGCGTGGGCGTCACGGTCGTGGATGACGAGGGCCTTGCCGTGCCGCTTGGCGATCTCGATGTGGGCGCGGAAGGACCGCTCCTGGGCGGCCTTGCCCTCGGGGCCGGTGCGGAAGTAGTCCAGCCCCGTCTCGCCGACGCCCTTCACGTGGGGCAGCCCGGCCAGCCGGTCGATCTCGGCGAGCGCCTCGTCCAGCGCGGCGTCGCCGCCCGGCTGCCGGGCGCCCTGCCGGGACCAGCCGTCGGGGTCGCCGTGGACGATGCGCGGGGCCTCGTTGGGGTGCAGGGCGACGGTCGCGTGGACGTTCTCGTACGCGGCGGCCGTCTCGGCGGCCCAGTGCGAGCCCTTGATGTCGCAGCCGACCTGGACGACGGTCGTCACACCCACCGACGCGGCCTTGGCCAGGCCCTCCTCGACGGTCCCGGACTGCATGTCGAGGTGGGTGTGGGAGTCGGCGACGGGCACCCGAAGGGGCTCCGGGAGCGGCGGTGCCGCGTTCTTGTCGGCGTTCGAAGGCATGCCCCGATCCTACGAAAGGGGCACGCCTGATCGATCGCCCCTCGGGTCAGCTCGCCCGGCGCTGGAACGGGTGCAGGAGATCGGACAGGTGCCAGTGGTGCGGCTCCTTGGCCTGGCCCGGCGTCTCCGGGGCCTCGACCGGGCCGCCCTGCGGAGCGGGGTGATGGTGCCCCTCCGCCGCGCTGCGCACCGACGCGACCTGACCCGCGCGCATGATCCGCACGACGTGGCCGTCGCAGTTCTGGCACGCGGGCCGGCTCAGCGGGGACGGCACGATCCGCCCGTCGGCCACGTACCGCACGAACTCGTGGCCGTCGCCGTCGGTGTGGTGCTCTATCTCGTACGACTGCTCCCAGCCGTGCCCGCATCGCATGCAGGCGAACGAATACGACTCGTGAACGACGGCTGTGGCCGTACCGCGGAGGCCGGACTGCCCTGCGAACTCACTCATGCCAGCTCCTCTGTACCGCTGGACAAGCGCCCCGAAGCGGGGATTCCCCCCGGAATCCCCTGGGGCGAGGGACGGGTGCGTCCCTTCGACCAGTGGACGCCTCCACCGGAGCGAATGCATCTGGCCTGTCGAGTGTTGGAGGCGATTTGGACGACGCTTGCCAAATCGGCCCCTGGCACGGGGTCTGGTCTTTGCCTTTCGCGCCCCCCTTTTGCCCTCCCATGGGGCGCGCGCTCACAAGAGAACGCCCCTGCTCAGAGGGCATATTTCAGCAGGCACCAGCCGGACGAACCCGGTTCACCCCCCGGCGTGCTTGGCTGAAACCACCGCGTCGAAAACAGCCCGCTTGGGCAGCCCGGCCTCCGCCGCCACCGCGGCGATCGCCTCCTTGCGCCGCTCCCCGGCCTCCTCCCGGACCCGCACCCGGCGGACCAGCTCCGCGGCGTCGAGTTCCTCGGGGCCGGCCTCGGGGGCTCCCTCCACGACGACGGTGATCTCCCCGCGGACGCCCTCCGCGGCCCACCGCGCCAGCTCCGCGAGCGGCCCCCGCCGCACCTCCTCGTACGTCTTGGTCAGCTCGCGGCAGACGGCGGCCCGCCGCTCCGCGCCGAAGACCTCGGCCATCGCCGCGAGGGTGTCGTCGAGCCGGTGCGGGGCCTCGAAGTAGACGAGCGTCCGCCGCTCGGCGGCGACCTCCCGCAGCCGGGACAGCCGCTCCCCCGCCTTGCGCGGCAGGAAGCCCTCGAAGCAGAACCGGTCGACGGGCAGCCCGGACAGGGCGAGGGCGGTGAGCACGGCGGACGGCCCGGGGACGGCGGTGACCTTGACGTCCTTCTCCACGGCGGCCGCGACCAGCCGGTACCCCGGGTCGGAGACCGACGGCATCCCCGCGTCCGTGACGAGTAGCACGCGCGCCCCGCCGAGCAGCTCCTCGACCAGCTCGGGGGTGCGGGCGGACTCGTTGCCCTCGAAGTACGACACCACGCGCCCCTTGGGGGTCACGCCCAGCGCCTGGGTGAGCCGACGCAGCCGCCGCGTGTCCTCGGCGGCCACGACATCGGCGCCCGCCAGCTCCTCCGCGAGCCGGGGCGGCGCGTCCGCGATGTCACCGATGGGGGTACCTGCCAGGACAAGGGTTCCAGTCACGCCCCCATCCTCCCAGGGCCGCCGGGGAGGGGTGAAAGCGACCGCATCCCGACCGGTACCTCACATGCACGGGACTCACACAGAACGGTTCCCTACGATGGCGCGGTGACCAGTACCGCGTCCTCCACGGACCTCCGGCAGGGCCAGGCACCGCACGACCAGCGGCCGTCGTGGCAGCAGCGGCTGCGCCGATTCGGCTACGCGCCCGCCAAGGACGCTCCCTCGGGTGACGTACGCGACCGGCTGGTGCCGCCGTACACCGAGCCCAGTCCGCGCCTGTGGCAGGTGCTGGGCGTCCCGCCGGTCCTGGCGGAGCGCATCAGCCGCTGGTCGGGCTGGGTCGGTCCGCTGCTGGTGACGCTGATGGCGGGCCTGATGCGGTTCTGGAACCTGGGCAGCCCGCGCGCGGTGATATTCGACGAGACGTACTACGCCAAGGACGCCTGGGCGCTCGTCCACCGCGGGTACGAGGTCAACTGGGACAAGAACGCCAACGACCTGGTGCTGCAGACGCACGGCCATCTCGCGATCCCCACGGACGCGGCGTACGTCGTGCACCCCCCTGTGGGCAAGTACGTCATCGGCCTGGGCGAGCTGATGTTCGGGTTCAACCCGTTCGGCTGGCGCTTCATGACGGCCGTGCTGGGGACCCTCTCGGTCCTGCTGCTGTGCCGGATCGGCCGCCGGATGTTCCGCTCGACGTTCCTCGGCTGTCTGGCGGGCGCGCTGATGGCGGTGGACGGCCTGCACTTCGTGATGAGCCGGACCTCGCTGCTCGACGGCGTGCTGATGTTCTTCGTCGTGGCCGCGTTCGGCTGCCTGATCGTCGACCGGGACAGGTCACGGCAGAGACTGGCCGCCGCGCTGCCTGCCGGGCCCGACGGCCGGGTACGCCCGGACGACCACGTCGGCGACACCTTCCGCTTCGGCTGGCGGCCCTGGCGCTGGGGCGCGGGGCTGATGCTGGGGCTGGCCATCGGCACGAAGTGGAACGGCCTGTACATCCTGGGCGCGTTCTTCGTGATGGCGGTGCTGTGGGACGCGGGCGCCCGCAAGGTGGCCGGCGCCCGGAACCCGTACCTCGCGGCGCTCAAGTACGACACCGGGATCGCGTTCCTCGCGACGTTCCCGGTGGCGCTCACCGTCTACCTGGTCTCCTGGACCGGCTGGATCCTCTCCCCGTCCAACGGCACCGGCGGCTACTTCCGCAACTGGGCGGCGACCGACGGCAGGGGCGGCCACTGGACCTTCCTGCCGGACTGGCTGCGCAGCCTGTGGCACTACGAGCACGAGGTCTACAAGTTCCACATCGGGCTGTCGTCCCCGCACACTTACCAGTCCAACCCGTGGAGCTGGCTCGTGCTGGGCCGCCCGGTGTCGTACTTCTACGAGTCCCCCTCCCCCGGCGCCGACGGCTGCCCGGCCGACGCCGGGGAGAAGTGCGCCCGGGAGGTGCTGGCCATCGGCACACCGCTGCTGTGGTGGGCGGCCTGCTTCGCGATCCTGTACGTGCTGTGGCGCTGGCTGCTCCGCCGCGACTGGCGGGCCGGCGCCATCGCCTGCGGCATCGCGGCCGGTTACCTGCCCTGGTTCATGTACCAGGAGCGGACGATCTTCCTCTTCTACGCGGTCGTCTTCCTGCCGTTCCTGTGCCTGGCGGTGGCGATGCTGATCGGCGCGATCATCGGCCCACCGAACTCCAGCGAGACCCGCCGGGTGATCGGCGCGTCGGCGGCGGGCGTCCTGGTGCTGCTGATCGCCTGGAACTTCATCTACTTCTGGCCGCTGTACACGGGCACGGCGATCCCGATCGACAGCTGGCGGTCGCGGATGTGGCTGGACACCTGGGTCTGACCGGGCAGTCGTTCGGAGCCGGCATGAGTCACGGTTTCGACAACTTCCGTCTCAGTGACCTCACAAGCGCATACAGTGCTCCCGCAACCTGTTTTGAACGCGTTCAACAGGGTCCACGGGGAGGAAGCGCGCCATGCGCAACGGGGTCAAGGGTGCCGTCATAGGCACTGTGTGTGTGGTCATGCTGGGCGGGGCCGGGTACGGCGCCTACAACATCATGTCCGCGCTGAGCGGTGACGGGGGGACGGGCGGCGGTCCCGCGGTCGTGAAGAGCGGGCCGCCGAGCGGTACGGAGGTCGAGGAGACCACCGGGAAGTTCTTCGCCGCCTGGGAGAAGGGGGACGCCTCGACCGCGGCGACGTACACCAACTTCCCGGAGGCGGCACGGGAGCTGCTCGCGGCGTACGGCGGGGACGCGCACATCACCAAGGTGCACATCACGCCCGGTACGGCCACCGGCACGACCGTGCCTTTCACGGTCAAGGCAACGGTGTCGTACGGGGGAAAGACCCAACCGCTCAGCTACGAGAGCCGCTTGACCGTCGTACGCGGCAAGACCTCGTACCGGCCGCTGGTCGACTGGCAGCCCTCCGTCGTCCATCCGCAGCTGCGCAAGGGCGACACCCTGATGACGGGCGAGTCCGCGGCCCCGCCGATCGAGGCCGTGGACCGCGACGGGAAGGTGCTGACGAAGGAGACGTACCCGTCGCTCGGCCCGATCCTGGACGAACTGCGCAAGCGCTACGGCGACAAGACGGGCGGCCGGGCCGGCGTGGAGCTGGTGATACGGCACGAAGGCACGACGGGGACGGCGGAGGGCGCGGCCGACACCACCCTCCTCACCCTCGCCAAGGGCAAGCCGGGAAAGCTCCCGACGACGCTCAGCGCGGGCGCGCAGGCGGCTGCCGAGACGGCCGTGCGGAAGTACGCCGATGCGTCCGTCGTGGCCGTCAAGCCGAGCACGGGCGAGATCCTGGCCGTCGCCAACCACCGCGACGACGGCTTCGACGCGGCCCTCCTGGGCGAACGCCCACCCGGCTCCACCATGAAGATCATCAGCGCGGCGGCCCTCATCGACAACGGCCTGACCACCGCGAACGGCCCGGCGCCCTGCCCTCCGTCCGCCGTCTCCGAGAGCCAGACCTTCCACAACCTCAAGGATCTGAAGCCCGACTACCACGCCACCCTCTCCGACAGCTTCGCCCGCTCCTGCAACACGGCGTTCGTGAAGTTCGCGGACGAGGTCAAGGTGGACACCCTCACCAGGGAGGCCCAGGAGCGGTTCGGGCTCGGGCAGAACAACTGGCAGATCGGTGTCCCGTCCTTCGACGGCCGGGTCCCCGCCGCCGGCGGCCCCGACACCGCGGCCGCCCTGATCGGCCAGGGCCAGGTCCAGATGAGCCCGCTCAACATGGCCTCCGTGACGGCGACCGCGAGGACCGGCACCTTCCGGCAGCCGGTGCTCGTGCCGCTGAGCCTGGACCACCGCGAACCGGCACGCGCGCGCGGGCTGTCGCAGAGCACGGTCCAGCAGCTGCGCGCCATGATGAACCGCACAGCGACCAGCGGCACCGCGGCCGGGGTCATGTCCGGGCTCGGCCCCGACTTCGGCGCGAAGACCGGCTCGGCGGAGGCCGACGGGCAGGCGAAGTCGGACAGTTGGTTCACCGGGTACCGGGGCGACGTCGCCGCCGCCGCGATGGTCCAGGACGGCGGGCACGGCATCGACGCGGCCGGGCCGATTGTCGCAAGCGTGCTACGGAGTGCCGGGTGACATCACCCGCAAAGACGGGGACCTTACTGTGGTTGTCGTCGTTGGGGAGTGTGAGGGCTGCGGGGACCCTGGGGAAAGCGCGGAGGAACTGAGGCTGTGGGCAAGAGAAGGCGCGTCGCCGAGCGACGGAAGACCAGACCCGCCGTACTCGGCGGGATGATCGCCGTGGTCGTCGTCGGCGCCGGGTTCGGCGTCTACGCGCTGTACGACGGCGGCGCGGCGGCCGACGAGCGGACGTCCGCGGCCGACCACAAGGCCGTGAAGACCGGCCCGCTCACCGCCGCCGAGGTCCGCACGGCCTCCACCCGCTTCCTCACCGCCTGGCAGCAGGGCCGGACCACCGAGGCGGCGGCCGCCACCGACGACCCGTCCGCCGCCACCGCACTGCTCACCGGCTACACCAAGGACGCCCACCTCAAGGGCGTCACCCTCAGGACCGGCACCGCCACCGGCGCCAAGGTGCCCTTCTCCGTCAAGGCGACGGTGGCGTACCAGAGCCTCAGCAAGCCGCTCGCGTACGACAGTTCGCTCACCGTCGTCCGGCGCAAGAGCGACGGCAAGCCGCTGGTCGGCTGGCACGCCTCCGTGGTCCACCCGGACCTGAAGGACGGCGACACGCTCGTCACCGGCGAGTCCGGCACCCCGCCGATCAAGGCGCTGGACCGCGACGGCGGGGAGCTGACGACCGCCACGTACCCGTCGCTGGGCACGGTCCTGGACGGGCTGCGGGAGAAGTTCGGCAAGACGGCGGGCGGCAAGGCCGGCGTGGAGCTGCGGGTGGTGCGCGGCAAGGCGTCGGAGGCGGCCAAGCTGTCCGACAAGACGCTCGTGGAGCTGAGCAAGGGCACGCCGGGCACGGTGAAGACGACGCTGAGCCCGACGCTCCAGGCGGCCGCCGAGAAGCAGGTCGACCAGCGGGCGCGGGCCTCGGTGGTGGTCATGCGGCCCTCCACCGGTGAGATCCTCGCGGTCGCCAACAGCGGGCACGGGTTCAACACCGCCTTCCAGGGCTCCCTGGCGCCCGGCTCCACGATGAAGATCGTGACGTCGACGATGCTGTTCGAGAAGGGACTCGTCACCCCCGACGCGTCGCACCCCTGCCCCAAGACGTACAAGCTCGCCGGCTGGACGTTCCACAACGACGCCGACTCCGAGATCAAGAAGGGCACGTTCAAGCTGAGCTTCGGGGCCTCCTGCAACAACGCCTTCATCAATTTCGCGCCGAAGCTGTCCAACAGCGACCTGACCCAGGAGGCCCAGCAGGTCTACGGCCTCGGCCTGAACAACTGGGCCATCGGCGTCCCGTCCTTCGACGGCTCGGTCCCGGTGCAGAGCGGCGCGCAGATGGGCGCCTCGCTGATCGGGCAGGGCGGGGTGCGGATGAACCCGCTGAACATGGCGTCGGTGGCGGCGACCGTGGAGTCGGGCGTCTTCCGCCAGCCGTACCTGGTGGCCCCCACGGTCGACCACCGCACCCTGGCGAAGGCCTCGCGCACCATGTCGTCGAAGACGCAGTCCCAGCTGAAGGACGTCATGCGGTACACGGCGGCGTACGGCACGGCGGCCAAGGCGATGGCGGGCCTCGGCCCGGACTACGGCGCCAAGACGGGCTCCGCCGAGGTCGACGGCCAGAAGAAGCCGAACGGCTGGCTCACCGCCTACCGCGGCGACCTCGCCGCGGCGGGCGTGGTCCAGGCGGGCGGGCACGGCGGCGACACGGCCGGGCCGATCGTCGCCGCGCTGCTGAAGATGGGCGGCTGAGCGGTCCCGGAGACGTCAGCTGCCGACGGGCTCGGCGGTGTACGTCCGGCGCAGGAACCGGAGCAGCGCCTTCGACTCGAACTGCACCACCTCCACGCCGTGCGCGGAGTGGAACTCCACCACGGCCTGGACGCGCCCGCACGGCCACACCCGGACGTCGCCGCTCTCGGCCGGCGCCCGCAGCCCCCGTTCGAGCAGGGCGCGCGAGAAGGTCCACTCGTGGTGCGGTCCGGGCAGGTCGACGCGGACCGACCGTGGATCGGTGTCGGGGTCGTACCGCAGCATTACGGGTACGGCCCCCGGGTCCTCCTCATCCGTGACGATGTGGGCGCGCGCGTACTGCTCGACTACAGACATCGGATCGCCCTCTCACGCTCAGTCACCTATGCGAAAGCTGTGCATCCGCTTCCATCCAATGTCGCATATTTTCCGGTTTGCGCCTCGTCGACAGTGAGACTCCATCTCTCTTGCAAAAGGTTCGCAACAAGCGTCTAAAATCGTACGGTGCACGTACCTGACGGATTCATCAACGCCCCCACCTCCGCGGTCACCGGAGTCGTCGCCGCCGGCGCCCTCGCCGTGAGCCTGCGCGGCGCCCGCCGCGAACTCGACGAGCGGACGGCCCCGCTGGCCGGTCTGGTGGCGGCGTTCATCTTCGCCGTGCAGATGCTGAACTTCCCGGTGGCGGCCGGCACCAGCGGCCACCTTCTAGGTGGTGCGCTCGCCGCGATCCTGGTCGGCCCGTACACAGGCGTGCTGTGTGTGTCGGTCGTCCTGCTCATGCAGGGCGTGCTGTTCGCGGACGGCGGGCTGACCGCGCTCGGCGTGAACATCACCGACATGGCGATCGTCACCACCGTGGTGTCGTACGCCGTCTTCCGCGGGCTGCTCGCCGTCCTGCCCCGCAAGCGGCGCTCGGTCACCGTCGCCTCCTTCGTCGCCGCGCTGCTCTCCGTGCCGGCCGCCGCCGTCGCCTTCACGCTCATGTACGCGATCGGCGGAACCACGGACGTCTCCATCGGCAAGGTGGCGACCGCGATGATCGGCGTCCATGTGCTGATCGGCATCGGCGAGGCCGTGATCACCGCGCTCACGGTGAGCGCCGTCATCGCCGTACGCCCGGACCTGGTGCACGGCGCGCGCGGCCTCCAGCAGCGCCTGCAGCTGCGCGTGAACGGCGACCTGGTGGACGCTCCGGCTCCCACGGCGCCCGTGGCGGCGCGCACCTCCCGCCGCACGCTGTGGATCACCGGCCTGGTCACCTCGCTGGTGCTCGCCGGGTTCGTGAGCTTCTACGCCTCGGCCAACCCCGACGGCCTGGAGAAGGTCGCGCACGACAAGGGCATCGACAGGAAGGCCGAGAAGCACGCGGCGGCCGACTCCCCGCTCGCCGACTACGGCGTCAGGGACGTCTCCGACGCCCGGCTGTCCGGCGGCCTCGCGGGCGTGATCGGCGTCGGCGTCACGGTCGTCGCGGGCAGCGCGGTGTTCTGGGCGGTGCGCAGGCGCCGCAGCGCGGACGTCTCGCCCGTGAACACGGGCCTGTGACATGGGAGCGGGACACGCCCACCGTCTCTACCGGCACGGGCACTCCCCCGTGCACGCCCTGCCGCCGCACACCAAGCTGGCGGCCGTCTTCGCGTTCGTGGTGGTCGTGGTGTCCACCCCGCGCGAGGCGATGTGGGCGTTCGCGGTGTACGCCGTCCTGCTCGCGTTCGTCGCGTACCGCGCGCGCGTGCCCGCCGGTTTCCTGCTCAAGCGGCTGCTGATCGAGGTGCCGTTCGTGGCGTTCGCGGTCCTCATGCCGTTCGTGGCCGAGGGCGAGCGGGTCGACGTCCTCGGGCTCTCGCTGAGCGTGAACGGCCTGTGGGGCGCCTGGAACGTGCTCGCCAAGGGCACTCTCGGCGTCGCCGCCTCCGTGCTGCTGGCCGCCACCACCGAGCTGCGTGAACTGCTGCTCGGGCTGCAGCGGTTGAAGCTGCCGCCGCTGCTCGTGCAGATCGCCTCGTTCATGATCCGCTACGGCGACGTCATCACCGACGAGATGCGCCGGATGCGGATCGCCCGCGAGTCGCGCGGCTTCGAGGCGCGGGGCGTACGGCACTGGGGGGTGCTCGCCAAGTCCGCCGGCGCGCTGTTCATCCGCTCCTACGAGCGCGGGGAGCGCGTGCACCTCGCCATGGTGAGCCGAGGGTACTCCCCCACTACTAAACGTGTGGGCGGTGCCCCCAGCGCGATGCCGGTCATCGACGAGGTGACCGCGTCCCGCGCGCAGTGGTCGTACGCCCTCGCGCTCCCCTCGGCCGCCCTCGTCGTCTGTCTGCTGGGATGGATCCTGTGACACCTTCGCTGGAAGTGGCCGGACTGGCCTTCGCGTACCCCGACGGCCATCAGGCCCTGTTCGGTGTGGATTTCTCGATCGGGCGCGGCGAGCGGGTCGCGCTGCTCGGCCCGAACGGCGCCGGCAAGACCACCCTCGTCCTGCACCTGAACGGCATCCTGGGCGGCGGCACCGGGACGGTGACCGTGGCCGGGCTGCCGGTCGGCAAGCGGCACATGGCCGCGATCCGGCAGAAGGTCGGCATCGTCTTCCAGGACCCCGACGACCAGCTGTTCATGCCGACCGTGCGGGAGGACGTGGCGTTCGGGCCGGCCGCCGCCGGCATCAAGGGGGCCGCGCTGGAGGAGCGGGTGCGCACGGCCCTGGAGCGGGTCGGCATGCAGGACTTCGCCGACCGGCCGCCACACCACCTGTCCTTCGGCCAGCGCCGCCGGGTCGCCGTCGCGACCGTGCTCGCGATGGAGCCGGAGATCCTGGTCCTGGACGAGCCGTCCTCCAACCTCGACCCGGCCTCCCGGCGTGAACTCGCCGACATCCTGCGCTCGCTGGACGTGACGGTCCTCATGGTCACGCACGACCTGCCGTACGCCCTGGAGCTGTGCCCGCGCTCGCTGATCCTCAGCGACGGCGTGATCGCGGCGGACGGCCCGACCGGCGAGCTGCTCTCCGACGACGCCCTGATGCGGGCGCACCGTCTGGAGCTGCCGTTCGGCTTCGACCCGAAGTCCGTGACAATGGGCGCGTGACGCGTCAAGACGACCGAGACGACAACGGGGCCGCGGGGTCGCTGCGCCTGGACGACCAGCTGTGCTTCGCGCTGTACGCCGCCCAGCGCGCCGTGACCGCCGCGTACCGTCCGCTCCTCGACGACCTGGGGCTCACCTACCCGCAGTACCTCGTGCTGCTGGTCCTCTGGGAGCGCGGCGAGACCAGCGTGAAGGAGCTGGCGGGCGCCCTGCGCCTGGACTACGGCACCGTCTCGCCGCTGCTGAAGCGGCTGGAGGGGGCGGGGCTGGTGCGCAGGGAGCGCGCGGCGGACGACGAGCGCTCGGTGCTCGTCGCCTGCACCGGGCGCGGGGAGCAGCTCAGAGAGCGCGCGGAGCGGGTGCCCGGCGCACTGCTCACGACCGCAGGGCTCGGCACTCAGGAGATCGCGCGGTTGCGCGAGGAGCTGTGGAAGCTCACCGAGCGCGCCGACGCGGCGGCCGACCGGCGCTGATCTCGCGTTACCCGCGGTTGCCACCCCCTGCTGGCGCAGACTGACGTACCGGCCAGTACCTTGTGCACGATGTACTTGTGCGCCACTTGCCCTGGGGGAGGCCAACCTTGACCGACGTCACCGCAGACACCGCTGTCGACACCCGTCCGACGAAGATCATGTACGTCGCCGAGGCCACCGCCCACGGTGGCCGGGACGGCTACGTCACCAGCCAGGACGGCCAGATCCAGCTGAACGTCGCGATGCCGCCGGAGCTGGGCGGAGACGGCAACGGCACCAACCCGGAGCAGCTGTTCGCGGCCGGCTACAGCTCCTGCTTCCACAACGCGCTGATCCTCGTCGGCAACCGCTCGGGCTACGACCTGACCGGCTCCACGGTGGCTGCGAAGGTCGGCATCGGCCCCAACAAGCACCGCGGCTACGGCCTCGCGGTCGCCCTCAGCGTCTCCCTGCCGGTCCTGGACCCGGAGGTCGCGGCGAAGCTGGTGGACGCGGCGCACGAGGTGTGCCCGTACTCGAACGCGACGCGCGGGAACATCGACGTGACGATTCTGCTGGGCTGAGCCGTAGCGGATATCACCACCCGCCGAGGAATCCAAGGCCACACGCCCGTGTTTCACTCGTGGTCGCAAGCGAGTGGAGGGACCCGGCGTGGATGTGGATGTGAACGGCACGGTGGCCGAGGGCTTCGAGCCGGTCAGGGAGGCGTTCGCAGCGAACTTCGCGCTGCTCGGGGAGCGCGGCGCGGCCGTCGCCGTGTACCGCGACGGGCACCGGGTCGTCGACCTGTGGGCCGGCACCAAGGACGTGGACGGCGCGGCCCCCTGGGAGCCGAGCACCGCGCAGGTCGTGCGCTCCGCGACCAAGGGTGTCGCCGCGGCCGCGCTCCTGCTGCTGCACCAGCGCGGCGAACTGGACCTGGACGCCCCGGTCGGCACGTACTGGCCCGAGTACAAGGCGGCCGGCAAGGAGCGCACGCTCGTCCGGCACCTGCTCGCGCACCGCGCCGGCGTGCCCGTCCTGGACCGCCCGCTGACCCCCGAAGAGGCCGCCGATCCCGACCTCGGCGCGGCGGCCGTCGCCGCGCAGGCGCCGGTGTGGGAGGCGGGCACGGACCACGGCTACCACGCGCAGACCTACAGCTGGCTCACTGGCGAGCTGGTCCGGCGGATCACCGGGCAGCCGGTCGGCGCATGGGTGGCGGAGGAGATGGCGGCGCCGGTCGGCGCCGACCTGTGGCTCGGCCTGCCCGCGGCGGAGCAAGCGCGCGTGGGCCGTGTCGGCCCCGTCGAGGCACCCCGGACGGCCGGCGCGCTGAAGACCCGCCCGAAGCGGTCCGTGTCCGAGGCCTACGCCGACCCCGACTCCCTCACCCGGCGCGCCTTCGCCGCGATCAGCCCGCTCCCGGACGAGAACGCGCCCTCCTACCGCGCGGCCGCCCTGCCCGCCTCCAACGGCATCGCCACCGCCGACGGCCTGGCCCGCTTCTACGCCTCGCTCATCGGTGAAGTGGACGGCGGCACACGGCTGTTCACCCCCCGGACCATCGAACTGGCCCGCGCCGAGCAGTCCGCCGGACCGGACCGGATCCTCGTGGTGGGCACCCGGTTCGGCCTCGGCTACATGCTGCACGGCAGCGCGTCCCCGCTGCTCTCCCCCGGTTCCTTCGGCCACCCGGGCCGGGGCGGCGCCCTCGCGTTCGCCGACCCGGAGACGGGCATCGCGTTCGGCTATGTCACCAACGGCTTCAGGAAGAGCGTGACGGCGGACCCGCGGGCGCAGGCGCTGGTACGGGCGGTACGCACGGCGCTCGCACAGTAAGCAGGGGGCGTGTGCGGCGCCGTACGCCCCCTCGGCGTCACACGTTGATCGGATGCGAGGTCCGCCCTGACTCCGCGTCGATCTCCCCATGGGCCTTGGTCAGCAACTGCATGGCCAGTTCGTTGAGCGCGCGGGCGCCCGCTATCTCCTCGCCGACCCTGGGCTGGTTCGCGTCGACCCGGTGCCGGCTCGCGTGCCCGTGCGCCCGGACCTCGGTGCCGTCGGGCAAGCGCACCAGGGCGACGGCACGCGTGTGCGTGTCGTCCTCCTGGAATTCCATCTCCACATGCCAACCCACAGTGGTGTGCATCATCTCGACCACCTCCGGAGTACCACTGATTCCAGGGTGCTCCCGCGCGCGCGGAACGTCATGTGGAGGCCGGGTCACCGTCCTTGAGCCGTCTCAGCCGGCCGGCTTCTCGTCGAAGCTGGCGAAGTAGGCGGCGACCATGTCCTCGTCGGCGTGCCCCTGCGCGGCGGCCCTGGCGAGCCGCTCGGCCGTCGCGGCGGCGACGTCGAGCCGGACCCCGTTACGCTCGCCCGCCTCGACGATGAGCCGGGCGTCCTTCGCGGCGGTGGCCACGGCGAACGACGCCGGAGTCAGCTTCCCGTCGAGCACCAGAGCGGACTTGGCCCGCAGGTACCCCATGTCGAGCGGTCCGCCCTGGATCAGGTCGAAGAAGTCCTGCGGGTCGACACCGAGGGCCTGGGAGAGGGCCAGCACCTCACCGGCCGCCGCGGTGGCCGCGAGCACCCAGCTGTTGGCGACCAGCTTCAGCCGGCTGGCGCTGCCCGCCGCCCCGTCCGCACCGGTCCACACCGTCTTGGCACCGACCGCGTCGAACACGGGCGTGACCGTCTCCCGGCCCTCCTCGGGCCCGGCGGCCAGCACGGTCAGCTGACCGGCCTCGGCGGGCTGGCGGGTGCCGAGGACGGGGGCGTCGTAGAACACCAGCCCGTGCTCGCGCGCGAAGGCGGCCAGGTCGGCGACCAGCTCGATCCCGGCGGTGGTGCACTGCGCCCACACCGCGCCGGTACGCAGCGCCGGGGCGGACTCGCGCATGACCTCCAGGACGGCGTTGCCGTCGTACAGCATGGTCAGCACGACATCGGCGCCCTCCACGGCCTCGGTGGGCGTGTCCGTGACCCGGATCCCGTCCGCGGCCAGCGGCTCGGCCTTCTCCCGGGTACGGTTCCAGGCCCGGACCTCGTGTCCGGCGCGGGCGAGGTTGCGGGCCATGGCGGCGCCCATGATGCCGGTGCCGAGGACGCTCACGGTGAGCATGTCTGTCATCGCTTCACCTTCCTGATCCAGAAGTGCGGTCGGTCGCTGTGGGGTCAGCGTGCCCGGCCGGAGGCGGCACGGACCAGTCCGTCGAGCCAGGCCTGGTGGCCGTTGAGCATGGGGTTCGGGATCTGCCGGGCCAGCTGGGCGGCGGACTCGCCGATCTGGGTCTCCTGAGTCAGGATGCGCACCCGGCCGCCGGGAAGATCCTCCACCAGCCAGGCGTGCAGGACGTCGAGCCGCTCCGCGGGCGTGCCGTCCTGCTTCGCCGTCCAGGACACGCGGCCCGGAACCCCCTCGGCGGGCTCCTGGAACTCGACGACGTGCGCGTCCAGGGGCGGGAAGCCGAAGGTCCCGAAGCGGAAGACGAGGCCGTCCTTCAGCTCGGGTCCGTCACCGTGCGGGAAGGAGATGTCGGCGACGTTGTCGTAATACGACTCCCAGGTGGAGGTGTCGGTCAGGTGGTGCCAGACCTGGGCGACGGTGACGCCCTGGACGATGACCTCGTTCGAGACGAAGTTGTCGCCGGTGCCGGGGAGGTAGCGCTCGGGCCAGTTGATGGCGCTCTGCATGCTCTTCATGGCATCGACGCTACGACCCTGTGCCATCGGGAAACCAATAGGAAGGCCGATATCTGCGATCGGCACACCGATAGGAGACGGAGCTACTCTGGTCGACATGGAGACCCAGGCGAACGGCAAGCAGCTCCCCTCCCACGCGGACCTGAACCTGCTGCGCACCTTCCTGGCCGTCCATCGCTCCGGCTCCTTCACCGCGGCGGCACCTCTGCTGGGCCTCTCCCAGCCGACCGTGACCGCCCAGATCCGCACGCTGGAGCAGCAGACCGGCCGGGAGCTGTTCACGCGGCTGCCGCGCGGGGTCGAACCCACGCCGTTCGCGCACGAGCTGGCCGGCGAGGTCGCGGGCCCGCTCGACGCGCTCGCCGCACTGGAGGGCGGCGCGGGCCCGCTGACCGGCCACACCGCGCCCGTCCACCTGGCGGGCCCCTCCGAGTTGCTGTGCGTACGCGTACTGCCGGCACTCGCGCCACTGATCGCGCGAGGCGTGCAGGTGCGGGTCGTACAGGGGCTGACCGAGCCCCTGCTGGAGGAGATGCGGGCGGGCCGGCACGACCTGGTCGTCGCCACCCGCCGCCCCCGGGGCCGCGCACTCCCCTCCGCACCCCTGGCCGACGAGGAGTACGTACTCGTGGCCTCACCGGTCTGGGCCGGCCACCTCCCCGACGGCGACCCCTGCACGGCACTGCGCGAGGTCCCCCTGGTCACCTACGCCGAGGACCTGCCCATCGCCCGCCGCTACTGGCGCACGGTCTTCGGCAAACAGCTCACCGCGCGCGCGGCGCTCACCGTCCCCAACCTGTACGCCGTCCTGTCGGCGGTCACCGCGGGCGCCGGCTACAGCGTGCTGCCCCGCTCCCTGTGCCAGGACCACCTGGACACCGGCCGCCTGGCACTCCTCCACGAACCGGAGGAGCCGCCGCTCAACACCCTGTTCCTGGTACAGCGGCCGGGGGCGGAGGCCAACCCGGACGTGGTGCGGGTACGGGAGGCGCTGCAGCGGGCGGCGCGCGAGTGGTAGTTGTCGGGGTGGCACCGACGTCAGCTCCGCTGGAAGAACTCCACCTCCGCCACCGCCAGGTGACGGCCCGGGGTCAGGCCGACGGGCGAGCGGAGCACCAGGCGTACCGTCTTCGCGTCGCTGATCCCGGTGGAGATCGTCTGGGGACCCGGTTTGTCGCTGAGGGTCAGCTCCTTGTGGTGCTTCTCGCCGTCCTGGGTCGTCACCTCCATGTCCATCTGGAGTGCGCGTGCCTGGCGTGCGTACTCCTCCGGAGACGTGGACGCGCCGTTGGTGATGATCACGTCGACCAGCCGGAACGGCTTGCGGAAGGCGTAGGTCACCGAGGCGCCCGGCCCGGGCGCGCCCCAGTAGCGGTTGTTCAGCCCGTCCGTGGTGTCCTTCGCCGGATGCCCTCGTACCTCCGCGCTCGCCTTGACGTCGGCCGGGGTCACGGGCCTGGCCTTGCCCAGTTTGTCCCTGGTGTCCTCGAACAGGGCGCGTCCGGCCGGCAGCAGCAGGAAGCCGCCCGCGCACAGAGCCAGCACCACGGCCAGGATCACGAAGAACCGGAACGCCCGGCCCGAGCCAGCCCGCGTCCGGCGACTAAACGGCCATACCGTGCGCCACCACGGCAGCGGTGCGGGCTTCTCGGCGGGCGTCAGCTCGGCCGCGCAGCGTCGGCAGAACCGGCGTCCCGGCTGGTTGAGGGTCCCGCAGGCGGGGCAGGGCCGCCCCGCCCCTTCGTCCGGCGCCGCCACGGGGCGTACGACGGGGCGGGGGGCCACCGCCTTCGCGGGGCGTACGGGGCCGATGGGGTCCGCTGCGGCCTCGGCTTCGCCTTCGGCCGGGTTGTTCCCACCCGCACCACCCGTGCCGCTTTCGTCGTCGGGTGCGGGTGGCCCCTGTGGGGCGTCCTCGCCGTCGGCGGCCACCGGTTCGTCCAGCGCGGCAGCGGCGAGTCCTCGGGCTGCGGCTGGTTCGTCCGTCGCGGCAGCGGCGGGTCCGCGGGTTGCGGCGGGTCCGTCTGCCGCAACCCGGGGCGGAGGGGTGGGCTCGGTCCGGCCGGGGTCGGCGCCGGAGCGTGAGCCCTCGGCAGCCGGGGCGCTCGATCCCCGCGCCTCGCCGCGGCCGCGGCCGGTCAGCCGGCCGCGCAGCGACGAGGTGCGGCCGGGCGCGGGCTCGTCCGCCGGACGTGCGGCGGGCGCCGGGGTGGGGGCGGGTGCCGGTGCTGACGGGGGTTCCGAGGACGGGGCCGACGGCTCCGGCGCCGCGGGCGAGGGCGTGCTCGGGGCCGGTGTGGAGTCGGACCAGCCCAGGTACGCGCCGCAGTTGCCGCAGAAGTCGTCCGTGGGGTCGTTGGACGCCCCGCACGCGGGACACGCGCGCATGACGTCACCTCCCTTCGTCAGCGGGCGGGGCGGGCAGGAGCTCCACCCGGAAGGCCGTGTGCACCGGGCACATGGCCCGGACGATCTCGCGGACCCTGTCCACGTCCACCCGCGCCTCGCGGGCCGGCCACACCCGGACCAGGGGCTCGGCGGCCGGTTCCGGCGGTAGCTCGGCACCGGCGGTGCCCGACCACGCCACCCCACCGTCGCCGGTCACCTCGGCGTGCACCCCGAGCGCGAGGCGCAGGGCCTCGACCAGGCCACGCCTGGTGCCGCGCCACCGGTGCAGCTCCACCGCGCGGACGACCGCCTCGCGGCGCAGTTCCACGGGCCACTCGCGGTCGCCCGCTGCGCCCACCCACGACGCCAGCCAGGCCAGGAAGTCGGTCGGGGTCACCCTCGGGTCGAGGTAGGCGGGCAGGTTGTCGAGGGTCGCGAACACCGGGGCCAGGACGGTGTCGAGACCGGCGGTGAAGCGTTGCGCGAAGTCGTCGTCGGCGTACAGGGCGGGCAGCTGCTCGCCGATCGGGTACCTGCTCGGCAGGCCGGGCACGGCCGCGCGGCTCATCCCCGCGCCTCCGGCTCGACGGCCGTGACGACCACCTGGTGCTGGTAGGAGAAGACCAGCGCGCCCGGGGCCACGTCGATACGGTCCGACGGGGCGCCGCGCCGGCCGGTGATCGGGTCGGCGGGGAACAGCCGGATGTCCTCCACCAGCGCGTTGCCGGTGGCGCGCTGCAGGACGCCGAAGACGTCGCCGTACTGCACCGGCCGCCCGAACGGCCACCCGGTGCCGTCCGCACCGCCGTTCAGCGGGTTGAGGTGCCGGAACAGCGCGCCGAGCGCCGCGTCGCGCACCCGGTCGGTGTCGGCCGGCGCCGCCGCGAGCCGGGCGACCACGGTGACGCCCTGGTACACCGGCGGCTCCACCACGAGGCGGGTGCCGATCAGGCGCCGCTCGTCGAGGCTCGTGGTGATCGCTTCGAGCACCTGGTCCGAGGGGATCAACTGCTCGAACCGGAGCCGGTCGTCGCCCTCGTCGGCCACCGCGTCCGGAACCACGAGGACCCGTACCGCGCCCGGACCGTCCGCGGCGGGCAGACAGCGGACCCGGCGTACCGAGGGCGCCGCCTGGCGGCTGATGATCTCGTAGTCCTCGGCGGTCACCGCGCGCTCCTGCATCCGCAGCGCCTCCGGCGCCCGCAGCCTGGCGTTGGCGACGGTCTCCCCGGCGACGCCGCCCCGTGCCGCCTCCCGGTTGGTGACCCGGGCGACGTAGGGAACGGAGCTGCGCAGCACGGAGATCGCGCCGCGGGCGACGTTGCCCGCCGGGCCGCCGCCGGTGCGGTAGCGGGCCACCCGTATGTGGGCACCCTTGGGCGGTACGGCGCCGCACTGGCGCAGCGTGCCGTCCGGTTCGCGCAGCGCCGGGGGGAAGGCGAACTCTCCGGTGGTGGCGTCCACGCGGATGTGCCGGTCGGTGGGACCGGAGCGGCCGAAGTGCTCCACCACCTCCCAGCGCTGCCATCCCTCGGCCGAGGACACCTCCACCACGGGGGGCTCGCCGTCGAGGAGGACCGGCGGGCGGCCGAGCCGGAACGTCTGCCCCGGGACCCCTTCCGAGGTGCCGAGCGGCACATCGGTCACGGTCTCGGCGTGCTCGACGGACATGGTGCCGCCGACGGTGAACACGGCCGCCTCGCGCACCGTCGGGGACTCCGAGTAGAACGGCTGGCCCGGCTCCGCCTCGGTCACCCGGCAGCGCAGCCAGCCGGCCCGGGTAACGCCGATCACCGACGCCGTGTGCCCGGCCGGCACGTACACGATGATCTCGCCGGGCCGGTTCAGGCCGCCGGTGGTGTCGGTGCCGGTCTCGCACGGCTGCCAGCCGCCGCCGTCCCAGGCCTCCCACACGAGCGGAGGCTGCCGCGGGTCCACGCCGACGCCCTCCACGCGGCTGTCCAGGCGCACCGCGACGACACAGCGCGGCACCGCCGTCGGCAGGCCGAACAGCAGCGCGTCACCCGGCTGCGGAGCCGGCTGGAAGCAGGGCACGTCGCCGCCCTCGGCGATCTCCCTGGTCCGGTCGGTCTGCTCGCCGGTCCGCGGAGCGGTCACCAGACGTGTCAACTCGCTGGGCACGATGCGCAGTTCGTCCGTGGTCGCGAAAACCACGGACTCGTCGCTCTCGCCGCTCGCGGTGGTCACCTCGGTGCCCGCGGGCAGCACCACCGTGTCGGGCTGCGGTGCCGACAGCCAGAAGTCGACATCGGCCCCCGCCGCGGCCGGCGGGAACAGGCGGATGCCCAACAGGTCGAGGAACGCGGTGTAGTTCTTGTCCGGGACCCGGTTCAGCCGGTACAGCAGCTGGTCCACCATGTAGGCGAACGTCTCGATCAGCGTGACACCCGGGTCGGAGACGTTGTGGTCGGTCCACTCCGGGGTGCGCTGCTGCACGTACCGCTTCGCCTCGTCGACGAGTTGCTGGAACCGCCGGTCGTCCAGGTTGGGGGAGGGCAGGGCCATCAGTCCGCGCCCCCTTCCTCGGCCCCCTCCTCGGAGGGGATCGTGTAGAAGGGAAAGACCAGGTTGCGCCGGTCGTTGGTGGAGCGCACGGTGTAGTGCACGTCGATGTAGAGGGTGCCGTCCTCGACGGCGTCGAAGGCGACCACCACGTCGTCCACCGCGATCCGCGGCTCCCACCGTTCGAGCGCCTCGCGCACCTGTTGTGCGATACGTCCGGCGGTGGCGCCGTTGCCGGGGGCGAAGACGTAGTCGTGGATGCCGCAGCCGAACTCGGGGCGCATCGGGCGCTCGCCCGGCGCGGTGCCGAGCACCAGGCGGATCGCCTCCTCGATCTCCCGCTCCCGTTCGACCATGCCGATCCCGCCGGTCGGCGAGACCCGCAGCGGGAACGCCCAGCCGCGGCCGATGAACCGCTCACTCATCACACACCGCCGATCAGGACGTTCGGGGCGCCGGTCACGATCATGGCGCCGCACGTCGTCTGGTCCCGCGCCCGCGCGGCCGGCAGCCCGCCGATGAGGACGGCGCCCGAGGCGAGCCCGGCCGGGTTGGGCATGATCACGTTGCCGGGTCCCAGGGCCGCGTGCGGCGGTACCACGCAGGTGTGCACGCTGCCCACGACGGCGGCGGGGCGGCCGCCGATCAGCACGGTTGCCACCGCCCTGGCGGCGGCGGGCGGCGGGGTGGCGATCACCCCGCCGTGGTTGGTGGGGTCGCCGGTACGGGCTGCGGCAGGCATGCGGCGCTCCTTTCGGAATGTCCGGGGACAGAGGTCAGTTGATGCGGATGAGCTTGGCCTTGAGGACGCCGAGGAGGCCGCCGTCGACGGTGACGTCCGAGCTGCCGGTGACGCTCACCGAACGGCCGCCGATCTTCACGCCGACCCTGCCCTGGATGTCCACGTTGCGGCCCGACACGCTCACGTCGCCCCGCCCCGCGTCCAGGGTGATGCCCTTCCGGTCGAGCAGGACGGAGGTGAGGGGCTGTCGGCTGCCCTTCCCGGCGTACACCTTCAGTTCGATCCGGTCCTGCCGGTCGTCGAGGAACACTTCGAGGCGCTCGTCGCCGGTCATCAGCCGCACCCCGGAGCGCCCCGGTGCCCTCGCGTCGAGCAGCTCCACGCGGTGCCCCGAACGCGACACGATGGAGCGGCGGTTGACCTTCCCGCTGGTCCTGTCGATCAGCGGGACGTCGTGGGGCGACGGCTTGTCCACGCCGTTGTAGAGCCCTCCGATGACGTACGGGCTGTCCAGCAGGCCCTGTTCGAAGCCCACCAGGACCTCGTCGTTGACCTCGGGACTCACCACGCCTCCGCCGCCCTTGCCGCCCCACTGCACGGTGCGGACCCAGTCGGTGACGTAGGTGTCGTCCAGCCAGGGGAACTTCAGTTTCACCGCGCCGCGCTCGGAGCCGCCCGGTTCGCGTACGTCCGTCACCACGCCGATCGCCAGTCCCGGCATGCGCGCGCCGCGGGACGGCGCGTTGGCGCCGGTCACCAGGCCGGTGAGCGAGCGGTCCGGGCTGGCGCTGACCCACACCGTCGTCCGGTACCCGCCCTGCGGTTCGAGGACGTGCTGCACCGCCGTCGCCGTGTACCTGCCGGAGAACGCCTGCCCGACGTTGCCGAGCGCCACGGGCTTGCCCGCCCGCAGCCGGGGGTTGCCCTCGACCACCGCCTCCAGCTCGCCGAAGCCCGCGCCGACCTGGTCCGCCACCGCGTCCGCGACGGCGGTCGTCTCGGCCTGGGTGCGGTACGGGGTGTCGGTGACGGTCAGCTTCGACGACTTGCCGAAGCGGGCGGCGAGCGCCGGGCTCAGACCCGGCACCACCGTGTCACTGGTCACCGACGGCTGCCGGGACACCAGCGGCCGCTTGGTGGTGACGTCCCAGCCGCGCACCTCCACCTGCTGCGCGCCGTCCGCGGCCGACAGCGAGGCCCGCAGCGCCAGCAGGTTCCGGCCGTACTCCAGCACCATCGGGTTCCGGGTGGCCGGGGTCGACGGCGCGGGCGCGCCGGACGCCTTCTGCGGCTTGGTGAACTGGAGCAGCCCCTTGTCGTCGACGCGCACCTGCGCGCCGCTCTCGGCCGCCAGGAACTGCAGGAAGTCCCAGTCGGACACGTTCGCCTGCGAGAGCTGCTGGTACGTGACGGGCGCGGCCTGCACGGTTCCGCAGGCCAGCCCGGCGCCGGCGGCCACCTTGCGGACGATCGCCGCCGCCGTCATGTTCCGGTACGCCACCACCTTCCGGCCGCGCTGGAGGCGGTGCGCCTTGGAGTAGGCGCGCACCACCGTGAACGAGCCGGTGCGGTCCCGGTCCACCTCCAGAGCGGTCACCTCGCCGTTGAACAGCCGCTCGCGCGCCTGCCCGTTCACGGTCACCACCGACACCCGCAGCGGGGTGCCGATGGTGATGCCGGTCGCCCTCAGGAACTCGTGGTCGGGGTCGCGGAAGGTGAGCACCGCCGCGTCCGGCAGGCCCACGTTCTCGTCCACCACGCAGCTCACCAGCTGGGCGGCCCAGATCGGTGGAAGTTCGGCGGGGGTCTCCACGACGGGGTCCGCCGCGAACGACCGGCCGCCCCGCGCCTCGGGTGTGGTCACTGCTCCTCCTCAGCGCCCGCGTCGCGCAGCCCCGGCACCACCAGTTCGGTGCCGGGTACGAGCGCCATCGGGTCGTCGATCTCGTTCGCCTCCGCGATGACCCGCCAGGCCGTCGCGTCGCCGTACTCCCGCCAGGCCAGCAGGGCCAGGCTGTCGCCCGCCACGACGGTGTGCGTACTGCGCGCGGTGCGTGCGCCGGACGTCGGGTTCTGGCCCGGCGGGTCCACGCTCGCCTCCTCGATGGACAGCGCGCAGGTGGCCCGCAGCGGCTTTCCGTCCACGTCGAAGAGCGTGTACGACACCGACAGGCTGGAGAGCACCCCGTCGAACGAGGTCGTCCGCGCGGTGCCCCACTCGAACCGCACCCAGGGACTGGCCGGCTTCTTGCGGCCCAGGCTGGCCGGCGTCGGCACGCACGCCTTCATCAGCTTCTCCACCGCCAGCTCCACGGAGTTGTCGTGGGTGGCGGTGGCGTCCAGGAACACCTCCAGGCTCAGCTCGCGCGGGCCGCTGCCGACGAACTCGGGCAGCGCCGACTGCCCCGCCATCCGGGACGGGGAGCGCCGCCACTCGGTGGTCTTGCGCAGCTCCAGCGTGGACGGGTTGAACTGGAGGTTCAGCCGCGCGATCGTCCCGCCGGGCTTGGCGCCGACGGAGGCCGGGGGCTCCTTCAGCGTCAGCTGGGCCCTGGCCCGACTGGAGCGGGACGCTGGGGACATGCCGGGACTTCCTTTCCGGGGCGAACGGCGGGAACGGGGGCGCGGGACGGTCGATGACGGCAGGTCAGGACGGGCGCAGCCCCTCGTGGGCGATCTCCAGGGTCTCCACCGCGGCCTGCGAGTTGTTGGGGTCGAAGGACGGGCCCTGCCAGCGCACCGGGACGATCCCGAACACCTGCCAGCTGATGATCCGGGACAGGTCCGGCCGCAGTGCCACGATCTCGCCGTCCTTGGGCTCCACCCGCTTCAGCGTCTCGTCGAGCCAGCGGGCGATCTTCGCCGTGTCGGCGGTGACCGGCCGGGTGAGCGTGATGTTCGACCAGGTCACGCGGCCGGGGAGCTGCCAGGTGAAGTCGTTGTTGCCGCCCTCCGCGTAGCTCTCCATCTCGACCTCGGCGCCCATGCCGGAGCAGGTGTGGAAGGCACCCAGGTCGTTGCCGCCGATCGCGAGCCGGAAGAACACGCTCGTCGCGAAGATGTTGTCCGTCATTCGTCAGTCATCCGTCCGATCCGTCCCGTGCCCTCAGCGGCGTCCGTCGTAGGGGCGGCCTGTTCGTTCCCGGCCGCGCCGCAGCTCGGTGCGCAGCAGCCGGGCCATCGGGTCCAGCAGACGGCGCGCCAGGTCGTCCAGGTCGATGCCGGGGTCCTGCGGTGCCTCGGCGCGGTGGGCCGTGCGCTTGCCGGAGGCGGCGGACATCGAGGACGTGGTGGGCGTGCCGGACGGCTGCTGCTTGCCGCGCGCCGGCGCCGCCTTGGGCGGTACGCCCTTGGACCCGGTGTTCCCGGCGCCGGAGACCGCGCGCTGGACCGGGGGTGCCGTCGGGCTGTTCCCGCCGCCGCCCGCCGCCGGTCGGGGGCCTGGCTCGACGTTCCTCGGCCGGACCACGGGAACGGTCCCTTCCGGTGCCGGTGCCGGTGCCGGTGCCGACGTAGCCGGCGGTCGGTCCGCGAGCGGCGGCGCCTGCGGGGCAGTCACCGGCAGGGGACGCCCCGGTACGGCGTCGGCCCGGGCGAGCGCCCCGGAGGTCTCGGGCCCCGGCGGTGCAGGCCGTACGACCGGTACGCGCTGGACGTTCCCCGGGGAACCTGTGTTTCGCACCCCCGAGTTGTCCGGTCCGTACGCGGTCGCGGCCCGCTGTACCCGAGGCGTCGCCGGGGAACTGGTGCTTCGTACCCCCGAGCTCTCGGGCCCGTGCGCGGTCGCGGCCCGCTGTACCCGAGACCTCGCCGGGGTGCCTGCGGACGGGCTCGGGCTCCGGGACGGCCGCGCGGACGCTCCGGTGGGCGGCGCGGGCTCGCCCTGGCGGGCGGCCGACGCGCCGGGCCAGCGCGCGGCCACCACGGGACGGCCGCCGGTGCGGGAGGCAGCGGGCTGTGCCACCCCCTCCGGAGCGCGGGTGTTCACGGTGAGCGGGCGCGCGTGGAGCAACTGGAGGGAGCGGAGTGCCGCCGGGGCGGAGTGCGCTCCGGAGCGGGTCGCGGTGAGAACGCGCGGGTCGGCCGCGCCGGGGGGCCGGGCGTCTGCGGCGCCGAGGACGTGGGGTGCCGCCGGTGCGGACGGCGGGCCGGCGGCAGGGGTCCCGCTGCCTTGGGTGCCGTCAGCCATGGCCCGGGCCACGACGACCGGGCCCGGGGCGCCGGGGCCCTGGGGCCGTTGCCCGCCCGGGACCGGCCCGCCGGAGGTCACACCGGAACGTGGCGCATTCCCTGCCGAGCCTGCCGTACCCGCTGCGCCTTCCGGTACCCCGACCGGAGACGGCGTCACCAGCGGTGTGGCCGGCCCGTCCCCATGGCTCGTGGGGCGGGGTGACGTGGTGCCCGCGGTGGTGGGCTGGTCCGCGAGACTGCGCTGGACGTCGACGGCCCCCAGCAGCGGGGCGTCCGCTCCGCCCTCTTCCCGCCGGAGGGGTGCGGCCTCGCCGGGCGTCCGGTCGCGATCCGTCGCGGACGGTGCCGGAGCGGCTCCGGCTCCCCTGTCCTGGTGGGCCAGGCCGCGCGGGACGTCCGGGCTGGGCGCCGGGCGAGCGGCGCGGGCGCCGGGCGCGGCTGAACCGGTCACATCGGCACTCGGCGGCAACGCGGGCAGCGGCGCGCCCAGGCCACCGCGCACACGTGCGCCGCTCCGGCCCGGACCGGGGGTCCGGCGTGGCTCGGCGGGGCCGTCCGGGATGCCGTGGGCCGTCCCTTTCCCCTCGCTGTCGGCCGGGCGCGAGGTGCCGTGGGCCATTCCGCTCGCCCCACTGTCGGCCAGGCGCGAGGTGCCGGCCGCGCCTTCCGCTGTGCCTTCGGGGTGGCGCTGGACGACCGGAAGCGTCCGACCAGACATGGATCCGGCGCCGGGCGGGGGCTGCGGGGCGTGGGCGGCGTGCGGCGCCGGTGCGGCTGTGGCGGGCAGCTCGCTCAGCGGGGCACCGAGGGGCGCGCGGCTCGCCGTGCGGGTGGCGGCGCGCTGTACGGGGCCGGTCGAGGGCATCCCCGTACCGGCCGGTGCGGCCTCGGCGGAGGCGGGACCGGATGCGCCGGGGGCGGCGCTGCCCGCGGTCGCCGGGGTGGCGGCGGGCCGCAGGGCGGGGATGCGGCGCACGGGTCCGGCCGGGCGCCGGGCGACGGTCAGGCGAGGCCCCACCGGCCGGAGCCGGACGGCGGGGTCGGACGCCTCGGCGCCCGAGGCGCGGGATGCTTCCGGCTGTCCGCCTCCCCCGGCGGACTGTGCCCCTGCCGGTCGGGCGGCGGGGCCGGAGGGCGTACGGCCTGCTGAACCTGCCGACGGCCGGGAGGCGCTCCCGGAGTCCCGCCCGGACGCGCCGGCCCGTGTCGCCGAGGCGGACCCGTCGGACACGGAGCGGGCCACGCCCCCGTCGGCGGCTGTGCCCGGGAGCACCACCACACGTCGTACCAGCGGAATCTCCCGAGCGACCGGCGGGCGGCCGGTGTCGGCGGGGGTCACGACCGGGGCCGTGCCCGGCGCCGCGGCACGTTGCACAGGGGAAGGCGACGAGGAGAGCACGGCGGGGGAATCCCCGGACGTGAGGCCACGGGTCCGCGGAGCGCTGCCCGAACGCCCCTCCCCCGCCGCGCTGTTGTCGCTGTTGCCGCCGGGACGCGCCACCACGGGCTCCGCCCCCGAGCCCGCTTCCCCGGCTCCCGTACCGCCGGAGGGCCGTACGACGGGGGCGGAGGGCAGCGGGCCGGACGGGCTCGGACCGGACGGCACTTCTCGGCCGCTGGACGGCCGGACCTGCGGTGTCCGGCCGTGCGGCGTCCGGGCCGTGCCGGCCGGGGTCCCGGCATCCGGATTCCCGTCGCCCTGCGGCGCCTCCACTCCCGCCGGGCGCAGGGCCCGCAGCAGCAGCGGCCCCCCGCCGGTGTGGGTGGGCTGCGCGGCGGCCGGGCGCGTGACGCCCCGTACGAGGCCGGTCGGGGCCGTGGGCCGCAGGGCGTGCCCCAGGCCGGTGTCGAACGACGGGTTCTGCCAGGCGGCGAGGCCCGCGCGGAAGGTGAGGCCGTCGCTGACGCCGAGCGGAGCGCGGGAGAGGGTCAGTTCGGGCGCGGCGGTGCGGCGCCAGCCGCCGTCCCAGTCGTGCGGCACGGAGGGAACCGGCGCGGCGGAACCCGAGCCGCCGGGCGTGCCCGGGTCCGGGCCCGCACCGGACGGAGCTGTCACCGGGGCGCCGGTGCGCCCCGCGCGCCGCGGACGCTCCGCGGTGTCCGGTCGTCCGGCGGCCCGGCGGCGCAGCCTGTCCCGCCATGCCATGTGCTCAACCGCCTTCGTTCATGCGGGTGTTGATGCGGGCGATCTCGGCCACCCACTGCCGGCGCTCGCCGTGGGTCAGGTCGAGGATCTCCTCGCGCTGCCAGTGGAAGTGATAGGCGATGTACGCGATCTCCTCCCGGAGCCGGGGAAGGGCGTACGTCACGATTCCCCCAGGCGCCCACCCGAGAGATCGACCTCGAAGCCGCCCTCGCAGTGCGGGCACGTCACCGCCGCGCGGGTGTGGCCCTCGCTGTTGACGCGGCGGTAGAAGTCCTGGAGGAAGGCGACGTCGGTGGCGTACATCCGTTCCACGATCCCGGCGTGCACGTCGGTGATGCTACCGATCCGGGTGATCACCTGGCTCAGCAGCACGACGCTCAGGTACGCCGGGTTCTCCTTGACCCGCAGATCGATCTGGGGCCGCAGCTCGTCCCGGGCCGTGGCCAGGCGCATCGCGCCATGACGATGCACCGTGCCCGCCTCGTCGACGTACCCGCGCGGCAGCTCGAACTCGAACTCGGTGCGCAGACCGTGGTCCTCCCGGGGCGCGGCGGCGGGGGCGGCCGCCGCCTGCTCCGGCGCCGCGGCGGGTGCCGTGACCTGGAGTATCTCCTCCAGGTTGCCCGCCGTCACCGTACGACGCCTCATTCGACGACGATCTCCTCGAACACGATCGTGACGGTCTCGGTGGCCGGGGACGACTCGCCCGCCTTCAGGGACGGGCCTTCCCACTTGGAGGCCCAGCCCTGCATCAGCTGGATACGGCGGACCGTGTTGCCCTCGGTGTCCTTGATCTCGATGGTGAGGTTCTGCCGCGCGGAGTTCACGGCCCCGTTGTTCAGGGTCTCCTTGATCCACTTGGTGAACTCGCTGCTCTGGTCGAGTCCCCGGGTGATCGTGATCTCGCCCGCCTGCCGGGCGCCCGGCTGCTTGCGGATGATCTGCTTGCCCTCCGAGGTCACCTGCTTGACCTCGACGACATCCTCCTCGACGGTGAACCCGCTGATCTCCTGGATCGACTCGACCAGGTAGCCGCCGAGCTGCACGCCGAAGACATGGGTGGAAAGAGCATCGCCCGTTGCCATGACTGTCTGTCAACCTTTCCTTGCAGACCCGCGGGTCACTCGTCGATGAGGCTGGTGCTGTCGGAGAACTGGGCCAGCCGGAAGACCACGAACTCGGCGGGCTTGACCGGCGAGACGCCGATCTCGCAGACGACCCGGCCCTGGTCGATGGACTCCTGCGGGTTGTTGTCGCGGTCGCACTTCACGTAGAAGGCCTCTTCGGCGGTGCGGCCGAACAGGGCGCCGCGGCGCCACTCCTCGCTGAGGAACGCCGTGACGTTGCGCCGGATGCTCGACCACAGCCGGTCGTCGTTCGGCTCGAAGACGACCCACTGGGTGCCCAGGAGGATCGACTCCTCCAGGTAGTTGAAGAGACGGCGCACGTTCAGGTAGCGCCAGGCCGGGTCGGAGGAGAGGGTGCGGGCACCCCAGATCCGGATGCCCCGGCCGGGGAAGGCCCGGATGCAGTTCACCCCGATCGGGTTCAGCAGGTCCTGCTCGCCCTTGCTGAGCCGGAGCTCCAGGTCGACCGCGCCGCGGATCACCTCGTTGGCGGGCGCCTTGTGCACACCGCGCTCGGCGTCGCTGCGCGCCCACACACCGGCGACGTGACCGCTCGGCGGGACGAGGGTGTTGCGTCCGGCGCCCGGGTCGAAGACCCGCACCCACGGGTAGTAGAGGGTGGCGTACCGGGAGTCGTAGCCCGCCTCGTCGTTGCGCCAGGTGCGCACCTGCTGGGCGGAGAGCCCGGGCGGGGCGTCCAGGACGGCGACCCGGTCGCCCATCTGCTCGCAGTGCGAGATCACGGCGAGCTGCACGGTGCGTACGCCCTCGGCGTCGATGTCGCCGCGCTGGTAGGCGCTCATCAGGTCGGGCACCGCGACCATGGTGATCTCGTCGATGGTCTCCAGGCCGCCGAACCCGGTGCGGGCCGCGGCGTCACCGACGTACTCGGCCGCGTCGAGGCGGGACACCTGACCGGAGCCGGGTACGGCGGGCGCGGCCGGGGCGTCGGCCAGCGCCACGGTCTGGTTGGCGGGCCTGCTCTGGGCCGCGCCGCGCTGCTCGGTGACCTCGATCAGCCTGGAGGCGCGGGCCTGGGTGACCAGGTACCCCTTGACGTTCTTGCGGGCGGAGGCCTCGTACGTCTCCGCCACCTGGTCGCCCTGGCGGACCAGGACCTTGAAGCGGTCCTCCGGCGGGTTCTCGCCGTCCGCGTCGGCGACCTCCACCGACACCCCGGAGACGCCCGGCCTGGCCGCGACCAGGAAACCGCCCAGCTCCGCCGGCTCCACGGCCTTGGTCTCCTGCCGCTTGGCGCCCTGGGCCGCCGGCGCGGAGGCGCCCTCGGCGGATCCGCCGATCCGCACGATGTACGCGGCGCCGCCGCCGTTGGCGAAGTAGCCGTAGACCGCCTGCGGCAGGTAGGCGCCCTCGGTGAAGCCACCGAACAGCTGGGTGTACTGGTCCCAGCTGGTGACCAGCGTCGGCGCGTGGAACGGGCCGTTCGCGGCGAAGCCCACGAACGCGGCGACGGCGGTGCCGACCCCTTCGATCGGCCGGGCACCGGACTGCACCTCCTCCACGTACACGCCCGGGGTGAGGTACGTCGGCATGCTCGCTCCTTCGCGTCCTTACGGGTCAGTCCTGCGTCCAGGCCGAGTCTGCGCGGGAGCTCCGCGGGGGCGACAGGGACGCGGGGACCGGGCCGAGGGCAAGATCGCTGCCTTCACCTGCACGTGCCAACGGCCCGGCCGCCGCCCCGACTTGCCCTCGCCGTGCCCGTACGGACCTGGACGCGTCGTTCGCGGGGGCGGTCGACTGGGGGCCGCAGCAGCGGCCATCTTTCGTGCGAGCGTGAGGCGGTTGGTTCGCCTTTGATTGCGGGAGGAAGACATATGGGACTGGCCCGTGACGAGAACACCGCGGCGGGTAAAGAGCGGGCACCTCAGCGGACGCGGGCGACTCCCACATCCGCCGGAACGGCCGTGCAACGGATGCTTGCTCCGCAGAGCCAGGCCGGGAATCAGGCAGTGGTCGAGAGGCTGCGGCGGGCCGGGCACCCGGGAGCGCAGGACCAGCATCAGCACGGTCCCGGATGCGGGCACCAGTCGCAGGAACCTCCGGTCCAGCGTTCCTTGGGCGACGCCACCGTCGCGCGCGCCGAGGAGGAGGACGGGCACGTCCACGGCAGGGTGCAGGACACCGGCCCGGAAGGGCAGAGCGCCCTGCTGGCCGCCGCCATGAACTCGCCGAGCGAGTCGTTGCCCTCGTCGGTCGTGGCGAAGGCCGGTGCGTTCTATCAGAACGACAGGCTCTCCTCCACCCGCGTCCACCATGACGCGGTGGCCCAACGTGCCACGGCGGCGATGGGGGCCCAGGCCATGACCATCGGTAACCACATCTTCCTCGCTGCCGGGACCGCAGGCGACGAGAAGCTGATCGGCCACGAGCTCAGCCACGTCGACAAGAACCTCAAGGGCATACCCGAGACAGGCCACAGCAACAGCGCCGGAGTCAGCGTCACCGACCCGAAGCAGGACTCCGAACGGGCAGCGGAGAAGGACGGCAACGCCTACGCCGCGGCGGAGACGACCGCCCCCTCCCTCATCGCCCAGCGCAGAGCGGCGAACGGCTCCCACGAAACCGTCCAGCGGATGATGGAGGACGAACAGCCGGAGGGGCGACGGATCGCACTGCAGGATCAGCCTCAGGAACTCAGCGCCGAAGATCACATCGCAGGGCTGCCCGAAGACAGCGAACAGGAAGTCTTTCTGAAGCGCGGTGTGACGCCCACGCAGCGGCTGCATCTCCAGAGGGAGGTGATTCGCGGCTCTTTCGTCAGCCTCCAGAAGATACTCCAGACACCTGACGAGCACACCACGAAGCCCGATCCCGAGGACGTCACAGGATATGTGAATCAGACCCGCAACGAGCGCACCGCAGAGCTGATCGAATTTTCTACGAATGCCAAAACGGCTACCCATTTCGCGTCGGAAGCCCGGCTTGGACTCGTGCTCACTGTCCGGATCAAGAGAAAGTATCTGGCGAAGGGCTCATCCGGCGAGTTCGGGTGGATCGCGAAGCAGGGCGCACCCTACGAGATCGTCGCGATCGAGCGAAAAGACACGCTGGAGGAAGGGGTGTCCCCGATGACCGAGGAGGAGTTCCGCGAAGCGGTCAAGACAGAGGAAATGGCCGAATACCTCCTCAAGATCCAGGACCCGATCGCACTCGTGGCCCATATGAATCAATTCCAAGGGGCGCAGAAGGTGGAGGAAGCCAGGAAAATTGCTGCGTACAAGGCGGCGGTGTTCAAATAAGAGTTCGCCTGGCTAGGCGCCGGTGACCTCCGCCAGATACGGACCGAACTCGCCCTCCAGGACCAGCCGTCCCAGTTTGCGGTACTCCTGCGCGACCGCCGTCACCAGCTGCCGCATGGTGAGCGGGCTGCCGGACTCGGCCGCCAGGTAGGCCGCGGTCACCGCGCAGGCGCGGATGGAGCCGCCGGCGAGTTCGAAGCGGTCGGCGCAGAAGACGGGGTCCAGATCGGCGGCGCGGGGCAGCCGGTCGCCCAGGCAGCGCTCCCACAGGGCGAGGCGCTGGCCGGAGTCGGGCACCGGGAAGTCGGCCACCACGTCGAGGCGGCGGGTGAACGCCTCGTCCAGGTTGGCCCGCAGGTTGGTGGTCAGCACCGCGATCCCGTCGAAGGACTCCATGCGCTGCAGCAGGTACGCCGACTCGATGTTGGCGTGCCGGTCGTGCGCGTCCTTCACCTCCGAGCGCTTGCCGAAGATCGCGTCGGCCTCGTCGAAGAGCAGGACCGCGTTGACGGCCGACGCCTCGGTGAAGATCCGCTCCAGGTTCTTCTCGGTCTCCCCCACGTACTTGTCGACGACCGTGGACAGGTCCACCACGTACAGGTCCATGCCCAGGTCCGCCGCGACGACCTCGGCGGACATGGTCTTGCCGGTGCCCGACTCGCCGGCGAACAGCGCGATCACTCCGCGTCCCCGGCCGCCGCCGGGCCGCATCCCCCACTGCCCGAGCACCTGCTCGCGGTGGCGGGCGCGCAGCGCGAGTTCGCGCAGCCTGCGGTGGGTGGGCGCCGGCAGCACCAGGTCGTCCCAGCCGACCCCCGGCTCCACCCGGCGGGCGAGCCGGTCGAGCCCCGCGCCGTTCTGCGCCCGTACGGCGGTGCGCAGATCGTCGGGGTGGACCGGGCGCCCCGCGAGGGCAGCCGTACGCACCGCCACATCGGCGGCGCGACGCAACTGCCCGGAGTCAAGGCGGTGCGCGGCGACCGCTTCGGCAAGCGCGTCGACATCGCCGAGAGCGAGGCCGTCGCGGGAGCTGTTGTCGGCGTTGTTCTCGGCCGCCCGTTGGAGGGCGTGCCGCCAACGCTCGGCCTGCCGCTCCGGCGAGGGCGCCGGCACGGTCAGGGCGACGGGGGTGTCGGCCGCCCATTCCGGGGCCCAGCCGACGGTGCCGTGCGTGATCAGGGGGATCCCTCGCAGCGCCGAGCACAACGCCCCGAGCGTGCGGGCCCGTTCGGCGGGCTCTCCGGGGAGGGCCTCCAGGGGGCCGACGACGACTCCGGCGCCGATGAGGCGGGCTTCGAGGGCGGCGATCCGGGCGAGCTCCGGTACGTCGGAGGGGTGTCGGGCGAGCGCCACCGGGTCCAGGACCAGCGGGCGCAGCCCGGCCGCGTGCAGGGCGGCGGCGGCCAGCCCCGCCGCGTCGCCGCCCCGGCTGCGCAGATGGACGAGGCCTACGCCGGTGCCGGCCGCTGCCGCCGTGCGGTGGACGTCCGCGTCCTCGGCGGTCGGGTCCTCCTGGGCTTGGCCGAGCACCCCGGCGAGCCGGGCGTCGGGCCGGGCACTGCCCAGCAGGTGCCCGGTGACCCGGTCGGGGACCGCCAACACCCTGGACAGCGGCGGCCGTTCGGGCTCGGTGACCTCCACCAGACCCCCCACGATCAGCGGCGCCCCGGGAGCGAGCCGGAACCGGGCGGACGCCGCCCCGGCCAGCCCGCACAGCTCCAGGGCGAGCCCGACCGTGGGGCGACGGCGGGTCAGGTCGTCGTTGAGGTAGCCGTAGAGCCGCTCGAACCGCGCGTCGAGGTCGGGTGCCACCGCGACCAGGAGCAGGTCGAGGTCCAGCGGGGACAGCCCGAACCGCCGGGCGAGGCCGTCGAGGACGGACCCGGCGGGCGGCTGCCACGGCTCGTGCGCGGATACGCCGAGGCCGCCCGGCTCGTCCAGGATGCGGGCCGCCGCCTCGGGGGTGAGGTACTGGCCGCGGTACGGGTCGTCGGGGTCGGGATCGCCGGCCCGGCGGACCGCCACCGCGTGGCGCACCCGCTCCTCGACCACGCGAAGCCGCGTCCACAGGTGGTCCACGTCGCCGGAGACGGCTTCGGCAGCAGCATCGGCATGGGGGTGGACAGCGGCTCGGTCGTCCACGACATGTCCGGCGGTGTGTGTCACGGCTGGCGGTCCCCCCTGCGGCGGCGTCGGGCGGGGGCGGGCGGCCGCTCGCGCGGGCCGGTGAAGCCCTCCGGCCCCGGATCGCTGACCTCCGTGTACCGCAACCGGCGCCCGGACGTCACGTCCTCGCCCTCGCGCCCGGCCGCGGAACGTACGACGAGGCCTTCCGTGACCGGGGGTGCGGCGGCCGTGGTCACGCCGGCGAGCGGTGCCCGCACCTGAACCCCGAGGGAGGCCTTCATCTCCCCGCCGAGCGCGGACCACACATCGGAGGCGGCCGGTGCGTCGAGGCCGGCCCCGGCGGTGTCCAGTCCCACGGTCAGGCCGAGTTCGGCGAGCGAGCCGGTGAGCAGCCGTGCGGGCAGCGTGTCGTGGGCCACCAGACAGGCGAGCACCTGCGAGAGCAGCCGGTGTTCGTCCTGCGGGCGGCTCGCCCACGCCGTGACCAGGTACGTCAGCTCGAACCAGCGCGGCGGGCTGCGGCGCGCCACGAGATGCCCGTCCTCGTCGTACACCTCCCCGGCGCCGCTGCCGCGCCGGGTGGCGTCCTCGCGGATGTGGTACAGGAAGACGCAGACCGTCGGGGCGCTGCGGCGCGCCGCCCAGTCCCGGGTGGGGGCGTCGAAGACCACGTCGACGCCCGATGCCTGCAGGCCCGATGCTTCGAGCAGGCGGCGCAGCCCCTCGTCGACCTCGTGGATCACCGGCGGGTCACCTCGTCGGGCGGCTGCACGCTGCCGCTGACCACCAGGAAGTCGGTGGTCACCGGTGAGAAACCGGGGCCCTTGGCGGTGATGACGCGCGGTCCGGTCTGGTCCTTGGCGAGGATGAGCAGCTGGCCGATGAACGTGCCGTCCAGCTTCGGAACGGTCGGCGCCGCCGCCGCGGTGATCCCCGGCTTCCAGGTGAACCGCACCGGCACGCCCGGCGGGAAGTCCTTGCCGCGCACGGAGGTGACGAACCCGGGCTTTCCGATGTCCGGCACCGCGATGATGCGCGGCTGCAGGATGCGCAGCCGCTGCCGTGCGGTGTTGTCGCTCTTGTCGGCGTCCGTCCCGGTGGTGGTGAGGACGCCGGTGACACGGCCGGTCAGCGCCTTGTCGGGGCTGAGCACGACGCGTACGACGGTGCTCGCGCCCGGCGTGAGGTCCGGCAGCGCGCACACCCAGGAGCGGTCGCAGCCCTCCGGCGGCCCGCTGTTCGGGATGCCGTCGGGGAGGCCGATGCGCAGCCGCAGCCCGGTCGCCAGCGCGTTGCGGCCGTTGCGGACGGTGTACGTCACGACCACGCGCCCGCCGACGTAGCCGGGGTTCGGCTGGGCCGTGACGCGCACCCCGGGCCCGGCCTTGGGCTCCGGCGGCTGCGGGGGCACGGTGGGCGGGGTCCGGGTCGGAGTGGGAGTCGGGGTCGGCGGCGGGGTCGGCGGCGGCGTGGGCGGGGTGGCCTCGCGCACCGGCACCACGGTCCGGCCCGCGTTGTCGCTGGGCTGCGGATCCAGGACCGCGCCGGTGACCGACCAGTCGACCGGCGCGTCGCCGGGCGTGACTCCGGTGAGGGTGACGTCCACCGGAACGGTCGTGCCGGGCGCTACCACGCCGACCGTGCACTGCAGGGAGGCGGCGTCGCAGGTGCCGCCGGGCCAGGTCATCCGGGTGACCCGCACGCCGGTGGGCGGGGCGACGGTCAGCCGGGTGCCGGGGGAGGCCGCGGGGCCGTGGTTCACGACGTCGACACGGACCGTGGTGGAGTCGCCGACGGTGACCTCCGGGGCGGTGCCGGGCGCCCGGACGGCAAGGTCCACGGACTGCTGGACGCTGGGTTCCTTCTGACGGCCCGGGAGATCGGTCGTGAGCTTCGTCAGCTCGCCGGACGCGATGTCCAACAGCTTCAGTTTCTCAGGGGAGTTGACGGCTCGCTCGGGGCGAGCGCTGATCACCAGACCCTTGCCGTCGGCGGTCCAGGCGGCGTCCCGTGGCTGGAACGGGCCGGTGTTCTCCGGCAGTTCCCGGCCACAGGCGCCGGGCAGGTCGCGGGCGGCGGTGGGCAGCAGCACCTGGCAGTCGTCGCCCGACAGCGACGTCAGGAGGATGCCGTTCTGCTCGTCGATCCGGCCGGCGCCGTTCTTGCGGTTGAAGGCGATGCCGAGACCGTCCGGGGAGAACGCCGGGCTGTCGTCGATGACCTGGCAGTTGCCCGGGCAGTTCGTGGCGCTCAGGTCGCGCTGCTGGGACAGGTTGTTCACGGGCACGGTCCATATGTGCTTGTTGCCGCCGCCCCCGTTGATCTCCGTGTTGCGGGTGAAGGCCAGGGTGGTGCCGTCGGAGGACCAGGTGGGCTGGGCGTCCTGGCCCTGGAGCTGCCCGGCCGGCGGGGTGATCTCGCCGGTGATCGCGCCGGTGGCGACCTCCGCGATGAGGATGCGGCTGGGTCCGGCGGCCTCGCCGACGCCGCCCGGCGAAGTCCGGGTGAAGGCGAGGTACTTGCCGTCCGGGGAGAACGTCGGGTCGGTGTCCCAGTCCGTCGGGCCGCGTCCCGCGAGCGGCAGGGGCGCCGCGTTGGAGCCGTCGGCGTCCGTCATCCAGATCCGCTCGATCCGTTGGCCGTCGGCGTTGTCCTCGAAGCGGGTGACGACGATCCGGCGGCCGTCGGGCGTGTAGTTCTGCCGCTCGGTCCACGGGTCGTACCCGGCCGCGGGCCGGAACAGCGGGTCCTTGGCGGGATCGGTATTGGTGTCGGCCGCCGGGTCCTCGTCGAGGATCGGCAGGCCCAGGTCGCGGGGGTCGGTCCCGTCCGTCCGGACGTCCTGCAGGGTCACCCTGTGCGGGGTGGCCGCCGAGGTGCGCTCCACCACCGCACCGCCGCCGTCGAGCGGCCCGAGCCAGGTGGGCGAGAGGACCTCCCGGTCCTCGTTGAGCACCAGCGCGGGGACCTGGTCGGAGTGGGCGGTCGCCCGGAACACGTGGTCCCAGTCGCCCTCGCACTCACAGGTGATCTCGGGGCTCAGGAACAGCACACCGTCCCCGTCGGGCAGCCACGCTGCCCCGTGGGCACGCCACTGTGCCTGCGCGCCCCCGAGGAGCGGCTCGTCACCGGCTCCGTCCGCGTTCGTCACCCGCAGGTGGGGCACGGACTGCCCGTCGACGGTGGTCGTGGCGGTGTACGCGATCCAGTTCCGGTTCTCGGCGTCGTCGACCGGGTTCCACGCCGGTTCGGTGGCCGTGCCGTTCGCCGGGTCGGTGACCCGGGTGGCGGTGCCGCCGTTCAGAGGCCGGACGTAGATCTGCCGGCCGGCCACCGGGTCGCTGTCGCTGGAGTACGCCAGGCGCTGCCCGTCCGGGGACACGGTCGGGCCCTCCTCGTCGGCGGGCGTGTCGGTCAGCCGGGTCAGGCCGGTGCCGTCGGTGCGCACCAGCCACAGGTCGCGCTGGGTCCCGCCGTCCGGGCCTCCGGGTGCGGCCGAGTCGAACACCACGGCCCGGCCGTCCGGCGTCAGCCGGGGGTGTGCCGCGTCCAGGCCGCTGGTGAGACGGCGTACCGAACCGTCGGCGGACCGCAGGTAGATCTGCGGTCTCCTCTCGTCGCGGCGGCTCGCGAAGACCAACTGGTCGCCGAGGGCGGACGGCTGGACGTCGTAGTGGGCCGGGCCCGCGCCGAACAGCGGTGTGCTGGAGGTGGTGGTGTCGACCCGGCCGAGACTGCGGTGCCGGGTACCGGCGTACGCGACGCGGGTGGCCGCGGCGTCGGCCGCCTTCACCTGGGGTTCGGCGCTGCCCGGCCCGGCGGCCGCGGCCACCCCGAGCAGCGGGACGAGCAGCAGCAGCGACGACCCGAGTCTCCCCAGGCGGTACCGCCTGCCGGAGCCAGCGGTTTCCATCACGGTCCCCTTCACAGTCTGGTGCGGCATCCGGATGTGCCCCGGCCACCCTGTACCGGCCGCGCGCGGCACGGCAGGGCGGCGGGGCCGTACCCGGGGGAAGCGTGCGGTGCGCTTTCGGGCAGTGCCGGGTTCCCCGCCGCTGCCGGGGCGGCTGTCCGCCCGGCCCTCGGCCCGGGCCCACGGCCCCGTCCGTCAGATCAGTCCGTTGCGCAGCGCGTAGCCGACCGCATGGGCCCGGTTGCGCAGCTGCAGCCGGGTGATGATCTCGTGCAGGACGTTCTTGACGGTCCGTTCGGAGTACGCGGTCTTGCGGGCTATCTCCGCGGTGTCCAGGCCCTCCGACACCAGGCGCAGCATGTCCGCCTCGCGCGTCGTCAGGGTGGACAGCGACAGGCTCCCCGGGTCGAGCGCCGAGCGCTGGATGCTGCCGACGTGGGTGAGCAGCTTGCCGAGCAGGTCGCCGGGCAGCACTCCCTCGCCGTTGGCTATCGCCTGGACCAGGTGGAGGAGCTGGTCCTGATCGGCCTCGGCGCGGCGCAGCACCGCCGCCACGCCGCACTCGATGACGCGTTGCAGCCCGCCGGCCCCGAGGGTGCCGACCACGAGGCCCGTGTGAGTGGCGTTGTTGTGCCGCAGCCGGTTGAGCAGGGCGGCGACATCGTCGTCGACGCTGTCCACGACCACCAGCGACACCTGGGCCCGGTCCGCGTCGGCCTCGTCCACCAGGTCGACCTCGGGGCGCTGACGCAACTGTTGGACGACGCCGATACGCAGGACGGGATCGGCGGCGTAGACGGCCACGGTCACCCGGTTCGGGCGAGCGGAGCGGGGGGTCCGGTGGGTCGAGCCGATCTGAGCGGGCGCATGTGACAAGGCGTCGGACATAACGGAGCCGTTCTCCTCAACTCGTAACATGACGTACCTGTTTCGTGAGTTCGTGGGGGGTAAGAGGTGCACTCGAGGCGACCACGGGAGGGCGACGCCCGGGAGGCGGCGCGCCACATCAACGACCCGCTGTCACAAAGACGTTCGATTTGACTTACCGGGCACCGTGACTGCCCGGGTGTTGCCCTCGCGTTCCTCGCTACGCTCAGGGGCGCTCTCCTACCGTGCTGGCGTGACGCCTTCCGCAGCCCCTTCCGGACCCGGTGCGCCCGGCCTCGACATCCCGGCCGTGACGGTGATGCCGGGTGACATCGCCACCACCACCCTGACCGTGCGCAACGACAGCGACATCGTCGAGGCGTACAGCCTGGAGGTGGTCGGGGACTGTGCTCCCTGGACCACGGTGGAGCCCGCGCGCGTCTCGCTGTATCCCGGCACCTCCGAGACGGTGACGATCCGTCTGACGCCGCCGCGCTCCCCGGAGATCCGGGCCGGTGACAAGCCGCTCGGCGTACGGGTCCTGCCGGCCGAGCACCCCGAGTCGGTGCGGGTCCTCGAAACCACCGTGCACATCGAGGAGTTCCACGAGCTCCAGACCGAGCTGGCCCCGCGCCGTCGGCGCGGCTGGCTGCGCGGCCGCTACCGGCTGGCCGTACGCAACCAGGGCAACACCCCGGTGCAGGTGCGCTTCACTCCGGGCCAGGCCGGCGAGGAGCTGGGGTTCGCCTTCACCCCCGCGGAGCCGAAGCTCGAGCCCGGCGAGTCGACGGAGGTCGTACTGCGGGTCCGCACGGCCAAGCCGGTGTGGTTCGGCAATCCCGTGGTGTGGCCGTTCACCGTGGACACCGCCGAAACCGGGGACCAGGCGGAGGCGACGGACACCAGGCAGGACGAGCCCGCCGTACGGGCGCCGCTGGACGCGGAGTTCGTCCAGATTCCCGTCTTCCCGAAGTGGCTGCTCGCGCTGCTCGCCGCGCTGCTCGCGCTGTTGCTCGCCTGGTTCGCGCTGGTCCGTCCGGCGGTGCGCAGCGCCGCCAAGCAAGCGGCCAACGAAGCGGTCCAGCCGCGGCCCACGCCCCCCGGGGGCCAGGGCGACGGGAGTTCTCCGGGCACCGGTTCGGGCGGCAAGCCCGGTGGCCAGGCGTCGGGGGCACCGTCCGGATCCGGCGGTGCCGGCACCTCGGGGGACGACGGCACCTCGGGCGGCAACGGCACCTCCGGTGGCGACGGCCAGCAGAGCTCGGCGACCATCGACCTGAAGACGTCCGCCGGACAGACCAGGACCGGTACCTACAAGGTGCCCGAGAAAAGCGTCTTCGGGGTCACGGACATCGTCGTCGCCAACTTCCAGGGCGACGAAGGGGTGCTGACGATCACGTTCGGCGAGCGCAAGATCACCACGATCGCGCTGGAGACCTTCCGGAACCAGGACTATCACTGGGTGACCCCCATCAAGATCCCCGCGAACGACACCGTGACCATCGACGTGACGTGCGCGAAGCCGGGCACACCGGCCACGGGCCGTCAGGCGCAGGGGTGCCACGAGGTCCTGAACGTCAGCGGAGTGCTCAGCCGAACCAGGGAATGAACCGGGCCTTCCGATTCCGGGACATTGTCGATCGTTACTGACGGCTTATGTAAAGCGTTAGATTTTGTTCCGGCCGGAAATCGGCAATCCGGGACCAAAAACCACACCCTTACCGGAAGGAACAGGTCACTGCCGTATGCCGGGGCGCGCGCTACCCCGCGTGCAGCATCAACCCGATCCCGACGACCAGCAGGCCCGCCGCCGCGATCCGGGGCGCGCCGAAGCGCTCCTTGAAGAACAGGGCCCCGATGGCCGCGCCCACGATGATCGAGGACTCGCGCAGGGCGGCGATGGGGGCGAGGTCGGCGCGGGTCTGGGCCCACAGGACCAGGCCGTAGGCGGAGACGGAGAGCGCGGATCCCAGGAGGCCGAGGGCGGCGAAGGGGCGCAGCACGGCCACCGTTTCGCGCCGCCAGCGGCAGCAGACGGCGTACGCGGGGATGGCCACGCCCTGCGCGATCATCAGCCAGGCGGTGTACCCGAGCGGGGAGCCGGAGGCGCGCACGCCGAGCCCGTCGACGACCGTGTACGAGGCGATGGACAGCCCCGTCGCCAGCGCGGCCCCGATCGCCGCCCACGGGGGCCGGCGCCCACGCAGCCCCCACAGCGCCACGCCGGTCAGGCCGGCGCACGACAGGGCGATACCGGCGGCCGCCCAGCCGTTGGGCACCTCGTGCGCGAACACCGCCGCGAACACGGTGACCACCAGCGGCGCGCTGCCCCGCGCGATCGGGTAGGCCTGCCCGAAGTCACCCAGCCGGAACGACGTCATCAGCAGCACGACGTACACGAGGTGGATGACCGCCGAGACGAGCAGATACGGCCACGCCCCCGCCGCCGGGAACGCCGCGAACGGCGCCAGCAGCAGCCCGATGAGCACACCGCCCGCCAGGATCAGCGTGAACCCGACCAGCTTGTCGGTGATCCGGTGCGCGATGGCGTTCCAGCTGGCGTGCGTGACCGCGGCGAACAGCACCGCCGCGGTGACCAGCGGCGTCACGCGGTCTGCTCGCGGACGTCCACCAGGTCGGCACCGGCGTGGGCGACCAGTTCCTTCGGCTCGACGGGGAAGACCGTGTGCGGCGTCCCGGCCGCCGCCCACACCACGTCGTGCGCGAGCAGCGAGCGGTCGGCGAGAACACGGGTGCGGGTACGGTGCCCGAAGGGCGGCACACCACCGATGGCGTACCCGGTCGTCTCGCGCACGACGCCGGCGTCGGCCCGCGTGACCTTCCCGGCCCCCAGCACCCCCCGCACCCTCTCCACGTCCACCCGCGAGGCCCCGTCCATCAGCACCAGCACCGGCACCCCGTCGGCGGCGAAGACCAGCGACTTGCAGATCTCGCTCAGCTCACACCCGATCGCGGCGGCGGCCTCGGCGGCGGTACGGGTGGCTTCCGGGAAGCGCCGGGTACGGGCGAGCAACTCCTCCAGACCGAGCGCGCGAAGGGCTTCGGCGAAACGGGGGTGTGCTCCGGACTCTTCGGCGTCAGTGGCGGCTGTCGTCGTCATGCGGGGCACGGTAGCGGTGGGTGTACGGCGCACGCGACCGAGTTGTCCGAGCGACCGGAGCGAGCTTCAGCCGACCTGGACCCACGTCCACACCGCGAGGCCGGCCGGTACCGGGCAGGCGAGGGCGCCCGTCAGAAGGAGGCGGGTGAGCGGGGTGAGGCGGCGGACGCCGGGGGTGAAGGCCAGCGCGGTCAGGGCCGCGGCGGCGCCGGCGACGGTCAGGGCGTACGGCAGCACGAAGCCCCGGACCTCCGCCCAGGACATGCCGTCCGCCAGGCCCCACAGCGTCACCATGCCCACCAGGAACGTCAGCCAGCCCAGCGAGGCCAGGGTGAGGATCCAGAGCAGGGCGGCCAGCAGGCCCACCGCGGTCTCGCCTCGGCTCTTTCGCGGAGTCGGCCGCGCGGGGCCGTACAGGGTCGTATACGTCTCGGGGTTCACGGGACGATCCTGCGCGGAGGGCCGCCGGTGCGGCATGGGCGCGGATACTCAGCCCCTGCCCCCAGGTACTCAACCCGTCCTGCCCGGCCTCGGCCACGAAAGAAGCCGGTGAGGGCGCCCCGTCCCCACGGACCCTCACCGGCGGTCTTTCAGCGGCGGTACGTCAGACGCGTACCAGCTCCCGTTCCCCGTCGGGGTCGGCGTCCCTGCGCTCCTCGGCCGTGCGCAGGCCCTCGCCCTCGACGTCGACGTTGGGCAGGGCGCGGTCCAGCCACCTGGGCAGCCACCAGGCCTTCTTGCCGAGCAGCGCGAGCACCGCCGGGACGATGGTCATGCGGACGATGAACGCGTCGAAGAAGACGGCGATGGCGAGGCCGAAGCCGATCATCTTGATCATCGACTCGCTGGAGCCGATGAAGCCGGAGAAGACAGCGATCATGATGATCGCGGCGGCCGTGACGACGCGTGCGCTGTACTTGAAGCCGGTCACGACGGCCTGGGTGGGCTTCTCCCCGTGGACGTACGCCTCCCGCATGCGGGTCACGAGGAACACCTCGTAGTCCATGGCGAGACCGAAGACCACGCCGACCATGAAGATCGGCATCATCGACATGATCGGGCCGGTCTGCTCGACGTTGAACAGGCTGGACAGCCAGCCCCACTGGAAGACCGCGACCACGGCGCCGAGGGCCGCCAGCACACTGAGCAGGAAGCCGAGGGCCGCCTTCAACGGGACGAGGATCGAGCGGAAGACCACGATCAGGAGGAGGAAGGCCAGGCCGACGACCAGGGCGAGGTACGGCAGGAGGGCGTCGTTCAGCTTCTGCGAGAAGTCGATGTTCATCGCCGTCGAGCCGGTGACCAGCACCTTCGCGTCGGTCGCGGAGGTGATGCCCGCGCCCTTGTCGCGGATGGCGTGGACCAGGTCCTCGGTGGTGGTCGAGGACGGCTTGGAGTTCGGGATGACGGTGATCGTCGCGGTGTCGCCGGCCTTGTTGGGCATGGCCGGAGTGACCGTGACGACGTCCTTCAGCCCCTTGATCTCGTCGCCGACCTTGGTGAAGGCCGCCTTGGGGTGCGCGCTGTCCTTGGCGTCGACCACGACCATCAGCGGGCCGTTGAAGCCCGGTCCGAAGCCCTCGGACAGGAGGTCGTAGGCGCGGCGCTGGGTGGTGGAGACCGGCTGGGAGCCGTCGTCCGGCAGGCCCAGTTCGAGGGAGGCGGCCGGGACGGCTGCCGCGCCGAGGCCGATCACACCGAGGAGGAGGACGGCGACCGGGCGCCGTACGACGAAGCTCGCCCAGCGGGTGCCCATGTTGGGACGGCCGGCCTTCTTGGGGTTCTTCGGCTTGCGGCCGCCGCCGAGCAGCTTGCTCTTCTCGCCGGCCGGCTTGATCCTGCGGCCCGCGTAGCCGAGCAGCGCCGGGATCAGGGTGAGGGCGATGAGGACCGCGATGGCGACCGTACCCGCGGCCGCGACGCCCATCTTGGTCAGCATCGGGATGTCGACCACGGACAGGCCGACCAGGGCGATGACGACGGTCAGGCCCGCGAAGACCACCGCCGAGCCGGCCGTGCCGACGGCCCGTCCGGCCGCTTCCTCGCGCTCGCGGCCCTCGGCCAGTTCGGCACGGTAGCGGGAGACGATGAAGAGGGCGTAGTCGATGCCGACGGCGAGGCCGATCATCGAGGCCAGGGTGGAGGTGGTGGTGCCCAGGTCGAGGGCCTTCGCGAGCGCGGTGATCGTGGAGACACCGATGCCGACACCGATGATCGCGGTCAGCAGCGGGAATCCGGCCGCGAGCAGCGAGCCGAAGGTGATGACGAGGACCACCGCGGCGACCGCGATGCCGATGACCTCACTGTTGCCGGTCTCGGGCGTCGCCTGCAGCGCGTCACCACCGACCTCGACCGTGAGCCCGGCGTCCCGCGCGTCCTGCGCGGCCTCCTTCAGCGCGTCGCGGGAGGAGTCCTCCAGCTCCATGCCGGAGACCTTGTACTTCACCGAGGCGTAGGCGATCGTGCCGTTCTTGCTGACGGCGTGCCCGGTGTAGGGATCGGCGACGGAGACGACCTCGGAGCCGCTCCGCAGCTCCTTGACCGTCTTCTTGACGGTCGCCTTGTTGTCCGCGTCCGTCATCTTCTCGCCGTCCGGCGCCTTGAAGACGACCCGTGCGGTCGCGCCGTCGGCGCTCATGCCGGGGAAGCGCTGTTCCAGCAGGTCGAAGGCCTTCTGGGCCTCGGTGCCCGGGATGGAGAAGGAGGAGTTGCCGGCGGCCGGCGCGGAGGCCGCGCCCACCCCGGCGAGGGTGAGCAGCGCGACCCATATGAGCGCGACGAAGTGCCGTCGCCGGAAGGCGAGCCGGCCGAGTTTGTAGAGGAACGTGGCCACGAGGGCGTACTCCCGGTCAGGTCGTGGGGTTCATCTGGGCAGGGGTGATCAGCCCGACGACGTGAGCGGTGACGTCAGTTGGTGGGCTTGCTGGGGAGAGGGTTCAGCTGGTGGTGACGCCGAGGGCGGGGAGGACCACGGCGTCGATGTACGAAATGAGGAAGGTCTGCGTCGGCGGCTGCTCGTCGATCAGGGTGCGAGCGGCGAACGCGCCGATCATCATGTGCATCACGTAGTCGATCGCCGGGTTGTCCGCGCGGACCTCGCCCCGGTCGATCGCCCGCTGCAGCACACGACGGAACTCCGCCATCTCCGGCTCGATGAGATGGTCACGGAACGCCTTCAGGAGATCCGCGTTGCCGTGCATCGCCATGGCCAGACCCCGCATCAGGGCGGAGTTCTGCTCCATCTCGCAGTCGTCCGAACGCAGGGTGAGGGCGTGCAGGTCGCCCTTGAGCGACCCGGTGTCGATCTCGCCGAGGCCCATGGCGCCCGGCTTGCTGTGCCGCACCGCCTTCGCGACCAGTTCGGCCTTGCCGCCCCACTGGCGGTAGAGCGTGGCCTTGCTGGAGCGGGTGCGGGCGGCCACGGCGTCCATGGTGAGGGCGTCGTAGCCGACTTCGCGGAGCAGTTCGAGCACGGCCTCGTACAACTCGGCCTCACGTTCGGGCGTGATCCGACTGCGACGCGCGGTGGCGACCTCAGTCATGTCTCTCACCTTCCCGACGCGGTTGCCCGCTCCGAACGACACTGTTTCGTACGTGACGAATGTACCGCAGCCACAAGCGAAACGAAACCGTTTCGTACGTGTGTTGCCTCACGCCTGTCGGTTTTCCATAAGTTGCTGGGCCTCCTCGACCGGAAAAGCATGGTGAGGTGAGCTATCTGCGCTTCCCCCACCTCAACGGCGACCTGCTGTGCTTCGTGGCCGAGGACGACCTGTGGCTGGCCCCCCTCGACTCCCCGGACCGCGCCTGGCGGCTCACCGTGGACCGCACCAAGGCCGGCCCTCCCCGCTTCTCGCCCGACGGCCGCCAGATCGCGTACACGACCTGGCGCAGCCTCATGCCCGAGATCCACCTCGTCGGCACCGAGGGCGGACCCGCGCGGCAGCTGACGTACTGGGGCAGCATCGACACCCAGGTCTGCGGCTGGACACCGCCCGACGAGCAGGGCCGGAGCGAGATCCTCGCCGTCGCCTCCCACGGCGAGCCCTTCTCCTACTACACCTGGGCCTACAAGGTGTCCCCGGACGGCGACCCCGGCCGCAAGCTGCCCTGGGGCCCGGTCTCCGACATCCAGGTCGCCGACATCGACGACGTGCACATGACCCTGCTGCTCACCGGCACCCCGCCGCACGAACCGGCCTCCTGGAAGCGGTACCGGGGCGGCGCGATGGGGCGGCTGTGGCTGCACGGGAAGCGGCTGCTGGAGGGGATCGGCGGGCATCTGGCCTCGCCCATGTTCGTCGGCGGCCGGATCGCCTTCCTCTCCGACCACGAGGGCGTCGGCAACCTCTACTCCTGCGCCCACGACGGCTCCGACCTGCGCCGCCACACCGACCACGACGCCTTCTACGCCCGCAACGCCGCCGGCGACGGCACCCGGGTGGTCTACCAGTGCGCGGGCGACCTGTGGCTGGTGGACGACCTCGCCGCGAACTCCGTACCGCGCAGGCTCGACATCCGGCTGAGCGGCCCGCGCGCGGGGCGTCGCAGGTACCAGGTGCCGGCCGCCCAGCACGTGGACGGCATCTCCGTGGACGAGACCGGGCGGGCCGGCGCCGTCGTCGTGCGTGGCAGCCTGTACTGGCTCACGCACCGGGACGGCCCCGCGCGCACGATCACGGACACGCCCGGCGTACGGGTCCGGCTGCCGGAGATGCTCGGCTCGACCGGGCAGGTGGCGTACGTGACGGACGCCGAGGGCGAGGACGCCATCGAGCTGGCCCAGCTCCCCCGCGCCACCGGCGACCGCGCCCCACGCCGACTGGCCTCGGGCCGGCTGGGCCGGGTGCTGGAGATGGTGTCCGACCCGCTGGGCGAGCGGCTGGCGATCGCGTCGCACGACGGGCGGCTGCTGTTGATCGACGTGGCGGACGTGGTGGAGGGGGCGGAGGGAGCCGGCGAGGAGGCCGGCGAAGGCACCGCAGACCCGAACGGTCAGGTCACCGAGCTGATCCGCTCCATCAACGGGCCCGTCCGCGACCTCGCCTTCTCGCCCGACGGCTCCTGGCTCGCCTGGTCCCAGCCGGGCATCGGCCGCTCGCTGCGGCAGATCAAGCTGGCCCGTATCAAGGACCGGCTCATCGTGGACGTCACCAACGGCCGTTTCGAGGACGAGAACCCCGTCTTCACCCGCGACGGCCGCTACCTCGCCTTCCTGTCCTGGCGCGGCTTCGACCCGGTGTACGACGTCCACACCGGCGACCTGTCCTTCCCGCTGGGCTGCCGCCCGTACCTGGTCCCGCTGTCCTCCGCGACCCCGTCCCCGTTCGCCCTGAACCCCGAGGGCCGGCCGGCGGCGGGCGGGCTCGACCCCGTCGAGGACGAGGAGAGCGGTGAGGGCGGCACCGTGACCGTGGAGGTGGAGGGCCTGGAGAACCGGGTGACGCCGTTCCCGGTCATCGCCTCCAAGTACTCCGCGCTGTATCCGGTCGCGGGCGGTGGCCTGGTCTGGCTGCGCTGGCCGATCTCCGGCGCCCTCGGCGAGACCTTCGTCAACCCGGCCGACATCAGCGGACGGCCGACGCTGGAGTACTTCAACATCACCAAGGCGAAGAAGTCCGAACTGGTCGACCATCTGGACTGGTTCGCGGTGAGCGGGGACGGGACCCGGCTGGTGGTGGTCGACGAGGGCGATCTGCGGGCGGTACCGTCGACCGAGTCCGGCGACAGCGACACGACCGTCTGGATCGACCTGCGCCGCATCCTGCACCAGGTCGACCCGGCCGCCGAGTGGCGCCAGTCGTACGAGGAGGCAGGCCGTCTCATCCGTGCCTACTTCTGGGACCCCGGCATGTGCGGCATCGACTGGAACGCCGTGCTCGACCAGTACCGGCCGCTCGTCGAACGGGTCGCCTCCCCCGACGAGTTCGCCGACCTGCTGCGCGAGGTCCTGGGCGAGCTGGGCACCTCGCACGCCTACGTCACCGCCGCCCGCCGCAACGAGGGCCCGGCCCACTACCAGCGCCGGCAGGGCCTGCTCGGCGCCAACTTCGTACGCCGGAACGGGGGCTGGACGGTCAAGCGCATCCTGCCCGGCGACTCCTCCGACTCCAAGGCCCGCTCGCCGCTGGCCGGGACGGGCATCCACGAGGGCGCCGTACTGACCCACGTGGACGGCCGTCCGGTCGATCCGGTGGCCGGACCGTACCCGCTGCTCGCGGGCTCGGGCGGGACGACCGTGGAGCTGACCTTCGCCCCGGCCGAGGGCGAGAGCGGCGCGGCCCGGCGGGTCGCCGTCGTCCCGCTCGTCGACGAACGGCCGCTGCGCTACCAGGACTGGGTCACCAAACGCCGTGAGGTCGTACGGGAGTTGAGCGGCGGCAAGTGCGGTTACCTGCACATCCCCGACATGGGCGGCTCGGGCTGGGCCCAGTTCAACCGGGACCTGCGCATGGAGGTGTCCCGGCCCGCGCTGATCGTGGACGTGCGCGGCAACGCCGGCGGGCACATCAGCGAACTCGTCATCGAGAAGCTCACCCGGACGATCCTGGGCTGGGACCTGACCCGCGACGCGCAACCGGTGTCGTACACCTCGAACGCGCCCCGGGGCCCGGTGGTGGCCCTCGCGGACGAGGCGACCTCCTCCGACGGCGACATGATCACCGCCGCCTTCAAGCTCCTGAAACTCGGACCGGTCGTGGGACAGCGCACCTGGGGCGGAGTCGTCGGCATGACCGGCCGGCACCGCCTCGGCGACGGCACGGTGATCACGGTGCCGATGAACGCCGCCTGGTTCGACGCCTACGGCTGGTCCGTGGAGAACCACGGCGTCGCCCCCGACCTGGAGATCCAGCGCACCCCCCTGGACTGGGCCGAGGGCCGGCACGCCCAGCTCGACGACGCCGTACAGCTGGCCGTCGAGCTGCTGGACACCAATCCCGCGGCGATCCCCCCGGACTACAGCGACGTACCGGACCGTTCGAGGCCGAAGCTGCCGCCGCGCCAGAAGCCTTGAACGACGAAGCGGGGAGCCCGGGCACGACGAAGCGGGGAGCCCGGGCACGACGAAGCGGGGTGCCCGGCGATATCACCGGGCACCCCGCCTCAGGGGTGAAGTCGAGCGCGGCGACTAGGCGTCGTAGTCCCGGTCGAGGCGGTCCTTCATCTCCTGCTCCGTGTCCTCGATGTCACGGAAGTTCTGACGACCGCGCTCGGGCTGCTGGCCGCGCTGCTCCTGGCCACGCTGCTGCTGGCCGCGCTGCGGCTCCTGACCGCGCTGCTGCTGGCCACGCTGCGGCTGACCGGCCTTCTCACGGGCCTGGCCGAGCTTCTCCTGGGCCTGCTGCTTCTGACTGGGCTTGTCCTTCATACCCATGTGGGTTCACTCCCGTAGTGAGTGGGGGGTTGACCCCTCGGTGGGGCCTCGACCAGATTCACATGGGGGAACACGCGGCGCACGTCGATCAGTTACGGTGCGTAGCACTCGCCGCTTCGTCCGCCGCCCCACCTGCGCCGACGAGTCCGGAGCGCATCCCTTCCAGACGGGGCGCGAACCGCTGCATCTCGCGCTGTCCGACCCTGCCGATGAGCGCCGGCAGATATCCGCGCACCCCCTGCATGCCGCGCAGCCACCACTGTCCGTACACGTGCGCCGAGCGCCGCTCGATGCCGGCGACGATCCGGTCCACCGTCGGGCCCAGCGGGTACGTCTTGTTCGCCGGCCACAGCAGCCGCTGCCTCAGCTCCCGCATGACATCGTCCTGGTCGGCCCCGCGCACCATGTCGGTGTCGGTCCAGGACAGGTACCCGACGCCGACGCGCACGCCCTGGTAGCCGACCTCGGCGCGCAGGCTGTGCGCGTACGCCTCCACGCCCGACTTGGAGGCGCAGTACGCCGTCATCATCGGGGCCGGGGTCATCGCGGCGAGCGAGGCTATCTGCAGCAGGTAGCCGCGGCTCTCGGTGAGCACCGGCAGGAAGGCCCGGGCCGTCACCGCCGAACCGATCAGGTTCACCTCGATCACCCGCCGCCAGGCCTGCGGATCGGAGTCGACGAAGGGCCCGCCGGTCGCCACACCGGCGTTGGCGACGACGATGTCGACCTTGCCGAACCGTTCCTTGACCTCCTGCGCCACCCGGCTCATCGCCTCGTGGTCGGTGACGTCGGCGTACCAGTGCGCGCTGTCGCTGTGCAGCCGCTCGGAGACCTCCTTGAGCGCCTCCTCCTCCAGTCCGACGAGCGCCACCTTGGCACCGCGCGCGGACAGCTTGCGCGCGAGCAACTCGCCGACGCCGCGCGCCGCTCCGGTGACGACGGCGACCTGCCCTTCGAGGCTGACCCTGCTCATGCGCCCTCCTTGATCTGCTGCACGGGGGTGTTCTCTGTGACGTACGTGGTGACGAGTTCCCGGATCCTGCCGGTCACCGACTCCGGGGCCTCGATGGGAGTCATGTGGCCGACGCCGGGGAGTTCGGTGAGGCCGATGCACTGGGGCAGCGCGGCGGCCAGCGCGCGGGCGTGCACGGGGGGCGTGAGCCGGTCGGACGCGCCGTGCACCACCTCGGTGGGCGCGTGCAACTCCCGTACGCCGTGGTCGAGGTCGAGCGCCGCGAGCACGGCGCCCCAGGTGTGGCGCACGACGCGCGGGCAGGCGTGCACGATCCGCGCGCACGCCTCCACCATGTGCGGGGCGGAACCGGCGCCCATGGTCGCGTACTTGAGGATGCGCTTCGCGACGGGCGTGACCGGGCCGAGAGGGGCGCGCGAACCGAGGACGCGCCCGGTGATCCAGGTGCGCACACGCCCGGCGCGCAACGGCACCACGCGCGACTCCGCGACCAGCCGCGAGCTGCCCGTGCTGCACAGCAGGACGGCGGCGGCGTGTTCGCGGAAGCGGGCGCGCGCGGAGGCGGCCATGACCGTCATCCCGCCCATGGAGTGGCCGACGACCAGGGCCTTCTCCCCGCGCGCGAGCGTCTGCGCGAGCACCGCTTCGAGATCGTCCGCCAGCGCCTCGGTGGTGCAGGCGTGGCTCGCGGGGCTACGGCCATGCCCCCTCTGGTCGTAGGCGATCACCCGGTGATCGGCCGCCAGCTCCCGTATCTGCGCCGCCCAGAACGCGGTCGAGCAGGTCCAGCCGTGGGAGAGGACGACGGGCGGCGCGTTCTCGGGCCCGTGCACCTCGACGTGCAGCCGCGCGCCGTCGGCGGAGACGGCCGTGAGCGTACGGGTGGGGGCGGGCGGAGCGTAGGGGCCGGCGGCCACGGAGGTGATACGGCTCATGCGGCGGCCTCGCTCTTCTTCTCGGCGCGCGACGCCTTCTTCTTCTCGGCGGGCGACACCTTCTGCTCCTCCTCGGCCTTCTGCTTCTCCTCGGCCTTCGGGATCACCTCCGCCTTCCGGATCACCTCGTACTCCGCCAGGTCCACCCGCCGGGTCGCGCGCCGGAACTCGGTCGTCGTACCGGGCCAGATGGTGGTGTTGCGGCCGCTCGCGTCGAGGTACCAGCTGGTGCAGCCGCCGGTGTTCCAGACGGTCCGCTTCATGCGCTCCTGGACCTTGCGGTTCCAGTCGTCGACGGCCGTGGGCCGGGCGTCGAGGGCGGTGCGGCCCCCGAGGACGTCGAGCTGGCGCAGGAAGTCGGCCATGTAGTTCAGCTGGGACTCGATCATGAGGATCATGGAGGAGTTCCCGAGGCCGGTGTTGGGCCCGATGATCGTCATCCAGTTCGGGAACCCGGCGGCCGAGGCGCCGCGCAGCGCCTGCATGCCGTTCTTCCAGGACTCCGTGAGCGTGCGGCCGTCCGCGCCGACCACCCGCTCGGCGATGGGCATGTCCGTCACGTGGAAGCCCGTACCGAAGATGATCGCGTCGACCTCGGCCTCGCTGCCGTCGGCGGCGATCACGGTCGAACCGCGGACCTCGCTGAGCCCGCTCGCGACGACGTCCACGTTCGGCTGGGCGAGCGCCGGGTAGTACGCGCTGGACAGCAGGATCCGCTTGCAGCCGATGCGGTAGTCGGGGGTGAGCTTGGCGCGCAGGGCCGGGTCCTTGATGGCGCGGCCCATGTTGCGCTTGGCGAGCTGTTCGATCAGGCCGAGTTCGTCGGGGTGCTTGGTGAACGCCTGCACCTGCAGTTCCCGCAGGCCCCACAGCAGCCCGCGCCGCAGCTGGGTGGTGAACGGCAGCGCCCGGTGCAGCCGGCGCTCGGCGCCGCTGATGGCGCGGTCCACGCGGGGCATCACCCACGGCGGGGTGCGCTGGAAGAGGGTGAGCCGGCCGACCTGGCGCTGGATGGCGGGCACGATCTGGATGGCGGAGGCGCCGGTGCCGACCATCGCGACGCGCTTGCCGCGCAGGTCGTAGTCGTGGTCCCAGCGGGCCGAGTGGAACACCTTGCCGGGGAAGGAGTCGAGCCCCGGGATCGCGGGGATCTTCGGGTCGGACAGCGGACCGGTGGCGGAGACGACGACGTCGGCGGTCAGGGTCCCGCGGGTCGTCTCGATCTCCCAGCGCAGCCGCTCGCCGTCCCAGGTCATCAGCTTGACCTCGGAGTCGAAGCGGAGGTGCGGGCGCAGCCCGAAGACGTCGGTGACATGCTCCAGATAGGCGCGGATGTGCTGCTGCCCGGAGAAGGTGCGCGGCCAGTCGGGGTTGGGCGCGAAGGAGAAGGAGTACAGGTGGGAGGGGACGTCACAGGCGCACCCGGGGTAGTCGTTGTCCCGCCAGGTGCCGCCGACGCTGTCGGCCCGCTCCAGGACGACGAAGTCGGTGATCCCCTCACGGCGCAGCCGCACCGCGGCACCCAGCCCGCCGAACCCGGACCCGATCACCGCCACTCGTACATGCTCGTGCTCGGCCATCCCGGAGCCTCCACGCATCGCCTTGGACTCTGCCAGTGAACACTGGCGCAGTGGGACTGTAGAGCAGCTCCGTACCGAGCGGTAGGGGTTGAGGGGAAGGAAAGTTACCGGCGGTACAACATAGGCTTCGGACGTGGCAGACGACGGCGAACACCAGGACGAGCAGGGCGGCAGGCAGGTCGGTGGAGTGCGCGAATACCGCATGGAGGAGCTGGCCCGCCTGGCCGGCATCACCGTGCGCACGCTGCGCTTCTACCGCGAGCGCAAGCTGATCCCGCCACCCCGCCGCGAGGGCCGTATCGCCTGGTACGACGAGCACCACCTGGCCCGTCTGCGCACGATCTCGGCCCTGCTGGAACGCGGCCACACCCTCAACGGCATCGCGGAACTCGCGGAGGCCCTGGACCAGGGCCGGGACGTCGCCGACCTGCTCGGCGTCGGCACCCCCACCGAGGAGGAACCGGTCCACCTCACCCCCGAGGAACTCGCCGCCCGCTTCGAGGGCCAGGTCACCCCCGAGAACCTGGCCGCCGCCATGGAGCTGGGCTACCTCGGCACCGACGGCGACGAGATCGTCCACATCAGCCGCCGCCTGCTGGACGTCTCCTCCACCCTGGTCCGCGAGGGCATCCCCCTCGCCGAGGTCCTGGGGGCCGCCAAGCGCGTGCGCGAACACGCCGACGCCCTCGCCGAACTCTTCCGCGACCTGATCCTGCGCCACGCCCCCGAGGAGGACCTGCACCGTCTGCGCCCGCTCGCCCGGAGCGTCGTGGAAGCGGAACTGTCCCTGGCGCTGGACCGGCGGCTCAGCAAACGGGGCTGAACGGCCCCCCGCGGTTCGTACGGGGCAGCCCCTACAGGTCGTACACGACGGTCACCGGCGCATGGTCGGACCACCGCTCGGCGTGCGTGGCCGCGCGCTCGACGGACCCCTTGACCGCCTTGGCCGCGAGCCCCGGGGTGGCCATGTGGTAGTCGATGCGCCAACCCGAGTCGTTGTCGAAGGCCCGCCCGCGGTACGACCACCAGGTGTACGGCCCCTCGGCGTCCGGGTGCAGGGCGCGTACCACGTCGACGTAGCCGCCGTCCTCGGCGGTGAGCACCTGGGTGAGCCACTCCCGCTCCTCGGGCAGGAAGCCCGAGTTCTTGGTGTTGCCGCGCCAGTTCTTGAGGTCGGCCTGCTGGTGGGCGATGTTCCAGTCGCCGCAGACGACCACCTGGCGCCCGTCGGCGGCGGCCCGCTCGCGCAGCGCCTTGAGGTGGACGAGGAACTCGCCCATGAAGCGGATCTTCTCGTCCTGGCGCTCGGTGCCGACCTCGCCGGAGGGCAGATAGAGCGAGGCGACGGTGACGCCGGGCAGGTCGGCCTCGACGTAGCGTCCGCTGCCGTCGAACTCGGCCGACCCGAAGCCGACCCGTACGCGGTCGGGCTCGCGCCGCGTGTACAGCGAGACGCCCGCGCGCCCCTTGGCGGCCGCCGGGGCGTGCACGACATGCCAGCCGTCGGGCTGCCGGACCTCCTCCGGCAGCTGGTGCGGCTCGGCGCGCACCTCCTGCAGGCAGACGACGTCCGCGGAGGTCTGGGCGAGCCACTCCACGAAGCCCTTCTTGGCGGCGGCCCGCAGTCCGTTCACGTTCACCGAGGTCACAGTCAGCACCAGGGCACGATACCGGCACACTGGTCGTGGCCCGCGTTTCCCACCCTCTGCATAGAAGTACGATGCCCAGCATGAATATACGTCGTGTTCGTTTCGATCACCCCGACGCCGTCAAGCTCAACGACGAGGTCCAGGCCGAGTACCACGTGCGCTACGGCGACGGCGGCGACGCCACGTCCCTCGACGCCGCCGACTTCGACCCGCCCCGGGGCGTGTACCTGATCGCGTACGACGAGCACGACCGCCCGGTGGCCACCGGCGGCTGGCGCAGCCAGGACAGCAACGAGGAGGGCAACGAGGACGGCGACGCCGAACTCAAGCGCATGTTCGTCGTCGCACAGGCGCGCGGCCGGGGCCTCGCCCGCCGCATGCTCGCCGCCCTGGAGGAGGACGCCCGCGCGGCCGGCCGCGTCCGCATGGTCCTGGAGACCGGCACCAAGCAGCCGGAGGCCATCGCCCTGTACGCCTCCAGCGGTTACGAGCCCTGCGCCAAGTTCGGCTACTACCGCCACTACGAGGACAGCCGCTGCTACGCGAAGCAGCTGTGAACGCGATGAAGCCCCAGTCGGCTACTGCCGACTGGGGCTTCATGATGCGTGGACCTGAGGGGATTTGAACCCCTGGCCCCCTCGATGCGAACGAGGTGCGCTACCGGACTGCGCCACAGGCCCTTGCAACGAGTGAAACTCTAGCATCCTCATCGGGGTGCTTGGAAATCCGTTCCCTGACTGGTCAGAGGCGGGGTTCCGGCGGCGTGACGGCGGTCACTCGTTGGCCGCGCGGGGGCGCTCGCCCTCCTCGTACTGGTCGAAGAGGGGCGTGCGTCCACGCTCGCGTGCCCGGCGTGCGGACGCCGCGCGGCGGGCGTCGCTCCGGCCGTCGGCCGACTTCTCCTCGGATTCGAGCGCCGCCTCACCCTGCTCGGCCTCCGGCGCGTGGCTCGCCTCCTGCTCGGGCGCGACCGAGCTGGACCGCGCCGAACTCCAGGTGTCCGGCGCCCCGAGGTCCACGTCGGAGGTGGCCCGCGGCGCGACCGGCGCGGTCACGTACGTCGGGAGCGGCACCGGCACCGGGTCCCAGCTGTCCCCGTGCCCGGGGCGCCGCTGCCGCTCACGCTGCTGGTCGACCCACTCGGCGTGGTCGGTCTGCTCCACGAGGGCGCGGCGGTCCGCGGCGAGCGCGGAGAGGCCGGTGTCGGTCCCGGTCTCTGGTCCCTCGTCCGGTTCGTCGGCGCCGGGGCCCGCGTCCTGGGTCGCGCGCCGGCGCGGCTGGCGCTCGCGTTCCCGCAGACGCTGGGCCGCGACCTCGGCGCGCCGGCGGTCCATCTGGTAGGCGAACCGGCGGCGCTCCTGGGAGCGCAGATAGGCGATGTACGCGCTGAGCATGACGGCGGGTACGCCGGGCGCCCACAGGAAGGCGAGGCCACCGACGGCGGCGACGATCGCGCCGAGCGTGAAGGCGAGGAAGAGCATCACGGTGGTCCGCCGACGGCGTGCGAGCGCCTTCGAACGCTGGGCGCGCGCCGCGGACGCCTGCGCCGAAGGCGCACGCCGCGCCGCCGGCACGCGCTTCTGCGCGGGGGCGGAGGCGGAGGGGCGCGCAGGGGCGCCGGCCGCGTGATGTGCGGACGCGGAAGGGGACTTGGGCGCCGGGATGACGGGCTTCTCGCGCGCCGGTTCCGGCCGCCCGGGCGCCTCCGCCTCGACCTCCGCGCGCACCTGACGGCGGGTCGGAGGCATGGCGAAGGCCCGGACGTCCACCGAGTCGGTGACGGCGTCCGGATCACTGGCGTCCGGCTCCCCCTCCTGGGCGGAGCGCGCCCGCAGGTCCCTGGCGTACCGGCGCTCCATCCCCGCCCGTCCGGACAGCAGCCGGATGGCGGTGCTGAAGCGTTCCGTCGGACGGGCCTCGTTCAGCTCGTCCTGCCTACGGAGCCACATCGGCACCAAGTAGGCGGCCCAGGCCCCGACAATGACTGCGTAGATGAGGCCGCTGCTGCTCACGCCTCACACGGTAGAGGGGTTTGCGTGAGGCCATCCGCCAATTGGGCCGGTGTGTCGCACGATCTGGCTGATATTTCCAGCTTTTTTTGCGACCGATGCGATCAGCGGACCGTCCGAGGCGCCAATTCAATGCACCGAGACGGTCATCAGCCGATCAATTTCGAACACGTATTCAATTTCGGGCCTAGACGGGATTCCCCGGAGTGTTCTCCTGCGTGTGCCGCGTCCGCTGAGAGCGTGCCCGCTTCCAGCGCCCCAGCAACCCCTCCGGCACCTCTTCCGCCGTGAGCGCGAAGACGAGGTGGTCGCGCCAGGCGCCGTCGATGTGCAGATAACGCGGCCGCAGCCCCTCCTCGCGGAATCCGAGTTTCTCCACGACCCGGCGGCTGGGCCGGTTCTCCGGGCGAATGCAGACCTCGATGCGGTGCAGCCCGACCGTGCGGAAACAGTGGTCCACCACGAGCGCGACGGCCGTCGGCATCACCCCGCGCCCGGCCACCGACTCGTCGACCCAGTAGCCGACATGGCCCGAGCACATCGACCCCCAGGTGATCCCGGCGACCGTCAACTGCCCGACGAGCCGCCCCTGGTACTCGATGACGAACGGCAGCATGCGGCCCGCGTTGGCCTCGGACCGCAGATGCCGGACCATCTGGCGATAGGTCGGCCGGTGCGCGATCGGCCCGCTCGGCGTGGGCGGCGGAATGGTCGCCTCCCAGGGGCGCAGCCAGTCCCTGTTCCGCCGGTTCACCTCACGCCAGGCCCGCTGGTCGCGCAGCTTTATCGGCCGGAGGACGACATCTCCGTCCGCCAGCACGACGGGCCAGGAAGGGCTGTTCAGCTCGCACCCCCACTACTGGGTCTCGGATGGTCGCCGCCGCGGATCTGGTCGACGGCGTGGACCAGCAGCGGCTCCAGGACGGCGAGGCCGTCCCGCACCCCGCCGGTGGAGCCCGGAAGATTGACGATCAGCGTCCGCCCCGCCACCCCGGCAAGGCCCCGGGACAGCGCCGCGGTCGGCACCTTGTCCCGGCCGAACGCACGGATCGCCTCCGCGATGCCCGGCACCTCGTAGTCGATCACCGCGCGGGTCGCCTCGGGCGTGCGGTCGGTGGGCGAGATGCCGGTGCCGCCGGTGGTGACGATGGCGTCGTAGCCGGCGTCGGCACCGGCGCGCAGCGCCGCCTCCACCGGATCCCCGTCCGGCACGACCCGGGGGCCGTCGACCTCGAAGCCGAAGCTCCTGAGGCCGTCGGCGATCAGGGGGCCGCCCTTGTCCTCGTAGACCCCTGCGGCAGCCCGGTTGGAGGCGGTGACCACCAGAGCGCGGTAGCTCATGCCCGGCTCCAGTCGCCCGACTTGCCGCCTGTCTTCTCCTCCACCCGCACGTCCGTGATGACCGCTCCCTTGTCGACCGCCTTGACCATGTCGATCACGGTGAGCGCGGCGACCGTCACCGCGGTGAGGGCCTCTATCTCGACGCCCGTGCGGTCCGTCGTCTTCACGGTGGCCTGGATCTCCACGGCGTCGTCCGCGACCGACAGATCCAGTTTCACACCGGACACCGACAACGGGTGACACAGCGGGATCAGGTCCGGGGTGCGCTTGGCGCCCATGATCCCCGCGATCCGCGCGGTCGCCAGGGCGTCCCCCTTCGGCACCCCCTCACCCCGCAGCAGCTCGACCACACGGGGTGACACCAGGACCCGGCCGCTCGCGCGGGCGGTGCGCGCGGTCACGTCCTTCCCGGATACGTCGACCATGCGGGCCGCGCCCGCGTCGTCGATGTGCGTCAGTCGGTCCTCGGTACTCATGCTGTGCGGCGCTCCCGGTCCGGGCCCGTCACGGTGCGGTGCACGGGCCTGTTGTGCGCGACACGGTACCGCCCGCTCGTCAGCCGAGCAGCACGACCTCCACGTCCGTACCGGGCTCGACGGACTCCATGTCCTCGGGGACGACGATCAGCGCGTCGGCGTGCGCCAGCGCCGCGATCAGATGGGAACCGGAGCCGCCCACGGGGGTCACCTCACCGTCGGCGTACGTTCCGCGCAGGAACTGCCGGCGCCCCTTGGGCGAGCGGAGCGCCTTGTCCGACCTCAGGGTGGCCCGGGTGCGGGGCCGGTGGACGTCCTCGAGGCCCATCAGGGTGCGGATCGCCGGGCGGACGAACAGCTCGAAGGAGACGTACGACGACACGGGGTTGCCGGGCAGGGCCAGCAGGGGCGTGTGGTCGCGGCCGATGGAGCCGAAGCCCTGGGGTTTGCCGGGCTGCATGGCGATCTTGCGGAAGTCGATGCCGCCGCCCGCCTCGTCCTCGTCGCCGACGTGCGACAGCGCCTCCTTGACGACGTCGTACGCCCCGACGCTCACCCCGCCCGTGGTCACCAGCAGGTCGGCACGGATGAGCTGGTCCTCGATGGCGGAGCGCAGGATGTCGGCGTCGTCGGCGACGGCGCCCACCCGGTAGGCGATGGCGCCCGCGTCGCGTGCGGCCGCGGTGAGGGCGAAGCTGTTGGAGTCGTAGATCTGGCCCTTGCCCAGCTCCTCGCCGGGCTGGACGAGTTCGCTGCCCGTGGACAGGACCACCACGCGCGGGCGTGGGCGCACCCGTACCGTGCCCCGGCCGATCGCGGCGAGCAGCGCGATCTGCGGCGGACCGAGGATCGTCCCGGCCTCCAGGGCGAGATCCCCGGCCTTCACGTCGCTGCCCCTGGCGCGCACGTGCGCGCGTGCCTCGGCGGGGCGGTGCACGCGTACCTGCCCCTCCGCGCCCTCGGGGGCCAGGGCGCGGGCCCGCATCCCGCTGGCCGGCCCCTCGCCGAGCCCGCCGTCGGTCCACTCGACGGGGACGACGGCCTCGGCACCGGGCGGCAGCGGGGCACCGGTCATGATGCGGGCCGTCTGGCCGGGGCCGACCCGGACCAGGTGGGCGGCGCCGGCCGCGACGTCCCCGACGACCTCCAGGACGGCCGGGAACTCCTCGGTGGCGCCGGCGACGTCCGCGACCCGCACCGCGTACCCGTCCATCGAGCTGTTGTCGAACGGCGGCAGGGAGACCGGCACCGTGACGTCGTCGACCAGGACGCAGCCCTGGGCGTCGAGCAGCTGCAGCTCGATGGGTTCGAGGGGGCGGACGGTGGTGAGGATGTCCTCCAGGTGCTCGTCCACCGACCAGAGGTGGTCCGGGCCGGCGGGGCTGGTCGCGGCGCTGCTCAACGTTGCTACATCTCCTCGGCTACGTAACTGCGAAGCCAGGTCCGGAAGTCCGGGCCCAGGTCTTCACGTTCGCACGCCAGTCTGACAATGGCACGCAGGTAGTCGCCACGGTCGCCGGTGTCATAGCGGCGGCCCTTGAAGACGACGCCGTGCACCGGGCCGCCGACCTTCTCGTCCTGGGCGAGCTGCTGGAGGGCGTCGGTCAGCTGGATCTCGCCGCCGCGGCCGGGCTCGGTCTTGCGGAGTATGTCGAAGATGTGCGGGTCGAGGACGTAGCGTCCGATGATCGCGTAGTTCGAGGGGGCGTCCGCCGGGTCCGGCTTCTCGACCAGGCCGGTCACCTTGACCACGTCGCCGTCGGCGGTGGTCTCGACGGCCGCGCAGCCGTAGAGGTGGATCTGCTCGGGCGCGACCTCCATGAGCGCGATCACGCTGCCGCCGTGCTGCTCCTGAACCTCGATCATGCGCTGGAGCAGCGGGTCGCGCGGGTCGATCAGGTCGTCACCGAGGAGGACGGCGAAGGGCTCGTGGCCGACGTGCGGGGCCGCGCACAGGACGGCGTGGCCGAGGCCCTTGGGGTCGCCCTGGCGCACATAGTGCATGGTGGCCAGGTCGCTGGACTCCTGGACCTTGGCGAGCCGACCGGCGTCGCCCTTCTTCTGGAGGGCCGACTCGAGCTCGTAGTTGCGGTCGAAGTGATCCTCGAGGGGACGCTTGTTGCGTCCGGTGATCATGAGGACGTCGTCGAGCCCCGCCGACACGGCCTCCTCGACCACGTACTGGATCGCCGGCTTGTCCACGACCGGCAGCATCTCCTTGGGAGTGGCTTTGGTGGCCGGCAGGAACCGGGTACCGAGGCCTGCTGCGGGAATGACAGCCTTGCTGATCCTGGGGTGCGACTGAGTCATGCCCGCAACCTTATCCGGTGCCTTTGTAGGGAATCTGTGGCTCCGGTCAGTTGGCCCTCATATGAGCACATGAAGGAAGGCGCGGGAACGACCTGTGGAACACGACGGACGCACGGCCGAGCCTGACAAGCGAATGTTGCGACGGGAGTTCCTCGCGGTGAGGAACAGGTTGACGGAGGATGTCGTGCGGGAGGCGGGCGACACGCTGGCCGCGCGCGCCCTTGAGCTGCCCGAACTGGCGCGTGCGCGCTCGGTGGCGGCGTACGTCTCCGTCGGGAGCGAGCCCGGCACGCTCGCACTGCTGGACGCGCTGCGCGCGCGGGGCGTGCGTGTCCTGCTCCCCGCGCTCCTGCCCGACAACGACCTGGACTGGGGCGAGTACGCCGGTCCGGACTCGCTCGCGCGGATCCAACACGGCGGAAAGATGGCCCTGTTCGAGCCTTCCGGCGAGCGCCTCGGCCCGGACGCGGTGACCGCGACGGACGTCGTTCTGCTGCCCGGGCTCGCGGTGGACGCGCGCGGGATGCGCCTCGGGCGCGGCGGAGGATCGTACGACCGGGTCCTCGCGCGGCTGGAGCGTGCGGGCGCACACCCCGCGCTCGTGGTGCTCCTGTACGACACGGAGGTCGTCGCGCGGGTCCCGGCGGAGGCGCACGATCAGCCGGTGCACGCGGTGGTGACGCCGTCGGGAGTGCGCCGCTTCTGAACGGTCCCCACACACCGGAAAGGCCCTCCACGCGCGCGTGGAGGGCCTTTCCGGTGTGCTGTCAGCGGCTCACGGCCTGAGGACGAGGGTGTCGCTCGTGCTGTCGTCGACCGCCTTGTCCGAGAACGACCAGGGCAGCAACTCGCCCTTGGCCCACTTGCTCGTCTGGTCGGTGTAGTGGGCGCTGAAGGCGTGTCCGGAGGCTCCGGTCAGGTTGATCCACTTGGACTTGTCGAAGTCCTTGAGGTTGACCACCATGCGCATCGACGGCACCCAGACGACGCCGTAGCCGCCGGCCGCGTTCCAGCCGGTCGCGTTGACGGTGGCCTCGCCGCCGCTGAGCTTCCACGGGCCGCGGTTGAGGATGTACTGCAGGAAGTCGGGACCCTCGGTGCCGAGCGTCTGGTTCTTCAGGAACAGGCGGTGCAGCCGGCCCCAGCTCCAGGTGTCGATGTCCTTGCCGAGCTTGGCGGTCAGCTCCCAGCGGGCGTCGATCATGGCGCGGGCGAACAGCTGGTCGCGGTTGTTCGCCTCGGGGCGGGTGCCCGACTTGGGCGTCTTCCACCAGTCGCTGTCCGGCTTGTCCATCAGCTTGCGCACGACCTCGAACCAGCGGTCGCCGCCGTCCGGCTGCGCCTGGTCGGCGTCGCGCTGGCCGCACTCGCGCACCTTCGTGTCGTCGTCCACCGGACCGGTGCTGTCGATCTTGTCGACCCACAGGCACTGCCCCTTGACGCGCAGCTCCTTGGGGAGCTTGTTGCCGAAGGCGAGCTTGAGGATGTTGCGCCACACGGCGTTGAAGTAGGCGGCCGCCGCGGAGTCGGCGTCCTGGGTGTAGTCCCAGCCCTCCAGCAGCTTCTGCGCCTCCCGGACGTTCTTGTCGTCGAGGTTGATCTTCAGCAGCTTGGGCACCAGCAGCTTGGCGATCTCGCTGCTGTTGTCCAGCTGCATCTGGCGCATGTCCTCGGGGGAGATCCTGCCGCCGTCCTTGATCTTGGACTCGATCAGGTCGGTGATGCGCTGGCTGCGGGCTCCGTAGCCCCAGTCGGTGGTGAGCGTGTACGGGTACTTGTCCGGGTCGACCACGGCCTGGTTGGCGGTGACGATGTAGCCGCGCTTGGGGTTGTACTCGTAGGGCAGCTCGTCCTGCTTGATGAAGCCGGTCCAGCGGTACTTCGAGTCCCAGCCCGGCGCCGGGATGGAGCCGTCGTCCACCGAGGAGCGGGTGGGGATCTTCCCGGGCAGGGTGTAGCCGATGTTGTTCTCGGTGTCGGCGTAGATCAGGTTCTGCGAGGGCACGTCGAACAGGGCGGCGGCGGCGCGGAAGTCCTTCCAGCCGGCCGCCCTGTCGATGGCGAACACGGCGTCCATGGAGGTGCCCGGGTCGAGCGCCGTCCACCTCAGGGCGATGCCGTAGCCGTCGCCGCGGTCGGGCGCGGCGGTGTTGACGGCGGCCTTCCTGCCGACCTGGACGAGTTCGTCGTCACGGTCGGACAGCAGCGGCATCCCGTCGGCGGTCTGGCGTACGACGATCGTCTTGGACTTGCCGCCGGCGACCTTGATGGTCTCCTCGCGGGTCTTGAAGGGCCGGACCTTGCCGTCGTACAGGTAGCCGTTGCCGCTGACCTTCTCCAGGTACAGGTCCGTGACGTCGACGCCGGAGTTGGTCATGCCCCAGGCGATGTCCGCGTTGTGGCCGATTATCACCCCGGGCATGCCGGCGAAGGTGTAGCCCGTGACGTCGTACTGGCACGTGCTGGAGACGGTGCGGCAGTGCAGGCCCATCTGGTACCAGACGGACGGCAGCGACGGCGACAGGTGCGGGTCGTTGGCGAGCAGCGGCTCGTTGGTGATGGTGTACTTCCCGGAGACGACCCAGGAATTGGAGCCGATGCCCTGGCCGTTCACGCCGACGGCGGTGGGCAGGTCGTCCAGGACCTTGTAGAGGCCCCCCAGCTGGCCCGAGAGCGCCGAACCGGCCGTGGACGAGGTGGAGGAGCCGGTGGTGCCCGTGGTGCCCTGGGAGGTGCCTGTGGCGCCACCCTGCTGGAAGGTCTTGGTCAGCTCGCTGTACTGGCCTTCCTGGACGATCGGCTTGTTACGGCTGTAGGGGTACTCGGGGTAGAGGTCCTCGATCTGCTGCGGGCCGAGACGGCTGGTCATCAGGGCGCGGTCGATCTCGTCCTGCATGTTGCCGCGCAGGTCCCAGGCCATCGCCTTCAGCCAGGAGACGGAGTCGACCGGGGTCCACTTCGCCGGCTTGTAGTCGTTGGTGAAGCCCAGAGCCGCGTACTCCAGGGAGATGTCCTTGCCGTCCTTGCCCTGGAGGTAGGCGTTGACTCCCTTGGCGTACGCGTCGAGGTACTTCTTCGTGGAGTCCGACAGCTTGGTGTCGGACTCCTCCTTGGCGATCCGGTCCCAGCCGAGGGTCCGCAGGAACTCGTCGTTCTTGACCTGACCCTTGCCGAACATCTCCGACAGGCGCCCGGAGGTCATGTGCCGGCGCACGTCCATCTCATAGAACCGGTCCTGCGCCTGGACGAAGCCCTGCGCCATGAACAGGTCCTCGTCGGAGGAGGCGTAGATCTGCGGGATGCCGTTGCCGTCCCGCTTGACGTCGACGGGCCCCGACAGGCCCTGGAGCGTGATCGAACCCGTGGTCTGCGGGAAGGAGGCGCGGACGGTGCTGATCGACCAGTACGCCCCGTAGGCGATGCCTCCGATGATGGCCAGGACGAGCACCAGCACGACAAGTCGGGCTTTGCGCCCCTTCTTCCTGCCGGACTTGACGGACGTGGCACCCGTTGTGGCGGTGTCACCCGTTGTGGCGGTGGTGTTGGGGGGCATCGCTGTCCTTGCTGTCCTAACGCGAGCGGCAGGTCGGGCTGTGACTTTGAATGAGCGCTGGAGCAACCATAGGCGCAGGGCCCCGAGCCGCTTGACGCGGAGTCGGAAACCGGCGCGCACGGACGTTCGATCTTGCCTCGGCGAGTGTCAAGAAAACGTCAAGAGTTAGGTAAGGTAACGAAGTACTTGGGTGCGGTGCGCCGCAGCCTCGGGTCTTGTGTACGTGTGCTCGCGCGTCCCGCGCGCGAGCCAAGGAAGGGAACCGCCGCTGACTGTTCACCACCTCGACCAGCTCCTGCTCGTCTGCTCCCTGGTCCTCCTGGTCGCCGTCGCGGCCGTCCGGATCTCCTCCCGCAGCGGGCTCCCCAGCCTGCTCGTCTACCTGGGGATCGGCGTCCTCATGGGCCAGGACGGCATCGGGAACATCCACTTCAACAACGCCGAGATGACCCAGGTCATCGGGTACGCGGCCCTGGTCGTGATCCTCGCCGAGGGCGGTCTGGGCACGAAGTGGAAGGAGATCGAGCCGGCCCTGCCGGCCGCCTCGGCCCTGGCACTGTTCGGGGTCGCGGCGAGCGTCGGGGTGACGGCCGCGGGCGCGCACTACCTGATCGGGCTGGAGTGGCGGCAGGCGCTCATCATCGGCGCGGTGGTGTCCTCGACGGACGCGGCGGCGGTCTTCTCGGTGCTGCGCAGAATCCCTCTCCCCGCGCGCGTGACGGGCACCCTGGAGGCGGAGTCCGGCTTCAACGACGCCCCGGTGGTCATCCTGGTCCTCGCCTTTTCCGAGGCGGGCCCGATCGAGCACTGGTACGTGCTGGTGGGCGAGATACTCCTGGAGCTGGCCATCGGCGCCGCCATAGGCCTCGCGGTGGGCTGGCTCGGCGCCTGGGGCCTCAGGCGCGTGGCACTGCCCGCCTCCGGCCTCTACCCCATCGCCGTCATGGCCATCGCGGTCATGGCGTACGCGGCAGGCGCGCTGGCGCACGGCAGCGGCTTCCTGGCGGTCTACCTCGCGTCGATGGTGCTCGGCAACGCCAAGCTGCCGCACTGGCCCGCCACCCGAGGCTTCGCCGAAGGGGTCGGCTGGATCGCCCAGATCGGCATGTTCGTCCTGCTCGGCCTGCTGGTCACCCCGCACGACCTGGGCGACGACATCTGGCCGGCCCTGGTCATCGGGCTCGTGCTGACCATGGTGGCCCGGCCCCTGAGCGTGGTGCTCAGCCTGGTGCCGTTCCGGGTGCCCTGGCGCGAGCAGGCGCTGATGTCCTGGGCCGGGCTGCGCGGCGCCGTACCCATCATCCTGGCGACGATCCCCATGGTGAACGGGGTCGACGCCAGCCGCCGCATCTTCAACATCGTCTTCGTCCTGGTCGTCGTCTACACCCTCGTCCAGGGGCCGACCCTGCCCTGGCTGGCCCGCATGCTGCGGCTCGGCGAGAAGGGCGAGGCCTCCGACCTCGGCATCGAGTCGGCGCCCCTGGAGCGGCTGCGCGGGCATCTGCTGTCCGTCTCCATCCCCGAGGGCTCCCGGATGCACGGCGTGGAGGTCAACGAGCTGCGGCTGCCGCCCGGGGCCGCCGTCACCCTCGTCGTCCGGGAAGGAAAATCGTTTGTTCCGCTGCCCACGACGGTGCTGCGGCGCGGCGACGAACTCCTCGTGGTCGCCACCGACCCCGTGCGCGACGCGGCGGAACGACGCCTGCGCGCCGTCGCCCACGGCGGCAAGCTGGCCGGCTGGCTGGGCACGAACGGCGCGGGCGCGCGTTAAGGGTGCGTTCACACTGTTCACACCCTCACCAATGCCAGGTGAACACACCCTGTGGTGCTCATTTTCACAGGCGCACAAGGACTGGATCCCTGTAACATAAAGGCACCCTGATCGAACCAACTCTGCCTGACGCAGAGCTGGCGCGACCGTATGGCGGCCGGAACGCCCTCCACAGAGGCGCCGGTATCTACCGCAGTTCCGCGCAAGAGGACAGCTCTCGGCGCCCCCGCACGGGCGCGCTACCAGGCGGCAGAAAGGCACGGGCCGTGGAATCCACGGTCACCACCGAGCCGTCGAAGAACTCGGCGGCGCCGTCCCGCCCGGGATACGGCCAGCTGCTGCGCACCCGCGGCGCCTGGACCTTCCTGCTCCCCGGCTTCGCCGCGCGCCAGCCGTTCGCGATGCTCACCATCTCCATCGTGCTGCTCGTGCAGCACACCACCGGCTCGTACGGTGCCGCGGGCGCCGCCGCGGCCGCCACCGGTGTCTCCATGGCGCTGTTCGCGCCGTACAGCGGCCGCCTCGCCGACCGCTACGGGCAGCGTGCCGTCCTGATCCCCGGTGTCCTGGTGCACGTGCTGTCGGGCCTGACCCTGACGGCGCTCGCGCTGGCACACGCCCCCCTGTGGGCGCTGTTCGCCGCGGCCGTGCCGACTGGTGCCTCGGTCCCGCAGGTCGGCCCCATGGTCCGCGCGCGCTGGGGCGTGAAGCTGCAGGGCTCGCCCCTGATGACCACCGCGGCGGCCTTCGAGTCCGTCACGGACGAGCTGACCTTCGTCTTCGGGCCGCTGCTGGCGACCGCGCTGTGCACCGCCGTGACCCCGTCCGCGGGCCTGGTGACCGAGGCCGCGCTGACCCTCGTCGGCGGTCTGCTGTTCGCCGCGCAGAAGAGCACACAGCCGCCGGTGACCGGCGAGAGCGGGCACGCGCGCGTGCAGCACGTCTCCGCCCTGCGCGTCCCCGGTGTGCGGGTGCTGGTCGTGACCTTCCTGGGCATCGGGTCGGTCTTCGGCGGCATGCAGGTGTCGCTGGCGGCGTTCACCGAGTCGATCGGCGAGCCCGGCCTGAACGGCGTCCTGTACGGCACCTTCGCCGCGGGCAACATGCTCTCCGGCATCGTCTGCGGCGCCATCGCCTGGAAGGTCGCCCCGCAGCGGCGCCTGGTCCTCGGCTACGCGGCGCTCGCGCTGACCGCGTCCGCGCTGTGGACGGCGCACTCCGTGCTGCTGCTGGCCGCTCTCGGCCTGCTGGTCGGCATGTGCATCGCACCCGCCCTGATCACCGGCTACACGCTGGTCGAGGGTCTGGTGCCGGCCGGGGCCCGCACCGAGGCGTTCACCTGGCTGACCGGCGCCGTCGCGCTCGGCCAGGCGGCCGCCGTCACGGTCGCCGGACAGCTGGAGGACCGCCTCTGGGGCGGCGCGGGATTCCTGGTGCCGATGGCCGGCACCGTGCTCGCGCTGGCCACCCTGGTCGCCCTGCGTTCGCGGCTGGCCGCCCGGCCCCGGACCCTGACCGTCGCACGTGGCGTCGGTCACCGAGTGCCGGTGACGGTGGACTGATCCCCAGGGAATACGTCACTATGGACCGTTGTTAGCACTCATTGAGCGAGAGTGCCAGGAGGAAGACAGTGCCGACCTACCAGTACCAGTGCACCGAGTGCGGCGAGGGCCTCGAGGCGGTGCAGAAGTTCACCGATGACGCCCTCACCGAGTGCCCCAACTGCGGTGGCCGCCTGAAGAAGGTGTTCTCCGCGGTCGGCATCGTCTTCAAGGGCTCCGGCTTCTACCGCAACGACTCCCGCGGCTCCACGTCGAGCAGCAGCCCGGCGTCGAAGCCGTCCAGCTCCTCGTCGTCGAGCTCTTCCTCGTCCGACTCGAAGTCGTCCTCGTCGACGTCCTCGTCGTCCTCGTCCTCGTCGGGCTCGACCAGCAGCAGCTCCGCAGCCTGAGACCTCGCTCCCCGGGCCCTGCCGTCACGCGACGGCAGGGCCTTAGGCGTACCCCTCGGCACCGGCTCCCCCACCCTTTCCTGGCCAGCTAATGTGCTCGTCATGGCGAACGCAGAGATCGGCGTAATCGGTGGATCGGGCTTCTACTCGTTCCTCGACGACGTGACCGAGATCCAGGTGGACACCCCCTACGGGCAGCCCAGCGACTCCCTCTTCCTCGGCGAGATCGCCGGCCGGCGGGTCGCCTTCCTGCCCCGGCACGGCCGCGGCCACCACCTGCCACCGCACCGCATCAACTACCGCGCCAACCTCTGGGCCCTGCGCTCGGTCGGCGTCCGGCAGGTCCTCGGACCGTGTGCGGTGGGCGGGCTGCGCCCCGAGTACGGCCCGGGGACGCTCCTCGTACCGGACCAGTTCGTGGACCGCACGAAGTCCCGGGTGCAGACCTACTTCGACGGGCTGCCGCTGCCCGACGGCACGGTGCCCAACGTGGTGCACGTGTCCATGGCCGACCCCTACTGCCCCGCCGGACGGGCCGCCGCGTTGAAGGCGGCGCGCGGACGGGACTGGGAGCCGGTGGACGGCGGCACGCTGGTCGTGGTCGAGGGACCGCGCTTCTCGACCCGCGCCGAATCGTTGTGGCACCAGGCGCAGGGCTGGTCGGTGGTGGGCATGACCGGCCACCCCGAGGCGGCGCTCGCCCGTGAACTGGAGCTGTGCTACTCGTCACTGACCCTGGTCACCGACCTGGACGCCGGTGCCGAAACCGGCGAGGGGGTCTCGCACGAGGAGGTGCTGCAGGTGTTCGCGGCCAACGTGGACCGCTTGCGGGGTGTGCTGTTCGACGCGGTGGCGGCGCTGCCGGAGACCGGGGCGCGGGACTGCCTGTGCAGGAACGCGCTCGGCGGGATGGATCCGGGCTTCGAGCTGCCGTAGCGCGAGGGGGGCGGGAGCGGGCGAGAGCGGGCCGAGGCGGGAGCGGGCCGGGGCGGAATTTCCCGTTCGAGTGGGCGGGTTGTCCACAACCTGCCAGTAGTCCACCGGCTCCGGCGGGCTTCGGCGCGAGACGTCATCGTGGCATCGCAAGCCGAATTCCTCGTCGCAGGCGGTGATCCCCGTGCCCTTGACCTCGTCGTCCCCCACTCCCCCCACTCCCTCCGCGCCCTCTCCCTACCTCCCGCGTCCACTGGGCACCGATGCCCCGGCGACCTGCGAGGTCCCGCACTTCGCCCCGGTGCGGGTGCGCGGCGGGCGGTATCAGCTGCAGCGGCTCGTACGGCATCGCAGGCGGGCTCTCGCGGCCGGCCTCGCCGTGACGGCGGCCGCGCTCGTGGCGGCGGGGCCGCGGACCGCGGCGGAACCCCACCGCGCCGAGCGGGTCCGCGGGCACCCGGTCACGGAACCGGTACGACGGCACGCAGCGGCGGACGTGGTGACGGCGCCGGTGCGGATCTCGGACGCCGCCACCGTCCGGTTGCTGCGGCCCGGCGACCGCGTCGACGTCATCGCCGCCGAGGACCCGTCGACCGGAGGCGGCGCCCGGGTGCTCGCACGCGGCGTGCGGGTGACGAAGGTGCCGGAGCCCCTGGAGGGCGCGTCCGAGAGCGGGGCGCTGGTCGTGCTGTCGGTGCCGCGCACCACGGCGGCGCGGCTCGTCGGTGCGAGCGCCACGGCACGACTGGCGGTGACGCTGTGCTGAGCCGCCTCGGCCGCTTCCTCGGCGGCCCGCCGTCAAGTCCTTCGATCAAGCTACGGAATTGGACACAATGGCCTACCCGTGCCGTAGGTTGCGGAGCGTTTCGTTCCACACCCGGTGCAGGCGAGGAGAGTCCCCGAAGTGAGCGTGAAGAAGCAACCGAGCATCTTGCAGGGCTTCAAGGCCTTCCTGATGCGCGGGAACGTCGTCGATCTGGCAGTCGCGGTGGTCATCGGCGCCGCCTTCACGAACATCGTCAACGCGGTGGTGAAGGGGATCATCAACCCGCTGGTGGGCGCGATCGGCACACAGAACCTGGACAACTACAGCTCGTGCCTCAGCGCCTCGTGCAAGGGGACGCACGGCATCCAGCTGATGTGGGGCTCCGTCCTCGGCGCCGCACTGACCTTCCTGATCACGGCGACGGTCGTGTACTTCCTGATGGTGCTGCCGATGTCGAAGTACCTGGCGCGGCAGGAGGCCCGCAAGAAGGCGCGCGAGGGCACGCAGGAGGTCATCGAGGTGACCGAGCTGGAGGTGCTCAAGGAGATCCGCGACGCGCTGGTCGCGCAGCGCGGATCGGGACACGACCAGCGCTGACGGCGATCCCGCGGGCGGCTCGGAGCCTGCGAGCGGGCCGGAGCCCGCGGGCGGCTCAGAGGTGGTGGGGCGGCTTCTCGTCGAGGAAGCGCTTGAGGTCGGCGGCGCTGTCGCCGTCCGGGCGCTCGCCCCACCCGCGGTCGGTGTCGTCCGAGGACTGCTGGCTCAGCGGGTCGTCGAAGATCAGCGCGGGCTTCGGGTCGCGCGGCTCGGGTGCGGGGGCGGTGCTCATGCCCCAAGGGTACGGCCCCGGCCCGAAAGCCAGGAGACGCCTTCCGACCTGGGGCTTCTCCCGGGGCTGTGGACCCCCGATTCCTTGTGAACGCGTTCACAAGATATTGCGGCGGTTTTCTGCTGTCCTGGGAGGCATGACGTCCAGTTCCACTCCGGCGCCCGCTTCACAGGGCGCGCAGAAGTCCCGGGGGCCCCTGCGGAGGCTCACAGCGCGTGGGCGCGACGAGGCGCACCGGGTCTCCTCACCACTAGAGCTGTTCTTCGACCTGTGTTTCGTCGTGGCCATCGCGCAGGCGGGCATGCAACTCGTGCACGCCGTGGCCGAGGGGCACGCGGGCAACGGGATCCTGAACTACGCGATGGTGTTCTTCGCCATCTGGTGGGCCTGGATGAACTTCACCTGGTTCGCCTCGGCGTACGACAACGACGACCCGCTCTACCGGGTGGTGACCCTGGTCCAGATCGCCGGCGTGCTGGTGCTGGCCGCGGGCGTCTCGCGGGCATTCGAGGAGCACGACTTCCTGGTGGTCTGGCTCGGCTACGTGATCATGCGGCTGGCGATGGTCGCGCAGTGGCTGAGAGTGGCGAGATCGGCCGAGGGCGCGGAGCGGACCGCGGCGCTCAGATACGCGTGCGGTGTGCTGGTGTGCCTGGTCGGCTGGCTGGGGCTGATCCTGCTGCCCGAGCCGGCCCGGCCCTGGGTGTTCCTGGTGATGGCGATCGCGGAGCTGTGCGTGCCGGTGTACGCGGAGAGGAACCACGAGACGTCCTGGCACGCGCACCACATCGCCGAGCGGTACGGGCTGTTCACGATCATCGTGCTGGGCGAGACGATCGCCGCGGCCACGGTGGCCGTGAAGTCGGCGGTGGACGAGCACGACGCGCTGGGTGAGCTGCTGCCGATCGCGGCGGGCGGCCTGCTGATCGTCTTCTCCGCGTGGTGGATCTACTTCGTGGTGCCCATCCATGGTCACCTGGCCTCCAACAGACAGGCGTTCCTGTGGGGCTACGGCCACTACCTGATCTTCGCCTCGGCCGCGGCGATCGGCGCGGGCCTGGAGGTGGCGGTGGAGCAGGCGGTCGGCAAGGCGCACATCTCCACGTTGTCCGCCTCGGCGGCCGTGACCCTGCCGACGGCGCTGTACCTGCTGACCGTGTGGGCGCTGCACTCGCGGCACTTCAAGGTCGGCATCAGCCAGCAGCTGATCCTCCCGGTCACCGCGCTGCTGGTGGTCTGCTGCACCTTCCTGGGCCAGTGGGCGGTGCTCGCCGCGGGGTTCGTGGCGGCGGCCGCGGTGGCGGTCGGGGTGACGCTCACGGCGCGCATGGTCGGCCGCGAGCGGCGCGCGAACGCGACGGCACCGGCCGCCTGAACTCTTCGGACGCGTCCTGGGGGTGGGCCAGACTGCCCCCATGACAGTTGACGCATTGACGGATGTGGCCGGGCTGCGGGTGGGACACGCCACCCGCAGCGGGGACGGCTGGCTCACCGGCACCACAGTCGTCCTCGCGCCCGAGGGCGGCGCCGTCGCCGCCGTGGACGTGCGCGGAGGCGGCCCCGGGACCAAGGAGACCGACGCCCTCGACCCGCGCAACGTGGTGCAGAAGGTCGACGCCGTCGTGCTGACCGGAGGCAGCGCCTACGGGCTCGACGCGGCGTCCGGCGTCATGGCCTGGCTCGAGGAGCGGGGACGCGGGGTGCCGGTCGGGACGGATCCGGCCCACGTCGTGCCGGTGGTCCCCGCCGCCTGCGTCTTCGACCTGGGGCGCGGCGGGAACTTCCGCGCCCGCCCGGACGCGGCGACCGGGCGCGCGGCGGTGGAGGCGGCCGCGGCGAGCGCGCCGGGCGCCCGGGTGCGCGAGGGGTGTGCGGGCGCCGGTACGGGCGCCGTGGCGGGGCAGCTCAAGGGCGGGGTGGGGACCGCGAGCGCGGTCCTCGGCTCGGGGGTCACCGTGGCCGCGCTGGTGGTCGCGAATGCCGCGGGGGCGGTGGTGGATCCCGAAACGGGCGTGCTGTACGGGGAGTTGTTCCAGGGGCGGGTGGAGTACCCGGAGGCGCGCGTGCACGAGGCCGCGCGCCGGCGGCTCGACGCGGCCGCGTCCAAGAACGCGCCCCCGCCGCTGAACACGACGCTCGCGGTGGTCGCGACCGACGCGGACCTCACCAAGGCGCAGGCACAGAAGCTCGCGGGCACGGCGCACGACGGCATCGCCCGCGCCGTACGGCCGGTGCACCTGCTGCACGACGGCGACACGGTGTTCGCGCTGGCGACGGGCGCGCGCCCGCTCGGCGGGCATCCGCTGGCGCTCAACGACATCCTCGCGGCCGGCGCCGATCTCGTGACGCGGGCGATCGTACGGGCCGTGCGCGCCGCCGAGTCGGTCGACGGGCCGGGTGGAGTGTGGCCGTCGTACGGGGAGTTGTACGGGGGCCGGTAGGACCGGGGTCGAGCCCCGGATTGTCGCGGTTCTGTCACGTGATGGCGTGCATGGGCAACGGAGGGAACCTCCCCCGGGGCCGGATCCCTCTTTCTCCACGCACTGGAACGGATCACGCACATCACACGAACCTGGAGCAGCCCGTGACAACGCCGGACATTGCAGCGCGGCGCGCACTGGGGGCCTGTGCCGCCCTGATGGTCGGCGCCCTCACCCTGACCGCCTGCGGCGGAAACGCCAACGCCACCGACGACAGCAAGGGCGGCAAGGACTCGCCCAAGACGTCGACGGCGAAGGTGGTGATCTCGGCCAAGGACGGTTCGACCGGCGCGTCCATCAACGCGACCGGCGTGAAGGTCAGCGACGGCAAGCTGACGGACGTGAAGATGACCGTGGCGGGGTCGGGGCAGACGGTGCCGGGATCGATATCCGCGGACGGCAGCGGCTGGAAGCCGAAGGAGCAGCTGGAGCGCGGCACGAAGTACGAGATCGACGCGACCGCGAAGGACGCGAGCGGACGTACGGCGGCGGCCAACTCCATCTTCACCACCGTCAGCTCGGCGAACAGCTTCATCGGCACGTACACGCCGGACAACGGTTCGACGGTCGGCGTGGGCATGCCGGTGTCGTTCACCTTCGACAAGTCCATCACCGACAAGAAGGCCGTGCAGTCGCACATCACGGTCAACTCCAGCAGCGGGCAGCAGGTGGTCGGGCACTGGTTCGGGGACCAGCGGCTCGACTTCCGGCCGCAGGAGTACTGGAAGGCCGGCTCCAAGGTCACGATGAAGATCGACCTGGACGGGGTGCAGGGCGCGAGCGGCGTCTACGGCGTGCAGAAGAAGACGGTGTCCTTCACGGTCGGGCGCTCGCAGGTCTCCACGGTCGACGTCAACACGCAGACCATGACGGTGGTTCGGGACGGCAAGACGCTCAAGTCGGTGCCGATCTCAGCGGGCAGCGCGCAGCACACCACGTACAACGGGCAGATGGTGATCTCCGAGAAGTTCGTGCAGACCCGGATGAACGGGTCGACGGTCGGCTTCGGCGGGGAGTACGACATCCCGGACGTGCCGCACGCGATGCGTCTGACGTCGTCCGGCACCTTCATCCACGGCAACTACTGGTACAACCGGGGCAACCCGCCGTTCGGCCGGGAGGGCACCAGTCACGGCTGCGTCGGCCTGGCGGACGTGCAGGGCGCGCAGGGCGACACCACGGCCAAGTGGTTCTACGACAACTCGCTCATCGGGGACGTCGTGATCGTGAAGAACTCCCCGGACACCACGGTGTCCCCGGACAACGGGCTCAACGGCTGGAACATGGCGTGGAGGGCTTGGACCGCCGGAAGTGCCGCCTGACCGGCAGGTTCTGACGGGTTGTGAGGCCGCGCGGGAACTTCTCGCGCGGCCCTCACGTTTTCCCGGCATACGTTTTCTCGGTTCCCGGACATGATGTCCGACCGAGGGGCTACGGTATGCACCCACAAGGTGACATGCAGCAACGCCGGGAGAAGCCTTGAGCGTTCCGTACGAGACGGCAGCGTACGAACCAGCCGAGTCGCCCGAGTCTCCGGAGGAGCATCTCGAGCGACTCCTCGGCCGTGCCCTCAACTCCTTCGAGCTGCCCGACGAGGTGATACGGCGGCTCGACTGCGCCCTGGCGCACGACAGTTCCCTGCGCTCCGCCCACCACAGCGCGGGGCTGCACCGCGAGACGTACCGGCACACCTGGCTGCTCGCCGACGGCTCGGCGGTGACGCTGTGGGAACTCGTCCACAACACCGTGCCGGGTGGCGACGCACAGCACGAGGTGTACGTCGACGAGGAGGAACTGCACACGGCCACCGCCCGGCTCGCGCTGCCGCCGGACACGCCAGACTTCGAGCTGCCGGTGCTGATGCAGCTGTCGTCGATTCCCGAGCCCCGGCATGTGTACGCCCCGGACGACTCGGCGGACCACGCGCGCCGGCTGCTGCGCCGTGCGGAGAACCCCGACCGGCCGGGCGCGGAGACCGCGGCGCTGCTGGCGACGGCGGTCGCGCACCAGATCACCCAGGCGTTCGGGCGGCCCGGCCGGGTCGGCCGGGCGGGGCTGAGCTTCGCGCTGTACGAGCACGCGTTCCTGCTGGCGGACGGCCGGGAGGTCTCCCTGTGGGAGGTCGAACACACGGCGACCCCCGATGGGCGACACATGTGCGAGGTCTACACGACGGAGGACGCGGCCCGGGACGCCATGGAGCGGCGCGCGGCGCGGCAGGGCTGAGGCGCCCGGCAGGAGCTTCGGCGTTCTTCCGTCAGCGGCCGTCGAGGCGTCGCACGAGGCCCGCGAAGGCATCCTGTTCCGCCGGGGTCAGTTCGACGTACTCGTGGACGGGGCCGACGTCCGGCTGGTGCGGGAGGGCCGGCAGAGCGGCGGCCTCGACGCGGGCGCGGCGCATCAGGCGCGTCACCGCGAGGGCCCAGACGACGCCCGCCACGGTGAGGACGGTCACGCCGATCAGTTGAAGAGTCGAGACGTGCTCAGGCATGCGGTCCAGTACACACCACGGTCCGGGACTTTGGCCCCGGACCGTGACGTATCTCGCATGAGCCGTGAACAACTCACAGCTCACCAAAGGGACAAGAGGTGGCCCTGCCGATCAGGCGGCGACCGGCTGCTTAGCCTCCTTGGGCGCCGTGGCCGGGTTCGCGGCGGGGTCGGTGGCCGCGGTCTCCGGGGCCTGCTTGCGCATGCCCTTGAGGAGGACGACCAGGGCCGTGGTGACGCACACACCGATCGCGATGGCGATCAGGTAGAGGAACGGGTTGCCGATCAGCGGGACCACGAAGATGCCGCCGTGCGGGGCGCGCAGGGTGGCGCCGAAGCCCATCGACAGGGCGCCGGTGATCGCGCCGCCCACCATGGAGGACGGGATGACCCGCAGCGGGTCCGCCGCGGCGAACGGGATGGCGCCCTCAGAGATGAAGGAGGCGCCCAGCACCCAGGCGGCCTTGCCGTTCTCGCGCTCGGTCTGGGTGAAGAGCTTGCCGCGGACCGTCGTGGCCAGGGCCATCGCCAGCGGCGGGACCATGCCGGCCGCCATCACCGCGGCCATGATCTTCATCGCGGAGTCGCTCGGGGTGGCGACCGCGATGCCGGCCGTGGCGAAGGTGTAGGCCACCTTGTTGACCGGGCCGCCCAGGTCGAAGCACATCATCAGGCCGAGCAGGGCGCCGAGCAGGATGGCGTTGGTGCCGGTGAGGCCGTTGAGCCAGTCGGTCAGGCCCTTCTGGGCCGAGGCGATGGGCTTGCCGATCACGACGAACATCAGGAATCCGACGATCGCCGAGGAGATCAGCGGGATCACCACCACCGGCATGATGCCGCGCAACGCCGCCGGGATGTTGACCTTCTGGATCGCCATCACCACGCCACCGGCGATCAGACCGGCCGCCAGACCGCCGAGGAAGCCCGCGTTGATCGTGAGGGCGATCGCGCCGCCGACGAAACCGGGGACGAGACCGGGGCGGTCCGCCATGCCGTAGGCGATGTAGCCGGCCAGGACCGGGACGAGGAAGCCGAAGGACACCACGCCGATCTGGAACAGCAGCGCGCCCCAGCTGCCCGTCTGGGTCCACACGAAGTGGTCCATGACCGACGGCGCCTTGTTGACCTTCCAGCCGCCGATCGCGAAGCCGAGGGCGATCAGCAGACCGCCGGCCGCGACGAACGGGACCATGTAGCTGACGCCGGACATCAGCCACTTGCGGAGCTTGGTGCCGTAGCCCTCGGTGGAGTCGCCCGCGCGCTCGACCGGCGTGCCCGCGGCGGCCGCCGCGGTGACCTCGCCGCGCTCGGCCTTGCCGCGCACCTCGGCGATCAGCTCGGCGGGGCGGTTGATGCCCGCCTTCACGCCGACGTCGACCGTCGGCTTGCCCGCGAAGCGGTCCTTGTCGCGTACGGGGACGTCGTGCGCGAAGATCACGCCGTCCGCCGCCGCGATCGCCTCCGGGTCGAGCCGGGTGAAGCCGGCCGAGCCCTGGGTCTCCACGATCAGCTCGACGCCCGCCTCGCGGCCCGCGTTCTCCAGGGACTCGGCCGCCATGTAGGTGTGGGCGATGCCGGTCGGGCAGGAGGTGACGGCGACGATACGGAAGGGCCGTTCGGCGGAGTCAGGGCCGGTGCTCGCGCCCGGCGCCGGTGCCGTACTGCCCGCCGCGGCGCCGGCGGAGGCCGCCCCCGGCGCCGCAGCGGTGTCTTCGGAGGCGTCCACAACGCCCTGAGCGCCTTCCGCCGAAGGCGCCTCGTCCCCGCGGATCAGCGCCGCCGCCGTCCCCGCGTCGCCCGCCGACCGCAGCGCATCCGTGAACTCGGTGTTCATCAGCTGGCGGGCCAGGGACGAGAGGATCGTCAGGTGGGCGTCGTCGGCGCCGGCCGGGGCCGCGATCAGGAAGATCAGGTCGGCGGGGCCGTCCGGAGCGCCGAAGTCGATGCCGGCGGCGCTGCGGCCGAAGGCGAGCGTCGGCTCGGTGACGTGGGCGCTGCGGCAGTGCGGGATGCCGATGCCGCCGTCGAGGCCGGTCGGCATCTGGGCCTCACGGGCGGCCACGTCGGCGAGGAAGCCCTCCAGGTCGGTCACCCGGCCCTTGGCCACCATGCGCTCGGCGAGGGCGCGCGCCGCCGCTTCCTTGGTATCGACGGACAGGTCGAGGTCGACCAGGTCCGCGGTGATCATGTCGCTCATCGCGGGCTCCTATGCACGCGTATCGCCCGGGGAGTGAGGTGGGCGGGGGTGGGGACGGGGGTGCTGTGGGGGGAGGCAGCGGGTTGGGCGGAGGCGGGGCCGGGGAGACCCCGCCTCCTGGGGGCGTCGGCAGAGCGGCTCGGGGCGCTCTGCCGGCCCGCTGAAGCGGCGAGTAACGGGGAGCCTCGCCGCTTCAGGACCGGTGGGTGGAGCGGCGCCGACGGCAGGGCCGGCGTGGTCGTACGGGCAGTGCCCGGCGGCATGGTCCGCATGGCCGGGGTGGTCGTACGAGCAGTGCGGACGTTCATGACACCGGCTCCGTCAGTTCGCGGTCGATCGGGATGTCGGCCGTGACCGTCACCGCGGCCGGGTCGAGGTCCGCGGGGGTCGGCATCACGCTGCCGGGGAGCTGGACGGCGGCGGCGCCGTGGGCGACGGCGGAGGCGAGGGCCTCCGGGCCGCTGCCGCCGGCGATCAGGAAACCGGCGAGGGAGGAGTCGCCGGCGCCCACGTTGCTGCGTACGGCGTCCACGCGCGCGCTGCCGAACCAGGCGCCCGCGTCGTCCACGAGCAACTGCCCGTCGGCGCCCAGGCTCGCGAGCACGGCGCGTGCGCCCATCTCGCGCAACTCCTCGGCCGCCTTCACCGCGTCGCCCACCGTGACCAGGGGCCGCCCGACGGCTTCCGCCAGTTCCTCGGCGTTCGGCTTCACCACGTCGGGCCGCGCGCGCAGCGCCTCCAGGAGCGCACGCCCCGAGGTGTCCAGGGCGATGCGCGCACCCCCGGCGTGCGCCCGCGTGACCACGTCGGCGTACCAGGAGGGCGCGAGCCCCCGGGGCAGGCTCCCGCAGCACGCGATCCAGTCCGCGTCGCGGGACTGCGCGCGGACGGTGTCCAGGAGCAGTTCCTGTTCGGCCGGGGACAGCTCGGGGCCCGGCGCGTTGATCTTCGTGAGCACCCCATCCGCCTCCGCGAGCGCGATGTTCGAGCGGGTGGCTCCGGTGACCGGGACCGGCGCGACCTCGATGCCCTGCGCGTGGAGCAGATCGGCGACGAGCGCCCCCGGCGCACCACCCAGGGGCAGAACGGCGACCGTGCGCCGCCCGGCGGCCGCGACGGCGCGCGAGACGTTCACACCCTTGCCGCCGGGGTCCATGCGCTCGCCGGTGGCGCGGATGACCTCGCCGCGCTCCAGGGAGGGGACCTCGTAGGTGCGGTCGAGGGACGGGTTGGGGGTGACGGTGAGGATCATGCGCGCACTACTTCCGTGCCGCCGCGCTCGATGACGGCGGCGTCTTCGGGGCTCAGCCCGCTGTCGGTGATCAGCAGGTCCACATCGCTCAGGTCGCCGAAGCGGGCGAAGTGCTCCTGGCCGTGCTTGGAAGAGTCGGCGAGGAGGACGACGCGGCGGGCGGCGGCGATGGCAGCGCGCTTGACCGCGGCCTCGGCGAGGTCGGGGGTGGTCAGACCGTGCTCGGCGGAGAAGCCGTTGGCTGCGACGAACAGGACGTCGGCGCGGATCTCGCCGTACGCACGCAGCGCCCAGGCGTCCACGGCGGCGCGTGTGCGGTGCCGTACGCGCCCGCCGACCAGGTGGAGCTGGATGCCCGGATGGTCGGCGAGGCGGGCGGCGATCGGCAGGCTGTGCGTGACGACGGTGAGGGAGGCCTCCAGCGGGATGGCTGCGGCCATCCGCGCCACCGTCGTACCGGCGTCGAGGACCATCGTGCCCTCGGCGGGCAGCTCGGCGAGGGCCGCCTTGGCGATGCGGTCCTTCTCGTCGGCGGCGGTGGACTCGCGTTCGTTGAGGTCCGGCTCGAAGTCGAGGCGGCCGACCGGGATGGCACCGCCGTGCACCCGGCGGACCAGGCCGGCCCGGTCGAGGGCCTTCAGATCCCGGCGGATCGTCTCCGCGGTGACCTGGAACTCCTCGGCCAGCGACAGCACGTCCACCCGGCCGCCGTCACGGGCGATCCGGAGGATCTCCTGCTGCCGCTCCGGTGCGTACATGTCCGTTCGCCTCCGACTCATGCCCGAACGTGTGGTTTCACCGCGAGAGTACGCGCGGATTTCCGGGAAGTAAACAGGTTCGGGCCAGAATCGGGCATGAACGGACTTCCGGCTGTGTCCGGGCGTCTGCCCGGCAGCTACCAGGACAGCTGCCCGGACACAGAAGGGCCCGGTACCTGGTCGGTACCGGGCCCCTCGTCGTGCCTGGTCAGGCCACCAGCTCGGGCTCCCGCTCCACCGCCGGAGCGTCGGCCGCGCCCTCCACGTGCTGCGCCGGACGCTTCGGCAGGGCGGACATCAGCAGGAAGATCACGCCCATCACGCCGGCCACCCACCACAGCGCGTGCTGGAAGCCGTGTACGAAGGCCGGGCCCACCTGGGCGCGGGTCAGCCGGTCGCCGATCACGCCGAAGAACACGACCGAGACCAGTCCGAGGCCGAGCGCGTTGCCCATCTGCTGCACGGTGTTGATCAGGCCGGACGCGGACCCCGCGTGCTCCTGCGGGACCTCCGAGAGCACCGCGTCCGTCAGCGGGGCGACGATCAGGCCCATGCCGGCGCCCATCACGACCAGCGGGAGCGCCATCTGCCAGGAGGCGATGGCGAGGCCGTACCGGTGCGCCTCCCAGATGTAGAGGAGGACACCCGCGGCCATCAGCAGCGCGCCCGCCTGGAGCACCTTGCGGCCGAAGCGCGGGACCAGCTTCTGCACGGACATCCCGGCCGCCGTCGAGACCGCGAGGGAGAACGGCACACCGGTCAGGCCCGCCCGCAGCGGGCGCCAGCCCAGGCCCACCTGCATGTACAGCGTCCAGACCAGGAAGAAGATACCGAGCGCGACACCGAAGACGGTCTGTACGGCGATGCCGGCGGCGAAGCTCTTCACGCGGAACAGCGACAGCTCGATGAGCGGGGAGCCGTCCCGGGCCGCCTTGCGCCGCTCGTACGCCACCAGCGCCGCGAAGACGCCGAGCGCGCCGGCCATCGAGACGTACCCCCACAGCGGCCAGCCCAGCTCGCGGCCGCGGGTGAGCGGGTAGAGCAGCATCAGCAGGCCGAGCGTCACCAGGGCGACGCCGACGAGGTCCAGCTTCAGGGCCTTCGGGGCGCGGGACTCGGTGATGTAGCGGCGGCCGAGGAGGAAGGCGGCGACGCCGACGGGGAGGTTGATCAGGAAGATCGGGCGCCACTCCAGACCGAACAGGTTCCACTCCGTCAGCAGGGCGCCGAGCAGCGGGCCGGAGACCGCGCCCAGACCGACGATCGCGCCGAAGAGACCGAACACCTTGCCGCGCTCGTGGGCGGGGAAGGTGGCGTGCACGATCGACAGGACCTGCGGAACCATCATCGCCGCCATGCCGCCCTGCAGGATCCGGGAGGCGACCAGCATCTCCGGGTTCGCGGCGAAGCCGCACAGGGCGGAGGCCAGGGTGAAGCCGCCGATGCCGATCAGGAACAGCCGGCGGCGGCCGTGGATGTCGCCGAGGCGGCCGCCGGTGATCAGACCGGCGGCGAAGGCCAGGGCGTAACCCGCGGTTATCCACTGGATCTGGCTGAAGGAGGCGCCCTCGTTCTGCTTGATCGAGGGGATCGCGATGTTGACGATCGTGACGTCGACGAGGTCCATGAAGGCCGCGGTCATCACGATCGCCAGGGCGAACCATCGGCGGCGGTCGCCTGGGGACTGCTGCGTACTGAGGGGCTGTTCCGTGGAGGTCATGCGCCCAAGCTAGGACCCCATTAGGTCAGATCGCGTCCTATTTCTACGGCATCCTCGACAGCATGACGACGGACACTCCGGCTCGGCTCCTTCAGCTGCTCTCCCTCCTGCAGACCCCGCGCGAGTGGCCCGGCGGTGAGCTGGCCGACCGGCTCGGGGTGTCCCGCCGTACCGTGCGGCGGGACATCGACCGGCTGCGGGAGCTGGGGTATCCCGTGCAGGCCAGCAAGGGTGCCGACGGCGGCTACCGGCTGGTCGCGGGCAAGGCCATGCCGCCGCTGGTGCTCGACGACGAGGAGGCGGTGGCGATCGCGGTCGGGCTGCGGGCCGGGGCCGGGCATGCGGTGGAGGGGGTGGAGGAGGCGTCGGTGCGGGCGCTGGCGAAGCTGGAGCAGGTGCTGCCGTCGCGGCTACGGCACCGGGTCTCGACGCTTCAGGCCGCGACGACGGCGCTGACCAGCGGGGACGGGGCCAGTATCGCGCCGGAGACGCTGACCGTGATGGCGTCGACGGTGGCGGGGCGGGAGCGGTTGCGGTTCGCCTACCGGGACAAGGACGGCAGCGAGTCGCGGCGGCTGACCGAGCCGCATCGGCTGGTGTCCACGGGGCGGCGCTGGTACCTCGTCGCGTACGACCTCGGGCGCGAGGACTGGCGGACGTTCCGGGTGGACCGGGTACGGGAGCCGTTCGCCACCGGTGTGCGGTTCGCTCCGCGGGAGTTGCCGGAGGGCAGTGCGGCGGAGTATCTGCGCCGGTCGATCCGGCGGGGGCCGGAGGCGCGGGAGACGTACGAGTTCGAGGTGCGGTTCGCCGGGTCGGTGGAGGTGGTGGCGGCGAAGGTGCCAGGGTGGGTCGGGGTGCCGGTGGCGGACGGGGAGGGTGGGTGCGTGGTGCGGGGGAGCAGCGGGGATCCGGTGGAGTGGCTGGCGGTGCGGTTGGCGATGGTGGGGTGTGAGTTCACGGTTCGGGGGCCGGATGAACTGGTGGAGTGCGTAAGGGAGTTGGGTGGGCGGTTGAGTCGGGCGGGGGGAGTTGGGGAGGCCTAGCGGGTTTCAGGACTCCTCGCCCCAGTCGAAGCCCGCCAACGCCTCCAGGTTCTGCAGGGCCAGGGCTGCCGGCCCGTCAGGGCCCGCCGGTGGGGACGTCGTCGTGGACCAGGATTCGACGGCCACCCGGATAGCCGCGCCGGCAACTGCCGCTGCGAAGCGGAGGTGTTGAGGGGCCGATGCCGGGTGGGCAACGTTGTCCTGGGGTTTGCCGGCGGACGCCAACCGCTCCGCCAGGATGTCCGCGAGCGTGCTCTCCGACGCCTGGCAGACCTCCGCCCAGACCTTGCGCAGGGCGGGGCTCGCGTCGGCCAGGCGGATCAGGGTGCGGACCCACTCCCAGGACGAGGCCGAGACGCCGACGCCCGGGGTGAGGGTGTGGTGGACCGCGTGGCGCAGGGCCTCCGGGACGGTGAGCGCGGGCGGGGCCTCGCGGACCGCCTGCGTCCAGCGCTGGGCACCCGCTGCGTAGAGCGGGGCCACCGCCTCTTCCTTCGAGGCGAAGTAGCGGTAGAACGTGCGCGGCGCGATGCCCGCCGCCTGGGCGATGTCCTCCGCGCGGGTGGCGCGCAGGCCCTGGCGGACGAACAGGGCGGCTGCCGCGCGGGCGATCTCCATCCGGGTCTCCGCCTTGCGGCGCTCGGTGAGGGACGCCGGGGCGGAGGCGGAGGCGGGGGCCGTGGCGGAAACAGGCTGGTGGGCGGTGTTGCCGGTGGTGCTGGGGGTGCTCACCTCGGCAGGCTATGCCGATGTGGCAGAATCTGCCATCCGGCGGGCCACCCCGGGGTTCAGGTACGGGGTGGCCCGCCGCTCCAGCATGTCCGCACCGCCGGCCTTCGGCACGCCCGGTGCTCCGCACCATCGGCCATACGCGCCGCGGCTCTCGCCCAACAAAAAGCCGGGCCCCGGCGCCTGGGGGGGGTAGGCGCCGAAGCCCGGCTCTGGGAAGGTCCCGGCGCCGGGGGGGTGGCGCGGGGACGTGGCTCACAGCTCGCGTCGGATCAGGTTGCTACGACGTGCTCGTCATGGCAGGTGTGGGGTGTCTGCGAAAAGCGGGAGTGCGGGCCCTCGGGGTCCAACTCCTGGGCCCTGAAGGGTTGTTCCCTCGGGCCCCGGGGTTGAAGCGATGGGACCACGCCATGTTTGCGCCGTCTTTCGCCACCGGGCGCACGCGGTCGTACGCCCGGTTGAGTCAGGGTCCGTCATAAACCGTAGGGCCGGTCCGTCAGGCTGCCGCGTCGAAGCCGGTGCTCCGGGCCAGCTTCTTCAGTTCGAGCAGCGCGTGCTTCTCGATCTGGCGGATGCGCTCGCGGGTCAGACCGTGCTCCTTGCCGACCTCGGTCAGGGTGCGCTCGCGGCCGTCATCGATGCCGTACCGCATCTTGATGATGGAGGCCGTGCGCTGGTCCAGACGGCCGATCAGGTCGTCCAGCTCCTCGCTGCGCAGCAGCGTCAGCACCGACTGCTCCGGCGACACCGCCGAGGTGTCCTCCAGGAGGTCGCCGAACTGGGTCTCGCCCTCGTCGTCCACCGCCATGTTGAGGGAGACCGGGTCACGGGACCAGTCGAGCACGTCGGTCACGCGCTCCGGCGTCGAGCCCAGCTCGGCGGCGATCTCCGCGGGCTCCGGCTCGCGCCCGTGCTCGCGGTTGAACTCGCGCTGCACGCGGCGGATACGGCCCAGCTCCTCCACCAGGTGGACGGGGAGCCGGATCGTGCGGGACTGGTCGGCGATGGACCGGGTGATGGCCTGACGGATCCACCAGGTGGCGTACGTCGAGAACTTGAAGCCCTTGCGGTAGTCGAACTTCTCGACCGCGCGCACCAGACCGGCGTTGCCCTCCTGGATCAGGTCGAGCAGGGGCAGGCCCGCGCGGGGGTAGCGCCGGGCCACTGCCACGACCAGGCGGAGGTTGGAACGGATGAAGACGTCCTTGGCCCGCTCGCCCGCGGCGATCAGGGCCTCCAACTCCTCGCGGGAGGCGTCCGTCCCGGACTCCTCCTCGCCGTCGAGGACCTGCCGCGCGAACACACCCGCCTCGATGGTCTGGGACAGCTCGACTTCCTTGGCGGCGTCGAGCAGCGGTGTACGCGCGATCTCGTCGAGGTACATGCCGACCAGGTCGCGATCGGCGATCTCGCCGCCATGGGCGCGAGCGCGAACACTGCTTGCCGAGTCGGCCGTCTCGCCGGTGGCGGACTGACGACGGGCGACGGCACGGGTTGCCATGCGTGCTCCCTTGCGATGGTGGGCGGGCGGGTGTCCTTTAAGGGATGCTCAGCACTCCTGGAACTCCTGGGACTCTCCCCGAGTGCCCGGCATCCGAAGGAAACAACGACTGGAATCCGGACAGAATTCCCAACCCTCCCCTCAATTTTTCTGATCATGCAGTACCCTGTCCGACCACAGGGGAGGCCAGATGCCGTCGGCACGTACAGAAGTGCAGGTCAGGCCGGGATTCGAGAGCGACCTCGAAGCCCTCACGGACATCTACAACCACTACGTACGTGAGACGCCCATCACGTTCGACACTGCGATCTTCACGCCGGAAGAGCGCCGCCCTTGGCTGCTCTCCCACCCGGAAGACGGCCCGTACCGCCTGATGGTTGCCACGGACGGACGCTCTCAGCGAATTCTGGGGTACGCCACATCCAGCCCTTACCGGGTGAAGCCCGCGTACGCGACATCCGTGGAGACTTCGGTGTACGTCGCTCCGGACGCGGGCCGCCGCGGGATCGGCACCCTGCTCTACGACGCTCTCTTCAAGGCCCTGGCCGACGAGGACGTCCACCGCGCCTACGCCGGCATCGCCCAGCCCAACGAGGCCTCCGAGCGGCTGCACACACGCTTCGGCTTCCGGTACGTCGGCACCTACCGGGAGGTCGGGCGCAAGTTCGGCCGCTACTGGGACGTGGCCTGGTACGAGAAGGACCTGTAGGACCTGCAGGACCCGTAGAGACCAGTCGGCTCAGCCGAACTGCACCGACCGCTTCGCCATCCCCATCCAGAACCCGTCGATCACGGACTTCTGCGCGTCCAGCTCGCCGCCCGCCTCCGCCGCGCCCATGGTGACGAAGAGCGGGGCGAAGTGCTCGGTGCGCGGGTGGGCGTAGCGGCCGGCCGGGGCCTTGTGGAGGAAGTCCAGCAGGCCGTCCCAGTCACGGGCCTCCAGGGCGTGCCGGCCCCAGTCGTCGAACTCGGAGGACCAGCTGGGCACGCCGCTGCCCGCGTGGCGCAGGGCGGCCAGGTTGTGGGTGAAGAAGCCGGAGCCGACGATCAGCACGCCCTCGTCGCGCAGCGGGGCGAGCTTGCGGCCGATGTCCATCAGGCGGACCGGGTCGAGGGTCGGCATGGAGATCTGGAGGACCGGGATGTCGGCCGCCGGGAACATCTCGACCAGGGGGACGTAGGCGCCGTGGTCGAGGCCGCGGTCGGGGATGTCCTGGACGGGGGTCCCGGGGGCGTGCAGCAGCTTGCGGACGGACTCGGCGAGTTCGGGTGCGCCGGGGGCGGCGTACTGGACCTGGTAGTAGTGCTCGGGGAAGCCCCAGAAGTCGTAGACGAGCGGGATGGTCCGGGTGGCGCCGAGGGCGAGCGGGGCCTCCTCCCAGTGGGCGGAGACCATGAGGATCGCCTTGGGGCGGGGCAGGTCCGCGGACCAGGCGGCGAGCTGGCCGGGCCAGACCGGGTCGTCGGCGAGCGGCGGGGCGCCGTGGCTGAGGTACAGGGCGGGCATGCGCTCCTGGGTGGCGGCGGACATGACGGCGGCTCCCAATGCTTCGGTGCGCATCACCAGGATGCGCTTCACTCAGATGTTCCGACCTGATGCTTTAACTCTCAAGCTCTGGATAACAGAGTACGCCCGACTTGTTCAAGTTTCAAGGAGATGCCCCGTACAGTGGGATACATGAACACGGCAACGGACCCCGCCGGCCGGCACCGCTGGCTCACCGACGAGGAGCAGCGCGTCTGGCGCGCCTACCTGCATGCCACTTACCTGCTGGAGGACCATCTCGACCGGCAGCTGCAGCGCGACGCGGGCATGCCGCACATCTACTACGGCCTTCTCGTCGGCCTCGCCGAAGCACCGCGCCGTCGGCTGCGGATGACCGAGCTGGCCATGAAGGCGAAGATCACCCGCTCCCGGCTGTCGCACGCCATCGCGCGCCTGGAGAAGAACGGCTGGGTCCGCCGCGAGGACTGCCCCTCCGACAAGCGCGGCCAGTTCGCGGTGCTCACCGACGAGGGCGCCGAGGTGCTGCGCCGGACCGCTCCGGGCCATGTGGCCGCCGTACGGCAGGCGCTGTTCGAGCGGCTGACCCCGGAACAGCAGAAGACCCTCGGCGAGATCATGGAGATCGTCGCCGAGGGCCTTCAGCCCAACGAAGCGGGTGCGGACCTGCCCTGGCTCCGCTAAGTCACGGTCCCGGGGGTCAGTGGGCGACCACCGGCACCGGCACCTCGTCCTCGACTCCCTCGCCGGAGGCCACCGTGGTGGAGCCCGGCCGGCCGGCGTTGACGAAGGTGAAGGCGATCAGCGCGGCGAGGCCCAGGATGCCGACGGCGAACCAGATCGCCGCGCTGTAGCCGTGCACCATGCCCTGCAGCTGGACCAGCTGCTGCTGCGGCTTGGAGGCCGCACCGCCGATGTGGTCCTTGATGAACGACGTCTGCGCGGAGGCGGCGATCGTGTTCAGCAGGGCGGTGCCGATCGCGCCGCCCACCTGCTGCGAGGTGTTGACCATCGCGGAGGCGACACCGGCGTCCCGGGGCTCGACGCCCATGGTGGCCAGGGACATGGCCGGCATGAACGCCGTACCCATACCGAGGCCGAGCAGCAGCATCGCGGGCAGCAGCAGGGTGGTGTACGAGGAGCCGACCTCCAGCTGGGTCAGCAGCAGCATGCCGAGTCCGGCGACCAGGAAGCCGGGGCCCATCAGCAGCCGGGCCGGGACCCGGGTCATCAGCCGGGTGCCGATCTGGGTGGAGCCCGTGATCATGCCCACGATCATCGGCAGGAAGGCGAAGCCGGTCTTGACCGGCGAGTAGCCCTTCACGATCTGCAGGTAGTAGGTCAGGAAGAGGAACAGGCCGAACATGCCGATGATCGCGAGGCCGAGCGAGAGGTAGATCCCGCCGCGGTTGCGGTCGGTGACCACGCGCAGCGGCAGCAGCGGGGCCTTGACCTTGGACTCGACCAGCACGAACGCGAGGAGCAGCACCGCGGACGCGACGAACATCGAGACGGTCACGGCGTCGCCCCAGCCGTCGGACTCGGCGCGCGTGAAGCCGTAGACGAGCGCGACCAGACCGAGGGTGGACAGGATCACGCCGGGGATGTCGAGCGGGGAGCGGTTGCGGCCGCCCTCGGGCTCACGGATGACGAAGTAGGCGCCGGCCGCGGCGACGATGGCGAACGGGACGTTCACGAAGAAGGTCCAGCGCCAGTTCAGGTACTCGGTGAGGAAGCCGCCGAGGATCAGGCCGACGGCACCGCCGCCACCGGCGATCGCGCCGTAGATGCCGAACGCCTTGGCGCGCTCCTTGGCGTCCGTGAACATCACGGCGAGCAGGGACAGCGCGGCCGGGGCGAGCAGGGCGCCGAAGACACCCTGGAGGGCGCGGGCGCCGAACATCATCGCGCCGGTGGTGGCGATACCGCCGAGCACGGAGGCGGCCGCGAAGCCGCTCAGGCCCAGGACGAAGGCGCGCTTGCGGCCCCACAGGTCGGCGATGCGGCCGCCGAAGAGCAGCAGCCCACCGAAGGCGAGGGCGTAGGCGGTGACGACCCACTGCCGGTTGCCGTCGGATATGCCGAGGTCGGTCTGGGCGGAGGGCAGGGCGATGTTCACGATGGTGGCGTCGAGGACGACCATCAGCTGGGCGAGCGCGATGAAGACGAGCGCCTTCCAGCGGTTGGCGTCGCCGCTCGGTGCGGCGGCGCCGGGAGCCTTGAGGGCTGTTTCGGACATGGGGATACCCACTTCGGGACTTCGTGACGGAAAAATGATCAGAAAACGGAAGACTGTCGGGCGTGCTGGAGGGACGGCTCGTCGTCGGTGACGGCCTGGGCTTGCTCGTACAGGAGACCGGTGTCGCGGTCCGAACTAATCGGTCAGGACCGGCGCAGCTCCTTGATGGTCACGGCCGTGCCGGGCAGGGTCGAGCGGGCCGGAGCCCGCAACCCGTCCAGGAACAGCTGCAGATGGCGGTGGACGAAGCGGTCGCTGCTCAGGCAGTCGGTGCCGGCCGGCGGCCGGCTGAGCTGGGCCACGACGACCAGCAGGTCGCCGACGCCCACGTCGGGGCGGAGCTGGCCCGCCTCCTTGGCCCGGCCCATGACCTCCTCGACGAGCTGCTCGACCCGTCCCTGGGACTCCACCAGGTCGGGGTGCTCCTTGTCGAAGGTGCTGGAGACCATCGGGCACAGCGCGCTGATCCGCTCGTCGGCGGCGGTGTGCACGAAGTGCTCCAGGGCGGCGAAGGCGTCCCCGGTCTCCGCGAGGGCCTGCTCGGCCGCTTCGGCCGTACGGTCCATGACGGAGCAGACGACCTCGCGGACGAGGGCATCACGATCCGGGAAGTTGCGGTACAGCGTGGCGTTGCCGACGCCGGCCCGGCGGGCGATCTCGTCGAGCGGCACGTCCGGGCCGTGCTCGACGAACATCTCGCGGGCGGCGGTGACGATCCGCTCCCGGTTGCGCAGGGCGTCGGCGCGGGGCCGGGGTGCCTTGCGCGTGGGGGTTGCGGTCTGCACGGTGTACTCCCTGAATCGGTGCGGCGGTCTTGGTCGGTGAGGCGGTCTTGGTCGGTGACAGCCGCCTGGGTCGGTGACTGTGGTCTGTGTCGGTGAGGCGATCCGGTGAGGCGATCCGGGGAAGGCGTCCCCGCTTCGATCGGACACAGGTCTAAACGGGGAGAGCTTCCCCGGTTATTTCCCGCCGCCGGAAAGAATTCCTGTGACCTGAACCACACTTGCCGAGCGCGGTCCCCACACTCACCGAGCGCGGTTCCCACCCGCGCGCACGCGGATTTCCCACGATCGGTCTCCTCCAGCGCGCGCCCTCCACCCCGGCGACACAGGGTGAGCGCAAGGGTGCAGCCGGAGACCAGCGGCTGCCGTGGAGCGGAAGGCCCCTGCATGCAGCCGCACTCGCCCCGCCGCCGCATACGCCCGCGCCGTGTGGCCGCCCTCGCCGCGGTGACCGTACTGACCCTCACGGTCAGCACCTCGGCCGGGACCGGGCATCTGACGGCGCCCACCACCGCCGGGCCCATCGGCCTGGCCCGCTCCACCGCCCTCTCCCCCTGTCTGATCCGCAGCGGCCTGGACGTCCAGATGACGGAGGGCCTGCCCACCCCGGCCGGTTACTCCCGCTCCACCGGCACGGTCCACGCCCTGACCCTGATGGTCGACTTCTCCGACGCACCCGGGCAGGGCAGCGCGCTCGACCGCTTCCACGAGTTCTTCCCGCAGACCCAGGACTGGTTCCGCACGGCGTCGTACGGCCGGCTCGACTACCACCCCGAGACCCCGATCACCACCTGGCTGCGGATGCCGAAGTCCTTCAAGGAGTACGGGATAGAGCGCGGCGCGCCCTTCGACCCCGGCTACCGGCAGCTGGTGCAGGACATCGTGGCCGCCGCCGATCCCGAGGTGGACTTCCGCTCGTACGACCTGCTGAACGTGCTGGTCACCCCGAACGCCGGCCCCTCCGCCCTGGACACGGTGCTGTCCGTGACCTTCGCGGGCAACGGCGACGCCCCGGTCGCCGACGGCGTCCCCATCTCCAACGCGTCCTTCGTCTACTCCCGCCAGGACGACGGCTCCGGCTCCTACGCCCGCACCGGCTACCGCGTCCTGCCGCACGAGAACGGCCACACCTTCGGCCTGCCCGACCTCTACACCCAGGACGGCGGGGGCACGGTCGGGCACTGGGACATCATGAGCGAGGACTGGGGGGCCAACAACGACCTGCTCGGCTGGCACAAGTGGAAGCTGGGCTGGCTGGACGGCAACCAGGTCGGCTGCGCGGCGGCCCCGGGCACCGTCACGTACACGCTGACGCCGCTGTACAAGGCGGGCGGCGGGAAGCTGGTCCTCGTGCCGGTGAGCGCGCGGACCACGTACGCGCTGGAGCTGCGCACCCCGGGCGGCAACGACGAGGCGGTGTGCAAGCCCGGCATCCTCATCTACCGGGTCGACGCCACCGTGGACACCGGACGCGGCCCCGTCACGGTCTACGACGCCCACCGCAACAGCGGCGGCTGCACCCGCAGCCCCAACGTCCACGCGGAACTCTCCGACGCCCCCTTCTCCCCCGGCGAGTCCTTCAAGGACCCGCGGCAGGGGATCACGGTCGAGGTACTGGACCCGGACACCTCCGGGAACTACAAGGTGCGGATCACCAGGAGCTAGCAGGGCGGGAGACGGGGCGGGTTTACCGTAGGCGTGCCTGGATGCCGTATCGGAGAGCTGATGCCCGCGAACACCGCACTGGACGCCGAGGTCCGCGCCGGGGTGCCGGCCGAGGCGGTCGCGCCGCTGATCCGTGGGATCGCCGTGCTGCGGCGGCTGACCGAGGCGGGCGGCACGCTGAGCCCGAGCGCGCTGGAGCGGGCCACCGGGCTCGCCCGGTCCACGGTCGACCGGATCACCGCCACCCTGGCCCGCATGGGGTACGTCCGCCACGACGGCCGGGACATCGTCCTCACCCCCCGCGTGATGGAGCTGGGCAACGCCTACCTGGCCGCCCTGCGCCTGCCCGCGCTGCTCGACGCGCGCGCCGACGCCCTCGCCGACGAACTGGACGAGTCGGTGTCGCTCGCGGTCGCCGACCTGGACGGCATCCGCTTCATCCACCAGGCCACCCGCCGCCGTGCGATGTCCGTGAGCTTCCGGATCGGCGACCTGCTGCCGGCCGAACGCACCGCGCCCGGACCGCTGTTCGCGGCCGGCTGGACGGAGGCGGACCGGCAGCGGTGGCGGGCCCGGCGGGCCGAGGATCCCGGGGACGCCTCCTTCCCTGCCGTACCGCCCCGGTCCGCGTCCGCCCCGGACGACTTCGAACGACGCGTGGAACAGGCCCGCCGGGACGGCTGGGCGCTGGACGACCAGTTGATCGAGCCGGGCCTGGTCGCGGTCTCCGTACCGGTACGGGAGCCGGACACCGGCCGTGTCGTCTGCGCGGTGAGCGTGGTCAGCCACACCAGCCGCCACTCCGCGGCCGGCCTGCGCACCTCCCTGCTCCCCCGGCTGCGTACGGCGGTGGCGGCGATGGAGGCCGACCTGCGCGAGGCGGCGCGGCCGCAGCCCGGCCCGCCGCCCTCGGGCCTGGCGACCTGGACGACGGCGTCCAAGCACGAGCTGGGCCGGGAGTTCGTCGAGTCCCTGGCCCGGGGCCTGACCGTGCTGACCGCGTTCGGCGAGGGCCGCTCGGCGCTCACCCTGACCGACGTGGCCCGGGCGACCGGCCTGGCCCGCGCCACGGCCCGGCGGGCGCTGATCACGTACGAGCACCTGGGCCTGGTGGCCGCGGGCCCCGACCGCACCTTCACCCTCACGCCCCGCGTCCTGGACCTGGGCTTCCCACCCCTGTCCCGCAGCACGCTCCCCCGCCTCGCCGAGCCCCACCTGAGGGCCCTCACCGACCGGTTGCACGAGCCGACGGCACTGGCGGTCCTGGCACCGGGCACGGAGGCGGAGATCCAGTACACGGCCGGGGCGGGCGCGAGCCGGGTGCTGACCGTCGACATCACGGTGGGCGCGCGACTGCCGGCCGCGTCGACGTCCCTGGGCCGCGTACTCCTCGCGGACACCGACGAGCCCCTGTCCCCCGCCCTCACCAAGGTCCGCGCGCAGGGTTACGCCCTGGTCGACGAGGAACTGGAGTCGGGCCTGCGGTCGATAGCCGTGCCGGTACGGGACCGTACGGGCCGGGCGGTCACCGCGGTGAGCGTGGCCACCCACCCGGCCCGCCGCACCCTGGAGGACTGCGTCCACGACCTCCTCCCCGCCCTGCGTGCGACCGCCGACCACATCCAGACGGACCTGCACACCGCGTCCCGCTTCACACGGGTCCCGCCGGCCTGAGCGGCAACCTCCCGCCCAACTTCGGCCCCGCCGAAGCCGAACAGCCCGTTGATAGCCTGAACTCCCCTTCCAAACTCCTCCTACGCCGGAAACCGAGACCCTCCATGCTCGACGCCAGCACCATCGACGCACTGTTCCCCGCGGACCTTCCGGAGCCCGCGCACTGGGAACAGCGCTACCCGGCCCGTGACCTGCCCGCCGGCGCGCAGGTCACGCGGCTGGCGCCGTCGCCGACCGGCTTCGTCCACATCGGCGGGATCTACGCGGGCCTGATCAACCAGGCTGTCGCGCACCGCACCGGCGGCAGGTACCTGGTACGCATCGAGGACACCGACCAGTCGCGCCAAGTCGACGGCGCCATCGAGCAGTTCAACCGGGCGTTCGACTACTTCACCCTGCCCGCCGACAGCCCCACGGCCATCGGCGACTACGGCCCCTACCTCCAGTCGGCACGCCAGGACATCTACCTCAGCCACGTCCGTGCGCTGCTCCGGACGGGCCAGGCCTACCTCTGCTTCGCCACCCAGCAGGAGCTGGCCGACATCCGGCAGCGCCAGGAGGACACCAAGGTGCCGACCGGGTACTACGGCGACTGGGCGATCTGGCGCGACGCCGACCCCGGCGAGGTCACGGCCAGGCTCGCCGAGGGCGCGCCCTACGTGGTGCGTTTCCGCTCGCCCGCCCTGGCGGGTGCGCGCCGTGCCTTCACGGACGCCATCCGCGGGCGCCTGGAGCACGAGGACAACCGCAACGACGTGGTGATCCTCAAGTCCTCCGACAGCGCAGTGCGGTTGCCCACGTACCACTTCGCCCACGTCGTGGACGACCATCTGATGCGGGTCAACCTCGTCATCAGGGGCGAGGAGTGGATCTCCTCCGTCCCCGTGCACCTTCAGCTCTTCGAGGCGCTCGGCTTCGAACCGCCCGTGTACGCGCACATCGCGCCGCTGATGAAGCAGATCAAGGGCGGCAAGCGGAAGCTCTCCAAGCGCAAGGACCCCGAGTCCACCGTCGACTTCTACCTCGGCGAGGGCTACCCGGCCGAGCCGGTCCTCCACTACCTCCGCGGGCTCGCGAACGGCCGCCTGGCCGAACTCCCCCTCGCCCAGGCGCTTCAGGAGCCCATCAGGCTCGAGGACTGCGGGGTGGCGGGTCCGCTGGTCGACCTGGTGAAGCTGGAGGGCATCAGCGCGGACCACATCGCCACCCTGACCAGCGAGCAGATCCTCACCGCCGTGCGCGAGTGGGCCCTGTCCCACGATCCCGACCTCGTGCCCGTCCTGGACGCCGAGCGGACCCTCGCCCTCGCGGCCGTGGACGTGGAGCGCGTGGGCGTGGACAACCCCCGCAAGGATCTCCGTAAGTGGGCGGACTTCCGAGACGCCTACGGCTTCTTCTTCCCGCAGCTGTTCACACCCGTCGCCGCCGGGGACGAGCGGCTCGGCGGCCTCGACGAGGACCTGGTCCGCGCCTTCGCACAGGACTTCGCGGACCGGTACGCGGAACTGGACGATCCCCAGGCCTGGTTCGACCAGATCCGGACCCTCGCCGCCCAGCACGGCTTCGCCGCGACGCCCAAGGAGTTCAAGAAGAACCCGGACGCCTACCCCGGTTCGATCCGCGAGGCCTCCCAGCTGATCCGCGTGGCCCTGACCGGCTCGACCCGCAGCCCCGACCTCTTCGCCGTGGCCCGCACACTGGGCCGCGAGGAGGTACTCCACCGCGTGACGACGCTGACCTCATAGCGTCACGTACCGGGACGAGGCATCAGCCGCGGCCCCACCACCTCGACCTGATCCGCTACCCTGTCAGAGACCGCCTTCAGTGGCGGTCCCCGCCTTCGTAGCTCAGGGGATAGAGCACCGCTCTCCTAAAGCGGGTGTCGCAGGTTCGAATCCTGCCGGGGGCACAGAGAAACACCTGGTCAGAGGCCACATGGACCCTCCGTGGACGTCACGGGGGGTCCTTTGCGTGCTCTATGGGAACATCCTGGGAACGGGATGATGGTGGATTTAGGCAACTTTAGGCCGATCATGCCGGGCGTGCCGTACACGGCCGGCGGGTGATTCGAGCGTCTCCGTCGCGCCACGCGGGTGAGCGATGTAGCCGGGCATGACGATCACGAGGCGGATGCTGTCGCCCAGTCGGCCGAAGGCGACGAGCTCGACCGTCGAGGAGCACCCCACCGCCGACGCATTACCTGCACATGCCTTCAACATGACCTTTCCTTGATCACTCTCCCCTAGGGTCAGAAGCTGCAGCTGCGAACCGGGGGGAGACGACAGCGATGGGCGACGGCAAGGTCCCCGGCAAGGTGCTGGACATCAAAACCGCCGACATCAAGGCGGCGGCACCCGCCTTCCAGCAGGGGGCCATCGATCTGAGCAAGGCGCTGACCACTCTCATCCAGGCCCTGGACGGCCTGGGTGAGCCCTGGGGCCACGACGAACAGGGCGACAAGTTCGGCAACGCCTACAAGCCGCAGCAGAAGAAGATCGAGAGCGCGGCGGGCATCCTGGTGCTCGGGCTGACGAGCATTCACGAGGCCATGGTGGACATGGCCGACGGCACCGTGGACAACGACCAGCTCATCGCCGGCATGTTCACCGAAGTGAAGACCGACAAGCAGAGCGACGGTGCCGGTGAGCATTGAGGACAAGGCCCGGCACATCCTTCTCAAGCTGGGCATGTGGTGGCCCGAGGCCGACTCCGGCCAGCTGCGGGAGGCTGCAAAGGCCTGGCGCACCTTCGCCGGGGCCGTCGACGACGTCCGCTCCCCCGTGCACCGCAACGCGTCGTCGATCATCCACCACAACACCGGTGAGTCGATCGAGGCGTTCGACAAGTTCTGGGGCCGCTATGCCAAGGACCAGGACGGCGGCTGGCTCAGTGACCTCGCGAAGTCCTCACGGGAGATGGCCAAGGCACTCGACAAGTTCGCCGACGCCATCGACGACGCCATCAACAAGCTCTGGACGCAGATCGGTATCGACGCGGCCGTCATCGCGGGCGGAGTGACGCTCGCCTTCTTCACCGCAGGCCTCGCCTCTGGGGCGGCCGTCGCGGCGGCGGACGCGGTCATCGAGTTCGGTGCCACGATGGGCGTCGCCGTCACCACGACGGTGGCGGAGATCGCCGCGGGCACCCTCGTCGCCGCCGCGTTCGGCGGGGTCGAGTCGGTCGCCGTCGATCTCGCCATCGCCCAGCCGCTGAAGATGGCGACGGGGCTGCAGCACGGCTTCAGCCTGGACGAGGTCAACCAGGCCGCCAAGGACGGCATGATCTTCGGCGGCGCGCTGGGAGCGGGCGGCGGTCTGCTGAAGGCGAGCATGGAGGGCGGGCTCAGCGACACCACCCCGCTACTGCTGCGCCCGCCGTCGCTCCGTCCCGACCTGGTCGAGCTGGGCCCGGCGGCCCGCAACGCCGAGCGCACCCCGTGCGTGGGCGAGCCGATCGACGTGGCGACCGGCGCGATGCTGATGACACAGACCGATCTGACCCTGCCGGCCGCTCTCCCCTTCGAGTTCACACGCACGCACCTGTCGTCCTACCGGGGTGGCGTCTGTTTCGGCCCGACCTGGATATCCACACTCGACGAGTGCCTCCAGATCGACGGCGAGGGCGTCGTCTTCGCCGCGGCGGACGGCATGCGCCTGGTGTATCCGGTGCCCGAACCAGGCGTGCCGACCATGCCGGTGAAGGGCGCCCGGTGGCCCCTGGAGTGGGACGGCAAGCCGGACAGCGCGATGACGGTCACGGACCCGGCGACGGGCGTGGTCCGCACCTTCGCCGCGCCCGTTCCCTCACCCTCCTTCGGCGTGTTCCACCTGGCCCTCGACTCCTGGACGGACCGCAACGGCAACCGCATCGATGTCGAACGCGACGACGAGGGCATCCCGTTCGGCATCCGCCACTCGGGCGGCTACTACGTCGCCGTCGACACCCAGGGCCCCCGCATCACAGCCCTGCGCCTCCTGGACGAGCCACCCTCCCGCTACCGCCCCGGCACCGCGGCCGACGAGGGCACCGTCGTCATGCGCTACGGCTACGACCCGTCCGGCAACCTCACGGAGGTCATCAACTCCAGCGGCGAGCCCCTGCGCTTCACGTACGACACCGAGGGCCGCGTCACCCGCTGGACCGACCGCAACGGCACCTGGTTCTCCTATGTCTACGACGAGCGCGGCCGCGTGGTCCGCACCGAGGGCGTCGACGGCATCCTCTCCGGCGCCCTGACCTACGACGACACCGCCCGCACGACGACGTACACGGACTCCCTGGGCCGCGTTTCGGTGCACCGCTACAACGCCGAGGGCCAGGTCGAGGAGGAGACGGATCCGCTGGGGCACGTCACCCGAACCCGCTGGGACGAGTACGGCGCCCGGCCCGTCGCCGTCACCGACCCCCTGGGACGCACAACCCGGTACGCCTACGACGCCTCGGGCAACCTGACGGAACTCACCCTGCCGGACGGATCGGTCGCGCGGGCTGCGTGCAACGCGTTCGGGCAGCCGACGGAGGTGGTCGAGCCGGGTGGGGCGGTCTGGCGGCACACCTACGACGAGCGGGGCAGCCTCCTCACGACCGTCGACCCCACGGGGGCCGAGACCCGGTACACGCACGACGAGGCGGGCCGCCCGACAGCGATCACCGACGCCCTCGGCCACACTCGCACCATCGCGTACGACCCGGCCGGGCTGCCTGTTGCGACGACCGACGAGTTGGGCCACACCACGACGATCCGCCGGGACGCCTTCGGCCGGATCGTCGAGGTGACCGATCCGCTGGGCCACACCACCCGCCTGGGCTGGACCACCGAGGGCAAACCGGCGTGGCGCCAACACCCGGACGGAGCGCGCGAGTCATGGGCCTGGGACGCGGAAGGCAACCTCCTCGGCCACACCGACGCCGCTGGCAACACGACCCACCACACTCCAGGCCCCTACGACGTTCCTGCCACACGGACGGACCCGGATGGCGCCCGTTACGAGTTCGCCCACGACACCGAGCTCCGCCTGACCGGTGTCACAAACCCGGAGGGGCGCACCTGGTCGTACGTCTACGACGAGGCAGGCCGGCTGGCCGCGGAGACGGACTTCAACGGCCGCACGCTGACGTACGTCCATGACGCGGCCGGGCAGTTGGCCTCCCGGACCAATGGCGCCACGGAGACCCAGCACCTCACTCGGGACGCGGTGGGACGGGTCGTGGAGCAGCGGTCCGGGGCGGGCGCCGTCACGACGTTTGCATACGGTCCCGACGGCGGTCTCGCGCACGCCGCCAACGCCGACGCCGAGGTCGTACTGGAGCGGGACTTCTTGAGCCGCGTGCTGTCGGAGACGGTGAACGGCCGCACGACCACGCATGCCTACGACGCTCTCGGCCGCCGTGTCCGCCGGGTGACACCGTCCGGCCTGGCCTCGGAGTGGACGTACGACCCGGCGGGCCGCCCGCTCACCCTGCGCTCACCCGTGGGCGAACTGCACTTCGCCCACGATCCCGCGGGCCGCGAGACGGAGCGCCGCCTCGGTACGGAGGTGAGGCTGGCCCAGAGCTGGAACCCGCGGAACCTCCTGACCAGGCAGAGCCTGACCTCCGGCCCGGAGGCGGACGGCGTGGACCGCCTCCTCCAGCACCGCACCTACACACACCGCGCCGACGGCTACCTCACCGAGATCCGCGAGCTGACCTCGGGTACCCGGCGCTTCGACCTCGACGGCATGGGACGCGTCACCGGAGTGCGTGCCCACGGTTGGACCGAGACCTACGCCTACGACGCGGCGGGCAATCTGGCGGACGCCACCGCGCCCGCCCACGACGCGCCCGGCGAGCGAGAGTTCGACGGCACCCTCGTCCGCTCGGCGGGCGCAACCGCGTACGAGCACGACGCGCAGGGGCGCCTGGTCCGCAGAACCCGCAGGCTCCTGAACGGCCAGAGCCGTACGTGGACCTACGTCTGGAACGCCGAGGACCGTCTGGCGGAGGTGGTCACCCCGGACGGCGACCGCTGGCGCTACGCCTACGACCCGCTGGGCCGGCGCATCTCCAAGCAGCGGGTGGCCGAGGACGGCTCGGAACACGACCGCACAGAGTTCAGCTGGGACGACACGCTGCTGGCCGAGCGGACCGCACCGGATGGCCGCGTGCTGACCTGGGACTACAAGCCGGGAACCCCTCGCCCGGTGGCCCAGACCGACCACGAGCCGTCAGTCACGGAGTCGAACGGGTCGTTCCTGGCGCGCCTGGCAGAGGAGACGAACCCCGAGCGCTCGGCTCGCTTCCACGCCGTGATCACGGACCCCGTCGGTACCCCCATGGAACTGGTGTCCGGGTCCGGAGACCTGCTCTGGCAGCGCCGCACCACTCTGTGGGGCACCTGCTTCCCGGTCTCGGACGATGACGCCGGGCCCGTCGACTGCCCGTTGCGCTTCCCGGGGCAGTACGCCGACGACGAGACGGGGCTGCACTACAACCTGCACCGCTACTACGACCCCGGAACGGCCCGGTACATCAGCGCGGACCCGCTGGGGCTGGAGCCGGCGGACAATCACCACGGCTATGTGCGCACTCCGCTGACCTGGATCGATCCCCTCGGTCTTTCCCCCTGCAACTATGGCACCGACGACTTGTACCAGGCGGCCGCCGCCGTCAAGAAGGGCCAGCTGTCGCCGGCCGGCAGGGCTTTGCAGAAACACGGTGACCCAAGCCCTGGCAATCTGGCCAAGCGGGGTCAAGCTCATGTCGATATGTACAATTTCGGCAAGGTCACCAACAGTGAGCGGACCGAGATCGCCAATGAGATGATCCAGGACATACTCACCGACCCGAACGTGGTCGAGAAGGTCAACACCTCGGCGTCATCTCAATACGGCGGCATCACCCGGGACTTCAGGGTTCCCGGAGGCTGGGGCGCCCGATGGAGCTGGCGTGGGGGCCAGCTCACTTTCGAAGGATTCCTTTAATGGTTGGGCAGCACGAGGCCGAACCGGCCTACCGGGCAGAGGACTTCGTCGCAGACGGAGCACTGCGGGACGTCTGCGTCCTCGACACCACGATCGACGACTGGCGGCGCGTCTTCGACGGGCTGCGCGCGGTCCCGGGGCACCACGTCCTTACCTGGACGCTCTCCGGCATGACGGAGAGCGGCGCCTTGGACGCCTCTGCCGTGTGGTCCCGACTCGAGCAGGATCCGGAGGAATCGGCGAGCCTGGCCATCGACGTCGACGGTGTGTGGTTCACCTGCTACTTCTTCGACATCGAAGAGATCGAGTTCACCTTCGACCCCTCCGACGTGGTCGACAAAGCAGCCTTCGCACCCGTCCGCACCTTTGTGACCTGGCTGGGAACGGCGACGGGCCGGGAAGTCATCGTGACGATGGAAGGCACCGACCACGCTGCCATGCCTGCCCTGATCCGGTGGCGGCCGTGAGGTTCGTGAACCGGTAGGAAAGAGCTGCATACCGTGATCACTGTGCAGTTCACTGTACGGCCCGGCCAGGGCGACGCCAGCGGGTTCGACATGGGTGACATGGTCGTCGCCGGGAACTCAGGCACAGCCGACTCGGCCGGCCACGTCCCCGATCAGGGCATGATGATCTACCTTTCGGTCGTCCAGTTGCTGGACAGCCTGGGCGACTTTCTCCGGGGCAACGCCCGCGTGCTCAGCTTCACCGGCGCCGACACCTCCTTCAGTCTTGTCGTGCGACGGACCAAAGACGGCCTGTCGGTCGCTTGCAAGGACGGCGTCATCGCTCGGACGACAGTGCCGGAGCTCACCTCCGCCGTCCTGCGCGCGACGGAAGACCTGGGTCCCGCCCTCCCTCCGGAAGACCCGGTCGCATCCGACTGGGAAGCTGCCCTCGCCGCATTCCGTCCCCTCGTACCGAGCAGCAAGGGGTGAGTGCCGGCAGCCGGGACGACGAAGGCCAAGGAAAACGTAGTCACCAGCTACGGGCCCAGCCCTGCCAGACTCCCGAAGAGACCGCCCGCCTTCTCGGTCACATGGCCGACTGGCTGATCGACACCTTGCGTCGACTTCGGTGACGCCCCGGCTCAAAACCGCCCTCGGCATCGTGGGAAACCAGTGGTGGGACTACACCTGCTACTGGCCCGGATGCTGCAAGGGAGAGTCCCTTCCCGCTGGCGACCACCCCGAGAGCGTCACCGCCCAATGCGCGCCCACGGCTACACCTCCGCCCGCCCCAGCAGCGAGATAGCCGGAGCTCGCCGACGAGGCGCTCCGGCGTTACACGGCACTGCACGAGCGGGCGATCCGGAAGGCTCGCTGACGTTCTGCGGCTGGGAGCCGCCGATTCCCTCGCGCCGAGAGGTGCGGTGAGGGAAGGCGTTGACCTGGCTCCAGGACATCTTCTCCGTCAGCAACCACTTGGCGCCGACGTACCCGTGGGGACGTTCCGCAGCGACGGCTGGTTCAACAAGCACAGCCTCAAGGCCGAGGAGGTCGACGTTCAGCCGGGCGTGGAGAATGCCATCAAGGGCCGGGCCATCGACACGATGCGCAGGCTCGGGCGCATCGGCCCCAAGGGGACCGAGGACATCACCGGAGGCAAATGGAGGCGACCGCCTCTCGCCGCGGAAGGTTGCAGATGAAGTACGTCACGGCCGTCTGGGACGACGGCGGGTTCTTCGTGGATCCGAGGGCTTATCTGGCCGAACTCTCCAAGCTCCGCGACCAATTGCCAGCTGGGGCCTGGGCCTTCGCGTCCGATCCGGCGCATTACGCTTTGGGGCACGGCAACAGTCACTGTGTCAAGGATCTGGAGTTGTCCGGTATTCAGGTGGCCACCGACAAAAGCGGGGGGCTGACTCTGGAATTCGCTCCCAATCAGTGGAAGCACGACTCCGGGCTGCGCATCAGCTATTCAGGCGTGACGCACTTCTCCATCGACTATGAGCACTCCATCGGCTGGATGCTGGTCGACACCGTGCTCCTCGACGAGATCCTCCCGGACGAGGACGGCGGTTGCGTGCACGAGATCGCGCTCACCGACGCGTCGATCACCGTCCGCTGTGCGGACCTGCAAGCCGTATGGGGAGACGCGAGCTGAGCTCGGAAGCCTTCGACCGACACGGACGACCAGGGCGTGCTGGAAGGGGCACTCGAGCCGCTCCGCACCGACACGTGCGTGGTCCATGGCCTCGCCGACGAGGACACCGTCGAGATTGCCGAGGCACTGGCGCGAATCCGCATCACCCTGGACGGTACTCACCGGGAAGCACCGGGGGCCTGACGGCCATGCGGAGCACGCCTCGCCCGCCGACTGATGTCGTACGGCTCGACGCGTGGGGCCGACCTCACACGTCCACTGACGGGGCGATGCTTTGTCGCCCCCAAGAGGTGCGCGATGCTCACCGCTTCGTCGACCGCAGCTGACCTCAGCGGACTCCCCAGCCCCTCGTTTCCAAGGGTTCATGGAGGCCCTATGGGAACGTCATGGGAACGGAAGGCCGAGTAAAGGCGGGGAACGATCAGGCAAGGGCGGAAGGCTGCACCCCGCTGACCAGTAGGAACGGTGAAGCCGGGGAGAGATCATCACAAACAGGGGACGCCATAGGCCCTCTCCTGAAGCGGGTGTCGCAGGTTCGAATCCTGCCGGGGGCACCAGGCAAAAGGCCCCGGACCGAACATGGTCCGGGGCCTTTGACATCCAGTTCTGACATCAACACGGTCGGTCACTGACGACCGGGGCGCCTCTTCCTGAGCAGCCGGTCCATGTGGCTCATGGCTTCGCGCTGGGTGTCCTGGACTACGTGGGTGTAGACGTCCATGGTGATGCTGATCTGGGAGTGCCCGAGGATCTCCCTCACCACTCGGGGCGCGACTCCGGCCGCCGCGAGAAGGGTGGCCGTCCCGTGGAGGGCGTCGTGGAGCCGGATGACGCGGAGGCCGGCGGACCGCGCGACGCGGGTGAGGGATCGGTAGACGTTCCGGGGCTCGACCGGGCGGCCGGTGCGGGTCGTGAAGACGCAGTCGAACTCCTGCCACCTCTCCCCCGCCTTGGCGCGGGTGTCCGCCTGCCGCATCCGGTGCCAGCGCAGGGGCGCGATGCAAAGGGCAGGCAGCGGGACGGCGCGACGACGGCGGCTCTTCGGGGCGTCGTCGTACAGGACGCCACGGCGCCGCTGGGTCTGCTGCCGGACGTACAGGACGCGGTTTTCAAGGGCCCGCGCAAGGCGCGGGCTGGCCCCTTGGGCCGACCCCCACACGCCTTCGGCGCAGGGGCCGGCACCGGGATGGAGGGGGCGCCGTTCGCGACTGCGGGTCCGTAGAGGCGTGCGCGAGGTGCTCCCATCCCGTACACCATCGGCCCAGGCAGAGCCGAGCAGGCGTGGTTCATGGCGTACAGGATGGGAGCTGGGGTGAGTGGTGGGCAAGGCGAGTGTTTAGGGCGCGGCCTGAGAAACCGTTAGTGTCCTGCGCCGGAAGTTCCTAGGCAGTTCCGGCTGAGCCGCGGACGGTCAACGAGCCTGGTCGGCAGAGTGAATCCTCAGGCGTCGGGGTTCTTACCCGTGGCCGCCGTCTTGATCCGGTCGATCTGGACTTTGGCCAATGTCTGGTAGTCGGGCTGCCTGTCACCGCCCGGGCCTCTCAGACTGACGACGACGCCGCCAACACGCATGATCACATCGGTGTGGTCCGTGAGGGTGAACGCCTCAGTCTCCTCTGCATCGGTTGAGATCCGAGGGGGCTTCGATCCATCAACCGAGTACTTGCGGTCATGGGCGACGAAAGCCTTCATGGTCACCTTGGCATCATCCGGGCTTTGGAAGGCGTAGACGCGGATCTCCACCGAGTCCAGATTCTCGTCTTCTGGACTGATGGTCGACCTGCCGACGGTCGACAATCCGACACAGTCCGAGCTCGTGTTTTCCCGGCACACCTCCGTGACCTTGTCACTGTCGAAGAGGTCACCCCCTCCGCCCTGCCATCCCTTCGGAGCTGCGGCCTTGCTGATCAGCGCCCTGAGCACCATGTCAGGATCCAGCACGATCGGAGAGGTCTTCTTCGGGTCGCTGCCGCCGCCCTGGCCGCCATCGCTGCTTCCACACGCAGTCAATGCCGCCATCAGCACCACACCGAATGCGATCCCCCGTACTGCTTTGAACACTGTCAACCTCCGGCCTTCCTTGATCACCTGACGTGCAGGCAATCGTACTGATGCGTACCTGCCAACCCCGCGGATGCACCAGAGATCGGCTCCAGGCCATCGCCCGTCACTGCCACCACCAGCGGCGGCCCCCGCGCCCCTCCCCGGCATAGATCACGAGGTCGCGCTGGAGTACTAGTTAAGCCACCCGTACTTCTTCACGGATCGCCCCGACCACCGAGGCGAACGCATCGAGGTCCACATCCGCCGAGTCAACAGGACCCATGGCCTTAGCCACCTTCACCACAGTCGAAGCATCGGCCCACGTGCACGACGCCTCCATGGAGGTGTCATCTGAGGCAGGCATCTTCCTCTCCGCTACCCGGCATTGCAGTGGCTCCTTCGAGCCAGACGGAGTGATCACGCGAGGGCCGACGAGGACGTTCGGCCCCTCATCTCGCTTGTCCAACACCTTGACGAGTTCGTCGCGGGCAGTAACCGGACTGAGGACTGTGCCATAGACGCCGGTGACAGTGAGGACAAGACCGTTCTGTTTATTCGCAACGGTCGGGTCGTAGGCACCGAAGGCCGCTGTCGGATCTTGCACCTGGCCGGCCATGACTTCCGCCAGCGTGCGATCCGGATCGGCCGCGTCGTGATCACGCTTGTAACGGCCCTTCGCCACGGTGTCTGGCATGGTCAGCCGATAGTGTTCAGGCTTCCCTGCATCGGGGCTGTGCACAGAAGACCCCGGCTCCGACTTGCCGCATCCGAACAGCATCACCGACGCCGCCGCAAGCATGGCCCACCCCGTGCGGTTCACCAAGTCCCCTTGTCGCTACGCGAGTACAACCGTCACTGATCATGCAGACGATCACACTAGCGCGTACGGCGCTTCGGAGACGGTCGCTGAGTGTCGACTAGGCTCGCTTGCAGCTCAGGGGATTCGCGCCAGCCCAAAGGGCGGGACAACGGCATCTGTGCCCCCTGCGTGTCCGATCCAAGGGCACGAGGCGGGGAACAGCGGGGAGTCACAGCGACCGAGCCAGGAAGGTGCAGGTCCACCGCGTCCGCGCAAGCAAATGCCGATGCCGCCAAGCACATATGGTGCCACTGGCGTCGCTTTCGGGAAGTGGCCATCGGGTCGACGCTTGCGCGCAGCACCCCCACGACTACCCTCACTTACTCAGATTTCGGCATTAATCAGAATCCGGTCGGCTTTCATTGCCGTCGGCTGCAACCACGCGCAAGGCGGACAATAGGATCATGGTCTGGAATGCGTCAACCCGTGCAGCTGAACGCGTGCCCGGTGCGTGCCCGACCGGTTGGTAAGTCGCGGCCATCTACGGGCTCCCCCCCGCCCTGGACCAGAAACCGCGAACCACTACTGGGACCAGCACGGACAGATCACCGAGTACGCGCGCGACTACATGGGGCCAGGCCGCGTTCTGGCGGCGGAGTACGACCTTCAGTAGGCAGCCTCATCCACCCGGCTGCTTTGCCGCCCCAGTTACAGGTTTCTCTACCTCATCAGGCCCCGGCTGCGCTCCGCGCGGGCTGTGCCGACGCGCGCCCTGGAAAGGGTTGGCCGGCGACATGAGGTCGGAACACGTCGTGGCTGGGGCGGTCGGCTTTATGGCTTTAGGCAGCCACCATGGGGCGAGCCTCGAAGATCATGGCCCCAACGGCCATGATCACTCGCCCCATGGCAGCTCCCGCCCAAAGCCGCTACGCCACCCGCGCTGTACCGTGCACGCCGTGAGTGGAGAGACGAGTTCGGACTGAGGCCGCTCGACGGCCCGCGTGGCGGCGAGGATCTGGTCCGGTACGGGAGAGGTGAACACCTCACCGGGGCAGGCCGCATCGAGCATCCCGTACCCGACGAAGCCGCCGTGCAGCGGTTCGTGCCCGGATCCGCCTCCTGACACCAGGCCGGTCTTTCCAGGGGTCGGCCCGCCCGCGCGGGCGATGTAGCGGTCGGGTGTGTTGACCGTCAGCGACGGGTGCGCGGCGGCCACACCGACGAGGGCATCGGCAAGTACCTCATCGGGCGAGTTGATGAGCTTCTTCACGGTTCAGCCCCTTCTTCTCAGGGCAGCGACGGCCGGCAGCACTGCTCGACGAGTTGCCAGACCTCTTCGGGGGTTTCGCGAGTGAGGGCGACGGCGGCCAGGGAGGCACAGGTGTCGAGGCGGAGCCGGCGGATGCGGGCCCGGACCTCGTCGAGGGCGGCGGGACCGACCGAGAGACTGTCGCAGCCGATGCCGATGAGGAGAGGGGTCACGAGGGGGTGTGCGGCGGCGTCACCGCAGACGGAGACCTGACGATCGTGGCGGTGGGCGGCGGTGACGACGCGGGCGATGGCGTCGAGCACGGCGGGGTGCGCCGCCATCGCGGGTGTGGCGGTGGGGTCGCGCCGGTCCAGGCCCAGGATCTGACAGGTGAGGTCATTGCTGCCGATGGAGAAGAAGGAGGCTTCGCGGGCGAGTTCGTCGGCTACGGCGACCGCTTCGGGGAGTTCCACCATGATGCCCAGGGGTGGCACCGGTACGCCGGCTTCGGTGGCCGCCGCCTCAAGGAGGCGTCGGCAGGCGCGCAGTTCGTCGACGCTCGCGACCATGGGGATCATGATGCGCAGGTCGGTGTCGGCTCCGGCGCCGAGCAGGCTGCGGAACTGGTCGGCGAAGGCGTCCGGTTGGGCAAGCATGAGGGGGAGGCCGCGGCCGATCCGCGCGCCCTGGAGGCGGGCGAGGAACGGCGGCAGTTTGTCGTCGGCGAAGTCGAGCGTGCGAGCCGTGACGACCTGCCCGGCGAGAGCGCGCAGGACGGGGACGAGGGTGGCCGCGTGCTGAGCGCGGGTGGGCCAGGCGGGATGGTTGAGGAAGGGCAGCTCGGTGCGGAGCAGGCCGACACCCTCGGCGCCCGTGGTCACGGCCGCCCGCGCCTCGGCCGGGGTGGCCACGTTGGCCCGTAGCACGATGCGGTGCTGGTCGAGCGTCTCGGCGGGCAGGTGGCGCTCTTCGGCGAGGGCGAGCCTGCGAGCTCGGGCGGTCTCCATGGCTCGCAGGGCGCTGGTGCGTTCCTCGTCGTCGGGGTGGGCGACCGCGCCGGCCTGGTCGGCGTCGAGCAGGATCTCGTGCCCGTCCGGCAGTTCGAGCAGCTGGGGGTCGACGCCCAGGAGGAGCGGGATGCCCAGCGCGCGGGCGACGATCGCGGCGTGCGAATTCGGGCCGCCGGTCACGGAGATGGCTGCGGTCACCGTCAGGCCGGGTTCCAGCAGGTCGGCGGCCCCGATCTCGTGGGCGACCAGGACGAGCGGCTGGTCAGGGGTGGGGCCGGTCTCGCCGTGGAGGTGGGCCAGGACGCGGCGGCCGACCTGCCGGACGTCCGCGGCGCGTTCGGCGAGGGTGGGATCGTCCAGGGCGGCGATGGTGCCGGCGTAGGCGTCGATGGCCTGGCGGACGGCAACAGGTACCGGCTGACCGTCGTTCGCCCTCTTCACGGCCTGCTCGCGCAGATCCTGGTCCTGCGCGATGTAGCTGTTGACCTCCATGATGTCGGCCTGTTCGTCCTTGCCCTGTGCGCGCAGCGAGGTGGACAGGTCGAGCAGGCGGGCGGCGACGGCGTCGAAGGCGTCCGTGATCTGCTCCGTGGGGTCGCCACCGGCGCGGTGGGGCAGCGCGGTTCTGGTAGGTGGCCGGTCGGTGCGGTGGACGACGCCGAGGGCTATGCCGGGTGCGGCGACATGCCCGGTGTAGGTGCGACGGTCGGTCATCGGGCCCCCAGCGTCTCGGCCAGGGCGCGGAAGACCAGGGCGGTGGAGGTGGCGCCCGGGTCCTGGTGGCCGATGCTGCGGGCGCCGAGGTAGGAGGCGCGGCCTTTGCGGGCCTGCATCGGGGTGGTGGCGCGCATGCCCTCTTCGGCGGCGTCGGCGGCGGCCACGGTCGCGGCGGCCAAGTCGGCTCCTGCGTCGGCCTGCTGCTGGAAGGCGGTCAGTGCGGGGGCGTAGGCGTCGATCATGGTCTTGTCGCCGGGTGCGGCCGCACCGAGCTTCTGGATGCTCGCGAGGCCGGCAGCCAGTGCGGCGGCGACCTGCTGTGTGTCGGCGGTTGGGGTGTCCAGGGCTTTGCCGATGGCACGGAAGGCACCGCCGTAGAGCGGTCCGGAGGCGCCGCCGACGGTGGAGATGAGGGTGGTGCCGGTCTTGACGAGTACGGCACCGACGGTGTCCGGCTCGTAGTCGGCCAGGGCCGTGACGGCGGCGGAGAAGCCGCGGTGCATGTTGGTGCCGTGGTCGGCGTCGCCGATGGCCGAGTCGAGCTGGGTGAGGTGGTCCTTGTGCTGGTCCACGGCGGCTGCGATGGCCTGCACCCACGTGCGGGCGAGGTCGGTGTCCACGGAGTCTCCGTTCATGGTCGGTACGGGGCTGGTCGGCGGTTGGGTGAGCCGGGGGCGGGGGGGGAAGACGCGGGGGTGCGGCCCGGGCCGGCCGGCAGCGGGAAGGCTCCGGCCCGGCCCTCGCGTCGCGCGTGGCCCCGCCCCCGGCTCGGTTCAGATGCCCCAGCGCAGCGCCGGGGTGTTCACGGGCGCGTCCCACAGGGACAGCATGTCGGCATCGGCCTTGCACACGGTGAGAGAAACGCCCGCCATGTCCAGGCTGGTCACGTAGTTGCCGACGAGGCTGCGGGCGACGACCACGCCCTTGTCCGCGAGTGCGGCGGCAACCTCGTGGAAGACCACGTACAGCTCGATGAGCGGGGTGCCGCCCAGGCCGTTGACCATGACGATGGTCTCGTCGCCGGCCGTCAGCGGCTGGTCGGCGAGGATCGCGTCCAGCGCCGTTGCCACGATGTCCCGGGCGGGGCGGAGCTTCTCACGTCGGCGGCCGGGTTCGCCGTGGATGCCGACGCCGACCTCCATCTCGTCCTCGGGCAGGTCGAATCCGGGCTTGCCGGCGGCGGGGGTGGTGCAGGCGGTCAGTGCCACGGCGAAGGACCGGGAGGCGGCGTTGACCCGCTTCGCCATCTCCGCCACCGCGGCGAGGTCGGCGCCCTGCTCGGCGAGCGCGCCGGCGATCTTCTCGACGAAGACGGTGGCTCCGGTGCCTCGGCGTCCGGCCGTCCAGGTGGAGTCCTGAACGGCGACGTCGTCGTCGACCAGGACGGTCTCCACGGTGATGCCCTCCTCGGTGGCCAGTTCGGCGGCCATCTGGAAGTTGAGGACGTCGCCGGTGTAGTTCTTCACGATGAACAGCACGCCCGCGCCGCCGTCGACGGCCTGGGCCGCGGCCAGCATCTGGCCGGGGACGGGTGAGGTGAAGACCTCGCCGGGACAGGCGGCGTCGAGCATGCCCGGTCCTACGAAGCCGCCGTGCAGAGGTTCGTGCCCGGAGCCGCCGCCGGAGACGAGGGTGACCTTGCCGGGCTTGGTGCCCGCGGTGCGGGAGATCACCTTGTTCTCCGCGTCGACCTTCAGTTCAGGGTGGGCGGCGGCGATCCCGGACAGCGCCTCGGCCAGCACCGCTTCAGGGGCGTTGACGAACTTCTTCATGACAGAGCTCCTTCAGCGGCGGCGACCGGCCCGGCCGTCGCATCGGTGGTGGCGGTGGCGCGGCGGGCGTTCAGGGCGACGTACAGGAAACCGGCGGCAACCGCGCCCACGACGTCGCCGATCAGGTAGACCGGCAGCTGGTTCCAGTGGACCGTGCCGTTGAACACTTGGCCGACCAGCATGGGGCCGACGACGCGGGCCGGGTTGATCGCGGAGCTGGTGGCGGGTCCGACCACCATGATGACGGCGAACACCGCCAGACCGATGGCGAGTCCGGCGAAGCCGCCGGCCGAGCGGCGGTCGATCGCGCCGAAGACGACGAAGGCGAGGATGGCGGTGCCGACGGCTTCGGCGAAGAAGGCTTGGCCGGCACTGACCTGGGGACCGTACGAGGCGATGCCCAGACCGACGGTGACGGCCTGGTGGCCGAGCACCCCGATGATCGCCAGGGCGCCGAGGACCGCGCCGACGACCTGGGCGGCTATGTAGCCGGGGACGTCCCGCCAGGGCATCTTCCTCGTCGCGGCGAGTGCGAGGGTGATGGCCGGGTTGATCTGGCAGCCGGATATGTGGCCGATCGCGTAGATCATCGCGATGACGACCGTGGCGAACGCCAGCGAGATCATGCCCAGGTCGGCGAAGGTGAACGGGGCCTTGCCGTTGACGATGAGCGTTGCGGGGACTGAACCGACGCCGATGAACACCAGCATCGCGGTGCCCAGCATCTCGGCCAGAAGCTTCTGTGGGTAGGTGTTTTCTTCCATGAAGGCGCCCAGCGCCGGAGCGGCGGCTTGGGCGTCTCACCTCCTCCGCGTGGAGCGGGCTGTGAAGGGAGGTGGCCGCCAGGTTGATCAGGGTCGGGGCAACCTGGCGGCCGCTCAGGGGGAAGCCGGGCGGATCGAGCATCCGGCTAGCAACGCGTTCATCATGGATGAACGTTGTTCCGAAAATTAAGGCTGCGTTTCCGGCCTGTCAAGAGGTTCGGCAGACGCTCGCGTGCCGCTGACACGAAGAAGGCCCCACGGCGGCGTGCCGAGGGGCCTGGAGCAGGGTGCGGGGTGCGGGGTGCGGGGTGCGAGAAGGAGGATTGCCGCCGCCCGGCCGTGGGGGCGGGTCAGGTCATCGTGGTGCGTGCGGCCGCTCCACGGGGGGCGCCCAGGTCGCGGGACAGGTTGCGGGCGGTCTCCCGGACGGCGACCGCAAGCTCCTGACGTGCCGATTCCGCCAGGAGCCGTTCGACGGGACCCACGATGCCGAGAGCGCCGACCACGTCGCCGGAGCGGTCGAAGACGGGAGAGGCGATACCCGCGTCACCGATGGCGGACTCCTGCTCCTCGATCGCATAGCCCGTCCTGAGGGCCTCCTTCAACTGCCCGGCCAGCTCCTCCGGGTCGGTGATGCTGGCGCCGGTGAGCACCGCCGGCTCACCCGCGAGCAGCCGCTCACGCTCGCCGGCCGGAAGGAAGGCCACGATGGCCTTGCCCAGGGCACACGTGCTCCACGGGATGCTGGCGCCCACCTCGAGGATCTGCACAGCTCCCTCGGGCCGGAAGGCATGGTGCACCACCATGACGTGGTCACCGGTGAGCACGGCAACCCAGACCGCCTCGTTCGCCCGGTTCGCCAGCTGGTCCGCCCAGGTCAGCGAGCGGGTGCGCAGCTCCTGCGTGTCCAAGTAGGCGTTGCCCAGCTGTACCAGGTCCGGCCCGAGCTGGTACTTCGAGCTGTCCCGGTCCTGCACCACCAGCCCCTCGGCCTCCAGCGTGCGCAGCAGCGCGTGCACGGTCGGCTTGGCCACACCCAGGCGGTCGGCCAGCTCGGTCACCCCGAGCCGGGGCCCGGTGGACGCGAGCTCCCGCAGGATCTGCACCGCCCGCTGTACCGCCTGCACCATCGAAGATTTCTCCCTGTTCACTATTGATGAACGGCGTTCCGAGATTTACGGTAACTGTTCATGAGCGCATCTGTCGGCATCGTACTCGTGTCCCACAGCGCCGAGCTCGCCGCGGGCCTTCGCCTGCTGGTGGAGCAGATCGGCTCCGACACGGTCCCCCTCGCCACCGCCGGAGGCACCGACGACGGCCGGATCGGCACCAGCTACGACCTCGTCCTCAACGCCATCCGCAGCGTCGACCGCGGCGGGGGTGTCGTCGTCCTGCCCGATCTCGGCAGCTCCGTGCTGACCGCCCGCACCGTCCTGGAAGACCATCCCCACCCCGACGTGCTGATCGTCGACGCTCCCTTCGTCGAAGGAGCCGTCGCAGCCGTCGTCACCGCCGCATCCGGCGCCGACCTGAAGACCGTCGCCGACGCCGCCAAGGAGGCCCGTCATGTCCACAAGTTCTGACCCCGCCATCGCGACCGCCGCGACCGCGCCCACGCACGAGACGGCCGTCGTCCTGCCCGCCAACCTCCACGCCCGGCCCGCAGGTCAACTAGCCCGAGCCGCAGCCGACTTCACCAGTGCCATACAACTGGAGTACGCCGATCGAACGGTCAATCCGACCGGTGTCCTCGCCGTCATGGGCCTGGGCGCCACTGCCGGAAGCACCGTGACCGTCCGCGCTGAAGGCGACGACGCCGAACAGGCTGTCACGGCGTTGGCCCAGATCCTCGCGGCGGCCGAGTAACCCGGCCGCCACGCGGCATGAAGCCCGCAGCCTCTCCGTCATGAGAAGCAAAGACCAGTGGAGGTGGCCGAGGATGAGCGCCCCTGCCACGAGCACGTCCGACGCCCCGGTGGACCCGCCCACGCGGGTCGAGCACGTCTGCCCGCTGCCGCACATCCCCGAAGCCGTCTCCACCGTACGCCGACGGGCACGCACCGTCCTTACCCAATGGCGCGTGCCCACCCCGACAGCCGACGATGCCCTCCTGGTGATCTCGGAGCTGACCACCAACGCGATCGTCCACGCACTGCCTCCGGCAGTGCTGCGGTTGTCCCTGCCCGAGGCCGGCAGCCGCCGCACCCTCCGCATCGAGGTCACCGACGCCGGACCGGTACCTCGACGACGCCCACCGCACGACAGCCGCCACCCCGCCGAACACAGGGAAAACGGTCGCGGGACCGACATCGTCGTGGCCCTCTCCACACGACACGGAATATCCCGCCACCCCGAGAGGACCACCCGATGGGCGGATCTTCATATGGGGGCTTGACCATCCGTAGAACGGCCGCCCTCATCCCTGGGGACTTGTGGCAGGTACGAGGTACGGCCCCAGGCTTCCTCTCCGGGCTCCCACACCATCCCGGCTTCGTCCAGCAGCAGCGCGAAGGGCCGGGAGAGATACCCGGCCCTTCGCACTCTCAGTCTTTGACCATCCACACGGTGAAGCTGACATTCCGGCCGGACGTGTATTCGGTGTGGTCCCACACCGACAAGTGGGCGCTGTCCCTCAGGGTCACCTGCAGTACCTCGTCCGCGTTGTTCCAGTTGTAGGAGAAGAACCGGAAGTTCCTGTCCGGGGTGGCTTGCAGCTCCTTCGGGCGCGCTCCCCAGCTGCAGTCACGCGTCGAGTTGTTCTCACAGGTGGACCAGGCTTTGGCGTAAAGGCGGCAGTCCTCTCCAGGCCACACGTCGATACGACTCAGTCTGTCATCGGATGAACGCCACCTTCCTTCAAACCCACCTGCGGCACACGAGGCGGATGCATGTTTCGCCGAGGTGAGCGTAAGCGTCACCGAGAGGGAAAGCGTCAAGGCGGCCGTCACGAACAGGACCATGATGCGGCGTAGGCGACGGCAGGCAGAAAAGACGTGCGTCATCGTGAACCTCCGGTTGATACACCACTCCCCGCCCGCCAGCTGAGCGCTATACGCATTCGGGCCTGCACTAATGCCCTTTACCCCTAGCTATTCCAGACCAGCACTCTTAGACCCTGATCGCAAGTCGAGATATCCTATTTCGCGCACCGTTCAATGATAAATGCCATCCAATGTGGATCGGTCAATGAGTTTCAATACGGGTAGGGATTTCAATGCGTGCAGGGCAATACAGGCCGGGTCCTGGACGCGGCGGCCCCCGTCCCGGAAGCCATGGATCTTCGATGCTGTGCCGCTGTCCCTGCGCACCGTCGGGCTCGGCGACTTCTCGCCGACCCGTAGCCGGTTTCGTCACGTGTCCTCGGCGGTGGCAATGTAGAAGATGTGAGTGCCGGGCACGGCTGGGCTGATGTGCGGCAGCTACGGCAGTCGAGCCACGCGCTGTTGCTGATCCCGATCGTGCTCATCGTGGTGATCACGGCGGTGGACCAAATGGTCCCGGAGGACGTACATCTCGGCCCGCTCCTGGTCATCGCCCCTGCGATCACCGCCTCGTTCGCCGGTCCCAGGCTGACCGGGCTGATCGGGTTCCTGGCTGTGGCGGCGCAGGCATACATCGGCTGGCACTTCGGCGTGCTGTTCTCGCGCAATGTGCTGGTCCAGATTCTCGCCCTGACGGTGCTGTCAGCCCTGATCGTGTTCTTCTGCATCGTGCGCGAGCGACACCAGCGCCAGCTGGCCCAGGTGCGTTCGGTCGCAGAGGCCGCGCAGCACGGCCTGCTGTGGCCGCTGCCGGAGCGGATGGGCCCCGTGCGGATCGCCTGCCTGTATCTGGCCGCCGAGGACGAAGCACAGATCGGCGGTGACCTGTACGCGGCCACCCGCATCACCGGCGGCGTGCGCATCATGATCGGAGATGTGCGGGGCAAGGGCCTGTCCGCCATCGGCGAAGCCGCCCTCCTGCTCGGGGCCTTCCGTGAGGCCGCCCACCGGCACGCCACACTCCCCGATCTCGCCGCCACCCTGGAACAGAGCGTGACCCGCTATCTGGCCGACTTCGAGCCGCCCGCAGAGGCCGGCGAACGCTTTGCCACCACCTTGCTGCTGGAACTCCCCGACGACGACCACATCACCCGCATGATCAGCTGCGGGCACCCCCCTCCCCTGGTGCTCAGTCCCGATAGCGGCCTGACCATCCCCAGCCTGCACCCCGCGCCGCCGCTGGGGATCGCAGAGACGGGACCGGACGGATACACCATCGACGTGGTCTCCTTCGAGCCCGGCGACACCCTCCTGCTCTACACGGACGGCGTCGTCGAAGCCCGTGACGCCGACGGCCGCTTCTATCCCTTCGAGGCACGGGCCGCCCAGTGGAACAAGGCCGGCCCCGAATCGCTGCTCCACCACGTCCAACGCGATCTGATCGCCCATACCCGCGGACGGCTCGACGACGACGCGGCGCTCGTCGCCCTCCACCGCGAGCCCGAGAGCCACCGACGCCGCCACCGGCATGTCATCCACTCAAGCGGGTTCAGTCACACCTCGACAGGATCGGCTCCATGAGCACCGAGACGGACTGGGTGTACCGGGTGGACGAGCCGCACGGCTCCGAGGGCTGGCGCCCCTACGGCGACCATCCCGAGCGTTGGCGGGGGACCATCACCACGGACGACCCGAACGAGGACGCCGAGTACGTCGCCGCCCTCGTCGTCACCGACCTGGTGTCGGAGTGGGATCGCCGCGGCGCCGTCCGGAAGCACGTGCGGGTGATCGTCTGGGAGGACCAGGAAGGCGCCGGCCCCGAGGAGGCGGCCTTCACGGTCGAGATCCAGCCGGACATCGATGGTGAGTGACGCCCCGACAGCCACACCGCATACGGTCTGCTGTCGCCCCGCAACGCTCAGTGTCGGGGGTGGAGTGGTGTTGCGGCTTCAGTGAATCTGCACATCGAATGCGCAACCGCTGCGCGGTGCGCGATGGATCTGCATAAGGGCCCCCGCATGAAACTCTGTTGGTACGGAGTGTCCCATTCATAAACGTGGTCGCCATACCCAGTCGGCTCCCGGCGCCGTGCAGTAAATGGAGAAGCTGTCGTCAAGTCGTGCGTGGGCCTGCATGGATGCGTAGCCCTTTCGTTCAGCTTCCTGGGTGTGCAGGCCAGTTGATTGGATGCCCGGCGCCCTCCGTGCTTTGATCCTCTGCACCGCGGGGCCCGTGCGAAATTCTCCGGAAACGGGTGTCGCACGCCTGCGGCCGAGGCAGGCCCGCTATCCGTCCCCGGCGGGGCCGCCCCCCTTGTGGATCATCCATACGAAGGGAAGTTTCCTCATGAACTCCGCTCCCCAGGTCGAGGCCGTTGAGATCTCCGACGCCGAGCTCGACAACGTCTCCGGTGGCCTGAGCCCGCACGCCGGCCTCGCCGTCGGCCCCACGGCGGTCAGCGACGCGGACGTCCTGGCCCAGGTCGGCGCTGTCAGCAACGAGGTCCTGGGCACCGTCGGCCAGTACAACCACGTCGGCTTCAGCGCCTCCCTCTGATCGGCAGCAAAGCTCCTGGCAGCGACGGGTTCTTGATCCAGATCACCATCTCTGTCAGGAGCTTCAACTGCCTGCCACCCCAAGTGCCGCCAGCAGGACCAGGATCAGGGTCGCGGCGCCGAGGATGCCGAAGGACGTCCAGGCCAGGGCCGAGCGGTCGGCGGCGAGGTAGACGATCCAGACGACCAGTCCGGCGGCCGCGAGCAGGAAAAAGCTCCTCAGACCCTGATCCTGCGCCCCCGGTACAGCCGCCCCCGGACGTCCGTGAACCGCAGGTCCAGGCCGAGACCGTCGCGTTCGGCGTGGAGGTGAAGATGGGGTTCGGTGGAGTTGCCGCTGTTGCCCACCTCGCCGAGGAGTTCGCCCGGCTCGACGACGTCGCCCGGCTTCACCGTCACCGAACCCGGGCGCAGGTGCGCCAGTTTGACGATCTCCCGGCCCGTGTCGAGGAAGACGTGGTTGCCGTAGAGGGGTTGGTAGCGGATCTCGCCCGGGCGCTGGTCGGGAATCGTCGTGGCGGCCGAGATCACGCGGCCGTGGCAGGGGGAGCGGACGGGACGGCCGTAGGCGGCGTAGGCGGTCAGGTCGCGGTCGGGGCGGGTGCGGCTGCCGTGCGGGCCGAGGCCGACCAGGTCGAGTGCGGCGCGCTGTTCCGGGACTCTGACGTGGTGGTTGAGGGGGCGACCGCCGCCCTGGATGACGTACCAGGTTCCTTCCAGGGGGAACAGGAGCGGCTGGGAGACCGGGGTGCGCCAGTGGTGGAGGCGGGCGGCGGCCAGCAGGCACACGGCTCCGGCCAGGAGGGCCAGGGCCGTGCCGAGGGCCGCGCTGAAGTGGCCCGTCGGGAGGGTGGGCAGGCGGTAGGCCGAGGCGAGGGCGGTGATGGCGGCCGCCTCGGCCGTGCGGCGGCGGACGCGGGCGTGCTGGGCGGGGGCGCCGTAGCCCTCGGCGAAGACGAAGAAGGCCGCCAGGGTGGCCGCGCCCGCGCACCAGGAGGTGCGGTCGGCGGCCGTCCAGAGCGTGAAGACGTTCCAGAGGGCCAGGACGAGGACGTAGGTCAGCCAGACGACGGGGGCGGGGAGGGGGCTGCGGCGGGCTGGAGGGGCGTAGGGGGCTCCTTCGAGGAGCAGGCCGGTGATCTCCTGCCCGTCGGGCGTCTGCCGGGCCCAGGCGCGGACGCTGCCCTGCGGGCCGGTGACGATCAGGCCGTCGGGGCTGTCCGTGACGGTGACGGGGGTTCCGGTACGGGCGAGCGTGGCCTCGACGATCTCTTCCATGCGGTCCGCGCCGACCGCTTCCGCGACGGCCGGCGCGAGGCGGGCCCTCCCCACCGGGTCCGCCGCGAGGAAACGGGTCAGGGTGGCCGCCTCCGGTGGCTGAGCGGAGGACGAGGGCGGCGCCGCCTCGGGTGTCGGATCGTGCATGTGGCCCCCCGGTCGCAGGTCTGGCGGTGGTCGCGGCCGCGCGGTGCTCCTCGCGGCCGTCTGGAAGACGATCAGAGGCGGCGCGGGGTTCGTCTCCCGGCGTGTTGAGCCGGCGCCGGTCTCTGCATGGATCCGGACTCTCCACGGATCCGGACTCTCCTCGGATCCGGTTTCTTTACGGATCCCTGACACCCCCGGCGCATCCATCGGCGCCCTCCGTGATGTCATCCCCGTTGTCCGGAACCGGATGGAAGTCGCGTCGGAGAATGGAGTGCCATGGAAGGCACCGTCGTCGCAGTGGTCGTCGTGGCCGCGTTGTTCCTGCTCGTGCTGAAGAGCGGCATGCGCGTCGTCAACCAGGTGGAGCGCGGGGTGGTGTTCCGGTGGGGCAAGGCCCTGCCCAGCCACCGGCAGCCGGGCATCACCTTCCTCATCCCGTTCGCCGACCGGATGCGCAAGGTGAACGTGCAGATCGTGACCATGCCGGTGCCCACCCAGGAGGGCATCACCAAGGACAACGTGTCGGTGAAGGTCGACGCCGTCGTCTACTTCCGGGTGACCGACCCCGTGCGGGCGGCCATCGAGGTGCAGGACTACCACTTCGCCGTCGGGCAGGTCGCCCAGTCCTCCCTGCGCTCCATCATCGGCAAGAGCGACCTGGACGATCTGCTGAGCGACCGGGAGCGGCTGCACGAGGGGCTGGCCCTGATGATCGACAGCCCTGCCGCGGGGTGGGGCATCCACATCGACCGCGTCGAGATCAAGGACGTACAGCTGCCCGAGTCGCTGAAGCGGTCCATGTCGCGGCAGGCCGAGGCGGAGCGGGAGCGGCGGGCCCGGGTCATCACCGCGGACGGCGAGTTCCAGGCGGCGCAGCAGCTCGCCAACGCCTCGCGGATCATGTCCGACACCCCCGAGGCCATGCAGCTGCGTCTGCTCCAGACCGTCGTCGAGGTCGCCGCCGAGAAGAACTCCACGCTCGTGATGCCGTTCCCGGTGGAGCTGCTGCGCTACTTCGACCGGGCGACCAAGAAGCTCGACCAGGAGGTCGAGAAGAACGAGGTCGAGAAGAACCAGATCGAGAAGAGCGCGCGGGCGGCCGATGGGCTCAGGGCCGGGATCGAGCAGATCGCGGCCGTGGCCGACAAGTTCGCGCCGGCGGCCGAGCTGCCGGGCCCAGACTCCGCTCCGGCCGAGCAGCAGTAGCCGTCGTCGGCGTCGGCGGACCCGAGGCCGTAACCCGATCCCGCGCCCCGGGCCCGTCATCCTCCGGAGTTAGCATCCGCTCATGACGACTACTGATCAGAACGGCTCCGTGCTGGACACCGAGATCGGGGCCCTCAAGGGCGGCTCCGCGAATCTGGCGCAGTACGCCGGCAAGAGCGTGCTCATCGTGAACGTGGCCTCCAAGTGCGGCCTGACCCCGCAGTACACGGGCCTGGAGAAGCTGCAGGAGCGGTACGCCGAGCAGGGCTTCACCGTGCTCGGCGTGCCCTGCAACCAGTTCCTCGGGCAGGAGCCCGGCACCGCCGAGGAGATCGCCGAGTTCTGCTCGGCGACGTACGGCGTGACCTTCCCGCTGACCGAGAAGGTCGAGGTGAACGGGGAGGGCCGGCACGCGCTGTACGAGCGTCTGGTGGACTTCGCCGACGCCGAGGGGCACACCGGGGACATCCGCTGGAACTTCGAGAAGTTCCTGATCGGCCGCGACGGGCAGGTCGTCGCGCGCTTCTCGCCGCAGACCGAGCCGGAGTCCGCGGAGGTCGTGGCGGCCATCGAGAAGCAGCTGGGCTAGCCGGTTGACCTTGCCCCAGGGGCAGGGCTGAGCGTCCTTGTCACCGGGCGGGAAGGACCGCCCGGTGACGGAGGATGGCAATCGTGAACGAGGAGCTGCTGACCATCGGCGCGTTCGCCGCGCGGGCCCGGCTCTCGGCCAAGGCGCTGCGGCTGTACGACCGCCTCGGCCTGCTCGCCCCGGCACACGTCGACGAGGCCAGCGGTTACCGCTACTACCGCGCCGACCAGGTGGAACGCGCCCGTCTGGTGGCCCTGCTGCGGCAGCTGGACATGCCGCTCGCCCGGATCGCCGAGGTGGTCGGGGCGCGGGGAACCGAGGCCGCGGATCTGCTCGCCGCCTACTGGGCGGACGTGGAGACCCGGGTGGCCGGGCAGCGCACCCTCGCCGAGTACCTCCGTGGACGACTGTCGGGGAGGAGCTCCGAGATGTACGACAAGTTCGTGGTCGAGACGGTGGACGTGCCCGCGCGGGTGGTGATCACCGAGACCCGGCACACGCTCGCGGACGAGCTGCCGGCCTGGATCGGCGGATCGCTGACCCGGCTGCTGGAGGCGGCGCGGGAGTGCGGGGGCGTGGCGGGGGCACCGTTCGTCGTCTACCACTCCGAGGTGTCGATGGAGAGTGACGGGCCCGCCGAGTCCTGTGTTCCGGTGGCGGACGAGGCGGCGGCCCGGGCGTGGGTGGAGGCGCACGGGCGGACCTGGGCGACCCGGGTGCGGGTGGAGCCGGCGGCCCGGCTGGCCTACACCCGGATCACCAAGGCCCAGGTGGCCCACCCGCAGATCCTCGCCGCCTTCGAGGCGGTGGAGCAGTGGATGGGCCGGGAGGGCCTGGAGATGGCCGGCCCCTGCCGCGAGGTGTACTTCGCGGACTGGGACGCGGCCGGGCCCGGGGATCCGGTGTGCGATGTGGCCTTCCCGGTGAAGTAGCCCCGGGCCGGGCATGGCCGAGCCCCCTCGGCAAGGACGGCGACTCGTCGAGAGGGCTCTGCGGGGTGACGCGTGTGCAGTTGTCGTCGGACGTGTCTGCGAGGGAACGTCAGGGAGGGCTCCCTACGCCTTGACCGAGGACACGAAGGCGTTCCACGCGTTGGCGGGGAAGGCCAGGATCGGGCCCTCGGTCACCTTGGAGTCGCGTACGGCGAGCTCCGCGGCGGTGGGCGACTTGACCTCGACGCAGGCGCCGTTGCCCGCGGAATAGGAAGACTTCATCCACGTCTCCGAAGCGCCCTGAATCAGTGCCATGTCCACTCCTGTTGCGAGTTGCTGGTGGTGCGGTTCACGCCAACCTTGTCGTCTGATTGGCGTGATCGACGCTACCGGGCAACCGCCTCTGCTGGAGTAGCCGTTCACTCAAGCGGATGGCATATTCCAGGTGGGCCTTCCGCTGAATCGTCACCACGGTGTACGATCCGGCACTTCCTGTGGAGCAGGGCTCAATCGGCGTAGGATTTCGCCACGTCGGAGATGTATTGCCGGGATTGCTCCACATTGAGGGACTGTGCCCTCAAGTGCTCGTACATCACGGCGTACTTCTGCACGTCCTGCGCCTTCTCCAGGTACAGGTCGCTGGTGACGCCCTCCAGGTAGACCACGCTGGAGTCGGCCGCGTCCGTGAACTCCAGGATCGCGTACTGCCCGTTGAGCCCCGGGTGCGCGCCCACCTCGAAGGGCAGCACCTGCACGGTGACGTGCGGCAGCTGGGACATCTCGATCAGGTGCTCCAACTGCTCACGCATCACCAGCTTGCTGCCGACGACCCGCTTCAGCGCCGCCTCGTCCAGCACCACCCACAGCCGCAGGGGGGTGCCCTCGGCGGTGATACGTTCCTGTCGGCGCATGCGCACCTGCACGCGCTTCTCGATCTCCGCGGTCGACGTCTCCGGCAACGCGCCCTGCACCAGGGCCTCCGCGTACGCGCGGGTCTGCAACAGACCGGTCACCAGCTGGGGTTCGTAGACCCGCAGCGACTCGGCGTCGGTCTCCAGGCCGATGTACACGCTGTACGGGATGTCCCCGAACGTGTGCCACCAGCCCTGCTGCCGCGAGTCCCGGGCCATCTCCATCAGCGAATCGACGATCCGCTGGTCCTCGACCTCGTACACCCCGCACAGATCGCGCACGTCACGCTGACTGATGCTTCTGCGGCCGTTCTCCAGCCGACTGATCTTCGACTGCGACACGAGCAGCCGCTCCGCCACCTCTTCGGCCGTCATGCCCTTGAGCTCTCGGAGCCTGCGCAGCTCCTGGCCCAGCCGGCGTCGTCTGACGGTGGGATTGACATTGGACGCCACGGGACGTGCACCTCCGGCTGCCTGCCTGTACCTAACACTTTGTGTATCTGCTGTTGAGCAGACTGCCACCAAGGTGGTTTCTACCGCTGGGAAACAGTGGATATGCGGCGCGTACGCGTCAGTTCGGGCACGGATTTACGGGTCCGAACGCGGTTGAGCGGGGTGGTGAGACCACGAGGGTCTCGCCACCCCGCTCGAACCAGCGGCTCCCGAACCGGTTCTTGGGGACTGACGGTGCGGCTCAGTGGGCCACGGCGCGCGCCATGGACCCGCGGTGCGGCTGCATCGGAACCCCGCGTGCGGGTTCCGCCGCGGCCCTGGCTCCGGGCCCCGCCTGGCGGCCGGCCGTGGCCGGACCGCGCCGCGGCTGGGCCGCCGCGCCGTTCTGTACGTCCATCACGGCATGCGCGACCAGCCCGCCCATGGGGTCGTGCCGGATCAGATCCCGCAACCGGGAACGCGAGGAGCGGCCCTCGTTCCCCGGATACAGGTGCTTGCCGAGTCCGACGGCGTGCGCCAGGGCGGCGAGCGCCGCGGTCCGCGGGTCCGGCGGTACGCCGGTGCGGATCGCGGAATCCAGCCGGGCACGGATCTCCCGGCTGATCTCTGTGTCCGTCGCCTGGTAGCGAGTCGTCGGCAGCACCCCGCACATCTGTCCCGGTACGGCGGCAACCATGCCGCACCGTTCGAGATGCGAGAGGTAGATCTGACGCAGCCCCAGCCGGGGCCCGCCGATCCAGTGGACGGCGCGTACGGGAGCGCCACGCCTTCGCAGCAACTCCAACGCACTGTCCAAAGTCGGATCTCCAGTCGGCCGTGGTACCACCACGGCGATACGATCCCCGTCTGGGGCTATCCGTCCGGCCAGCGCCAGCTCCACTAGCTGCGCTCCGGCCAGACCGAGGTCGAGCGACTGCGGCTGTGCAGTGGTACCCGTGGCCGGGTCCAATGCCAGCAGCAGAAGCTCCTCCGGAATTGTTCTGCGGCTCCTGCCCATCCATGCCTCCCCGCGTGGATGACAGACAGGGTGACCCCTCTCACATTGGTCTGTCGAGGGTGCGTGACCGGTTCGTGAGGGAACCGGTAGGTATGTCGTTCTCGTCTACCACAGGGGCCAAGCCCTCACACAGGACACTGGTACATGGTTCGGACAGGGCGCGCGCGTGGGCGTGCGGCGCACGAGGAGGCATCGGTGGCGGGCGAGTCCCCCGACAGGTCGAAGCAGCACGAGTCGTCGGCGGAACCGACGCCGGGGAGCGCGGGTACGGTTCCCGAGCCCCGCGATCCGCGCCTCGCGGTGTCCCGCGAAAAGGATTCCGCGAGCGCCGCGGTGGACACGGCGACGAAGGTCCTCTCCATCCGCGACGCGAAGCCTGCCGCCAACTCCGAGGACGACGACACCGCCCTGCGCGAGGCGGTCTCGGCCTGGGTCCGCTCGGCCGACACCCCCGAAGACCCCGAGCAGGAGGCCGAGTCCGACCAGCCGGAGACAGCGGAGGCTGAGGCGGACACGGAGACCGAGCCGGAGACTGAGGCGAAGGCGGAGCCTGACGCCGAGTCGGCCGAGGACGCGGAGGCAAAGGCCGACGCGGGGTCGGAGTCGGCCGAGGACGACGACGCGGAAGCAAAGGCCGACGCAGGGTCGGAACCGGCCAAGGACGCGAGCGTGGGCACGAAGGCTGACGCCGAGTCGGACGACGACACCGAGGACGAGCCGAAGGCTGACGCCGAGCCCGAGGAGGCCGACGCAGACGCGAAGGCTGACACCGAGGTCGAGAACGCCGACGCAGACGCGAAGGCTGACACCGAGGTCGAGAACGCCGACGCAGACGCAGAGGCCGACGCCGAGGACGAGGCGAAGCCCGCTGCCGAGGACGAGGCAGAGGTCACCGACGAGAAGCCGCAGGCCGCCGAGGAGGACTCGCAGACCGCGGACGACGACCCGGAGGCCGCCGACGGCGAGGACGCCCCACAGGGGCCACCCGCAGCCGACGACGAGACCCGCACGGGTGGTGCGGGTGGGAACGAGACCGCCGACGGCGAAGCCGAGGCGAAGGACGCCGACAAGGACCCGCAGGCACCCCGCGAAGCCGAGGCGAAGGGGGTTGATCAGCCGACCACGCTCATCAAGGCCGTCCGCCCCAAGAAGCCCGCGGTGGACCAGCCCACCACCACCCTCAAGCTCGGCGGCAGCAAGTTCGTCCCGCTGAAGACGGACACCACCGCCCCCACCACCGCCCTCCCCCAGGTCGGCCCCGAGCGCACCACCCAGCAGCCCCTCCCGCCCAAGCCCCCGCTGGACCTGCTGGCCGAGCTGACGAACACGCCCCGGCCCCCGGAGACCCCGGTCCGCACGCTCGTGCGCCGGGTCAAGATCTGGACCCCGCTGGTCCTCCTCCTGGCGGTCATCTTTGCGGTCGTACAGGCCGTCCGCCCGCTCCCCCAGCCCACCCTCGACCTCACCGCGAAGGACACCTACACCTTCGAGGGCGGCAAGGCCGACATCCCGTGGCCGTCCACCGGCCAGGCCGCCCTGGACGTCCAGGGCATCGGCACGTTCGGCTCCTCCGGCACCCAGAAGCCCGTACCGATCGCGAGCGTCGCGAAGGTCATGACGGCGTACCTGATCCTGCGCGACCACCCGCTCAAGAGCGGCGAGGCCGGCCCGAAGATCACGATCGACAAGCCCGCCGAGGAGCAGTCGGACGCCGGCCAGGAGTCCACCGTCCCGGTCACCGCCGGTGACAAGATCTCCGAGCGCGAGGCTCTGGAGGCCATCCTCCTGCCCTCCGCCAACAACGTGGCCCGGCTGCTCGCCCGCTGGGACTCGAGTACGGAGAAGGCGTTCGTGACGAAGATGAACGCCGCCGCGAAGAAGCTCGGCATGACCAACACCACGTACACCGACCCCTCGGGCCTGACGGACTCGACGGTCAGCACGGCCGTGGACCAGGTCAAGCTGGCCAAGGCGGCGATGCAGCAGCCCGCCTTCCGCGAGGTCGCGGCGATGATGTCGTACGACGACTACAAGGGCGTCAACCACTCCAACTACAACCGCCTGGTCGGCCACAACAACGTCGTCGGCATCAAGACCGGCACCACCACCTCCGCCCTCGGCAACCTCGTCTTCGCGGCGAAGCAGGAGGTCGGCGGCGAGACCCGCACCATCATCGGCGCCGTGATGCGCCAGCCCGCCGGCGGCTTCGACAACACCATCATCAGCGGCGTCCTGGACGCGGGCGACAAGCTGATCCGGTCCGCGCAGGGCGCGCTGAAGTCGGCGACGATCCTGAAGAAGGGCGATGTCGTCGGGTACGTCGACGACGGGCTCGGCGGTCGTACGCCGGTCGTGGCGACGAAGGACGTCACGGCGGCCGGCTGGGCCGGCCTGAAGGTGAAGCTGTCCTTCACCTCGGATGTCGTACCGCACACCGCGAAGGCCGGCACCAAGGTCGGTTCGCTCACCGTGGGTGACGGTTCGGCCGGTGCGGTGACCGTGCCGGTGGCGCTGCAGAAGGCCCTGACCGAACCCGGCTTCACGGACAAGCTGACCCGCCTCGGCTGAGCCGTACGCCCGCTGCACCACTCCCCCACCCCGCCGACGGAGCCCCGCGGCGGGGTGCGTGCTAGCGTCACGAATCGGGGCAGGTCGCCGGTCCACGGGACGGGGCCGCGAACTGGACGAGAAGCGGCCGGTAACACCGAGGGACGCGGCCGAGAACAGAAGACGGGACACGGGGAGTGCCTTCAGGTGGCCACAACCGAGCCGACACGCGCGGACGACGCCGATCCGGACCCGGGATCCGGCCCACGAATACGCCTGTCCACGGCTGACACGGACAGTCATCACAAGGACCACACCGACAGCCACGGGGACAGCCGCGCGGACAGCCACGCGTACGGCCGCACAGACGACCGGACGGACGGCCGCGCAGACGACCACGCGGACGACCACGCGGACGGCCGTACGACCGCGCCTCAGGGCCGGCTCTGGCGTCTCCTCGTCGCCGCCGAGCCCCTCCGGCAGCGGTTCCTGCTGCACCCCGTGCTGTCGTTCACGGCTCTGGCCGGCCTTCTGCACATCATCTGGTTCTTCACGTTCGCGAACAGTGGTGGCGATCTCGCGGCCCAGGACGCCTGGGCGGAGTTCGTCGGCCGGCACCCGGACTCGGCGTACAACCTCGCCTGGTACGGCGGCATGCACCCGGTGTCGTACAGCGTGGTGTCGCCGTATCTGATGTCGGTCCTCGGCGTCCGTACGACGATGATGATCGCCGGGACGGTCTCGGCGGGCCTGCTGACGCTGGTCCTCATCCGCAGCCGGGCGGTGAAGAACCCGCTGTGGGCCTCGCTCGCCGGGGTCTTCGCCTTCCTCTGCAACGCGGTGTCGGGCCGGGTGACCTTCGGGCTCGGCACGATGTTCGCGCTCGGCGCGGTCGCGGCCGTCTTCTGCTGGCCCTACCGGTGGCGGTACAAACGCTGGGCGAAGGCCCTGGTCGCCGCCCCGCTGGCGGCGCTCGCCACGATGGCCTCGCCGGTGGCGGGGCTGTTCGTGGGCCTGGTCGCGGCCGCGCTGTTCCTGCAGAAGCGGCGGCCCGGCGCGTGGGCGCTGGGGCTCGCACCCGCGGCGGTGGTCGGCGTCTCGGCGTGGCTGTTCCCGTTCTCCGGCACCCAGCCGATGACGATCGGCTCGGTGATACTGCCCCTGCTCTACGGCCTGCTGATCCTGTTCCTCGTCCCCAAGGAGTGGATCACGGTACGGCTGACGGCCGCCGTCTACAGCCTCGGCGTCGTCCTGGTGTGGCTGATCAGCTCGCAGATCGGCTCGAACATCTCGCGGCTGCCGATGCTGTTCGCGGGTGCGGCGCTGATCGCCGCGCTGCCGTACACGGTGCCGCGCTCGCGCAAGTGGTACGTGACCGTGCTGGCGTTCCTGGGCTCCGTCGGCTGGATCGGCTTCAAGTCGGTCGACGACATCATGCACACGACCCCGGCCGCTTCCTGGGCCCGTGAGCTGGCCCCGCTGGTCAACCAGCTGCAGAACGTCGGCGCGGAGAAGGGCAGGGTCGAGGTGGTCCCGGCGCGCTCGCACCGCGAGGCCTCCGCGCTCGCGCCCTACGTCAACCTGGCCCGCGGCTGGAACCGGCAGGCCGACATGGAGCGCAACCCGCTCTTCTACGACGACACGCTCAACTCGGCGAACTACCACGAGTGGCTGCAGCGGTGGGCCGTGCACTTCGTCGTGCTGCCGAAGGACAACCCGGACGGGGACGGCGGCGAGCGCGAGCGGCAGCTGCTGCAGCGCGGGATGCCGTATCTGAAGCAGATCTGGGGCGATGCCAACTGGCAGCTGTTCCGGGTGACCGATCCGGCGCCGCTCGCCGAGCCGAACGCGGTGGTGCAGCGGGCCGAGCAGGGGGAGATGACGCTGGAGGTGCGCAAGGCGGGGCGGATCCTGATCAAGATCCCTTACTCGCCTTGGCTGAGCATCGTCGACGGGCAGGGCAAGAGCCTGAAGCCTCCCCAGAAGGCCTCGGGCGGGACGACGTACGACAACGTCAACGGGTGCCTGATGGAGACGCCGGAGGACTCCGAGGGCGACAAGTGGACGATGCTGGTCGCTCCGCGGGCCGGGACGTATCACTTGGCTGCGCCTTATCAGCTGCCGCGCGGTACTCCCTGCCCGGACGAGCTGAAGTGAGCCTCTGGGGGCTCCGCCCCCAGACCCCCGTTTCCCACCCGCCCACCCGTCTCGGTCAGCCGCGAAGCTCTGTCACGTACTTGTCCGTGCCCGGGATCGTGGGGATGAACGGTGCCACCAACTCGACCCTGCCCAGGCCCGACTCCGTCACCTGATCGTCCAGCCCCGTGAAGTGGTCCTCCCAGCACTCCCTCGGGTCCGTCTCCAGGAACCACAGCAGGGTCAGGCGGGTGTCGACGCCCTCGACCTGCTTGACGTAGGTCATGCGGTCGCCGGGGAGGGGGGTCGGGCGGAAGAGCGTGACCATCGCGGCCGGGGAGCCTGTCAGGCGGCGGGGCAGATGGCGGGTGCGCAGCCACTCCAGCAGTTCGGCCCGCCGCTCCGCCGACTCCGCGTCGATCACCTCGACCACCAGCCCCGCGTACGGATGGTCGAGGGCGTGGAAGTCCCTCGGGCCCGCCGCGCCGTCCCGGTAGACCGTCGTCTCGTGGTCCTGGAAGGCCGTGAAGACGTGGGTGCGGTCCTGGTAGACGCGGGCGTCGCGGTTGAGGCGTTTGTTGATGGCGACCGTCCACTTCATGTGGTCGTCGTAGCGGCCGTCGGTGATCCAGTACGTGGAGATGTAGCAGCCGGCGGTGACGGGCTGGGCGACGGCCGACTTCTCCGGGTAGCGGAGCAGCTGCAGGTCCCGGGTCGCCACCCAGCGGCGGCCGGCGTACATCCAGGGCATGGCCATGGCGCCGGCGTAGTAGTGGTCGTCCTCGTACCAGCGGTTGTAGGCGTACTCGTGGCCGGGGTGCGGCTCGACCATGGTGATCAGGGCGTGGCCGGGGTGGACGCCGTACGGGCCCACGGCGGCCAGTTCGGCGTACACCTCGCTGCGTGTCTCCTCGGACATGAACGCTCCTCCCCTTCCGTCCTCCTCCGCTCGCCCATACTCTGACGCTCCGTCAGATAAAGCGCCAGGGTTCGGGAGGCTCCCATGTCGTTGCTCGCGGGCAGGACCGTCGTCGTCTCCGGGGTCGGGGCCGGGCTCGGTCATCAGGTGGCCGCCGCCGTCGTGCGGGACGGGGGGAACGCCGTCCTGGGGGCACGCACCGAGGCGAACCTCGCCAAGAGCGCGGCCGAGATCGATCCGGACGGCGGGCGCACGGCGTACCGGGCGACCGACATCACCGACGAGGGGCAGTGCGAGGCGCTGGCCGCACTGGCGCGGAAGCGTTTCGGCTCGGTCGACGCGGTGGTGCATGTGGCCGCCTGGGACTCCTACTTCGGCGGGGTCGAGGACGCGGACTTCGCGACCTGGCAGTCGGTCATCGACGTGAACCTGCTCGGGACGCTGCGGATGACCCGGGCGTGCCTGCCGGCCCTGAAGGCGGCGGGCGGCGGGTCCGTGGTCTTCGTCGGAACGCAGTCGGCGGTCGCCGCGCCCTCGCAGGTGAAGCAGGCCGCGTACGCCGCGTCGAAGGGGGCGCTGACGAGTGCCATGTACTCGCTGGCACGGGAGCTGGGGCCGCATCGGATCCGGGTCAACACCGTGCTGCCGGGGTGGATGTGGGGGCCGCCGGTCCAGGCGTACGTCCAGTTCACCGCCCACACCGAAGGGGTGCCGGAGGCGGAGGTGCTGGGGCGGCTGACGGAACGGATGGCACTGCCGGAGCTGGCGACGGACGGGGACGTGGCCGACGCGGCGGTGTTCCTGGCCTCGGACCGGGCAAAGTCCATCACGGGACAGTCGTTGCTGGTCAACGCGGGTGAGCTGATGCGCTAGCGTTCATATGGGTGAACGGAGGTCATCTCTCAGAACATTTTTACTTTGACTTGACCTTACGCTCGCTTGTCGTGTTCACGCGACCGCACCCACGATCGGGCACATGAACAGTCTCGACTGGGCCGTGCTGATCGGCTACTTCGGTGTGATGGTCGCGATCGGGCTCTGGTCGCACAAGCGCGTGGACAACGTCAGCGACTTCTTCACCGCCGGCGGCAAGATGCCCTGGTGGCTGTCCGGCATCTCGCACCACATGTCGGGCTACAGCGCGGTGATGTTCACGGGGTACGCGGGAATCGCCTACACCTACGGCGTCACCTCGTTCATCACCTGGTCCTTCCCGATCGCGCTCGGCATCGCGATCGGCTCCAAGCTGTTCGCGCCGCGCATCAACCGGCTGCGGTCCCGGCTGCATGTGGCCTCCCCGCTGGAGTACCTGAAGAACCGCTACAACCTGCCCACGCAGCAGGCGCTCGCCTGGTCGGGCATGCTGCTGAAGATCGTGGACGTGGGCGCCAAGTGGGCTGCGATCGCGACCCTGTTGTCGGTGTTCACGGGTGTGTCGCTGAACCAGGGCATCCTCATCACCGGCGCGATCACCGCCCTCTACTGCACGATCGGCGGCCTGTGGGCGGACGCGCTGACCGAACTCGGCCAGTTCGTCATCCAGTTGCTGGCCGGGGTCTCGATGTTCGTCGCAGTCGTGGTGAAGCTGAGCGACAAGAACATCGGCTTCCTCGGCGCCTGGGACGAGCCCGCGCTGCACGGCCACGGCAAGCCCCTGGTCGGCCCGTACGGCACCGTCTTCCTGCTCGCGTTCCTGTTCATCAAGCTCTTCGAGTACAACGGCGGCATGCTCAACCAGGCCCAGCGCTACATGGCGACGGGCAGCGCGCACGAGGCCGAGCGCTCGGCGCGGCTGTCGTCGATCCTGTGGCTGATCTGGCCCGTGGTTCTGTTCTTCCCGATGTGGATGTCCCCGCTCCTCGTCCACGCGCAGAAGCCGGACGGGTCCGACTCCTACGCGCTGATGACGGAACAGCTGCTGCCGCACGGCCTGTTGGGCCTGGTGATCGTCGGCTTCTTCTCGCACACGATGGCCATGTGCTCCTCCGACGCTAACGCGATCGCCGCGGTGTTCACCCGTGACGTGGCGCCCGTGCTGTCGGCGAAGGCGCGGGCGTGGGGTGAGCGGTCGGGCCTGATCGCGGCCCGGGTGACCACGGTCGTCTTCCTCGGTCTGTCCATGGCGGTGGCGACCCAGGTCAACTCCCCCGCCTTCAAGGACATCATCACGGTCGTCATCAAGTGGGTGGCCGGTCTGATGGGTCCGATCGCGATCCCGATGATGCTGGGTCTGCTCCGCCCGTTCCGCCGCTCCGGGCCGACGGCGGCGCTCACCAGCTGGGCGGCGGGTCTGCTGGCCTTCTGGCTGGTCAACTACCCCATCAACTGGAACGTCGACGGCGGAGTCCCGCTCCAGTACCAGGTCTCGATCCCGCTGGCGGTCTCCCTGGTCCTGTACATCCTGATCGGCTTCCTGAAGCCCGAGGACACGCCGGAGCGGCTGGCGGTCATCGAGAAGGTCAACACGGATGGCGACGAAGGCGCTGCGCTGGCTGTGCCGGTGAGTGCGGGGGCGGGGGACGATGTGGTGGGGGCGCCGTAGGGATTGGTGCCGGTGGGCGGATGCGGGTGCGTGGGGGCTGGTCGCGCAGTTCCCCGCGCCCCTTTGGGGCGCGGCACCCTGCCAGCGCCGGTGAGTGACCCCACCCCCGGTCAGCCGCGGCTCACGCCCGCGGGTAACGCGCCAGCCACCCCGGGGACGAACCCGCAGGCCCGTGCAACGCAGGCCCCTGGGTCATCTCCATGGCGAAGTCGTCCGCGAGTTCCAGAATCGTCGGCCGCCCTTCCAGCTCGGCCAGCCAGGCCGGGGGAAGGGCGGTCTCACCGTGAAGGGCGCCCAGCAGCCCCCCGGTCAACGCCCCCGCCGCCGCCGAAGGGCCACCCTGGTTGATCGCGAGGCACAGGCCGTGGCGTACGTCCTCCCCCACCAGCGCGCAGTACACGGCCGCGGCCAGCAGACCGTCCGCCGTGCCGTCGCCGGCGAGTTCCTCCACCCGGGACGGGCCGGGCAGGCCCTGTCGTACCGCGCCGAGTGCGTGCTGGAGGGCGTCGGAGACGGGCTGGTGGCCGGGGCGGGCGGCGAGCAGGGCGAGGGCCCGCTGCACGGCGCCGTCCAGGCTCTCCCCGCGGGCGAGGGCGTGCACGATGACGGCGTACGCGCCCGCCGAGAGGTAGGCGATGGGGTGGCCGTGGGTCTGGGCGGCGCACTCCACGGCCAGTTGGATGACCAGCTGGGGTTCCCAGCCGACCAGGAGGCCGAAGGGGGCGGAGCGGGCCACGGCCTCCGGGCCCAGTTCGCCGGGGTTCTTCGGGGTCTCCAGCGTGCCCATGGTCTCGTCGCCGAGGCCGACGAGCAGGGCCCGGGTCGGGTCCCGGCGGGCGTACAGCCACTCCTCGCGCGCCAGCCAGCCGTCGTCCTTGCGGCGCTCGTCCGGCCCCCAGTCCCGCTGGGTGGCCGCCCACCGCAGATACGCCCGGTGCACATCGGTCGGCGGATGCCAGGCGCCGGTGTCACGGCGCACCTGGGCGCGGATCAGCCCGTCCACCGTGAAGAGGGTGAGCTGGGTGTGGTGGGTGACCGTACCGCGCCGCCCGTGCCCGAAGGCCAGGTCGAGCAGCCCTTCCCCGCCGTACACGGAACGGATCTCGTCCAGGGCGAGCGCGTCGGCAGGACCGCCGAGCGCGTCGCCGACGGCCACACCGAGCAGGGTGCCGCGCACCCGACTGCGGAAGTCCTGCTGCTCGGCGCGGCCCCAGACGGCAACGGATGTCGCAGTCACTCAGACCTCCTCACGGCACCGTCCGTACGTACGACGCCCAGCACTGTAATCGACCCGGGACGGTCGGTTCACGGGGGCAAATCGGCACCGCCTGGTCATTCCCGCACAGCTGTGAGCGCTTCGACCCCGTCCAGAATCCGGTCGAGGCCGAAGTCGAGGGGGGCGGTGCCGGCCGGGTCGAAGGCGCCCTCGGCGACCGCCTTGGTGAGGGCCGGGAAGCGGTCGGCGTGCCGGGCCAGCAGGTCGCCGGTGAGCCGGTTCCACTCCCGGTCGTGTTCCTCGTCGTGGTCGCGGAGCTGCTGGGCCTGGTTGCGGACGAGCCCGATCAGGAGCAGGAACACCTGGTGCCGCTGCGCCCCGCCCAGTCCCGTCGGCTCCAGGGCGGCGAGCGCCGCGTCCAGCCAGCGCAGCTGCCGGGGCCCCATGATCTGGCGGCGCATCGCGGTGGCGGTGAGCAACCAGGGATGGTCCGCGTAGACCCGCGCGCACTGCCTGGTCCATTCCCGCGCCCCCGCCCGCCAGTCGCCCTCCGGGACCCCCGACAGATCCGGCCCCCCGGCGAGCACGGCTTCCACCATCAGCTCGACGAGTTCGTTCTTCCCCGGGACGTAGCGGTACAACGCCATGGCCGAGACCCCGAATCCGCCGGCCACCTTGCTCATGGAGACGGCGTCCAGCCCCTCCGCGTCGGCCAGCTCGACGGCTGCCGCGGCGATCTGCTGCGGGGACAGCTTCGGCTTGGGGCCGCGGGTGGGCTGCTCCTGCTCGCCCCACAGCAGCGCGAGGGTCGCCCGCGGGTCACGCGGCTTGTCCTGCTCCTTGTTCCGGGCGGCCATCCGGTTCCTCCCCTTCACCCCGGCGAAGCCCGTTGACTTCGCCCACCAACTGTATATACCGTAAACACAACTGCTGACGGCATAAACAGTTTAGGGGGAACACTCATGCTGCTCACCTACCGCGCCCTCAAGCGCGCCTCGCTCGCGAAGAAGCTCGGCATCACCGCACCGAACGGCATCGACGAGTCGTCGAACGTCCGCATCGGCGGCATCGACCAGTGGATCTCCATCCGCGGCGAGGACCTGTCCAACCCGGTGATCCTGGAGATCCACGGCGGCCCCGGCGCCTCCAACCTGATCTTCATCCCGCGCACCCGCGCCTGGGAGCGGCACTTCACGATCGTGCGCTGGGACATGCGGGGCGCGGGCCGGACGTTCGCGGCGGGCGGCCCGGCCGGCCAGGGCGAGATGACGCTCGACCGCGTCTACCAGGACGCCCTGGAGGTGACCGCGTACGTCCGCGAGCGCCTGGGCGTCGCCAGGCTCCTCCTCGTCGCCAACAGCTTCGGCACGGTCACCGGCCTGCGCCTGGCCCGCAACCACCCCGAGCTGTACTCGGCGTACGTCGGCACCGACCAGAACGTCATCGACGGCGGCCGCGACACCTCGTCGTACGAGGCCCTGCTGGCCCGGCTGGAGAAGGCGGGCAAGAAGAAGGAGCTGGCCAAGATCGTGGCCATGGGCCCGGACCGGACGGCCTGGTCCGCGCACGAGTGGGCGGACCACGCGAAGATCGTGACCACCACCGATCCGCTCACCTACGACACGATGAAGACGGTCGTGATCCGCTCCCTCTGGTTCTCCCCGTTCCACACCCTGCGGGGACTGCGCATGTACCTGAAGGGCATGAGCTTCTCCGAGCAACTGGGCCCGCAGGCGATGACGATCGACGAGCGCGCCGAGGGCACGTCCTTCCGTCTCCCCTTCTTCATCTTCCAGGGCGACAGCGACGTCCTCACCCCACCGGAGCCGGCCCACCGCCTCTACGAGCAGGTCACGGCCCCCGTGAAGGGCTTCGCCCTCATCAGGAACGCCAGCCACTTCGCGTCGTTCCGGCACCCGGACCAGTTCCTGGACCTGATGCTGAGCAAGGTGCGGCCGGTGGTCTCGGGATGAGTTCGGCCCAGATCTCGCCGCTCACTCCGCGTAGCGCGCACGCATCGCGTCCCGGGCCGCGACCACTCTCGCCAGCCGGGGCGCGAGCCTGGCCCGGTCGATGCCGGGGCTGTGGAGCAGGATGTCGAGGCAGTCGGCCAAGCTCGCCTTGTAAGGCCAGTCGTACGAGGTCAGCACGCGGTGCAGCCAGGTGTCCAGCTCGGACCAGGCCTGAAGAGCCGCGCTGATCGCGGCCTCCATGTACGCGTGCACCTGTGGAGAGTAGGCATCCGGCCGCCGTGCCTCGTGGGCCAGCCTCGCCCACAAAGGACGGGCGGCGGTCGTGCCCTCTTCCCCGCTCACCGCCAGGGCCAGGTGCCACAGGCCCCATAGCTTGTCGGTCGCCAGTTCCTCTTCGGCCGCCCGCCGAGCAAGGGACCAGTTCCCGGTGAGCAGGTGCACGGCGCATCGTGTATCGGCCGTGTCCGCCTCCGCCAGCGCTTGGTCGAACCGGCCGCCCAACTGGTGCAGATAGACCAACTGCCGGTTCGCCCAGTCGGGATCACCGCCCAGCGTGACGTATCGCTCCAGGTCCACCCGCGCCTGTTCCAGCCGGCCGACGCTCATGTCGCTCTGAATCTTGTTCGCCAGGGCCCACGCACCCTCGTAGTCCAGTTCCACCGCGCGGTAGGCGTCAGCGAGCGCTCTGTCGTACCTGCCTCGGCGGTGATGCGCCTTGGAACGGTGTACCAGGGCCCATGGATAGTCCGGAGCGAGGGTCAGCGCGCGGTCCAGGTCCGCCAGCGCCTCCTCGTCGCGGCCCTGTTTGCCGTACAGGGCGCCCCTGCTGGCATACACCGAGGCGTAGGCGTCGTCGACGTCGATGGCCCGCTGGTAGTCGGCGAGCGCCTCCCGCACGCGGCCGACGGCGCTGAGCGCGTCGCCCCGCTCGCACAGCACCCAAGGCGCCTCTGGGGTGAGGGTCACCGCCCGATCGAGGTCGGCGAGCTGCTGCTCGCGTTCACCACGTGACCGCCGAAGCCGGGCCCGGCGTACGAGGCCCCAGACGAAGTCCGGGTCGATCTCCAGCGCCCGGTCCAGATCTGCGAGCGCGACGTCGTACCGGCCGAGCGTGTGGTGGATGACACCCCGCGCGGCCCAGGCGCCTCGCAGCGTCGGGTCGAGTTCGATCGCCCGGTCCAGATCCCGCAGGGCGGCGTCGTAGCGCGCGCACATCCGGTGGTAGTCGCCGCGGGACGCGAGGTAGCGGGCGTTGTCGGGCTCCAGGCCGAGAACGTGGTCCAGGTCCGCGACAGCCCCTTCAAAATCCCGCAGTTCGGCACGGACGAAAGCACGGCCGTGGCGGGCGAAGATCAGCTCGGAGTCGAGGGCGACGGCCCGGTCGTACTCGGACACCGCACGCTCGTGCTCCTCGGCCACCCGGAAGATGTTGCCCCGGACGGCGTGCGCGATGGCCCGGGACGTGGAGTCGAGGGCGGCACGGTCGAGCAGCAGGCCCAGCGCGGGGGCGGCGGTCGGGGCCTCAAGGGCGTGCAGCAGTTCCCGGCCCCAGCCCGTCACCGCCTCGGCGTGGGTGTCCGCTCCGGCCTCCACCAGCATCCGTGCCCAGCGGCGGGCCTCCTCCTCCCCCCGGCCGCAGGCCCGCACCACGCCCCCGAGCACGAACGGCAGCGCGGTCCGCTCCCCCGCGCACAGCCGGTGATACGCCTCTGCCAGCCGGAGTTCCCGCCACTCCTCGTCCGCCCAGGGATCGCCCAGGCCCCCCTCCCGCTCCGCCCGCCACCCTCCGAAGGTCTCCGCCAGCCGCCCGTGCCGTTGCGCCCACCGGCGCGGTGAGCGCCGGCGCTGCATGCGGAGCATCGGCGCCCGTACGACATCGTGGTACTGCACCCGCTCCCCGTGCTCGCTGACGAACGGCATCCCCCGCAGCCAGTCGTACAGGGTCTCGGCCTCCTCCTCGGCGCAGTCCACCACCGCCCGGAACACGTCCGCGTCCAGTCGCCGGGGCAGCGCGCAGGCCAGGGCCGCCGCCCGCCGGACCGCATCCGGCTCCCACTTCAGGAAGCGTTCCACGGCCGTGGCGCTCGGGTCCCCCACGTCGTCCGGGTCGGCCGGGCGGGCCTCGGCGAGGGTGGAGACGAGGACGGGCAGGCCGCCGGAGAGGCGGAGCACCTCCTCCACCACCGGCTCGGCCACGACCCCCCTGTCCGCCAGCAGGCCCCGCGCCTCCGCCTCGGTGAACGGGCCGAGCGGTACGTCGGTCATGAAGTCAGCGAAGCCGCCCCAGCGGGCCGTGTCGAAGGGGCGTTGGCCGGCGGTGACGACGATGACGTCGGCGGGGAGGGCGCCGTAGCGGTCGGTGGTCATCAGCTCGTGCAGCCAGCCGTCCAGATACGGGCCGGTGCGCTCGTACGTGTCGAAGAACAGCACCAGCCACGGGACCGACGAGGTGATGTCCGACAGTTCGTCCAGCAGCCGGGGCGTCAGGACTCGCTCCGGTGCCAGCACCAGCTGCACGTCCTCCTGGTTACGGAACCGCGCGCTCAGCCTCGCCTTCAAACGCGCGGCTCCCTCGGTGAGCTGGCCCGCGTCCACGGCTCCCACGAACGCGCCGGCCCCGGGGACCAGCGCCCCGAGGCCCGCCATGCCGAGCCGTACCGCAGTCGTGGCGAGCGGGGACGGGCCCTCGGGGGCAGGCTCCAGGGTCGCGACCTCGGCCTCCGCTTCATGCCGCCGGTCCCGGTACGCGGCGAGCATCTCCTCCAGCCGTTTCAACCGCCGTCCCTGCTTGGCGAGTTGGTGACCGATCGCCGCCATCGCCTCCGGCACGCTCCCCGCGCCCTCGTCGACGTACGCCGTCAGCGCCCCGCGCTCCCGCGCGAGCTGCTCCAACTCCCTGACCAGGAACGTCTTTCCGACACCGGCGTTGCCGTGCACATGAAACAGGAAGCGGTGGCGTTCATCCTCAGGCGGAAGGTCCAAGTTGGCCCGGAACGCCGCCCGTTCGTCGCTGCGCCCGACGAACCCCGCCCGCCTGCGCCGCCCGATCAGCTCCTGCATCGACGGCCGTGCCTGCGACATGCGCACACCCTCCCCGCGATCCCCCTTCATTCTGGCTCAATGCGCGTGGGAGGAGACGGCGTTCGTCGGGGAGAATCCAGCCATGACCACCACCCCCACACGCCACACAGGCCTCAGGCTCGCCGCCGGCGTCCTCACCGGCATACTCGCCCTCTACATCGCCCTCGTCGCCCTCGGGAACATCACCGACTTCGGGACGAACCAGCAGTTCGTGCGGCATGTGCTCGCGATGGACACGACCTTCAAGGACGACGACCTGATGTGGCGGGCGATCACCAGCACCGCGCTTCAGGACACCGCGTACGTCGCGATCATCGTGTGGGAGACCGTCGCCGCGCTCGTCCTGATCTGGGGCACCTGGCTGTGGGCGCGGCGGGACGTCGACCGTGCCCGGCGGTTCTCCACCTACGGGCTGCTGATGCTCGTGCTGCTCTTCGGTGCCGGGTTCATCGCCATCGGCGGTGAGTGGTTCTCCATGTGGCAGTCGAAGACCTGGAACGGGCTGGACGCGGCGACCCGGGTGTTCCTGCTCAGCGGGGTGGCGCTGATCGTCAACCAGCTGCCGGGCGGGACCGGACAGCGGGACGCTAGCTGACGACGGTCACCCTCGTGCCCTGATCGCCGAAGGCCCACAGGGCGGCACCGTCTTGCTTGTGCATGCGGATGCCGCCCAGCTTCTGGCCGTTCGAGGGCGGCGGTGAGGCGCCGTCCAGGGCGTTGGAGAAGGCCACGTTCACGCCGGACACCTTGGTGAAGTACATGACGTGCTCGATCTCGACGCCGTCCGAGCCCTTGAGGGACTGGGTGCGCAGGGTGATCGAGTAGCGGCCGGGCTGCGGGCTCACCGTGCCCGGCCACACCGTGAACGTGCGGCCCGCCTTGCCGGTGGCGTCCACCAGCCACACGCGCTTCTCGCCGAGGGAGTACACGATCCGGCGGCCCGTGCCGGACTCCTCCGGCAGCGCGGGCGGCCCCGACGGCTTCGAGGAGGCGGACGCGTGCGCGCCCGCCGACGCCGAGGGGGCCGGGCGGGCCACCGCGGCCGTGGGATGCGGCCCGTGGTCCGCCTGGACGGCCAGGGCGACGACAACCGCGATCGCCCCCGTCGTCAGACCGGAGACCCAGGCCCACGAGGGCAGTAGGGCAGCCACGGGTACGCATCTCCTCCGCTACGGGTCCCCCTTCTCAGCGCAGGGGTCGGATCATCGTACTCAGTCCAGGACCGGCAGAAGATCCGGCAGGTGGCCGTCGGAGGCCTCCGCCGCCCGCTGCCGCTCCTCGGACACCGGGCCGTAGAGCGTGGTGCGGGGCCGCGCCGGGCGGCCGGCCGCATCGGCCACCGCCACCAGGTCCCTGATCGACTTGTACGAGCCGTACGACGAGCCCGCCATACGGGAGATCGTCTCCTCCATCAGGGTGCCGCCCAGGTCGTTCGCCCCGGAGCGGAGCATTTCCGCCGCGCCCTCCGCGCCCAGTTTGACCCAACTTGTCTGGATGTTCGGGATGTAGGGGTGCAGCAGGAGCCTGGCCATCGCCGTCACCGCCCGGTTGTCCCGCGTGGACGGGCCGGGGCGGGCGATGCCCGCCAGGTACACCGGCGCGTTCGTGTGGATGAAGGGGAGCGTCACGAACTCCGTGAAGCCGCCCGTCCGCTGCTGGATCCCGGCCAGTGTGCGCAGGTGGCCCAGCCAGTGGCGGGGCTGGTCGACATGGCCGTACATCATCGTCGAGGAGGAACGGATGCCCAGTTCGTGGGCCGTCGTGATCACCTCGATCCAGGTGGCCGCGGGCAGCTTGCCCTTGGTCAGCACCCAGCGGACCTCGTCGTCCAGGATCTCCGCCGCCGTACCGGGGATGGAGTCCAGGCCCGCCTCCTTGGCGGCGGACAGCCACTCCCGGATCGACATCCCCGTCCTGGTAGCGCCGTTCACCACCTCCATCGGGGAGAACGCGTGCACATGCATGCCGGGGACCCGGTCCTTCACCGCCTTCGCGATGTCGAAGTACGCCGTCCCGGGCAGGTCGGGGTGGATGCCGCCCTGCATGCACACCTCGACCGCGCCCACGTCCCAGGCCTGCTGGGCCCGGTCCGCCACCTGCTCCAGCGACAGGGTGTACGCGTCCGCGTCCGTCCTGCGCTGCGCGAAGGCACAGAAGCGGCAGCCCGTGTAACAGACGTTGGTGAAGTTGATGTTGCGGGTGACGATGTACGTGACGTCGTCGCCGACGGCCGACTTGCGTACGTCGTCCGCCACCCGGCACAGCGCGTCCAGCGCCGGGCCGTCCGCGTGGAACAGGGCCAGGGCCTCGGCGTCCGTCAGTCTCGTCGGGTCGTCGGCGGCCGTGCGCAGCGCCTGCCGTACGTCCGTGTCGATGCGCTCCGGCGCCATGCCGGGAGCCGCCGCCTCGCGCAGCGCCTCCCAGTCGCCGTACACCTCGTCGAAGTCGTCGCGCCGGTCGGCCGTACGGCCCTCGGTGTCGATCGTGCGGTGCAGATCCGTGCGGCCGCTGGGCACGAAGGCCTCCTCCGGCTCCTGCCACGGGTGCCCCTCGACCACCGCGTCCGGGAGGGCGAGGCCCGTCTCCGGGTCGGCGAGCGCGGCCACGTGCGGGCGCAGACGCGGATCCAGCCAGGGCTCGCCGCGCCGGACGAACTCGGGGTACACACACAGCCGTTCGCGCAGCTCGAAGCCGGCGGCGCGGGAACGCTCGGTGAGTTCCTCGATCATCGGCCAGGGGCGTTCCGGGTTGACGTGGTCGATGGTGAGCGGGGACACCCCGCCCCAGTCGTCGATGCCGGCGCCGATCAGCCGCTCGTACTCGTCGTCCACCAGGTTCGGCGGGGCCTGGAGGCAGCCGCTCGGGCCCATGATGTGCCGGGCCACGGCCACCGTGGCGACCAGGTCGTCCAGTTCGGCGTCCGGCATGCCGCGCATCGCCGTGTCCGGCTTGGCGCGGAAGTTCTGGATGATCAGCTCCTGGACGCCGTGGTAGGCCCGGGAGACCTTGCGGAGGGCGAAGAGGGACTCCGCGCGCTCCTCGTACGTCTCACCGATGCCGATCAGCAGGCCGGAGGTGAAGGGCACCGAGGAACGGCCCGCGTCCTCCAGCACCCGCAGCCGTACGGCCGGTTCCTTGTCCGGGGAGCCGTAGTGCGGGCCGCCGGGCTCGGACCAGAGCCGGGTGGCCGTCGTCTCCAGCATCATGCCCATGGAGGGAGCCACCGGCTTCAGCCGCTGGAAGTCCGTCCACGACATCACGCCCGGGTTGAGGTGGGGCAGCAGGCCCGTCTCCTCCAGGATGCGGATCGAGATGGCGCGGACGTAGGCGATGGTGTCGTCGTAGCCGTGCGCGTCCAGCCACTCGCGCGCTTCCGGCCAGCGGTCCTCCGGCTTGTCGCCGAGGGTGATCAGGGCTTCCTTGCAACCGAGGGCCGCGCCCTTGCGGGCGACGTCGAGCACCTCGTCGGGGGACATGAACATCCCGTGGCCCGCGCGGCGCAGCTTGCCGGGGACGGTGACGAAGGTGCAGTAGTGACACTTGTCCCGGCACAGCCGGGTCAGGGGGATGAAGACGCTCTTCGAGTAGGTGATGACACCGGGCCGGCCCGCCGCCTGAAGGCCCGCGTCACGCACCCGGGCGGCGGACGCGGCGAGGTCGGTGAGGGCCTCGCCGCGGGCCTGGAGAAGCACCGCCGCCTCGGAGACGTCGAGGGCGACGCCGTCCCGGGCACGTTTGAGGGCGCGACGCATGGAGTTCTCGGTCGGGCCGGTCCCGGAGGTCGCGGAAGTCGTCATTCATTGAGCATAAGCATGGGGCTCCGCCGGTTCAGCGGGGTCCGGGGGGTCGGGGGGACGTACGGTGCGTGGGGTGGTGCGGCTTCGTTGTGGCTGGTCGCGCAGTTCCCCGCGCCCCTCGGGTTGGCTTACGTTGGAGACGTGACGACGTTGCGCGGCACTTTGCCTCCGGGATCGCCCGACTACGTCTATGTGCCGGTCGAAGTACCGCCCGGGACTCGCGAGTTGAAGGTCTTCTACACCTACGACAAACCCGCCGTCCCACCCGGCACCCCCGGCAACGCCCTCGACATCGGGCTCTTCGACCAGCGTGGCATCGACACGGGCTTCAGGGGCTGGTCGGGCGGTGCGCGTACGGAGTTCTTCGTGCGGGGTGACGAGGCGACGCCCGGGTACCTGCCGGGGCCGCTCGACCCCGGGACCTGGCACATCGTGCTCGGCCCCTACACGGTCGCGCCGCAGGGGCTGTCGTACGAGGTGACGGTCACGCTCGTCGAAGGGGAGCCGGGCGAGACGCCACGGCCGGTGTATCCGGCCGACCGGGCGCTGGGCCGGGGCCGGGCCTGGTACCGGGGTGACTGTCATCTCCACTCCTGGCACTCCGACGGGCGCCGCACCCCGGCCGAGATCGGGGCACTGGCCCGGGCGGCCGGGCTGGACTTCATCAACAGTTCCGAGCACAACACGACGTCCTCGCATGCCCACTGGGCCGACGTGGCGGGCGACGATCTGCTCGTGCTGCTGGGCGAGGAGGTCACCACGAGGAACGGTCACGTGCTGGCCCTCGGGACCGAGCCGGGGACCTTCGTCGACTGGCGGTACCGGGCCCGGGACGGGCGCTTCGGTCGCTTCGCCCGCCGGATCCGGGAGGCCGGCGGGCTGGTCGTACCGGCCCATCCGCATGCCACGTGCGTCGGGTGCGGCTGGAAGTTCGGGTTCGGGGAGGCCGACGCGGTCGAGGTGTGGAACGGGCCGTACACGCCCGACGACGAGGTGACCCTGGCCGCCTGGGACGCCCAGCTCGTCGCGTCCGTGCGGGAGAGGGGGAAAGGGCGGCAGTGGCTTCCGGCCATGGGCAACAGCGACGCCCACCGCGACCCGGACGCGGTCGGTATGCCCCAGACGGTCGTTCTCGCCGAGGACCTCACCCGGGCGGCGATCCAGCAGGGTCTGCGCGCAGGGCGGTCGTACGTGGCCGAGTCGCGGCATGTGACGCTCTCGCTCAGCGTTGCCGGGGGCGGCCGGGAGGCCGGCATCGGGGAGCGGCTGGCGGTGCCGGAGGACACCCCGGTGACGGTCCGGCTGGAGGCCTCCGGCGTCCCGCGCTGCTCCGTCCGTTTCGTCACCGACCAGGGCGTCCTGTTCACCAGCGAGCCGCTGCCGGTGTCCGGGGCAGGCGTGGTCGAGTGGCGCACGACACCGGCGTACGCGGCCTACGTCCGGGCGGAGGTGCGCCACGAGACGGCCCTCGGCCCGGTGCCGGGGGCGATGGCCGCGTTCACCAACCCCGTCTTCCTCGGGGCTGTTTGAGGGGCTACCAGAGGGGCTACTTGATCTGGGTGGCCGCCCACTCGGCCCACTCCCTGCGCATCGCGTTGAAGCGCAGGCCGTACTCCAGGGCGATGCGGCCGTAGACGGAGAGGTCGTCGTCGTCCCAGTCGATGGCCTCGTCGAGCTGTCTCAGCTGCTCGTGCTCGTGCGCGGACAGCTCGACCAGCTCGGTCAGATAGGCGCGGGCCTGCTCGGGGCGCAGCACGCCGAGGAAGAAGACGCGCAGGAGCAGGTCGCTGCGGGTGTTGCGCTGGGGCTTGGTCTCGGTCAGCCAGTGGCGCAGCTCGGCCATGCCCGCGTCGGCGAGGGTGTACTCCTTGCGGCCGCGCGGCCCCTCGGCGGCCACCATGATCAGCCCGGAGTCCGCCAGCTTGGTCAGCTCGGTGTAGATCTGGCTCTGCGTGGCCGGCCAGACGTTGGCCAGTGAGGTCTCGAACCGCTTCAGCAGGTCGTACCCGCTGGCGGGGCGCTCCGAGAGCAGGCCGAGCAGTGCGTGTCTGAGGCTCATGACCCCCACTCTACATTCCACTGTTGACATGTCGCGAGGTGACCTTCTACTTTTGACATGTCAGACCAGGAAGCAAGAGATCGCCGAGCACCACAGACCACCAAGCACCAGAGACCACCGAGACAAGAGATCATCGGAAACGGGGAGTCCCATGTCGTACCTGCGCACGTTCCTGCCGTGGATCGTCTTCGCCGTCTTCCCCTCCGGGGACTGGCAGTGGGGCGCTCTGGCCGCCCTGCTGGTCGCCGTCGCGATCATCGCCAAGGAGAAGCAGTCCGGCACCGGATTTGACGCACTCATCATCGAATCCGGCTCGGCGGTCTTCTTCGCCGTCCTCGCGGCCGTCGCCTTCGCCGACCCGCACTCGGGCGTGCACGACTACTCCGCGGCGCTCTCCTCCGGCACCCTCGCCGTCATCGCCGGTGTCTCGCTGGCCATCGGGCGGCCGTTCACCCTGGGCATCGCCAAGCGCAGCACCCCGCCCGAGTTCTGGGGTCTGAAGCCGTTCATCCGGACCAACGTCGTCATCACCGCCGTATGGACCGCCGCCTTCGTGGCGACCGCCGTCGCCCTCGCCCTGGTGGCCCACGCAGGCCACGCCCACTCCACCGCCGCCACCGTGATCCAGATCGCCGGCTTCGCCGTCCCGATGGTCTTCACCGTCCGCTACGTCGCCCACGTCCAGGCCAAGGCCGGACAGGTGGCCCGGTGAAGCACCTCGGCGGCAACTACGCCCCGGTCACCGAGGAACTCACCGCGCACGACCTGCCGGTGACCGGCACGATCCCGCCCGAGCTGGCCGGCTGGTACCTGCGCAACGGCCCGAACCCGGCCGACGCCGCCTCCGGGCACTGGTTCTTCGGCGACGGCATGGTGCACGGCGTCCGCCTCGACGGCGGGCGGGCCGTCTCCTACCGCAACCGCTGGGTACGCACCACCCGGTTCACCGACGGGACCCGGATGTACGACGACCAGGGCCGGCGGGACCTCACCTCCGGCCCGGCCAACACCCATGTGGTCCGGCACGCCGGCCGCACCCTGGCCCTGGTCGAGACGGCCCTGCCCTACGAGCTGACCCGCGACCTCGACACCCTGGGCCCCTACGACTTCGACGGCCGGCTGGGGACCGCGATGACCGCCCACCCGAAGACCTGCCCGGCCACCGGCCAACTGCACTTCTTCGGCTACGGCATGGCGGAGCCCACCCACCTCACCTACCACCGGGCCGACGCCACGGGCGAGTTGGTGATCAGCAGGAGCATCGAGGTGCCCGGTCCGACCATGCTGCACGACTTCGCGCTCACCGCCGGGCACGTCGTCTTCATGGACCTGCCCGTCGTCTTCGACCTCGAACTCGCCCTGACCGGCGGGACGATGCCCTACAGCTGGGACGACGGCTACGGCGCCCGGCTCGGCGTCCTGCGCCGCGACGACCCGCACGGCGCGGTCCGCTGGTTCGACGTGGACCCCTGCTACGTCTTCCACTCGCTCAACGCCCATGACGCTCCGGACGGCACCCTCGTGCTGCACGTCATGCGCTACCCGGAGATGTGGCGCCGCACCGCCGACGGCAGCTCCGCGCCGCAGCGGGCGGTGCTGTGGAAGTGGACCATCGACCCGGCCCGCGGCACGGTCCGCGAGGAGCAGATCGACGACCGCCCGGGCGAGTTCCCCCGCGTCGACGACCGCCTGACCGGCCTCGACTCCCTCCACGGGCACGTGACCTGCGGCACCTCACTGGTCCGCTACGACCTGACGACCGGCGCCGTCACCGCGCACGACTTCGGTCCCGGCCGCACGCCCGGCGAGGCCGCGTTCGCCCCGGCCGACGACGTGCCCGGCGGCCCCGGCTGGCTGCTGACGTACGTCCACGACGCCGCCACCGACCGCAGCGACCTGGTCGTCCTGGACGCCGGGGACCTGGCCGCCGCGCCGGTGGCCACGGTCCATCTGCCGGCTCGGGTGCCGTTCGGCTTCCACGGCAATTGGCTGGCCGACACGGACGCCTAGGGCGTGCCCTCACGGGTGGCCCGGCGCAGGGCGATGATCTCGGCGACCGCGGCCAGCCAGCGGGCAGCCCAGGTGTCGCCCTCCGGTGTGCCGGCGGTCTGCGCCGCGCCGCTCAGCCAGTCCCGCAGGATCGCGGCCGGCTCCGGGGACGGCAGTGGCTCGGGCAGCTCGGCCGCGTAGGCCAGGCCGCCGGACCGGACGATCTCGGCGACGAACACCAGCGAGCGCGGCAGCACGCCGAGCCGGTCGAGAGTGACGGCGGCCGCGACGGCGCCGTCGCCGAACAGAGCTGTGCGGAAGGCGTCCTGGGTCAGGCCGTAGCGCAGCAGGACGGCGACGTCGGTCGCGGCCAGGACCTCGTCGTCGGTGCGGCTGTCGGGAGCAGGGGGCATGAGGGCCTCGGTTCCGGTCCGGGTCAGCGGACGGTGATGGTGAAGACGTAGAAGCCGGCGCCGACATGGGAGTGCGGGTCGGCGGTCAGGGTGGGGTACGGGGACGGGGACGCCGTGCCGTCGGGGGTGGGGCCCAGGGTGGACCTGTCGTGAGGGCCGGGGCCGGTGCACGTGTGCAGCGGGCAGTGCAGCAGCCGTACCGCGGCCTTGCCCTTCGCCAGGGCGGTGAAGTCGAACGACTGGGTCCCGCCGGTGCTGCCGTCGGCGTCGCTGCCGTCGCCGGTCGCCCGGTCGCCCCAGTACTTCAGCACGGCCGCGTCCGGCTCGGGGTCGGCGAGGTACCAGTGCTCGCCCAGGGTCGCGGCCGACGGAACGGTGAGGGCGAACTTCTCACCCGGCTCGACCGTGATACTCCGGTGCTCGATGCCGTACTCGTCGGCCTTACCCGTCGCGCTGGGCTCGGCAGTCGCGCTGGGCCTGGCGGTCTCGCCGGGCGTGCCGGTGGGGCCGCTGTGGCCGGTCCCACCGCCCTTGCCGCAACCGGTGAGGACGAGGAGGCAGGCCAGGGCGGCGGCCGCGCCGAGAAGCGGGGTGCGTGCGGTCATGATCGGTTCCGGCCTGTTCCTCAGTCCTGGGGCAGATGGACGGCGTACGCGTCGGGCAGCTGGTTGTCGCTGGCCTTCGCCATACCGCCGTTGACGAAGTCGTCCTCGCTGACCCATGTGGTCTGGCCCCACGGGTTGTAGATCTGCAGCTTGTCACCCTCCTGGCCGATGATCATCATGGCGTGGCCGGACCGCTTGCCGTCCGTGTACCCCTCGACCCCGATGGGCACCGGCTTGCCCTCCGCCACCGCCTTCTCGATGTCCGGCAGGACGTTGCGCCGGGCGTCCGCGTCCCGGACCTCGTGCAGTTCGTAGGAGCTTCCGGTCTCCGGGCTGATCTCCTTGTTGACGACCTCGGTCTTGCCGCCCAGGTCCATGCCGTTCCAGTTGGCGCCGCCGTGGCCCTCCTGGTGCACCCGGTGCTGTTCGTCCACCAGGCGGCGCCGGAAGGCCGCCGGGTCGTCCTCCTGGCCGCTCGGGCCACCGGTGAGTCCGAGGGCGTAGACGGGGTCGGCCATGGCGCGGGCGGTGACAGTGGACGAGGCCACGCACGTGCCCTCGCTGCCGTCGCCGCCCTGGGACCACTGCTGGCCGTCGAAACTCTGCAGATCGGTGTTGACGTTGGCGCCGCTACCGGGGTCCGTCCCCTCGTCCTTCAGGCTGTCCCCCTGGGTGACGATCGGCGACAGGTGCCGCTGCAGCCAGGCCGGGTCCTTGCCGTGGATCTTCCCGTCGAACGTCTCGATGTCGTCGACGCCGTGGCCCGCCGCGAGGGCCTTCATGAGGTACGCCTTCTCCTGCGGGGACTTCGCGTTCGCCAGGAGCTGGTCCATCCGGGTCCGGTCGGCCGGCGAGAGCTTGTCCATGGCCCGGCCAGAGCGCTCCAGGTCATTGGCGGTGAGGATCTCGTTGTAGTCGGCCGCACCGGCCTTCCCGCTGGTGTCGGCCAGCATCAGCTGGTCCACCGCGGTCAGTTGACCGCTGTGCATCTTCCCGGCGCGCGCCTCGGCCGCCCACTTGTTCAAGTCCCGGGCCGCGGCGCGTACGGCGTCGTCCGCGGCGACGGCGGCCTTGTGCATCAGCCCGACCCCGTCGGTGGCGACGGTCCGGGCCGCGGCGAGGGCCTTCTCCTGCTCGGCCTTCTCCTCTTCGGTCTCGATCAGGCGGCCGAGGTCGAAGAAGCTGTCCTTGGGGCCGAGTTGCTGCTTGGCCTGCTCCATCTTGGCGCGGCCGTCGGCATCCTGCTTCTGTGCGTGCCCGAGCACGTCGGCCAGGGCGAGCAGCGCCTTCGCGCCGCCCTGGAACGCCTCGGCCATCTTCGTCGCGGCCCGGGCGGCGGCGCCCACCGCGTCGGCGGCGAGGACGCTGGTGTCGCCGACCCAGACCTCCGGCAGCCCCTTGCGGGCCACCTTGTTCGCCCGGTCGTGCACGTCACCGGCCTTGTCGACCTGGCCGCGGTACTGCTTGCCCAGCGATTCGAGGGCCGCCGTGTCGCCCACCGGCGCGGAGACGAAGAGCGCGCCGTCGATCTGGTCCAGCAGATCGTTCTTGGACCCCGCCTTGGGAATGCTCTCGACCAGATCGGCCAGCCAGGAACGGCGGCCGGCCGGGGAGTCCAGGGCGCCCAGCGGGTTCAGGAATCCCGTCATCGGCCCGCCCTCAGAACTTCGACAGGACAGACGGACGGTCGGCGTACGCCGGCATGGTGGTGACGCCTCCGTTCCCGCCGACGGACACCGCTTCCGCCCGGGTGCCGACACTGTGGTCGCTGCCCGCGTACGCGCCCTTGGAGAGGCGGACCTTGTCGGCGAGTTCATGCAGCGCCGACTCCAGCGTGGCCGCGTCCGACTGCCAGGCCGCGGCGAACGCGTTGAACGCCTCGCTCGCCTCGGAGCCGCCCAGCGCGTCCTGCGTGTAGCACATGGCGGGGCTGATCGCCGTACGGATGTCTCCCGCGTCGTCGCCCGCGTCGTCCAGTTCCTTCGCCTGCCCGGACATGCCGGACCTGACCGTGTAGCCGTCCGAAGACGCGCCCATCACGCTTCCCCCGTTGCGATAGATCATGACCGCGGGGGAGGCTAACACGCGCCATTCGTACGAACGTCCACGTATCACACGCCCCGCACGGGGCCGACACAGCTTCCCCGCGGGGCACCGGGCCGGACGCCGTCCGCGGAGGAGAGCAGGAGAGTCCGAGAGATGTCACGCAAGTCCGCCGACCTCAAGCACCGGATCGTCACCCGCTTCCAGCGCCATGTGGCCAACCCGCTCAACCGGCGTGTTCCGGCCCAGACGATCCTGGAGACCACGGGCCGCACGTCCGGCCTGCCCCGGCCGACGCCGGTGGGCGGGCGCCGGGTCGGCGACTCCTTCTGGATCGTCTCGGAGTTCGGCTTCAAGTCGCAGTACGTCCGCAACATCCAGGCCGACCCGCACGTCCGCATCCGCATCCGCGGCCGCTGGCACCACGGCACCGCCCACCTCCTCCCGGAGGACGACGCCGTGACCCGCCTGCGCGGCCTGCCCCGCTTCAACAGCGCGGCGGTACGGGCGTTCGGCACGGACCTGCTGACGGTGCGGGTGGACCTGACGGACTGAGTCCTCGGCTCACCCCGGCCACACGATCGCCTGCACCTCGCTGTACGCGTGCAGGGCGTAGGAGCCCACGTCCCGGCCGACTCCGCTCTTCTTGAAGCCGCCGAAGGGCGCCTCCATGTTGCGGCCGACCGTGTTGACGCCGACACCGCCGGCCCTCAGCCGCCGGGCCACCCGGAAGGCCCGGGCCACGTCGCCCGACCAGACGTAGTCGATGAGGCCGTAGTCCGAGTCGTTGGCGAGGGCCACGCCCTCGTCCTCGTCGTCGAAGGGGATCACCGCCACCACCGGCCCGAAGATCTCCTCCCGGGCCACCCGCATGTCGTTCGCGCAGTCGGCCAGGAGGGTGGGGGTGACGTAGAAGCCCCGTTCCAGGGGCGGGCGTTCGCCGCCGACGACCACCGTCGCGCCTTCCTTGCGCCCCAGATCGACGTACGACTCCACGCGCGCCCGGTGCTCGGCGGAGATGACCGGACCCACGACCGTGTCCGGCTCCCTGGGGTCCCCCACCTTCAACCGACCCGCGTAGGCGGCGAGTTGTTCGACGAGGCGGTCGTACACACCCCGCTGGGCCAGTACCCGGGTCGGGGCGGTGCAGATCTGGCCGCTGTAGAAGGAGAACGTCGTACCGATCCCGGCCACGGCCGAGGCGAGGTCGGCATCGTCGAAGACGACCGCCGCCCCCTTCCCGCCCAGCTCCATCAGCTGGCGCTTCATGTCCCGCCCGCACACCTCGGCGATCCGCCGGCCGACGGCCGTGGACCCGGTGAAGCTCACCATGTCGACGTCGTCCGACTCCACCGCCGCCTCGCCCACCGCCACCGAGCGCCCGGAGACGACGTTCACGACTCCTGGCGGCACCCCGGCCGCCTCCAGGGCCTCCGCCATCCGGTAGACGGAGAGCGGGTCCTGCGGGGCGGGCTTCACGACCACCGTGTTGCCCATGGCCAGGGCCGGGGCGACCTTGCCTGCCGGGTTGGCCCACGGGTTGTTGTACGAGGTGATGCAGGTGACGACCCCGACGGGCTGCCGTAGCGCCAGCGCGCCCATCACCCCCGCCTTCCCCATCGGCCCGGCCTCGTTGATCTGCGGGGCGATCGCCCACTCGGCGGGCTCCACCGTGGCGTACCGGCGGAAGCGGGCCGCGGCCACCCCGACCTGCATCGCCCGGGCCGTCCCCGTCGTCGCCCCGGTCTCGGCCCGCGCCAGCTCGGCGTACGGGACGAGCCGGCCGCGGATGATCTCCGCGGCCCGCGCGAGAATCGCCGCCCGCTCCTCCGGCTTCGTCCGCGACCACGACCCGAACGCCTCCCGGGCCGCGGCGCAGGCCGCGTGGACCTGCTCCTCCGAGGCTTCCGGCGCCTGCCCCACCGTCTCCTCGGTGGCCGGGTCGGTCACCGGGTAGTACCCGGCGTCCGGCTCCACCCACTCCCCGCCGACGAACAGCCGCTGCCCCTCGCTCACCTGGTGCTCACCGTCCCGGTGTCCCGCCCGGACCGCAGCACCCGGCCCGGTACGGCCCCGCTCACCACGTCGTCCCGGATCGCCTCGACCCCGTTGACCCACACGGCCCGCACGCCGAGCGCCCTGGAGTCCAGCCGCGGGCTGTCACCCGGCAGGTCGTGCACCAGGGTGGCCTGACCGGCGTCGATCCGCTCCGGGTCGAAGAGGACCAGGTCCGCATGCCAGCCCTCCCGCACCCGGCCCCGCTCCCGCAGCCCGAAGAGCCGCGCCGGATCGTCGGTCAGCATCTTCACCGCCTGCTCCAGACCGACCAGCTTCCGGCCGCGCAGACAGTCCCCGAGGAACCGGGTGGTGTACGGCGCCCCGCACATCCGGTCCAGGTGCGCGCCCGCGTCCGAGCCGCCGAGCAGCACGTCCTCGTGCTGCCAGGTCTCGGCGCGCAGGGCCCAGGAGGCGGGGTCGTTGTCGGTGGGCATCGGCCACAGGACCGTACGGAGATCGTCGTTGGCGCAGATCTCCACCAGGCAGGTGAAGGCGTCCTGACCGCGCTCGGCGGCGATGTCCCGGACCACCCGTCCGGTCAGCCCGCGGTTGGCCTCGCTGTACGTGTCCCCGATGACGTACCGCCCGAAGTTCGCGAGCCGCCGGAAGACACCCGCCTCCTTCGACTCGGCCCGCCGCAGCATCTCCTTCCGGACGGCCGGGTCCCGCAGCTTGGCGATCCGCTCCGGCACCGGCAGCCCGAGGATCGGCCCCCAGCCGGGGATGAGGTTGAGGGCGCAGAAGGTGCCCAGGGACATGTTCATCGGGGTCAGGATCGGCATGGTGAGCGCCACGACCCGCCCACCGGCCTTCCGCGCCCGCTCACTCGCGCTGAGCTGCCGCGGCACCCGCTCCGGGACGGCCGCGTCGACGGTGAGGACGTTCCAGTTGAGCGGCCGTCCCGCCACCGCACTCATCTCGACGAAGAGATCGATCTCGGCATCGCTGAACTGGTCCAGACAGCCGGCGACGATCGCCTCGATCTGGGTGCCCTCGTGCTCCCCGACGGCCCGGGCCAGCGCCAGCAGCTCGTCCGGCCGCGCGTGCCGGGAGGCCACGGGCTGTCCGTCACCGTCGGAGTGCGTGCTGGACTGGGTGGTGGACAGCCCCCAGGCCCCCGCGTCCATGGCCTCGTGGAACAGCCGCAGCATCTGCTCCAGCTGCTCGGCGCTCGGCTGCCCGCCGATGGCCTCCGGCCCCATCACATACCGCCGCAGCGCACAGTGCCCCACCATGAACCCGGCGTTGACGGCGATCCGCCCCTCCAGGGCGTCCAGATACTCCCCGAAGCCGCTCCAGTTCCACGGCGTCCCCTCCTCCAGCGCCACCAGGGACATGCCCTCCACCTTGGACATCATCCGGCGGGTGTAGTCGGCGTCCTCGGGCCGGTCGGGATGCAGCGGCGCGAGCGTGAAGCCGCAGTTCCCGGCCGCGACGGTCGTCACCCCGTGATTGAGCGAGGGCGTGGCGTACGGGTCCCAGAAGAGCTGGGCGTCGTAGTGGGTGTGGGGATCGACGAAGCCGGGGGCGAGGACGAGGCCGTGCGCGTCCTCGCTGGTGCGGGAACCTTCGGTGATCTCGCCGATGGCGGCGATACGGCCGCCTCGTATGCCGACGTCGGCGGTGCGGGCGGGGGCACCGGTCCCGTCGACGACGGTGGCCCCCTTGATCAGGTGGTCCAACATGCCGGGAGCCCCCTCATACCGCCTGACGGAACCGCGAGGTCCGATGCACCGGATCCGTGTCGATCTTCGGAATCACGTGCTCACCGATCAGCCGAATCGTCTGCAGCGTCTCCTCCTTCGGCACCCCCACCGGCAACCCGAAGCTCAGCTGATCGGCGCCGGCCTGCTCCCACCGCTTGCACTGCCGCAGCACCTCGTCCGGATCCCCGCAGATCAGCAGCTCCTCCTCGACGAGGAGTTCCACGAACTCCGGCGTGTACCGGGGCAGCGTCTCCGGCCAGACCGGGAACCCCTCGGGCCGCGGGAAGGTGTCGTGGTACCGGAAGACCAGCGAGGGCAGATAGTGCAGCCCGCCGTTGACGGCGATCTCGATGGCCTCGGCGTGGGTGGGCGCACAGATCGCCGTGGTCGTCACCATCACGTTGTCGTTCACGAAGTCCCCGACGGGCTCCGCGTTCACGACCGCCGTCTTGTACTGCTCCAGCACCCATTCCATGTCGGACACCTTCTGGATGCTGAAGCCGAGCACGCCGAGGCCCTTCTTCGCGGCCATGGCGTACGAGGGCGGCGACCCGGCCGCGTACCACATCGCCGGGTGCGACTTCCCGTACGGCTTCGGCAGGACCTTCCTCGGCGGCAGCTGCCAGTGCTTGCCCTGGAAGCCCGCGTACTCGTCCTGGAGCCACATCTTCGGGAACTCGGCGATGGTCTCCTCCCAGATCTCCTTCGTGTAGTTCATGTCGGTGATGCCGGGCAGGAAGCCGAGGATCTCGTGGCTGCCGGCGCCCCGCCCGCTGCCGAACTCGAAGCGCCCCTCGCTGAGGTGGTCCAGCATGGCGACCTTCTCGGCCACCTTCACCGGGTGGTTGACCTGGGCGAGCGGGTTGAAGATGCCCGATCCCAGATGAATCCGTTCCGTCGCGTGGGCGAGGTAGCCGAGGAAGACGTCGTTGGCGGAGAGGTGCGAGTACTCCTCGAGGAAGTGGTGCTCGGAGGCCCAGGCGTACTTGAAGCCCGACTTGTCCGCCTGGATGACGTACTCGGTCTCCTCCATCAGTGCCTTGTGCTCGGCCAGCGGGTCGGTCTCGGCGCGCTTGCCCACGTATCCCTGTACAAAGAGCCCGAATTCCACGGCGGTTCACCGTCCCGTTCATGGTTTCTGACACACCGTCAGTTCCGTGCGACTGTCGCACCACCCGCACGGAGGGTCAATAGCTGATGACCAGTCAGATGACGCTGACCCCCGCCAGCCACCCCCCGTCGATCACGAACGGCTGCCCGGTGATGTACGAGGAGTCGTCCGAGGTGAGGAACAGGGCGAGCCGGGCCACCTCCTCCGGCTGCCCGACCCGGCCGAGCGGCACGAGCTTGCGGTACAGCTCGTCCAGGGCCCGGCTCATCTCCTCCGGGTCCGCGTCCGGGTCCAGCCGGGCCGGGTTCGACATCGCCGTGTCGATGGCGCCCGGACAGATGGCGTTGACCCGGATCCGCCGGCCCGCCAGCTCCAGCGCGGCCACCCGGGTCAGCCCGAGCACGGCGTGCTTGGTGGCCGCGTACGTGCCCACGGCCGCCATCCCGGTGAGCGCCGTGTAGGAGGCGGTGTTGACGATGGTCCCGCCGTCCGCCATCTCCGGCGCGACGGCCTTCATGCCCAGGAAGCAGCCGACCTGGTTGACCTGCACGACCTGCATGAACTCGTCCAGCGGGGTGTCCACCAGCGCGTTGAAGCGCAGGATGCCCGCGTTGTTGACCAGCCCGTCGATGCGCCCGTACGCCTGCTTGGCGGCCGTGACGGCCTCCCGCCACCCCTCCTCCGTGCCCACGTCGAGATGGACGTAGAGGGCCCCTATCTCCTTGGCGAGCGCCTCCCCCTGGTCGTCCAGCACATCGGCTACGACCACCCGCGCGCCCTCCGCCCGGAAGAGCCGCGCCTCCTGCTCGCCCTGTCCGCGCGCCGCCCCGGTGACGATGACGACCCGCCCGTCCAGCTTGCCCATGCCTGCTCCTCAGTCCAGTCGGGGCGCGACCTCCGCCCCGAACACGCCGATCTGGTCGATGAGTTCGCTGCGGCTCCGGCTGCGGAACCGCACCTGGATCTGGTGCACGCCCAGCGCGCGGTACGCCCGCAGCGACTCGGCGATCTCCTCCGGCGCGCCGGCGAGGGTGCGCCGCCCGAGGTGCCAGTCGGCGTCTCCGAGGTACAGCGGCTCGGTGATGGCGCCGACGGTGAAGGGAGCCTCGATGCCCGCCTGTTCCCGCAGGGCCTTGAGGCGGTCGATCTGCGCGGGCAGCCGGTCCCGCGGGTCGCCCTGCGGCAGCCAGCCGTCCCCCTTCAGCGCGGCCCGGCGGACGGCCGCGGGCGAGGAGCCGCCGACCCAGATCGGCACGTGCTCCTGCGCGGGCCGGGGCCGCTGCCCCAGGTCGGCGAAGTCGTACAGCTTGCCGTGGTGCTCGGGGAACTCCTCGGGCCCCAGCGCCGCCCGCAGCGCGTCGACGGCCTCGTCCAGCACGGTCCCGCGCCGCTCGAAGTCCACCTGGAGGACCTCGAACTCCTCGCGTACGTGCCCCGCGCCCACGCCGAGGATCAGCCGCCCCCCGGAGAGGTGATCGAGGGTGGCGTACTGCTTGGCGCTGAGCAGGGGATGCCGGAGGCCCACGACGGCGACATGGCTGAGCAGCCGGACCCGCTCGGTCACGGCGGCGAGATGGGCGAGGGTGGCGACCGGGTCGTACCAGACCGTGCTCATCGCCGGGGCCAGCCGGCGCGGGATGGCCACGTGGTCGCAGCAGGCGAGGTAGTCGAACCCGGCCCGGTCCACGGCCCGCGCGATCTCGACCAGGTCGGCGGGCCCGGCGGCTGCCTCCCAGCCCTCCGTGTAGAGGGTGCTCTGGGACTGCACGGGCAGCTGGATCCCGTAGGCCAGCCGACGGCTCACCGGGACCCGCTCCACAGTCCGTCCTTCGTGAGCCCCAGCAGCTCGATGGCGTTCCCCCGCACGATCCGCTCGACCACGTCCGCCGGCAGGTGCCCCATCTGCGCCTCGCCGACCTCGCGGGACTTGGGCCAGGTGGAGTCGGAGTGGGGGTAGTCGGTCTCGTACAGGACGTTGCCGACGCCTATGGAGTCGAGGTTGCGGAGCCCGAAGGCGTCGTCGAAGAAGCAGCCGTAGACGTGGTCGGCGAAGGTCTCGGACGGGGGCCGGTGGACCTTGTCGGCGACACCTCCCCAGCCGCGGTTCTCCTCCCACACCACGTCGGCGCGCTCCAGGATGTACGGGATCCAGCCGATCTGGCCCTCCGCGTACATCACCTTCAGGTTCGGATAACGCTCGAACTTGCCGCTCATCAGCCAGTCCACCATCGAGAAACAGCAGTTGGCGAAGGTGATGGTGGAGCCGACGGCGGGCGGGGCGTCCTCCGAGGTGGAGGGCATCCGGCTGCTGGAGCCGATGTGCATCGCGACGACCGTTCCGGTCTCGTCGCAGGCCGCGAGGAGCGGGTCCCAGTCGTCGCCGTGGATCGACGGCAGGCCCAGGTACGGGGGTATCTCGGAGAAGGCGACGGCCCGGACGCCACGGGCGGCGTTCCGCCGGACCTCCTCCGCGGCGAGGTGGGCGTCCCACAGGGGGATCAGCGTGAGCGGTATGAGCCGCCCCCGCGCCGCCGGCCCGCACCACTCCTCCACCATCCAGTCGTTGTAGGCGCGCACGCAGAGCAGGGCGAGGTCCCGGTCCCGGGCCTCGGTGAAGGTCTGCCCGCAGAAGCGGGGGAAGGTCGGGAAGCACAGGGCGGACTGGACGTGATTGACGTCCATGTCGGCGAGCCGCTGCGCGACGTCGTACGACCCCGCCCTCATCTGCTCGTACGTGATGACTTCGAGCTTGATCTCGTCCCTGTCGTACCCGACGGCGGTGTCGAGCCGGGTGAGGGGCCGGTGCAGGTCCTCGTAGACCCACCAGTCGCCGATCGGGCCGTCGTCCCCCGGCCGGCCCATGACGGGCTTGAACCGCCCGCCCAGGAAGGTCATTTCCTTCAGCGGGGCGCGGACTATGCGTGGCCCGGTGTCCAGGTACTTCTTCGGGAGCCGGTCCTGCCAGACGTTCGCGGGCTCCACGGTGTGGTCGTCGACGGAGATGATCCGAGGAAAGTCGCTCCGGATGTGCTGGGTGCTCTGCGTCTCCATGGCGCTCACGGTAGCGCCGATCTGACGGTCCGTCAGCTAGTGAGGCGGCCCTACCGTGTGCGAAGACCGTGTGAGGGCCTTGTGTACTGAGGTGTACCGGCCTGTGATCGGCGTCTCCCCCGGCTGACGCAACCGCCCGGAACAAGGCAAACTGACGGGGTTGTTCGTGATGCCTAGGGGGGCGAACGCATGGACGGTGGGCCGCGAGTACCCGAGCAGCGGCGTTCCGGCTCCGCGGCCAGTGCCATCGCGGAGCCGGCGGCGTTGCGCTTCGGCGTGCTCGGTCCGGTGCGGGCCTGGCGCGGCGGGGAGCCGCTGAACACCGGCTCCCCGCAGCAACGCGCCCTGCTCGCCGCCCTGCTGCTGCGCGAGGGCCGTACGGCGACGGCGGCGGAGCTGATCGACGCGCTCTGGGGCAACGAGCCCCCGTCGCAGGCGCTGGCAGCACTGCGCACGTACGCCTCCCGGCTCCGCAAGATCCTGGACCCCGGGGTCCTGGCGAGCGAGTCCGGCGGCTACGCGGTGCGTTCGCTGGGCGAGGGCGCGCTGGACCTGGCGGTGGCGCAGGACCTGGCGGCGGAGGCGGAGAAGTCCCGGAGCGCCGGGGATCTGTGCCATGCGCGGGAGGTGCTGAACCGCGCCCTGGCCCTGTGGGACGGCGAGCCCCTGGCCGGAGTCCCCGGCCCGTACGCGGACGCCCAACGGGTCCGCCTGGAGGAGTGGCGTCTCCAGCTGCTGGAGTCCCGCCTGGACATGGACCTGGAGCAGGGCTGCCACGCCGAGGCCGTCTCCGAACTGACGGCCCTGACGGCCGCGCACCCGCTCCGGGAGCGGTTCCGCGAGCTGCTGATGCTGGCCCTGTACCGCAGCGGCCGCCAGGCGGAGGCCCTCGCCGTGTACGCGGACACGCGGCGCCTGCTGGCGGAGGAACTGGGCGTGGACCCGCGCCCCGGCCTACGGGAACTGCAGCAACGCATCCTCCAGGCCGACCCGGCCCTGGCGGAACCCTCCGCCCCGGCCGCCGAGCCCGCCGCGGTCCCGGTACGCCCGGCCCAGCTCCCCGCCTCCGTCCCGGACTTCACGGGGCGGGCCGCTTTCGTGGGCGAGCTGAGCGAGGTGCTGGCGTCGGCGTCGGAGGCGTCGGCGGCGGGCCGGGTGATGGCGGTCTCGGCGCTGGCCGGGATCGGGGGCGTCGGCAAGACGACCCTGGCGGTCCACGTCGCCCACCGGGCGCGTCCCGCCTTCCCCGACGGACAGCTGTACGTGGACCTGCAGGGGGCGGGGCCGCGCCCGGCAGAACCGGAGACGGTCCTCGGCTCCTTCCTCCGCGCCCTGGGCACGGCGGACTCGGCGATCCCCGACTCGCTGGAGGAGCGCGCGGCCCTGTACCGCTCGGTCCTGGACGGCCGCCGGGTCCTCGTCCTGCTCGACAACGCGAAGGACGCGGCACAGGTACGGCCCCTGCTGCCCGGCACGGAGGGCTGTGCAGCCCTGGTGACGTCCCGGGTACGGATGCTGGACCTGGCCGGGGCCCACCTGGTGGACCTCGACGTCATGTCCCCCGACGAGGCCCTCGCTCTCTTCACGAAGATCGTGGGCGAGGAGCGGGTGGCGGCGGAGCGGGAGGCGGCGCTGGACGTGGTGGCGGCGTGCGGCTTCCTTCCCCTGGCGATCCGCATCGCGGCATCCCGCCTGGCGGCGCGGCGCACGTGGACGGTGTCGGTACTGGCGGCGAAGCTCGCCGACGAACGGCGCCGGCTGGACGAACTCCAGGCGGGCGACCTCGCGGTCAAGGCCACCTTCGAGCTGGGGTACGGGCAGCTGGAGCCGGCCCAGGCCCGGGCGTTCCGCCTGCTGGGGTTGGCCGACGGCCCGGACATGTCCCTGGCCGCGGCCGCGGCGGTCCTGGATCTGCCCGCGGAGGAGACGGAGGACCTGCTGGAGTCCCTCGTCGACACCTCGCTGCTGGAGTCCGCGGCACCGGGGCGCTACCGCTTCCATGACCTGGTCCGCCTCTACGCGCGTGCTTGCGCCGAGAGGGATGAGCAGGCGCCTGGCGAGCGGGAGGCTGCGATGTCCCGGTTGCTGGACTTCTATCTGGCCACGGCGGCGGGGGTCTACACGATCGAGCGGCCGGGGGACCGGCTGGTGGACCACCTGGAGCCGACCGAGTATCCGGGGTTGGTCTTCGAGGACCGGCATCGGGCTCATGACTGGCTGTATTCCGAGGCGATCTGCCTGCTCGCGTGCGTACGTCAGTCGACCCGGCCCGATCAGCTGAGGCGGGCCGTGGACCTGTTGTGGGCAGCCATCGACCTCGCCGAATCGGGAGCCAACTCCAAGGAGTACGAGGCAACCGGAACCGCGGTCCGTGCCGCCGCGCAGAGCTGCCGTGACGAGCGCGCGGAGGCCCGCGCCCTGGTCACGCTGGCCAACGGCCACCACATGTCCGGCCGCTTCGAACTGGCGGGGCAAGAGGCCGCCGAGGCCGTGCGGCTGGCGGAAGTGGCGGACGATCCCCTTCCCCAGTGCTGGGCGTCCAACATGCTCGGGGTCATCGCCCTGTACCAAAGCCGGTATGACGTCGGCGAGGGCCATCTGACGCGGGCCATAGAGAGTTTCCGTTCCGCTGGGGACCGGCCCGGTGAGGCCAGCGCCTTGTGCAACCTCTCGCGGATACACCTGGCAACGGGCCGTACCGTGAGCGCGGTGTCCCTGGCCCAGCAGGGGACGGACATGTACGACGACATGGGCCACGCCTTCAAGGGCGCCAACGGACGCTATGCGCTGGGACTCGCGCTCACCCAGAGCGGTCAGCTCGAACTGGCCGCCGAACGCCTGGAAGAGGCCCGCGACCTGTTCCGCGACAGCCGACAGCGGCTCTGGGAGGGCATGACCCTCTTCCGCCTCGCAGAGGTCGACCTCGCCGCCCGGCGTCTGGCACAGGCCGCCACCCACGCGGAGTCGGCGCTGACCCTCCTCCGTGGCATCGGCGGCGAGTGGCGGCGCGGAAACGTACTCACGGCGCTCGGCCGGGCGTTGAGCGGCATCGGGCAGAGCGGTCGTGCTCAGGTCTGCCTGCAGGAGGCGCTGGCCATCTTCGAGGCGCTGGGTGCACCGGAAGCCGATGAGGTGAGGGCTCTGCTCAAGCCGCTCACGCTGGCCTGAGAGCGGGCTCCTGCACGTTCATCGTTCGTTTATCGCCGGACGGCACTCTGAGTCGTGTCGTTCCGCCGCGTCGGGGGGCAGGCGGGACGTCATATGGGCGCACCTTAAGGTGTACCGGCCCATACGTGCCCGCTCGGTGGCCTCGGGGGAGCTGCCGAGCGGGCCTTTCTGACCTATCGCACAGAGCATCAGGGGAGCAGTCATGAGCGACGCCAAGAAGACGACGCAGACGGAGACCTCGGCCACCGAGGTGACCACGCTGAACACGCACGCCACCAGCGAGCCGCTGAAGCCGGCCACCCTGGCGGCGGGCGAGGACACCGGCGTGGCCACTCCGGACAACACCCACGCCACCGACGAGAAGGCCTGACCAGACCTTTGACCCGACGGGGATCGGCCGCGGCGGCGCGGAGGGGGAGCCGCCGCGGCCGAGGTGTGTCCGAACACCTGCCGGTTCACCGCCCCCGCAGCTCCCCCTTCACGACCTTCCCGCTCGCGTTCCTCGGTAGCTCCCCCACGAACTCCACCGCCCTCGGCACCTTGTAGTTCGCCATCTCCCTGCGGGACCAGGCGATCAGGTCGTCGGAGGTCAGTACCGACCCTGGTCTGCGCACCACGTACGCCTTGCCGACCTCGCCCAGTCGTGCGTCGGGTACGCCGATCACCGCCACGTCGGCCACATCCGGGTGCACACCGAGCAGTTGCTCTATCTCCGCCGGGTACGCGTTGAAGCCGCCGACGATGAACATGTCCTTGAGGCGGTCCGTGATGCGGAGGTTGCCGGACGGGTCGAGGACGCCGATGTCGCCGGTGCTCAGCCAGCCGTCCGGGGAGATCGCCTCCGCCGTCGCGGTCGGGTCCTCGTAGTAGCCGCGCATGATGGTGAAGCCCCGGGCCTGGACCTCCCCGGGTGTGCCGGGCGGCACCGGGGCGCCCCCCGCGTCGACCACCCTCACCTCCGTCCCGGGGATCGCCCGGCCGGAGGTGGAGGCGATCACCGTCGGGTCGTCGCCGCGCCGGCACATCGTCACGATGCCGCTCGCCTCCGAGAGGCCGTACGCCGTCAGCACCGTCCCCACGCCCAGTTCGCCGTGCAGGCGTTCCACCAAGCGCAACGGCACCACCGCCGCCCCGGTCACCACGAGCCGCAGCGCCGAGAGGTCGTGGGCGTCGCGGGAAGGGTGATCCAGGAGCGACTGGTGGAGGGTCGGCGGGCCCGGCAGGACCGACACCCGTTCCGCCGCTATGTTCGCCAGTGCCGTGTCCACGTTGAACACCGGCTGCGGGATCATCGTCGCCCCACGCATCAGGCACGCGATCACCCCGGCCTTGTAGCCGAAGGTGTGGAAGAAGGGGTTGATGATCAGGTAGCGGTCCGTGGTGCGCAGGCCGGCCAGGTCCGCCCAGATCTCGTACGCCGTCAGCGTCTGTTCGTGGTTGATCATCGCGCCCTTGGGGCGGCCCGTCGTGCCCGAGGTGAAGATGATGTCCGACAGGCACCGGCCGTCCAGCTTGCCTGCCCGGTCCAGCACTTCGGCCTGCCCCACCCCCTCCCCTCCCGCCAGGAAGTCCTTCCAGGTACGGAAGTCCTGGGGAGCGTCGTCCGACAGCACCACCACCTGTTCCAGTGCCGGCAGCCCGGGGAGCGGGTGGCCCGCACCGTCGGGCGTCCCCGCCGCCCGGCGCAGCGACGCCACGTACGACGTGCCGAGGAACGTGCCCGTCACGAACAGCAGCCTCGCCCGGCTACGGCGCAGCACGTCCGCCGCCTCCGTGCCCTTGAAGCGGGTGTTGAGCGGGACCAGCACCGCGCCCGCCGACACCGCGCCCAGTGCCGCGACGATCCAGTCCAGGGAGTTGGGGGCCCAGACCGCCACCCGGTCGCCCACCCGCACGCCGCTCGCGATGCACGCCGCCGTCGCGCGCTCCACACGTGCGCCCAGTTCCGCGTACGTGATCCTCGTACGGCCCTCGACCACCGCCTCGGTGTCCGCGTACCGCTCGGCCGACCATCGCACCAGACCCGGGATGGTGCCCCAGTCACTCATAGCAGCCCCCTACGCCGTAGCTGACTGACCGTCAGATTAGCTGTAACCTGACGGACTGTCAGCAGAGGAAGGGTGGGTGCACCATGCCAGGAACGGGGCTGAAAGATGCCACCGCCATCGTCGGGATCGGGCAGACCTCCTTCGCCAAGCAGCTGCCGGAGGATGAGAAGACCCTCGCCTGCCGGGCCGTGCTCGCCGCCCTCGACGACGCCGGGATCTCGCCCGGCGAGGTCGACGCCCTCGCCTCCTTCACCATGGAGGAGACGGATGAGGTGGAGCTGGCGAAGGCTGTCGGGTTCGGTGATCTGACCTTCTTCAGCAAGGTCGGGTACGGAGGGGGCGGCTCCTGTGCGACCGTCGCGCACCTCGCCGCCGCCATCGCCGCCGGGCAGGCCACCGTCGGGGTCGCCTGGCGGTCGCGGAAGCGTGGCAGCGGGCCCCGGCCCTGGACCAACACCGCCGTTCAGCTCCCCACCCCGGCCCAGTGGACCCGGCCCTTCGGGCTGCTCCGGCCCGCCGACGAGATCGCCATGCTCACCCGCCGCTACATGCACGAGTACGGCGCCACCCGCGATCACCTGTTCAATGTCGCCCTCGCCTGCCGGAACCGGGCCAACCAGAATCCCGCCGCCGTGATGTACGAGCGGCCGCTGACCCGCGAGATGTACATGACCTCCCGGTGGATCAGCGAGCCCCTGTGCCTCTTCGACAACTGCCTGGAGACGGACGGGGCGTTGGCCTGCGTCGTCGTCAGCAGGGAGCGCGCCCGGGACTGCGCCAAGAAGCCCGTCTACGTGCACTCCGCCGCCCAGGGCCTGCCCGCCCAGCACCACGGCATGGTCAACTACTGGAACGACGACCCCCTCACCGGTCCGGCCTGGACCGCCGCCCGGCATCTGTGGAAGCACGCCGACTTCACGCCGGAGGATGTCGACGTGGCGCAGATCTACGACGCGTTCACGGCCCTGATACCGCTCTCGCTGGAGGGGTACGGGTTCTGCGGGCGGGGCGAGGGCGGGGCCTTCACCGAGCAGGGCGCCCTGGAGATCGGGGGGCGGCTGCCCCTCAACACCGGGGGCGGTGGGCTCTCCGAGGCCTATGTGCACGGCTTCAACCTCATCAACGAAGGGGTGAAGCAGCTGCGCGGCACCAGTACCGCGCAGGTTCCCGAGGCCGCCACCTGTCTCGTCACGGCGGGTGAAGGCGTCCCCACCTCCGCGCTTCTCCTGAGGAGTTGAGGCAGCCATGCTGACCCCCGTCACCGACACCGACGGCGCCCCCTTCTGGGAGTACGCCGCCCGTGGCGAGCTGCGCGTCCAGGCCTGTACCGACTGCGGCGAGCCCCGCTTCCCGCCCCGGCCCTGCTGCCCGCACTGCCAGTCCTTCGCGAGCGAGTGGCGGGCGGTCTCGGGGCGCGGGCGCGTGTGGTCGTACGTGGTGCCGCACCCGCCGCTGCTGCCCGAGTACGCGGAGCAGGCGCCGTACAACGTGGTCGTCGTGGAGCTGGAGGACGCGCCCCGGATACGGCTGGTCGGGAATCTGGTCGCCCGGGCAGGGGCGCCCCTCAACTCCCTCGATCCGCGGCGCATCAGGATCGGCGGCCGGGTTCAAGTGGTCTTCTCCGCAGGGCTTCCGCAGTGGGTGCCGGCGTGAACACCGTCCGGCTCTCCGTCGACAAGGACACCGGCGTCGCCGTCGTCACCCTGAACCGGCCCGAGCGGCTCAACGCCGTCGATCTCGACATGGTCCGGGAACTCGCCGACGTGTGGCGGGAGTTGCGGTTCGACGACTCCGTGCGGGCCGTTGTCCTGACGGGGGCCGGGGAGCGGGCTTTCTGTACCGGCATCGACCGGGACTTCGTCGTGCCGCAGCCCTCGTCGCCGTACATGCAGGACGATCCGCTGCTCGGCATCGGGCCGAAGGCGAACGACCTGTGGAAGCCGGTCGTGGCCGCCGTGCGCGGGATGGCCTGCGGTGGAGCCTTCTATCTGCTGGGCGAGAGCGAGTTCGTCGTCGCGGACACCACGGCTTCCTTCTTCGATCCGCACACCACGTACGGCATGGTCAGCGCCTACGAGTCCGTGCTCATGGCCCAGCAGATGCCGTACGGGGAGGTCGCGCGGATGATGCTCATGGGCACCGCCGAGAGGATCTCCGCCCGGCGGGCCCACGAGATCGGGCTCGTGTCCGAACTGGCCGAGCCGGGCGGGGCATTGGAGGCGGCCGTGCGCTGCGCCGCCGTCATCGCCGGGTATCCGACGGAGGGCGTCCAGGGGACGGTACGGGCCCTGTGGGCGGCCAAGGACGCGGCACGTGCGCAGGCGTTCGCGCAGGCGCCGCATCTCATCGCCCTCGGCAATCTGCCGGCCGAGCGGCAGGCGGAGCTGTTCGCGGGGCGACCGCGGGAGTATCGGGTGCGTTAGGGCCTGACCTGGGCCTCAGGGTGCGCCTCGCAGTGGTCGACCTTCAGCAGGAGGCGCTCACCGACCGTCACTTGGGTGGTCGCCCTGCCCTTCGCGGGCACCGTGACCGTGTAGGAGGCGTTGTCGAGAATCTCGGTACCTTCGTCGTCGTAGAAGGTGACCCGGGCCTGGAACTCGGCCTCGCGGTTGTTCGGGTTGGTGATCTCGACCGTCGCATACGGCTTCTTCCCGGTCGCACAGCTGATCAGCTTCGCCGTCCCGTCCTCCAGCCGCTTGCTGCTGCCACCGGAAGGGGTGGAGGTGGCCCGGTGGGTCGGGCGCCGGGTGTAGTAACCCCCGCTGGTGCTGCCACTCGTACTCGTACTGCTGCTGCCGTAGCTGTCGTCGTCCGAGTCGTCGTACGACCCGCTCCCCGACGTGGACGACGAGCTGTCGTGGTCCTGGTGGGAGCTGCTGCACCCGCCCCCGCTCCCGCTCCCGTGGCGGCTGTGGTGCCGGCCGGTCGAGAAGCCGGTGAGGCTGAGCACCACGAGGGTCAGTACGGCCGTGAACTTGAGTGCGCGCGTCCGTGTTTGCATGTGCATGCCATCACCTTAGCGACCGGTGGCACCACCTGGCGGGTGCTCGGCGCCGGGGGTAGCGTCAGCCGTGAGACGGCCGCCGTCTGGAGCCCTTCCGTGTAAACCGGTACGACGGCCGTCACGCATTCAGGCGGTCCGCGCCGTCCCCGTCCCCTTCTCCGCGTCGAGCGCGTACACGCAGCGGTCCTTGCTGCACGCGTACACCACTCCGTCCTTGACGACCGGGGAGCCGGTGATCTCGCCGCCCGTGGCCAGCTTCCACCGGAGTCGGCCGTCGTCGGCCTTCAGGGTGTAGAGGAGATGGTCGGTGGAGCCGAAGTGGATGCGGCCCTCGGCCACCGCGGGGGCGCCCACGACGTCGCCGCCGGCCTGGAAGCGCCACTTGGGGGTGCCGGTGACCGCGTCCAGGGTGTACAGCCCCTTGCCGCTGCCGACGTGGACATGGCCGGCGGCGACCAGGACCGGCTCGATGGAGGAGCGGGCCTCGGTGGCGATGCGCCAGCGGTCGCGGCCGTCGGTGGCGTCCAAGGCGTAGACCGTGCCCAGGTAGTCGGCGAGGTAGATGCCGCCGCCGGTGACAGCCGGGCCCGGGGCGAAGGCGGGCGGGCAGAGGAAGACCGCCGGGGCCTCGAAGTGCCAGCGCACCATGCCGCTCGCCACGTCGATGGAGAGGACGCGGGTGCCGGCGGAGACGTAGACGTAGCCGTCGGGGGCCGGGGTGATGCGGACCGGGACGCCGCCGCAGGAGGCCGCGTCGCCGATGGGGTACGACCAGCGCTCCTCGCCGGTGCGGGCCTCCAGGGCGCGCAGCCGGGCGTCCTGCCAGACGTAGACGGTGCCGTCGTGGACGGCGGGGCCGGCCTCGGGGGACTCGAAGTCGGTCTGGCAGCCGGTGATCTCCCACAGCTTCTGGCCGCCGGAGGCCTCCCAGGCCTGGACGCCGCCGCCACGGGTGCCGGTGACGACCGTGCCCCGGTCGGCGTGCAGGGAGTACACCCAGGCGTCCGTGGACAGCCGCCACAGATCGGCGCCCTCGCGGGCCTCCAGGGCGAACAGGGTGGGGCCGTCGGAGGCGTGGATACGGCCGTCCGCCACGGCCATCGACCAGGCGACGTCCCTCGTCTTGAAGCGGCGGCGGCCCGTGCCCACGTCCAGGGCGTGCACCTCGAAGGAGGTGACGTAGACGAGGTCGCCGTCGACGGACGGGGTGCCCCAGACGTCGTTGGACATGCGGAAGCGCCAGGGGCGCCAGCCGCTGGCGCTCTCCGGGGGCGCGGGCGGTACGGCAGGGTCTGCGCCGTTCACGCCGGGGCGGGGGCGGGACCAGCTGGCGACCAGGCCGGCCTCCGGCGGGGGCGCCTTGACGGCGGCGGCGCGGGCGTCGGCGACCCGGGGGCCGGGGCCGATGGGCACCTGGGCGCCGGCCAGCCGGACCGGGCCGGTGTCGGGTGCGCCCACCGCGCCCGCCGTACCCACCGGGCCGAACGGTGCGGGGGACGGCACGGCGGGGTCGTAGGACGGCGGCGGGGGTACGGCCCCTCGGCCGCCGCTGCGGGGGCCGGCCGCGGTGGGGGCAGGCTTGGCGGCGGGGCGGCCGCCGCGGCGGGACTCGATGAGGGCGACGGCCTTCTCCGGCAGCCAGGCGGAGGCGGTGCCGCTGTCGTCGGAGCCGGAGCCGAAGAGGTGCGGGGCGAGCTGGGCCTGGAGGTCTGCAGGGCTGGGGCGGCCGGGGGCCTCCATCTGCATACAGACCTCGATGAGCGGGCGCAGCTCGTCGGGCAGCCCGGTGAGGTCCGGGCCCTCGCGCAGCAGCATGAAGACCGTCTCGACCGGGTTGGCGCCGTGGAAGGGCGGGTGGCCGGTGGCCGCGAAGACCAGCATGGAGCCGAGGGAGAAGACGTCGCTGGCGCCGGTGACGCTGCGGGAGTCCTTGGCCTGCTCGGGGGACATGTAGGCGGGGGTGCCGACGGCGACGTTCGTCATCGTCAGGCGGGTGTTCGAGACACCGGAGGCGATGCCGAAGTCGATCACCCGGGGGCCGTCCTCGACCACCAGGACGTTGGAGGGCTTCAGGTCGCGGTGGACCAGCCCGGCGCCGTGGATGGACTGCAGGGCCTCCGCCACGCCCGCCGCCAGCCAGCGCACCGCCTGGGCCGGGAGCGGCCCGCACTCGTTCACTATCTCCTCTAGGGAGGGTGCGGGGACGTAGGCCGTGGCGAGCCAGGGCACGGCGGCGCGCGGGTCGGCGTCGACGACGGCCGCCGTGTAGAAGCCGGAGACCGCCCGGGCCGCCTCCACCTCACGGGTGAAGCGGACCCGGAAGAGCTGGTCCTCGGCCAGCTCGGTGCGGACCGTCTTGATCGCCACGCGCCGGCCGGATGCCGAGCGTGCCAGATAGACCAGCCCCATGCCGCCGGCCCCCAGCCGGCCCAGCACCTCGAACGGCCCGATCCGCCGCGGATCGTGCTGCGTCAGCTGATCCACCACTTGCCTGCCACCTCCCCGTACGAGCCGCGCCACCCACATATGTACGCGACCGAAGTGCAGCGTCTCACCACCGCACCGCCATGGCGGCACGCACCCTGATTCTTCCTGGCCGGGCGGCTGGTTGCGAACCCGGTGATGAATCGGGGTGTCTCGTGCCGAATAGGGTCATTTCATCGCCGTAGTGCCTGCCTCGGCGCCTGCCTCACCGCTGCAGTACCGCGAACGACGCCCCCTGATTGTCGGTGACGACGGCCACTCGTCCGTACGACGTCTCGAAGGGTGGCACCTGGACCCGCCCGCCGAGCCGCTGTACGGCCCCGACCGCGTCGTCCAGGTCCGCGACCCGGAAGTGGGTGACGAAGTGCGGGGGCATCTCGACCGGGAAGACGTCGGCGACGTCCGCGCGGCCGAAGTCGGGCTCGGCACCGGCGCCGAACAGGGCCTCGTGGAAGAGGGCGCCGTAGAAGGTGTTGGCGGCGGCGGTGTCGCGGGTGTACAGCTCGACCCAGACGAAGGTGTTCGGCTCGTGCCGCCGCCCGAAGCCGGGGTGGCTGCCCGCCTGCCACAGGCCGAACACCGCGCCCTGGGGGTCCGCGGCGAGGGCGGCGGTGCCGAGGTCGCCCACCGGGAAGGGGGCCATGACCACCTGCCCGCCGGCCTCGGCGATCCGCCGGCCGAGGGCCGCGGCGTCCGGAGTGGCGAAGGACACCGTCCAGACGGTGGGCATCCGGCCGTCCACCTTGGGCGCGAGCGAGGCGACGGGCTCGTCGTCCAGCAGGGCCCACACCGAGGAGCCCAGAGCCTCCTCGAAGGTCCACCCGAAAAGCTCACCGTAGAACCGCTTGCCCGCCTCGACGTCGGCAAGCTGGGCGTCCACCCAGCAGGGGACGCCCTCTCCGTACACCGATGCCCTGTTTTCGGCCATGTCGCCAAAGTAACCGCGCCGCGCGCACCCCGCAGACCAGCCACACCACCCCCGATGCACCCATGCACCCCATTTGCAGTCGGCCGAATCGCGCTCCGATCACCCCTCGGTAAGCTGACGGCATGACAGGACAAGTGCGTACCGTCGACGGCCGCGTGGCCGGCCGGCGTGGGCAGGCGACCCGGCAGAAGCTGCTCGACTGCCTCAGCGAGATGCTCAGCTCCTCCCCTTACCGGGACGTCAAGGTCATCGATGTCGCCCGGAAGGCGGGAACTTCGCCCGCGACCTTCTACCAGTACTTCCCGGACGTCGAAGGTGCCGTCCTGGAGATCGCCGAGCAAATGGCCGCCGAGGGCGCCGGGTTGACCGCGCTCCTGGAGGGCCGGAGCTGGGCCGGCAAGGCGGGGTGGCAGACCGCGCAGGAACTCGTGGACGGCTTCCTGGAGTTCTGGCGGAAGAACGACGCGATCCTGCGCGTGGTCGACCTCGGCGCCGCCGAGGGGGACAAACGGTTCTACAAGATCCGTATGAAGATCCTGAACTCGGTGAACAACTCCCTCGTGGATTCCATCGCGGAACTCCAGTCCAAGGGCCGGGTCGACAAGGACGTGAACCCGGCGGCGGTGGCCGGCTCACTGGTCGCGATGCTCGCGGCGGTGGCGGCACACCAGAAGGGGTTCCAGACCTGGGGCGTCAAGCAGGCCGAACTCAAGCCGAACCTGGCGCTGTTGGTGCACCTCGGTGTGACAGGCAAGAAGCCGACGAAGTAACACACGGCCCTTTTCCAGGTCCCAAGTCCTGTCTGGCAGGCGGTGGTTCACCCAGGTGGACCGCCGCCTGCCTTCTTTTCGGGCCCGGACGTCCCGCCCACCGCCTCGGTGACGTCCGCCCAGCTCCAGTGCCCGGGTCCGTTCGCCGCCAGCCACTCCTGTGCGTACCCGCGTACCTCCGGGGGCGGCGCCGGGTCGCGCAGCAGGGCGAGGAGCACCTCGGCCGCGCTGGGCCGGGAGGCGTTCTCGGCCAGCCAGGCGAGCGCTCGGGGCACGGCTGCCGCCCGCCAGGGGGCGGGTCCGGTGTGCTGGAGCAGTTCGGCCAGCGGGCGTCCCACCACCGCGCGGGTCGCCCGGAAGTCCAGCCAGGCCAGGAACAGCTCGGCCGCGCGGGCCAGCTGCTCCGCGGTGAGATCGCGCTGGGCCAGCAGGTGCGCGTACACGCCGCTGGGGTTGCCCGTGCCGGGCGGGCCGTACGGGGCCAGCCAGGTCAGTGTGTGGTCGATCAGTGCCGTCCGCTGCGGCGCTCCGGCCGGCACCGAGCGCAGCAGACCGATGAGGTGGGAGGCGACCGTACGGCCTTTCCGCGTCCGCTTGGCCACGTACGGGACCAGCCGGGCCGCCTGCTCCGGGCCGGGGCCCGGCCGGGCCAGCAGTGTCGCCAGCAGGGCGATACCGCCGTCGGCCTCCGGGTGGTGTTCGAGCCAGGCCACCGCCAGGGCCTCGGCCACGTCCCGCAGGTCGCCCACCACGTCGGCGCGGGTCAGCAGCGGGCCCAGTACCCGGTCGGCGCCGGGGCTCGTCGCGTGGTCCCGGAGCCACCGGGTGGTGGCCCGCAGGGTGGCGATGGCCTGGTCGGGGCCGAGGGACCGCAGGATGAGCAGCGGTTCGAGGACGAAGCCCGCCTCGTCGCCCTCGGCGTGTTCCGCGAGCCAGGCCAGGGCGTGGTCCACCGCCTGCCCGGCCTGGTCCTCGGCGAGGCCGCCGTGGTGCAGCAGCAGGGGCCGCAGGACGTAGCTGGCGTGGGGGTCGGTGCCGTGCTGCGCCAGCCAGTCCAGGGCGAGCCGGGTGGTGTCCGCGCGGCCGGGCTCGGCGGTGAGGAGGTCGTCCAGCAGGAAGCTGGCCTCGGCGGCGGTGCCGTACCGCTTCAGCCACCGTACGGCCCGTTCGGACGCCTCGGCCCATGCCTCGCCGGCGGGCGGGAGTCGGCGGAGCAGCCAGTGCAGCAGCGCGGAGTCCGGCCCCTGGCCGTGGACCCGCAGCCAGCGCAGGGACGCGGCGACGACCTCCTGGAGGAGCGGCTCCGGCAGGTCGCCGCGGAGGAGGTCGGCCAGCAGGTGCTGCTGCGACTCGGTCACCGGCTGCTGCCGGAGCAGCTTGCCGACGCGCTCGGCGGCCGACTCGTCCCAGCGCACCAGGGCGCCGAGCACGAATTCCTGCGGTTCGTCGGCGTTGCGGGTCAGCCACTTCTTCGCGTGCGCGACGGCCTGCTGGGCCTCCTCCTCGGTGAGGTCGAAGCGCAGCAGGGGGCGCAGGACGAAGGAGGCCTGCGGGCGCTCACGGTGATCGCGCAGCCATTTCAGGGCCTGGCCGACCGCCCGGTCCCGGTGTCCCCCGAGGTCCGTGCGGCGCAGGAGGCGCGGCAGGACGAACGAGACGCCGGGGTTGCCGTTCTGCCGGACGACCCAGGTCAGCGCGGCGTCGAGCACGGCCTTGGCGTGGGGTCCGAGGTCGTCGCGGTCGAGCAGCGGGCCGAGCACCACGGAGCCGGCCGAGTGCCCCGGGTTGCGGCGTATCCACTCCCGGGCCGCCTCCACCACCCGCCGGGCGGTCGCCGGGGTCGGCTCGGGGCGGCTCAGGGCGGCGGCCAGCAGCTGGACGGCGCGCCGTTCGCCCTGGTGGCGCCGTATCCAGGCGAGGGCGCGGTCCGCGACCGTGTCCAGCTGTTCCGGTGCCAGGCCCTCCGCGTACAGCAGGGCCTGCAGGAGCAGGCCCGTCTCCGGGGCGTGGCGTCGGGACTCCAGGCAGGTCAGGGCGCTGCCGAGCAGCTGCGGGGGCAGCGGTCCGACGATGCTGTCCACGGCCTGGGCGAGTACGCCGGGCAGGGCACGGGGCCGCTCGCGCTCGATCTGGTCCAGCCAGGGTCCGACCAGCCCGTCCCAGTGCCGGAGCATCCCGGCCTGCCAAGGCGTGCGGGCCATCAGGTCGAACGCGGTCTCACCGAGGGCGTCGGCGGCGAGCAGGGCGCCGATCCGGTCGGCGCGCACCTCCAGCCAGCGGGCGCAGGCGTCCTCGATCCTGGCCTGCCGGGCGGCGTCCTGGTCGGTGGTCCAGCGGGAGAGGTGCCGTACGGCCTGGGTGAAGGCCGGGCCGCGGTCGAGCAGCGCGTCCAGGAGTTCCTCGGCGGTGCCGCTCTGAACGGTCTGCCCGGGGACCAGCGTGGCGCCGAGCAGGCCGTCCGCGACGATGTCGTGGACCAGTTCGAGCCGGTCGGCGCCGCCCACCAGCCAGCCCTGGTCGCGCAGCAGGGCGAGCACGTCAGCGCCGCGGAGCGCGAACTCGCCGTCCGCGCGCCGGTCGAGTGCCCGGTCCACGGCCGCCCGCACGGCGGCGGAACGGTCCTGCGGGCAGGCCAGCAGGGCCACCGTGGAGGCCAGCAGGCCCACGCGCGGACGGGACAGGCCCGCTTCGCGGTCCGCGGCGGTCGGGACGCCGAAGTCGCGTTCGAGCCGCCGCCGCAGCCAGTCGAAGAGACTGCCCTGGCGCAGGTCGGAGAGGTCGGGGGCGTCCTGCCCGGCCCGGGCCTGCTCCTCCAGGGCCCGCGCGATCAGCAGGGCGAGGACCGGACGGTCGCTGCACGCGGCCACCAGCCGTTCCTCGCCCCACCGCCGCCAGGCCTCCGGGGCGACCTTCTGGAAGATCGCGGCGGCCACCCGGGCGCGGTACTCCTCCCCCTCCTCAAGGGGCACCTGGCCGAAGACGCCCTGCACCTCCGCTGTCTGGAGCGCACCGGGCCGGGCCGAGGCCAGGCAGGCCACCCGTCCCTCCGGGTCGAGGGTCTGCAGTTCCCGGCCCAGCTCCGGCAGCCCGAGCTGGGAGTAGCTGTCCAGGTAGTCGAGGACGAGCAGGACCCGGGCGGCGTCCGCGAGCCCGGCGTGCGCCAGGGCCGCCTGGACGAGGTGCTCGGCGGTCACGGCCGACCCGGGTGTCACGTGCAGGACCAGCCAGGTGCCGTCGCGTTCCTGTCCGGCCAGCTTCGCCACCTCGAAGCAGGTGCGGGTCTTGCCGGCCCCGGCCACGCCCTCCAGCAGCACCCCGCGCCGCGGCTCCGCGTAGCCGCCGGGCTCGTACTGCGCGTCGAGCCGGTCCAGCAGGCGGACCGGAGCGGCGCCGCTGCCCGGGCCGGGGCTGACGAACTCCAGCTGCTCGGCGGTGAGGTACTGCTCCTTGTCGTCGAGGTCCCGCAGCACCTGCTCGTGCGTGCGCAGGTACGGGGAGAACCAGGACAGCTCCCGCGGGGCGAGCGCGGCGAGATCCTCCGTCCCGGCCGTCCACACCGAGTCGCGCAGCCAGCCGTCGGTGCTGTTGTAGCGGGCGCTGACCACGCCGAGGACGGCATCGTCGGAGGTACGGCGCACGGGGGCGCCGCTCATGCCGCGCAGCAGGTCCTTGGTGCTGAGGCGGCCGAGCCGGACGCCGTCGTCCCGCTCGGTCGTGTGCTCCCACCGGCCGCCCGCCCTCAGGTACCGGTAGGTGTGCCCGTCGTACGCGGGGACCTCCCCGAAGCCCTCGACGACCACCTCCGTGCCGGGCTCCACCGACTCCGACGGCATCGCGCGGGTCACGGACGCGGGCAGGGGGCTGTCGGTGCGCAGAACGGCCAGATCGTGCTTCTGGTCCACCCGTTCGACCGTGGCCGTGCCCGCCGGGCCGCCCGCCAGCGGGGCGAAGCGCACCCGCGCGCCCGGGGCGCCGAGGCCCAGGCTCTCCAGGACGTGGCAGGCGGTGGCGAGGACGCCGGGCGAGAGCTGGAAACAGGTGCCCACCGGGGAGTCGTCGGCGGGGTGCAGGACGCTGCCCAGATATCCGGGGACGCTCAGCTGTCCGGGGACGGAGGACACGGTCATCAGGACGCCTCGTCGTCCGCGTCCTCGTCGCCGGCCGGTTGGGCTGCTCCCCTCCCGTCGTACGTCAGCTTCACCTTGAGGGTGACCTCGCCGCTCGCGCCGGCCACGATGATGTCGCCCTTGGCGGAGAACTTCACCCCGAACTCCACCTCCATGGCGTCGGGCCGGGCCGCCCGGCCCGCCTGGCGCAGGGCCGTCGCCGTGGCGGCCGCGATCTCCACGATCGCCGACTGCGCCTGCCCGAAGGCGTCCCGGGCCCGCTCGGCGAGCTGCCCCGGCCGCGCGGCCGTCGGCTCCGATCCCGGCACCCGCACCTCGGTGGCCTCCACCAGGACCTCGACACCACCCACTTCAACCGGTATGTACGTACCGCTCATATCCGCCCCCGTCTCCCGGATCCGCTGATCGCGTTCTCGGTGTACCACAGGCCGCTTCCGCCCCACAGGGGTCAACATCCTGTCCACACACACCATTTGAGACATCGGGCCGTCGCGCGGGGATGGGCCGGAGTGCCGTCGGGAGGCCGAGGAGCCCGGTGCGCCGGCGCCGGCCGTGCTACCCCCGCGCCGCGGGCAGCGGCCGGTCCTGCACCACGTGCTTCATCACCAGCGTCGAGGTCAGCCGCTGCACGCCCGGCAGGGTCGCGAGCCGCTCGTCGTACAGCCGCTGGAAGGCGGCGAGGTCGGCGGTGGCCACCCGGAGCAGGTAGTCCGGTTCGCCGAACAGCCGCTGGGCGTCCAGGACGTGCTCCAGCTCGCTGACCGCCCGCTCGAACTCGGCGACCGTCTCCCGGTCCTCCTGCCGCATGGAGACGAAGACCAGCGCCTCGAAGTTCAGCCCGAGCGCGGCCGCGTCCACCACCGCCCGGTAGCCCTGGATGGCACCGGAGCGCTCCAGCTCGCGCAGCCGCCGGTGGCAGGGCGAGACGCTCAGGCGCACCCGGGCGGCCAGCTCGGTCACGGTCAGCCGCCCATCCTGCTGCAGCTCGGCAAGGATTTTCCGGTCCACGTCGTCCATGAAGAAGATAATTGCTCAGATCTCACGATCATGGGCAAACTTCAGGAACACTTTCGGGCCATTCACGCCTAATGTCCCCTGCATGGACTCAGGACTGCTCTTCTCCTTCCTCGCCGTGGACCTGCTGCTGGTGTGTGTGCCGGGCGCGGACTGGGCGTTCGTCATCGCGACCGCCCTGCGCGGCCGCTCGGTGCCGCGCGCGGTGGCGGGCCTGGTCTCCGGCTACGCCCTGCACACGGTCCTGGCGACGGCGGGTCTCGCGGTCCTGGTGGCGGGCTCGCCCCGGCTGCTGACGGCGCTCACGGTGGCGGGCGCCGGGTATCTGCTCTGGCTGGGCTGGGGGGTGCTGCGCCGCCCGGCCGTCCCGGGCGCGGCGGACGAGACCGCCGGCACCGAACGGGGCCTCTTCCTGCGGGGCGCCACGATCAGCGGCCTGAACCCCAAGGGCCTGCTGCTCTACCTCTCCGTGCTCCCCCAGTTCCTCACCCTCCGCGGCGCCCACCTGCCGGTACCCGCGCAGACCGCCGCACTGGGCCTGCTGCACATGGCGTGCTGCGCGGCCGTGTACCTCAGCGTCGGCGCCCTGGCCCGCGTCCTCCTGTCGGCCCGCCCGGCAGCGGCCCGCGCGGTCACCCGCACGTCGGGCGCGGCGATGCTGGGAATCGGTGCGTTTTTGCTGGTGGAGCGGTTGGCGACGCTCTAATTAGTCGCGCTTGGGCCAAGTCGGGCCCTGGTCGGTCCAGATGACGCCCTTGTTGCGGCACAGGCAGAAGGGGTGGCCGATCGGGTCGGTGTAGACCTGCCAGCCGTAGCCGTTGGGGCCGATGAAGTCCTGCCTTAGCGTCGCGCCGAGGTCGAGGACGCGGCGCTGCTCGGACTCGATCTCGTCCACTTCGAAGTCGAGGTGGAACTGCTTGGGGTGCTCGCTGTCGGGCCACTGCGGAGCGCGGTAGTCATCCACCCGGATGAATGCCAGCTCGATCTCGCCGAACTGGATGCCGGCCCAGTCCTCAGAGCTGCCTTCCTTGATCGGACGGCCCGTCACCTCGGAGTAGAAAGCCGCCAGCTTCATCGTGTCCGGGCAGTCGATAATGAAATCGGTGAGTCGCAGCATCCCGCGATCTTGGCACAAGCTCACACCCGACTTCGAGAGCAGGCCCTAAGTAGCTCCGCTGAGGTGCGGGAGCAAAAAATTCCTGGGGGCTTCGCCCCCAGACCCCGTTCACCAGGGGCCGCCAGGTTTGTACCGCAGGTGCGGATCAGCAGCGGACTTCGGCGGAGCCGCTTAGACACACCCTGCAGCACGGAGAGGCGCCCGCCTACGCCCAGATCGGGCAGGCGGTCGGCATGAGCAGCCGCGCCTCCGTCCACTACCAGCGCTGGCCGCGGAGGGTGCGATCGTCCGCGAGCCGGGCCTCCGCCGCGGGATGCCCCTGACCTGATGCGGCCAGATGCTCCGCCGGCTCGAGCTGCCTGCCGACGTCATCGCCACATCGGGGGAGTGGGGTGTCGCCAAGCCGGGCTCCCGCTTCTTCGAGCGCGTTCTGGAGGTGGCCCAGGCGCCTGCCGAGCGCACCCTGTACGTCGGCGAGCACCCGGCGAATGATGTGCTTCCCGCGAAGGCGGCCGGGCTCAAGGCAGCGCATCCACGGCGGGGTCCCTGGGGCTATCTGTGGGCGACCGACCCGGACGTCGCCGGAGCTGCTGACTGGCACATCGACAGCCTCACCGAGCTGGTCGGCATCACCGGTCGCTGATCAACGAGTCGGCCCCGCCCCGGAGGGGAGCTGTTCCCGTACACGCAGCGCGGTGGCGCGCGTACCGTTCGGAGCGGATGAACCGAACGGGAGCCAGGATGCCCACACTTACGTACCCGGGGGTGGGCCGTCGCATCGCCTACCAACGCAGGTTGGCCCGCATGACGCAGCAACATCTGGCCGACGCTGCGGACGCCTCTCTCGGCGCGGTACGCAAGATCGAGCGCGGCGAGCGCAACCCCAGCGAGGACATGCTGGAGGCCTTCGCGGATGCCATGGGCGTCGACGCGGCCGTGCTGCGCTACGACGCTGAGACGACACGGACCTTAGGACGATCAGATCGCCTTCGTCTTCGACGGGGGAACCCTGCCCCAGGACCAGGCCGACCGGCTGCGCCCCAGGGACGAGGAACTGGCCGAGGCCGCGTTCGTCACGCCGGACGAGGCCGGCGCCCGGCTCGGCGAACGCATCCGGCGCCGCTTCACGGCCGCCATCACGGCCGTTACGGCAGGACGGCCGCTCTACCTCCACGACGGGGCACCCCGGCTGCTCAGCCCTGAGACTGAAGCTCCTCCAGGCCGGCTGCCATCAGCAGCGGCGTGAACTCCACCACGTGGTGCTCCGCTACGCCGTTGACCACATACGGGTCGGTGGCCAGCAGCAGATCAATCTCCGCGGCTCGCATCCCAGGGGCGATATAGACACCCCCGACCGACTGTGGCTGACGGCCCGCCATGAGGAGCAACCGCCGCGCGATGAGGTCATTCAGCCACTCACCGTGGGCCGGCCTCCACCGATCCACCTCGTCAAGCGGCGCTGTGTACGTCACGGTAACAACGAACATCCTCGGACCATAGAGGAGCTTCGTGCCTCACGACGACCGAATTCTGTGACCCCCTGCCCCATCGGACAGGCCTAGCCCTCCACGGCCGTCAGCCGAAAGATCCTGATCTCCCGCTCCACCCGCGCCTGATACGTCGCGTACGGCGGCCAGAACGCCAGCAGTGCCTTCCAGCCGGCCGCCCGCTCCTCCCCCTCCAGCAGCCGGGCCGTGACGGGGATGTCCCGGCCCTTCCAGCTGATGGAGGCGTCCGGGTGGGCGAGCAGGTTGTGGGTCCAGGCGGGATGGTCGGTCCGGCCGAAGTTGGAGCCGACGAGGAGCCAGCCGCGCCCGTCCTCCTCCGGCATGCAGGCCAGCGGCGTCCGGCGCGGCAGGCCGCTCCTCGCCCCGGTGGAGGTGAGGATCACCCCCGGCAGCAGCTGGGCGCTGAGCAGCACCTTTCCCCGGGTGAGCCGGTGGACGGCCCGGTCGAGGGCCGGGATCACATGCGGGGCGACCTTCGCGAAGGCCCGGGTGGCGGACACCTTCTGCACGAACCGCACGCCGACGCCGGCCATCAGACCGCCACCTCCCCGCGCACGAACAGCCCGGCCTCCTCGGCGGCCCGGTCCCGCAACCGGTGCACGGGCCCGAACAGCAGCTCGTCCCCGGCCGCCCGTTTGAAGTACAGGTGGGCCTCGTGCTCCCAGGTGAACCCGATCCCGCCGTGCAGCTGGACGGCTTCTCCGGCCGCACACCGCAGCGCCTCCAGCGCCTGCGCGAGCGCGAGCCCGCCCACTCGCCCACCCGTCTCCCGCCACCGCCCTTCCAACGAGGCGCTTCGCGCCGCACCTTCTGATTCGTGCGCGGTCGCCCAGGCGGCGTAATACGCGGCCGAGCGCGCGGCCTGCACGCCCACGTACACGTCCGCCAGCCGGTGCTTGACCGCCTGGAAGGAGCCGATGGCCCGCCCGAACTGCTCCCGCTGCCCGACGTACTCCACGGTCCGCTCCAGCGCCCGGTCGGCGGCCCCCACCGCCTCGGCGGCGAGCACGGCGGCGACGGTGTCACCGAGTCCGGCGAGGGCGGGAAGCACGTCCTGGTCGGCCGGGCCCAGCAACTCGGCGGGTACGTCCCGGAGTTGGATCCGTCCCTGCGGCCGGGTGGCGTCGAGGGCGGTCTGCCGGGCCCGTACGACCCCCACGGCGTCCCCCGCGACCAGGAACAGCAGCGTCCGGGACCGCGCGAACCCGCCGGTGTGCGCGGCGACGACGAGCAGCCCCGCGCTGTGTCCGTCCAGCACCTGGTCGACCTGCCCGTACAGCCGCCATCCGTCCCCGCTCTGCCGGGCCTGCACGCCCCCCGCCCGGCCCCCGCCGGCCCACGGGCCGGCGTTGCCGCCGGTCAGGGACAAGGCCGTGGTGAGGGCAGGGCCGGGGACGGCGAGGGCGGCGGTGAGGGTGCCGTCGGCGATGCGGGGCAGCAGGTCGGCGCGCTGGGTCTCGGTGCCGAGCGCGAGGACCAGCGGGGCCGCGAGGACGGAGGTGGCCAGCAGCGGGGAGGGGGCGAGCATGCGCCCCACCTCCTCGCAGGCGAGGGCGAGTTCGGTGGCCGAGCAGCCGATGCCGCCGTAGGCCTCGGGGAGGGCGAGCCCGGGCAGGCCGAGCCGGCCGGCGAGCGCGGACCACAGGGCGGGGTCGTACCCGGCCGGGCTGTCGACGGCGGCCCGCAGCGCCTCGGCGTCACAGCGTTTGCGGAGCAGTTCACGCAGGGTGCGGCGGATCTCGTCCTGCTCGGCGGTGAGACGCGTGTCCATGGCTGATCCGATCCCTCCGACCTGATCTGACGGTGCGTCATGTTAGGGCGGGCGGGGAGGGATGCCCAGGGGTGCGACACCTGCCGCGGGCACCCATATCTGATGTACCGTCAGATTCATGAAGCCCGGGAACCGGAAAGTCGCCGTGGCCGGGGTGGCCCTCTCCGACTGCGGCCGCGTGGACGACACGACCCCGTACACCCTGCACGCCCAGGCGGCCCGCCGCGCCCTCGCGGACGCGGGTCTGGACCGCACCCTGGTGGACGGCTTCGCCTCGGCGGGCCTCGGCACGCTGGCCCCCGTGGAGGTGGCCGAGTACCTGGGCCTGCGCCCCACCTGGGTGGACTCCACCTCCGTCGGCGGCTCGACCTGGGAGGTCATGGCGGCCCACGCGGCGGACGCGATAGCGGCGGGGCATGCGAACGCCGTCCTGCTGGTCTACGGCTCGACGGCGCGGGCGGACATCAGGGCGGGCCGCAGAACGGGCAACCTGTCCTTCGGTGCGCGCGGCCCGCTCCAGTTCGAGGTCCCGTACGGCCACACGCTGATCGCCAAGTACGCGATGGCGGCCCGCCGCCACATGATCGAACACGGCACGACGATCGAGCAGTTGGCCCAGGTGGCGGTCCAGGCCCGCGCCAACGCCGCCCTGAACCCCGAGGCGATGTTCCGCGACCCGATCACGGTCGACGACGTCCTGTCCGGCCCGATGATCGCCGACCCCTTCACCAAGCTGCACTGCTGCATCCGCTCGGACGGCGGGGCGGCGGTCCTGCTGGTGGCCGAGGAGTACGTGCGGGACTGCCGTACGGCCCCCGTCTGGATCCTCGGCACCGGCGAGCACGTCTCCCACGCCACGATGTCCGAGTGGCCGGACTTCACGGTCTCCCCGGCGGCGGTGAGCGGCAGGCTCGCCTTCGAACGGGCCGGAGTGCGGCCGTCCGAGATCGACTTCGCCGAGATCTACGACGCCTTCACCTACATGACCCTGGTGACCCTGGAGGACCTGGGCTTCTGCGCGAAGGGCGAGGGCGGGGCGTTCGTGGAGAAGGGCCGGCTGCTGGTCTCCGGGGACCTCCCCGTGAACACGGACGGCGGCGGCCTGTCCGCCCAACACCCTGGCATGCGGGGCCTGTTCCTGCTGGTGGAGGCGGTACGGCAGCTGCGCGGGGAGGCGGGCGAGCGCCAGGTGCGACGGCCGGACGGGAAGGTGCCGTACCTCGGGGTCGCCTCCGGCACGGGGGGCTGGTTCTGCTCCTCGGGGACCGTGGTGCTGGGCCGGGAGTGACGGCTGCGGTACCGGGACGCTCGACCTCCCCCGTCCGCACGCGAGATTCCGCCGTTCCGCCCCTTTTCGCCCGGCGCCATACTCGGGGGCATGGAAACGGATCTTCACGAGCTTCTGCGTTCCCTGCGGGTGTGGTCGCCCGAGCTGACGGAGCTACGGCCCTTCGACCCGGACCAGGCGCCCGCGACACCGCTGCCCCTGTTCACGAGCTGGTTCGCGGAGGCGGTGGAGGCGGGCCAGCCGGAGCCGCACACCATGGCGTTGGCGACGACGGACGAGGACGGCCGTCCGGACGTACGGATCGTGATGCTGCACGGCGCGGACGCCGACGGCTGGTCCTTCGCGACCCACGCCACGAGCCGCAAGGGCCGGGCCCTGAGCGCCCACCCGTACGCGGCCCTGGCCTTCTACTGGCCGGTGCTGGGACGGCAGGTGCGGGTGCGGGGCCCGGTGACGTCGGCACCCTCGCAGGAGAGCCAGGCGGACCTGCACGCCCGCTCGACCGGGGCCCTGGCGGCGGCGCTCACCGGGCGGCAGAGCGCGGAGCTGTCCTCGCTGGAGGAGCTGCGGCAGGCGTCGGAGTCGGCCTGGGAGCGGGCCCTGCAGAACCCGACGGAGCCGTCCGAGACCTGGACGCTGTACCGCCTCCAGCCGGAGGAGGTGGAGTTCTTCCAGGGGGACGCGGCGCGCAGACACGTACGCCTGACCTACCGCCGTACCGCGGCGTCGAACGCTTCGGGGTGGTCGCGGCAGTTGCTGTGGCCCTGAACGGCGACAGGCGGTCTCACCCCCCGAACTCCCACACCGCGAAGTCCGCCACGCCCCGGTAGCCGATCCGCTGGTAGAGCCCGTTGCTGGTCGGGTTCGCGAGGTCGGTGAAGAGGAGGATCTCCTCCGTCCCGGACTCCCGGGCCACCCGGCTCACCTCGCCGGTGACCGCGCCCGCGTAGCCACGGCCGCGCAGGTGCGCCGGGGTGTACACCGCCTGCACCCGCACCTGTCCGGCCGCCTCCGGTGTCACCCCGGCCATGGAGACGGGGGTGCCGTCGGGGGTCTCCCAGAGGGTGAGGCCGCCGTGGGCGAGGCGGGCGTCGGTCCACTCGCCCGCGTCCTGTACGGCGGGCAGGCCGACCGCCGCCATGAACTCGCCGTACCAGCGCATCAGCAGGTCCCGGTCCGCCGGCCCGGCCACCCTGGGGCTTCCTTCGGGCAGCCGCTCCGGCGCGGTCAACTCCGCCAGCCGGTAGAGCCGTTGACGCTGGTGGATCTTGCCCGCCGTGCCGGTGCGCCGCTGCCAGGCCGTCGCGAACGCGGCCGCCGTGTCCCGTTCGGCAGAGATACCGGAGACGCCGGAGACCGGATGGCCGAGGTCCACCAGCCGGGCCGCCAGCGCGTCGGCCTCCGCCGTGCCGAGCGGGGTGGCGTTGACCGGGAAGGGCGGGGTGTGCAGGAGCGTCGCCCGGACCCCGCCGTTCTCGTCCCGCAGGGTCGCGAAGAGCGGTGGCTCCTCGCTGTACGCCCGCAGCCCCCGCCTGCGCAGCGCGTCCGTCACCGTCAGCTGCACCGTGTGCAGGGCCGGCCGGGAGCGCAGGAAGTCGCCGGCGTGGGTGAGGAACTCGTCCAGGTCGTGGGTCAGGTGCCAGGCGTCCGGATGCATCCCCCCATGGTTCCGCTCAACCGCCCGGCCCGAACACCGGTTTTCCCTCCCGGAACGTCACCCGCAGGGGCATCCCGGCCACCATGTCCCGGCACTCCACCAGCTCCGTCATCATCCGCGGCCCCTCCGCCAGGTCCACCACCGCGGCCACGTACGGGGTGCGGTCGCCGAAGGGCGGGAGGTCGTTGCGGTGGACCGTGGACCAGGTGTAGAGGGTCGCCCGGCCGCTCGCCTCCTCCCAGATCACCTCCTCGCTCCAGCAGTGCGGGCAGAACTCGCGGGGGTAGTGGTGGGCCCGGCCGCAGGCACCGCAGCGGCGGATCAGCAATCGCCCCTCCGCCGCCGCGTCCCAGTACGTCCGTGTGAAGGCGTCCACCTCCGGTACGTCGAACCTCGCCGCCCCCATCAGAACCACCCCAGCGCGCTGTCCACCGACCACGTCTGCCACGCCATCCCGAACAGCCCCACCACCGAGATGAGCGCCATCATCGAGTTCTGCCCCTGCTCCGCCCAGTCGTGGATCATGAGGGTGAGGTAGACGAGGTTCAGCAGCAGACCGCCCACCAGGGCGACCGGGGTCAGGAAGCCGGCGACCAGGCCCAGACCCAGCGCCAGCTCCGCGTAGAGCACGACGTAGGCCATGACCCGCGGCCTCGGCTTCACCACGACCGCGAACCCCGAACGGACCGCGTTCCAGCGGTGCTTCTCCGCCACGTCCGCCGCCCAGGCGATTCCGCTGCCCTCGAACCACGTCTTCTTGTCCTTGTGCCGCCAGCTCTCCAGCCACCACAGGCCAAGACCTATGCGCAGCACCGCGAGCCACTCCGCGCCGTCGAGCCAGATCGCATCCATGGATCTGACGGTACGTCAGATGGCAGGGAAAGCCGAGGGGGCCGCCGTCGATTGGCTGTGCGTTCGCCGTGGGGCTATGGGCGCCCTGTGAATCACCCGCAGATTGTTGACGATTTTGTCGACGCCAAATTACGTTCACCGACGCAAGGCAAGAGTCGGCGATACGAGAGGGCAACATGGCCGAGCACAGGGCAGTAAGGCGCAGGACTGTAGTCATGGGCATCGGCGCCACGGCCGGTGTCGCGGCAGTGGGCGGTATCGCCCTCAGCGCGCAGGCGTCGAGCGACTCGGCGTCCTCGGGGGCGGCCGCGGACTCGCTGGTCTTCGACCCGGACGGCTACACCAAGCTGACGACGACGGTCACGGACACCGACGGCACCGACCACGCGGTCACGTACCACTTCTGGAAGGCGATCACCTACGTCGCCCATCCGGTCGACAAGACCTACCAGAGCCTCAACGTCAGCGTCCCCGTCGAGATCGACGGCACCGCCGTGGACGCCTCCGACGCCCCGATCCTGTTCGCGAACTCCGTCGGCGGGTACATGCCCTCCTCGGTGGCCGACGCGACCGGGATCGGCGGCGCGGGCATGGCCGGTGGCGGAGCGCCGGGAGGCACGCCCTCCGGCAGCGCCGCGCCGAGCGCCTCCGCCCCGGGCGCGAACGGCAACACCAACGCCACCGGCGGCGCCCTGAACAGCAACCAGCTCCTGGCCCTGGCCGCCGGCTACGTCGTCGTCGAGCCCGGCGCCCGCGGCCGTACCCTCAAGAACTCCGGTGGCGAGTACTACGGCACCGCTCCGGCCGTGATCGTCGACCTCAAGGCGGCCGTGCGGTACGTGCGGTTCAACAAGGGCCGCATCCCCGGCGACGTCGACCGGATCGTCTCGGCGGGCACCAGCGCGGGTGGCGCCGTGTCCGCGCTGCTCGGCGCGTCCGGCGACAGCCCGCTGTACGACAAGTACCTCAAGGAACTGGGCGCGGCCGACGCCGGCGACGCGATCTTCGCGACCGGCGCCTGGTGCCCGATCACCGACCTCGACCACGCCGACGGCGCCTACGAGTGGAACTGGGGCACGAACGTCACCCAGTCCACCGGCAAGGTCGTCGACCAGAGCGTCTCCAAGGACCTGATCTCCCAGTTCGCCGAGTACCAGGCCTCTCTCCACCTCAAGGGCCTGAACGGCTTCGGTCCGCTCACCGCCCGCAACCTGGACGACTACCTCGTGCAGCAGTACCTGGAGCCCTCGGCCACCAGGTACCTCACGGACCTGTCCGACTCCGACCGCGCGACCTACCTCGCCGCGAACACCTTCATCACCTGGAAGAACGGCAGGGCCACCTTCACCTGGGCCGACTTCCTCACCCACGTGGGCGCCCGCAAGAAGACCACCCCGGCCTTCGACGCCTTCGACCTGTCGGCGGGCGAGAACAACGAGTTCGGCGCCGGGACGACCGAGGCCCGCCACTTCACGTCGTACAGCCTGAAGCACGACACCACCGGTTCCGCCGGCACGCGCCTCGACAGCGACATCCCCGAGAAGCTGCGGCTGATGAACCCGATGCCCTTCCTGGCCGGGAAGGCCAACCCCGGCCGCTCGAAGCACTGGTGGATCCGCCTCGGCACCAAGGACTCGGACACCTCGCTGACCGTGTCCGCCAACCTCGCGGCGGCCGCCGCCGGCCTCGGCGACGAGGTCAATCACCTCTACTACTGGGACCAGGGCCACGGCGCCAACACCGACCCCGGCGACTTCATCAAGTGGATCGCCAAGGTCACCGGGTACCGGAAGGCCCGGTAGACCGGAAGGCCCCATAGACCGGCTGGACCGGCAGCAGACCGCGGTGTCCGTCTCCCGTCATGCTTCGGACACCGCCCCGCCGCGACGCCTGGCCCCTGCGCACCGGGGCCGGGCGTCGCGGTGTGCGCGCACCACCTCACCCACCACCTCGCGCACCACTTCCGACCATCCGAGACGACTACGACACCTGTCCCACCCACATCTCCCACCGATGTGATCAATCCGCAACCAATTCCGGTCTTGACCGAGACCCATCAACGGAGTGGGTGATTACGCTCGCGCTCATGGCCGTCTCCCGCCCCACCCCCGCGCATCTCTCCGCGACCCCCGCCGACCGTCCCGTGTACGTCATCGGCGCCGGCCCCGGCGGACTGGCCGCCGCGTACGCGCTGCGGGCGCGGGGCATACGGGCCGTGGTACTGGAGAAGGCCGACGAGGTGGGCGCCTCCTGGCGGCGCCACTACGACCGGCTCCATCTGCACACCACCCGCCGGCTGTCCGCCCTGCCGGGGCTCGCGATGCCGCGGAGGTTCGGCCGCTGGGTGTCCCGGGACAACGTGGTGCGGTACCTGGAGAAGTACACCGAGCACCACGAACTGGAGATCGTCACCGGTGTGGAGGTGTTCCGCGTCGAGCGGTCGGCGGACGGGCAGGGCTGGCTGCTGCACGCCTCCGGCGGGCGGGAACTGACCGGCAGCGCGGTGGTCGTCGCCACCGGCTTCAACCACACCCCGCGCGTGCCCGAGTGGCCCGGCCGCGACTCCTACACGGGCGAGCTCGTGCACGCCTCTGAGTACCGCAACCCCGCCCCCTACGCCGGCCGCGACGTCCTCGTCGTCGGCGTCGGCAACACCGGCGCCGAGATCGCCGTGGACCTGGTGGAGGGCGGGGCCTCCCGCGTACGGCTGTCCGTCCGCACCGCCCCGCACATCGTGCGCCGGTCGACCGCAGGCTGGGCCGCCCAGTACACCGGCGTGCTGGTACGACACCTGCCAGTGCCCGTCGTCGACCGGCTCGCCAAGCCGATGGCCAAGCTCAGCGTGCCGGACCTCTCCGCGCACGGTCTGCCCCGCCCCGGCACTGGCCTCTACAGCCGGGTCAACGAGGGGTCGATCCCGGTGCAGGACGTCGGCCTGATCGACGCGGTCCGCAAGGGCACGGTCGAGGTCGTGGCCGCCGTCGAGGGCTTCGAGGACGGCAAGGTGGTCCTCGCTGACGGCACCCGTATCGAGCCGGACGCGGTGATCGCTGCCACCGGTTACGCCCGCGCGCTGGAGAATCTGGTCGGCCACCTCGACGTGCTCGACGCCCGCGGCAAGCCGGTCGTGCACGGCGCCCGCACCCCGGACAACGCCCCGGGTCTCTATTTCACTGGCTACGCCAACCCCATTAGCGGCATGCTCCGAGAACTGGCGATCGACGCGGTGAAGATCGCAAAAGTCATCGCCAGGGACGGCGGACGGCAGGTCACCCGACTCCCTGCCTGACGACGGTCTCCGAAGCCCCGTCTGACGTAGGGCCCTCATTGGGCCGTAACGGCGTGGCGGGCAATTGAAGATCAGGGCGAGCCATCGGGGAGATCCGCCGTCTGCTCGCCGACCGTGGTTTCGCCGTCCCCGGCCGGCCGGGGCTTCGGCTGCGGACCCTGGCCGACGTCTTCGCCTACGCGGCTGCGGAAGGCGTGACGCTGCGGATCGACGGCACCGAGGCCCAGGTCCGTCGTCCCAAGGCCCACCGGCCCGGCCACTGCGCGTTCGTTTCCGGCAAGAAGAAGCAGAACACCTGCAAGACCACCACGATCAGCAAGGGCCAGGGCCGCACCCTGTGGCCCGGCGCTGACCGTCCCGGAAGAATGCATGACCAGACCGCGGTCCGCACCGAGGGCATTGCAGATGTTCACCACTTCGGGAGGCAGCAGAGGCACCATGGATTCGAACGGTCCGTGAGCTTCGGCTCGGGAGCAGGAGTGTGCGCGCTCGTCAGACGCCGCTGTGGTCAGGGGTCGGCCGACTCCGGGTCGGAGCGTGTGTCGATGACGTCCAGGTCCGCTATGTCCATCAGCCTTTGCATGAGCCGGCCAGAGAGGTCGGCTCTAGCCTGCCCCGCTTCGTCCAAGGCCTTCTGCGCCGACTCAAGTGCTCCTGAATAGCGAGAGTCATCCAGAGGCAGTCTGACCAGAGCACCCACGCGTGCGGTGGCGAGGTCGAGCGCATCCAAGATCAGCCTCTGCTCGGATTCGTTCAATCCAACGGCGCGATCGCTGACGCGGGCCCTCCTCGGCGGGCCCTCCGGGCGCCGAGCTGCGACGCGCAGCCTCCTCTGCACCCGCTGCTGGACATAGGACCCGTCGCTGCTCCGAGTAGCGACAATGACGACACCGTCACGAACGCCTTCGTAGACCGCCTCGGTTACGGCATCTCTGGCCTGACGAGCAGACGTCCGGAAGTCATGGTCGACGGCGTGGCCTTGTTGGACCTCATCCAACGTCACTTCCAACAGGTGGCACCAATCGCCGACCACTCTGCGTATGAGGGCCACACGCGCTACCCGGGCGCTTTGACGCTCATGTGCCCTCGCCGCTGCGGCCTCCGCCTGTGCCTGCTCACGCTGCCGCTCAGCTTCTTGGCGCGCTGCCTTCTGCACCTGTAGAGGACCCCAGTACGCCGCGGCTCCTGCGACCACAGCACCGCCCAACGCACCGAGCAGACCGTAGACCGCCTCCTGCATGCCCCCGCCTCCGGTCGCGCCGCAGCTCGCGCCAGACGTTGTCCAGCCGCTCAGTCATACGCTCCATCGTCATGCCGCACAACGCCCCGTGCGACAACCGAAGCCAATGAGGGATACCAGGGACTGGCCAACGAGTTCTTCGACCAGGTCAGCGCGCCGCCGAAGAAACCGAAGGACGACGACGCCTCGCTCGGCGAGCAGAGGGCAACAGTTCCGACAAGTCAGGCTGCGGTTGCACGAACCTCGATTCGACCGAGATCGAGAACGCTGTCTGGTCCAAGGCGACCAAGCTTCTCTCGGACGAGGCCCGCCTGAGGGCTCTTGCCGCGGTCGAGAAACTGCGGGAGGAAGTCGAGGGCTGGCGAAAGCAGCTCGAAGAGGTGCAGCACTGGCTGTCCGAGTATGAGCAGACACAGGCGGGGCGAACGCCATCGTCTCGTTCGCCCGCTCCTCCCCGGAGCGGCTGGCGAGCCTGGATGCGGCCGAGAAGGCCGAGATCTTCGACATGTTTCGCATCGTCGTTCTCCCCGAGAAGGGGACCCCGGCACTTCTCGATGACCAGCCTGGACCTGCGGCAGGCCCTGAGCGGGATGCTGCACCGCCTCCGCCATGGGGCGGAGTGGTCCGAGATCGAATCGTGGGGTCACGCAGAGGCGATCCGCCAGCGGCAGGGAGTCTGGTTCCGCAGCGGCGCATGGCAGGCCCTGACGGAACATCTGACCACCGACGGACGGGGGACGGCGGCGCACCGCCACCCGACGATTCCGCTCCTGCATGTGGTGGGTGAGATCCGTTCGGGTGTCCTGACCCTGGCGGGAGCCACGGAGGACGACCTCACGGAACTCACAGAAGGTGAATCAGGCAACCCGATCAGCTGGATGTTCCGCGAACTGGCCCTGGACGCCGGGAAGATCGCGCGGGCCATGGCCAAGGAGTTTCGCACCGGAGAGTAACTTTGCCGTTCCGACCCATTCCTGACGCTCCGTCAGTTCAAGTAATCTGACAGAGCGTCAGTTATGTGTGGCTGTCTCACAGGGCGGGCGGAACGATGCTTGGATCAACCCACGGCACCCTCACCACCGACTCCCGCCGGGCCCGGGTCATCGCCTGCGGCGAGCAGCGGCCCGGACCCGTCGTCCATGATCAGGTCGACGACCTCGACGTCAGCGGGCGGCCGCTGTACGCGGACGTACCGGATCTGGCGCGGTTCTTCCGGCCCGAGTCGCTCGCCGTGATCGGCGCCTCGGACGCCGAGGGGCGGCCGAACACCGGGATCACCCGGCAACTGCTGGGTTGGGCCGAGCGGGTGGGGGCGCGGGTGCACCCGGTGCATCCGACCCGGCCGTCGGTCTTCGGCATCCCGTGCACCGCCTCCGTCGCCGACCTGCCCGAACAGGTCGACCTGGCCGTGCTCCTGGTGGCCGACCCGCTGCCGGTGATCGAGGAACTCGCCGAGACGAAGGTGCGGTTCGCCGTCGCGTTCGCCTCCGGGTTCGCGGAGACCGGCGAGGCGGGGGCCGAGGCGCAGCAGCGGCTCGCGGACGCCGTACGGCGGTCGGGGCTGCGGCTGCTCGGTCCGAACACCAACCTGAACGCCTTCGAGCGCTTCCGCGACGACCTGGACGGACCGGCGATCGCGCTCATCACCCAGTCCGGACACCAGGGCCGCCCGCTCTTCGCTCTCCAGGAGCTGGGCATCCGGCTCTCCCACTGGGCGCCGACCGGCAACGAGGCCGATCTGGAGAGCGCCGACTTCATCTCCTGGTTCGCCGAGCAGCCCGAGGTGGGCGCCATCGCCTGCTACGTCGAGGGCATCAAGGACGGCCGCGCCTTCCTGCTGGCCGCCGACCGCGCCGCCCGCCGCAAGGTGCCGGTGGTCGCGGTGAAGGTGGGCCGCACGGAGGCGGGGGCCCGTACGGCCGCCTCGCACACCGGCAAGCTCACCGGTGCCGACGACGTGGTGGACGCGGCCATGCGGCAGTACGGCGTCATCCGCGTCGACGGCCTCGACGAACTCCAGGACACGGCGGCCCTGTTGGCCCGGGCGCGGACTCCACAGGCCGACGGGGTCGTCGTCTACTCCATCTCCGGCGGCACGGGAGCACATGTCGCCGACCTGGCCGCCGGGCTCGGCCTGCGACTGCCGACGCTGTCGCCGGACAGGCAGGCCGAACTGCACCAGTGGATCCCGGAGTACCTGAGTGTCGCCAACCCGGTGGACAACGGCGGGCATCCGGTGGGCGACTGGCGCGGTCGGAAGATCATCGACGCGATCCTGGCCGACCCTGAGGTCGGGGTGCTGATCTGCCCGGTCACCGGCCCGTTCCCGCCGCTCAGCGACAAGCTCGTACGCGACCTGGTCGAGGCGGCGGAGGAGACGGACAAGCTGGTGTGCGTGGTGTGGGGCTCGCCGGTCGGCACCGAGCCGGCGTACCGGGAGGTCCTGCTCGGCTCCTCCCGTGTGGCCACCTTCCGCACGGTCGGCAACTGCCTGACCGCGGTCCGCGCCTGGCTCGACCACCACCGCTTCGTCAGCGACTACCACTCCCCCTTCGACGAGGCCCCGCGCCACCCCTCCCCCTCCTTCCGCAAGGCCGACGCCCTGATGCGCCCCGGCCAGCAGCTCAGCGAGCACGCGGCCAAACAACTGCTGCGCGCCTACGGCATCCGGGTACCGCGCGAACAGCTGGTGACCAGCGCCGCGGCCGCCGTACGGGCCGCCGCCCAGGTCGGCTACCCGGTGGTGATGAAGGCGTCCGGCGCGCAGATCGCCCACAAGACCGAGCTGGGCCTGGTGAAGATCGGTCTCACCTCGGCCAGTCAGGTCCGGGACGCCTACCGTGAGCTGACCGACATCGCCCGCTACGAGGGGGTCTCGCTGGACGGTGTCCTGGTGTGCCAGATGGTCGAGCAGGGCGTCGAGATGGTCGTCGGGGTGACCCACGACGAGCTGTTCGGGCCGACCGTGACCGTCGGGCTGGGCGGGGTGCTGGTGGAGGTCCTGCACGACGCGGCCGTCCGGGTGCCCCCGTTCGGCGAGGAACAGGCCCGTGACATGCTCACCGAACTGCGCGGACGGGCCCTGCTGGACGGCGTCCGCGGACGCCCGCCGGCCGACCTCGACGCCCTCGTGGAGGTCGTGCTGCGCGTCCAGCGCATGGCCCTCGAACTGGGCGGCCAACTGGCCGAGTTGGACATCAACCCGCTGATGGTGCTGCCCCGCGGGCAGGGCGCGGTGGCGCTGGACGCGCTGGTGGTGTGCCGATGACCGACCTCGGGCACGACATCCGGGACCAGGTCTCCCACCTCACCCTCGACCGCCCCGAGTCCCTCAACGCGCTCACACCCGGGATGCGGGACCGCCTGATCGGACTGCTGGAGGAGGCGTCGGCGGATCCGGACGTTCGGGCTGTCGTCCTCACCGGGACCGGGCGGGGATTCTGCGCGGGAGCGGATCTGCGGGGTGGGAGTGTCGGGGAACGCCTCCCGGGAGACGTGGCGCGCACCCTCCGCCTCGGCGCCCAGCGGCTGATCGCCGCCGTACTGGACTGCGAGAAGCCGGTGATCGCCGCCGTGAACGGCACGGCGGCCGGACTCGGCGCGCACCTGGCGTTCGCCTGCGACCTGATCCTGGCGGCCGAGTCGGCCCGCTTCATCGAGGTGTTCGTACGACGCGGACTCGTACCGGACGGCGGTGGCGCCTATCTGCTGCCCCGGCTGATCGGTCCGCACCGGGCCAAGGAGCTGATGTTCTTCGGGGACGCGGTGTCGGCGGCGGACGCGGAACGGCTGGGCCTGGTCAACCTGGTGGTTCCGGACGGCGAGCTGGAGAAGACGGCCCGGGAGTGGGCGATCCGGCTGGCCGCCGGCCCGACCCGCGCGCTGGCCCTCACCAAACAGCTGGTGAACGCCTCCTTGGACGCCGACCGGGCCACCGCCTTCGCCGCCGAGGCGGCCGCGCAGGAGATCAACATGACGACCGAGGACGCCCGGGAGGGACTGCGGGCGTTCGTGGAGCGCAGGGGTCCGGAGTTCCGGGGACGGTGAGGCTCCTCAACCGCGGGTCGGCTTGAGGATGCGCAGTGAGCCCCCGTCCGGGTCGCCGAAGAGGACGAACAGTTCGGGGGTGTCCTCGCTGCCGCCGATGGACCAGAAGGTGTCCTCGCCGCAGGTGCCGTCGAGCTTGAGCAGGACGCCGTCGCGCTCGGTGCCGCCCGAGTCGTCGTCGGGCTCCCAGGTGCCGGATCCCCAGCACACGACGTAGTCCCGGAAGTGGTCGTCGGCGAACGGGGGCCGGGTGGGCAGCTTGACGGCCTCCGCGCTGCCGTCGGGGTGCAGCCGCAGCTCGGCTCCGCCCGGTCCGTGCCAGACCCCCGCCAGTTGGGCGCGGGTCAGCTTCGGGGGCTCGTACTCCTGGATCAGGCCGGTCTCGGTGGCGAGCACCCCACCGCCGAACGCCAGCACGAAGAGGACGACCGAGCCGACCGCCGCCCGCCACCACACCCCCCACTGCCGCCAGCCGCGTCGGCGGGCGAGGCCGACCCAGAGGGTGGGCAGGAGTCCGAGGGCGGCCAGGGCGGGGACCGCGGTGCCGAGCGGCCAGCCGAAGAGGGCGCCGGTCACTTCGGCCCAGAAGAGGGCGGGGGCAACCAGGGCCACCACATGCCAGACCCACCCCGGGCCGGGCAGATGCCGGCCCGCGAGCCGCGCGAGCACCACCGAGGGCAGGGTCAGCGCGAACGCCGACAGCACGCCGAGGATCGGAAGCAGGAGCGGTGCGAAGAGGAGGAAGCACAGCGCGCCGAGGGCTCCGCCCAGCCCGGCCCCATAGCTGTCGTGGGTGGTGGTGTCGTAGATCCACCACAGCAGTCCGGCCGCGGGCAGCTGGGCGCCGCCGAGGGCCGCCGCCGCGCTCAGATCATCGGGTGCCCAGGTCGGCCTGGTATTCGGCAGCGTTCCACGTGTCTCGTCCCACCCCATGGGCGCAGCGTACGGGCATGCTTTCGGCCATCGACCACCCCCTTCCCATCTGACGGCCCGTCAGCTTCAATGGAGGTGTGATGGGACACGCAGGGGCGGCGGCCGCAGCCGTCCGGTATCTCGGGTCGGCCCCGGCGCCGGGGCCCGTGGAGGCGCTGCCGCGCCCGGAGTTGCGGTGCGTCCGGGAGGACGAGCGGGCGCCGCTGGACCAGACGGAGTTCCGGCGCGTGCTGGGGAGCTTCGCGACCGGGGTGACCGTGATCACGGCTCCCGCCGCCGAGGCCTCGGCATCCCCCGCCGGCTTCGCCTGCCAGTCCTTCTCGTCCCTCTCCCTCGACCCGCCCCTGGTCTGCTTCATGGTCGGCCGTACGTCCACGACCTGGCCGCGCATCGCCCGCGCGGGCGTCTTCTGCGTCAACGTGCTCGGCGCCGACCAGGGCGAACTGTGCCGGGCCTTCGCGGTGAGCGGCGCGGACAAGTTCGCGGGGGTGCCGTACGACACGGCACCCGTCTCCGGCTCCCCGCGCCTCACCGGCGCCGCCGCCTGGATCGACTGCACGATCCATGCCGTACACACCGGCGGCGACCACCTCATCGTCGTGGGCCGGGTGGACGCCCTCGGCGCCGCCGAGCGGGGCGATCCGCTGGTCTTCCACCGGGGGCGGTTCGCGCGGCTGGGCGGCGACTCCGCATGAGCCGGGTCAGCTGGCGCTCATCCCGCGTTCCGGCCAGCTGCCCCTCTCCTCATACAGCGAGTTGATCTTTCGCGAGGCCTTGAGGAACAGGTGGTCGGCCTCGCCGTCGACCGGTTCCGATGAACGAGTGGCCGTGTTCAGGGAGAGTTGGCGGTCCATCTCCGCCGGGTCGGCGCCGAAGGAGTAGCGAATGGACCCCGGCTGTTCGGACTCCTTCTTGAAGTAGACCAGTGCGGCCACTACCACTCACCCTCGGAGTCTTCGCGTTTGTTCAACGGAATCCTTCAGTTCAGGACAGCGCGGGCACCGGAGCCGGGCTTCGCCTGATCACCAGGGCCATCAGGGCCGCCGCCGCGCACAGGGTGCCCGAGGCGTACCAGACCATGTCGTAGGTGCCGAAGACGTCACGGGCGACGCCGCCGAGGAAGGCGACTAGGGCCGCGCCGACCTGGTGGGAGGCGAGCACCCAGCCGAAGACGATGGCGCTGTCCTCGCCGTACTGCGCCCGGCACAGGGCCAGGGTAGGCGGGACGGTGGCCACCCAGTCGAGGCCGTAGAAGACGATGAAGAAGATCATCGGGGGGTGGACGGACGGCCCCAGCAGCATGGGCAGGAAGAGGAGCGAGATGCCGCGCAGGGCGTAGTAGACGGCCAGCAGACGGCGCGGTTCGAAGCGGTCGGTGAACCAGCCGGAGGCGATCGTGCCGACGACGTCGAACACCCCGATGACCGCGAGCAGCGAGGCCGCCGCCGTGACGGGCATGCCGTGGTCGTGGGCGGCGGGCACGAAGTGGGTCTGGATCAGGCCGTTGGTGGAGGCACCGCAGATCGCGAAGGTCCCGGCGAGCAGCCAGAACGGGCCGGTGCGCACGGCGGAGGAAAGCACCGAGAGCGTGCGGCGGGCGGCTCCGGTGACCGGCGCCGGCTTCGGTATGAACTCCTTCGCACCGTACGGCTTCAGGCCCACGTCGGCCGGGTGGTCGCGCAGCAGGATCCACACGAACGGGACGACGGCGAGCGCGGCGAGCGCGACCGTCACGGCGGCCGGGCGCCAGTCGTAGGACTCGACCATCCAGGACAGCAGCGGCAGGAAGATCAGCTGGCCGGAGGCGGAGGCGGCGGTGAGGATGCCGCTGACCAGCCCGCGCCGCTCGGTGAACCAGCGGTTGGTGACCGTCGCGGCGAAGGCGAGCGCCATCGAGCCGGACCCCAGGCCGACCAGCAGACCCCAGCACAGCAGCAGCTGCCAGGCCGCCGTCATCCACACGGTCAGGCCGGAGCCGAGCGCGATCACCGTCAGCGCCACGGCGACCACCTTGCGGATGCCGAAGCGGTCCATCAGCGCGGCGGCGAACGGCGCGGTGAGCCCGTACAGCGCGAGGTTGATCGAGACGGCCGCGCCGATCGTGCCGCGCGACCAGCCGAAGTCCTCGTGAAGGGGGTCGATGAGCAGGCCGGGCAGGGAGCGGAAGGCGGCCGCGCCGATGATCGTGACGAACGTGACGGCGGCGACGAACCAGGCGCGGTGCACACGGGAGCGCCGGGGACGCGGGGCCTGGACGGGGGCTGCTGCTTCGGTTGTCTGAGTCACGTCATAAAGAGTCCTGTTTTCGCTCCCGCACCTCGAGTGGCCCGAAGGACAGCATTCGCTAGGATCGGGCCATGGAGGATCGAGCTCTGAAGGATCGAGCCACGGAGGATCAGGTCATGAAGGATCAGGCCACGACTGCCGGCCAGGATTTCGGCCGCGACTTCGGCCGGGACTTCCGTCCGCACCGGGTCGCCGTCCTCGCACTGGACGGCCTGCTCCCCTTCGAGCTGGGCATCCCGCACCGGATCTTCGGCCGCCCGCGGGACGCCGAGGGCCGCCTCCTGTACGAGGTCGTGACCTGCTCGGCCCGGCCGCCCGGCCCGGTCGAGACGGACGCCGACTTCACCATCCACGTCCCGCACGGCCCGGAGGCGCTGGAGACCGCCGACACGGTGATCGTCCCGGCGTCCTACGAACTCGGCCCGGTGTACGAGGAGGGCAGGCTGACCGACGAACTCACCGCCGCCTTCGCCCGCATCCGCCCCGGCACCCGCCTCGCCTCCATCTGCACCGGCGTCTACGTCCTCGCCGCCGCGGGCCGGCTGGACGGCCGCCCGGCGACGACCCACTGGGCGGACGCCGAGCGCTTCCAGCACATGTTCCCGCGGATCAAGGTGGACGCGGACGTGCTGTTCATCGACGACGGGGACGTGCTGACCTCGGCCGGGGTGGCCGCCGGGATCGACCTGTGCCTGCACATGGTGCGCCGCGACCACGGCACGGCCGTCGCCAACGACGTGGCCCGCCGCACGGTCGTCCCGCCCCACCGCGACGGCGGCCAGGCCCAGTACATCCACCGCCCCGTCCCCGACCCCCAGCTCGCCACGACCACCGCGGCCCGCGCCTGGGCCCTCGGCCGCCTGCACGAGCCGATCCAACTGCGGGACATGGCCGAACAGGAGGCCATGTCGGTCCGCACCTTCACCCGCCGCTTCCGCGAGGAGGTCGGCGTCAGCCCCGGCCAGTGGCTCACCCAGCAGCGCGTCGAACGCGCCCGCCACCTCCTGGAGTCCACCGACCTCTCGGTCGACCAGGTGGCCCGCGACGCCGGCTTCGGCACGGCCCAGTCGATGCGGCAGCACTTGCAGCAGGCGTTGGGGGTGACGCCGACGGCTTATCGGCGGACGTTTCGGACGGGGGTCGCCGGGGCGGTGTAGGAGCGTGCCCTGTGCCCTGGCCCGGCTCCGGGACGACGCGCCCTGCGTATCTCCCCCCACCACCCGACCCCCGTCAGCGCCAGTGTCAGGCCCACGCCCGCCAGGATCGCCGTCGAGGGGGCCGTCAGTCTCAGCAACGCCCCGGCCAGGGAACCTGTCGCCGCGTAACCGGCGCTCACGGCTGAGTACATGACCGAGTAGCCGGCGGCCAGCGCACCGGGCGGCAGCGCTTCCCGCAGGGACAGGTTGCGGGTGAGCATCGCGCCCGACTGGAGCAGGCCGGCCACGGCGAGACCGGCACCGATGCCGGCGAGGTCCGGGGTGACGGCGACCAGGACCACGGCCGACGACATCCCGCACAGCAGCAGCACGCTGCGCGTGGGCAGCCGGCCCGGCCAGGAGCGCAGGCCGTACAGGAACGCGCCCACACCCGCGGCCGCCGACATGCCCAGGAGCAGCGGGCCCGACCAGCCGACGCCGATGCCCCTCTGCTCCAGCAGGGCAGGCAGGACCAGTTCGGCGAGGGCGAGCAGGGACAGCCCCGCCGCGCCGGTGACGTAGACCGGCCAGGCGGACGCCACCACCCGCAGCTGAGAGGTTCTCCCGGTCCGCTCCTCCGTCTGCCAGCCCTCCGGGAGCAGCCACAGGCCCGCCACCGAGACCCCCATCAGCGCCGCCGCGAGCAGCGGGGGCACGCCCGGGTCGACACCCAGCGCGAGGCCGGTCACCGCCGCCGGGGCGATGGCCCAGATGGCGGAGGTCAGCATGGACTCCACCGACAGGGCCTGCTCCGCCGCGTGCCCCGGGACCAGTGAGGTGAGCAGGGCGCGCAGGCCTCCCGAGACCGCCGACGGGGCGGCACCGGCGAGGAACGCGAACACCGCGAGTATCACCGGATGCGCTCCCGGCAGCGCGCCCAGTCCCGCGAAGCCCACGGCACCGCCGGCGAGTCCGGCAGCCAGGTGGGGCCGGGCCCGGCGGGCGTTCAGGCGCAGGCCCAGCACCGGGGCGCCGATGATCTCGCCGAGAACGTAGACCGCCGCCAGGGCCGCTCCCAGGGTGTAGCCGCCCGGTCGCTCGCGGACCAGGAACACCAGGGCCAAGGGAGCCATGGCCACCGGCATGCGTGCGGCCACGGCCACGAAGGCCCAGGTCAGGACCTGCTTCGAGGCGACATCGCGATAGCTCATGCGAAGACGGTAGGCGGCACCTCCGACAATCGGCCCGGCAATTTCCCCTGCCTGTGGATAACTCCCCGACGCAGCACCCCCGGCACGCACACCACTCGACCCCACGTACTCAGAACGTCAGCACCCCCCGCGCCACCCGCCCCGCCTCCGCGTCCGCCCGTGCCTTCTCGAAGTCCTCCACCGGATAGGTCGCCGTCACCAACTCGTCCAGGAGCAGGCGGCCTTGGCGGTACAGCTCGGCGTACAGGGGGATGTCCCGCTGGGGGCGCGAGGAGCCGTAGCGGCAGCCGAGGACGGACTTGTCGAGGAACATCGAGGAGACGACGAAGGACGCCTCAGCGGCCGCCCGGGGTACGCCGAGCAGAATGGCCTGGCCGTGCCGGTCGAGGAGGTCGATCGCCTGGCGGATCAGCTCCACGCGGCCCACGCACTCGAAGACGTGGTCGGCACCCGTAGGCAGGATGTCCCGGACGCCCTCCGCCGAGGTCAGGAAGTCGGTCGCGCCGAACTGCCGGGCCGCCTCCTCCTTCGCCGGGTTGGCGTCCACGGCCACGATCCTGACGGCCCCGGCAAGGCGCGCGCCCTGCAGGACGTTGAGGCCGATACCGCCCGTGCCGATGACGACCACACTGTCGCCACGGTCCACCCGGGCCCGGTTGAGGACCGCTCCGACCCCGGTCAGCACCCCGCAGCCGATCAGCGCCGCCGACGGCAGCGGAATGTCCTTCGGGATCCGGACCGCCTGCACCGCCTTCACGACCGTACGTTCCGCGAAGGCCGAGTTGCAGGCGAACTGGTGGACCGGCCGGTCCCCGCGGCTGAAGGGCCGGCCCGGGCGGCCGATCGCCCGGCGGCACATGGTCGGCCGGCCCCGGTCGCAGTCCGGGCACGTCCCGCAGTTGGCCAGCGTGGACAGGGCCACATGGTCGCCGGGCGCGACATGCGAGACGCCCGCACCGACCGCCTCCACCACCCCGGCGCCCTCATGACCCAGCACCACCGGCACCGGGAACGGGATGGTGCCGTCCACCACCGAGAGGTCGCTGTGGCACAGCCCGGCCGCCGAGATCGCCACCAGCACCTCGCCGGGCCCCGGGTCCCGTACCGCCAGATCGTCCACCACCTGCACCTGCTTGCCGTCGAACACCACACCGCGCATCACACGACCCCCTTCGGCTCTCTCGGCAGACCGAGCACCCGCTCGGCGATGATCGTGCGCTGAACCTGGTCCGAGCCGCCGTAGATGGTGTCGGCCCGGGAGAAGAGGAACAGGTGCTGGTCGGGATCGAGTTCGTACGGCGCCGACGCCGACCAGTCCGCAGGCCCCACGGAAGCCTCCGCACCGCGCACCGCCACGGCCAACTCCCCGAGCCGCTGGTGCCAGTTGGCCCACAGCAGCTTGGCCACACTGGGCGCGCCCGCGTCACCGGAGCCGCCGAGGGTGCGCAGCGCGTTCCAGCGCATGGCCCGCAGCTCGGCCCACTGCCGCACGAGCCGGGCCCGTAGGACCGGGTCGTCGACGGCACCGGTGCGTACGGCCGCCCGTACGACCCGCCCCAGCTCCTCGGCGAATCCGATCTGTTGGGCCAGCGTCGACACCCCGCGCTCGAAGCCCAGCAGACTCATCGCCACCCGCCAGCCCTGCCCCTCTTCCCCGACGACGTGCTCCTCGCGCGCGTGTGCCCCGTCGAAGAAGACCTCGTTGAAGTCGCTGGTGCCGGTCATCTGACGGATGGGCCGCACCTCGATACGCCCCGGCTGGTCCATGGGCACGAGCAGAAAGCTGAGGCCTTGATGGCGACGGGAGCCGGGATCGGTACGGGCCAGCACAAAGCACCAGTCGGCCTCATGGGCGAGCGAGGTCCAGATCTTCTGACCGCTGATCCGGTAGGACGCCCCCTCACGCACCGCCGACGTCCGCACCCCGGCCAGATCGGAGCCGGCACCCGGTTCGCTGTACCCCTGGCACCACAGCTCCTCCCCGGCGGCGATCGGTGGCAGGAAGCGGCTCTTCTGCTCGTCCGTACCGTGAGCGAGCAGCGTGGGGGCCAGCAGGTTCTCACCGATGTGCCCGGAGCGTGGAGGCGCCCCCGACCGCGCGTACTCCTCGGCCCAGGCGACCTGCTGAGTGAGGCCGGCGGTGCGGTTCCCGTACCCACCCTCGGGCCAACCGAGCCCGATCCAACCGGCTTTCCCGAGGGTGCGTTCCCAGGTACGGCGGTCCTGCGCGCTGTCGGCATGCGCCACCAGCCAGCCACGAGCCTCGGTACGGAACGCCTCATCCTCGGAGGTGAATTCAAAGTCCACGGGCCTCTCCTCTCAGCACCGACCGCGTAGCTCTTAGGCGTTAGGCCGCTCGCCATCCCGCGCAGCCCTCTCCATCGCCTCCAACTGCAAAAGCATCGGCATCGGATCCACCCCCACCGACCCCGGCAGAAACTCCGCGATCCGCTCCGGCGTCCAGGCGCCCTCCCCGTAAATCGCACGGAGTTCCCGCGGCTGAGCCCACACCGCGATCTTCGGACCGGCAACCGTGTACACCTGCCCGGTGACGCCATGCCCCTTCGCCGCGTCCGACAGCAGATACACCACCAGCGCGGCCACATCCTCCGGCTCCCCGATCTCCTTCAGCTCCATGGGAACACCGGCCGACATCCGCGTACGCGCCACGGGGGCGACCGCATTCGCGGTGACCCCGTACTTGTTCAGCCCCAGCGCCGCGCTACGGACCAGCGAGATGATCCCGCCCTTGGCCGCGCTGTAGTTGGCCTGCGACACGGATCCCTGATGGTTGCCGCTGGTGAACCCGATCAGCGTCCCCGCCCGCTGCTTCCGCATCACCGCCGAGGCGGCCCGGAACACCGTGAACGTGCCCTTGAGGTGGGTGGCGACCACGGGATCCCACTCCTCCTCGGACATGTTGAACAGCATCCGCTCACGCAGAATCCCGGCCACACACACAACCCCGTCGATACGGCCGTACGAGGACAGAGCCGTATCGACGACCCGCTGCCCGCCCGCCATGGTCGAGATGTCATCGGCAACAGCGACCGCCTCGCCCCCTGCCGCCTCGATCTCCTTGACGACGGCCTCGGCGACCTCGCTCGTGGGCGAGGTGCCGTCCGTGGAGACGCCGTAGTCATTGACGACGACCTTCGCCCCCTCCGCGGCGGCCGCCCGCGCCACCGCCCGCCCGATGCCCCGTCCGGCGCCCGTCACGGCGACCACCTTGCCTGCCAAGAAGTTCCCCACGTCCGGCCCCTTCCCGCGGTTTCTGACGGACCGTTAGATTTTATGGCGCGTCGGATGTGCGGACACAAGCCCCGGGGAGGCACCGGATGTCACTGCCCGCCGAGTTCCATGAGATCGCCAAGCGCGTGAACAACTGGGGGCGTTGGGGGGAGGACGACGAGATCGGCACCCTGAACCTGATCACCGACGAGGTCGTCCGTGAGGCCGTCGCCTGTGTACGCGCGGGCCGGCGGGTCCCCCTCGCCCTGCCGCTCCAGCAGGACGGCGTGCAGACCGGGATGATCCCGGGGCGGGTCAATCCGCTGCACGCGATGGTGCAGATCAACCAGGAGCTGTTCGGGCCGGGCACGGTGGCGTGCAGCGACGACGCGGTGACCATGGGGCTGCAGGCGGGCACCCACTGGGACGCGCTGACCCATGTCTCGCACTCGGGGAAGCTCTACAACGGCCGCCCGGCGCACACGGTCACCGCGCACACGGGCGCAGAGTTCAGCGGCATCGACAAGGCGCGGCACATCGTCTCGCGCGGGGTGCTGCTGGACGTGGCACGCGCGCGTGGCGTGGACCGGCTGGCGGGTGGGCACGCGGTCACGCCGGAGGACCTGGCGGCGGCGGAGGAGTTCGGCGGGGTGCGGGTGCGGGCCGGGGACGTGGTCCTGGTGCGGACCGGGCAGGTGCAGGTGTATCTGACGGGGGACAAGCACGGGTACGGCTATCCGTCGCCGGGGCTGTCGGTGCGCTGCCCGGAGTGGTTCCACGCGCGCGATGTGGCCGCAGTCGCGAACGACACGCTCACATTTGAGATCTTTCCGCCCGAGATCGAGAATCTATGGCTGCCGGTGCACGCGCTGGACCTGGTGGAGATGGGGATGCTCCAGGGTCAGAACTGGAATCTCGAAGAGTTGTCCACAGCCTGTGGAGAAGCGGGCCGGTACGCGTTCCTGCTGTCGGCGATGCCGGAGCCGTTCGTCGGCGCGACGGGGACACCCGTGGCACCGATCGCCGTGCTGTGAAATCCGGTTGGCGGCGCGCCCCCCTGTGTCGTCCACGCGCCGCCACCCGGTGCGACCCACACTCGACGAGGACCGCCGCCACCGGGCCCTCGCCGTCCCCTCGCGGCGAATCGTTGCCCACAAGCGTGTTCAAACAGTCACAAGCCGTCAACACCGATACGGCGATTCATGACGTACGCCCGATTCATGACGACCGCGCACGGATGCACCCCCGGCGCACGGCACACCGGGGCCTAGACCGCTTCGAACGCGAAGTCCTCGCACGCGGACCGTCCGCCCCCGTACGCCACCGCTGCGCCCTCCCGGGGCTGCGAACAGCGGTCCAGCTCGCACCAGATGCTCTTGCCGGAGCCCTCGGGACGCCAGCCCCAGCGGTCGGCGAGGCAGTCGACGAGCGCCAGGCCCCGGCCGCCGGTGGCGTCACCGCCGGCGCAGCGCGGGACGGGCGCGCGGGAGCTGGTGTCGGCCACCTCCAGGCGGACGGTGGCGGATTCGACCGCGCCCGCGGGCAGGGACAGCCGCAGCACGGCCGGACAGCCGGTGTGCACCACGGCGTTGGTGACCAGTTCGGAGACGAGCAGGATCAGCGTCTCGGCGAGCGGCTCGTCGGCCTCTATACCGGACCCGGCCAGGCGCGACCGGGCCCACCTCCGGGCTCGCCCCACCTCTGCGGGGTCGGGCCGGACTTCCAGCTGCACCTGAAGTACCTGCACCGCTCACACCATCCGAACCGGCGGACACATGACCTCGCGCCACGCACTCACCGCGACGAGGGCCACGATCGTAGCCATTTTCTGCATGGCCAGAACAACAGCCAGAGCAAGGGTCACGGAACGTGAATCCCTTGAAAGACAGCATGGTTGACGTACAGTCACCCCAACAAGCGCTTCGGGCATATTCCAGCGCGAAGGAGTACCCGTGCGGCATACTGTGCGACGCTCGTTGCGGGGAGTCGAACAGGCCAGCTCCGGCCTCACCCACGGGGCATCACCGGCACGGTTCGTGCTCGTGGCCACTCGCATCCCACAGAAGGTACCGGAGCGGGACGCCGACTCCAGGACGTGACGGGTCACGCATAGGACACAACCCGGTATCAACGCTCCGTGATTCCGGTACGCCACGATCCGCGACATCTTGGGCCACGGCTTTCCGGGCAGCCCAGTTGAGCGCGCCGCCCTGCGGTCAGGCCACCAGGTCGGCGGCAAGCACTTCCTCACTCTCCGTGCTCCCCCCGCCACGCTGGGCCCGCGCCCAGGCCCGTTTGAGATGCAGATGGACCTCGGCCTCCCAGGTGAAGCCCATGCCACCGTGCACCTGGAGGCAGTCGCGGGCCCCGCGCACGGCGGCCTCGTCGGCGAGCAGCCGGGCCGCGGCGATGTCGGCGGGGTCGGCGGTCAACGCGGCGGCGTAGACCGCCGCCCGGGCCGTCTCGGCACGCACCAGCAGGTCGGCGCACAGGTGTTTGACTGCCTGGAAGGCCCCGATCGGCTGCCCGAACTGCTCACGAGCCCGGGCGTGTTGCACGGCCAGCTCGCACGCGCGCGTGGCCGTGCCGAGCTGCTCGGCGGCGGTGAGGAGCACGGCCTCCGGGTCCGGCGCGCCGACGTCGTCGCCGCGGACGCGGTGCAGAGGCGTCAGCGGGTCCACCGAGCGCAGGGGTACGGCACCGGAGGCGTCCCCGCACACGGTGTCCGCCGCGCCCAGCCACTCCACCAGAGGGCCGTCCACGCGGGCCACCACGGTCTCCCCGGCGGCCGCCCCGGGTACGGTCCCGGCGGCGAGGTGGGTGGCCAGTACGGGCCCCGGCAGCAGGGCGCGCCCTGTCTCCTCGAAGACCAGCACCGCCTCCGGCAGCCCGAGGCCGACCCCGCCCGCCTCCTCCGGCAGCCGCAGCGCGAACAGGCCCGCCGCGCCCAGCTCCCGCCACAGGTCCCGGTCCAGGTGCCCGGGCCGGGCCACGGCCGCCCGCAGCGCGTCCGCGCCGAACCGGCGCTCCAGCAGCTGCCGCACCCCGGCCCGCAACGCCCGCTGCTCCTCGGTGAGTCGGAAGCGCACGGTCACCGTCCCTTCGGCAGGCCGAGGATGCGCTCGGCGACGATGTTGCGCTGGATCTGCGAGGTGCCGGCGGCGATGGTGTACGACAGCGAGGAGAGCCGGTCGAGGACCCAGGGCCGGTCCAGGTCGAGACAGTCGGGGCCGAGCACCTCGGCGGCGGTGTCGTACAGCTCCTGACGGGCGTGCGAGTACCTCAGTTTGAAAACCGAACCCCCGACGCCCGGCACCCCGCCGCTCGCCTCCGCCTCGCTCACGTTCCACTGGGTCAGCCGCCACAGCGCCCGGAACTCCGCGTTGAGCCGCCCGAGCCGCCGGCGCAGCACGGGATCGTCCCAGCGGCCGTTCCCCCGCGCGGTGCGGGCGAGTTCGCCGAGCACCCGGCGGCAGGCGACGACCTCGCCGACGAAGGCCGTGCCGCGCTCGAAGGAGAGCGTCACCATGGTCACGCGCCAGCCGTCGTTCTCCGCCCCGACCCGGTTGCCGACCGGCACCCGGACCTCGTCCAGGAACACCTCGGCGAACTCCGCCGACCCGGCGAGCGTGCGCAGCGGCCGTACGGTGATGCCCTCGGCGTCCATCGGCATGGCCAGCCAGGTGATGCCGCGGTGCTTCGGCGCCTCCGGGTCGGTCCGCACCAACAGCTCGCACCAGTCGGCTACCTCGGCTTGCGAGGTCCAGATCTTGGACCCGCTCACCACGTAGTCGTCGCCGTCCCTGCGCGCGCGTGTGCGCAGCGCGGCGAGGTCGGACCCGGCGTCCGGTTCGCTGAACCCCTGGCACCACACCTCGTCCCCGCGCAGGATCGGCGGCAGCCAGCGCTCCCGTTGCTCCCGGGTGCCCTCGGCGGCGATGGTCGGCCCGGCGTGCAGCAGCCCGACGAAGTTCGCGCCCACGTAGGGCGCGCCCGCCCGCTCCGTCTCCTCCAGGAAGATCAGCCGCGTGGTCGGGGAGGAGTCCCAGTGGACGTCGGCGTACCCGGCGTCGTACAACATCCGCTGCCAGCCGAGGTCGTGGGCGCGGCGGCCGGGCCAGTCGGCCGGGGACGGCGCCGCGGGCAGGGCGGGCAGCACCTTGGCCAGCCACTCCCGCAGCCGGGCCCGGAACTCCTCCTCCTCGGGCGTGTACGAGAGGTCCATCACGAGGTCTTCTTGTCGAAGTCCAGGTCCAGCATGCGGATGGCGTTGCCCCGCATCAGCTTGTACACGGTCTCGTCGTCGAGGCCCTTCACATGGTCGAGGGCGACCTCCTTGGTGTGCGGGAAGGTCGAGTCGACGTGCGGGTAGTCGGTCTCGAAGGTGGCGTTGTCGCGGCCGACGACGTCCAGGGACGCGACCCCGTGCTTGTCACGGAAGAAGCAGCAGAAGATCTGCCGGTAGTAGTACGTCGACGGCGGCTCCGGGATCAGATCGCGCACCCCGCCCCAGGCGCGGTGCTCCTCCCATACGTCGTCGGCGCGCTCCAGGGCGTACGGGATCCAGCCCATCTGCCCTTCGGAGTAGGCGAGTTTGAGGGTGGGGAACTTCACCAGCACCCCGCTGAATAGGTAGTCCATCATCGAGGCCATCGCGTTGTTGAAGCTGAGCGAGGCCTGGACGGCGGGCGGTGCGTCCGGGGAGGCGGCGGGCATCTGCGAGCTGCTGCCGATGTGCATGTTGACGACGGTCCCGGTCTCCTGGCACACCGCGAAGAACGGGTCCCAGTAGCCGGAGTGGATGGACGGCAGCCCGAGATAGGTGGGGATCTCGGAGAAGGTCACCGCGCGCACCCCCCGCGCGGCGTTGCGCCGGATCTCCGCGACGGCCAGCTCCACGTCCCACAGCGGAATGAGGCACAGCGGGATCAGCCGTCCCGCGCTGCCCCCGCACCACTCCTCCACCATCCAGTCGTTGTAGGCGCGCACACAGGCGAGCGCGACCTCCTTGTCGTGCGCCTCGGCGAAGGTCTGCCCGCAGAAGCGCGGGAAGGTCGGGAAGCAGAGGCTGGCCTCGACGTGGTTGAGGTCCATGTCCTCGAGGCGCGCCTTGGGATCCCAGCAGCCGCGCCGCATCTGCTCCCTGGTGATCCCCTCCAGGGTCATCTCGTCCCGGTCGAAGCCGACGGCGGCGATGTTGCGCTTGTACGGGAACTTCAGGTCCTCGTAGATCCACCAGTCCGTCGGCTGGCCGTCCGGGTCCATGGTGATCTGGTACTTCCCGGCCACGTACGCCAGCTCCCCGATCCCGGCGGTCAGCGGCTTGGGACCCCGGTCCCGGTACTTCGCCGGCAGCCAGGTCTCGAAGAGGTGGGCGGGCTCGATCACGTGGTCGTCGACGCTGATGATGCGGGGCAGTTCGTTCGCCATGGTCCCCTCCGCCGGACAGTACTTATCTGATGGTCCGTCAGATAGCATGGCACCTGACGAGTCGTCAGCCAAGCAGGGGGCACACGTGAACGAGAGCCCGCACTCCCTGAGTTCCTCCCGCACGCTGTGGGACCTGGTCGTACGCCGCGCCGACCTCACCCCCGACCGCCCCGTCCTCCTCCAGGCGGACCGCCGGCTGACCTTCGGCGAGCTGCGCGCGCGGGCCGAGCGGGTCGCGGCGGGGCTGTACGGCATGGGCGTCCGCCCCGGCACGGTGGTCGCCTGGCAGCTGCCCACCCGTATCGAGACGGCCCTGCTCTCCTTCGCCCTGGCCCGCCTGGGCGCCGTACAGACGCCGGTCATCCCCTTCTACCGGGACCGCGAGGTCGGCTTCGCACTGCGCGAGTCCGGGGCCGAGTTCTTCGCCGTACCGGGCGTCTGGCGCGGCCACGACCACACGGCGATGGCCCGCCGGCTGGGCGCGAAGGGCGTCTTCGAGGCGTACGACACCCTGCCCGACGGCGAGCCGTCCGCCCTCCCCGCTCCCCCCGCCGACGGCACCTCGGTCCGCTGGATCTACTGGACCTCGGGCACGACCTCCGACCCCAAGGGCGTCCTGCACACGGACCGTTCCCTGATCGCGGGCGGCTCCTGCCTCGCCCACGCACTGCGCCTCACACCGGACGACGTGGGCTCGATGGCGTTCCCGTACGCGCACATAGCCGGACCCGACTACACGGTGATGCTCCTGCTCTACGGCTTCCCGGCAGTGATGTTCGAGCAGTTCGCCCTGCCGGACGCGCTGGCGGAGTACCGGCGGCACGGGGTCACGGTGGCCGGCGGTTCGACGGCGTTCTACTCGATGTTCCTGACCGAGCAGCGCAAGCAGCCGGGCGAGAAGGTGATCCCCTCCCTGCGCCTCCTCGCGGGCGGCGGCGCCCCCAAGCCCCCGGAGGTCTACCACTCCGTCGTCCGCGAGATGGACGTCCAGCTCACCCACGGCTACGGCATGACCGAGGTCCCGATGATCACCATGGGGGACCCCGAGGACACCCCCGAGAACCTCGCGACGACCGAGGGACGCCCACCGCAGGGCATGGAGATACGGATCGTCGACGGCGAGGTCCGCCTGCGCGGCGAGGCCGTCTGCCAGGGCTACCTGGACCCGAGCCAGACGGCCGCGGCCTTCGACCCGGAGGGCTTCCTGCGCACCGGCGACCTGGGCCATGTCACCGACTCCGGGCACCTCGTGCTCACCGGCCGGCTCAAGGACGTGATCATCCGCAAGGGTGAGAACATCTCGGCCAAGGAGATCGAGGACCTGCTGGCCGCACATCCGGGCGTGGGGGACGTGGCGGTGATCGGACTGCCGGACCCGGAGCGCGGGGAGCTGGTCTGCGCGGTGATCGAACAACCGCCCGGATTCGTCGGATTGACGCTGCCCGAGGTCGTCTCGTACCTGCGCGCGCAAGGGCTGTCCGTCCACAAGCTGCCGGAGCGGCTGGAGGTGGTGGAGGCCCTTCCACGGAACGAGACGCTGCGGAAGGTGCTGAAGTACAAGCTGCGGGAGCGGTTCTCGCAGCCGCCGTCCCCTACTCCGGGACGGTGAAGTAGCGCGCGAACGCCGGGATGACCTCCGACTCGCCGATCCTGCCGTCACCGTCCGTGTCGAGTGCGGTGGCGGTGGTGCGGGCGATGTCGGCCGGTACGTGGAAGACGCGCAGGACGCGGGCGGTGTCGGTGAGGGTGGCGTGGCCGTCCGCGTCGGGGTCCGCGACGGCCAGGGCCGCGTGCAGGAAGGGGCGGGCGATCTCGGCGAAGCGGTCGGGGTTGTCACGCAGGCGCTTGACCGCGCCGGTGACGAACTCCTCGCGGGTGATGCGCTGGTCGCCGTCCCGGTCGGCGATGCCCGCCATTCCCTGCCAGAAGGCCTCCGCACCGGCGTACAGCGCCTGCCCCTTGTCGGAGCGGGCGGCGACGTCGAACTCGGCGAGCAGCGCCTTGGCCGCCGCGTTGAAGTCCTCGCGGTCGATGTAGCCGTTGCCGTCCTGGTCGAAGGTGGCGAACCGGGCGGCGATCCTGCGCTCGTACTCGGTGCTGACCATGTCTGTTCGGGCCGCCTTACGTTGACGTGGGGGTGGATCTGGCACGGAGCGTACGTCGCGGGAGGCGGGGAAGTGGCGAGAAAGCGAGGGTTGTGCCAAGACCGGGGGAATTCCGCGACAACCTTGTGGCGGCGGCGCGGCGGGGCTCAGGCCGAGAGGGGATCAGCCTCGTCGGCGGTGGCGGACTCGACGTCGGGGCGCACGTCGAAGAGGCGGCGGACACCGAGCGCGCCGAGGACCCGGTTGACGTGCGAGCCCTCGTCCGCGCCCCGGTCCGGCAGGATCAGCCGCAGCCGGCCCTGGCAGGAGCGGATCAGCCGCCGGGCGGCGACCAGGACACCGACCCCGCTGGAGTCGCAGAAGAAGACCTCGGAGAGGTCCAGGATCAGACTGTGGTGGCCCTCGGCGACCACGTCGTGCACCCGTTGCCGCAGCACCGGCGAGGTCATCAGGTCCAGTTCCCCGGACACCCGGAGGACGGCCCACTCGCCCTGTTCGACGCCGGTCACCTTGAATGCCACGGCCATGCCCCTCCGCTCGCCGGATCTCCCGGAACCGCCCGGAAACGGAAGCAGTTCCTACGTTTCTCTCCGCGCGGCTGCCCAGCGGCGGTTCCCTGAAACTTCGGGGAACAAACCGCGGGCGATCATCAAGAGGCTTGTTTCAGTCACTATCGATCCTGTTCGATCGAAGTTGGACACGCCTTGAGTGAAGAATGTGTGAAGAGGGCACTATCACCTGCGACGCCTCGGGGGGCGCACATTGACACAAAGGGGCGTGCGTAGTCAGGGGTGCCGACTACATTCGGAATGACGGTGCAGAGACGCTGGACGGGCCGGACGAGGCGAGGGGAGGGGCAGCATGGCGCAGAAGGACGTACCGCCCCGCTGGGACCGCAAGATGCAGCAGCGGCTCGCGCGCGGTGAGGCGGCTGCGCTCGGCGAGCTGTACGACCGGTTCGCCTCCCTCGTGCACAGCCTCGCCCACCGTGTCCTCGGCGACGAGCGGGCCGCCGACGGCGTCACCCGCGAGGTCTTCGCCCACGTCTGGGAACACCCCGACAGCTACGACCCCAAGGAGGGCCCGCTGCGCTCCTGGGTCGCCGGGGTGACCCACCGGCTGGCCGTGCAGCGGCTGCGCGCCACCGAGACCGCCGCGCTCACCGGCGGCGAGAGCGGCTCCGCGGAGGAACTGGAGAGCCTGGAGAGCAAGGTGCGCCGCGCATCTGTCGCCGCCCGCGCCGACTACATCGTCCACTCCATGCCCGCCCCGCTGCGCGCCGCACTCGAACTGGCTTATTTCCAGCGCCGCGACTACCGCCAGACCGCCACCGACCTCGGCGTCACCGAGGACGAGGCCCGCCGCCGGCTCCGCCTCGGTCTGCAGCTGCTCTCCACCGCCCACGACGTCGGCGCCTCGCCGGGATACGGGGGTGCGGTGTGAACGGGCCGGGCGGGTTCGAGGCGCACGACGGGGACGACAGCCGCGACAGGGACGACGCCTTCGAGGGCGCTCAGGGAACGGGCCCCGCTGACGGTGCCGGTTCCGGGCCGCCGGGTGCCGGTGGGCCCGGCCCCGACCGGTCGCCGCGCATACCGCTCCCCCGCGCCTCCGTCGAGGACAGCGGGCTGCCGCTGCCCGACCTCGCCGACCTGGGGGACCTTGCGCCCGTGCCGCTCGACCTGTCGCACGACGTCCTGAAGTCGCTCCTCGGCGCCTGGGCCCTGGCCGCCTGCTCGGCGGCCGAGACGGCGGCCGTGGAGGAACACCTCGGCAGCTGCGGCTCCTGCGCGGACGAGGCGCTGCGGCTGCGCGAGGCGGTCGGTCTGCTGCACCAGCCCGAGAGCCTCGACCTGGACCCCGCCCTGCGCACCCGTGTCCTGGAGAGCTGCCTGGACCGCCGGCCGCCGCGCATCCCGGTGCCCGAGTGGGCGGCTCCCTACGACGCCGAGAGCGCCCGACTGGACGCGCTGCTGCAGGACTTCGGCGACGCCGAGTGGCATGCGCCGGTGCGGCTGCGGTGGTTCGAGGGCGACGCCGCGACGAGTCGTCGTACCACCGTGGCCGGGGTGATCGCGCATCTGCTGTCGGTGGACGGGCTGGTCGCGGTGGCGCTCGGCCTGGAGGATCCGCTGGCAGAGATCTTCGAGAAGAGCGAGAAGGGCGAGAAGGGCGAGACCGGTAAGCAGGGGGCGGCGGGGCCGGCCGGGCGTACCGAGGCGTTCTGGCGGGCGTCCCACTTTCCGCCGACGCGGTCCGTGCGGGGGCCGTGGCGGGAGCAGAGCCACAACATCGTACGGACGGCGTCCTTCACCGGCAGCACCGCCGGCGGACTCGCGGTGCCGTACGGCGACTTCGAGCTGCCCTTGCACAACGCCATGTTGGACCGCGCCTTCGAGTGCTGGGTGCACGCGGAGGACATCGCGGAGGCGGTGGACTACCCGTACGAGCCGCCCGCACCGCGTCACCTGAACAAGATGATCGACCTCGCGGCGCGGATGCTGCCGGTCGCGCTGGCCGAGCGGCGCCGGGCGGGGCTGTCCGCGCCCGGGCAGGCCCCGCATCTCGTTCCCGCGGGGGCGCCGGGGCGCAGCCTGCGGCTGGAGATCGAGGGGGCGGCCAGCGCCGACACCCTCTCGGGGTCGGACGACAGCCGCGCGTTCAGGGGGGTCATCACGAACCCCGGGACGAGGGTGTTGGCGGTGACGCCGTACGGTGACCACGCCTCGGCCTGGGAGCGGGCCAGGGACTCCAGCGCCCCCTTGGAGACGCCGTACGCACCGCTCTGCACGAAGGCCCGGTGGGCCTGCTGGGAGGTGATGTGGATGATGCGGCCGTAGCCCCGCTCGGCCATGCCGGGCCCGAACCGCTGCCCCAGCAGGTAGGGCGCCTCCAGGTTCACGGCCATGGTGGTGTCCCACACCTCCTCGCCCAGCTCCCCCATCGGCGGCCGCAGGTTGATCCCGGCGCAGTTGACGAGGATGTCGGGCTCCCCGAACCTCCCGGCCGCCTCCTCGGCCGCCGCGCGCACCCCCTCACGCGTGCCCAGGTCCGCGCTGACCCAGGCGGCCCGGCAGCCGTCGGCGGTCAGCTCGTCGACCGTGGCGGCCAGTTGCGCCTCCTTGCGCGCCACGACCACCACGCTCGCCCCGGCCCGCGCCAGTGCCCCGCTGATGGCCCGGCCGATGCCGGAGCTGCCGCCGGTGACCACGGCGACACGGCCGTCCAGCGAGAACAGTTCGGAGAGGTACGCCTGTGAGGTCATGTCCGCAGCCTAGGGGGCACGGCTCAGGCGAAGATCACCGTCCGGCGCCCGTTGAGCAGGATCCTGCGCTCCGCGTGCCACTTCACCGCGCGCGCCAGCGCCTGGCACTCCACGTCCCGCCCGATGGCGACCAGTTGGTCCGGCGTCACACCGTGGCCCACCCGCTCGACCTCCTGCTCGATGATCGGGCCCTCGTCGAGGTCGGCGGTCACGTAGTGGGCCGTGGCGCCGATCAGCTTGACGCCCCGCGCGTGCGCCTGGTGGTACGGCTTGGCGCCCTTGAAGCTCGGCAGGAAGGAGTGGTGGATGTTGATGATCCGGCCGCTGAGCTGCTTGCACAGGTCGTCCGAGAGGACCTGCATGTAGCGGGCGAGGACGACCAGTTCGACGTGCTCCTCGCGCACGATCTCCATCAGCTGCGCCTCGGCCTGGGCCTTGGTGTCCTTCGTCACCGGGATGTGACGGAAGGGGATGTTGTACGAGCCCACCAGCTCTTTGAAATCGGTGTGGTTGGAGACCACGGCCGCGATCTCCACCGGCAGGGCGCCGATGCTGGCGCGGAAGAGCAGGTCGTTGAGGCAGTGGCCGAACTTGCTGACCATCAGGACGATGCGCATCTTCTCGTCGGCCCGGTTGAGCTGCCAGTCCATGTGGAAGGTGTCACCGATCGCCGCGAAGCTCGCCCGCAGCTTGTCCACGGTCAGCGGCGCGTCCGCCGAGAAGTGGACGCGCATGAAGAACAGTCCCGTGTCGTGGTCGCCGAACTGCTGGCTGTCCTCGATGTTGCAGCCGGTCATGAACAGATAGCTCGACACGGCGTGCACGATGCCCTGCTTGTCCGGGCAGGAGAGCGTGAGGACGTACTGGTCGGCCGGGGCGGCGGCCGGGGCGGACTGCTCGTTCATGCACCACAGGGTCCCATACGGCCACGCGCCGTGGGCAATCGTCCCGCAGGCCGGGACGGGCCGGACGGCCCACGGCACCGGGTGCCGCCCCGGGAAGGCCGCCCCTGCCTGCGCGACCCCCTGCCTACGCGACGCGCGTCATGATCCGCAGGACCTCCAGGGTCCGCGGCGGGGCGTCGGGATCGTCGCCGTCACTCGTCGCGAGGCGTATGTGCGCGTCCCGGGCCGCCCGCACCGCCTCCGGCCACCCGTGGTGGTCGAGGTAGGCGGAGACCTGCGCGTCCGGGCCGACCTGGTGCATGATCCGCAGCACCCGCAGTACGGCGGTGTCGACGAGCGCCGCCTCCTGCGAGTCCCGGAATATCGTGCCGACGTACTTCTCCGCGGACCAGTTGTCCAGCCAGGTGTCCTCGACCAGGCGGTACACCGCGTCGGTGACGTCGCCGTACCCGTCGACGCCGGCCAGCCAGACGTCGCGTTGGAACCCCGGGTCGGAAAGCATGTGCAGCGCGGAGCGCACATTGCTGCGCCAGCGCCACCACGGCATGTCGTTCAGTGGCATGCCGCCCATGGTGGAGGAGCGACGGCCGCGACGGGAAGAGTTCTCCGAACCTTGCACGGTCATCGATCGTACGTTCCTCGCCACAGGAGTCTCACCGGCCCCTGTAATTCACCTCGCTGTCACCTTTCGTTGACCGAGGGTCACTCCACGGTTAGTCGTGTGAGGGAATCGTGCGTGTCCATGACCGGCAGGCGACGCATCCGTAGCACCTTCCTTCCCCTCCTCTCCCGGCCCGTCAGAGCCACCGCGCTGTCCGCGGGGGCACTGGCCGCGTGTGCGTCGCTCACCGCCGGATGCGGGGTCATCCCCGGTGCCACGGGGGGCTCCGGGGATGACCCGATCAAGGTCATGACCTGGGCGCCCCAGAAGACGGACGCCACCAACAAGCCCGGCATGCCCGCGATGGCCCACGCCTACGGCGAGTGGATCAACTCCCGCGGCGGCATCAACGGCCGCAAGCTCGAAGTCCTGACCTGCAACGACCACAACGACAGCGTGGGCGCGGCGAAGTGCGCCCGGCGCGCGGCCGCCGAGGACGTGGTCGCGGTGGTCGGCTCCTACAGCCAGTTCGGCGACTCGTTCCTCGCCCCGCTGGAGAGCGCCGGCATCCCCTACATCGGCGGCTACGGCGTCACCAGCGATGAGTTCACCGGCCCCATGGTGTACCCGGTCAACGGGGGCCAGCCGGCCCTCCTGGCCGGCCTCGGCAGGGCGCTCGCCGCCACCTGCGGCCCGGTCTCCCTGGTCCGCCCCGACAGCATCGCCGGGGACCAGCTGCCCGCGCTGCTCGACTCGGGCCTGAAGGCGGGCGGGCACGCCGCGGCCGGCGACCAGCTCGCCGCCGAGAACGCCACCGAGTACGACGGCCAGGCGGACCAGGCGCTGAAGTACGCGACCAGGGACACCACCAGGAAGGGGTGCGTGGTGCCCGCGCTCGGGGACCGCACCGACACCTTCATGGACTCCTTCCGGCGGGCCCGCGACGGCTACCCCGCCGTGCGCACGGCGACCGTGCTGGGCAGCGTCGACCAGACGGTGATCAACGCGACGGGCGGGGCGTCGGGGCCGTACGAGGGGTCGTACATCACCGGCTGGTACCCGCCGGCCTCCGACGCGCGCTGGGACCTGATGAAGAAGGTGATCAACGAGGAGGCCTTCGGCGACAACCGCATCGACCCCGCGGACGCCGGAGTGCAGACCACCTGGATCGCCTACACCGTGCTGAAGGCCGTCCTGGAGAAGATCGGCGGCGGCGAGGTCAGCTCCGACAGCGTGCGGCGCACCCTCGACGACGGCCTGAAGGTGTCCACGGGCGGCCTCACCCCGACCCTGCACTGGCCCTACGAGAGCAAGCTCGCCGGGGTCGGCTTCCCGCGGCTCGTCAACGCCGACGTGACCCTCCAGGTCGTCCAGGACGGCCGGCTGGTCGCGGCAAAGAAGACCGCGGGCTCGGACTTCGACGGGATCACCGACATGACGGGCACGCTGGAGAACGCCGACCTGGACTGACCGGGCCCCCTGGGCCCGGTCAGGGGGCCGTCCCGGCGCCCGCCCGGCTCACAGCTGGGTCGGCTGGCGCTGGGTCAGGCCGTACTTCTTGGCGATGGTGTTCCACAGCGCGGCCGCCTTCACCTTCTGCTGGCTGGCGGTGCCGCTCTCCCGGTTGCCGGCCTGGGTCTGGCCGGTGGTGCGGGCGTGGCCCTTCTTGCAGCCCTTCCCGCTGCCGGCCTGGTCGGCCCAGGCCGCGTAGTGGTTGTCGGCGGCCGCGGACGCCTGCCAGGCCTTGGTGAGGGCGGCGGTCAGCGCGGCGTTGTCCGGCAGCTTGTCGACGGACAGCTTGCCGAGCCGGGTGACCAGGTCGGTGCGCTGCTTGGCCGCGTCACGCAGGTCGGAGGCGGCCTGGCCGAGGTTGTTGCACTGCCGGACGTTCGTCACCGCCTGGATCACCGAGGCGCGGCTGCTGCCGCTGTCGGCGAGCAGCTTGTCCAGGGCGACCGCCTGCTGCTGCGCGGGGTCGGCGGCGGCCGAGGAAGGGGAGTCCTGGGTGGTCGGGGAGGAAGCGGCGACGGTCTTGTTGTCGCTGCCCTTGTCCCCGCCGCCACCGCTGAGCATCGCGCCGGCACCCACGCCGACGATGATGATGCCGACGCCGACGGCGGCGATCAGCGGCACCCGCGAGCGGGTACGGCCGCCCTGGTGCCCGCCGTCGTCGTCCATGGGCGGGCTGTACGACTGCTGCGCCGGGCCCGGGTAGCCGTTCTGCGCGTAGCCGTTCTGCGGCTGGATGCGCGGCATCTGCTGCGTGGCGCCGGCCGGGCTCTCCCCACCCCCCGGCCCGCCGCGGAAGAGGTTGTCGAACTCGGCGGGCGGCTGCCTCTCCCCGCCCTGCGCCTGACCGGTGAACGGCGGGATGTACTGGGTGGCCTCGGCGTCGGAGTGCGCGGCCGGTGCGGCCTGCTGCGGCACCCGCCCCAGGTACCGCGTCTCCTCACCACCGGCCTCGGGCGGCAGCGCACCGGCCGCCACCGGCGGGATGTACTGCGTGGCGCCCTCGTCGACGGGGGCCGCCGGCACGGGCGGCAGGTACTGGGTCGCGCCCTCGTCCGCCGGGGGCAGGGGCGCGCCCTGCCCGGGGTAGGCCTCCGGCAGGGCGGGCGGCAGGGCCGTGCCCTGGACGCCGTTCTGCGCCGGGTACGCGTCCGCGCCGGCGGGCGGCAGGGGCGCGGAGGGGGCGGGCGCGGCCGGGTACTGCTGCTGGTACGGGGCCGGGGCGCCGTACGCGGGCTGCTGGCCTGCGCCGTCCTGGGGCAGGGGGCCGCCGCCGTACTGGGCGCCGCCGTACTGCGGCTGCTGACCCCCGTCGTACGCCGACGCCTGGGCGCCGGAGCCGTACGCCGAGTCGGGGCCGCCGGAGCCGTACGCCTGGCCGTAGGCCTGACCTCCGTACGACGGAGCCGGTGCGCCCTCCGGAGGGAGCGGGCCGGGGCCGTTGCCCGCGGGGGGCTGCTGGTCCGGGGTGCCCCACTGCTGGGCGGGCGCCGGCGGCCAGCCCTGGTCCGGCTGCGGCGGCTGCTGCGTGCCGGGGCCCCACGCGCCGCCCCACGCCTGCCCGCCGGCCGGGGCCGCGGGGGCGGGGGTGCCCGTCATGCCCGGAAGCAGGGGCTCGCCTCCGTCGGAGGGCAGCACGATGCCTTCGTGCGCGGGCCGCGCCGAGGGCTCCTCGCCCTGTCCACTCTGCGTCACCGGGACTCCTACGAATGGGGGACCTTCGGAATCGTCGGCTCACGCTACCGGGTCTCCCGAGCCGGGTGCCACGCAGCTCAGGGCGCGATCTTCTTCCCTGTGACAGCAGTAACAAAACAGCCCCGCGGTTCGCTGTACATGGCAACCACCGTGGATCCGGGTGTCGTTTCCCGTACGTTCACGCAACCGCGGGGCCGGTGTTCAGGCGGCCTGCTGGAGGTCGAGACGGGCCCCGAACTCCCGCACGACCGCTTCGTCCCGGAAGGGCTCCAGGCGCTGCTGCAGATCCTCCAGGTACTCGGCGCCCCGGTTGGAGCGGAGCGTCTCCAGCAGCTCCACCGCCTTCGTGCCGGTGCTGCAGGCCTGCTCGATCTCGCGCTGCTGCACCTGGGCCGTGGCGAGCAGCACATAGCCGATGGCGCGCCGCCGGGCCCGGGTCTCGGGGTGTCCGGCCAGCGACTGCTCGGCGTACCGCGCCGCCGCCTCGGCCTGTCCCAGGTCGCGGTAGCAGTGCGCCAGCTCGTCGGCCAGATAGGCCTCGTCGAAGTGCGCGATCCACACCGGGTCGTCCCCGGAGGCCGGGTCCGCCTCTTCCATCGCCGAGATCGCCCGCCCGGAGGCGTCCTGCGCGGCCCGGACGTCACCGAGCAGGGCGTGTCCGCGGGCCTCGGCCGCGTGGAACATCGCCTCCGCGCGCGGGGTGACCCGCCCGCGCGCCCCTTCCTGCGCGGCCCGTGCCAGCTGGGCGATCTCGCGCGGGTTGCCGAGCTGCGCGGCGAGGTGGCTCATGGAGGCGGCGAGGATGTAACCGCCGTAGCCACGGTCCCCGGCCGCCTGCGCCAGACGCAGCGACTGGATGTAGTACCGCTGGGCCAGACCCGGCTGCCCGGTGTCGACCGCCATGTACCCCGCCAGCTCGGTCAGCCGGGCGACGGTCGCGAAGAGATCGCGGCCGACCGCCTCCCGGTACGACCCCGCGAGCAGCCCGGAGACGACGCTGTTGAGGTAGTGCACGACGACCGGGCGCACATGCCCGCTGCCGTACTGGTGGTCGAGGTCGACCAGCGCCTGGGTCATGGACCGTACGGCGGCCACGTCGGACTGGCCCACCCGCGGACCCGCCTGCCGGGCCACCTGGGCGTCCGGCGCGGAGATCAGCCAGTCGCGGCTGGGCTCGACCAGCGCGGAGGCGGCGACGGAGGAGCCGGACAGGAAGTCCCGCCGGCCCACGTCGCTGCGCCACAGCTCACAGACCTGCTCGATGGCCCCCAGTACCGTCGGCGAGAACTGGAGACCGACCCCCGAGGCGAGGTTCTTGCCGTTGGCCATTCCGATCTCGTCGATCGTGACCGTACGGCCGAGCTTGCGCCCGAGCGCCTCCGCGATGATCGCCGGGGCCCGGCCCCGCGGCTGCTGACCGCGCAGCCAGCGGGCCACGGACGTCTTGTCGTAGCGCAGGTCGAGACCGTGCTCGGCGCCGCACATGTTGACCCGCCGGGCCAGCCCGGCGTTCGAGCACCCCGCTTCCTGGATGAGTGCCTGCAGCCGTTCGTTCGGCTGCCTCGCGACGAGAGGCCTTGCGGCCATGTGCTACCCCCTGCGAACCCCTGGAGCGTGACGATCCGGCCGGAAGGATCCGGTCGTGAAGATCACTGCCCAGCTGACATACCGTCAATGCGTGACATGTGCGGTTTGCCGGGGTAAAGGCAGATGCCACCCCCATCCCTGGCTACCCACTCCACGCCCTGCTTCCTCCCGCGCGCCCCCACCTGTGCACCCATGCGCCCCAGCTGGGGAGTCGATGCTCCTCCCCTGCACACGCCCGGGCCGTAACTCCAGGTGAGTGCGGGAGTTGAGTGAACCGTGGAAGAGACGATCGCCGGCCCCGAAGCCGCTCAGATTCCGCAGCAGCGCGGGGAATCGCTGCTGGAAACCGCCGTACGCTACGCCGAGGAGCGCCACTGGGACGTGTTCCCGGGTGCCTGGCTGGAAGCCGTCGACGGGGTGCAGCGCTGCTCGTGCGGCGATGCCTCCTGCCCCGCGCCGGGTGCGCACCCCACGCGCCCCGACTGGGCGACCCAGGCGACCGGCAGTGCGACCGTCGCCCGCCGGATGTGGCAGAAACAGCCAACGGCTTCGATCCTGCTGCCTACGGGACGTACCTTCGACGCGTTGTCCGTCCCGGAGAGTGCGGGGTTTCTCGCCCTGGCCCGTATGGAGCGGATGGAGTTGACGCTCGGGCCTGTGACGTTGACTCCTGACCGGCGTATGCAGTTCTTCGTGCTGCCGGGGGCCTCTGTGAAGGTTCCTGAGCTGGTGCGGAAGTTGGGGTGGTCGTTGGCCTCGCTCGACCTTGCGCCCCTGGGGGAGGGAAGTTACGTCGCTGCCCCTCCGACTCGATTTGGCTCGCGTGGTGCTGTGCAGTGGGCTTGTCGGCCCACCCCGGCGAATCGGTGGTTGCCGGATGCTGAGGAGTTGATCTCGCCGCTTGCTTATGCGTGCGGGCGGGACAAGTAACGTGCGCCCACGCGGCGGAGCCGCAAATTCAGGCACAGCCCCGCGCCCCTTCCGGGAGTTGCAGGCGCCGTAGGGTTCATTCATGGACGAGGCTGCAGTTCGTGTGCGGGGGCTCTGGAAGCGGTTCGGGCAGCAAGTTGCCGTGGGCGGGATCGATCTCGATCTGCCTGCCGGCAAGTTCATCGGGCTGGTCGGGCCGAACGGGGCCGGGAAGACCACCACGTTGTCCATGGTGACCGGGTTGCTGCGGCCCGATCAGGGGGCCGTCGAGGTCGTCGGGCATGACGTGTGGCGGGACCCGGTGGCGGTGAAGGCGCGGATCGGGGTGCTGCCCGAGGGGCTGCGGCTGTTCGAGCGGCTGTCGGGGCGGGAACTGCTGGGGTACTCGGGGCGGCTGCGGGGGCTGCCCGGTGCCGAGGTCGACAAGCGGGCCACGCAGTTGCTGGACGTGCTCGACCTGGCCGGGGCGCAGCACAAGCTCGTCGTGGACTACTCGACCGGCATGCGCAAGAAGATCGGGCTCGCGGCCGCTCTCCTCCACAATCCCGACGTGCTGTTCCTCGACGAGCCGTTCGAGGGTGTCGACCCGGTGTCCGCGCAGACGATCCGGGGTGTGCTGGAGCGCTACACCGCCTCCGGCGCCACCGTCGTGTTCTCCTCGCACGTGATGGAGCTGGTCGAGTCGCTGTGCGACTGGGTGGCCGTCATGGCGGCGGGCCGCATCCGGGCGACGGGCACGCTGGCCGAGGTGCGCGGGGAGCACCCCACCTTGCAGGCGGCCTTCCTGGAGCTGGTGGGGGCGCGCGGCCGGGACGCCGCCTCCGATCTGGACTGGCTGGGCGGTGGGGCGGCCCGATGACGAGCCTGACCTCCACCGTCGTACGGCTGAAGCTGTCGCTGCTGCGGAACGGGCTCAGGCAGTCGGCGGGCCGACGGGCCGCGTTCGTCGCCTCGGCCGTCGTCGCGCTGCTGTTCGCACTGCTGCAACTGCTCGGCCTGGTGGCGCTGCGCGGGCATGCGCACGCCGAGGCCGTGGCCGTACCCGGTACGGCCGTACTGGCGCTGGGCTGGGCGGTGATGCCGCTGTTCTTCCCGAGCGGTGACGAGACGCTGGACCCGACCCGGCTGGTGATGCTGCCGCTGCGCCCCCGGCCACTGGTCCGGGCCCTGCTGGCCGCCTCGCTGGTCGGCATCGGGGCCCTGTTCACGCTGCTGGTGCTGGTGGGGTGTGTGCTGTCGGTGGCGCAGGGGGCGGTGGGGTACGTCGTCGCCGTCGTCGCCGTCGTGCTCGCGCTGCTGGTCTGCGTGGCGCTCGCGCGGGCCGTCGCCGCCGCCAACGTACGGCTGCTGACCAGCAGGAAGGGGCGCGATCTGGCCGTGCTGAGCGGTCTGGTGATCGCCGTCGGGGCACAGCTGGTCAACTTCGGTGCGCAGCGGCTGGGTTCGGCGGGGCTGGGACAGCTGCAGCCGGCCGCGGACGTGCTGTCGTGGGTGCCGCCCGCGTCGGCCGTGGGGGCGGTGCGGTCGGCGAGCGAGGGGGCGTACGGCACGGCGCTCGGGCAACTCGCGCTGTCGGTGGGCGGGTTGGCCCTGCTGATCGTGGTCTGGGCGCGGAGTCTGACCCGGCTGATGACCTCGCCCGACGGGTCCACCCTCCAGGCCCCGGAAGGGGCGCGGGACCGTGCCCCCTCCGCCGGGCTGCGGCGGCTTCTCCCGGACGGGCGCACGGGTACGGTCGTGGAGCGCACCCTGCGCTACGTCTGGCGCGACCCCAAGACCAAGGCCGCATGGGTGACCTCGCTGGCCATCGGGCTGATCGTGCCGGTGTTCAACGCGGTGCAGGGCACCGGGTCGATCTACTTCGCGTGCTTTGCCGCCGGGATGCTCGGCATCCAGATGTACAACCAGTTCGGGCAGGACACCTCCGCCTTCTGGATGGTGGCCCTGACCATCTCCTCGGCGCGGGACGCGCACGCCGAGCTGCGCGGGCGGGCGCTGGCCCTGCTGGTGATCACCCTGCCGTACGCCGCCCTCGTCACCGTCCTGACGACCGCGCTGCTGGGCGCCTGGGCCCGGCTCCCCGAGGCGCTGGGACTCTCCCTCGCGCTGCTCGGCGCGATGCTGGCGACCGGCGCCTGGACCTCGGCCCGCTTCCCGTACTCCATCCCCCAGGAGGGCCACAAGAACGTGGCCCCCGGCCAGGCCGGCCTCGCCTGGATCTCGATCTTCGGCGGCATGGTCGCGGCCGCCCTGCTCTGCTCCCCCGTCATCACCGCCACCATCTGGCTGAACGTGAGCGCGGACGGCGATGCGTGGAGCTGGCTGCTGCTGCCGGCAGGCGCGGCTTACGGCGCGACGCTCACACTGCTGGGCCTACGCCTGGCGGCCCCCCGAACAGCGGCCCGCCTACCAGAAATCCTGGCGGCGGTAAGCAAGGGCTGACGGGACTTCTCGACGCAGGGCACCTGCAACTCGCCCAGGGGCGCGGGGAACTGCGCGACAAGCCACAACGCACCCGCACTCGCCAACGCACAGCACCACGCAGACGAACAGGCGTTCAAACACCCAGCACAGCCTCGAGAAACGGCTCGACAGCAAACCGCCAAGCCACCGGCTGGTCATAGTGAACAAGGTGCCCGGCGTCAGCCACCTCCGCATACTCCCCCCGAGGAAGCACCCGCACCATCTCCTGCGCCTCGGCCCGCCCCAGCTCACCGTCCAGGCCACGCACGACCAGCGAAGGACACCGAACCTGGGCCAGCTCCTCCCAGTGGGCGTCGTACACCCAGCTCTCCCGCGTCGCGAGCATCTGCTCCGGATCGAAGACGGGCCGCCAGCCGTCGGCGGACTCGTGCATGACCTCGGCGTAGAACGCGCCGCGGGACGGGTGGGGGCGCTCCACCCAGGGATCGTCCTCGCCGAACCACTTGCGGACGTCGGCGAGGGTGGCGAAGGGGACGGGCCAGGAGCGGAACCAGGCGTCCCACTCGCGCTGGGAGGCCGAGCCGAGCGCGGAGGCCCGCATGTCACAGATGACCAGACCCCGCACCAGATCGGGGCGCTTCGCGGCGAGCTGCCAGGCGGTCAGGGCGCCCATGGCGTGGCCGATGAGGACGGCGGGGGCGAGGCCGAGCTGTTCGAGCGCGGCCTCGGCGTCCTCGACGTAGGCCTCCCGGGTGTACGCGGCCTGCGGGAGCTTGTCGCTCTGGCCGTGGCCGCGCTGGTCGAGGGCGACGGCGCGGTGGCGCTCGGCGAGCCAGCGGGCGGTGGACGCCCAGTGCGAGGCGCGGCCCATCAGGCCATGGAGTAACAGCACGCCCGGAGCGGCGGGCTCCGCCTCCGGTTTGGGCGGGTCCGCGAACTCCCAGGCGGCGAGGCGCACCCCGCCCGCTCCCGTCACGTCGATACGCCGTGCCATCGGCCTGGCACCCCCCAGCTCCGCCTGCCTCGTACCGGTGTACTGCCGTTGTCGCCGTCGTACTGTCGCTCGTACTGCCGCCGCAGACTATCGAATACCTATTCGAAAATACTTCCTCTGCGGACAACACCCCTCATTCGAGTGACACCCCTCAAGGAATGATCGCCGCCGCCGAGGGGATCTTTCTGGCGGGAGGCGGACCGCTCGGGGAAAAACGGTCCGAGGGGGATGACCCTGAGAGCTCGGGGCTCCGGGTCAGCACAGGGGAGGACAGGCCCCGGCGCCACACGGCGCCGGGGCCCTCTCACGCTCAGCGCTTGGCCACGAACACATGCGAGGCGACATCCGCCTCCAGCTCGGCCGCCTCACCGCCGCTGCCCACCAGCACCCCGCCGGCCGACTCCGTCACACTCACCACCGAACCGGGCTGCACACCCGCACGGCGCAGCGTGTACATCAGCTGGGCGTCCGTCTGGATCGGCTCACCGATACGGCGCACCACGACCGTCTTGCCGTCGCTGCCCGGATCCAGATCGGCCAGCGACACCATGCCCTCGTCCAGGAACGGGTCGGCCCCGTCCTTCTCGCCCAGCTCCTCCAGGCCCGGGATCGGGTTGCCGTACGGCGACTCGGTCGGGTGCCGCAGCAGCTCCAGCACCCGGCGCTCCACGGCCTCGCTCATCACATGCTCCCAGCGACACGCCTCCGCGTGCACCTGCTCCCACTCCAGGCCGATCACGTCGACCAGCAGACACTCCGCGAGGCGGTGCTTGCGCATCACCCGCGTGGCCAGTCTGCGGCCCTCGTCGGTCAGCTCCAGATGCCGGTCGCTGGCCACCGACACCAGACCGTCACGCTCCATACGCGCCACCGTCTGGCTCACCGTCGGCCCACTCTGGTCCAGCCGCTCCGCGATGCGGGCGCGCATGGGGACGACGCCTTCCTCTTCGAGCTCGAGGATGGTGCGGAGATACATCTCCGTGGTGTCGATCAGTCCGGACATACGTGCCCCTCGATTACCTCTGCCGGATGCTCACCGCTCTCCGGCGCGTGCGCTGGCCCTGGATTCAATTCTGCCGGATACCACTGACAACCGTGCCGCACCGCGGAAACAGCCCGGTGAAGACTGCCCCGGCGCATGGCGCGTCCGCACGCCCCCGTATTGACACCGCACTGGTCCAGACCGCACGGTGATCCGCGACACAGACGCTGCGAAGGGGCACCGCATGAGCGACGGCACGCCTGCCGACCTGTTCTTCGACGCCGCCATCAGCCTGCTGCAACGGGTCCGGGCGGAGGAGGCCGAGGCGATCACCGCGGCCGGCACCCTGCTCGCCGACACCGTCGCCGCCGGCGGCCGCCTGTTCGCCTTCGGCGCCGGACACTCCTCGCTCGCCGCCCAGGACGTCGTATACCGCGCCGGCGGACTCGCCCTCATGAACCTGCTCACCGTCCCCGGAGTCGTCGGCGTCGACGTCACCCCGGCCACCCTCGGCTCCGCCCTGGAACGCGTCGACGGCCTCGCGAGCGCCGTCCTCGACACATCCCCCCTCCGCGCCGGCGACGCCCTCGTGATCATCTCCCTGTCCGGCCGCAACGCCCTGCCCGTCGAGATGGCCCAGGGCGCCCGCGCCCTCGGCGTGAAGGTCATCGGCGTCACCTCCGTGGCCTACGCCACGCACACCACGTCCCGGCACAGCTCCGGCACCTTCCTCAAGGACCACTGCGACATCGTCCTGGACTCGAAGATCGCCGTCGGCGACGCCGAACTCACCCTCGACACCATCCCGGCTCCCTTCGCCCCCGCCTCCACCGTCGTCACCAGCGCCCTCATGCAGGCCGTCATGGCCACCACGGCCGCCACCCTGGCCGACCGCGGCATCGAACCCCCACTGCTGCGCTCCGGCAACGTGGACGGCGGCCACGACTGGAACAAACGGATCATGACCGAGTACGGCGACCGGATCTTCTACCGGCACTGAGCACTGAGCACCGGGGGCTACTCCTCCCCCGGCCGCTCCCGCACCGCCTCCGCCAGATCCAGCGCCGCCGCGATCCGTACGGCCACATCCTCCGCGTAGACCGCGTCCACACGCTCGAAACGACTGCGACCGGCCCCCCGCAGGAACGTGACCACGCCCAGCGTCCGCCCCCGGCTGCGCAGCACCGCGCACAACGCGTGCGCCGCATCCTCGGGCCACTGCCGAGCCAGCGCCCACTCACGCGCCCGCTCGGCCGGAACCGACCCCGCATCCGCCCGCACGCTCCCGGCCCGCTCCACACAGCTCAACGCCGGATGCCCCTCCTCGTAGCGCAACGGCAGCCCGGCCATGCCCGAGAGCAGACTCGGCCCCGGTGCCCCCGCGGGCGTGGCCGCGAGCCGCACCAGCCGCACCGGAACCGCGTCATCGCCCTCCGCGCGCGGGGCACCCGCCACACGATCGAGCAGCGCATGATCGGCGAAACCGGCAAGCGCGAAGTCCAGATGAACCGTGGCCGCCTCCGCCGGATCCTCACACTCGGCGGCGGCACGAGCCGCCCGGTGCAGCTGATTGGCACGGAAGCGCAGCAGAGCCGCCTCCTGCTCCCCCTGCTTGGCCTCCGTGACGTCCTGGAACAGCCAGCCGACCCCGAGCGGCACAGGCTCCTCCGCGAGCGGCGAGGCCAACCGCACGAACCCACTGCGCCAACAGCGCCGCTTCTCACCCTCGGGCGTCCGCACGGTCACCCACATCTCGGCGGGCGCGGGCGGCGCACCCTCCGCCAGCACATGCGTCAGCGCACTCTCCAGCTCCTCCACACCCTGCGCCAGCAACTCACCCAGCGGCCGCCCGAGCGCGGACGTACGCCCGATACCCAGGGCCCGGGCCGCATGCGCATTGACGACGGCCGGCCGCAGATCGGCATCGACCAGCACCACACCCCAGGACGCGTCCTCGAACAGCGCCTCGCTCAGCGCGATGGACCGCTCCAGATCGATCTGCGCATGCACCTCACTGAACGCGCAGTACACCCCCGCCGGCTTCCCCTCCGGCCCACGCACCGCAGCGGACTGGGTCCGCACCAGCACCCGCCCACCATCCTTGGTGACCAGCGCGAACTCATGAACCTGCCGACCCGGCGCATGCATGACCGACATCAGCCGCGCCTGCACATCCTCGGCATCGGCACTGCGCACCGCCCACCCGGCGAACCCGTGCCGCCCGACCGCCTCCGCCGCGGTCCAGCCGAGAATCCGCTCGGCCTCCCGGTTCCAGTGCGTGACGACCCCGTCCGCGTCGAAGGCGCACAGAGCCGCGTCCATGCCGTCCAGCAGCGCGGCGAGCAGATCGGAGCCGCCGGACTCCTCCGGACCGTCAGGACCCTGCGGACCGTCCCGCTCGGGCTCGTCCGGCCCCAGCTCGTCGGTGGTCCCACTCCGCCGGGAAGCACTCACCTGGACCCCCTGGAGGCTGCGTCGGCGCACCTGCGGCACGCGGTTCGCTCACTGGCCTTCATTCAACTGGAACGTGACGCAGCCCACATCCTGTTCCCGCAGATTGAAGGAATCAATGCCCGGCACCAGAGTCCGCCGCCAACCGCAGATCGACCCACTCCTCGGTCTCCCCGTCCAGCACATACCGCTCGATCTCCACGAACCCGCACCGCTCGGCAAACCGCAGCCCCTCCACGTTCACCGCCAGCACACACGTCTCGACCACCCGCGCACCCAGCCCGCGCGCGTGGGCGAGCCCGTTCTCGTACAGCGCCGCACCGAAGCCCCGCCGCCGGAACTCGGGCAGCACCCGCGCGATGACGGTCGCGACCCCCTCCTCCCCGACGGGCGGCCGCACGGTGGAACACCCGACGAGCACATCACCCAGATACGCGTTCTCCAGCCGGTTCCGCTCCCGACGCTCCCGGGCGTCGTCCAGGGACATGGCGGCCGGAGGCACGATGACGTTGTGGACGTGGCGCCACTGCTCGAGCGTGGCGTCGCTGTCGACGGCTTGGATACGAAGATCAGTCACGCGAGCAGCGAATCGTCCGGGCGGTCGCGCGTCAACCGCATTCCGGCCTCCGAGTTTCGGCCCCCGAGTTTCGGCCCCCGAAAAAAACCCTTGAGGCGTTCCCGGATGCTTCTTAGGGTGTGGAGCACCGAAGAGAGGAGGTGGTTCGGAGCATGTATGCACACCGGACGTCGGAGGTGGCTGCGGGCTAGCGCCCGTCACCACACCCAGTGCGGTGCCGGACCAGCGTGTGTGCACACACGCAGCCGGCCAATCCCACGCAGTCACCCGACCCGCGAGCTCGCCGGTACGTCCGGCCGGCCCCCGCCGACAGGCGGAGGACCAGAGCTCGCGGGTCGTCTGCGTTTGTGCGGGGTTCGGACGGGGCTTCAGTGGGCGATGTCCGCGTACCCCTCGATCTCCTGCGGACCGCGCGCCGCCGGCCCCACGTACCGGGCGGAAGGCCGCACCAGACGCCCCGTCCGCTTCTGCTCCAGGATGTGCGCCGACCAGCCGGCGGTCCGGGCGCAGGTGAACATCGACGTGAACATGTGCGCCGGGACCTGCGCGAAGTCCAACATGATCGCGGCCCAGAACTCGACGTTGGTCGCCAGCACCCGGTCCGGGCGCCGGTTGTGCAGCTCCTCCAGAGCCGCCTTCTCCAACGCCTCGGCGATCTCGAACCGCGGCGCGCCCAGTTCACGGGCCGTGCGGCGCAGTACGCGCGCGCGGGGGTCCTCGGCCCGGTACACCCGGTGGCCGAAGCCCATCAGCCGCTCACCGCGGTCCAGGGCCTTCTTGACGTACGCCTCGGCGTCACCCGTCCGCTCGATCTCCTCGATCATGCCGAGTACTCGGGAGGGGGCGCCGCCGTGCAGCGGTCCGGACATGGCGCCGACGGCCCCGGACAGCGCTGCGGCGACGTCCGCGCCGGTCGAGGCGATGACGCGGGCCGTGAAAGTGGAGGCGTTCATGCCGTGCTCGGCGGCCGACGTCCAGTAGGCGTCGACGGCGGCGACGTGCTTGGGGTCGGGCTCACCCCGCCAGCGGATCATGAAGCGCTCCACGACCGAGTGCGCCTTGTCGATCTCTCGCTGCGGCACCATCGGCAGACCCTGCCCGCGCGCGGACTGGGCGACGTACGACAGCGCCATGACGGCGGCGCGCGCCAGGTCGTCGCGGGCCTCGGCGGCGTCGATGTCGAGGAGGGGTTTCAGGCCCCAGACCGGCGCCAGCATGGCGAGCGCGGACTGTACGTCCACACGGATGTCACCGGAGTGGACCGGGATCGGGAACGGCTCGGCGGGCGGCAGTCCGGGGTTGAAGGCGCCGTCCACCAGCAGCCCCCACACGTTCCCGAAGGAGACGTGCCCGACCAGATCCTCGATGTCGACGCCGCGATACCGCAGGGCGCCGCCCTCCTTGTCGGGTTCGGCGATCTCCGTCTCGAACGCGACGACTCCCTCGAGCCCGGGTACGAAATCGGACATCAGGCGGCTCCTCGTGAAAGTGTCGGCGGCGGTCACCCCGGTGATGCCCCGATCAGCCAGTGGTCACCCAAACCGCAGGGGGACCTGCACGATAACGCCGAGTGCCATAGTTGGGGAGCCCATACGACACTGAGTGCCACGCGCGTTCGATACGGCAAGATGACCGCGTGACCGACCGCGAGCTCAGCCCCGACCCCCTCGTCGATCCCGCCGCCATGCGCAAGCAGTACCGGGCCGCGGGCCTCGACGAGAAGGATCTCGCCGCGCACCCCATGGACCAGTTCTCCCGCTGGTTCGAGGACGCCGCCCGGGCCGCCCTGCACGGCACGCTCTACGAACCCAACGCGATGGTGGTCTCCACGGCGGACGCGGCGGGCCGGCCCAGTTCCCGCACGGTCCTGATGAAGCAGTACGACACCGACGGCTTCGTCTTCTACACCAACTACGACTCCCGCAAGGCGCGCGAGCTGGCCGACAACCCGTACATCTCGCTGCTCTTCCCGTGGCACCCGATCGCCCGCCAGATCATCGTCACCGGCGTCGCCCGCCGGACCGGCCGGGACGAGACCGCCGCGTACTTCCGCACCCGCCCGCACGGCTCCCAGCTGGGCGCCTGGGCCAGTGTGCAGTCCTCGGTGATCACGTCCCGTGACGAGCTGGACGAGGCCTACGCGGAGCTGGGCGAGCGCTACCCGGAGGGGGAGCAGGTGCCGGTTCCGCCGCACTGGGGCGGCTTCCGGATCGCGCCGGAGACGGTCGAGTTCTGGCAGGGCCGCGAGAACCGTCTGCACGACCGGCTGCGGTACGTGGCCCGGCCGGACGGCGACTGGGATGTGGAGCGGCTGAGCCCCTGAGGCTCCGGTGTGTGGCAATCAGGCCGGTGTCAGCAAGTTCCCGTGATGCCGTTCCGCCACCAGAGGGTGTGCCCTCAGCTTGCCCTTGAGTTCGTTGTAGCCGTACTCGGCGAAGAGGGGGTTGGCCGGGTCGGTGGTGATGCCGGGTGCTGTCGACGCGTGGGGGAAGGGCAGCGGCTCTACCCTCGCGTCGAGGCGGGGGTTGTAGAAGAACGGGACCGAGAAGCGTTCCGTTGCGCCGGGTGGGCTGACGACCCGGTGGTTGGTGGCGATCAGGTAGCCGTTGGTGGCTACTTCCAGGAGTTCGCCGAGGTTGACGACGAAGGCGCCCTCGAGTGGGGGTACGTCGTGGAAGTGGTCGTCCTCGCGTTGGACCTGGAGGCCGCCGACGGTGTCCTGCAGGAGCAGGGTGAGGAAGCCGTAGTCCTTGTGGGCGCCGACGCCCTGGTCGGTGCCGTCGTTGGCGCTGCCGGGGTAGCGGACGAGCTTGAGGTGCGGGTGGGCGTGGTCGCCGAAGATCGGGTCGTAGAAGTCGGCGGGGGCGCCGATGGCGGTGAGGAGTTCGTGCAGGAGGCGCTGGGCGACGCCGCTGAGTTTGTCGATCCAGGCCAGGGCGGCCGTGCGCAGTTCGGGGAGGGCGGTCGGCCACTGGTTGGGGCCTTGCAGCCACCAGTAGGGGGGCTCGCCGGGGCCGGGGATGTGGGCGGGGCGTTCGGCGCCTATGTCGAGCTGGTCGCGCCAGTCGCGGGCGCCGCCGGTGCGCTCGTCACCGGTGCGGGTGTAGCCGCGGAAGTGCGGGGAGTTGACGTTGTCGAGGGCGAGCCGGTCGGCCTGGGGGAGGTCGAAGAAGGCGCGCATGGCGGTGAGGAGGGCGTCGGTCTCCGCCTGGGTCACGCCGTGTCCGACGAGCTGGAAGAAGCCGACGTCGTGGGCGGCGCTGTGCAGCTGCGCGTGGAGCAGGGCGCGGGCCTGGGGGCCGCGGTCGGCGGCGGACAGGTCGATGATCGGGAGCTGGGCGTACTCGTCGTACGAGGGGGTCGTCGCGGGGTGCGTCGTCATGGGTGCGTCCACAGGGTGTGTGGGCACGGGCAGGCCGCCGAGGGTGGGGCGGCGCGCGCCCGGGATGCCGTGAGGGGAGAAAGAGGGGCTGAGGTCAGGCGGAAGGCCGACAGCCCATGCTCGTGACGCGCACGTAGTCCACGTGGCGGCGGCGAACGAGCATCGGAAGCATGGGCCCAAGGGTAACGCGCTCCCGCGGTGACCCGTTCAGCCCAGTGTTTCCTCCAGGAGCAGCGCCCACTGGGCCAGCACGCGCTCGCGGCGGGCGGTGTCGTCGGTGAGGAGGTTGGCGAGGCCGAGGCCGCGGGCCATGTCGAGGAGGCCCTGGACGGTCTCGCGGACGCCGGGGCGGGACTCGTCGGCGCCGAGCAGGTCGACGGCGATGCGGTGGGTCTCGCGGCCGACGCGGGCCTCCAGCTCGGTGACGCGCGGGCGGAGCTGTTCCTCGTCGGATGCGGCGACCCACAGGTGGAGGGCGGCGCGGAAGAGGGGGCCGGTGTAGAGGTCGACGAGGGCGAAGACGACGGCGCGGCGGTCGGCGGCGCCGTCCGGGAACAGGGCGCGCAGGGCGGTGGAGCGTTCTTCGGCGACGTACTCGACGGCGGCGGTGAAGAGGTCCTCGCGGGTCGGGAAGTGGTGCTGGGCGGCTCCGCGGGAGACGCCGGCGCGTTCGGCTACGACGGCGACGGTGGAGCCTGCCCAGCCGTGCTCGGCCAGGCAGGCCACGGCGGCTTCCAGGAGCCGCTGCCGGGTGGCCCGGCTGCGGTCCTGCTTGGGGCTGCGGTCCGGCTTGGGGTGCTGCCCCGGCACGCGGTCGCGTTCCGCCGTCGTGCTCACGTCCTCACACCACCCATGCCGCGTCCCGTCTTTCCAGGAAGGCTGTCATCCCCTCCCGGGCCTGGGTGGTGGAGAACAGCCGGGCCGAGAGCGCGGTCAGGTGTGCCGCGTCCCGGTCGAACGTCTCCAGCACCCTAGCCGTGAGCAGCTGTTTCGTCTCGGCCAGGGCCTGGGGGGAGGAGCGGCGCAGGCCGTCGAGGACGGGGGCGAGGGCTTCGTCCACGTCGTCGGCGGTGGTGGTGAGCAGGCCCAGGTGTACGGCCTCGGCGGGGGCGAAGCGTTCGCCGGTGAGGTAGTAGCGGGCCAGGGCGCGGGGGTCGGTGCGCGGGATGACCGGGAGGGAGATCACCGCGGGGGCTACGCCGATGCGGACCTCGGTGAAGGCGAAGGTGGCCGTGGTGGAGGCGGCGGCGATGTCGCAGGCGGCGAGGAGGCCGAGGCCGCCTGCGCGGACGTGTCCGGTGATCCGGGCTAGCACGGGTTTGGGCAGCTCGACGATCTGCCGGAGCAGGCCCACCAGGGCGTCCGGGTCGGGTGGGTCGCGCAGGTCGGCGCCGGCGCAGAAGGTGGTGCCGGTGTGGGTGAGGACGACCGCCCGGACGTCCTCGTCCTTGCCGCAGTCGGTGAGGGCCTCGGCCAGTTGGGAGACGAGGGCGGTCGAGAGGGCGTTGCGGGTGTCGGTGGCGTCCAGGCTGAGGGTTTCGACGCCGCGCGCGCGTGTGCGTCCGATGAGTGGGCTCATGTGTGCTCCCTGAGCTGCCGTCGCAGGATCTTCCCGCTGGCCGCGCGGGGGACGGTGTTGATGAAGGTGATCCGGCGGACGCGTTTGTAGGGGACGACGCGTTCGGCGACGTACAGCATGATCTCGTTCTCGCCGAGGTCGGCGGCGGTGGGCTGGCGGACGACGAAGGCGTGCGGGATCTCGTTGCCGTCGTCGTTGTAGGCGCCGATGACGGCGGCGTCGGCGATGCCGGGGTGGGTGAGCAGGAGGGCCTCCAGTTCGGCGGGGGCGACCTGGAAGCCCTTGTACTTGATGAGTTCCTTCACCCGGTCGACGACGAACAGCCAGCCGTCCTCGTCCACGTGGCCGATGTCTCCGGTGTGCAGCCAGCCGTCGGTGTCGATCATGTCGGCGGTGGCGTCGGGGCGGCCGAGGTAACCCTTCATCACCTGGGGGCCGCGGATGAGGATCTCGCCGGGGTCGCCGGGCGCGAGGTCCTTGCCGGGGTCGTCGAGGGAGACGATCCGCATCTCGGTGCCGGCGATGAGTTTGCCGACCGTGCCGGGGGGCGCGTGGTGCAGGGCGTCGAGCGGGACGACGTGGGTGCCGGGCGACAGTTCCGTCATGCCGTAGGCCTGGCCGATCGGGGGCAGGCCCAGGCGTTCGGCGCAGGCGGCGGCGAGGGTGGCGTCCAGGGGGGCGGCGGCGCTGATGACGTACTTCAGGGAGGAGAGGTCGTAGCGGGCGACCGCCGGGTGCTTGGCGAGGCCGAGGACGATCGGCGGGGCGACGTACAGGCCGGTGATGCGGTGGTTCTCGATGGCGGCGAGGAAGGTCTCGAGGTCGAAGCGGGGCAGGACGACGACGGTGGCGCCCTTGCGCAGGGGCGCGTTCATCAGGGCGGTCAGGCCGTAGATGTGGAAGAAGGGCAGCACGGCGAGGATGCGGTCGCCGGGTCCGGCCGGGACGGGGGGTTCCAGCTGGGCGAGGTTGGTGGCGATCTGCCGGTGGGTGAGCATGACGCCCTTGGGGATGCCGGTGGTGCCGGAGGAGTACGGCAGCGCGGCGATGTCCTCGGCCGGGTCGAAGTCGATCTGCGGTTCGGGTGCGGCGGAGGCGAGCATGTCGATGAGCGAGCGGTGTCCGGGTGCGTTGTCGCACACGAATATCTCCCGTATTCCGCCGGCGAGTTCGGCGGCGCGGCGGGCGGATTCCAGCAGTGGGGAGACGGTGATGATCCAGCGGGCGCCGCTGTCGGCGAGCTGTTTGGCGAACTCCTCGGGTGTGGCGAGCGGGTGCACGGTGGTGACGGAGGCACCCGCGCGCGTGGCGGCGTAGAAGGCGGTCGGGAAGGCGATCGTGTTGGGGCTGTGCAGGGCGAGGACGTCGCCCTTGCGTATTCCGGCGTCGGCGAGCGCGGCGGCCAGTCGCCGGTGGAACCGGTCCACTTGTTCGTACGTGAGGGTGGTGCCGTCCGTGCCGTCGATGAGGGCCGGCTGGTCGCCGAAGTCGGCGGCGCGGCCCAGGACGGCCTCGTGGATGGGGAGTTCTACGGGCGGAACGTCTGCGTACTCGCTGCGGAACACGGTTCCTCCAAGCGGCTGCCGATGCTGCCCTAGTACGACTTGGGCAGGCCCAGGGTCTGGTGGGAGACGTAGTTGAGAATCATCTCCCGGCTCACCGGAGCAATACGAGCCACACGCGCGGCCGTTATCAACGAGGCGAGCCCGAACTCGCGCGTGAGGCCGTTGCCGCCGAGGGTGTGCACGGCCTGGTCGACGGCCTTCACGCAGGCCTCTCCGGCCGCGTACTTGGCCATGTTGGCGGCCTCGCCCGCGCCGATGTCGTCGCCGGCGTCGTACAGGTGGGCCGCTTTCTGCATCATCAGCCGGGCCAGTTCCAGGTCGATGTGCGCCTGCGCCAGGGGGTGTGCGATCGCCTGGTGGGCGCCGATGGGGGCCTTCCAGACGGTACGGTCGCGGGCGTACTCGATCGCCTTGGCAAGCGCGTAGCGGCCCATGCCGATCGCGAAGGCGGCGGTCATGATGCGCTCGGGGTTGAGCCCGGCGAACAGCTGCAGCAGGCCGGCGTCCTCGTCGCCGACGAGCGCGTCGGCGGGGAGGCGTACGTCGTCCAGGACCAGCTCGAACTGCTTCTCGGCGGCGTTGAGTTCCATGTCGATGGGGTTCTTCTGGAAGCCCTCGGCGTCCGTCGGGACGATGAACAGGCAGGGCTTCAGGCGTCCGGTACAAGCGTCCTCGGTGCGGCCGACGATGAGGACGGCGTCCGCCATGTCCACGCCGGAGATGAAGACCTTGCGGCCGGTGAGGAGCCAGTCGGTGCCGTCTTTGCGGGCTGTGGTGGTGATGCGGTGGGAGTTGGAGCCGGCGTCGGGTTCGGTGATGCCGAAGGCCATGAGGCGGGTGCCGTCCGCTAGCGCGGGCAGCCAACGGGATTTCTGGTCCTCGGTGCCGAAGCGGGAGATCACCGTGCCACAGATGGCGGGTGAGACCACGAGCATGAGGAGCGGGGAGCCCGCGGCGCCCAGTTCTTCGAGGACGATGGAGAGTTCGGCTATGCCGCCGCCTCCGCCTCCGTACTCCTCGGGGAGGTTGACGCCCAGGTAGCCGAGTTTTCCTGCCTCGGTCCAGAGCTCGGTGAGGGGCTTCCCTTCGGCGACGGTACGGGTGAGGTAGTCGCGGCCGTAGCGCTTGCCGAGGGCGGCTACTGCGGACCGTAGAGCCTTGTGCTCTTCTGATTCGATGAGGGTGGTCATGCGATTCCTCCGCGTGCGGCTTGTGTGTGGTTGCTCGCGCAGTTCCCCGCGCCCCTAGGTTTCTTGCACCACCGCCAGCAACATTCCCGGCTCTACCTGCTGTCCCGGTTTGGCGTGCAGCGCGCTGAGCGTGCCTGCGACGGGTGCCGTGATCTGGTGCTGCATCTTCATCGCCTCGAGCCAGATCAGGGGCTGGCCGGCCTGTACGGCCGCTCCCTCGGTCAGGTTCTCGGCGATCCGGACGACCGTGCCGGGCATCGGGGCGAGCAGGGAGCCGGGGGCGAGCTGCGCGGTGGGGTCGGGGAAGCGGGGCAGGGCGGTGAGGCGGGCCCGGTTGACGTACACCTGGTCGCCGTAGCGTGTGACGTCGAACCTGCGCTGTACGCCGTCCACTTCGAGTACGACCCTGCGCGCGTCGGCATGCACGATCCGTACCCCGTCGGCCGCCAGGCCCTGCCGGGTGTGCCGGTAGTGGACCTCGTGCTCCTCTCCCGCCATCTCGTACCGCTTGGCCTGCGGCTGTGAGGGAACGTTGCGCCAGCCGCCGAAGCGGGAGCGGCCGTGGGTGTCGGCGAGGGCGGCGGCCAGGGGGGCGTACGGGTCGGGGGCGAGGGCGGTCAGGTCGGTGAGGTGGCGGTCGTAGAAGCCGGTGTCCATGTGGCCGGTGGTGAACTCCTCGTGCCGCAGAGAGCGTACGAGCAGCTCCCGGTTGGTGAGCGGGCCGTGGAGTTCCGCTCGCTCCAGGGCTCCGGCGAGTTTGCGGAGCGCCTGCGCGCGTGTGGGGGCGTGGGCGACGACTTTCGCGAGCATCGGGTCGTAGTGGACGCCGATCTCGTCGCCGTCGGTGTAGCCCGTGTCGAGGCGGACGGCGGCGGGTACGGCGAGGCGGTGCAGGGTGCCGGTCTGCGGGGCCCAGTCGCGGGCGGGGTCCTCGGCGTACAGGCGGGCCTCGACGGCGTGGCCACGCGCGCGTGGAGGGGTCTTTTCGAGGGCCGCGCCTTCCGCGACGCGGAGTTGTTCGGCGACCAGGTCGAGGCCGAAGACCGCCTCCGTGACGGGGTGTTCGACCTGGAGGCGGGTGTTCATCTCCAGGAAGTGGGCCCTGCCGTCGGCGACCAGGAACTCAACGGTGCCGGCGCCCACGTAGGACACGGAACGGGCGGCGCGTACGGCCAGCGCGTGCAGCTGGTCCGTGAGCCTCTCGGAGAGTCCGGGGGCCGGGGCCTCCTCGATCACCTTCTGGTGGCGGCGCTGCAGGGAGCAGTCGCGGGTGCCGAGCGTCCAGACCGTGCCGTGGGTGTCGGCGAGGATCTGCACCTCGACGTGGCGGCCGTGCTCGACGTACGGCTCGACGAAGACCTCGCCGTCGCCGAAGGCGCTCGCGGCCTCGGCGCCCGCGCCCTCCAGTGCGGCCTGCAGCTCCTCCAGGCGGCGCACGATCCGCATCCCGCGCCCGCCGCCGCCGGCGGCCGCCTTCACGAGCACCGGCAGGTCGGCCTCGGTGACCTCGACCAGGGGCGCGATCCCCATCAGCTCCTTGGCGCGCGTCTTGGACGCCATCGCCTCGATCGCCCCGGGCGGCGGCCCGATCCAGACCAGTCCGGCGTCGAGGACGGCGCGGGCGAAGTCGGGGTTCTCGGAGAGGAAGCCGTACCCGGGGTGCACGGCGTCCGCGCCGGCGGCCAGCGCCGCCTTCACGATCAGGTCGCCGCGCAGATACGTCTCGGCGGGCGTCGCGCCCGGCAGCCGTACCCCCGTGTCGGCCGCGCGCGTGTGGAGCGCGTTCTGGTCCGCGTCCGAGTGCACGGCGACCGTTCGGATTCCCAACTCACCGCAGGTGCGGAAGATCCGGCAGGCGATCTCGCCCCGGTTGGCGACGAGCAGAGTCGAAATCATGAGCCTCACATCCGGAAGACGCCGAAGCCGCCGCGCGCGCCCTCGTAGGGGGCGGTGTGGATCGCGGACAGGCACAGGCCGAGGACGGTGCGGGTGTCGCGCGGGTCGATGACGCCGTCGTCGTACAGCCGCCCGGACAGGAACATCGGCAGCGACTCGGACTCGATCTGCTGCTCCACCATGGCGCGCAGGGCCGCGTCCGCGTCCTCGTCGTACGGCTGCCCCTTCGCCGCCGCCGACTGCCGGGCGACGATCGACAGCACGCCCGCGAGCTGCTGCGGGCCCATGACGGCCGACTTGGCACTGGGCCAGGCGAACAGGAAGCGGGGGTCGTAGGCCCGCCCGCACATGCCGTAGTGGCCGGCACCGTACGACGCCCCCATGAGGACCGAGAGGTGGGGGACGCGGGAGTTGGACACCGCGTTGATCATCATCGCGCCGTGCTTGATGATCCCGCCCTGCTCGTACTCCTTGCCGACCATGTAGCCGGTGGTGTTGTGCAGGAAGAGGAGCGGGATGTCGCGCTGGTTGGCGAGCTGGATGAACTGGGCGGCCTTCTGCGACTCCGCGCTGAACAGGACCCCTTGGGCGTTCGCCAGGATGCCGACCGGGTAGCCGTGCAGGCTCGCCCAGCCGGTCGCGAGGCTCGTGCCGTACAGCGGCTTGAACTCGTCGAAGTCGGAGGCGTCGACCAGGCGGGCGATGACCTCGCGCGGGTCGAAGGGGGTCTTCAGGTCGCCGGGGACGATGCCGAGCAGTTCGTCCTCGTCGTACTTGGGCGGGGTCGCCGGGCCTGGATCGCCGTACGCCTTGCGGTGGTTGAGGCGGGCCACGACCCTGCGGGCCTGGCGCAGGGCGTCCTGCTCGTCCACGGCGAAGTAGTCGGCGAGGCCCGACACGCGCGCGTGCATCTCGGCACCGCCGAGGGACTCGTCGTCGCTCTCCTCGCCGGTCGCCATCTTCACCAGCGGCGGCCCGCCGAGGAACACCTTCGCCCGCTCCTTGACCATGATCACGTGGTCGGACATGCCGGGGATGTACGCCCCGCCGGCGGTGGAGTTGCCGAAGACGACGGCGACGGTGGGGATGCCGGCGGCGGAGAGCCGGGTCAGGTCCCGGAAGATGGCGCCGCCGGGGATGAAGATCTCCTTCTGGGAGGGCAGGTCGGCGCCGCCGGACTCCACCAGGCTGATGCAGGGCAGCCGGTTGGCGAGCGCGATGTCGTTGGCGCGCAGGGCCTTCTTCAGGCTCCAGGGGTTGCTGGCGCCGCCGCGCACGGTCGGGTCGTTGGCGGTGATCAGGCATTCCACGCCCTCGACCACGCCGATCCCGGTGACCAGGGAGGCACCGACCGCGTAGTCGCTGCCCCAGGCGGCCAGCGGGGACAGTTCCAGGAACGGGGTGTCCGGGTCGAGGAGCAGCTCGATGCGCTCGCGGGCGAGCAGCTTGCCGCGTTCGCGGTGCCGTTGGATGTACTTCTCGCCGCCGCCCGCGAGCGCCTTGCCGTGCTCGGCCTCCAGGTCGGCGAGCTTGGCGAGCATGGCCTCGCGGTGGGACCGGTAGTCGGGACTGCCCGTGTCCAGGGCGGAGGTCAGGACGGTCACAGAAGAACCTCCGGGATGTCCAGGTGGCGGGAGCGCAGCCATTCGCCGAGGGCCTTGGCCTGCGGGTCGAAGCGGTGCTGGGCGGCGACGCCGGCGCCGAGGATGCCGGTCACGACGAAGTTGAGGGCGCGGAGATTGGGCAGGACATGCCGGGTGACGGGCAGGTCGCGGCTCTCGGGGATCAGCTGCCGGAAGGTGTCGGCCGACACCGCGTGGGCGAGCCACCGCCAGGCGTCGTCGGTGCGGGCCCAGATGCCGACGTTGGCGTTGCCTCCCTTGTCCCCGCTGCGGGCGCCGACGACGAGACCGAGAGGGGCACGGCGGACGGGCCCGGGCGGGAGCGGCTCGGGCAGCGGTGGCTGGGGCAGCGCGTCGGGTACGAGGGTGTCCTGGGCCGGCGCCACAGGCACCCGGCGCCCGTCATGGAGGACCGCCACATGGTCGACGGCACCATGGGGTACGTACACATCCTCGAAGACCCCATAAGGCGCGCCCTTTCCGGGTGGCGCCAGCACATGGAAGCCCGGGTAGCTGGCCAGTGCCAGCTCGATGGCGGCTCCGCTCAGCGCACGCCCGACGACCTGCTGGTCCGGGTCCCGTACGACGAGTCGCAGCAGGGCGCTGGCCGTCTCCTCGGTGTCCGCGTCGGCCCGATCGGTGCGGACGAGATCCCAACGGACTTCGGCGGGAGGCGACTTGGCGAGGGCGTCGGACAGCTGCTGCCGGACCAGTTCCGCCTTGGCCTCGATGTCGAGTCCGGTGAGGACGAAGGCGACCTCGTTGCGGAAGCCGCCGAGCCGGTTGAGTCCGGCCTTGAGCGTCGGTGGCGGAGCCTCCCCGCGCACGCCCTCGATCCGCACCCGGTCGGGCCCGTCCTGGCTCAGCCGTACGGTGTCCAGCCGGGCGGTGACGTCGGGGCCGAGGTACCGGGCGCCGGCGGTCTCGTAGAGCAGTTGCGCGGTGACCGTGCCGATGTCGACGAAGCCGCCGGTGCCGGGGTGCTTGGTGATGACGCTGGTGCCGTCCGCGTGGATCTCGGCGAGCGGGAAGCCGGGACGGCGTACGTCCCCCTCCTGGAAGAAGGAGTAGTTCCCGCCGGTCGCCTGCGTCCCGCACTCCAGCACATGCCCGGCGACGACGGCACCGGCGAGGCGGTCGTACTCCCCCGGCTGCCAGCCGAAGTGGGCGGCGGCCGGGCCGGTGACGAGCGCCGCGTCGGTCACCCGGCCGGTGATCACGACGTCGGCGCCGGCCCGCAGACACTCGGCGATACCGAAACCGCCGAGGTAGGCGTGGGCGGCCAGGGTGCCCGGGTGGGCGGCGGTCAGGTCGTCGCCCTCGACATGGGCCACCCGCACGGGGATACCGAGCCGGTCGGCCAACTGCCGTATCGCGGCGGCGAGTCCGGCCGGGTTGAGACCGCCCGCGTTGGTGACGATCCGCACCCCGCGCTCGTGGGCGAGGCCGAGGCAGTCCTCCAGCTGGCGCAGGAAGGTGCGGGCGTATCCGGCGGCCGGGTCCTTGAGGCGGTCGCGGCCGAGGATGAGCATGGTCAGCTCGGCGAGGTAGTCGCCGGTGAGGACGTCGAGTTCGCCGCCGGTGAGCATCTCGCGCAGGGCGTCGGCGCGGTCGCCGTAGAAGCCGGAGAAGTTGCCGATGCGCAACGGGTTCACCGGGTGCCGTCCTTCGGCGGGCGGCCGGTGCCGGGCGGGCCCGCGAAGGCCTGCGCGATGTCGAGCCAGCGGTCGGCGTCCGGGCCCACGGTGTGCAGGGCGAGGTCGGTGCGGTGGGCGCGCTGGGTGACCAGGAGGCAGAAGTCGAGGGCGGGGCCGGTGACGCGCTGGGGGGCGTCGGGCGGACCGTAGGTCCACAACTCGCCGGAGGGTGAGGTGAGTTCGATGCGGAACTCCTCTGCGGGCGGGGTGAGTCCGTGGACGCCGAAGGCGAAGTCCCGTGTGCGCACACCGAGCCGGGCGATGTGCCGGAGCCGGTCGGTGGGGGCGCGGGTGACACCGAGGGCCTGCGCCACGTCCAGTGCGTGGGCCCAGGTCTCCATGAGGCGGGCGGTGGCCATGGAGGCGGCCGACATGGGTGGGCCGTACCAGGGGAAACGCGCGCCGGGTGCTGCCGCGCGCAGGGCCTGGTCGAGGGCGGCACGTCCGTCGCGCCATGCCGAGAGCAGGTCGGCGGCCGGGAGCCGGGCGCCCTCCTCCGCGCCCTCGTCCACGAAGGAGTCGGGGCTGGCGAGCGCCTTCTCGACCAGCGCGCGGAACGCGTCCGCGTCGGTGACGGAGAACAGCGCGGACCGGTCGGTCCAGGCGAGGTGGGCGATCTGATGGGCGACGGTCCAGCCGGGAGCGGGCGTCGCGAGGGCCCACTGCTCCGGGGTCAACTCGGCTACGAGTCGGTCCAGTTCGTCGCTCTCGGCACGCAGGTCGTCGATGACGGGCGTCGGGTCGGCCATGGGGGGAGCATGGCAGTGGGGGCAGAAACAATCAAGCGTGCTTGCATTAATTTGGCTCGGAGGGCTCTGTCTCAGTGGCTGTGCGGGGTCGCCGCCTCGCCGGTCTCACACGGCTTGCACCGGCGGACTCACACGGCTTCCACCGGCGGATAGACCGGCTCCCACCGCGCCGCCCGCACCGCCGCCTCGATGTCGTCCACGCCCGCCCGGGCCACCCCCTCCTCCATCGCCGTACGAGCCACGGCCACGGCGACCGCCTCCGAGGTGGCGCGCAGGTCGCGGATCGGCGGGAGCACCGGCGCGTTCAGCCGGGCGACGTCCGTGTCGTCGGTTCGGCGGGCCACGGCGTCCGCCGCCGCGCGGAGCATGCGATCGGTGACCCGGGAGGCGCGTGCGACGATCACGCCGAGGCCGAGACCGGGGAAGACCAGGGCGTTGTTGGCCTGGCCGATCTCGTACGTCGTACCGTCCCGCTCGACCGGCGCGAAGGGGCTGCCCGTGGCCACCAGTGCCTTGCCGCCGGTCCAGTCGAGCAGGTCGGCGGGGGTGGCCTCGGCGAGATCGGTCGGGTTGGACATGGGCAGGATGATCGGGCGCCCGGTGTGCCGGGCCATCTCGCGGACGATCGCCTCGGTGAAGGCGCCGCCCTGCCCGGAGGTGCCGATGAGGATGGTCGGGCGGACCCGGCGGACCACCTCGTCGAGGGGGATGCCGGGAAGACCGGCGTCGTGCCGCCAGTCGGCGACCTGATCGGCGGGGCGGGCGTACGGCACCTGGAAGTCGCGGAGCTTGTCGCCCTGGTCGGCGGTGAGGAGGCCGTAGCGGTCGACGCACCAGAAGCGGGCGGTGGCCCCCTCGGCGGACAGGCCCTCGGCGACGAGGGCGTCCCGGAGCTGGTCGGCGATGCCGATGCCGGCCGTACCCGCGCCGAAGACCACGATCCGGTGCTCGGTCAGGGGCACGCCCGCGGCCCGTACGCCGGACAGGACGGCGGCGAGGTTGACGGCGCCGGTGCCCTGGATGTCGTCGTTGAAGGTGAGGACCTGGTCGCGGTAGCGGTTGAGGACGCGACGGGCGTTGGCGGTCCCGAAGTCCTCCCAGTGCAGCAGGGCGTTCGGGAAGAGTTTCGTCGCGGTGGTGACGTAGGTGTCGATGAAGGCGTCGTAGGTGTCGCGGTCGACGCGAGGGTGCCGGTTGCCGAGGTAGAGCGGGCTGTCGAGTAGTTCCCGGCGGTTGGTGCCGACGTCGAGCATGACGGGCAGAGTGCGCAGCGGGTCGATCCCGGCGGCGGCCGTGTAGACGGCGAGCTTGCCGACCGCGATGTCGATGCCGCCCACGCCCCAGTCGCCGATGCCGAGGATGGCCTCGCCGTCGGTGGCCACGATCAGGTCGACGCCGTCGGCACCGAGGCCGCTCGCGCGCAGGGAGCGTTCGATGTCGTCGGGCGCGTCCACGGAGAGGTAGATCCCGCGCGGACGCCGGTACTCGTAGCTGTAGCGCTCGATGGCCTTGCCCACGGTGGGCGTGTAGACGATGGGCAGCATCTCTTCGAGGTGGTCGCCGACGAGCCGGTAGAACAGCACCTCGTTGCGGTCGTGCAGGTTGGTCAGGTTGAGGCTCTTGGCCAGGTCGTTCGGCTGCTCCCGGAACTGCGTGTAGGCGCGTTCGGCCTGTTCGTCCTGGGTGAGCACGCCGGGGGGGACCAGTCCGACGAGGTCCAGGGCCCGGCGTTCGGCCTCGGTGAACGCGGTGCCCCGGTTGGTTCGGGGGTCGGCGAGTACGGCCCGGCCGCGCGCCGCGGTCCTCAGGGGGCGGGGGGTGGTGTCGCGAGCGTCGGTCATGGGGTCCGCCTTCCGTCCGGCTCTGCCCTGCTCTGCCCCCTTCAGGAGTGTGCCGGAGGCGTGGGGGATCCGCAGGGAAGGGCGCGGTCGGGGACGGCGATCTGCCACGCATGTCGTCGGAAAAGCGCGCGCGTCGCTGCTGGTTGCCGCAGTACCGTCGGCCCGTGCTCGATGAAGACGGTTACTTCGGAGAAGCGGTCGCGGCGCGGTACGACGAGTCGTCCGCGGGGATGTTCGAGCCGGAGGTCGTGACGCCGGCCGTCGACTTCCTGGCGGAGCTGGCGGGTGCGGGCGGCCGGGCGCTGGAGCTGGGTGTTGGTACCGGGCGGGTCGCGTTGCCGCTGACGCGGCGCGGGGTCGAGGTGCACGGGATCGAGCTGTCCCGGGCGATGGTGGAGCGGATGCGGGCCAAGCCGGGCGCAGACGCGATCGGGGTGTCGATCGGGGACTTCGCGGCGACGAGGGTGGACGGCACCTTCTCCGTCGCCTACCTGGTCTACAACACGATCATGAACCTGACGTCACAGGACGCCCAGGTCGAGTGCTTCCGCAACGCCGCGGACCATCTGGAGCCCGGCGGCTGCTTCGTCGTCGAAGTCATGGTGCCCGATCTGCGCCGGCTGCCGCCCGGGCAGACCGCGGTGCCGTTCCGGGTGGACGACGGACGGCTGGGCTTCGACCTGTACGACGTGGCGACGCAGTCGATGAGTTCACACCATGTGGAGGTCGCGGACGGCCGCGGTTCGTACCTGGCCGTTCCGTTCCGGTACGTGTGGCCGGCGGAGCTGGATCTGATGGCCCGGCTCGCGGGGCTGCGGCTGCGTGAGCGGTGGGACGGCTGGAGCCGGGAAGCCTTCACCGGTGAGAGCCGGCAGCACGTGTCGGTGTGGGAGAAGCCGGGCGACTGAACCCGTCGGGGAGAGCGGGTGTCAGGCCTCCGGGGTTTGCGCCCGCGCCTTCCCCCGCCCCACCTGGGTCCGCACCGCGCCGATGCTCGCCGCGATGACCAGCGTGATCGCCGCGGCCTCCGTGGCGGACAGGGCCTGGCCGAGGATCAGGAAGCCGGCCGTGGCCGCGATCGCCGGTTCCAGGCTCATGAGGATGGCGAAGGTGGAGGCGGGCAGGCGGCGCAGGGCCAGGAGTTCGAGGGTGTAGGGCAGCACCGAGGAGAGCAGGGCCACCGCCGAGCCGAGGGCGAGGGTGGTGGGGTCGAGGAGGCGGGTGCCCGCCTCGGCGATGCCCAGGGGCAGGAAGAGCAGGGCCGCCACCGCCATCGCGAGGGCCAGTCCGTCCGCCTGCGGGAAGCGACGGCCCGTACGGGCGCTGAAGACTATGTAGGCCGCCCACATGGCGCCGGCGCCCAGGGCGAAGGCGACACCGGTGGGGTCGAGGTCGCTGAAGCCTCCGCCTCCGAGCAGGAAGACGCCCGCGAGGGCGAGGCCCGCCCACACCGCGTTGACCGCCCGGCGGGACGCCAGGACGGACAGGGCCAGCGGGCCGAGGACTTCGAGGGTGACCGCGGGGCCCAGCGGGATACGGGCCACCGCCTCGTAGAAGAGGCCGTTCATCGCGCCCATGGTGATGCCGAAGACGACCACCGTGACCCAGTCGGTGCGCGAGTGGCCGCGCAACCGGGGCCGGCACACCAGCAGGAGGACCACGGCCGCCGCGAGGAGCCGCAGGGCGACGACACCGAGCGCGCCGGCCCTCGGCATCAGGGTCACCGCGAGCGCCCCGCCGAACTGGACCGAGATCCCGCCGGCCAGCACCAGCCCCACGGGGCCGAACGAACCGAGGCGGCCCGGTGCACCACCCGGGGGTACGGGCGCGTGCTGCGTCGAGGGTGCGGTGGCGCTGGGCGTGCTCACGGGCGGTCCTGGGGGCTGGCTCGGATCAGATCATGTTCATCTCGATGTACTACCGAGTCCAGGGTAATAGACCCCGTCAGGAGTGTGAACCCCTTATGTAGCTGTCCTGGATGCTGAGATTCGTCGCGCTCAGATGCCGGGCCAGGGCTCCTCGTCCCGGAACAGGGGGCGGCCGTCGGGAAGCGTGGTGGGGACCGACATATGGGCCTCAGACATATGGGCCTCATACACAGGCTGGGGCCAAGAGGTGGCTTCGGCGGCGTACGGGTCGTAGCCGCCGTACTGCTGCTGGTACCCCGGCGTGTACTCGTACACCGGTGCCGGCTCGGGCTCCTCCTCGAACAGCGGCAGCCGCAGCTCGGCCGTGTCCATGGACGCGTTGTTCTGCGAGCGGTGCAGCCGCGCGTAGGCCCCGCCCCGCGCGAGCAGTTCCTCGTGGCGGCCGGTCTCGACGATGCGGCCGCGGTCCACGACGAGGATGCGGTCGGCGTCGGGGGCGAGGTTGAGGTCGTGGGTGATCATGATCGTCGTACGGCCCGTCATCAGCCGGCGCAGCGGCTTGACCACCCGGCGGGCGGCCATCGCGTCCAGTCCGGTGGTCGGCTCGTCGAGGACCAGGACCGGGGTGTCGCGCAGGATGGCGCGGGCGATGGCCAGGCGCTGGAGCTGGCCGCCGGACAGCCAGGCGGAGTTGGGGTCGACCCTGGTGTCGTAGCCGTCGGGGAGCCGGACGATGAAGTCGTGCGCGTCGGCCGCCCGGGCCGCCTCCTCGATGGCCTGGTCGCTGGCGCCGGGCCGGCCGCAGGCGATGTTGGCGCGGACCGTGTCGTGCAGGACGAGGGTCTCCTGGGGGAGGAGCGTGACGTACTCGCGGAGGCGGGCCAGCGGGAAGTCGCGCAGGGGGACGCCGTCCAGCAGGAGCTCGCCCGCGTCCGGGTCGTAGAAGCGGAGCAGGAGCTTGGAGACCGTGGACTTTCCGGCGCCGCTCGGGCCGGTGACGATCACCAGTTCACCGGGGCTGACGGCGAAGGACAGGCCTTCGAGGGCCGTACGGTCGGCGCCGGGGTAGCGGAAGGAGACGTCCCGGACCTGGACCGTGCCGTCCGGGCGGCCGGGCGCCGTGCCGTGCCGGGGGTCGGTGACCGAGGGCCGCACGTCCAGGATCTCGATCAGCCGCTCGGCGCCCGCCGTGGCCGCCGTGACCGTGAGCCCCAGCTGGGCCAGGCCCCGCACCGGCGGGTAGAGGTAGCCGAGGAACGCGGCGAAGGCGAGGAGCTGGCCGAGGGTCATCCGGCCGGTGGAGATCTCCCAGGCGCCGATGCCGATCACGGCGAGCACGCAGACCGTCTCGATGACCTGGACGAGCTGCTCGTAGGCCTCGTTGAGCCGGGTCGAGCGGACGGAGGCGCGGAACCAGGCGTTCGCCTCCTCGCTCAGCCGCCGGCGTTCGGCGTCCCGGCGGTCGTAGGCCTGGGTGAGCACGATGTTGCCGAGGGACTCCTCGACGACGGAGGTGATCGCGCCGTCGGCGACCCGGCCCTCCCGGGAGACGTCCTTGATGGAGCCGGAGAAGCGGCGGGCGGCCAGCCAGAACAGGGGCGCGAGGACGAAGGTGGCGGCGGCCAGGTCCCAGCGCAGCCAGAACGCGGCGGCCGCGTAGAAGAGGGCGGAGAAGGCGGCCGAGGCGGCGCCCACCAGACCGGACACGACCATCGTCTCGATCGCCTCGACATCACTGGTCAGGCGGGAGAGCAGGTCGCCCTGGCGGTGGCGCTGGAAGAAGTGCGGGGGCAGCTGCTGCACATGGTCGAAGACGTGCTCGCGCAGCCGCATCACGAAGCGCTCGGTCGCCCACGCGGCAAGGGAGTTGCCCGCGTACGCGATCAGCGCGCCGACCACGGCGATGCCCAGCCACTTGACGGCCGGACTCCAGAACGCGGCCAGCGAACCCTTCTGCAGGGCGTGGTCGGTGAGGTCGCCGAAGAGCAGGATGGCCTCGGTCTCGGCGAGCGCGGCGAGCACTGTGCACACCCAGACGAGGATCAGCCAGCGGCGCAGTCCTCTGGTCAGCGGCCAGAAACGGCGGAACGCGGTGCGGGCGGGAATGGTCGGGGTGTCCTCGTGCTCGAGTTCCTCGCCGTCATCGATCTCATCAATCTCATCGATTTCCATTCACATTCCCTCCGCTTTCTCCGACCCGTCCCACTGGAATTCAGGAACTCATGGGAAAAGGGGCCGACGGTGCACCATCGACCCCTTTCAGCTCAGCGTCGGATCAGCGGTCCTGGCCGGGCAGCGGCTTGGGCAGCGGCTTGGGCGCGTGCTTCTTGGGCTTCGGCTTCGGCGGCGGCGGGAGCTGCTTCGACTTGGGCTTCGGGGGCAGCGGGGCAAGCTTCTTGAAGCTCATTCCGACTCCTAGTGTTTCGCAGTTCTATGGTCCGTGAATTCCGCGTCCGGAACCCGACATCGAAGAACCTACACGCCACCCAAGCCCCCGAACGGCAAAAATGGCAAAGGGGCGCTGTGAGTACCTAGGAGTACCTTGGTGATTCCTGAGGGACGCCCCCGAACCTGAGAGTTCTCTTATGAACCCGATACGAACCTGAGAGCAGCCTTATGAACCGGGGCTCAGCGCCGGGCCATGTAGACGTCGAAGGCCTTGTGCAGCAGCCGGTTGAGCGGGAAGTCCCACTCCCCCAGGTACTCCACGGCCTCACCACCCGCGCCCACCTTGAAGCGGAGCAGCCCGAGCAGGTGGTTGGACTCCTCCAGGGTGTCGGTGATGCCCCGGAAGTCGTAGACCTGGGCGCCGAGTTCGTGGGCGTCGGCCATCATCCGCCACTGCATCGCGTTGTTGGGCTGAACCTCGCGCTTACGGCTGGTGGAGGCGCCGTAGGAGTACCAGACATGGCCGCCGACGATCAGCATGGTGGCCGCGGCGAGCACCTCACCCTCGTGGTGGGCCAGGTACAGCCGCATCCGGTCGGGGTGTTCGGCGGCGAGCGCCGTCCACATGCGCTGGAAGTACGGCAGCGGGCGCGGGATGAACCGGTCGCGCTCGGCGGTCTCCGTGTAGAGGTCGTAGAAGACCGGCAGGTCCTCGTATCCCCCGCGTACGACCTTCACGCCCGCCTTCTCGGCCTTCTTGATGTTGCGCCGCCACTGCTGGTTGAGCCCGCGGTGGATGTCCTCCAACGACCGCCCGGCGAACGGCACTTGGCACACATACCGGGGCTGCCCGGCGGCGAAGCCCTCCTCGCTCCCCGCCTCGGCCTGCCGCCAGCCCATGCGGCGCAGCCGGTCCGCCAGCTCCAGGGCACGCGGCTCGTACGACGTCGCCTCCGCGTCCCGCAGCCGGTGCGCGCCCGGGTCGGCGATCGCGGCCTTGACCGCCTCGGGACTCCACCGCCGCACGACGACGGGCGGCCCCATCTTCACGGAGAAGGCACCGCGCCCCTTGAGGTAGGCCAGCATCGGATCCAGCCAACGCTCCGGATCAGCCGCGTGCCAGTCGATGACGGGCCCTTCGGGCAGGTAGGCCAGATACCGCTTCACCTTGGGCAACGGCCGCAACAGCACCAGCCCCGCCCCGACCAGCCGCCCGCCCTCGTCGAACCACCCCAGACTCTCCGCCCGCCAGTCGGGCTTCACGTCTCCCCAGGACGGCAGTTGCATGTGGCTGACGGAGGGCAGGGAGGCCGCGAAGGCCAGGTGTTCGGGGCGGGTGATGGGGCGGAGGGTGAGGGGCATGGGCGGGGCTCCTTCGCGATCATTGGTCTCCTCACCCTACGAAGCCACCCCTCCCGTCCCTCGGCCCGAACGCCCCCAGCGCCTCCGTGTCCGTCACGCGGGAGTTGAGGTAGAAGTCGGCCCACTCCGCGATGTCCGGGTAGGCGCACTCGGAGGTGAGCCGGGTGATCGCCGCTGGTATGTCGTACGACGTCACGCGCAGGTCGGCGCCGGGGCCGAGGAGGCACCAGTGGGCGCCGGGGCGGCCGTACGGCATGCCGACGCTGCCGGGGTTGACCACCAGCCTGCCCTGGGCCAGGCGGACGTAGGGCATGTGGGTGTGGCCGCAGACGATCGTGCCTGTGTCGGGGGCGAGGTCGGTGAAGACCTCCGCCCAGCGCTCGGGGCGGGAGTCCACCAGCACGACCTCCTCGTCGTCGCGCGGGGTGGCGTGGCAGAACAGGACCTTGCCGAGGCCGCGGACGCGGAGGGTGAGCGTTCTGGGGAGGGCCGCGAGGAAGTCGACCTGCTCCTCGCTGAGCGCCTGCGCCGCGAAGGGGCCGATGGGGTCCGGGATTTCTGTGCGCTCACCCCGTCGGTACTCCACCAGCTCCCGGTCCGCGTTCCCGCCGACCCACCGCACCCGGTCACCCAGCGACCGCAGCAGGTCCAGCACTTCGGATGGCTGCGGGCCCGCCGTGATGTCCCCGGTGAGGACGATCCCGTCGGCGGCGGCCACCTCGGGCTCCGCGAGGACGGACTCCAGGGCGGGGAGTACGCCGTGGATGTCGGAGAGGACTGCCAAACGGTCGTATTCCTCTTCCTCAGTCACTTCTCAACCCCCGGTTCCTTCTCCAGTTCTTCCGCCAGTACTTCCGCCAGGTGCCGCCCCCGCACCCCCGCCAGTTGCTCCAGCTGTGTGCGGCAGGAGAAGCCGTCCGCCAGGATCACCGTCCCCTCGGACGCGTCCCGCACCGAGGGCAGCAGCTGTTCCTCCGCGCACGCCTTCGACACCTCGAAGTGGCCTTGTTCGAAGCCGAAGTTGCCCGCCAGGCCGCAGCAGCCGCCGCTCAGCTCGCCGGTCAGGCCCGCGGACTCGCGCAGGCCGCGGTCGGCGGTGTCGCCCAGGATCGCGTGCTGGTGGCAGTGGGTCTGGCCGGCGACCGGGCGGTTGACGCCGGGCGGGATCCAGTCGGGGGCATGGCGCTCCAGTGCCTCGGCGAAGGTGAGGACCGCTGACGCCAGCCGGGCCGCGCGCGGGTCGTCGTGCAGGAGTTCCGGGAGGTCGCCGCGGAGGGCCGCCGCACAGCTCGGCTCCAGGACGACGACCGGGGTGCCCCTGCGCAGCACCGGTTCCATCAGGTCCAGGGTGCGGCGCAGCACCGCGCGGGCCCGGTCGAGCTGGCCGGTGGAGACGTAGGTCAGGCCGCAGCAGACGCCGCCGGCGGGCGGGCGGGACGGCGGCGGTACCGGCCTGAGGCCGGCGGCCTCCAGCACCCGTACGGCCGCCTGTCCGACCGAGGGCGAGAGGTGCTCGGTGAAGGTGTCGGGCCACAGGACGATCGGGTCTCCCACCGTGCGCTGCTTCCGCCGCCGCCACCAGTGGGTGAACGTCTCCGGCGCCACCCGAGGGATCTGCCGTTCCGGTGCGATTCCGCCCAGCCGTTTCCCCGCCCGTGCCAACAGCCTTACGGAGGCGAGTCTGTTGAGGAGGGGGGCCGTGCGGGTTCGTGCCACCCAGCGCAGCCATAGCGGGAGCCGGCCCATCGTGTAGTGGGCGGCCGGGCGGCGTCGGCCCTCGTAGTGGTGGTGCAGGAACTCGGCCTTGTAGGTGGCCATGTCGACGCCCACCGGGCAGTCCGAGCGGCAGCCCTTGCAGGACAGGCAGAGGTCGAGCGCGTCCCGGACCTCCGTGGAGCGCCAGCCGTCCGTGACCAGCTCGCCCGCGAGCATCTCGTGCAGCAGCCGGGCGCGTCCCCGCGTGGAGTGTTCCTCCTCGCCGGTCGCCCGGAAGGAGGGGCACATCACGGCGGGGCCGGCCGCCGTGGTCGTACGGCACTTGGCGACGCCGACGCAGCGGCGGACGGCCGCACGGAAGTCGCCGTCGTCGGCCGGGTAGCCGAAGGCCACGTCCACCGGGCGGCGGGGCAGGACGGAGAAGCGGAGGTTGGTGTCGAGTGGGGCGGGGCGGACCAGCATGCCGGGGTTGAGGAGGTCGTCGGGGTCCCAGAGCGCCTTGGCCCGCTCGAAGAGCCGTACCGTCTCCGCGCCGTACATCCGCGGCAGCAGCTCCGCGCGGGCCTGGCCGTCGCCGTGCTCCCCGGACAGCGAGCCGCCGTGGGCGACCACCAGGTCGGCCAGCTCCTCGGAGAAGCGGCGGAAGCGGCCGACGCCCGCCGCGGTGAGCAGGTCGAAGTCGATGCGGACGTGGATGCAGCCGTCGCCGAAGTGGCCGTACGGAGTGCCGCGCAGGCCGTGGGCGGTGAGCAGGGCGCGGAAGTCGCGCAGGTAGGGGCCGAGCCGGGCGGGCGGTACCGCGCAGTCCTCCCAGCCGGGCCAGGCCTCGCTGCCGTCCGGCATGCGGGTCGCCGTACCGCTCGCGTCCTCGCGGATGCGCCACAGGGACCGCTGGGCCGCCGCGTCCGTCACCACCAGGGAGTCGACGACGTCGGCCGCGCGGACGATCGTCTCCGCACGCGCGCGTGCCTCGGCCGGTGTCTGCCCGCCGGTCTCCACGAACAGCCAGGCACCGCCCTTGGGCAGGCCGGCCGGCGAGCGCACCAGGTCGGCCGCCATGCCCTCCACCGTCAGCGGGCCGTGCGGGAGCAGACCTGCGGCGGCCTCGGCGGCCGCGCTCTCGTCGCCGTACGCGAGCACCGCGAGGGCCCGCGCGCGTGGGGCCTCCACCAGCCGTACGACCGCCTCGGTGAGGATGCCGAGGGTGCCCTCGGAGCCGCAGAAGGAGCGGGCGACGTCGGCGCCCTTCTCGGGCAGCAGGGCGTCCAGGGCGTACCCGGAGATGCGGCGGGGCAGGTCGGGGAAGCCGGTGCGCAGACGGGCCAGGTCCCCTTCGACCAGGTCGCGCAGCCCGTCCGGGGCGCCCGCCCAGCCCTGCCCGAGTCGCAGCCGCTGCCCGCGCGCGGTGATGACGGACAGCTCCCGGACACTGTCCGCGGTCGTCCCCCAGGCGACCGAGTGGGAACCGCAGGAGTTGTTGCCGATCATTCCGCCGAGCGTGCACCTGCTGTGCGTGGCCGGGTCGGGGCCGAAGCGGAGGCCGTGCGGGGCGGCGGCCTCCTGGAGGCGGTCGAGGACGAGCCCCGGTTGGACGACGGCCGTACGGGTGCCCGGGTCCAGCTCCAGCAGGCCGTTCATATGCCGGGTGAAGTCCAGCACCACGCCCGTGCCGGTCGCCTGCCCCGCGATCGACGTGCCCCCGCCGCGCGCCACCACCGGCACCCCGCGCGCCCGGCACACCTCCAGCACCCCGGCCACGTCCTCGGCGTCCCGCGGGGCCACCACCCCCGCCGGGACCCGCCGGTAGTTGGACGCGTCCATGGTCACGAGCGCCCGGGCGGTGGCATCGAAGCCGACCTCACCCCGGACGACCCCGCGCAGCTCCGCCTCAAGGCCCGAGAGACCCGCCAGATCCGTCATGCGTCCAGGATGCATCCGATCACGCACAGTCACCGAGACTTTTCCACAGCCCCGCACGTTTCGTCGTACAACCTCACAAGTCCACAGTTCAGCGATCTCGTCTCATCGGACGGACACGGTTCCGTCCCGTTTCACGTGGGCGATACCCTCCGACTCGTGGCCGACATCCAGATTCCCGCTGACATCAAGCCCGCCGACGGACGATTCGGCGCGGGCCCCTCCAAGGTGCGCACCGAGGCGCTCGACGCGCTCGCCGCGACCGGAAGCTCTCTGCTCGGCACCTCCCACCGCCAGGCCCCGGTCAAGAACCTGGTGGGCCAGGTCCGCGAAGGCATCAGCTCCCTGTTCTCGCTCCCCGAGGGCTACGAGGTCGTCCTCGGCAACGGCGGCTCCACCGCCTTCTGGGACATCGCCACCCACGGACTGATCGAGAACAAGTCGCAGCACCTCAACTTCGGCGAGTTCTCCTCCAAGTTCGCCAAGGCCGCCAAGCTCGCCCCCTGGCTGGCCGAGCCGACCGTCATCGCCACCGACCCGGGCACCCACCCCGAGGCGCAGGCCGAGGCGGGCGTCGACGTCTACGCCTTCACGCACAACGAGACGTCCACCGGTGTCGCCATGCCGATCAACCGCGTGGCCGGCGCCGACGAGGGCGCGCTCGTCCTCGTGGACGCCACCTCCGGCGCGGGCGGCCTCCCGGTCGACATCGCCGAGACCGACGTCTACTACTTCGCCCCGCAGAAGTCCTTCGCCTCCGACGGCGGCCTGTGGATCGGCGTCTTCTCCCCGGCCGCGATCGAGCGCGCGGAGCGTATCCACGCGTCCGGCCGCCACATCCCGGAGTTCTTCTCGCTCCCCACCGCGATCGACAACTCCCGCAAGAACCAGACGTACAACACCCCGGCCCTCGCCACCCTCTTCCTGCTCAACCAGCAGCTGGAGTGGCTCAACAGCCAGGGCGGCCTGGCCTTCTCCACCGGCCGCACCAAGGACTCCTCGACCCGCCTCTACACCTGGGCGGAGGAGTCCAAGTACGCCACCCCGTTCGTCTCGGACCCGGCCAAGCGCTCGCAGGTCATCGGCACGATCGACTTCTCCGACGAGATCGACGCGGCGGCCGTCGCCAAGGTGCTGCGCGCCAACGGCATCGTGGACACCGAGCCGTACCGCAAGCTCGGCCGCAACCAGCTGCGCATCGCGATGTTCCCGGCGATCGACCCGGCGGACGTCGAGGCGCTGACGAAGTGCATCGACTTCGTGATCGAGAAGCTCTGACCTCCTTCCTTCGACGTCGATAAGGGGCGCCCCGGTTCTTGCCGGGGCGCCCCTCGTCGTACGACGGTCACGCCCGCCTACGCCTTCGCAGCCCGGCCCGTCATGGGTGCGGACGCTCGATGGCCAGGTGGCCGGAGTCGCAGATGGTGAAGAGGTGTGCCGGGGCCGTGGGCATCTGCCCGCCGCCATGGTCGAGGTAGCCGGCGTCGAACTGGTCGGCAACGGACTCGCTGCCGTTCTCGCTGGCGTCGACGGGCAGCATGACCAGCGCGGTCGTACCACCGGTGCCGGAGGGGCGCAGCTGGATGCGGATGCCGTGGCGCTGGGACAGCCAACCGACCACGAACAGACCCATGCGGTGGGCGACCGACACATCCATGGAGGGCGGCGAGGCGAGCCGCTCGTTGATCTCGGCGAGGTCCTCGGCGGTGAGACCGAGACCGGAGTCGTGGATCTCGATCATCGCTCGGCCGTCGGGGAGTGCGTGCCCGGTGACCTTGACCCTGGTCTGCGGCGAGGAGAAGGACGTCGCGTTCTCGAGCAGTTCGGCGAGCAGGTGCACGAGGTCGGTGACCACACGGCCGGCGATCGCGGCGGTGGGCACGGCGGCCAGTTCGATGCGCTCGTACTGCTCCACCTCGGACGCGGCGGCGCGGAGCACGTCGACCAGCGCGACCGGCTGGGTCCAGCTGCGGCCGGGCTCTTCACCGGCGAGAACGAGGAGGTTCTCGCAGTTGCGACGCATCCGGGTGGCCAGGTGGTCCAGTTTGAACAGCGACTCCAGCCGGTCCGGGTCGGCCTCGCGGGACTCCAGCTCGGCAAGGAGTGACAGCTGGCCTTCGATGAGCCCATGGGAGCGATGCGAGAGGTTGATGAACATCGCGTTGACTTTGCTCCGAAGGAGGGCCTCCTCAACAGCCAGTTGCGCGGCCTCCGTCAACTGGCGCCTCGCGGCCGATCTCCTGAGCGCCTGCGGCCGGACCTTCGCGGCTCTGCGCGCTGCTTCCTGCAGCAACTCGTCGGCCTTGGTCTGGGCCTCCTCCAACTGAGCCGCGGCCTCCCGGGCGGCTGCCAGGCGTACCTGTTCGGCCTCCTGATGTACGCGTTCCAGGTCCGCCAGCCGATGCTCGGCCACCTCGGCGGCCTTGGCCAGCCGCAGCCGTTCCTCCCTCGCCCGCCGCTCCAGCTCCGCTCGCTCAGCGGCCTCCTGCGCCACGGCCAGTTCGGCTTCCAGCTCCCGGCAACGCGTCCGCGCGACGTCCCGTTCCCGCTCCGCGTCCTCGAGCGCCTTCTCCAGACGAGCGACCTTGTCCCGCAGCCGCGCGCACGCCTCCTCCAGCTCCTCCTTGCGCATCCGGTGCCGTTCCAGATCCGCCCGTAACAAGCCCCGCTCGTGGTGCTCCGCCGCCTCCAGCTGACGAAGCTGTGACTCCAGTGCCCACAACTGCTGCTTCTGCCCCTCCGCGGCCCTCCTCAGTTCCCGGATCTCCAGCTGCGCCTCCTCCGCACGCAGAACGGCGTCCTCCAGCCGGTCGCTGGCCATCTGCTCCCGGTACCGGGCCGGGTCATCGGCCAGCAACGCGTCCCGATGCAGCCGGTACATCCGGCCCTGCAGCGCCGCACTGACCTCCGTGCCGTGAGCCTTGCAGGCCGACTTCATCAACCCGTCGAGAAAGTGCTTGTCCGGGATGCGCTCCCCACTCAGATAGCGCGAGACCGTGGAGACCCCGATGTGGTGATAGACCGCGAACTGCCGCTGCGACTTCCCCGAGCCCTTCAGCAGCCGGCGCAACGCCTCGGCCAGATCCCGCACTTCAGGACGCAGTTCTCCCGACAGCGGCTTGAAGCCCTCCGCATCACCGAAGGCCGTATCACCGAAAGCCGTATCACCGAAAGCCGCGTCATCGAAGGCCGCTTCCTCGCGGTCATCGTCCCCCACCACCGTCTCCTCTCCCCGGACGCATCCGGGATGTACCTACAGGAACCCGACAGGCCGCCTGGCCCTCACCGTCTTGTCAACGACGGCAACCGGTCTCGGTCAGTGCGCCTGATCGATGATGGAGTTGAAGAACGCCACGGCGGCCGCGAAAGCGGTCGCGCCCACCATGACCGACCGCGCGTCGCCGCCACCGTCGGCACAGGCGGTCAGCACCCCTGCTCCCACGCCGACGAGCACACCCAGCAACAGAATCAGCGCCGAGCGCATGGTCAGCAGTGATCGATTCACGTGAGCCCTCCTGGAGACGGCGGCACTGTGCACGGCCTCTCTCAGTGTGCCGAGACGGGAGGGTGTTCCCGGCCGGGAACAGGGTGTTCCCCAGCAGGTGGGAACACATATCGAGGGGCGCCCGGCGCACCCCCGAAGCCGAGGCTCACCGAACCGCCAGACATCGGGACCCGCCGGTTCAACCCCTGCGCCGCAGCCGCCGCAGCCCGAAGAACGCGGCCGCGCCGACGGCGACGATGACGGCTCCGACCTTGATGCTCCCGCTGTTGCCGGCGCTGCTGCCGCTGCCGCCGGCGGAGGCGGAACTCCCGCTACTGGACGGCTCCTTGCTCGTCGCCCCGGCCGGTGCGTCCTGCGCCTCCACCGAACTGTCGGCGCCCTCGCTGCCGTACATCAGCTTGGTGCCGTCGACGGAGTACGAGACGGACTCCCCCTGCCCCTGCAGGGGGACGTCGAGCCGCCCTTCCTTCTTGATCTTCCCGCCGTTCCAGTCGTAGTAGAGGCCACCGAAGTACCCGCGCACCGCGAGCTGCCGGCCGCTCGGCGAGAAGGCGGCGTCGGTGGCCCAGAGGTCGATGGCGGCGACGGGCTTGAAGATGTTCGCGCCGGAGGTGGAGAGAGTGGCGGGCCCTTCGTACAGATGCCCGCCGTCCTCCTTCTTGTCGATGATGTACACGCGCCCGGTCTTGGGGTGCACCACCAGCGACTCGGCGTTCCTCGCCCCGTCGGAGTACTTCACGACGTACTGCGTGGCCCTGACCGTCTGGTCCTTCAGCACCTTCGGCTCGGGCAGCCGGTAGATCCAGACGTACGGCCACTTGCCGTCCAGGTTGTCGCCGATGTCGCCGACGTAGATCTGGTTGTCCGGTCCGATGGAGATGGCCTCCACGTCACGCGGGGAGCCGATCCCGCGCAGGGTCACCGTGGCGACGGTCTTCCCGGTCGCGCTGTCCACGGCGTAGATGTACGGCCCGTCGTCGCTGTCGTTGTGCGTCCAGTAGATGCCGGGGTGCAGATGGGAGGCGGCCAGGCCGCTGGACTCGGTGATCCGGGGGTCCTTGATGGTGAACCCCTGGTCACCGGTGCTGTCACCATCGGCGGCGGAGGCGGGCAGCGCGCAGGCACCCGCGAGCAGGACCCCGGCGAGCAGGGCGAACGGTCGACGCATGCACCCAAGCCTGCCATTCCCTCCGGAGGTTCACGGGGCGTGGTGGGCCTCACACTCCACATGCAGCCGTGATCGTCCATCATGACCGGATGCTTAGGTTCATGCCCGTGGGCGACTCCATGACGATCGGGAGCGCGGGCGAGCACACGTGGCGTTACCGACTGTGGCGACACCTGTGCGAGTCGTACGGCGGCCCGTTCACCTTCGTCGGCCCGCGCGAGGAGCTGTACGACAAGACGGCCGAGGCACCGACGTCGTACGAGTACGCCGAACCCGGCTTCCCCCGCGCCCACCTGGCCGGCTGGGGCGAGGGCTGGCAGCACATGGCTCCGCTGATCGGGGAGGCCGTGCGCGCGCACCGGCCGGATGTGCTGCTGGTGTCGTTGGGCCTGATCGACCTGGGCTTCTACACGGACGCCGAGCAGACGGCGGAGAACGTACGGGCCTTCGTCGCGGGCGCCCGTGCGGCCCGCCCGCGCATCCGCATGGTGCTGCTGCCGGTGATACCGAACATCCGGGCCACGGCGGACGCCCCCTTCGCCGAGCAGGTGGACCGGTTCAACGTCCTGCTCGCCAAGGCGGTCGCCGACCTGGACGAACCCCGGTCGCCGATGCTGCTGGCCTCGCCGCCGGAGTCGTACGACATCCACGCCGACACGTACGACGGGACGCATCCCAACGCGAGCGGGGAGCACCGGATCGCGGGGGCGTTCGCGGGGGCGATGTGGGAGGCGTGGGGGGTCGGACAACCGTACGAGGCCGGAACAAACTGACCGAATTCCGGCGTCTCCTGGTCACCGTGCGTATCGTTGAACCGCGCGGCTGCACCTGTCCGTGGGGCAGCCGGGGAGGAGCGCCACGATGACCGTCCTGGAAGACAGGATCGAGATGGCCGACGCCGACGCCAACACCAAGCGCTTGGACGAGTGGTTCGAGCGCCTTGAGCGGATGCCCGTCCCCGAAGGATTCAGGGTCGAGATCGTCGGGGGCAACGTCCACACGACGCCGCAGCGGAACACGCATTGGCAGATCACTCGCCAGATCCTGTGGGCCGTCGAAGACAGGTTCGGCAGGGATGTCATGGTCTTCACCGACGTCCGCGTCGATTTCCCCGGCTTCGAGAACGGCTTCTGCCCCGACATCGCCATGCTCAAGGACGCGGCGAAGCCCGACGACACGGGCCACTGGCGCTATCAGGACGTGGAGTTCGTCGCCGAGGTGATCTCCAAGGGCACGGCCGCGAACGACTACGGCCCGAAGAGGACCGCGTACGCGGAAGCCGAGGTCCCGGTCTATGTCGTCGCCGACCCCTATCAAGGGCGCTGCCACGTCTACACCGACCCCAAGGACGGCGACTACGCCGACCCCGTGCGAGTGGACTTCGGCACCGACGTCGACCTGACCGGCACAGTGGTCGACCTCGTCCTCAAGACCGACATGTTTCCCCGCGACTGAGCCTCGCCCTGCCGGGATGTGGCGAACCGGTGTTGCCAAGTCGCTGTGGGACGCCCGGAGAGCAGTCGGCGACTTGGGCCCGCTGGCCCCTTGAGTGGGCTGCGTTCGCATCGTCGGCGAGGGGGCGCGGTCGCGCCTCGCCAGCACGCCGGGTACCGCCTCAAGCAGTGGCACGGTATCGCCACCCGCTACGAGAAGACCGCGACCATCTACCTGACCGGGCTCCACATCGCCGGCATCTTCCTCTGGTCCGCCCGATGATCCAAACGAGAATCCTAGGCGCCCGCCGCCCCGTACTACTCCCCTCGCCGCTCGCGCTTGCTCTCCTCTACTCCTCGACGTCCGGTGTGCAGAACGGGTTGGGGTCGCAGCTCTGCGGGCACGTGTCCGGCTCACAGCTCTGCGGGCAGCCGTCGGGAACACACCTGGGGGTGGGTTCGTCGCCGCCCTGCGGGCAGTCGCCCGGCCCGCAGGGCCCGACGTCCGGTGCGCAGTACGGCTCGGGTTCGTGGTGCTCCGAGGGTTCGCAGGTCTTCGAGCGGTCCGCGTGGGACTGCGCCCGGGGAACCCACACCTCCTCGCGGATGGTCTGACGCATCCGGTCGAGCGGGACACCCCGGAGAATCTGCGCGAGCTCCTCCTCCAGGACGTTGCCGACCGGCCACTCCCGTGCCATGACGCAGGCGTACGCCGTACCGTCGGGGCTCACGCAGAGCCGTCCCCGCCAGCAATGGCCGCACAACCCCGAAAGCTGCGCGTTCTGCGACATGACGTCCTGCGCGCGGCCGAACTCCCGGATGTCGCCCACGCGCACGGAATCGACGCCCATGCCGTGCAGGAAGTCCTTCGTGCGGTCGATGTCGTCCTGGCCCTGGTCGATGGCAATCACCGCGGCGCGGACGGTCACTCCGCGCTCGACGATCCTGCGGAGGTTCCGGACGGTGCGCTCGTGGCTCGACCGCACCTTGGTCACGCGGTCGTGCACCGCTGGGTCGTACGAGTACACCGACGTCGCGAAGGCAACGTCGTGCTCCGCAGCGAAGTCGAGCGTCTCGTCGCTGAGGTGCGTCAGATTGGAGAACACCTCGACGAACTCGTAACCGATGTGCTTCGCCCTAGCCAGGAGGTGGCCGAAGTGCGGGCTCAGCTGCGGCTCCCCGCCGATGAGCTGCACCCTCCGGCACCCGAGCGCGTAGGCGTCCGTCATAACCTTGTCGTAGTCGTCCTTCGATAGAAGGTCGCGGTGGCCGCTCTGCGGGTGGGAGTCCGTGTAGCAGTGCACGCACTGCAGGTTGCAGCGATTCGTCAGCTCCAGCCAGAGGAAGTCCAGCCAGACCGAGTCCTCCTCGCGGACCGGTTCCGCGCAGACCTGACCGCCCATTTCGACCCACACTTCCTAACGTCGGGACCTGCCGCCAGCCCACACCCGCGCCACTGTCTCACCGGTCTCCCGCCGCGGTCCGCGCACATGTACCGGCCAGACAGGTGTTTCGCGGTACCACACCGCGCCACGTCCCTCAACGCGCGGTGCCGGACGCCACGAGCCCATCGTGATCCACAAGAAACGGCCGAAGCGGCTTGCGACGCGTGGTGGGTGAGGCGCGGGAGCAGGGTGGCGGCACGCCGGGTGAGCTAAGCGGCGGGCGGCGGGCGGCGGGTGAGGCGCGGGAGCGGGAAGGCGGCACGCCGGGTGAGTGTGGCGGCTTACGGCCGGCGGGTGGAGGCGTGGGGAGGGGGTGCAGAGCGGTTGGTGTGGCTGGTGCGGTGGCGTGCGGCCGGGCACCCTCCCCGCCGAATGCCACATCAGCCCCTCTGGTCACGCGAGGGCGGAGAGTGGTGCATCCGTCCCAGCCGAAGCCCCATCCACAGGCTCGACCGGCGGTAAGGGCGGTGCACACCTCCGGAGCGTGGGACGAACGCACCACTCACGACCTTACGGAGCGCTTGGGCGGGGCGAATGAAACGGATGGGGCCGATGGGACGGGCGGATGGGACACCACCGCCGACGGCCAGGCCACCACGGCCCACCGGCCGTAAGCCGCCAAGCCCACCCGGCGTGCTGGCGAGGCGCGGCCGCGTCCGCCAACCCCGCCCCGCGACGCAACCAACAGGTGACCGCGAACCCCCTCGGCCACCCGTCTTTCCGGGCCGCTCGCTCGCTTCTCACCCGTGCTGGAGCGGACCGGGTCATGGGTGGCCCGGAGGGCCATCGCCGAAGGCGACGCGCAGCGCCCTTGAGGCGGGCCGTGGAAGCACGACACTGGCCAAGAAGCGAGTGGCCCCAACGGTCACCTCGTAGCGCCGGCCATCTGGCTCACCACCTCGTGCAGCAACTCCCCTGCCACGAAAGGGACTCCCTCCGTCGGCGTCGACCTCCAGTCCAGCGGCCACGTGTCGCCGGTCAGCGCCGGTACCCCCACGTACGCTTGCCAGCCGTTCCCTCGCGTCAGGGTCTGTACGACGGGCGGCCAGCGGTACGACGCCGCGGTCTGCGGGGGCAGGAGGAAGTACATGTTCCGGTCGCCCTTGAACTCGCGGACGATCGGGCCCGCCTCGAAGTCCGTGCCCAGGATCAGTTCCGAGGCGACGCGTTCGCCCAGCGGGCCTCCGATGCGTACGGCGTCGAAGTGGATGCCTGCGTGGCGGAGGGCGTGGCCCCTGTCGGGGATCCAGGTCGGGAGCCAGGGGCTGGAGATTCGCTCGTTCATGCCCTTGATGCTTCCGGCCGCTCACATACTGTGACCAGGGGTACACAGTGTTGGTGCGGGGCTGTGCAGTTGGGGAGGTCGGTGTGCACGCCGGTGAACAGGGCTCGGGAAACCTGGAGATGTTCGGCTCGTTGCTGCGGTTCTTTCGCGAGCGGGCCGGGATGACACAGGAGGGATTGGGCGGGTACGTCGGCTATTCCAAGTCCCAAGTCGCCATGGTGGAGCGGGGAGAGCGGGCTCCGAAGGGGAAGTTCGTAGAGGTCGCGGACGAGACACTGGGTGCACAAGGTGCACTGGTCGCGGCGGGGCGGAAGCTCAAGGTCAGCCGTTTTCCGTCGTGGTTCGAGGACTACGCGGACTTGGAGGCCAAGGCCGTCGCTATCCACATGTACGCGAACCATGTGGTCCCAGGCATGCTTCAGTCTGCGGCGTACGCGCGGGCGATCTTCGTGGCTCAACGCCCGCCCCTGGCGGACGAGGAAATCGAGTCCAGGCTGGCGGCTCGCCTGGACCGACAGCGTGTCCTCGAACGCACACCCTCACCGCTCGTCAGCTTCGTACTGGAAGAGCACACGCTGAAGCGTCCCCTCGGGGGCAGGTGGGCTCTCAGGGATCAGCTGGAGCACATCCTCGACATCGGAAAGCAGCGCAACGTCGAGATCCAGGTGATGCCGACAAGCCGGCAGGACCATGCTTCGCTGAACGGCCCGATGATCCTGCTGGAGACGGACGAGCACAAACAGCTCGCCTACGTCGAAGGGCCAGGTGGCGGCTACTTCGTCAGCGAACAACCGCAGCTGGGTGAGCTGTTCGCGCAATATGGCATTCTGCGAGCCCAGGCTCTCAACCCCGAAGAGTCAGCGGACCTGATCGACAAGGTGGCACGAGATTTATGAGCACCGACCTGGACTGGTTCAAGAGCAGCTACAGCGGTGGCCAGGGTGGCGAGTGCGTAGAGATAGCCCTGACCCCCACCACCATCCACATCCGTGACTCGAAGACCCCAGCCCCCGCCCTCAAAGTCACCCCCACCACCTGGACGACCTTCCTCGCGTCGCTTGCCTAGAGCGCACTCCAAGCCGTTGGCTGGTTACCCATGAAGTACACGCAGCTAGGACGCACGGGACTCAAGGTCAGCCGACTCGTCCTCGGCACCATGAACTTCGGCCCGCAGACCGACGAAGCCGACAGTCACGCGATCATGGACGCGGCGCTGGACGCGGGCATCAACTTCTTCGACACCGCGAACGTGTACGGCTGGGGTGAGAACAAGGGCCGTACCGAGGAGATCATCGGCAACTGGTTCGCCCAGGGCGGCGATCGGCGCGACAAGGTCGTGCTGGCCACCAAGGTGTACGGCAACATGGCCGCCGACGGTGACTCCTGGCCCAACCACGACAAGCTGTCCGCGCTCAACATCCGACGGGCCGTGGACGCCAGCCTGAAGCGGCTGCAGACCGACTACATCGACGTCTACCAGTTCCACCACATCGACCGCCGGACCCCCTTCGAGGAGATCTGGCAGGCCATCGACGTGCTCGTGCGGCAGGGCAAGATCCTCTACGTCGGCTCCTCCAACTTCCCCGGCTACAAGATCGCCCAGGCCAACGAGATCGCCGCCCGGCGCGGCGGCACCATCGGGCTGGTCAGCGAGCAGTGTCTGTACAACCTCGCCGAGCGGCGGGCCGAGATGGAGGTCATCCCGGCGGCGCAGGAGTACGGCCTCGGGGTCATCCCGTGGTCGCCGCTGCACGGCGGTCTGCTCGGCGGTGTGATCAAGAAGGAGGCGCAGGGCGGGCGCCGTGCCTCCGGGCGGGCCGCCGACTCGCTCGCCAACACCGGCATCCGTGCGCAGATCCAGTCGTACGAGGATCTGCTCGACAAGCACGGTGTGGAGCCCGGCGAGGCCGCCCTGGCCTGGCTGCTCACCCGCCCCGGCGTGACCGGCCCGATCGTCGGCCCGCGCACGCCCGAACAGCTGGAGTCGGCCCTGCGGGCCGTGGAGCTGGAGCTGGGCGAGGAGCTGCTGGCGGGCCTGGACGACATCTTCCCGGGTCCGGGTCCGTCCCCGGAGGCCTTCGCCTGGTAGCCGTAGCCGACGGTACGTACAGCGGTGTCGGCGGCGGTCTACCTCCCGACCGCCGCCGACACGGCGACCACCACGAACATCAGCACAAGCACACCGGCCATGATCCGGTTCCGGGTTTTCGGGTCCACGTACCCGAGCCTAACCGGCCCCGCCGAGAGCCCAGCGGGCGACCGTCTCGTACCGGGGCTGCTCGCCGGGCACCCCGGATCTGGGCAGGTTGCTGCGCACCAGGTGCAGCTCGTCCACGGTCCAGGTGCGGCTGGTGAAGTCGCGGAGGCTCTCGACGTACGGCCGTACGTCCACCGAGTCCCGGCTGCGCGCCACCGTCAGGTGGGCCTTGTAGCGGCGGTGCTCCCCCATCGGCACCCCGGCCTTCCGTGCCGCCGCCTCCGTGCGGTCGGCCAGCAGGCGCAGGGTCTCCAGGTCGCCGTCGGCGCCCGTCCACAGGGCCCGTCCGTGGCCGAACTGGCCGCCGCCGGCCAGCGCCAGCGCGAAGGGCTCGGTGCGGTGGGCGGCGCGCTCCAGCCGGTCCGACAGGTCCGGTACGAGTTCGTCGTCGACCTCGCCGTAGAAGGCGAGGGTGAAGTGCCAGCCGGGGCGGCCGGTCCAGCGCAGTCCGTCGGCGCCGGGCAGCCCGCGCAAGACGGCGACCTCGGCGGCGAGTTCGTCCGTCACGTCCTCCGGGGGCAGCACGGCGGCGAAGAGTCTCATGTCGTCACCCTCCCAGGGAACGGATCACCGGGCCATACGGCTGCCCGGAGGCGCCCGGGCCCGGCATGATCAGGTGCATGGAGAAGAACGGGAAGATCAGCATCCGAGAAGGCGGGCCGGACGACGTCCCCGTGATACTCGGCATGTTCGACAGTGCCGTGGAGTGGCTGGTGGCGCAGGGGCGCACCCGGCAGTGGGGCACCACGCCCTGGTCGGAGAACCCGAGGGCGGTGGCCATGGTCACCCGGTACGTCACCGAGGGAGTCCCGTACATCGCCGAGTACGACGGTGTCCCGGCGGCCACGCTGACCCTCACCGACGCGCCCGGCGAGTATCTGCAGCCCGCCGACGAACCCGAGCGCTTCATCCACATCCTCGCCTCGGACCGCCGCTTCAAGGGCCTCGGCACGGGCGCCGCCCTGCTCGCCCACGCGGCCCGGGAGACCCGCCGGGCCGGGATCTCGCTCCTGCGGGTGGACTGCTACGCGGGCGACGACCGCAAGCTGGTCGCCTTCTACGAACGTAACGGCTTCATCCCGACCGAGCCCTTCACCGTCCCCGTCGGCGGGGACGACTGGCCGGGACAGGTCCTGGCCCGGAGGGTCCTGTAGGGACCCCCGGGGGCCGTACGTTCACGCCGCCGTGGCCAGCCGCTCCCGCTCGCGCGGTACGAACCGCACCCGCGGGTGACCGTGGTACCAGCCCACCGCCAGCCGTAGGCCGCCGATGCGGGCCAGGACCAGGCCGATGGTGGCGGCCGCGGCGGTGGAGATGATGCCGCCGACGGCGAAGCCGACGCGGGGGCCGTAGGTGTCGGTGATCCAGCCGACGATCGGTGCGCCCAGTGGCGTACCGCCCATGAACACCATCATGAACAGGGCCATCACCCGGCCGCGCATGGCCGGGTCGGTGGCCATCTGCACGGCCGTGTTCGCGGTGACGTTGACCGTCAGGCCGAAGATGCCGATCGGGACCATGAGCAGCGCGAACAGCCAGTACGACGGGGCCAGCGCGGCCACGATCTCCAGCGCGCCGAAGGCCACCGCGGCGGCGATCAGGACGCGCAGGCGGGCCGTGCCGCGGCGGGCGGCCAGCAGGGCGCCGCCGAGGGAGCCGACGGCCATCAGCGTGTTGAAGAGGCTGTAGGCGCCGGCACCGGCGTGGAAGACGTCGTCGGCGTAGGCCGACAGCCACACCGGGAAGTTGAAGCCGAAGGTGCCGATGAAGCCGACCAGGACGATCGGCCAGATCAGCTCGGGGCGGCCGGCGACATAGCGCAGGCCCTCGCGCAGCTGGCCCTTGCCGCGCGGCGCCCGCTCCACCGCGCGCAGGTCGCGGGCGCGCATCAGCAGCAGGCCGGCGATGGGCGCGGCGAAGGACAGGCCGTTGGCGAGGAACGCCCAGCCGGTGCCCACGCCGGTGATCATCAGGCCCGCGACGGCGGGGCCGACCAGACGGGCGGACTGGAAGTTCGCGGAGTTCAGGCTGACCGCGTTCTGCAGCTGCTCGGGGCCGACCATCTCGGAGACGAAGGACTGCCGGGCCGGGTTGTCCACCACCGTGGCGAGGCCGACGGCGAAGGCGGCGACGTAGACGTGCCAGACCTGGACGTGGCCGGTGAGGGTCAGCGCGGCGAGCGCGAGGCCCGTGACGGCCATGGCGGTCTGGGTGACGAGCAGCGTGGGGCGCTTGGGCAGGCGGTCGACCAGGACACCGCCGTAGAGGCCGAAGAGCAGCATCGGCAGGAACTGGAGGGCCGTGGTGATGCCCACGGCCGCGGAGGAGCCGGTGAGGCTGAGGACCAGCCAGTCCTGGGCGATGCGCTGCATCCAGGTGCCCGTGTTGGACACGACCTGGCCGATGAAGAACAGGCGGTAGTTCCGGATCTTCAGCGAGCTGAACATCGAGGATCTACGAGGGTTGTGGGTGGATGTCGGTGCGGGGGCGGAAGGTGTTCCGGATCCCGTACTCAAAAGGGTTCGCCTCCTTGCGAAACGTGCTTACAGATGGGCGAGCTTCTCCAGCACGGGGGCGGCGGCGCGCAGTTTGGCCCACTCGTCCTCGTCGAGGCCGTCGACCAGGCCGGCCAGGAACGCGTTGCGCTTGCGGCGGCTCTCCTCGAGCATCGCCTCGGCCTGCTCGGTCTGGGTGACGACCTTCTGGCGCCGGTCCTCGGGGTGCGGCTCCAGGCGGACCAGCCCCTTGGCTTCGAGCAGCGCGACGATGCGGGTCATCGACGGCGGCTGGACGTGCTCCTTGCGGGCCAGCTCGCCCGGCGTGGCCGAGCCGCAGCGGGCCAGGGTGCCGAGCACCGACATCTCGGTGGGGCTCAGCGACTCGTCGACCCGCTGGTGCTTGAGCCGACGGGACAGCCGCATCACGGCGGAGCGGAGTGCGTTCACGGCGGCAGCGTCGTCGCCATGGGTAAGGTCCGGCATGTTCTTTAGCGTAACTCATTACTCTCGCTAAAGACCACCGCGACACGCCCGAATGCCCGTGACGCCCGCCACTGAACCGTCTGATCACTCATATGAGTGAGTAGGTTCCAGAAAGTGACGCGCGGGACGGCCCGATGTGGCGACCCTCATACGCATGGGGACCACTGTGCTCAGCCTGCGGATAGACGGGGAGCTTCTCGAAAGGCTCCGGCATCACGCGGCCAGAAGGGGAATGAGCGTGCAGGACTATGTGGTCCGCACGCTCATCCGGGACGACTTCGACGAGCGGTTCCAGGCCGCCGTCGAGGAGACGGAGAAGTTCTACGCGGGGTCACCTGACCCCGGGTGATCAGGTCAGGCCCAGGGCCGGCATCAGGTAGTAGAAGAGGAAGACGGCCGAGACGACGTACATCGGCACCGGGATGTCCTTCCCGCGGCCGGCCGCCAGGCGCAGCACCACGAAGCTGATGAAGCCCATCCCGATGCCGTTGGTGATCGAGTAGGTGAACGGCATCATCAGCATGGTCACGAAGGCCGGGATCGCGATCGTGTAGTCGGCCCAGTCGATCTCCTTGACGGAGTTCGACAGGATCAGGAAGCCGACCGCGATCAGCGCAGGCGTGGCCGCCTGGGACGGGACCATCGTGGCGACCGGGGTGAGGAAGAGGGCCACCGTGAAGAGGCCGCCCGTGACGACGTTCGCGAGACCCGTGCGGGCGCCCTCGCCGACACCCGCCGTGGACTCCACGAACGCCGTGGTCGCCGAGGAGGAGCTGGCGCCGCCCGCCGCGACCGCGAGGCCGTCGATGAAGAGGACCTTGTTGATGCCCGGCATGTAGCCCTGGGCGTCGGTCAGCTTGGCCTCGTCGCTGACGCCCATGATCGTGCCCATGGCGTCGAAGAAGCAGGACAGCAGGACGGTGAAGACGAACAGGACGCCGGTCAGCACGCCGACCTTGGAGAAGCCGCCGAACAGGCTGAACTGGCCGATCAGGCCGAAGTCGGGGGTGGACACCGGGTTGCCCGGCCACTTCGGGACCGTCAGACCCCAGGTCGTCACATGGGCGACCGAGTTGATGATCAGCGCGAGGACGGTCATCCCGACGATGGAGATCAGGATCGCGCCCGGCACCTTGCGCACGATGAGGGCGAAGGTGAGCAGCGCGCCCAGGATGAAGACCAGCACCGGCCAGCCGTTGAGGTGACCGTTGCTGCCGAGCTGGAGCGGCACGGTGGTCTGGGCGGCGTCGGGGATACGGCTGACGAAACCGGAGTCGACCAGGCCGATCAGCATGATGAACAGGCCGATACCGATGGAGATCGCCTTGCGCAGGCCGAACGGCACGGCGTTCATCACGCGCTCGCGCAGACCCGTGGCGACCAGCAGCATCACCACGAAACCGGCCAGCACGACCATGCCCATGGCGTCCGGCCAGGACATCCGGGGCGCCAGCTGGAGCGCGACGACCGAGTTCACGCCGAGACCGGCGGCGAGCGCGATCGGGACGTTGCCGATGACACCCATGAGCAGGGTGGCGAACGCGGCCGTCAGGGCGGTCGCCGTGACCAGCTGGGCGTTGTTCAGGTGATGCCCGTACATGTCCTTCGCGCTGCCGAGGATGATCGGGTTCAGCACGATGATGTACGCCATCGCGAAGAAGGTGGCGAAACCGCCGCGGATCTCACGGGCGAGGGAGCTGCCACGCTCGGAGATGCGGAAGTAACGGTCGAGGGCGCCGAAGGCGGGGGTGCCGCCCGGCTGCTCGGGGGCGGGGACCTTGGCGGGTGCCGAGGTGGACATGCGGAACCTCATCACCTACGGGGTTCCCCCGAGCCCCGTTGGAGTTTCATACGAACAGAAGTGGTCAAAGGCAAACGGTTTCAGTATGAACGTATGACTCTCACATCGCCATCTCCGCGCGTAGACCATTCAGCCCTGGCATCGCCTCGTAAGCTGTGCCCCATGGCTAAGTGGACCCCGAAGCACGAGGCGCCGGAGCCCCTGGAGGGCCCCGTGGTCGCCACCATCACCGGCGGCACGATCGTGTGGTTCGTCCTCTTCCTGGTCCAGCTCCCCTTCTACGGCTGGTACGCCGACCACGACCGCACCTGGTGGCTGTGGACCTGCCTGGCCGGGGCGGGTCTCGGGCTCATCGGCATCTGGTACGTCCGCAAGCGGGACGCGGCGATCAAGAGGGACGCGGCACTGAAGGCGGCCACCGCCGCGGAGTAGCCGGCGGCCCGGCTCTACAACCAGCGCACGACCCGGCTCCTCCCCAGGTCGGAACTTCCGCGCACTCGGCAGGTGAAGGCGCAAATCCGCACGTACCGTCGAATGCATGACCCACATAGACGCGGGCGCGGAACTCGACCCCGTCCATCCCGTGGCCCTACCGGCGACCAGGCCGGCGGGGCTGACCGCCGCCGAAGTGACGGAGCGCCTCGCGCGCGGGCAGGTCAACGACGTGCCGGTGCGCAGCAGCCGCTCCCTGGGCGAGATCGTCCGTGCGAACGTCTTCACCCGCTTCAACGCGATCATCGGCGTGCTGTGGCTGGTCATGCTGTTCGTCGCGCCGATCCAGGACAGCCTGTTCGGCTTCGTGATCCTCGCCAACACCGGCATCGGCATAGTCCAGGAGTGGCGCGCCAAACAGACCCTGGACTCGCTCGCCGTGATCGGCGAGGCCCGGCCCACCGTCCGCCGCGACGGAACCGCCGTCGAGGTGGCCACGAACGAGATCGTCCTGGACGACCTCATAGAGACGGGCCCCGGGGACAAGATCGTCGTGGACGGGGTGTGCCGGGAGGCCGACGGGCTGGAGATCGACGAGTCGCTGCTCACCGGTGAGGCCGATCCGGTCGTCAAACGCCCCGGCGACCAGGTGATGTCCGGCAGCTTCGTGGTCGCGGGCGGCGGCGCCTTCCAGGCGACCAAGGTGGGCCGTGAGGCGTACGCGGCCCAGCTCGCCGAGGATGCCTCCCGCTTCACCCTCGTCCACTCCGAGCTGCGCTCCGGCATCTCCACGATCCTCAAGTACGTGACGTGGATGATGGTCCCGGCCGCGATCGGACTCGTCGTCACCCAGCTGGTCGTGAAGAACAACGACCTGAAGGACGCGATCGCCCGCACGGTCGGCGGCATCGTCCCGATGGTCCCGGAGGGGCTGGTGCTCCTCACCTCCGTCGCCTTCGCCATCGGGGTCATCCGGCTCGGCCGGAAACAGTGCCTCGTGCAGGAGCTGCCCGCCATCGAGGGCCTCGCCCGCGTCGACACCGTCTGCCTGGACAAGACCGGCACGCTGACCGAGGGCGGCATGGACGTCACCGAGCTGCGGACCCTCGACGGTTACGACGAGACGTACGTGCGCAGGGTCCTCGGCGCCCTCGGCGAGTCCGACCCGCGCCCCAACGCCTCCCTCCAGGCGATCATCGACGCCTACCCGGACAGCGAGGAGTGGCGCTGCGTCGAGTCGCTCCCCTTCTCCTCGGCCCGCAAGTACAGCGGCGCCGCCTTCAGCGAGGGCGACGGCGAGGCCAGCACCTGGCTGCTGGGCGCCCCCGACGTCCTGCTCGCCCAGGGCGACCCGGCCCTGGCCGAAACCGAGCGCCTCAACGAACAGGGTCTGCGGGTCCTGCTGCTCGCCCGCGCCACCCGCGACCTGGACGACCCCGAGCCGGCCCGGGGCGCCCGCCCCACCGCCCTCGTGGTGCTGGAGCAGCGGCTGCGGCCCGACGCCGCCGACACCCTGCGCTACTTCGCGGACCAGAACGTCCGCGCCAAGGTCATCTCCGGTGACAACGCGGTCTCCGTCGGCGCGGTCGCCGCCAAGCTGGGCCTGTCCGGTACGACGGTGGACGCGCGCCGGCTGCCGGCCGACCCGCGGGGCATGGCCGAGGCGCTGGACGAGGGGACCGTGTTCGGCCGGGTCACCCCGCAGCAGAAGCGGGACATGGTCGGCGCGCTCCAGTCGCACGGGCACACGGTCGCGATGACCGGCGACGGCGTGAACGACGTCCTCGCCCTCAAGGACGCCGACATCGGTGTCTCGATGGGCTCGGGCTCGGAGGCGACCCGGGCGGTCGCGCAGATCGTCCTGCTGAACAACAGCTTCGCCACGCTGCCCTCGGTGGTGGCCGAGGGCCGCCGGGTCATCGGCAACATCACGCGGGTGGCGACCCTGTTCCTGGTCAAGACGGTCTACTCGGTGCTGCTCGCGGTGCTGGTGGTGTGCTGGCAGGTCGAGTACCCCTTCCTGCCGCGCCACCTGACCCTGCTCTCCACGCTCACCATCGGCGTACCGGCCTTCTTCCTGGCCCTGGCGCCCAACAAGGAACGGGCCCGGCCCCACTTCGTCCGCACGGTCATGCGGTACTCCGTTCCCGGCGGGGTGGTGGCCGGAGTGGCGACCTTCGTGACGTACCTGATCGCCCGGCACCACTACACCGGGCCCGGCGCTCTGGACGCGGAGACCAGCGCGGCGACCCTGACCCTGTTCCTGATCTCCATGTGGGTCCTGGCGATCATCGCCCGCCCCTACACCTGGTGGCGCGTCGCCCTGGTGGCGTCGATGGGCGTCGCCTTCCTCTTCGTGCTCGTCGTCCCGGCCCTGCAGAGCTTCTTCGCGCTGAAGCTGGTGGGCGTGGCGATGCCGTGGACGGCGGTCGGGGTGGCGGTGGTGGCGGCGGCCGCCCTGGAGTTCCTGTGGAAGTGGGTCGACCGCCGCTTCGCGGTGTGAGCGTCAGACGGTGGGCCACATGGTCTTGCCCGGTGCCAGTCCGCCCTTGCCGTTGCCGGCGAACCAGCTCAGCTGGCCGTTGACCTCCATGGAGGCGATGTCGGCCTTGCCGTCGCCGTTGAAGTCGCCGCTCAGCAGGGGCCGGTAGCTCGTCCAGTCGTCGCCGGACCACATCGAGCGGGCCTTGTCGAAGGTGCCGTCGGCCTTGCCCGGGTAGAGGGCCAGGGACCCGCCGGAGGCGGCCGCGGCGATGTCCTCCCGGCCGTCCCCGTTGAAGTCACCCGTGGCGATGTGCTCCTTCTTCCAGGTCTTGTCCGGCCACATCGACTTCTTCTGGTTGACCAGGTTGCCGTCGGCGTCCCGCTTGAAGCTGTACAGGGAGCCGTCGGTCCACTGGACCAGCAGGGTGTCGTGTCCCGGGGTCGAGCCGTGGAGGACGGCGGCCGCGCCGAGTTCCTTCCAGGTGGCGTCGGTCCAGAGCTTCTTCCGGGTCCACATGGGCAGCCCCGGCAGGCGTCGCTGCCCCAGGATCACGTCGCCGTTGTCCTGGACGGTGATCACCTCGAGCCCCGCCTTCGTGTCGAAGTCGCCCGCGAAGACCTGCGACGTCCCGGGGCGCCCGAGCGCGGACAGGTAGCTGCCGAACTCCAGCGTGCCGTCGGGGCGGCTGTAGAAGACCTGGATCGAGTCGTTCGCCATGACCGCCACGACGTCCGTGCGGCCGTCGCCGTTGAAGTCGCCGGTCGTCATGGGGTCCTTGATGTACTTCTGGCGGTTGGTCATCCGCACCCGCTGGACCCAGTCCGCGATGTCGTCCACGCGCGTGGCGACGGCCCCGGTCCGGGTCTCCTGGGAGTTGAGGCAGCCGCCGCTCCAGGAGGCGGTGACCACGGCGGTCAGGTTGCCGCGGGCGTCGAGCACCGGGCCGCCGGCGTCTCCGGGGCACAGGGCGCCGCCGGAGGTGGGCGAGATCGCCAGCGTCGTGGCGCCGACGGAGTCCACGCCGAAGGCACCGGCGTGGGCCTTTCCGGGGGTCCACTCGGTCTTGGTGCGGCCGTACCCGACGGCCCTGAGCTGGTCGCCCTGGGCCGGTGCCGCCGCGTCGAGCTTGGCCGCGGCGATGTCGGGGAACGGACCGTCCAGCGGGTCCTCGATGCTCGGGTCGTCGATGCGCGCCATGACCAGGTCACGGTCCGGGTGCGGCACCAGCTGCAGCACCTTCTGCTTCTCCGGCGCCGTGGCGGGCCGGTTGCCGTCGGCGGTCACCACCGTCGGGTACGGCGGCTTCCCCGCCGGGATCTTCGTCGCGTGCTGGGGGTCGGCCGCGAAGCAGCTGGCGGAGGTGAGCACCCACTGGGGGTCGACCAGGGTGCCGGAGCAGCCGCGTTCGTTGTCCTTGCCGAAGTCGATGTGCAGCTTCACGGTGAACTGGTCGGCGTCATCCGCGACCTGGTCGCCGACGACGGACTGGGCCGGCGATGCGCCCAGGAGTCCGGCCGCGAGACCGGCCGCCAGGACCCCGGCGGTCCACGCCGTGCGCTTCCCGCGCGAACGGGGGTGTGTCACGTTTCCTCGCATCACAAGACGTGCTCTGCGGGTGCAGAGGCCAGTTGGGTCCGTGCGGGGTGTCACGCACGGACGGGGAGATCGGCCGATCAGCCGGTCACGCGGAGTTCGACCAGCACCGACCTGGCACCGCCGACGGTGCCCTCACCGACGGACTCGAAGCCGCCCTGGGGGACGTTGACCGTCGTGGTCCTGCCGTCGGCGGTGAGGTCCGCGCTCACCGGGTGATCGGGGGCCTCCACCGCGAAGACACGCGGGAGTTCGAGGGTGAGGCGGCCGGTCTTGCCCATCGCCTTGAAGCAGTAGGTGCCCTGGCGGCCGACGGAGTCGTCCTTGACCGTGAGCACGCGGATCTGCTGGGCCGTCTGGTCGCAGTCGGCCAGCAGGATGCGGCCGTCGCCCTTCTTCAGCTTGATCCCCTGCTCGGCCAGGATGTGGTCGGCGCCGGGATAGCCGTAGTCCTCGACCGCGACGGGCGGTGTCGACGGGGACGGGGCGGGCGGCGGGTCGTCCGCCGAGGCCACGGATACGCCCGCGAGTGTGGCGATCCCGGCCACGCATATGGACACCACGATTTTTCGGGCATGGAAAGGCACTGAAGGATCCCTTCAGAAAGATTTGCTCGAAATTAGAGATGACCTCAATTGCAGGCGGGCAGGCACCGCTGGAGACGTCGCAAAATAACCCCCGCAATTAAAAGGAAAAGGGGCAGAAGAGGGCCCCGACAAGAGACACTGCTGGTCAGGCAGTGGCAAAGACAGGCCATAGGCTAGTCAAAGACCGGCCATACGTCAACGCGCCATCTTCACGCTTCCCCCAACGAACACCCTTGAGTCCGGGCCGATTTGACGCCATAGAGCGACAAAGAGGGCATGCCGCCTCGGGGTGCCCCGTCGCACCGATTCGGCGGCAGAATCCGATTCGATTTGCAAAGATGAGGGGCGCTACGCTGCCTTCTCCCATATTCGGCGACACACATTCGGGGGCGTCGCCGATGACCGAGACAGGTGTTCAGTGAATCGAAGAACTGACCAGCTCGATAGCGCCGGAAAAGCGGCGCGTCTGATACGCCGAACGGCATTCACCCTGCTCCCCCTGGCCCTGACCGCCGGCCTGCTGGGCACGGCACCCGGCGCGAGTGCCGCACCGGCCGCGAGGAGCGTCCAGGCCGCCGTACAGTCGGCGCAGACCACGGCCGAACAGCGCGGCCGGGTCGTCGACTACTGGAACGACGGCGGCCCCGGCGTCAGGGCGGCGGCCGAGGCGGCACTCACCGGCAGCGACGCCGACGTCCAGGCCTTCCTGGCCGCCGTGGCCGACCTCTCCTTCCAGGACGAACGGGTCAGCGCCGCCCAACTCGCCTCCGTCGGAGGCCCGGAGCTGCTGACCGCGGCCCGCCAGGCGCTCGCCGGAACCCCTGACCAGCTGGCCGACTTCCTGGACGACGGCTGGGAAGACCCCATGGAGCAGGACAACCGGGTCCGGGTCGCCCAGATCATCGACACCTCGGGGCCCAACGTGCAGAGCGCCGGACGGGCCGCTCTCGCCGGCAGCGCCGACGACGTCCGGAAGTTCCTCAACGAGGGCCAGTTCACCCAGCAGGACGAGGACGAGCGGGTCCAGCTCGTCCAGATCATCAGCGTGGGCGGCACCAACGTGAAGGCCGCCGGGCGCATCGCGCTGAGCGGCAGTGCGGCGGACATCCGCGAGTTCCTGGAGGTCGGCCAGTTCGTCGCCCGGGCCAAGGACGAGGAGCACGCCTCGGTCGCCGAACTCGCCGAGCAGGCGAAGGAAGCCGGCCGGCAGGCCGCTAAGGAGACCGCGGCCGCCAAGACCGAGTCCGCCAAGGCGGTCAAGGCCGCCGAGCTGGCCAAGGACGCCGCCCTGGAGGCCCAGGCGGAGGCGAAGGCCGCCAAGGACGACACGGACCGCGCCGCGCGCGCCGCCAAGCGGGCCGCCACGGCGGCGTCCCAGGCCGCGGCCTCCGCGCAGCGGGCGATCGAGGCGGCCAACGCCGCGAACACCTCGGCCCGCGTCGCCGCGAACGCGGCCGCGCAGGCGGCCGCCGCGGCGGCCGGCGCCTCACAGGCCGCCTCCCGCGCCCGCAACTCCGCCGCCGACGCCGCGGTCGACGCCAAGAAGGCGGACGCCGCGCGCAAGGCGGCCGAGGACGCCGACAAGGCCGCCCAGGGAGCCGAGAAGGCAGCCGAAGCCGCCGACCAGGCGGCCAAGGCCGCCGACGCGGCCGGTGACGCCGCCCACTCGGCGGCCAGCGCGGGCGCCAACGCCAAGGCCGCCGCCGACGCGGCCGCCGACGCCGGCACCTACGCGGGCCAGTCGAGCGCCGAAGCCGCCGAGGCGCGCGCCGCCGCGGCCGCCGCGCGGCGCCACGCCGCCGAGGCCAACCGTGCCGCCGACGCGGCCGAGTCGCTGGCGCGCAAGGCGGGCAAGGCCGCCCGCGAGGCCCGGGACGCCGCGACGTCCGCGGCCACCCACGCACGGAACGCCGGCAAGGCGGCCCGGGAAGCGGCCGAGCACGCCGGTGAGTCCGCGAAGGCCGCGACCCGGTCCACGGAACACGCCAACGCCGCGACCGAGGCCGCCAACGCAGCCACCGCCGCCGTGACCAAGGCCCAGGAGATCTACACCCTCGCCCGTCAGGTCGAGGCCGAGGAACTGCAGGGCCGCACCAACGCCGGCATCGAACGCGCCCGGGACGACAAGGAGCAGGACGACGCCCGGGTCGCCGCGCAGGCCGCGCTGGAGAAGGCCGCGAAGGACCGGCAGACCGAGCGGGACCGGCTGGTGGCCGAGGCCGCCAAGCCCGACGCGGACCGCGCCGCCGTCGCCAAGCAGGGCCGCGTTCTCGCCGTACGCGTGATGAAGGGCGGTACGGCCTGGGGCCGCGGCGCGGCCGAAGCCGCGCTCGGCGGGACCGACGAGGTCGTCGTCGACTACCTGCGCAACGGCTGGAAGACCGCCGAGCAGCAGGACCAGCGGTCGTACGTGGAGCGCCTCGCGGAGGAGAGCGAGGACAAGACCGTACGGGACGCGGCCGAGACCGCTCTGGACGGCGACGCCGCCGCCATCAGCGCGTTCGTGGACAACGGCCAGTACCAGGTGGGCGCCGAGAGCATGCGCGTCGCCATCGCCCAGGTGCTGGACGGGGCCGGTCCCGTGCTCAGCGACGCGGGCCGCAAGGCCCTCGGCACCGGGGACCCGAAGAAGTTCAGCGAGTTCCTGATCACCACGCAGCACACCGCGCGGACGCAGGACGAGCGGGTGCGGGCGGCGCAGCTGATCGACAGCGGCACCCCCGAGCTGAAGTCCGCCGCGCGGATCGCCCTGGAGGGCTCGCCGCAGGCCCTGCACGCCTTCATCGTCTCCGGCCAGTACAAGGCGCTGCGCAAGGACTACCTGGCCGCCACCCACGTGGCCCAGGTGCAGAAGCTGATCGCGGACGCGTCGAAGGTGGCCGCCACCGCACGGCAGAACGCCGCCACGGCCCAGAAGGTGGCCGCGACCGCCCGCAAGGCGTCCGACAAGGCCACCGAGTGGGCGAAGGAGGCGAATACCGCGCAGAGGGACGCGGAGAACTACGCCAAGAAGGCCGACCAGTACGCCAAGGACGCCGAGACGTCCGCAGCACAGGCCGCCGCCTCCGCCAAGACGGCCCGCGACGCGGCCAAGCGCGCCGACGCCGACGCGGCCGACGCGGCCAGGTCGGCGGCGGACGCCACGCTCTCCTCTGAGTCCGCCCAGGCGGCCGCGTCGAACGCCTCGTACTACGCCGACCAGGCGTGGAAGTCCGCGGTCGCGGCGGGCAAGGACGCCGACGCCGCGATGAAGGCGGCGACCGACGCGTTCAAGGTCTCGGTGAAGAAGTACCAGGAGGAGGCGGAGGCCCGGCGCAAGGCCGCCGTGGAGGCCAAGGAGAAGGCCAAGAACGACAACGGGGCGCGCGCCCGTGAGCTGTACCGCTGCCAGCAGGGGCTCATCCCCTGCGACCCGCAGGGCTTCGCCCGCTGGTGCCAGCACCAGGAGGTCTACTGCGACATCCTCGCCCACGGCAAGGAGTTCGGTGAGGCCGCGGAGGCGCTGTGGAACGTGGAGAAGGAGCTGCTGGGCCTCGGCCAGTACGAGGCCTGCATGGAGCAGAAGGACCTCGGCGCCTGCGGCAACCTCGCGGTGGACGCCCTGCTCAGGAGCAAGTTCAAGGTCCTGGACCGGATCTACGAGGAACTGAAGCTGCTGAAGAAGGGCTGCAAGCTGGTCTCCAAGGCCTCCTTCGCCCGCCCCGCTTCGCTGCGGACGTCGGCACGGGCCTCTGCCGCCGGGAGCAATCCCGCCAAGTGCCTCGAAGGCCTGAAGGACCACGACGTCTACGACCCCGTCTCCGGGAACCGGATCACCGACATCGACCTCTTCGAGAACGGTGTGATGTGGGAGCTGAAGACGGCGATCTACGCTGACGACAAGTGGCTCGACGACAAGGTCAACAAGAAGCTCGCCGCCTATCTCAGGTGCCGCGAGCTGCTCCCCGGCTACGAGGGCGCGCCCATCGGGTTCCGCTTCACCAGGTCGGGGATGGACCCACGGTTCCGGACGGCTCTGCAGGAGCGGTTCAAGCAGCTCAGGGAGAAGTACCCGGACCTCGACCTCAGGCTGGAGATCGCAGATTGAGTTACCCCTTCGAACGCGGCGACGAGACACTCTGGGACGCGGGCTACCACAGCGGGCAGCTGTACTTCGCGCTCGCCCGGGGAGCGGCCGAGTTCCTCGACGTGGCGCCGGGGCTGACCCCCACGCCGCAGGGGAGCTGCGCGGTGGACGGCGAGGTGTTCCAGGTCTTCGTGCAGCGCCTGTACGAGCTGTACACCTCAAGTCCCAACGAGGTCCTGCGGGGACTGGGGCACGGCCTGCTCGTCACCTCGCTCGTCCTGCTGGACCGGACGGGCGGACGGATCGCCGTACGACCCCAGGACGCGGCGGCCCTCGATGAGGCGAAGGCGGCTCTCGCCCGGACCATGGCGTCGTAGGAGCCGCACGACCACCACGTGACCGGGGGCCGCCTGCCAAGGCGGCCCCCGGTCTCATGTGTACGGCGGAGGGTTACTGCACGTCGACGTAGTCCCACGCGGCGCTGACGCCGGACGTGGTCGTCGTACCCGCGAAGCTGTAGCGGTAGGAGCCGTCGGAGCCGGCCGTGACGGTGGTCTTCAGGGCGCCCGTGGAGGACGACGTGATGGTCTTGACGGTGGTGTAGGTGGTGGTGCCCGCCTTCTTGAACTGGAGCTTCACCGACTGGCCGCCGAAGGCGACGTACTTGCCGGACTCCCAGTTGGCGCGGGTCAGCTTGCCGGTGACCGTGAGGGTCGCGCCCTTCTTGACCGGCTCGGGGGTGGCGTCGGCGGTGAGCTTGGCGGCGCGGCGGACCGGGATGGTGCCCAGGTCGCTCTGCCACTTCATGGCGTGGGTCGTCTTGTCGACGGCGAGCCCGCCCTCCTTCCAGGTGCCGGCGTCCGAGTTGTACAGCTCGGCGGCGGGGAGGGTGATCGTGGCCGAGCAGTTCAGGGTGGTCGAGGAGACCTTGGTGCAGGTGCCCGGCTCGTCGCTGATGACCTGGGTGTCGGCGTCCTTGGCCGAGGTGCCGCGGTAGAGGACCGGGCCGGTCTCGATGTTGCTGACGGAGACGGTGGAGGGGTGCGTCAGGGTGTAGGTCGCCTTCACCTCGACCGTGGAGGTCGCGCCGATGGTGATCGCCTTGCCGCTGTTGACCTTCATGTTCGAGAAGGTCACGTTCGGGGCCGCGGTGGCCGCGTGCGCGGCGGGGACGGCGAAGGCGGAGAGGGCCAGGGCGCCGGAGACGGCGGCCACGGTGGCACGTATGCGCATGTGCGTTCCCCTGGAGGGAGAAGTGATCGTGGAGTCGGTTGACTCACGCGATCAGATCCGTGAGGGGAGTGGCTGGTTGTACGTCAAGAGCTGCTCCCGGCCAGATTTTGGCCGCGTATTGCCAGCTCATGGCTCAAGTGAGAGGAAACGTTCCGGCTCCGGAAACGGCAGGTGTCCGGAGCCGGAACTCGGTGCTTACTGCCCGCGAAGGGGAAGTCGACCTTCGGGTCGATCGTCACCGAGGCGGTGCGGGTGAGCTTGCCGGTCGTCTGAATGCCGTTGTCGGGGCCGAGGTCAGTCGAACCACCGGTCCCGCGCCAGCTCCTCCGTCCGCGACGGGTCCTCCAGCAGGGCCGCCACCTCGAAGCGGCGCGGCCACTGGCCCGCCGCCCAGGCCAGGCCCGCGGCGACGCCCTCCAGGGTGGCCGCGTGCAGGACGCCGTCGCCGGTCAGCCGCCAGTCGATCTCCACGCCGTCGACGACCAGTTCCTCGTGCTCGACGTAGGTGTCGGGGGTCCGCGGACCGAGCAGCACCCGCACCGGGTCCGGCACGTCGTGCTCGGCGCCCTCGGAGGTCACCTCGCCGGTGACGGACTCGCTCAGCCGCCGCACCTGGAACAGCTCGGCCAGCTCGGCGGCCCGGGACGGGCGGACCGGCAGCAGCGGGACACCGGAGGTGAAGGGCAGCAGATCGGGCGAGTCGACCACGACCGCGTCGGCCGCGTCCACCACCGTCACCCGCCCGTCGGTCACGGCCCGCAGGTCGTCCGGCAGGGTCACCTGCTCCGGCTCCAGCTCGGCCAACGCACCGTACAAGCCGTGCAGTTGGGCTGCGGTGACCGGCCGCTCCGGCTCGGCGAGGCGCTCCAGCAGCTCGGCGGCGCCGCCGGGTTCGTCCAGCAGGGCGGCCACCGAGGTCCGCACGCCCAGCGCGCGCAGCACCTGCTCGTCGTCGAAGCCGGTCGCGTCGGCCTCGTCGTACAGGCCGCGCAGCAGCGGGTCCCCGCCGGCCGCGAGCAGACCGGCCGGACGGCGGCCGTCGAGCACCGGGTGCCCGCGCAGCCACCACGCCGTGTACGGGCGTACGACCTCGTGGGTGCCGTCGGGCAGCAGGATCCGCACCGGCTGGGTGAGCGCGTCACGCAGCGGCGGGCGGGCGAGCAGGGACAGGGCCTCGGGCCAGTGGTCGTCGTCCACCAGGTCGAGGTCCCGTACGGCGACGAGTTCGGTGGCGACCGGAGGCACCGGGCTGTCCGGGAAGCGGTCGAGGATGTCCTCGCACCACACGTCCACGGCGTCCAGCAGACCCGCGTCGTCCGGCTCGGCGAAGTCGCCCTCCCGGGGCTCCAGTTCGTCCGGGTCGAGGACCACGTCCGTGGCCCGCACCAGCGCGAAGTCCGCGAGGACACCACAGGCGGTGAGCGGCTGCTCGCCCCACTTCGCAGCCAACTCGGCGTCCACGGCGGCCAGTTCGTCCTCGCGGATCACCCGGGCGAAGGGGCTGCCGGGGAAGACCAGCTCGCCCGCCGGGGCGAGTTCGCCGTCCTCGTCGGGCAGCGCGAGGGCACCCAGCCAGGGCTCGTCACCGGGCTCCAGACCCGCGTCGCGCACCAGGGCGAGGACGGTGTCGGCCAGCTCCTCGGCGTCGGGAGCGTCCTCCTCCCACAGCGCCCCGCCCTCGTCGTCCAGGGAGTTCGCCACCGCGGCCCGCACCTGCGGGGTGGTCAGCACCGCGCGCGGGGACGCGGGCAGCGCGCCCAGCTTCTCCAGCAACGGGTGCGCGGCGTCCTCGTGGGCGACCTTGAGCCCCAGTCGGCCCAGGATGTCCGGATCGATGGGCGCGGCGTCCGCCGTGGGCAGCAGGACCTGCCGGGGCCCGATGGTCGTACGACCGTCCGCGAGGGGCACCGGAAGTCCCGAGAGCCGGTCGGGGTCGACCCCGGCGAGGCTGTCGTAGAGCCGCCACCACCACTCGGGGTCCTTCTCCAGACCGGCGAGCCGGTCGACGGCGTCGGCGAGCGGGAGCCGGGCGACCCCGAGGGTGCGCAGCTCCACGCGGCGCTCCAGCCCCGCCGGGAGCAGCGTGGGCAGCACCTCGGCGAGAACCCGAACGGTGTCCGCCCCGGCGCCCTCCACCACCTCGGCGTCCCGCGGCCGCAGCGCGTGCGGAAGCTCGTCGTCGGTCTTGGAGTCGACGGCCGGTGGCAGGAACGCGGTACGCGGCAGCCGCTCCAGGACGGCCTGCCGCAGCGCGCCGTCCAGCTCGCCCTTGCCCAGCGGCCCGGGTACGAGGTCGATCACGCCCTCCGTCACGGGCCGCCATTCGGCGAGCAGTTCGGCGTAGGCGTCCGCCGCCCGCTGCACCAGGAAGTCGGTCAGCGGACCGGGGGCCGCGTGCCGGCGGGTGGTGTCCAGCGGGAAGGAGGCGATGAGCAGGGCGGGGACACCGAGGGGCTCGTCGCTGGGCGTGGGGGCGTGCACGACCGGGCTGGTGCGCGGCCGGACCGGGCGGCCGTCGGCGTCCGCCGGTACGGCCCAGGTCACCGACCAGTGCGGGCGCAGGCGCTCCTCCACCGGGCGGTCGGCGAGCAGGTCAGGGGTGAGCGGCCCGTGCGCGGAGACGGTACGCCAGTGCGTGGTCCCGTCCCGTGAATCCTCTACGACGGTGACGTCGCCCTCGGTGCGGCGGCGGAGGGTGCGCGGGGCGCCGCCGTCGACCTCCACCACCACTTCCTCCAGGCCGGGCAGAGCGAGGAGCAGGGCGTCGTCGACGGCGCCCAGGAGGCGCTCGGCGAGGTCGGCGGCGGCGGTGTCCCGCAGGGGCAGGATGACGGCGGTGTCGTACGGCTCCGGGGCGGATCCCTCGGCGGCGAACGGGAGGCGGAGCAGCGGGACGTGTCCGTCACGGCGGCGGATCTCGTCACCGAGGCCGGGGCTGTGCCGGGCCGTGTCGGCGGCCAGCTCGCGCGCCTCGGCCAGGGCCCAGCGGACACCCCCGTGCCGGCCGACGATCGCGGGCTCGTCGGTGACGGAGAGTACGGCGGCGAAACCGACACCGAACCGGCCCACGGCGCCGTGGGTGTCCTGGGCGTCCCGTTTGGCCGAGGCCCGCAGGGTGGACAGCGACTCGACACCGGTCGCGTCCAGGGGGGCGCCGGTGTTCGCCGCGACCAGGACGCCGTCGCGGAGGGTGAGACGCAGCCGGCCCGGTGTCCTCGCCCGGGCTGCGGCGTCGGCGGCGTTCTGGGCCAGCTCCACCACGAGCCGGTCCCGGTAGCCGCCGAGGACCAGGTCCTCCTCGGCGTTGGCGTCCTCACGGAACCGGGCGGGACTGGTGGCCCAGGCGTCGAGGACACCGCGGCGCAGACGGGCGGTGCCGAAGGGGTCGGCGCCCTCGGCCGCCGGCCGCACGTACTTGCTCACGTTCACTCTCCTCGTCGACGTGAGGACGAAGGTACAGCGAGTACGGCAGGGGGACCGAAGGCACAGGTCAGGACCCGGAGACGGAGGAAAGGGGCGCCCGGACCGCTGCGGCTACGAGTGGCCGAGTTCCGCTGCCTCCGCGTCGCCCGCCTCCGGGACCGAGCCCGAGTCGGGGGCCGGGCGGAGCGGGAAGACGTCGACCTTCAGCTCGTCGATCACCGGCGCGGCGGGCTGGGGCGGCTTCGGCATGACCGCGGCCTCCGAGTGGCCGCCGCAGCCGTACGCCAGGGAGACCACGCGGCCGTCGGCCGGGGAGAACTCGTTGGCGCAGACGCCGAAGGCCTGGCCCAGGGAGCCGCCGATGGGGTTGAGGAAGCCACAGGTCAGACAGGTCGCCGGGGCCGCCTGGGCCATCGGGGTCTTGGGGCCGAAGCCCTCCTCCCAGCGGTCGGCCGCGGTGTGCAGGCCGTAGCGGGACAGGACGCGGGCGCGGCGCAGACCCAGTTCCTGGGCCACCGCGGCGATCGAGCCGCGGGTGGGGACCGTCGGCTGGGTGGCGGGCGTACCGCGCGTCACGTCGGCGTCCTCGGCATCCGCCAGCTCGACCATGTCCTGCGACATCACGGAGTTCGGCAGGGGCTGCTCCTCGCCCGTGTAGCCGGGCTCCAGGCGGAGGTCCTCCTGGTCGGTGGGGAGCAGGTCGCCGGGGCCGAGGTCGCCGGGGCGCAGGCGTTCGCTCCACGGGACCCACTCGGGGGCGAGGAGGGCGTCGGGGCCGGGGAGGAGGACCACCTCGTCCAGGGTCACGATCTTCGCGCGGGAGGCACGGGCCACGGTCGCCGCCCAGCGCCAGCCGCGGTAGCCCATTTCCTTGCACTCGAAGAAGTGCGTGACGACTCGGTCGCCCTCCGCGACCAGGCCGACGTGCTCACCGACAACTCCGGGCGCGGCGGCCTCCTCGGCGGCGGCGCGGGCGAGGTCCATGGCCTCGGCGCACAGACGGTCGGGGGTGCGGCTTCGCGTTGTCGCTGCGCTCACAGGTATCGCTTCTCTCCTACGCCGTCTGCAATGAGTGCGGCTGCCTCCGGCGGTCAGGCGGACGGAGCGGACCGGGGGACCGCATCAACGTCTGCATCCGACTCGCGCTCGGGCGCACCTCTGCCATCCATTGTGCGTTATGGCTGAGATACGCACGCTACCTCGTCGTCGGTGGTCGGGAACAGTCCGGCGCTACGCGGCGATGTTTCCCACCCACCCACCCGCCTCGGTCAGCTGCGAAGTGGACGCGGTGTTCCGGCTCGGTCGGCGGCAAGGTGACCCCCCTCGTTCCGCCTCGGTTCGGCGGCGAAGCGGCCCCCGCGTTTTGGCTCGATCGGCCGCCAAGAACCCCCGGCATCCCGCCTCGATCAGCCGCCAAAAACCCCGCATCCCGCCTCGGACAGCCGCCAAAAACCCCCGACGTTCCGGCTCAGTCAGCTGCCAAAAACGCCCCGCACCCCGCCTCGGACGGCCGCCAAGAACCCACGGCGTTCCGGCTCAGTCGGCTGTGAAGCGACCCCGGCGCTGCGACTCGGTCGGCTACGAAGCGATCCCCCGCGTTCCGGCTCGACCGGCCGCCAAGAACCCCCGGCATCCCGCCTCGGACAGCCGCCAAGAACCCTCCGCACCCCGCCTCGCAGGGCCACCAAGAACCCCCGGCACCCCGTCTCGGACAGCCGTGAAGCGACCCCGGCGCTGCGGCTCGGTCGGCTGCGAAGCGATCCCCCGCGTTCCGCCTCTGTCGGCGGCGAAGCGGCCCCCCGCGTTCCGGCTCGATCGGCCGGCAAGAACCCCCGGCATCCCGCCTCGATCAGCCGCCAAAAACCCCCGCCGTTCCGGCCCAGTCAGCTGCCAAGAGGCCCCGCGTTCCGTCTCGGACGGCCGCCAAAAACGCCCCGCACCCCGCCTCGCAGGGCCACCAAGAACCCCGGCACCCCATCTCGGACAGCTGTGAAGCGACCCCGGTGCTGCGGCTCGGTCGGCTGCGAAGCGGCCCTGGCATCCCGCTCGGTCGGCTGCAAAGAGGCTCCCGCGTTCCCGCTCGGTCAGCTGTGAAGCGACCCCGGTATCCCGGCTCCGGCGGCTGCCGAGTAGCCCCGGCATCCCCGCTCGGTCCCCCGCGTAGTCGGGCCCGCAACCGACTCGCTTGGTTTCAAACCGCACTATCGGGCGGTGTCTCGGGGCACTATGAACCACGTGGCAGCCGCGGACAGGGGGAGCGTTCGAGGTGGCGGTTCGGGCCGGGTCGGCGGTGCCGTCCGCGCGGTGGGGCGTGCCCTGCACTTCCCGGTGACCGGTACCGCGCGCGGGATCCGGAAGGCCACGCACGCCCATGGTGCGGGCGAGTCGGGGCTGGGCAAGCTGATCGAGCTGCACGCGGTGAACGGCGCCGGGGATGTCATGATCACCATCGCGCTGGCCTCGACCGTGTTCTTCTCCGTGCCGACGGATGAGGCGAGGGGGCGCGTCGCGCTCTATCTCGCCATCACCATGGCCCCCTTCACCGTCCTGGCCCCGGTCATCGGGCCGCTCCTCGACCGGCTGCCGCACGGGCGGCGGGCCGCGATGGCCGCGGCGATGTTTGCCCGGGCGCTGCTCGCGCTGATCATCTCGGGTGCCGTGGCCAGTGGGAGTCTGCAGCTGTATCCCGCCGCCCTGGGGGTGCTGGTCGCGTCGAAGGCGTACGGGGTGGTCCGCAGCGCGGTCGTGCCCCGGCTGCTGCCGCCCGCGTTCTCTCTGGTGAAGGCCAACTCCCGGGTCACCCTCGCCGGACTCCTGGCCACCGGCGTGGCCGCGCCGATCGGGGCGGGGCTGCATGCCGTCGGGGACCCCTGGCCGCTGTACGGCGCCTTCGTGATCTTTGTTGCAGGGACGTTCCTGTCCTTCTCCCTGCCGCCCAAGGTGGACTCCGCCAAGGGCGAGGACCGGGCCCTGCTCGCCGCCGACGAGGAGCATCTGCACGGGCCGCACCGCAAGGAGACGATCAGGCGACGGCCCGGCCTGCGGACGGTCGGGCCCGCCGTCACCCATGCCCTCGGCGCCAACGCCGCTCTGCGCTGTCTGTCCGGCTTCCTGATCTTCTTCCTCGCCTTCCTGCTGCGCGAGCACCCGCTGACCGGAGAGAGCGCGGCGGTCTCGCTGGGGATAGTGGGGGTCGCGGCGGGGGCGGGGAACGCGCTCGGTACGGCCGTCGGCGCCTGGCTGAAGTCGAAGGCGCCGGAGATCATCATCGTGACCGTCGTCGCCGTGGTGCTGGGGACGGCGATCGTGGCCGCCGTGTTCTTCGGGGCCTTCCTCGTGGCCTGTCTGGCCGCCGTCGCCGGGTTCGCGCAGGCGCTGGCCAAGCTGTCCCTGGACGCGCTGATCCAGCGGGACGTGCCCGAGCTGGTGCGGACGTCGGCGTTCGCGCGGTCCGAGACGCTGCTCCAGGTGGCCTGGGTGTTCGGCGGCGCCGTCGGCATCGTGATGCCCCTCAACGGCACCCTCGGCCTCACGGTCGCCGCCGTCATCGTGGCCGCCGGCTGGCTGACCACGCTGCGCGGGCTGCTCGCCTCGGCACGGCACGGCAGCAGGCCGCGGGCGCGAGTGGCGTAACGAACCGGGCACGCCGCACCCCACATGGGCGGCGGGCTCCGGGTGCCCGATAGCCTTCGGCCATGACCACGCTGCAATCCGCACTGCGACGCCGCCGCGCCGTCGCCGCCGCCGGCGCCGTTTCCGCCGGACTGCTCGTCCTGTCGGCCTGCGAGAAGCCGTCGCCCGTCGCGACGATCACCGTCGGCCGGAACTCGGTCAACTCCGAGGCCCTCTGCTACAACGACGGCAAGGCCCTGGACGCCGCGTCGCTGGCGAAGTGCGCCAAGAAGGCCGAGGACATCGAGTCCATCAAGGTGGACCCGGACGAGACCGTCCGCTTCGGCGTCGACCCGAAGATCGCGGACGCCGGCTGGATCCTGCTGGTGAACGGCCGTCAGTTCACCGACGTGAGCAAGAAGACCTACACCACCATCCCTGGCAGCGCGTTCTTCAATGCCCAGTACGGCACCCAGGGCAACAGCAACACCGTCTCCATCCAGATGGGCCAGCAGCCGGCCAAGGGCCTGTGGTCCTTCAAGCTGAAGAAGGCCTGACCACGCCCTCCGTACGCGTTCTCGTAGCCACCGCCGTCCCGGCCGAACGGGATGCGGTGGCCCGGGCGTTCCCGCAGGCGGGTGAGGAGGTACGGCTGCCGGGGGTCCGTCTGGTCCGGACCGGCGCCGGGTACGACCTGCTGGCCGCCGGTGTCGGGCCCGCACTCGCCGCCGCCTCCACCGCCACCGCGCTCACCGCCGCCGCCCTCGACGGCAGCCCCTACGACGTCGTCGTCTCGGCCGGGATCGGCGGTGGCTTCCAGCCCGGGGCACCGGTCGGCTCGCTCGTCGTCGCCGACGCGATCACCGTGGCCGATCTGGGCGCCGAGACCGCCGACGGCTTCCTCCCGGTCACCGAACTCGGCTTCGGGACCGTCACCCACCGGCCGCCGATATCACTCGTACGAGGCGTGTCCGAGGCCACCGGCGCCCGTCCCGGCACCGTCCTGACCGTCTCCACCGTCACCGGCACCGCCGCCCGCGCCGCCGAGCTGCGCGCCCGCCACCCGCAGGCCCTCGCCGAGGGCATGGAGGGGTTCGGCGTGGCCGAGGCGGCAGCCGCGCACGGGGTGCCCGTGCTGGAGATCCGCGCGGTGTCCAACCCGGTCGGCCCGCGCGACCGCGCCGCCTGGCGCATCGGCGACGCGCTCGCCGCCCTCACCGAGGGCTTCGGGAAGCTCGCGCCCGCATTGGAGAGTTGGAACACGCATGACCAGTGATGCGATGCAGATCGCCTACTCGCCCTGTCCGAACGACACGTTCGTCTTCGACGCCCTCGCCCACGGCCGGGTCCCCGGCGCCCCCGCGCTGGACGTGACCTTCGCCGACATCGACATCACCAACGGCATGGCCGAGCGCGGCGAGTTCGACGTGCTGAAGGTGTCGTACGCCGTGCTGCCGTACGTCCTGGACGAGTACGCGCTGCTGCCCTGCGGGGGCGCGCTGGGGCGGGGCTGCGGGCCGCTGGTGCTGACCCGGGAGGCCGGGACCGACCTGACGGGCCGTACGGTCGCGGTGCCGAGCGAGAAGTCGACCGCGTACCTGCTGTTCCGCCTCTGGGCCGCGGACACGCTGCCGGCCGGGGTCGGCGAGATCGTCGTGCTGCCTTTCCACGAGATCATGCCGGCGGTGCGGGACGGCAAGGTGGACGCCGGACTCGTCATCCACGAGGCACGCTTCACGTACCAGAACTACGGGCTGCACAAGCTCGCCGACATGGGCGAGCACTGGGAGCGCACCACCGGGCTGCCGATCCCGCTCGGCGCGATCATCGCCAAGCGGTCGCTGGGCGCCGAGACCCTCGGCCGGCTCGCCGACTCCGTCAAGGCGTCCGTCCGGGCCGCCTGGGACGACCCCGAGGCCTCCCGGCCGTACGTCATGGAGCACGCCCAGGAGATGGACCCGGCCGTCGCCGACCAGCACATCGGGCTGTACGTCAACGAGTTCACCGCCGACCTCGGCGAGGACGGCTATGCGGCGGTCCGCGGGCTGCTCACCCGCGCGGCGGCCGAAGGGCTGCTGCCGCCCCTCGGCCCGGATGCGCTCGACTTCCCCTGAGCGGTCGGGCCGGCTCAGGCCTCCGGGCCGGCGGGCTCCCCATCGCCGTCGGCGAGGGGTGTGGCGGCCGGCCACTGGGCCAGCGACAGCATCCCCAGGACTTTGCGGATGAGGAAGCCGGCCAGGGGCAGTTCGACGAGCACCGCGAGCGCCGCCGCCAGCCACACGTCCGGGGTGCCGAGCGCGAGCGACACGTCGAACCAGGCGTCACAGACCAGCAGCGCTCCCGTCGCGACGGCCGCTATGACGACGGCCCGGTGCCGACGCCAGCCGAGGAAGGCGGTGGACGCCATCGCGAGCACGAGCAGGACGTCGAATCCGACCCAGGTCGCGCGCCACTGGCGGACCGTGTACCCGCTCGGCAGCGTGCACGCCAGCAGGATCGTCCACGGAACGAGACCGACGGCGCAGACGGTGAGCAGTTCCAGGGTGTGCCGCCGCTGCCGCCGTATCCGCTCCAGCAGCTCGGGGGCCGGGGTCCTGGCCGCGGCCCCGTCGCGGGAGTCGGTTCGTATGTCGCTCAAGTCGGCTGTTCCAGGGGATTACACATCCAGCTGGTCGGCGACCGCGCGCAGCAGCCCGGCGATCTGCTTGCCGGAGGCCTTGTCCGGGTAGCGGCCCTTCTCGAGCATCGGCGTGATGTTCTCGAGAAGAGTCGTCAGGTCCTGCACGATCGAGGCCAGCTCGTCCGGCTTCTTGCGCTGCGCGGCCGCGACGGACGGCGTCGGGTCGAGCACGGTCACGGAGAGGGCCTGGTCACCGCGCTGACCGGCGACGACGCCGAACTCCACGCGCTGTCCCGGCTTGAGCACATCGACTCCGGCGGGGAGAACCGAGGAATGGACGAAGACGTCACCGCCGTCGTCGCGGGAGAGAAAGCCGAAGCCCTTCTCGCTGTTGAACCACTTGACCTTGCCGGTAGGCACGTCTGTCCTCGTCCTCGTACTCGTCGGAAAACTACTCGGAAACGGCTCTTGATAGCACTAGAGCGGGTCGACCATGACCCGCCGACATCAAGGCTAATGGTCTTCGGGCGGGTGACAAGACGTCCCCCGGTTGTTCTCTTGCGCTGGGAACTACCCTGGTCCGGTGCGTGACAAAACCCAAACGAATTCCGCCGGGCCCGGTGACCGACTGATCCGCGCCGGTGCCGTGGTGTTCTTCATCGGGGCCGTGGCCACCCTCGTCACGGTGGCCCCGCTGTTCCTCGGTGCGAAGCCTTTTCCGACGTACATGTTCGGTCTGAGCATGCTCATGGCCGTCGGCTTCCTCGTCGCCGGCGCGGGTGTGCTGCGTTCCGTCGCCGCCGGGCGGCGTCAGGCGCGGGGCGCCTCGCGGTAGGCGGCCAGCCAGGCCGGGAAGGCGGAGAGGTCGTCCAGCACGACGTCCGCCCCCGCGGCACGCAGTTCGTCGCCGTCGCACGGTCCGGTGGCCACGGCGACCGACAGCGCGCCCGCCGTACGGGCCCCGCGGACGTCTCCGACGTGGTCACCGACGTACACGCCCGCGCCGTACTCGCGCAGAGCCTCCGCCTTCCGCTCGGCCCACAGGTCGCCCACGACCACGTCGGGTTCGATGCCCAGGTGGGCCAGGTGCAGCTTGGCGTTCGGCTCGTACTTCGCCGTGACCACCATCGTGCGCCCACCGGCCGCCCGTACCGCGTCCATCGCCTCCCGCGCGCCCGCCATCGCGGGCGTCGCGGCGATGGCTATCGAGGGGTACATCTCGCGGTACAGATCGGCCATCGCGGCGACCTCCTCCGGCGGGAACCAGTTGACCAGCTCCTCCACGAGCGGGGGTCCCAGCCGGGTCACCGCGAGGTCGGCGTCGATGTACGTCCCGGTCCGCTCCGCCAGCGCCAGGTAGCAGGCGTGGATGCCCGGGCGGGAGTCGATGAGGGTCATGTCGAGGTCGAAGCCGATGGTGAGGGCGGGGGCCGGGGTGGGCGTCATGGGGGACATTGTGCCGGGTGCCGCCGACACCCCTCTAACGCTTTCTCTGTGACCGCCAGACCAGGAACAGGGCCGAGGCCACGGCCGCACCCCGGACCACCCAGGGCCAGGTCTCGGCCAGGGCGTCGTTCATGTGGCCCTGGGGAATGGGGGTGCCCCAGCGGCCGGTGTTACGGCCCCACAGCCAGAGCAGGCCTGACGCCAGGGCCAGGCCGGGGACGCCCAGTACGGCCCACTTGGTCTCCGCGGGGGTGAGGCGGCGCGAGCCGTAGGCGATCAGCCAGCCCAGGACGAGCGCGAACCAGTTGCCGAGCACGGCACCGGCGACCAGTGCGGCGGCGGCCAGCAGGAGGAGGGGGTTGGTCCAGCCGGCGGCGGGTCGTGGGAGCAGGCGGCGGGCATGTGAGGAGGCCGGTGCGAGTGCTTTGCGGGCGAAGAGGCGGCGGCGTGGGGCGGCTGCCTGCTCCGTCACCTCCGGCGGCTCTTCCTGCTGGGGCTCCGGCTCCTTCCCCTCCGTCTCCTTCTGCGGGCGCTTGAGGAGATCGGGGATCTCCACCCCGCCCACGAACCCGGGTACGACGTCACCAGCCGCCGTACCGAACGGGCTGCCCTCCACCCGCCACCAGTCCGGGTGCGTCGCGCTGTCCCCCAGCTCGTCCGCGGCGGCGAGATGCGGCGGGGACGGGGTGGTGCGCGGCTCCGGCTCGGCGGGGCGCGGCCGGGGTACGACCCGGCGCAGCCCCTTGGGGCGTTCCTGCGGCCGTGGCTCCGGCTCCCGCTGTACGGGCACGGCGGCGGGCGACGACTGCGGCACCCCCGTGGTGCCTCCCGCGGCCTCGACCACCTCGTCCGGGGTGCCCAGCCGGTCCAGGATGCGGCGTACGGCGGTGGGGCTGTCCACCGCCACCTTGGCCCGGTGCCGGTCGATCTCGTTGCGCAGCTCCGACACCAGCCGCATCCGCGCGGACGACGGCAACTGCCGCTGCTGAGCGATGTCTCCGACGCGGCTCAGATACTCGTAGACGACCTGATCGCTTTCGATCCCCACGGAAACCCCTCCGGGGCAACGGCGATGACACCCCGTTGGACGACGGTACCGCGTGCGTGTGGGTGCCCGGCGCCGCGCCTTCAACCGGCCGTCCGCCGGTACCACTTCGGTGCTCCCTCGCCCAAACAGCCGTTCAGGTGGACCTAGGTGAAATGTTCGCTAGGTCGCCAAGTTTCTGAATGTCCTTTCTCTCATGCTGTGCGTGATCTTCTCGCCGGCCACCCAGGCCGCGGAGCGAAGAGAGGAAACCTGTCTTGACGACCAGACGGAGAGCGCGCCGCGTCCTGCCGGCCATGCTGGCCGCGCTCGCGCTGACCCTGGGCCTGCCTCAGGCTGCCGGGGCGGCCGCTCAGCCCAGGATGGAAGGGAAGCCGCTCAAGGCGACCCACAAGATCCACCTGTCCCGACCGAAGTTGGTCAACCCGACCGGGCACGCCGAGCCGAAGGTTCACAAGAGCCAAGGGCCCCTGCCCACCATCCCCCGCAAGAAGCTCGCCGAGCTGAAGGCCGAGGCCGCGAAGAAGCCCGGGGTGCGCAAGCCGGAACAGAGCGGCAAGAACAGCGCCAAGAAGCTGGCGCCACCGCCGAGCCAGGGCAGCTTCGAGGGCCTGAGCCAGCCCTGCTGCGTCCGGCCGCCGGACACGCACGGCGCCGTCAGCCGCGGTTACTTCGTCGAGGTCACGAACGGCGCCGGGGTCGGCGTGTACAACAAGTCGGACGGCAGCCTGCTGAAGAACGTGTCGCTCGCCAGTTTCTTCGGCTACACCGCTCAGGAGATCTTCGACCCCCGGGTCGTCTACGACAAGAAGTGGAACCGCTGGGTCATCTCGGCCGAGGCGTTCCAGGAGGACCAGGACGTCCAGAAGGTGTTCTACGCGGTGTCCACCAGCTCGAACCCGCTGGGCTCGTGGTACATCTACACGTTCGACCCGCCGGAGGAGCCCGGCACCGGCGACTTCTACGACTTCCCGCAGCTTGGGTACGACCAGGACGCCGTGATCGTCACGGCGAACATCTTCCGCCCCGGGGAACTCGGGTTCAACTACATCGGCTCCCGCGCCTTCGGCATGGCCAAGGCCGACCTGTACAACGGCCGCTTCACCGACTTCCGGTACTTCGACGTGGGCCTCACGGGCACGGTCGCACCTCCCATCGTGGAGGACGACAACGCCAACGCCTTTCTGGTGGCGGCCTACCCTGGGGCCGACCACCTGACCTTGCTCAAGGCCACCGGCCTGGGCCGCAGCAACGGCACCATCGTGCAACAGCCCGACGTGCCGGTGACCAACTACTTCGTGCCGCCGAACGCCCGCCAGCCCGGTACGGACAACGTTCTGGACACCCTGGACGCCCGGTTCCAGAACGCGAGTACGCAGATCGGCAACCAACTGCTCAACATCCACACCGTCAGTGGCGGGGATTACCCGCTGCCGAAGTGGTATCAGATCAACACCGACACCAGCACCGTGCCCAGCGGTCAGTTCGGTTTCGTGTTCGAGGGCGGTTCCTCGGAGGACTTCAACCCGTCGGTGGCCGGCTCGGCCGTGGGCGGCACCGCGGAGAACCCGATCGGCCGGATGTTCTTCACATGGACCTCGACCGACGCGTTCGGTGCCCCCCACCAGGCGCGGGTGAAGAGCGGCGGCCGGCTCGCCACCGACCCGGTCAATGTCGCCGGAGGCAACACCCACGCCGAGGCCTCGACGTTCTACGACCCGTCACCCGACACCGTCGAGCGCTGGGGCGACTACTCCTCAGTCACCATCAACCCGTCCGCGACCAGCACCTGCCCCGTCGGCAACCGTGCCTACGTCGTGAACGAGCGTCAGATCAACACCACCGACTGGGGCTCGCGCATCGGCAGGCTCGGCTTCTGCGGCTAGCCGGCGAACAGGCGGCGGCGTGGAGCTGCCGCCTGTCCCCCAACAGCCGTTCAGGTGGAATTGGGTGAAATATTCCCGAGGTCGCAAAGTTTCCGAATGTTCTCTCTCATGCTGTGCGTGACCTGCTCGCCGGCCGCCGAGGCCGCGAAGCGAAGAGAGGAAGTCTGTCTTGACGACCAGACGGAGAGCGCGCCGCGTCGTACCAGCGATGCTGGCCGCGCTCGCGCTGAGCCTGGGCCTGGCCCAGGGGACCGGGGCGGCGGCTCAGCCCAATCATGAGGGGAAGCCGGTCAAGGCATCCCAAAGGGTTCACCTGTCCAAACCGAGGTTGGTCAACCCGACCGGGCAGGCCAAGGCGAAGGTTCAGAAGAGCCAAGCTCCCCTGCCCACCGTTTCCCGCCAGAAGCTCGCCGAGCTGAAGGCCGAGGCCACGAAGCATGGCGCGAAGAACCGGCCGAACATGCACGGCGGGAACAGCGCCAAGATGCCCGGCGGGAACAGCTCGAAGATGCTGAAGCAGCCCTCGCAGGGCAGCTTCGAGGGGCTCAGCCAGCCCTGCTGCCTCCGGCCGCCGGACACGACCGGCGCCGTCGGCAAGGGCCAGTTCGTCGAGGTCGTGAACGGCGCCGGCTTCGGCGTGTTCAGCAAGTCGGACGGCAGCCTGCTGAAGCAGGTGTCGTTCGCGAGCTTCTTCGGCTACAGCGCTCAGTCGATCTTCGACCCCCGGGTTCTCTACGACAAGAAGTGGAACCGGTGGGTCATCTCGGCCGAGGCGTTCCCGGAGAGCAGCACGGTCCAGAAGGTGTTCTACGCGGTGTCCACCAGCTCGGACGCCACCAAGTCGTTCCTCATCTCCACGTTCGACCCGCCGGAGAACCCCGGTGACTTCTACGACTTCCCGCAGCTGGGGCTCGACCAGGACGCCGTGATCGTCACGGCGAACATCTTCGACTCCGGGCTGAACTACGTCCGCACCCGCGCCTTCGGCCTGGCCAAGGCCGACCTGTACAACGGTATCGGCACCGGCTTCCTCTACTTCGACCTGGGCACGCCGGGCACGACTGCGCCTCCCGTCGTGGACGACAACAACGCGAACGACTTCCTGGTGTCGGCCAAAACCTCGGACAACCATCTGAGCCTGTTCAAGGCCACCGGCCTGGGCCGCAGCAACGAAGACATCGTGCAACTGCCCGACGTGCCGGTGACCGCCTACACCGTGCCGCCGGCCGCCCGCCAGCCCGGGACGGCCAGCCTGCTGGACAGCTCGGACTCCCGCTTCTCGCAGAACAGCACGCAGATCGGCAACCAGCTGCTCAACATCCACACCATCAGTCTCGGCGGGCTCCCGACCCCGAGGTACTACCAGATCAACACCGACACCAGCGCGGTGACCACTAGTGGCATCGTGACCGAGTCCGCGACATCGGACGACTTCAACGCGTCGGTGGCCGGCTCCCCCGTGGGCGGCAGCGCGACGAACGCGATCGGCCGGATGTTCTTCACCTGGTCCTCGACCCAGGTGAACAGCCCCACCCACCAGGTGCGGGTCAAGAGCGGCGGCCGCCTCCGCACCGACCCGACCGACGTCACCGGAGGCAACACCCACTCCACGGCCTCGACGTTCTACGACCCGACGGGCGACCCCGTCGAGCGCTGGGGTGACTACTCCGCCGTCACCATCAACCCGTCCGCGACCAACACCTGCGCCGTCGGCAATCGTGCCTACGTCGTGAACGAGCGCCAGATCAGCACCACCTCGTGGGGCTCGCGCATCGGCAGGCTCGGCTTCTGCAGCTAGCAGGCAGGACCGGACACCGCTGACACACCCCAGGGCGGAGGGGGTGGCCACCGTGCCATCCCCTCCGCCCTTTCGTGCTGTCTGCCTACAGTGGAACCGTGCTCCCGCATCGCCGCCGCTCCGCCCGGCGGCCGCCGGGCGGTCTGGTCCTCGCGCTCGTGGCGCTGACCGTGCCGGTGGCGCTCGCCGCGTGCTCCGAAGCGGTCCCGAACGGGCCGGGCAGCGCCTCGGCGGACGCCCGGTCCGGGGTGAAGGGCGTTGTCCTCCTGTGGCCGACCTGCCCCGTGGAGGGCGCTCCCGGGAGCCGGGACTGCGGCAGCAAGCCCGCCGACGCGACCGTGCGGGTGCGGGACCGGTCCTCGGACACCGAGGTGGCAAGCGTGCGCACCGGTCCGGACGGCCGGTTCCGGGTGCCGCTGCGGGCCGGTACGTACGAGGTACGGGCGGCCCGGGCCTCCGGTACCGGGTACTGCGCCCCGGTCGACGTCACCGTCCGCCCCGACGCGTACACGGAGATCACCATCAGGTGCGACACCGGTCTGCGCTGACTCGGCGGGCACCTACGACACCGCTGTGCCCGCCCCGGCGGCTGCCCTGTCGGCTACCGTTGGCCGGATGAGCCCCGAGGCCCCCTCAGCCCCCCGGTCCCTGGCGGAAGCGCTCCGCGCGAGGGACGACGCCTCGCTGGCCGCGCTGCTGCGCAGCCGACCCGACCTCATCACCCCCGTCCCCACCGACCTCACCCAGCTCGCCACCCGTGCCGGCACCCGCGCCTCGGTCCTGCGGGCGCTGGAGCGCCTCGACCGGTTCGCGCTGCAGACCGCGGAGGCACTCGCCGTGGCCCCGGAACCGGCGTCGTACGACACCCTGCTCGGTCTGATGGCGGGGGACGTCCGGGACGACACCGTCGCCGCCGCGCTGCCGCGCGCGGTGGCCACCCTGCGCGAACAGGCCCTGGTGTGGGGCGACGACGAACGGCTGCGGCTGGTGCGGACCGCGCGGGAGCTGCTGGCGCCGTCCGCGCAGCACCCCTCCCCGACCGGTCTGGGCCCGAGTGTGCAGGAGGCCACCGCGGGCATGTCCCCGGGGCGGATCCAGGAGATCGTCGGCGCCGCCGGGCTGGCATCGACGCACGACTCGGTCTCCGCCGCGGCCGGGCTCACCGCCCTGTTCACCGACCGGAAGACGATGGCCGCGCTGCTCGCGAAGGCCCCGGAGGCGGCCCGCGAGGTGCTGTCCCGGCTGGTGTGGGGGCCGCCGTACGGGCAGGTCACCGCCGAGCCGGCCGCCCATCTGCGCTGGCTGCTGGACCGCGGCCTGCTGCTGCCCACCGCGCCCGGCACGGTCGTCCTGCCCCGCGAGGTCGCCCTGCACCTGCGCGAGGGCCGCGCGCACCGGGAACCCGAGCCGCTGCCGCCCGCCGTCGAACCGGCCGGCACCCATGCTCCGCAGATCGTGGACGCCACCGCGGCCGGGCAGGCCTACACCGCGCTGGCCACCGTCGAGGAGCTGCTGAAGGACTGGGACGAGGGCGGCCCGGCCGTGCTGCGGGCCGGCGGGCTGAGCGTGCGGGACCTGAAGCGGACCGCCGTCGCCCTCGACGTGCCCGAGCCGGTCGCCGCCTTCTGGGTCGAGCTGGCGTACGCGGCCGGTCTGCTCGCCTCCGACGGCGAGGCCGACGAGCGGTACGCGGCCACCCCCGCCTACGACGAGTGGCTGGAGCGGCCCCCCGCCGAGCGCTGGGCCCGGCTCGCCGAGGCCTGGCTGGCGGCCACCCGGACACCGGGGGTGGTCGGCGGCCGGGACGCGAAGGACCGTACGTTGTCCGCGCTGGGGCCGGGACTCGACCGGTCCGCCGCGCCCGAGGTACGGCACCGGGTGCTGACCCTGCTGGCCGGGCTCCCGCACGGCGCCGCCCCCACCGCCGAGTCGGTGCTGGCCCGGCTGCGCTGGGAACGGCCGCTGCGCGGCCCGCAGCGGGACGGCGACGGTGCCGACGACCTGCGCTCACGGCTCGCCCGCTGGACCCTCTCGGAGGCGGAGCTGCTCGGCGTCACCGGGCGCGGGGCGCTGTCGGCGCAGGGGCGGGCGCTGCTCGGCGCACCCGCGGCCGCCCCGGCCGCCGCCCCGGAACCCTCCGGGCCCGGCGACAAGCTCCCCGTCCACCACCGCCCGGCCGCCCTCCACGAACCCCTCTCCACCACCGAGCAGGCCGTCGCCACCGCCGCCGCGGCCCGGCTCCTCGCGCCCCTGCTGCCCGAACCCCTGGACCACGTCCTGCTCCAGGCGGACCTGACGGCGGTGGCCCCCGGCCCGCTCCGGCGTCCGCTCGCCGACATGCTCGGGGTCCTCGCGGACGTCGAGTCCAAGGGCGGGGCGACCGTCTACCGCTTCACCCCGGCCTCGGTCCGCCGCGCCCTGGACGCCGGCCGGGCCGCCGCCGACCTGCACGCCTTCCTCACCGCCCACTCCCGTACGCCGGTCCCGCAGCCGCTCGCCTATCTGATCGACGACGTGGCCCGCAAGCACGGCCATCTGCGGGTGGGCGCGGCCTCGGCGTACGTCCGCTGCGACGACGACGCCCTGCTGAACGAGATCCTCGCCGACAAGCGGGCCGCCGCCCTGCGCCTGCGCCGCCTGGCCCCGACCGTCCTGGCCGCCCCGACGGACCCGGCCACGCTGCTGGAGGGCCTGCGCGCGATGGGCTTCGCGCCCGCCGCCGAGTCCGCCGAGGGCGACGTCCTGATCACCCGCGCCGACGCCCACCGCACCCCGCCGCGCACCGCGCCCGAGCCGGTGCCGGACGGACCGCCGCCGCCCGACACCACGCTGCTGTCGGCCGCGATCCGCGCGATCCGGGCGGGCGACCTGGCCGCCACCGCCCCGCGCAAGCCGTCGGGCAGCGCGCTCGCGGGCGGTGAGCTGCCCCGCACCAGCTCCGCCGAGACCCTGGCCACCATGCAGGCCGCCGTCCTGACCGGCGAGTCCCTGTGGATCGGCTACGTCAACGCCGAGGGCACCGCCAGCCAGCGCGTCATCGCCCCGATCCGCGTCGAGGGCGGTTTCGTGACGGCGTACGACCACACGGCCGACGAGGTACGGACGTATCCGCTGCACCGGGTCACGGGGGTCGCGGAGCTGGCGGAGGAGTAGGGCCTGTCCCGGCCGGTGCGGGCCCGGTCAGCAGTCCTTGACGGGAGCGTCGGCCGGCAGGCCGAAGTGCTTGCGGGCGGCGGCCTCCAGGTCGCCGGCCGGCACCGAGTCCGCGGGGTCGGGCTCGGCGAAGAAACTGAAGTGGTCCGCCACCCACTCCGCGTTCCTCTCGCCGTCCGGCGCCTCCTCCCGCGACAGCACGCGATAGCCGCCGTGCGCGTCCCGCCGCAGGCGCACCACCTGCGGAACGTCGTCGCCGGCGCAGTCCACCAGAGCGCCCTTCCGCACCCCGTACTCCATGCAGAGCGTGGTCACGCCGGCCCGTACGACGCCGTCCTTCTCGTCGAGGTCCCGCATCCTGGCCCCGCAGAACCACCGCGCCCGGAGAGCGGGCTGTGTCTCGCCGTACCCGTTGCCCTTCGAGTCCGCCACCAGCCGGGCCTCGATCACCGGCCGCACCTCGCTCCACAGGTGCTGGTCGACGCCCGCCGGCCACACCGCCCAGGCCCCGGCCGCCACCAGCACCGCCGTGGCTCCCAGGCCGATCCCCCACCTGCGTACCGACATCGCCCCGCGCTCCTCACCGCCGCCGCGGCCCCGCGCCGCTCCCGCGCTTCAAGACCCGCGTCGGGGGCACATGGTTGCGGCGGCCCCGCCCTGATCATCCGCCGGTAGGGCACACTGGACGTTTGGCCGTGCTGAAGGGAAGTCGCTAGGTGAACGGACCGCTGATCGTCCAGTCGGACAAGACCCTGCTCCTGGAAGTCGACCACGAGCGGGCCGACGACTGCCGGCGTGCCATCGCGCCCTTCGCCGAGCTGGAGCGGGCCCCGGAGCACATCCACACCTACCGGGTCACGCCGCTCGGCCTGTGGAACGCGCGGGCCGCGGGGCACGACGCCGAGCAGGTCGTGGACGCGCTGGTGCAGTACAGCCGCTACCCGGTGCCGCACGCGCTGCTCGTGGACATCGCCGACACGATGGACCGGTACGGGCGGCTCACCCTCAGCAAGCACCCCGCGCACGGACTCGTCCTCACCACCACCGACCGGCCGGTGCTGGAGGAGGTGCTGAAGTCCAAGCGGATCGCCCCGCTGGTCGGGGCGCGGATCGACCCGGACACCGTGATCGTGCACCCCTCCGAGCGCGGGCAGATCAAGCAGACGCTGCTGAAGCTGGGCTGGCCGGCCGAGGACCTCGCCGGGTACGTGGACGGCGAGGCGCACCCGATCGAGCTGCTGGAGGACGGCTGGGCGCTCAGGCCGTACCAGAAGCAGGCCGTGGAGAACTTCTGGCACGGCGGGAGCGGTGTGGTCGTGCTCCCCTGCGGCGCCGGAAAGACGCTGGTCGGCGCCGGGTCCATGGCGCAGGCGAAGTCCACCACCCTGATCCTCGTCACCAACACCGTCTCGGCCCGGCAGTGGAAGCACGAGCTGGTGAAGCGGACCTCGCTGACCGAGGACGAGATCGGCGAGTACAGCGGGACGAGGAAGGAGATCCGCCCGGTCACCATCGCCACCTACCAGGTGCTGACGACCAAGCGGAAGGGCGTCTACCCGCACCTGGAGCTGTTCGACTCCCGCGACTGGGGTCTGATCGTCTACGACGAGGTGCACCTGCTGCCGGCCCCCGTCTTCAAGTTCACCGCCGACCTGCAGGCCCGCCGCCGCCTCGGCCTGACCGCGACCCTCGTGCGCGAGGACGGCCGTGAGTCCGACGTCTTCTCGCTCATCGGGCCGAAGCGGTTCGACGCTCCCTGGAAGGAGATCGAGGCGCAGGGCTACATCGCGCCCGCCGACTGCGTCGAGGTCCGGGTGAACCTGACCGACGCCGAGCGGCTCGCGTACGCCACCGCCGAGACCGAGGAGAAGTACCGCTTCTGCGCCACCACCGAGACCAAGCGGAAGGTCACGGAGGCGATCGTCCGCCGGTTCGCCGGGCAGCAGATCCTCGTCATCGGCCAGTACATCGACCAGCTGGACGAGCTGGGCGAGCATCTGAACGCCCCGGTGATCAAGGGCGAGACGTCCAACGCGCAGCGCGAGAAGCTCTTCGACGCGTTCCGTGAGGGCGAGATCAGCGTGCTCGTGGTGTCGAAGGTCGCCAACTTCTCCATCGACCTGCCGGAGGCCACGGTCGCCGTCCAGGTGTCCGGCACCTTCGGCTCCCGCCAGGAGGAGGCCCAGCGCCTCGGCCGGGTCCTGCGCCCCAAGGCCGACGGCCACCAGGCCCACTTCTACTCGGTCGTCGCCCGCGACACCATCGACCAGGACTTCGCCGCCCACCGCCAGCGCTTCCTGGCGGAGCAGGGGTACGCGTACCGGATCGTCGACGCGGACGAGATCCTGGCGGGGGGCTAGGCGAAGGCCGGGCTGGGGACTCGGGACGCGCGGTCCCGAAGGGGGAGTACGGCCTAGAAGAAAGCGTGCTCCTCCATCCAGCCCTTGGTCTTGCCGAACTTGCCGTAGTACCAGCTGCCGTGCTTGGCGGTGCAGTACACGCGCACCTTGTTGCCCGCGAACACGGACTTCTTCACCTTGGACTTGAAGCTGGGGCTGGTGTACATGTCGGCGTGGTCCCACTGGACCACCGGCAAGGTCGCGTCCTTGATGTTCTCGGTGCACGCGGAGGAGCCGACGGCCGATGCGCTGGGCGCGGCCATGAGGGTGGCTCCGAAGGCGAGCGCGGTGACGGCGGTCAGACCGCTCACCGCCTTTCGGAACGGAAGCGTCGAGAAAGGCATGCCAGTTTCCCCGTTTGCTCGGTCGAATCGATCTGACGGCTGATCATGCTGTCATACGAGCCGATCAAGCCCAGCGCCAGGAGGGGGTAAGCGGCCGCCAACGGCTGCTGCCACCACGGGAGTTCCAGGTCCAGGTCGCCCTCGTGCGGCACCAGCCACATGGTGCGGGCGGTGAAGACGAGGGCCACCAGTGCCGCCGTACGGGTACGGCCCTCCGCCAGCAGCACGGCCAGCAGCGGGACGCACCACACCCAGTGGTGGGTCCAGCTGATCGGGCAGACCAGCAGGGCCGTGAACGCGGCGAGCAGGACCCCGTGGCCCTCCCGGCGGGCGCGGGCGGCCAGCGACAGGCCCACCACGGCCGCCAACGCCGCCGGAAGTGCCCAGGCAAGGCCCGGCGTGGAGTCGCCGAGGACCCGTGCGACCAGCCCTCGCAGGGACTGGTTGTCCACGATCCATGCCTTGCCCACCCGGCCGGTCTCGTACAGGCGGCGGGTCCAGTAGTCGGTGCTCGCGGACGGCAGCAGCAGGGCGCCGAGCAGGACCGTGCCGGCGAAGCCGGCCGCCGCCGTGGCCGCCTCCCGTTTGCGTCCGCGCAGGAACACGTAGACCACGAACACCGCCGGGGTGAGCTTGATCCCAGCCGCGACGCCGAGGGCCAGGCCCTTGGCGCGGGCGCCCGGCGGCCGGGTCAGGTCCCACAGGGCCAGGCAGGCCACGGCGAGGTTGACCTGGCCGAACAGGAGCGTCTGGAAGACCGGCTCCAGCCAGAGGGCGAGGGCCGTGCACGCGCAGAGGAGGGGCAGGGGCAGAGGGCGGGCCGCCAGACGGGCCGAGAGGGTGACCAGGCCGGCGAGCAGGAGCGCGTTGCCCGCCAGGAAGGCCGCCTTCAGCGCCGGGACGGGGAGCCAGGTGGCCGGGACGAAGAGGATCGCCGCGAAGGGTGGGTAAGTCGCCGGGAGCCGCCACTCGGTGACCGTGAAGCCGTACAGGTCGCCGCCGTGCGACGCGGCAGCGCCCTCGGCCCGGTAGACCAGCAGATCGGACATCGGGGCCCGCTGCAGGACGCACAGGGCCGTGAAGGAGCAGAAGGAGACCGCGAGGAGGAGCAGGGACAGCAGGACGGGGGACAACAGGGCAGGGCGGGACGCCACCGTCCGTTTCGGCACGGAGGTGACCCTATGCCGCTACTTACGGTGTATGCCCGCTTCCTCGCCGTACTCGCCGAGGATCACGACGCTGAACGCGGCCTCCACGAACACCTTGACGGCGCGCAGGGCGTTGCCCAGGGGGTGGTGATGCGGGCCGTCCACGGCCGTGGCGCCGGACGGGGGGCGGACAGAGGCTGGATGGATGGTTGCTGCGCTCATGTCTCCATGGTGGAACTTCGGACCCCCCTCGCGCATCGGTCTGCGGAGCCAATCCCGGAGGCCTCCGCGTAGCTCTCCGGGTGGACCCCCACCCCTACGCCGGGCGGGCCCCATCCCCTAGGGGTCGCCACCTCCGGAGGACCCGCGAGGAAATTCATTGGCCTCCTCCTGTCCACCCCACCTACAATCTCCGCTCTTGCCCGCCTCCCCACGGAGTGCCGCCGCCCGGACGGAAACCGGGCGGCCCCCAGTCATGCCAAGAGGCTCCCCGCCACGCCCAGAGCAGATCCGGAGGCACCCCCTTGTCCACGCCCGCCCACGAACCGCTCGACGCCCCCCTCGGCGACCCGCTCACCCGGGAGCGCACCCACCTCGCCTCGTCCCGGTCCGCGCTGCGCGCCATGCGCGAGGACGTCGAGGCGCTGGACATCCGCGACGTCACCGCGAACTGGGTCAACGCCGAGGTGCTCGCCCACCAGATCGACGAGCGCATCAAGGCGCTCGCCGACCTCAGCGACACCCCCCTCTTCTTCGGGCGGCTCGACTACCTGCACACCCCGGGCGCCGACCGGGCGGAAGGGGCCGAGGGCGAGAGGTTCTACATCGGGCGACGGCATGTGCACGACGCCGACGGCGACCCCATGGTCATCGACTGGCGCGCCCCGGTCTCGCAGCCGTTCTACCGCGCGTCCAAGAAGGACCCGATGGACATCGGGCTGCGCCGCCGCTTCGGCTACACCGGCGGCGACCTGACCGCGTACGAGGACGAGCACCTGTCCGACCCGGCTGAGGCGGCCGCCACCAGCAAGCTGCTCCAGCGGGAGATCGAGCGGCCGCGCGTCGGCCCGATGCGGGACATCGTGGCGACCATCCAGCCCGAGCAGGACGAGATCGTCCGCAGCGGCCTCGGCGGGACCGTGTGCGTGCAGGGCGGCCCCGGCACCGGAAAGACCGCCGTCGGCCTGCACCGCGTCGCCTACCTCCTCTACGCCCACCGGGAGCGGCTCGCCCGCACCGGCACGCTCGTCATCGGGCCGAACAAGTCCTTCCTGCACTACATCGAGCAGGTCCTCCCCGCGCTCGGCGAGCTGAGCGTGCAGCAGGCGACCGTGGACGACCTGGTCGCGCACGTCGAGGTGCGCGGCACGGACGAGGCGGCCGCCGCCGTCGTCAAGGGCGACGCCCGGATGGCCGAGGTGCTGCGCCGGGCCCTGTACTCCCACGTGAGCATGCCCACCGAGCCGGTCGTCGTCGTACGCGGCTCGCGGCGCTGGCGGGTTCCGGCGTACGAACTGGAGGACCTGGTCCGCGAGTTGCTGGAGCGGGACATCCGGTACGGCGCCGCCCGCGAGGCCCTGCCGCAGCGGATCGCGCACGCGGTGCTGGTGCAGATGGAGCGGGCCGGGGAGGCGCCGGACGACCGGGTGCAGGACGCGGTCGCCCGCAACAGCGCGGTGAAGACGGTCGTCAAGGAGGCCTGGCCGGCCGTGGACCCGGCGAAACTGGTCCTCCGCCTGCTGGCGGACGCCGACTTCCTCGCCGAGCACGCCGAGGGGATCCTGGACGAGGACGAGCAGAAGACGATCCTGTGGGCGAAGCCGGTGCGCAGTGTGAAGTCGGCGAAGTGGTCGGCGGCGGACGCGGTGCTGATCGACGAGGCGGCCGACCTGACGCAGCGCACGCACTCGCTCGGGCACGTGGTCCTCGACGAGGCGCAGGACCTGTCCCCCATGCAGTACCGGGCCGTCGGCCGCCGCTGCACCACCGGCAGCGCGACCGTCCTCGGCGACCTGGCGCAGGGCACGACGCCCTGGGCGACCCGGAGTTGGGACGAGGCGCTGGCCCACCTCGGCAAGCGGGAGGGCGTCATCGAGGAGCTGACGGCGGGCTTCCGCGTCCCCACGGACGTCATCACCTATGCCTCCCGCCTCCTCCCCCACATCGCACCCGGCCTCACCCCGGTCGCCTCGGTCCGTGAGAACCCCGGCTTCTTCGACCTTCGTACGAGCACGGAGACGGCCGAAGTGGTCGCCGCCTGCGAGGAGTTGCTGCGCAACGAGGGCTCGACCGGCCTGATCGCGGCCGACGCCCGCGTCCCGGCACTCGCCGAGGCCCTGACCGCGGCCGGGATCACCTACCTGGCCCCCGGTGAGGAGACCACCCGCGAGACCCGCCTGACCCTCGTCCCGGCCTCCCTCGCCAAGGGCCTGGAGTACGACTACGTGGTCCTGGACGAGCCCCAGGCGGTGGTGGACGGCGAGCCGGACGAGCGGACGGGGCTGCGGCGGCTGTACGTGGCGTTGACCCGAGCGGTGTCGGGCCTGATCGTGACGCACGCGGCGCCGCTGCCGTCACAACTCGCCGAGTAGGGTGCTGCGCCGTCCCCGTCATGGTTCCGCTGCTCCTACGCACCGGCGCGCTGGCCGGGTCGAGCGGCGGTGACCATCCGACGCGGCTCCACCGAGGCACAGTTCCGCGTCACCCACCCGCCGGGCGGCGCGTGTGCGTCCGGGGACTACCTGGCCTACCCGGAGTACAGCAAGAGCGGCGACATCTCGCTCTGCCTGCACCCCCTCAAGTGAGGCAGCGCGAGGCGGGCTGAAGGGGGGCGCTAGTCGGCCTCGCCGTCCAGCACCGCCCGCCACTGCGCGACCGCGTCCACCGAGACCGGCCCCTCCCAGCCCCGCGGCCGGGCCGCGCCGCCGATGTGGAAGGCGTCGATGCCGGCGTGCCGGAGGGCCGGGACGTGGTCCAGGCGCAGGCCGCCGCCGACGAGGATCGTCTGGTCGTAGCCGGGCTCGCCCCGTCGGCCCGCCTCGGCGACCAGGGTCGGCAGGCCCTCGTCGACACCGGAGGACGAGCCGGCGGTGAGGTAGGTGTCCAGGCCGGGCAGGTCGGCGAGCTGTTTGCGCAGGGCGTCGCGGTCGGCGGCGCGGTCGATGGCCCGGTGGAAGGTCCAGCGGCAGCCGTCCAGCGCGGCCACCACCCGCTCCACCGCGGCCAGATCCACCGCGCCGTCCGCCTCCAGGAACCCGAGCACGAACTGGTCGGCGCCGGCCGCCCGCAGCTCGCCCGCCGCCCGGACCAGGCTCTCGGGGTTTCCCGCCGCGAACCCGTCCGTCAGCCGCAGCATCACGCGCAGGTCGATGTCGACGGCGGCCCGGATCCCGGCGACCGTGGCCGCCGACGGGGTGAGCCCGTCGGCGGCCATCTCGGTGACCAGCTCCAGACGGTCCGCGCCTCCGGCCTGGGCGGCGACCGCGTCCTCGACGTCGAGGGCGATCACCTCCAGGACTGCACGCTTGCTCATGGCACCCCATTCATCGGCGGCTACAGGTCTAGTCCAATTCAAGACTACGCCGGTTCCGTACCCGCCCGGGCCACCGCTTACCCGAAGATGTTCAGTTCCCCCGCCGCCGCGCCCGCCAGCTCGTACGCGGCCCCGTCCAGCGGACGCCCCGAGTACAGGCGTACGAGGGTGGCGGCGTCGCCGATGTACCGGGCGGGCGGACCCCCCGCCGCCGCGTCCCCCAGCCGCAGCGGCTCGTCCACGTCGTCGAGGTCGGCGTGCAGCGGCACGTGCTTCTTCTCCCGCGTGACGCGGACCAGCAGGGTCAGCGCGTCCGGCAGACCGGCCCCCGCGTACGCCCCCGGCGCCCCGAAGACCTCGCGCACGTCACCGGCATGGACCCACTCCCCCAAGGCGATCATGTCCAGCACCCCGCCCGCCTTGGCGATCACCGGCCCCGCCTCGGTCATCCCGCGCTCCAGCTCGTCCACGACCTGCGCGTTCGTCCACCCGGCACGCTCGGCGATGTCCCGGTCGTTCGACTCGGGCGAGAACACCCCCTTCTCGTACCGGCTCTCCACCACCCGCATCAACGCGGCGGAACAGTGCGCCAGCACGTCCCGTACGGTCCACCCCGGACACGCGGCGGTCGGCAGCGCGAAGTCCGCGTCCGCGCGCGAACGCAGCAGCGGTATCAGCGCGTCCCGCTCGACCGCCAGCAGCCGACCGGGGAGTTCGGGGTCACGTGGTACCTCGCGTATGTCAGTCATGGGCCCCAAGCTAGGGGCCTGCCCCGCGCACGTCACGGAAGAATGAGCACATGGACGATCTCGACGCCCTGCGCCTCCGCTTCACCCGCGCCCTGGAAGGAACCCGCGCCCGCGGCGGCGGCCCCGACCCCGCCCCGTACGCCGACAACCTCCTCACTCGCTGGCAGGAGCCGCAGCGCCACTACCACACGCTGGCCCACCTCACCGCGGTCCTCGACCACGTCGACGTGCTGGAGGAGTACGCGGCCGACCCGGACGTCGTACGCCTGGCCGCCTGGTTCCACGACGCGGTCTACCTCCCCGACCGGTCCGAGAACGAGGAGCGGTCCGCGCACCTCGCCGAGCGCGCCCTGCGCGAGGCGGGGGTGCCCGAGGCGAAGACCGCCGAGGTCGCCCGCCTCGTCCGCCTCACCGTCACCCACGACCCCGCCGACGACGACCGCGACGGCCAGGTCCTGTGCGACGCGGACCTCGCGATCCTCGCCGCACCCCCGTCGGCGTACGCCACCTACACCGCCGAGGTCCGCGAGGAGTACCACTTCGTCCCCAACGACGCCTTCCGCGAGGGACGTTCGGCGATCCTGCGCCAACTGCTCGACCTGCCCCGCCTGTTCCACACCCCGTACGGGCAGGAGCACTGGGAGCCCACCGCCCGCTACAACCTCGCGGCCGAGCTGGAAATGCTGTCGACCTGAGGGAACCGGCACCCTAGGGTTCGCCCATGCGACCGATAAACGGGGATGACGTGATCGCGGCCGTCGAGGGCAGCGCGACGACACTGGGCACCGCGGTGGACCGGGACTGGAAGGACGTCAAGGCCTGGCGGATGGAGTGGAGTTGCCAGGAGACGGCCGAGCACGTCGCGCAAGCCCTGTTCGGGTACGCGAGCCGCCTGGTCACCGGCTCCCAGGAGTGGCTTCCCTGTGACCTCACCTTCGACGAGGACGCCGGCGGCGCCGGTGCGCTGAAGGTGATCCGGTCGACCGGCGGCCTGCTCGCCGCCACCGTCCGCACCACCCCGCGCGAGGTGCGTGCCGTCCACCCCTACCCCTTCGGCAGCGCCGACCGCGAGGGCTTCGCCGCGATGGGCATCGCCGAGGTGCTGCTGCACACCCACGACATCGCCCGCGGCCTCGGCATCGCCTACGAGCCGTCCGAGGACCTCGCCGAGTCCGTCCTGAGCTGGATCTTCCCGCACGTCCAGCCCGGCCCCGCGCCCTGGCCGACCCTGCTGTGGGCGACCGGCCGCGGCGAGCTGCCGGGCCGCGCCCCGGTCACCGAGTGGCGCTGGCGGAACAACCTCGTCATCCCCGCCGAGCGCTTCACCCTGGTCGGCGTCCGCCCGGCCGCCGCCCGCGACCTCCGCATCGGCGGCGACGGCGGCTTCGAGTGGATCGAGAACGGTCCGTACGAGGGCACGCGGGAGGCCTCCACCTACCTGGTGAAGGCGTACGAAGCGGGCGTGCACCGGCCCGAGTTCGGCGTCTTCGCCCTCGTACGCCACGAGGACGGCCGCGCCATCGGCGGCATCGGCTTCCACGGCGTCCCGGACGAGGAGGGCCGGGTCGAGGTCGGCTACGACCTCGTCGAGGGCGCCCGCGGCCACGGCTACGCGACCGAGGCCCTGCGCACGCTGACGGAGTGGGCACTGACCCGCGACGACGTCGACACGGTCTTCGCGACCATCGAGGGGGACAACCTTCCCTCGCAGCGGGTGGTGTCCCGGGCGGGGTTCACCCGGGCGACCGTGGAGGAGGAGCGGACCGCGCAGGACGAGCACGGCATGGAGAGCGGGCTCCAGCTCTACACCCGCCGGGGCTGAGCCAGAAGACATCCGTCGGGGCCGAGCCGGCAGCCGGGACCTGGTTCAGTCCCGCACCGAAGGAGCCGGCCGCCCCTTCGGACGCCGCAGGCCCGCCTCGGTGAGCCTGCGGACCAGTTCCTTGGAGCCGATCTCCACCGCCCCGGCGGCCACCGCGTCCGCGTACCGGTGCGACGGGATGTCGTAGTGGTCGCGCTCGAAGGCCCGCCGGGGTGCGCCCAACTCCGCGGCGAACGAGTGCAGTTCGTCGTACGAGACGTCGCTGACCAGGTGCGACCACATGCGCCCGTGGCCGGGCCAGGACGGCGGGTCGATGTACACCGTCACGGGAGCCTCACGAGGACTGCATCCCGCCGCCGGCCCGCCCCAGCGCGCCCACCGCGGCGACCTTCACGCCCGCCTTGTGGCACACCCAGTGCGGGTCGGGCCCCAGCTCCGGCTCGACGTCCAGCGCGTGCGGGTCGCCCGAGCCGCACACCGGGCACAGCGGCCAGCGGCCGTACCGCTCCAGCAGCGCGTCCTGGACGTCCTGCGCGACCAGCCCGGCCACGTAGTCGACGCCGTCCGGCCACTGCTCGACCCACCAGCGGCGCTGTGCGACGGAGTCCTCGACCAGCGAGACCACGTCGGCCTCGGCGACGTCGCCCGCGACCAGATCGGCGAGCACCAGCGCGCGGGCGGCGTGCAGCGCCTGCTCAAGCGGGGTTAGAGGCTCCATGGTCCCATTGTGCGCACTCTTGACCGCGAGACCGAAACGAAAATATCTTTCATTGGTGACCCAGGACGTGAAGGAAATTTTCGGCAGTCCGGGCGGCTCGCTCGCCGCCAAGGTGCGCACCCTCGCCCCTTCCATGACCCGGTCCATGCAGCGCGTCGCCGAGGCGGTCGCGGGCGACCCGGCCGGCTGCGCCGCCCTCACGGTCACCGGCCTCGCCGAACTGACCGGCACCAGCGAGGCGACCGTCGTACGCACCGCCCGGCTGCTCGGCTACCCCGGCTACCGCGATCTGCGCCTCGCCCTCGCCGGCCTGGCCGCACAGCAGCAGTCCGGCCGCGCGCCCGCCATCACGACGGACATAGCGGTGGACGACCCCATCGCCGACGTCGTGACCAAGCTCGCCTACGAGGAGCAGCAGACCCTCGCCGACACCGCCGCCGGACTCGACACCGCCCAGCTGGGCGCCGCCGTCACCGCGCTCGCCGGTGCCCGCCGCACCGATGTGTACGGCATAGGGGCCTCCGGTCTGGTCGCCCAGGACCTCACGCAGAAGCTGCTGCGAATAGGGCTCATAGCCCACGCGCACAGCGATCCGCATCTCGCGGTGACCAACGCCGTGCAGCTTCGGGCGGGAGACGTGGCGATCGCCATCACGCACTCCGGGTCGACGGGGGACGTCATCGAGCCCTTGCGGGTGGCGTTCGAGCATGGGGCGACGACGGTGGCCATCACCGGGCGGCCGGACTCTCCGGTGACGCAGTACGCCGACCATGTGCTGACCACGTCCACGTCCCGGGAGACCGAACTGCGACCCGCCGCGATGTCCTCTCGGACCAGTCAGCTGCTGGTGGTGGACTGTCTGTTCGTGGGAGTCGCCCAGCGGACCTACGAGAGCGCGGCTCCTGCGCTGGCCGCGTCTTACGAGGCGTTGGCCCATCGGCACCGGAGTTCGCCTCGATAGAACGTACCTAGGGAACTGACCAGCCCTGAACTGGAGAAGAGCCGCCCCCCATGACCTCCACCCCCCGTCGGCTCCAAGCCGAACTCGCCTCCCTGACCACCGAAGCCTTCCGGCCGGAACTCTCCGAGATCGACCAGTTGCCCACCCTCGACATCGCCCGCCTCATGAACGGTGAGGACGCGGGTGTGGCCGCCGCCGTCGGCGCGCGGCTGCCGAGGATCGCCGCCGCCATCGATGCCATCGCCGAGCGCATGGCACGCGGCGGACGGCTGGTGTACGCCGGTGCCGGTACCGCCGGGCGGCTCGGCGTGCTCGACGCCTCCGAGTGCCCGCCCACCTTCAACACCGACCCCGCCCAGGTCGTCGGCCTGATCGCGGGCGGGCCCGAGGCCATGGTCACCTCGATCGAGGGGGCCGAGGACTCCAAGGAGCTGGCCCGCGCGGACCTGGACGCGCTGAAGGTCGGCGCGGACGACACCGTCGTCGGCATCTCCGCCTCCGGCCGCACCCCGTACGCCATCGGCGCCGTCGAGCACGCCCGTGCGCTCGGCTCCCTGACCGTCGGGTTGGCCTGCAACGAGCACAGTGCGCTCGCGGCCGCCGCCGAGCACGGCATCGAGGTCGTCGTCGGGCCCGAGCTGATCACCGGCTCGACCCGGCTGAAGGCGGGCACGGCACAGAAGCTGGTGCTCAACATGCTGTCGACGATCACGATGATCCGTCTGGGCAAGACCTACGGGAACCTGATGGTCGACGTCCGCGCCTCCAACGACAAGCTCCGGGCCCGGTCGCGGCGGATCGTCGCCCTGGCCACGGGAGCGAGCGACGGGGAGATCGAGAAGGCGCTCACCGAGTCGGGTGGCGAGGTGAAGAACGCGATCCTGGCCATCCTCGCCGGTGTCGACGGCCCGACGGCTGCCCGCCTTCTGGAGGAGTCCGGCGGTCATCTGCGTGCCGCGCTGGCGGACGCGGGCACCTGACCCGCACGCTCGGGTCGTGCGCAACGACCCCGCCTCCACCGCAGCCGCCGTCCTCACCCGGGTCGGCGGCCCCGCGAACGTCACATCCGTCGCCCACTGCATGACACGGCTCCGGCTGACCGTCGCCGATCCGGGGGCGGTGGACGAGGAGGGGCTGCGCGGGCTGCCCGGGGTGCTGGGGGTGGTCACGGACGGGGGGTCGTCGGTGCAGGTCGTGCTGGGGCCGGGGGTGGTCGGGGAGGTCACGGAGGCGGTACGGGAGCGGGTCGGGGCGGCCACGGAGGCGGTGCGGGAGCGGGTCCGGGAGGTCCCGGAGGCCGTACGGGAGCGGGTCACCGAGGAACCGGGCGGCGGCGCGGGCGCGCAGGCCGCCGATCAACCGATCCGCACCGGCGCCCAGTTGAAGGAGCAGCTCAGGCAGCGCAACGCCACCCCCTTCAAGACCGCCCTCCGCCGCCTCGCCGCCGTCTTCGTACCGCTCATCCCCGCCCTGATCGGCTGCGGCATCCTCGCCGGGGTCAACGGGCTGCTGGTCAACGCCAGTTGGCTGCCCGGCCTGACCCCCGCCGTGGCCGCCGTCGCGTCCGCCTTCATGGCGCTGATCGCGGTGTTCGTCGGGTACAACACGGCGCAGGAGTTCGGCGGCACGCCCGTGCTGGGCGGGGCAGTGGCGGCCGTGGTCGTCTATCCGGGCGTGGCCAGGGTGACCGTGTCCGGGGTGCACCTGGCCCCCGGCCAGGGCGGGGTGCTGGGCGCGCTCGCGGCGGCGCTGCTGGCGACCCGCGTGGAGAAGTGGTGCCGGGGCCGGGTGCCGGGCGCCCTGGACGTGCTCCTGACCCCGACCGTGACCGTCCTCGTCTCCGGCCTGGTCACGCTGTACGGCCTGATGTACGCGGCCGGCGTGGTCGCCTCGGCGATCGGTACGGCGGCGAACTGGCTGCTGGCCACCACCGGAGCCGTGGCCGGACTGGTCCTCGGCGGCCTGTTCCTCCCCCTCGTCATGCTGGGCCTGCACCAGGCCCTGATCCCCATCCACACCACCCTCATCGAGCAGCAGGGCTACACCGTCCTGCTCCCGCTGCTGGCCATGGCGGGCGCGGGCCAGGTGGGCGCGGCGCTGGCGGTCTACGTCCGGCTGCGCCACGACACCTCACTGCGTTCGACGATCAGGTCGGCGCTCCCGGCGGGCCTGCTGGGCGTGGGCGAGCCGCTGATCTACGGCGTCTCGCTCCCCCTGGGCCGCCCGTTCGTGACGGCGTGCGCGGGCGGGGCGGCCGGCGGGGCCTTCGTCGGGTTCTTCGCGATGCTCGGTGACCAGGTCGGGGCGACGGCCATCGGCCCGTCGGGCTGGGCCCTGTTCCCGCTGCTGGCGGGGAACAGGGGCGCGGGGGTGGCGGCGGCCGTCTACGGGGGCGGCCTGCTCACCGGGTACGCGGTGGGTTTCGCGGCGACGTACCTCTTCGGCTTCCCCCGCCGCCCGCGCTCCCGTGCCCGATCCCGCTCCGACTCCGGCTCCCGTGTGGCCGCATCGGCGTGACGGACCGTCGGGACCGTTCGTTTCCCCGGGCATGATGAAGAAGCTCCTGGCCACCGCCGCCCTGACCGCCTCCGCCGCCGTCCTCGCGGCCCCCGCCGCCCAGGCCGACGACCACTGGACCGCCACCGGCACCGCCCTGTGCGCCGGTGACCTCGTGGTCGCCCCGGCCGCCAAGGCCGTCTCACCCCTGCCGCTGGCCGACGCCGCCCCCGCCTGCGGCAAGGGAAGCCTCATCCACAACGGCGGCTGACGGCCTCGACAGCGAGACCTTCGCGATCCAGGTGATGAAGTCCCCGGGGTCGTTGTCGGCGCCGTGTCCGGCGTCCCACGAGGCCCCACGTTGGCCGGATTCAGCGGCTGGGGGCACGCCAGACGAGGGTGTAGCGCCAGAAGAGCCGCCGGCGCAGGCGAGCACCCGGCAGGAGTCGGCGGGCTTCGCTGACGATCTCGGCGAAGGTCATCTCGGGTTCACGGACGGGAGCGGTCATGGACACGGGCCGCGCCGCCGTCCGCCCCCGGTTCTTCAGCCACCCGGCCGCCATGTTGAGCGGCACGGCGAGCAGACCCAGCGCGTGATCCCCGCGACTCGCGGCCCGGGCACAGCCGACGACCACCAGGGTGCCGCCCGGCGCGAGTCCCCGCCGGAACCGGGCGAGGGTCTCGGCGAAGGGGAGGTGGTGGAGCACGGCGACGCAGGTGATGACGTCGTGGGGGCCGGCGGGGAGGCCGTGCGGCGCCTCGGCCAAGGTGTAGCGGACGGCGGCGGACGACTCGGTCGCCTCCCTCGCCCGCTCCAGGATCTCCGCGTCCGAGTCGACCCCATGGACCACCTCACCCCGCCCGGCCAGCAGCCGCACCAGCTCGCCACTCACACCGGCATCGTGCCCGACGGCCTGGACGATCTCGGGCTTGACGACGTCGACTGGGCCGGTGAGTCGACGATTCTGCTCTCCTACATCAAGCGCCGCACGGCTGAGGAGAGCCGAACCCTGACCAGGAGGGCCACCCGGCTTCTGGAGCAGTGGCTGGACCACTCCTCCCTCACTCGGAAGTTCGCGCCCACGAACATGCGTTACGCCTTGTGGGTGCGCTACGTACCCCGAGGCCGGGTCACATGGGTAACCACGGTCCCGCACGAGGAGACGACGAAGAGATGGATTACCGCGCAAGGACTCCTGGCCGACAGCGGCAAGCCACTGCGGGTGCACCTGCACAGGATCAGGACGACATACGACTCGATGCGTGACCGCCGCGCCTGGGCCGGAAGCCGACGCGCCACACTGGATCCCAACCGAAGCCCGCAGGTCGAAGCCGACCACTACCTCGGCGCCGGCACTCCCGAGCAGCGCGCATTGGTCGACGACATCATCGTCGAGGCCCAGCACGACATGCTGCGCAAGGCCGAGCCGCCGATGGTGCTCACCACCGAGGACACCGCCTCCCTCGTACGGGAGTACCCCGAGCGCGTCGCCGGCCTCAGTCTGGACGACACGTCGCTCACCGAACTCGTCAACGGCGAACGGGACGTGTTCAGCGCCGCCTGCGGCGATCACCTTTCGGGCCTGCACGGTCCCAAGGGGAAGCCGTGTCCGGCCCGCCCGTGGGTGTGCCTGCTGTGCCCGCTGGCACTGTTCACCCCCCGGCACCTGCCGAACCTCATGCGCCTGCGCGCGTTCTTCGCGCGCCAGTGGGACCAAATGCCCTCCGTGGAGTTCATGCGGAACTTCGGCCCGTACGACCAGCGGGTGGCCGAGATCCTCACTCCCGGCGTCTATTTCCCCTCCCCGATGCTGCTGGAAGCCGCTGCCCAGGTGGCCGACTCCGACGACGAACTGCCGCTGCGGCCGGAAGAGACAACGCGATGATGAACCGCCCCAAGACCGCCGCGCCGGACCAAGCCCAGGCCAACCACGGCCCGCTGGCGCGCGTCGACATCTGCGAGGCGGTGGGTCTCGCGGTGCGCCCGGGCGGGAAACGTCCCCTGGTCGGCGACCTGATCTGGGACTTCGCAGACCTGGAGGATCTGCCCGTCCACCTGCAACCGGGCCGGGTCCGCCTGGACTTCACCAGCATCCGCAACCCGAAGTGGCGCCCCCTCGCCCAGGAGTACCTGTTCGCGCGCATGGCCCCCGGACACGAAGCCGTGCGGCACCTGCCCAGCGCCTTCCGCATCCCGCTGCACTTCGACACCTGCCGGAGCCGCCTGGCCGAGCTGGCGCGGTGGTTCAACTGGCTCACGCGGCGCCGCGTCACGACCCTGGAGGATGCGACGCACCAGCACTGCCAGGGTTTCTACGAGACCCGCAAGCACACCCGGGGCACACACGGCGGGCCACTGCGGCCGACCAGCTGGCACACTCGCATGACCGCCGCTCAGGCCGTGCAGGAACCGGTCTTCTACAACGACCTCTTCACCACCGACCGCTTCACCGAAGGATTCATCCCCTGGGCCGGCCGAACCCCCTATGAGGTCGCGGGCCGCACACGGTCCACCGAGAACGTCGTGCAGCCGCTACGCGACGAGGCACTACGCCCCTGGCTGGCCGCGGCCCTGTACATCGTGCAGACCCTCGGCCCCCACGCACTCGACCTGATCCGCACCGTGCGCCAGTACGACGACGGGGCGCCTTGGCCGGGCCAGGGCACGCTTCTGGAGCGTCTTGAGACGGTGATACACACCCACCTCGCCCAGGGCCTTCCTTTGGAACCGGTCGGCTCCCGGGAGATCAGCTCACGGCTGGTCGAGGGCTGGTCCGCCGAGGACCCCCTGCTTGCGGTGAACGTGCTCTCCATCGCCCGGGAGGCAGGGATCTCAGCATTCTTCTACAGGCACCTGCCCCCGCTGCGTCCGCTGCTGGAACGGACCGTCGCGGCGGTGGGACTGCGGCCGAGATGGGCGTGGAACGCCGCCACAGTGGAACGCGCCGACGGCGCCGGAACCGTTCCTTGGACCGAAGGTTTCGCCACTGCCGAAGAGGCAGGCCGCATGGTGGAGCGGGTACGGACCGCCTGCCAGGTTGCCGTCGCCCTGCTCGCCGGCCTACGCAACAGCGAGCTGGCGGCGATGCCTCTCGACGCGTGTGTCCCGCCGCAGGACCTCGGCGCGGGACGCATGCGCTACCGGCTGCGGACCAAACTGGTCAAGGGGCAGGAACAACTGGGCGGCGTCTGGGACGAGTGGGTCACCGTGGCCCCCGCCTTTGACGCGGTCGCCCTGGCCATCGAGCTCCTGGACCCCCGCCGACCCAGCAAGCACGTCTTCGGCCGCACCGCCATGGCCAAACGCTGCCGTTCACTGCGCGCGTGGGTCAACGGCCCCGAGGGACAGCGGCTGGGCCTCGCCCCGATTCCCGACGACCAGATCAACATGCGCATCACCCGACGCACCCTGGCCATGGCGCTCGCCCACCGCCCCGGCGGACTACTGGCCGCCAAGATCCACCTCAAGCACGTCTCCATCGTCACCACCGAGGGCTACGCCGCCAGCCCCTGCGGCTCCCAGGCCAAGTTCATGTCCGAGGTCAGCGCGGAGGAGCAGGTCCGAAACAAGGACCTGACCCTCGCGGCGTTCCGTGACTACCAGAACGGAATCCGCCCGGCCGGACCCGGAGCCCGCGACCTGATGGCCCACTTCAAGTCCGTCGACGAGACGATCCGCGAACTGCAGGCATCGTCCCTCGGTGTCCGCCCCGGGGACGAGGAAGTGATCCAGCTACTGGCCCGCCGAGCGAAGACGCTGCACCTGGGCGTCGCGAACTACTGCTGGTTCGCCGACCCCTCCAGGGCATTGTGCCTCCTCTTGGCCGGCACACCAGGTGCGGACAAGCCGCTGGTCGGCATGTGCGACTCCGCCCGGTGTCCGCAGGCCACCCACCACATCGGACACCGGACAGTGTGGGCCTCCGCCGCAGAGAGCAAAAAGGTGTTCATCGGCAACATCGGACGCGGGCAAAAGGATGAGAAGGCCCGCCTGCAGAAGGAACTCGACCGCGACCTGCGGGTCTTGGCCGAAATCGACGCCGCGACCGGAACGGCAGTGTGACATGGGACGTATCAGCGAGGACACCCGAGCCCATAACGAGGAGGCGATCCGCGCGGCGATGGACCGGCTGCTGCGCGGCGACTTGCCGCCCGGCGGCAAGTGCGACCTCCGAACCCTGGCGAGCGAGGCCGGGGTGCCCCGCACCGCCTTCTACGCCAAGAAGAACCGCGACGGCACTGCCAGAAAGGGCCCGTATCAGCACCTGGCCCAAGAGTTCGAACGGCGCTTGACCGCCCTCAGGGATGCCGGAACGGTCCCCGACCCCCGAACCGTGCAGATCGAGCGGCTCAAGGAGGCCAACGCCACCCTCAAGACCCGGCTCGAACAGCGGGACGCCGAACTTGAGACGCTCAAGGACCTCAAACGACGCGCCCTGTCTCAAATTGCTGCCCAGCACCTGGAAATCGAGCGCCTACGGGAACAGAGCACGGGCCTCGGCAACGTTCGCAGGATCCCGCCCGGCCGAGTGGGCACGGCGCCGTAGGGGTCATGCAGCTGACGACATTCACATACAGGGGGCGGCTGCCTGGCCGATGAATGCCGGCCAGCCGCCCCCTGGTGCTGCGCTAGGGATCTACTCGTCTGGACGAGGACGCGCTGCCACCTACCGCGTTCTGGGTCGTCACCAGCCGATGGTCAGGCGGGTCTCGGGCCGCGTGACGCGGACACCGGCGGCGAGCCGGTCGTCGGGGGCGCTTGCGGGGTAGGCGGTGACGACGGGCTGCTGGAACCTCTCCTGACCTCAGCGCCGCAGGAGGTCGTTGACCTGGCCGATGAGTTTGCTGCTGTCCGGGCCGTGCACGATGAGACCGAGCTCGTTGGCGTCCTCGCCAGCCGGGCGGGCGGTCACGTAGACGGGGGTGCCGCCGTCGTACAGGCCCCCACATGGGAGACCCTCCCGTGACGCCGCGACTTCCTGCTGAGCGCGCTGGTCGCGACCGGCCTGCTGGTCATTCTCGCCTCCACCGTGTTCGCCGCGTGATGTGCAACCGCTGCGTGGGTGATGGCTGTTGTGATCCGTCGGTTCCGTGTCCGGCGAGGGCCGCCCGCAGGAGCCCGTTCGTGAGCACCATCCCCGCAGCGGCCAGCACGAATGCCGCGGGCGCACCGAACGGACCGAGGGCGGCGGCCAGCACCAGCAGGAACACGGTGCTGCCGGCCGCCGCGGTCAGCGCACCGTGGGTCAGTTCCACCGCCGCCCGCGGTCCGGTCGACCGGTGCAGGCCGGGAGCCATCACCGCCAGCAGTACCGGCAGCGACGAGAGCATGCCGCCCAGCGTCGGCCCCAGAGTCTGCGAGGCAGCGAGGGCTACGGTGACCGCCGCTCCCGATACTGCCATCCGTATCGGCAGCTCCCTGCTGCCCTCCCGGCGCGGTGTACGCGCCTCGGCACCGGACTCGGGCCAGGTCCACAGCCCGGCCGCGATCGCCGCACCGGCCAACGCGGCCGTCAGCCACGCGTCGTCCACGGCGATGCCCAGCGCCGCTGCCGCGCCACTGGCCGCAAGGGCCGCCCCGAGGGCCTGCCGGGGCCGCACCCTGGGCGCGAACTGCCCGTAGGCCAGGGCGAAACACACCACCACCAGCTGCCCTGTCACCGCTCCGAGTGCCGCTCCGGCAGCCGCCCGGTGCCCGGAGGTCAGACACATCAGCACCAGGAACGGCCCCGTCGTCGTCGGAGCACCCAGGAGCTGCCCGCCGAAGCGCGGACCCAGCCTTCGGGCGAGGACGGAGGCGAGCAGAACAACCGAAGGCGCCAGAGCGACACGGAACAGCAGCATTTCCATGACCTCGACCCTGCCGGAAGAACTCCCGATTCAGATTCGGATATAGACCCGCTTACGGACATGGGGCCGATTAATCCTCGGCAGATGCGCGATGGGGCCGAGGAATCCTACGATCCCTGCATGGACCGTATCGACCGGCAGCTCCTCGTCCTTCTCCGGCGGGACGGCCGCGCCACCTACCAGGACCTGGGGCAACACGTGCGCCTCTCGGCGAACACCGTGGCCGACCGGGTCCGCAGACTGCAGAAGGCCGGCATCATCCGCGGCTACCGAGCCGACATCGACCTGGCCGTCCTCGGCCGCACCATGGAGATGCTCAGCGACATCCGGCTGCGCGACGGCGTCGACCGTGCCGCCTTCGAGCAACAACTCACCCAGATCCCGCAGGTGGTCGGCGCGATGCGGCTCACCGGCGAGTACGACTACCAGCTGCGCGTGGTCTGCACCGACGCCCACGAGTTCGAGAGCGTCATCGACCGCCTCAAGGGGGACGCGGGCGTGCGCGAACTGCGCAGCCGACTGCTCCTCCACGAAGTGCCGCTGGGCCCCGACAACCTGATCGACCACACCACCCCCACCCGTCCCTGAGCCGTGCAGGTCCTCATCACCCTCAAGGCCCGGCACGCCGCGCTCTGCGGCATCTCTGCGCGTGTATGGGGCGGCACGACGCTTTCCGCCAATACCTCTGTTTGAATCGGCGCAGCGATTGAAAGGTGGACCAACCGATGCAGCCACGACAGCACCCGTCTGGGCCGGCGCGATGACCGCTTCCGATCGCCGCCGAAGCGCGCCAGAGCATCCTTGGCGTGGGATTCACCTCGACGTGTACGAGCGGCACATGGGCGACCCGAGGGTCGGGCAGCTCCAGCGGCTCCGCGATATCACCGGGGAACAGCTCGCGGCGTACCCGTTCCGTGCGATCGGGGTGCTGGGAGTCGCGGGAGGCAACGGACTCGACCTCATCGACCCGGAGACCACGGATGCCGTCTACGGGTACGACATCAACCCCGACTACCTCGACGCCTGCGAGACCCGGTATCGCGACACCCTCGGCGCTCGCCTCCAGCTGATCGAGACGAGCATCGACCGTTCCGTGCGGATCGAGCGCGTCGACCTCCTCATCGCCAACCTCATCATCGAGTACGTGGGCGCCGAAGAGTTCGTCGCCTTCTCGGCCGCGAACGCCCGCTCCATCGGCGTGCTGTCGTGCGTGATCCAGCGCAACGACGCGGCAGGCTTCGTCAGCTCGACGGACTACTCATCGTCGTTCGACGCTCTCGCCTCGGTGTCATCGGACATCGACCCCGAGACGCTGACCTCAGCGATGTCGGATGCAGGGTTCGCAGACCTGGGTCGCTGCGAGTATCCCTTGCCGAACGGTAAAACCCTGGTGCGACAGGACTTCCGGACGACCCCGCGCCCATGAACAGCCAGATCCCTGCGCCCGCGTCGTCGTACTTCGAGACGGTGCCGGAGGATCTAGTGGCCGGGTTCCAGCAGGCCGTAACCAGGACCGGGTGACAGTTCGACAGGGCTGGGGTCAGCTCAGGGCTTTGGCCAAGCGGTTCAGGCCGTCCGCGATCTCGGCGGGGGTGTGGGTGGTGAACGACAGGCGCAGCGTCGCCGGGTCCGGGTGGCCGGCGAAGAAGGGGGCGCCGGGGACGTAGGCCACGTTGTGGGCGACCGCTTGCGGGAGCAGGGCGGTCGCGTCGTGGCCGGAGGGGAGGCGGGCCCAGAGGAACATGCCGCCGTCCGGGCGATTCCAGCTGCTGCCGGCGGGCAGCGCGTCCGGGAGGCCGGCGAGCAGGGCGTCGCGGCGCTCGCGGTAGGCGTCGCGGACGGTGGCGAGGTGAGCGTCCAGGTCGCAGTCGGCGAGGTAGCGGGCCGCGGCGGCCTGGTCGACCGTCGAGGTGTGCAGGTCGGCGGCCTGCTTGGCGATCACGCAGGCGCGCCGGAGTGCGGCCGGGCCGCGCAGCCAGCCGAGCCGCAGCCCGGGGGCCAGCACCTTGGAGAAGCTGCTCAGCAGCACCGTGCGGTCCTCTGCCCCGGCGCAGCCCGCGACCCACTGCACCGGCTCGCCGCTGAAGCGCAGTTCGCCGTACGGGTCGTCCTCGATGATCCAGAGCCCGCGCCGCGCCGCGACCTCCGCGACCGCCCTGCGGCGGGCGAGCGGCAGCGTCCGGCCGGTCGGGTTCTGGAAGTTGGGCACCAGATACAGCAGCTTGGGCCGTTCCGCCGCGACGAGCGCGTCGAGCGCGTCCGGCATGATGCCGTCCGCGTCGGTGGGGGCCGCGATGATCCGCGCGCCGGCGAGTCCGAAGCACTGCAGCGCGGCGAGGTAGGTCGGGTCTTCGACCAGGATCGTGTCGCCGGGTTCCAGCAGGGCCGAAGCCAGCAGCGACAGTCCCTGCTGCGAGCCGCCGGTGACCAGCAGCTCCTCGGGTCCGGTCGGGAGGCCGCGCGTGGTGAGCCGGGCGGCGACGGCCGCGCGCAGCGACGGATCGCCTTCGGTGGTCGAGTACTGCAGCACTTGCCGCGGTGACTCGCGCAACACCGCGTCGTAGGCCGCGCGGATGCCCTCCGCGTCGAAGAGCTCGGGGGCGGGAAGGCCGCCCGCGAACGAGATGACGTCGGGGCGGGCGGTCAGCGCCAGGATCTCCCGGACGGGCGATCCGCCCACGGCAGAGGTGCGGGCGGCGAGAGCAGGGACGGCGGCGGCGCCGCTGTCGGCAGTGGTCATCTCATGGGGCCTTTCGGAGTGCGCGGACTGGCGGACTAGGAGAAGAGAGGCAGGGTGGAGGCGATCGCGACGTGCACGGTCGTTCCGCCGACGACGCTGAGGACGGCGTTCTTGCGCCAGATGTGCAGTGCCGCGGTGGTCACCAGGGCGGCCGCGGCTGCCGCGGTCTGCGGCGCGATGTCGACCGGTGTGTGGCGCAGGGTGTAGAAGGCCAGAATCGTCAGCACGCCGACGGGCATGCTCTCGTTCAGGTACGGCAGCAGTGCGCTGTGACGGATCGGCGCGAGGAAGGCGAACGGCGCTGCCCGAAGCGCCCAGGTGACGGCCGAGGAGACGAGTACGGCCGTGATGATGTACGTCGGCTCAGGCATGCGCGCTCCTGCGCTTGACGCGGGTGAGCGCGTACTGGATGAGCAGGATCGCGACGAAGGCGGTCATGGCGGCCACGAGCATTCCGTCCCCGAACAGCAGGTACGAGCCCAGGGCGCACAGCAGCGCGATGACGGGCGCAGGGACACTGCGCCGGACGCGGAACGCGTCGATGGTCAGGACGAGGAAGAACGCCGTGACCGCGAAGTCCAGCCCGACGACGCTGTCCGGGATCAAGGTCCCCACCAGGGCGCCGACGGTGACAGCAGCTACCCACATGACCTGAAGCGCCGCCTGAATCGTCAGGATGCGCCGCCTGCTCCAACGCTGCGCCTGGGGACCGGTGGTCAGTGCCCACGCCTCATCTGTGAGCGTGAACGTGGAGTACACCTTCGCCCCGCGCCCGTGCACTCGATGCAACGGGAACGACAGCGCGTAGAACACATGGCGGAAGTTCACCAGGAACGCCGTTGCCGCGATCTGCGCCAGCGGTGCCACGGCCACCACCATCCCCAGAACCAGGAACTCCAGCGAACCCGCGAAGATCACCGTCGCGAATACCGGGCCCCACCACCATGCCAAGGGCGACTGGGACACCACGACGCCGAAGGCCAACCCCATCGGCAGGGCGGCCAGCGCCGCAGGCGTGACGATGCGCAAGCCTTCCCGAACCTCGTTGCCGAGGCCCGTGGTCGGTGAGGGAGGAGGGCTCGTGGAAGGGGCGACCGCCGGGGAAGTCATTCGACAATTTTATGTCAGTATCGGGAGCAAATGATTGCCATAGATGGGTGCATAATGCTCGAATGGGCAACGCCAGGAAGCTTGATGCCACTGACAGAGCAATTTTGTTTCAACTCTCCAAGGACGGTCGATTGAGCAACGTCGAGCTGGCCGCTCGGGTCGGTCTGACTCCGGCGCCCTGTCTGCGCCGCGTCAAACGCCTGGAGGAGGAAGGGGTGATCACCGGCTATCGGGCCAGGATCGATCCCGTTGCCGCGGGCCGGCCCTTCTGCGTGGTCATGTCTGTGGAGATCACCATGACCAACAGGCAGACGGTGGAGCAGTTCGAGCGAGCTGTCGCCGCGTTCGACGAGGTCACAGAGGTCCGTCGAGTCTTCGGTGTGCCCGACTACATCATCCGCGTCGACGTCGCAGACGGGAACGCGTACGAGCGGTTCCAGACCGAGAAGATGACGCAGCTCCCCGGCGTGCACCGCATCGTGTCGCACCAGACCATGAAGCTGATCAAAAGCTTCGAGTGAGCCTCGCTCGCTGCTGCACATGGAAAGCGGGCGGTCCACCGGCCCTCCTGGCGACGGCCGGAGTCGGTCATTCCCCAGCGGTACCGTTCGGTTCGCACAGGGAACGCCACCGACTCGTCCTGCTGGTGCTCGGCGGCACGGTCGCCGCTGGCGGCTGACGCCCGTCGCCAACCAGGCACTGCGGCGGGCCGGGTGCCGTCAGCGTCACTACACTCGCTGAAACCCGCCCACCAGGAGTCAAGGACCGATGCAGCACACGATCACGCCTGACGGGGTCCGTATCGCCTACCAGGTCCAAGGTGCAGGAGCGCCGCTCGTTCTGCTCGCGGGCCAGGCGAACAACCACCAATGGTGGGACGGGGTACGCGAAGACTTCCACGCCGACCGCAGCACCCTCACGCTCGACTACCGCGGTACGGGCGAGAGCGACAAGCCCGACAGGCCCTACAGCACCGAGGTCTTCGCGCAGGACGTGATCGCGGTGCTCGACGAGCTCGGTGTCGACCGGGCCGACGTCTACGGCACGTCCATGGGCGGACGCGTGGCCCAGCAGCTCGCGGCCCGTCATCCGCACCGGGTGCGCGCCCTGGTACTCGGCTGTACGTCGCCCGGCGGCCAGCACGGCGTCGAACGCGACAACGACGTGCGCAGGTCGCTGGTACAGACGCAACCGGGTGCGGCGCGACAGGCCCTGCTCGACCTGATGTACACCCCGGCCTGGCTGGCGACCCACCCCGGCCCCTACCGGACACTCGGCGACCCGGCCATGCCCGCCTACGCCCAGCGCCGCCACCTGGCGGCCAGTAACCAGCACGACGCGTGGCACCTCCTGCCCGGCATCAGCGCACCCACTCTGGTCGTGCACGGCAGCGACGACCTGCTCAACCCCGCAGCCAACGCTCCCCTGCTCGCCAGCCGCATCCCCGGTGCCCGGCTTCACATGATCCCCGGAGCGCGGCACGCCTATTTCGAGGAGTTCCGCGCCGTCGCAAGCCCGCTCGTCCTGGACTTCCTCACCACACTGCCGCACCAGTGACAGGGAACCGGCAGTCTCCGCAGGGCAGCCGGTCAGCGACGGTCGTGGCCTCTACACCACCACCAACGAGGTCGAGTCGAACAGGTGACGGGCCGGCCGCGCAAGGCTGCAAGATCATCTCGTGGCCCCTTTTTGCCAGCGCCGATCTGCCGCTCATGTTCGCTGGACCTACTGCTGCAGATGAACGGCGGCTCGTCGGAGCCAGCCCAACCTGATCATCCCCACCGCCAAGAGCTAGGGGCAGAGCCCCCGCGCGGCCAGCATCTGCCGGGCCCTCGCCGAGCAGGAGAAGGCGCAGGCGCACTCCGAGGCCATCGAGGCGGCCCACGCCGACTTCGCAGTCCTCCAGTCTGCCGCCGATGTCCTGCGGGCCCGCGCAACCCGGGGGCTGGCCGAGCGGCGCTGGCCAGGGGGCAAAGCTGAAGTCAGCTGTCCAGCCCACAGTACGAGGGCTCCACGTCCGAGTGATGATGCTCTGCGACAACATGCTCTGCTGAGACACCGCACTCTGCCTAACTCAGGCGTCTCCGGGTGGCCAGCGTGACTCGGTCGGCCAGATCGGGCGGTGCCGCCGGGTTGCGCACGAACGCCGTGACCGAGTCGCCGGACCGTAGGGTCACGTCGACGACGTGCCGACCGGTGAGCCCGGTCGCGCCAAGGACGAGCAGCTTCAAAGCAGCCATGAAGTTTCCCCGGTCGGCGAGTTCAGCGAGACGTGATGTCCGCCACAGGCCGCAGCTGGGAAGGGGACACGATGGCGTGCCGTAACGCGACACGCACCAGATGCTCAGCCCTGGTGCAAAGCGACACGACCTGCGGGGGACACGATCTCTGCTGAAACAACCATCGCCACATCCCACGTCCAGCGCACTACGGAAACGGCGAGGCAACTGCCGTAGCAGCCAGGGGTGGTAGTGGGCGTTGTGATCCCAGGGATGGGCGGCGTTGAAGCGGTGGAGGGCACTGAGAAGGCGGGCCGTGAAGGTCATCGTCATGGACCCAGTCAAAACCAGCAACAGCGCCGAAGGCCGGGCGCCCACCCACCGGCCGGAGGCAACCGCGCTACCGTCGACACCATGAACCACGCCCAGCTCACCGCCCTAGGCCGGGCCCTGCGGCTGCTCGGGGAGCACGGGGAAGCGCTCAACCCCGACACCCCGGACGCCCGGCTGCACGAGGTCAAGGCCGATCTGCGACGGGCCCTCGACCTGCTGGACGAGACCGTCGGCACCGGCGCGCCCACCACCCGCTGCCCCGAGCATCCGCACGGGCCCGTCGACGAGAGCGCCCCCGATCTCTGTCTGCTCTGCGAGACCCGGCGCCGGGCCGCCCGGCGGTCGGAGTACCAGAGCGGCAGGCCGCAGTCGGCCGAGGCCGCCGCCAAGGCCCCCTCCCGTTACGGCGTCCGCGCCGACCGCCCCCAGCCCCAGCAGCGATGGCTGCCGGAGGCGTGGAACGGGCGCGAGTGGGAGCTGTGCGGGACGCCCCGGCGGGACCGGCACGAGGCCGAGGCGTATCTGGCCGCCCAGCGACGCGGATCCCGGCCCGCCATGGCGTACCGGCTCGTGCACGAGTTCACCGACTACGAGGTGCTCCGGATCTGGGGGACGCCGGTACAGGTCGACATCGAGCCCTTGGGCAACCTCTAGCCGAGAAGGGGCAGGGGCGGGAAGTCGTACCCCTCCCACAGGAGCCTGCTGCGCTCCTCCGGGTAGGCCGTGACCTTCGGCTCCGCGTCCAGGACCTGCACCAGGCGGGCCTCGGTGTCGTACGCCGGCCAGCCCGGGTCTCCCGTGCGGGCGAACGACGTCCACGCGCGGCGGAAGCGGGCGGACAGCTCCTCCGCCTCGGCGGGTATGTCACCCCTGGCGAACAGGAGATTCCCGAGGTCGGCGCGGAAGGTGCCGAACAGCAGGGCGATGTCCAGGGCGTGGCAGGCGCCCAGGGCGCCGCCGTTGCCGGGCGCCTCCCAGGTGAGTTCGTAGACGTGGGCCCGGCCGCCGCCCGCCAGCTGGGCCTGGGCGAGGTGCAGGGTCGGTATCGCGAACAGCCAGTCCGTCTGGACCCGTTCGTACAGCTCGGAGGCGGACGCGTCCGGGAAGGCCGCCCGGTAGGCCCGCTCGCCCGCCTCGCCGCCCGGGGCCAGCAGGCGCAGGGTCGCCGTCGCCCGGTCCTCCGTGATCTTGCCGAGCATGGCGCCCAGGACCAGGAACAGGCGGTACTCGTCACGGTTGTGGCCGGTCAGCAGGTCCACGTCCCTGGCCGCGCCCGCCGCCAGGGCCTGCCAGGGGGTGGTGGGCAGGACATCGCCGTCCACGACCGGGGAGAAGGGCGTGACCGTCGGGGCCGCCTGGCCCCACCGGTCCGCGTACTGGAGCATCTTGGCGCTCAACGCCTGCCCCGCGTCCGGCAGCCGGCGGGGGTCCACCGCGGCCAGATCCGCCGCCGTGGGCCGTCTGCCCGCCTCCGCCGCGAGCGCCTCGGCCATGTCGCGCGCCAGCTCGGCGGAGAAGTACGTGCCCGGCACGCTCTGTGCCACCGCCCGCCGGAACAGGCCGCGGGCCCTCGGCATCGCCAGCAGCGAGGCCACCGACCCCGCTCCGGCCGACTCGCCGAAGACGGTGACCTGGCCGGGGTCGCCGCCGAACGCCCCGATGTTCTCCTGCACCCACTCCAGGGCGGCCACCTGGTCCAGCAGGCCCCGGTTGGCCGGCGCGCCCTCCAGCAGGGTGAACCCTTCTATGCCCACCCGGTAGTTGAAGGTGACCACGACGACGTCACCGTCCCGGGCGATGCGCTGTGCGTCGTAGCCGGGCTGGCCGGAGTGGCCGGCCTTGTAGGCGCCGCCGTAGATCCACACCATGACCGCGCGGGCGGCGGACGGGTCCGCGTCGGGCGTCCACACGTTCACCGTCAGCCAGTCGTCGCCCGTGGGGCCGGTCGCCTCGCCCGTACGGCCCAGCAGGCCCGCCTCCTGGGGAGGAGGGGGCCCGAACGCGTACGCCTCCCGGGTGCCGTCCCAGGGCCGGGCCGGGCGCGGGGCCTGGAACCTGGCCTCGCCGACCGGGGGTTCGGCGAAGGGGATGCCGCGGAAGACCGCCAGACCGTCCTCGTGGCGGCCGCGCACCGCTCCGGAGGCGGTGCGCACCACGGGTCCGGCGGTCTCCGCCGCCCGGGCCCCGGACTCGCTCGTCGTCATGCTCGCTCCTCACTGGTCATCAGGGGAACGGACGGGAACGATCACAAGTGCCCGGCCGGCTCAGCCACTTCAGCTCAGCGTCTGCAGCGCGGCCGCGTCGTAGGGCTTCAGCTCGTCGAAGCGGTCCGCGAGCACCTTCGCCGCCCACTCCGGGTCCTGGAGCAGCGCGCGGCCGACGGCGACCATGTCGAACTCGTCGGCCTCCAGGCGGTCCAGGAGGTTGTCGATGCCCTTGACCGGGGAGCCCTCGCCCTGGAAGGCGTTGATGAAGTCGCCGTCGAGGCCGACCGAGCCGACGCTGATGACCTGCTTGCCGGTGATCTTCTTCGTCCAGCCCGCGAGGTTCAGGTCCGAGCCGTCGAACTCGGGCAGCCAGTAGCGGCGGGTGGAGGCGTGGAAGACGTCGACGCCGGCGGCGGCCAGCGGGGTGAGGATCGCCTCCAGCTCCTCGGGGGTCTCGGCGAGACGGGCGCCGTAGTCCTGCTGCTTCCACTGCGAGTAGCGGAAGAGAATCGGGAAGTCGGGGGAGACGGCCTCGCGGACCGCCGCGACGATCTCCGCCGAGAACTTGGTACGGGCCACCGGGTCGCCGCCGTAGGCGTCGGTACGGCGGTTCGTGCCGGCCCACAGGAACTGGTCGAGAAGGTAACCGTGGGCGCCGTGGATCTCCACGCCGTCGAAGCCGATGCGCTCGGCATCGGCCGCCGCCTCGGCGTACGCGGCGACGACGTCGTCCAGGTCCTGCTGGGTCATGGCCTTGCCGGTCCGCTCGGCACCCTCGGTGACCAGCCCGGACGGCCCGACAGCGGGAGCGTCCGGGTAGGGGGCGTCGCCCTGCTTCCGGACCATGCCGATGTGCCACAGCTGCGGCACGATCGTGCCCCCCGCCGCGTGCACCGCCTCGGCGACCTTCGCCCAGCCGGCCAGCTGCTCCTCCCCGTGGAACCGGGGCACACGGTCGCTCTGCCCCGCCGACTCGTGCCCGACGTACGTCCCCTCGGTGACGATGAGCCCGACACCGGCGGCGGCACGGCGCGCGTAGTACGACAGCACGTCCTCGCCCGGGACGCCGCCCGGGGAGAACATCCTGGTCATCGGCGCCATCACGATCCGGTTGGGGACGGTGAGGCCGTTGAGGCTGATGGGGCGGGACAGTATCTGGGCCGCGCGGGAGGCGGGGGGCGTGACGGTCACGTGGGGGGCTCCTCGTGAGTGACTCTGCTAACCGACTGGTATGTGTGCACGCATTGTTGCAGCTTCTTAAGTAATCGCCTATGCGGTACCCCACATTCCGCACCCGGTGAGGTCTTCATGTGATCCCGGGCACACGAAGCCGGGTCTCCCGGTTCAGCCGCCGCACCCGTTCCCGCAGCACATCGCCGGGCGACGCGGGTCCGGCAGCCTCCGGTGGACAGTCCCACTCACACCCGCCACCCACGGGCCGCAGCTGCACGTAGCCGCCCACGCGCCCCATCACCTCGCCGAGCCGGCCGTTCCGCGCGTCGACAGCGTACGAGCCGACCGCGGGCCCGCCGCCCGTCATGCCCCACCGCCACTGGCCGCCGTGCGCAGGGCAGCCGCCAGCCGCGACGCCACGCCCAGGTTGCAGCGGCCCAGGCTGACCAGGGCGTACGGGTGGCCGGACGCGCCTGTCACCGGGTCGATGCCGAGCGACGGCAGGACGATGCCGACATCGTGCAGAGCCACACGCAGTTGTTCCACGGCCTCCTCGGCCGTCCGGGCCGGCCGGTGGCTCTCCGTCATCTCCGTCATGTCTGCGCCTCCACGGTGAGTGTTCGGGTTCACCACACAGCGTGGTCACAGCGTCGCTAGCCTGGCCAGATACGGCGCCCCAACAACCCCACGTGTGTGACAGGGAGTTGCGCATGGCAGGACCGAAGGACCTCGACCCGTCTTCATCGCCGCGCGCTCTGCTGGGAGCGGAGTTACGCCACGCGCGCGAGAAGGCCGGGCTAAGCCAGGAGGAACTGGGCCAACGGCTGTTCGTGAGCGGGTCGTTCATCGGGCAGTTGGAGGCGGGGACTCGGCGGATGCAGGTGGAGTATGCACGGATGCTGGATGAAGTCCTGGGGACGGAGGATTTCTTCCAGCGGAACTGCGCGGCAGTGGCCAAGTCGAAGTATCCGGAGCACTTTGCGGAGGCCGCCGAGGCGGAGGCGGTGACTACGGCGATCAGGCAGTACGCGCCGCTGCTCATTCCGGGGCTGCTCCAGACGTCCGCCTACGCACGAGCGGTATGCCGGGCGTACCAGCCGACGGCACCCGAGGAGGACATCGACAAGCTGGTGACCGCCCGGATAGAGCGCGCCCGCATCCTCGACAACCCAACAGAACCTTTGTTGTGGGCGGTCATTGACGAGGCCGCGTTACGCCGGGTGACGGGCGGACCCAAGGTGATGGCGGAGGCTCTGCGCCACATCGCCGACTTGTCGCGCAGAGGCCGCGCCATCGTTCAGGTGCTGCCGTTCGGCGCGGGGGCGCACGCGGCGATGCAGGGCGCGATCAAACTGATGGACTTCGAGGACGCCCCTCCGCTGGTGTACTTCGAAGGGGTCGGCACCGGAAGGCTGGAGGACGACCCGGCCATCACCAGGCACCAGCGGTTCACCTATGAACTTCTCACGGCCTGCGCACTCTCGCCGCAGAACTCCCTGGTCCTCATCGAGACGATGGCGCAGGATTACGCACATGAGGACCATGCCTGAGTGCGATCTGGACGGGGCCGTCTGGTTCAAGTCCAGCTACAGCGGCGGCGACGGCGGCGACTGCCTCGAAGTAGCCGACGGCCACCCCACCCTCGTCCCCGTCCGCGACTCCAAGACCCCCCACGCCCCGAAGCTCGTGTTCCGGGCGGAGGCCTGGTCGGCGTTCGTCGAAAACCTCAGGAGTCTCGGCGCTTGAGCCTCGGGCGTCGAGCCCCGAGCCCTCTTTTCAAGGAACGGGTGGAGGGCCTCAACCCACCCTCCCACCCGGCGAGTTGACCCGACGCATTCGGCTTGCCACACACGGTGACGATCCTCTAGCGTGCCCGCATAACGAACAGCCCCCGTCAGGTGCTACCAACACCTGCGGGGGCTTGACCAACGAGACCGGACAGGACCCGATCCCGTGGCTGACGCCAAGCTTAGTGCTGCCCTCCTGCCCGCGCACGCCTCCCCGCACCCGATGGCCAATCCGGGCTACGGCAAGCGCTCCACGCCGGACCAACTCCCCCGTACCAACCACGACTTCGCACACTTACCTCCCCGTGAAGCCGCCATCGCCGCGTACATCGACCGCCTTCCCGCCGGCGCCGACATCTCCGTGAAGACGCTGGCCAAGACGCTCCCGTACGGCCAGTGCGCGCTGGGCACGGCCCTCAACCGACTCCAGGCGGCAGGGCACTTACGGCGAGGAAGGGAGCGGCTGGAGACAGAAGGCGGCGGCTCCCGCTGGATCACCCGATCGTGGTGGTCCCGTACGGCACGTAACGACACCTGGTGGGCAGCGTTCACACGCGGCGACGTACCGGAACCGGAGCAGCCACCGGACGAACGCGCCCGCCCCACCCGCTCCCGCGCCCACATCCTGCTCGCCGCCCTGGGTCGTACGGCCCCGGCCCTGTCCCTCTCCGCCGCCGACTGCGCGGCTCTCGCCCCGCTGGTGGAGGAGTGGTTCGCGCGCGGGGCCACCGAAGAGACGCTCCTGGCCGCGCTGACCGCAGGCCTGCCGACGCCCGTTCATAGCCCGGCGGCCCTGCTCCGTCGCCGGTTGACCGACAAACTCCCGCCGGAACCGCCCGCCCCACGCCCACCCCGCCGAGTCCTGGAGTGCGCGGAGTGCGGAGTACCGGGGTGCCCGGAAGCACTGCCGGGGGGCGTGTGCGGCGGCTGCCGAGGCGAACGCGCGCCGACGCACTCCAACGCGCCCCTGCCCGCTTCAGCGGTCCAAGTCCACGCTGCCGAGATCCGCGCTGCGATGTCCCTCAAACGACGAGAAAGGGCACCCGTATGACGGCTTCCACGGTCCGACAAGACCACTCAGGGGCACGATGGAGGGGAGGAGGCGACGCCATGACCCCTGACACCGAAGAACGCCCGCAGATGTCCGTCGAGGACTTCGAGGAACTCGTCCGCAGGGCTCCGAGGGAGCTGCGGAACCGTCTGGAGTTCCTCGGCGGAAGGCTGTGTATCCGGCACGGCCCGCTCGATGTCGAGGAGTTCGAGGAGCTGGCCGAGGCCGCACCCGAAACCGTGCGGCTTGAGTACATCAACGGAAAGGTAGTCGTAAAGGCCATGCCGGATGGCAACCACGGCGAGATCTTCATGTGGCTGCTACGTCAGTGCATGCAGCAGCGCCCCGAGCTGAACCTCATGCCCGAGAGGGGCGTCAAGGCCGAGGCCTACCGCAAGGGCCGCGCCATCACGGACGGTTTCCTCGCACCCGTAGGCCACTTCAGGGGCCACGGCAACTGGTCCGACACCGACGGCGCCCTCATGGCCGTGGAGATCACCTCCCGTGACCGCGACACGGACAAGCGCGACCGCATCGACAAGCCCGTCGGCTACGCAGAAGCCGACATCCCGGTCTACCTCCTCATCGACCGCGACAACAACGCCATCACCGTGTACAGCGACCCCAAGGACGGCCGCTACCAGCAGTCCCCGTCCTATGCCTGGGGCGCCACCGTCGAACTCCCACCGCCGGTGATCATCACCCTGGACACCGAGGAACTCAAGGACTACGCCGACTGACCTCAACAAACGCCCGAGGGCGGCACCCCCAGCCAGAAGCTGGAAGCACCGCCCTCGGTCCGAAGGACAGGCGATCAACCGTCAGGTCGATCAGAAGTCCATGTCACCGCCCGGCATGCCGCCCGGAGCGGCCGCGGCGGCCTTCTCCGGCTTGTCGGCGATGACGGCCTCGGTGGTGAGGAACAGCGCGGCGATGGAGGCGGCGTTCTGCAGGGCAGAGCGGGTCACCTTCGCCGGGTCGATGATGCCCTCGGCGACCAGGTCGACGTACTCGCCGGTCGCGGCGTTCAGGCCGTGGCCCGGGGTCAGGTTGCGCACCTTCTCCACCACGACACCGCCCTCGAGGCCGGCGTTGACGGCGATCTGCTTCAGCGGGGCCTCCAGGGCCAGCTTCACAGCGGCGGCACCGGTGGCCTCGTCGCCCTCCAGCTCCAGCTTCTCGAAGACACCCGAGGTCTGCAGCAGGGCCACGCCACCACCGGCGACGATGCCCTCCTCGACGGCGGCCTTCGCGTTGCGGACGGCGTCCTCGATGCGGTGCTTGCGCTCCTTGAGCTCCACCTCGGTGGCGGCACCGGCCTTGATGACCGCGACACCGCCGGCGAGCTTCGCCAGGCGCTCCTGCAGCTTCTCGCGGTCGTAGTCCGAGTCGCTGTTCTCGATCTCGGCGCGGATCTGGTTCACCCGGCCGCCGACCTGCTCCGAGGCACCGGCGCCGTCGACGATGGTGGTCTCGTCCTTGGTGATGACGACCTTGCGGGCGCGGCCCAGGAGGTCCAGGGTCGCGTTCTCCAGCTTGAGGCCGACCTCCTCGGAGATGACCTCGCCGCCCGTGAGGATGGCGATGTCGCCGAGCATGGCCTTGCGGCGGTCACCGAAGCCCGGGGCCTTGACGGCGACGGACTTGAAGGTGCCGCGGATCTTGTTGACGACCAGGGTCGACAGGGCCTCGCCCTCGACGTCCTCGGCGATGATCAGCAGCGGCTTGCCCGACTGCATGACCTTCTCGAGGAGCGGGAGCAGGTCCTTGACGGAGCCGATCTTGGAGTTCGCGATGAGGATGTACGGGTCCTCGAGCGACGCCTCCATGCGCTCCATGTCGGTCGCGAAGTAGGCGGAGATGTAGCCCTTGTCGAAGCGCATGCCCTCGGTGAGCTCGAGCTCCAGACCGAAGGTGTTGCTCTCCTCGACGGTGATGACGCCTTCCTTGCCGACCTTGTCCATGGCCTCGGCGATCAGCTCGCCGATCTGGGTGTCGGCGGCGGAGATGGACGCGGTGGAGGCGATCTGCTCCTTGGTCTCCACGTCCTTCGCCTGCTCCAGCAGGGCGGCGGAGACGGCCTCCACGGCCTTCTCGATACCGCGCTTCAGAGCCATCGGGTTGGCGCCCGCGGCGACGTTGCGGAGGCCTTCCTTGACCAGGGCCTGGGCCAGGACAGTCGCCGTCGTCGTGCCGTCACCGGCCACGTCGTCCGTCTTCTTGGCGACTTCCTTGACCAGCTCGGCGCCGATCTTCTCGTACGGGTCCTCGAGCTCGATCTCCTTGGCGATGGAGACACCGTCGTTGGTGATCGTGGGGGCGCCCCACTTCTTCTCGAGGACGACGTTGCGGCCCTTGGGGCCGAGCGTCACCTTCACGGCGTCCGCGAGCTGGTTCATGCCGCGCTCGAGGCCGCGCCGCGCCTCCTCGTCGAACGCGATGATCTTGGCCATGTGAAGTGGTCCCTCCAGGACTGGGGGTGATTCCTTCGGACCGCGCCCGCGCCCGCGACGGACGGCTCGCCGACCTGTGGTTCCTTGCCCCACCTGGCCTGCGGGCCTCACCGACCCGGTCCTTCTTTGTCACTCTCACCTTCAGAGTGCTAACGCCAATGATTAGCACTCGGCACCCCCGAGTGCAAGCGCCTCGGGCATGCCGGAGGGGGCCTCAGCCGCGCGCGAACAGGGAGCGGCGGGCACGACGAAGGGCCCGTACCCCAGGAGGTACGGGCCCTTCGAAGATGAACAGAAGAACGTCGCTGTCAGTCGACGCGTGCTTCAGCTGGTCGCCAGACGGACCATGTCCGCCTGCGGGCCCTTCTGACCCTGCGAGATCTCGAAGTCGACCCGCTGTCCCTCTTCCAGGGTGCGGTAACCGTCCATCTGGATCGCGCTGTAGTGGACGAAAACATCCGCACCACCGTCGACCGCGATGAAGCCGTACCCCTTCTCCGCGTTGAACCACTTGACGGTGCCCTGAGCCATGCCTAACTCCCCTATTACTGGCCCTTGCACAGATCCACACTTCGCGGACCCGGGTCAGACCTCACCCCCCATTGGTCGGGGGCGTGCGCCGGAACGCGTCGACCGCGGCTGAATGTATCTGTCCAACTGCCGTCTGCAACAGGTCAATCGGACGAGAATTCTGGACGAGTCCGGTCCGGAATCTGCCGAGAATTCGTCCGAATTCAGGGCAAGTCGGGCCCTATAAAAGCCACAAAAACGGCATATAACCAGCACACTTTGGCTGTTTCTCGCCGGGGCGTAGGGCATGATTCCGGGGCCTGCGACCCGCAGGTCCGGAACGCGTTCCCCAACTGTACCGCGCTCAATCACACAGAATGGCCCCCTCCGCTTCTCTCACGGAGGAGGCCATTCGATGAACAATCGGTAACCGGCATTACCGACGGTAATGATCTGTCATTCGGTCAGCCGCCGGCGACGGCCGGAATGATGGAGACACCGGCACCGTCCGGGGTCGCGGTCTCCAGACCCTGCTCGAAGCGGACGTCGTCGTCATTGACGTACACGTTGACGAAACGGCGCAGCTTGCCCTGGTCGTCGAGAACGCGGGCCGCGATGCCCGTGTGGTTCTTCTCCAGGTCCCCGATGACCTCGGCGAGGGTCGCCCCCTCAGCGGCGACCTCGGCCTGGCCCCCGGTGTAGGTGCGCAGGATGGTGGGGATGCGAACGGTCACGCTCATGCGAGGCCAGCCTCTCGGAAGGAGTCCAGGGTCGGGCGGATCGTCGCGGTGAGCCCCGTACCGGCCACCGCGTCGAGGGTCTTCAGGCCGTCGCCCGTGTTGAGGACGACCGTGGTGAGCGACGGGTCCAGCACACCGCTCTCGATCAGCTTCTTCGTCACGCCGACCGTCACACCACCGGCGGTCTCCGCGAAAATACCCTCGGTACGGGCCAGCAGCTTGATCGCGTCGACGACCTGCTCGTCGGTCACGTCCTCCACCGCACCACCGGTGCGACGGGCGATGTCGAGGACGTACGGGCCGTCGGCCGGGTTGCCGATCGCCAGCGACTTGGCGATGGTGTTCGGCTTCTGCGGGCGGACCACGTCGTGGCCAGCCTTGAAGGCGGTGGACACCGGCGAGCAGCCCTCGGCCTGGGCACCGAAGATCTTGTACGGCTTGTCCTCGACGAGCCCGAGCTTGATCAGCTCCTGCAGACCCTTGTCGATCTTCGTGAGCTGGGAGCCGGAGGCGATCGGGACCACGATCTGGTCCGGGAGCCGCCAGCCGAGCTGCTCGCAGATCTCGTACGCCAGGGTCTTGGAGCCCTCCGCGTAGTACGGCCGCAGGTTGACGTTGACGAAGCCCCAGCCCTCGCCGGCCGGGTCACCGATCAGCTCGGAGCAGAACCGGTTCACGTCGTCGTAGTTGCCCTGGATGCCGACCAGCTCGCCGCCGTAGACCGCGGCCATGACGACCTTGCCCTGTTCCAGGTCGTGCGGGATGAACACACAGGAGCGGAAGCCGGCGCGGGCGGCGGCGGCGCCGACGGCACCGGCGAGGTTGCCGGTGGAGGAGCAGGAAAGGGTGGTGAAACCGAAGGCGCGGGCGGCCTCCAGGGCCTGGGCGACGACGCGGTCCTTGAAGGAGTGCGTCGGGTTGCCGGAGTCGTCCTTCACGTACAGCCCGCCGGTGACGCCCAGCTCGCGGGCCAGGTTGTCGGCCTTGACGAGCTTGGTCCAGCCCGGGTTGATGTTGGGCTTGTCGGCCACGTCGGCGGGGACGGGCAGCAGCGGCGCGTACCGCCAGATGTTCGCGGGGCCGGCCTCGATCCGCTTGCGCAGCTCTTCGGTGTCGTAGGCGGAGAAGTCGTAGGCGATCTCCAGCGGGCCGAAACACTCCTCGCAGGCGAACACCGGCCCGAGGGGCACCTGGTGACCGCACTCGCGACAGCTCAGCGCTGCGGCGGGGCCGAGGTCTACGGTGGGATTGCTGGTGCTTGCAACTGTCTGCACAGCCATGGAGGCGAGGCCCTTTCTCCTCATCTTCCTCACGACGCATCTCGCCGTGAGACGGATTTGGCACCTTCCCTAGCCGGGAGCCTCGCTGGAGAACGAGAACCGACTGGAGGGTTGCCGGGGCTTCATCGGGCCGTTTCCCTCTGCCCCTCTGGATGAGCTGTATGTGGTTGTCAACGCTCGTTGACCCGGACATGCGATGGTCACCGGCGTTGTTCAAGACTGTAACCGAAGGCCAGGACAGTTGAGATAGTCGTCCGAACCGCGAGATGGATCACACGGTCACCCCCTGTGATCACGACAGTGAGGAGCCGCAGACCGTGCTGGAAGAAGTCGACCGCTGGCTGGCCACCCGCTCCTGGTCCGTGACCGATCGTCCGCTCCACCGGATACTTGCAGCCAAGCAGCGCACCGGTCAGTCCGTCTCCGTCGTCCTGCCCGCGCTGAACGAGGAGGAGACGGTCGGCGACATCGTCGCGATCATCCGTCACGACCTCATGCAGCAGGCCCCGCTCGTCGACGAGATCGTCGTCGTCGACTCCGGGTCCACCGACCGTACCTCCGAGATCGCCGCCAGGGCCGGCGCGCGGGTCGTCCACCGCGACGACATCCTGCCGCGCGTCCCGGCCGTCCCCGGCAAGGGCGAGGTGCTGTGGCGCTCCCTGCTGGTGACCAGCGGGGACATCGTCTGCTTCATCGACGCCGACCTGAAGGAGTTCTCCTCCGACTTCGTCTCCGGCATCGTCGGCCCGCTGCTCACCGAACCGGGCGTCGACCTGGTCAAGGCGATGTACGACCGCCCGCTCGGCGGCGCCGCGGGGCAGGGCGGCCGGGTCACCGAACTCATGGCCCGCCCGCTGCTGAACATGCACTGGCCGCAGCTGGCCGGTTTCGTGCAGCCGCTCGGCGGCGAGTACGCGGCCCGCCGCTCGCTGCTCGAACAGCTCCCCTTCCCCGTCGGCTACGGCGTCGAACTGGGCATGCTGGTCGACGCCCTGCACCTGGTGGGCCTGGACGCGCTCGCCCAGGTCGACGTCGGTGTGCGCAAGCACCGCCACCAGGACGGGCAGGCCCTCGGCCGGATGGCCGCGGCGATCTACCGCACGGCGCAGCTGCGGCTCGCCCGCGGGCATCTGATCCGGCCGTCGTTGACCCAGTTCGAGCGGGGTGAGGACGGGTTCGAGCCGCGCACCTACTCGGTGGACACCGAGGAGCGGCCGCCGATGGCGGAGATCGCGGAGTACGCGGCGCGCCGGGTGGCGTGAGGGGCGCACGAGAACGGCTGTATACAGCCCCCTTCCGGGGCAGACCGTACGTTTGAGCGTTTCCGGGCCGGGCTAGGTTGAGGACCATGGCTTCCACCCACGGTGCTGAGGTGCTGGTCGCGTCCAATCGCGGCCCGGTTTCGTACGAGGTGATCGAGGACGGCTCGCTGCTCGCCAAGCGGGGCGGCGGCGGGCTGGTCTCGGGTCTGTCGGCCATCGGGCCGGAGACCAACGCGGTCTGGGTGTGCGCCGCGCTGGGCGGCGGCGACCGTGAGGCGGTACGGCGCGCGGGCGGCGGGCTGCTGCCGGCCGAGGAGACCGGCGGGCAGCGGGTGCGGATGCTCGACATCGACGCGACCGTGTTCTCCGACGCGTACAACGGCATCGCCAACTCGGTGCTGTGGTTCGTCCACCACATGCTGTACCAGACCCCGCTGGAGCCGGTCTTCGACGCGGAGTTCCGGCGGCAGTGGGCGTCGTACGAGGCGTACAACCGCGCCTTCGCCGAGGCGCTGGCCGAGGAGGCGGCGGACGGCGCCGCGGTGCTCATCCAGGACTACCACCTGGCGCTCGCCCCCCGGATGCTCCGCCGGCTCCGCCCCGACCTGCGCATCGGCCACTTCTCACACACCCCGTGGGCCCCGCCGGACTACTTCCGCCTGCTGCCCGACGACATCGCGGCCGAGCTGCTGACCGGCATCCTGGGCGCGGACCGGGCGGCGTTCCTGACCCAGCGGTGGGCGGACGCCTTCACCGACTGCTGTCACGCGGTGCTGGGCCCCGGCATCCCGTCCGGGACCCGGATCGGGGTGCACGGGCTGGGGGCCGACGCCGACTTCCTGCGCGAGCGGGCGCACCGGCCGGACGTGGACGAACGGATGGCCGCGCTGCGGGAGGAGATCGGCGAGGGGCGCCGGACGATCGTCCGGGTGGACCGCACCGAGCTGTCCAAGAACATCGTGCGCGGCCTGCTGGCGTACCGGCAGCTGCTGGAGGACCACCCCGAGTGGCGCGAACGGGTGGTGCATCTGGCGTTCGCCTACCCGTCCCGGCAGGATCTCGCCGTCTACCGCGAGTACACGGCCGAGGTGGAGCGGGTGGCGGAGACGATCAACTCCGTGTTCGGGACCGAGGGTTGGACACCGGTCGTGCTGCACGTCAAGGACGACTTCGCCCGCTCCCTGGCCGCGTACCGGCTCGCGGACGTGGCGCTGGTCAACCCGATCCGGGACGGCATGAACCTGGTCGCCAAGGAGGTGCCGGTCGTCTCCGACGAGGGGTGCGCGCTGGTGCTGTCGCGGGAGGCGGGGGCGTACGAGGAGCTGGGCGAGGACGCGATTGTGGTGAACCCGTATGACATCGGGGGGACGGCGAGGGCGTTGCACGAGGCGCTGAGCCTGGCGGGAGGTGAGCGGGCGGAGCGGTCGAAGAGGCTGGCGGCTGCTGCTACCGCGTTGCCGCCGGCGCAATGGTTCCTGGATCAGCTGGGTGCGCTTGAGCGGTGATGGCGTTGTCACGCCATGTGTGCTGCCAGTGCTCGTAGGAGGGCTACGACTCCCTCCGGGCCGTCCACCACCATGTCCGCCCGCTCCGCCAGTTCCGTGACCTCTGTGCTGCCGCTGCAGATCAGGAGGCCGGGGATGCCGTCGGAGCGGAGTTTGTCGATGGCCGCGTAGGCGGGGAGGTCGCCGAGGTCGTCGCCGGCGTAGACCACGCACTCGGCGCGGGTGGTGCGGGCGTGGTCGAGGAGGGCGACGCCCTTGTCCATGCCGGGCGGGCGGAGTTCGAGGACCAGCCGGCCGGGCTCGACGATCAGCCCGTGCCGGGTGGCGAGGTCGGCGAGGGGGTCGCGGAGGGCCTCGAACGCGGCCTGGGGGTTGTCGGCGCGGCGGGTGTGGACGGCTACGGCGCGCCCCTTCTCCTCGATCCAGGTGCCGTGCCCGGCGCCGACGCGGTCCAGGAGACCCGGCAGCTCGGCGCGGACCGCGGCCACGCCGGGGTGGGGCGGGGGTGCGGTGACGGTGCCGGTGGCGGCGTCCCAGCGCTCGGCGCCGTAGTGGCCGAGGACGACGAGGTGCTCCAGGCCGGGGACGCCGGCGAAGCCGCCGTGCCGTACCGCCACGTCGGCGGGTCTGCCGGTGACCACGGCCACCGAGGCCACCTTGGGGGCGAGGGTGGTGAGTGCGGGGACCGCGTCGGGGTGGGCCCGGGCCTGCTCCGGGTCGGCGACGATGGGGGCCAGCGTGCCGTCGAAGTCGAGGCCGATCACCGCGGTGTGCGGCTTGGCGAGCAGTGCGGCGAGTCCATCCCGGCCGGCCTGGGTCACCGGGGTCGGCAGAAGGTCCATACACCGACAGTATCCAGCGCGGGCCGGGGTCACTCCTGGCGGAGAAAGCTCAGCGCTCGGAGCGTCGTGCCTCCCGTACGCGCCGCAACCGGTTCACCGTCACCGGATCCAGTGCCAGTGCCCTCTCGTCGTCCAGCAGGGCGTTGAGGAGCTGGTAGTAGCGCACCGGTGCCAGGCCCAGTTCCTCGCGTATCGCCCGTTCCTTCGCGCCGGGGCCGGGGAAGCCCCGGCGCTCCAGCGCGAGGACGGCTTTTTCGCGGGTGCCCAGTTCCATGGGGGCCACCGTAACGCCGGGCACTGACAGGCGGCGGCTCAGTTCACGTCGTCGCTGTCGGCCTCGGTCGCCGTCGCCTGGAGGCCGGTCAGGACGCCGGCGGGGCTGCCGGCGGGGGTGACCGCCTGGCCGATCTGCTTCTTCACGGCCGCGCTGACCGCCGCCCAGGAGGTCTTGCCGACGGGATACAGCTCGGACGTCGGGAGCTGGTCGAGGAAGGGGTGCAGGGCCTGGTCCGGGGCCGAGTCCGACTCGGTCATCGTGTTGGACGCGGAACCGGTGACCGGGAGGAGTCCGTACGCGCGGGAGAAGGCGAGGACGTTCTTCTGGTCGTAGACGAAGTCGAGGAAGTCGCCTATCTGATCGGCGTGCCCGTGCTGCTTGAAGCCCATCATCCAGTCGGCGACGCCCATCGCGGCCCTGGCCTCGCCGGTGCGGCCCGGCATCGGGACCATGCCGAACCGCACGCCCTTCTTGGCGGCCTGCTGGATCAGTGTGGGATGCCCGTTGAGCATGCCGACCTGGCCGTCGGCGAAGGCGGCGAAGGCGTCCGCGCGGTTGAGCTTGCCAGGGGCGACCGGACCGGTCAGGCCCTTACCGACCAGCTCGTCCTTGAGCCAGGTGAAGGTCTGGACGTTCTCCGCCGAGTCGATGGTGTAGGTGCCGATGTCGTCGGTGTAGCCCTTGCCGCCGCTCAGCAGCCACTGCATGGTCTCGGCCTGCGCCTCCTCGGGGCCGAGCGGCAGCGCGTAGGGGTACTTCACCCCCTCGCCCTTGAGCGCCTTCGCGTCGGCGGCCAGCTCGCTCCAGGTGGTGGGCGGGGTGATGCCGGCCTTGGCGAAGAGGGTCTTGTTGTAGAAGAGCACCCGGGTGGAGGCGGCGAACGGGATGCCGTACTGCACGTGCTTCCACTCGCCCGCGTCGGCGAGCTGGGAGAGGAAGTCGGCCTGGGTGCGGATGGAGAGCAGGTCGGAGGCCTGGTAGAGCTTGCCCGCGGCCGCGTAGTCGGCGTAGGCGCCGATCTGGGCCAGGTCGGGTGCGTCTCCGGCGTCGACCATCTCCTTGACCTTGCGGTCGACGTCATTCCAGGAGTAGACGCTGACCTCGACCTTCACGCCGGAGTGCTGGGACTCGTACGCCTTGACAAGGTTGTCCCAGTACTTCTTCGAGCTGTTGGCGGCCGAGTCGCCGTAGTCGGCCGCGACCAGTCTGAGGGTCACGTCGGAGGAGCCCGTACTCCCGCAGCCGCCGAGGACCGCCGTCATGCCCAGTGCGGACACCACCGCGATCGTTCCTGCCGTACGCCGACGCACCGTCAAAGCCCCAACCCTGCTGTCTGACCGTTCAATATGTGGACACATAAGGTCTACACCACGTGAGTGGACTAGACCTCTTGTGGGTCCGCGGGCCACACTGTCCCCCGTGAGACATGTCATCGCCCTGGACGTGGGCGGTACCGGGATGAAGGCGGCCCTCGTCGGAGACGACGGCGCGCTGCTGCACCGCGCCCGCCGGGCCACCGGCCGCGAGCGCGGGCCCGAGGCGGTGGTCGGGACCATCCTCGACTTCGCCTCGGAGCTGCGCGCGTACGGCATCGAGCGCTACGGCGAACCGGCCGCCGCGGCCGGCCTCGCGGTCCCCGGCATCGTCGACGAGGAGCACGGCATCGCCGTCTACGCGGCCAACCTCGGCTGGCGGGACGTACCGCTGCGCGCCCTGCTCGCCGACCGGCTCGGCGTGCCCGTGGCACTCGGCCACGACGTGCGCACCGGCGGCCTCGCCGAGGGCCGGATCGGCGCGGGCAAGGGCGCCGACCGGTTCCTGTTCGTGCCGCTGGGCACCGGCATCGCCGGCGCCATCGGCGTGGACGGGCGAGTGGAGGCGGGCGCGCACGGCTTCGCCGGCGAGATCGGCCACGTCGTCGTACGACCCGGAGGCACCCCCTGCCCCTGCGGGCAGCGCGGCTGCCTGGAGCGGTACGCCTCCGCGTCCGCCGTCAGCGAGGCGTGGGCGGCGGCCTGCGGGGACCCGGACGCGGACGCCGCCGACTGCGCGAAGGCCGTCGCGTCCGGTGACCCGAACGCCGTCCGGGTCTGGCAGGAGGCGGTGGACGCGCTGGCCGACGGCCTGGTCACCGCGCTCACCCTGCTGGACCCGCGCACGCTGATCATCGGTGGCGGCCTGGCCGAGGCGGGGGAAGTGTTGTTCCAGCCACTGCGGGACGCCGTCCGGCGCCGGGTCACCTTCCAGAAACTGCCGTCCATCGTCCCGGCCGCCCTGGGCGACACGGCCGGCTGCCTGGGCGCGGGGCTGCTTGCGCGGGACCTGCTCACGACCACTTCTACGACTCCGGAGGTAAGCACCTGATGGCCACTGAGCGGGACTGCCCAACTCCGGAGGCGCCACGAGGGGCGCGGGGAACTGCGCGACCAGCCCCCACCGGCCGGCAGGTACTCACCGGCGCAAACGTGGTCCTCCCCACCGGCACGGTGAAAAACGGCCAGGTAGCCATCGAGGGCAAGCGCATCGCCGGCACCACCCCAGCCAACGCCCAGATGATCGACGTATCCGGCCACTGGCTAGTACCCGGCTTCGTCGACATCCACAATCACGGCGGCGGCGGAGCCTCCTTCTCCGGTACGGCCGAGGACATCCTGACCGCCATCCACACCCACCGCCTGCACGGCACCACCACCCTGGTCGCCTCCACCGTCACCGACGAGATGGACCTGCTGGTGCGGCAGGCCGGGCTGCTCAGCGAGCTGGCCGAGCAGGGCGACATCGCCGGGATCCACTTCGAGGGGCCGTTCATCTCCCCGTGCCGCAAGGGCGCGCACTCCGAGGAGCTGCTGCGTGACCCGGAGCCGGCCGAGGTGCGCAAGCTGATCGACGCGGGGCGCGGCAAGGCGACGATGGTCACGCTCGCCACGGAGCTGCCGGGCGGCATCGACTCGGTACGGCTGCTCGCGGAGCACGGAGTGATCGCGGCGATCGGGCACACGGACGCCACGTACGAGCAGACGGTCGAGGCCATCGACGCGGGGGCCACGGTCGCCACCCACCTCTTCAACGCCATGCCGACTCTCGGCCACCGCTCCCCTGGCCCGATCGCCGCGCTGCTGGAGGACGAGCGGGTCACGGTCGAGCTGATCAACGACGGCACCCATCTCCACCCGGCCGCGCTGGAGCTGGCGTTCCATCACGCGGGCGCCTCCCGGGTCGCGTTCATCACCGACGCGATGGACGCGGCCGGCATCGGCGACGGCCGCTACATGCTCGGCCCGCTGGAGGTCGAGGTCAGCGAGGGTGTGGCCCGCCTGGTGGAGGGCGGCTCGATCGCGGGGTCGACGCTCACCCTGGACCGCGCCTTCAAGCGGGCGGTGACGGTCGACAGGCTGCCGGTGGAGGACGCGGTAGCGGCGCTTTCCGCCAACCCGGCTCGCCTCCTGGGCCTCTCCGACCGCATCGGCTCCCTGGAGCCCGGCAAGGACGCCGACCTGGTGCTGCTGGACCAGAACTTCGACCTCAAGGGCGTGATGCGCCGGGGCGAATGGGTGGTAGCACCCCAACTGCCCTGATCCGTCCCCCTCTTCGCCGGACGGCGGCCGATCCTCGTACTGGGCCGGCCGCCGTCTCTTTGGCATGATCGGGGCCCCGGAACCGAGGCGCACGTACTTCGAGGGAGGTCGGCCCGGGTGATCCTCACGGTCACACTGAACACCGCTCTCGACATCACCTATCGCGTACGGTCCCTGCGGCCGCACGCCTCGCACCGCGTCTCGGACGTCATCGAACGGCCGGGCGGCAAGGGTGTGAACGTGGCCCGGGTGCTGGCCGCCCTCGGGCATGAGGTGACGGCCACCGGGTTCGCGGGCGGCGCCACCGGCCAGGTGCTGCGCGGGCATCTGTCGGCCACGCCCGGGGTGACGGACGCGCTCGTCCCGATCGCGGGTGCCACCCGCCGCACGATCGCGGTCGTGGACGATCTCTCCGGTGACACGACCCAGTTGAACGAGCCGGGCCCACAGATCTCCCCCACCGAGTGGGGCCTCTTCCTGGACCGCTACGAGGAACTGCTGGCCCCCGCCTCGGCGGTGGCCCTCTCCGGCAGCCTGCCGCCGGGGGTTCCGGTGGGCGCGTACGCGGGCCTGATACGCACGGCCCGCGCGTTCGGCGTCCCCGTGCTCCTGGACACCAGCGGCGAGCCCCTGCGCCGGGGGGTGGCAGCCCGCCCCGACATCATCAAGCCCAACTCGGATGAACTGGCCGAACTCACCGGCTCCCACGAGCCGTTGCGCGCCACCCAGGACGCCCGCCGCCGTGGCGCCCACGCGGTGGTCGCCTCCCTCGGGCCGGAGGGCCTGCTCGCAGCAACCCCCGAGGGCCGCTGGCACGCCACCCCACCCGCTCGCATCCACGGCAACCCGACCGGCGCGGGCGACTCGGCGGTCGCGGGCCTGCTGTCGGGGTTGGTGGAGCGCCTGCCGTGGCCGGACCGCCTGGCCCGCGCGGTCGCGCTGTCAGCGGCGACCGTACGGGCCCCGGCGGCGGGCGAGTTCGACGTGGCGGCGTATGAGGAGCTGGTGGGGCGGGTGGCCGTGAACGGGGTGGTCAGCGCGGCCTAGCTGTCCCGCTTGACCTGGCCCTTCTTCAGCCAGAGCTGGTCCAGCAGGACATCGCACTTGTCGCCGGGCTGGCAGGAGAGCGAGATGGTGTTCGAGCCCTTGTTCAGCGTCGGCCAGGCGTAAGTCTCCGTCCAGGCCTCCGCCGGGTCGTTCTTGTGGGTGAAGTTGCCGAGGTTGAACTTGCCGCCGAACGGCTTGCCATTGACGGTGAGGGTCATCGACTGATCCTCACCGGCGTTGCTGAACCGCGCGAAGATCGTGTACGTGCCGTCCTCGGGGACGTTGTCGAACGTCCAGGTCACCGAGGAACCGACCGTGTTCAGCCCGCCCACATACGTACCACCCGCCGCCTGCGCACCCTTGACGTCCGACGCCTTCGTCGCCCCGCCGGCCAGCTGGAGAGCGCTCGCGTCCGCCTTCGGCAGGTCGCCCGACGCTGCCGAGTTGCTGCTGGACGGGCTCGGCTTGCTGCTCTGGGACTGGGTCGGGGAGGTGCCCACCTGGCTGCTGGACTTGTTGTCGTCCGAGCCGCCGTTGAGCATCGCGACGCCGATGCCGATGACGACCGCGGCGACCACCGCGATGGCGCCGATCAGCAGACCCTTGGTGTTCGGGCCGCGGCGGCCGGGGGTCGGCTGCAGGGGCTGGCGGCTGGTCGGGGCGCCGCCGGCGAGGGTCTCGGGGGCCTGGTAGTGGGCGTTCGGCTGGCCGTAGGCACCCTGCTGCTGCTGCGGCGGGACGCCGGGCTGCTGGCCGTACTGCGGCGCCTGCTGCCCGCCGTAGGTACGCTCGCCGACCGCACGCACTCTGCTGACCGAGTTCGGGTAGCCGTAACCACCGGACGGCGGCTGGGCTCCTCTGGCCTGGCCGTCGGCGTACAGATAGCCGAACGGGTCGTCGTCCTCGGGCGTGCTCGGGCTGTTTTCGCCGGGCGTCATCCCTTGGTCTCCTCAGCAGGTGCGGGTGGATCCGGTACAGGTCTGGAATGGCGAGCCTACCCGCTCCAGCTGGCCCAAACGGGTGACCCAGACCGCATCAACTCACTGACCTGCGGATCATCCGGCGCGTCGGTGCTGTTTGGGACGAGATCGTTTCTCTACGTACATCCGCTCGTCGGCTGACTTCAACACTTCGTCCGCAGTCATGCCGCAGTGTGCCCAGCCGATGCCGAAGCTGGCGCCCACCCGGACGGCCCGGCCCTCGGCGCGGATCGGCTGGATGATCTCGTTGCGCAGACGTACGGCGAGGTCCTGGGCGTCGGCCTTGCCGAGGCCGTCGGCGAGGATCACGAACTCGTCGCCGCCGAGCCGGGCCACCGTGTCCCCGTCGCGCACGCCCCGGGACAGCCGTCGGGCGACCTCGATCAGGACCGCGTCGCCCGCGTTGTGGCCGAACCGGTCGTTGATCGACTTGAAGCCGTCCAGGTCGCAGAAGAGCACCGCGAGGCCCTTGGTGCCGTCGTCGTGGCCCTCCTCGGGGGCCGCGATGTGGACGTGGTGGTCGTACCCCTCGTACGCCTCCGCACCCGGTGCGAAGTCGAAGCCGTGGCCGACGGGGCTGTCGTAGGCGGGGTGGCCGTAGGCCGCGTCCAGGGACTCCAGCGCGCCGGCGTGGGCCTGCCGCTGGCAGAGGCGGCCCGACAGGCGGGAGCGCAGCTCGGCGGAGTTCGGCAGGCCGGTGAGGGAGTCGTGGGAGGCGCGGTGGGCGAGCTGCAGCTCGCGGCGCTTGCGCTCCTCGATGTCCTCGACGTGGGTGAGCAGGAAGCGGGGGCCGTCGGCGGCGTCCGCGACGACCGAGTTGCGCAGGGACACCCACACGTACGTGCCGTCGCGGCGGCCGAGGCGGAGTTCCGCGCGGCCTCCCTCGGCGGAGGTCCGGAGCAGGGTGCCGATGTCCTCGGGGTGGACGAGGTCGGAGAAGGAGTAGCGGCGCATCGCGGAGGCGGGGCGGCCCAGCAGACGGCACAGCGCGTCGTTGGTGCGCAGGATCCGGCCGTGCTGGTCGCCGCCCATCTCGGCGATCGCCATGCCGGAGGGGGCGTACTCGAACGCCTGCCGGAAGGATTCCTCGCTGGCGCGCAGCGCCTGCTGGTCGCGCTCCAGGCGGACCAGGGCGCGCTGCATGTTCGCACGTAGACGCGCGTTGCTGATCGCGATGGCGGCCTGGAAGGCGTACATCTGCAGGGCCTCGCGGCCCCAGGCGCCGGGGTGGCGGCCGTTGCGCGGCCGGTCGACGGATATGACACCGAGCAGCTCACCGGAGGAGCCGCCCTGCACGCCGGGTGTGTACATGGGCGCGAAGAGCCGGTCGGAGGGGTGCCACTCGTCCTCGAAGCGGGGCGCGGGCCCGTCGGTGTACCACTGCGGGACGTCGTCGTCGTCCAGCACCCAGCCCTCGGTGTGCGGTATGAACACCAGGTCGCCCCACTGCTCACCCATGCTCAGCCGGCGCAGCCAGGAGTCGCGAGAGCCGACCCGGCCGGTGATCAGGGCCTCGGCGGCGGAGTTGCCGGAGAAGGCGGCGACGACGAGGTCGCCGTCGGGGCGCACGAGGTTGACGCAGGCCATCTCGTACCCGAGGGCGCCCACGACGCCGTCGGAGACGGTCTGCAGTGTGTCCGCCAGGCTGCGTGCCGTGTTCATGTCGGCCATAACCTGGTGCAGCTGTCGCAGGGACGCAAGACGGACATACGGCTCCGACTCGGTCTCCATGCTCGCCCTCCCCCCGAGACCTCGCAGCGAATCAAGGGTTCTCATCGGCGTATCGCCCTTACCAGCTTCCGCCACTGAATCACAGCGCGCTGCTCACTCGGTACACAGGGTCAACAATTAACGGGCCTTGTGACTCAAGTCACAGAAGAACGTGAACAATTGAGTGGAGTTTCTGCGTTCTCCTTGTGTGTTTCCTGGACGCAGGCTTTGTGATGTGTCCTTCCCTGGTCCTAGGACCCGGCTAGGGCGCAGGCCCGATGCGCCGCGCACGGTGCGGAGATTAGCGTCACCGGCGTGCTGAACACTCCCTCACCCACCGCCACAGCCGCTTCCGGGCATGCTGAGGGGGTGAGCAACGACGAGTTCCGGGCCGCGATGTCCCGGCTGGCCGCGGGCGTGGTCCTGGTGACCGCGCAGGAGCCGCCGCTGGACCCGGACGACCCGACCGCGCCGGGCGGCGAGGACGTCGGCATGACTGCCACGGCCTTCATGTCCGTCTCGCTGGACCCGCCGCTGGTGCTGGTCAGCCTGCGCACGGGCGCCCGCATGGACGACCTGCTCGACGAGCAGCCGCTGTGGGCGGTCTCGGTGCTCACCGAGAGCCAGCGCCACGTCGCCGGCCGCTTCGCCATGAAGGGCCGTATCAGCGACCGCCTGCTCTTCGAGGACCTGCCCTACGTCCGCGGGGAGGCCTCCGGCGCCCCGCTGGTGGGCGGCGCGCTGGCCACCCTGGAGTGCCGCACCGAGCAGCGGGTGACGGCCGGGGACCACACGCTCGTCATCGGCCGGGTGCTGACCGCGCGGGTGCCGAGCGCGGAGGGCGGGCCACTGATGTATTTCCGCGGCCGGTACCGGCAGTTGGGGTGAACGGGCGCCCCGGAATTCCATAGCCGTGCCGTCTTCGATCTGCTTAATGTGCGCGGATGACTGCCGATCCGACTGCTCATCCGACTGCGCATCCGACTGTTCGTCCGACTGTTCGTCTGGAAGAGATAACGCCCCGGAATCTCGAAGCCGCTCTCGCCATTCGCATCCGCCCCGACCAGGAACACGCGGTCGAGCCGGTGGCCCACTCCCTCGCCGAGGCGTACGTCCACCGCGCCGGTCTCGCCTGGCCCCGGCTGATCGTGGACGGCGACCGCCCGGTCGGCTTCCTGATGGCCTTCCTCGACATCGACTGGCACGAAGACGGCAGCGCGATCCGCTCCGGCCTGTGGCGGCTGAACATCGCCGCCGAGGAGCAGGGCAAGGGGTACGGCCGCTTCGCCGTCGACTCCGTCGCCGCGGAACTCCGCCGCCGGGGTGCCCAGGAGATGTACGTCACCTGGCATCCCGGCCCGGACGGCCCCGAGGAGTTCTACCTCCGCCTCGGCTTCCGCAAGAACGGCGAGACGAGCGGAGACCAGACGGTCGGCGTGCTCGACCTGCCCTAGGGGGTGTCTTCTGCGGGTCGGCTCATGACAGCCGGTCCCGGCTAGCCCCAGTCCCGGCCCGAGCGGCCCCGCTTCGTGTCCGAGCGCTGCTTCTTCTCGCGCAGTCGGCGCTCGTTGATGCCGCGGGGGATGCGGGTCGGTCTGCGGGGCTTGGGCGGGGGTGCGGTGGCCTCGGCGAGGAGGGCGGCGAGGCGTACGGCGGCGGTCTCGCGGTTGCGCCACTGGGAGCGGTGCTCGGAGGACCGTACGACCACGACCCCGTCGACCAGGCGCCCTGCCAGCCGCTGCAGCGCCCGTTCCTTCCACACCTCGGGAAGCGCCTCGGTGGCCGCGAGGTCGAAGCGCAGCTCCACCTGCGAGTCGCTGGTGTTCACATGCTGGCCACCGGGCCCGGAGGATCTGGAGAAACGCCACGTCAGCTCGGCCTCGGGTAGCGAGACCGAGCCACGGATGAAGTAAGGCCCGGACATGCATCCCATGTTCCCGGTCCGGCCCGCCTCACGTCACCCGGTTTTCCTTATGGGTAAAAAAGGTAAAGGGATCCGGAACCATCGGGACCCCCCTCGACGTTCTCCCCGGTGACGGTAGCTTCGTCGGCACAGAAACCTAAAAGGGAAGGGACTCCCAATCATGGCTGTAAGCCTGTCCAAGGGTGGCAACGTCTCGCTCACCAAGGAGGCTCCGGGCCTGACCGCCGTCACCGTGGGCCTCGGCTGGGACGTCCGCACCACCACCGGCACGGACTTCGACCTGGACGCCTCCGCCATCGCGGTCAACGGGCAGGGCAAGGTCTACTCGGACGGCCACTTCGTCTTCTTCAACAACAAGCAGACCCCGGACAACTCGATCGTCCACACGGGCGACAACCGCACGGGCGAGGGCGCGGGCGACGACGAGGCGATCAACGTCAACCTGGCCGCCCTCCCGGCCGACATCGACAAGATCGTCTTCCCGGTCTCCATCTACGACGCCGAGAACCGCGGCCAGAACTTCGGCCAGGTCCGCAACGCCTACATCCGCATCATCAACCAGGCCGGCGGCGCCGAGATCGCCCGCTACGACCTCTCCGAGGACGCGGCCACCGAGACCGCGATGGTCTTCGGCGAGCTGTACCGCAACGGCGCGGAGTGGAAGTTCCGCGCGGTGGGCCAGGGCTACGCCTCGGGCCTGGTGGGCATCGCCCAGGACTTCGGTGTGAACGTCTGACGGACGCTGCGCTGTGCGGGGACCCCTGGCTTCGGCCGGGGGTCCCGGCATACGGGGCCGTGAAGCGGCTCTACCAGCCCGCCGGCCGGTAATAGCCCAGCACGGCGGCCAGTTGGGCGAACCACTCCCCCAGCCGCGCCCTCGGCTTCGCCTCGACCACGCACTCGTAGAACCGGCCGTCCGGGAGCACCACCGCCACCATCAGGGCCTTGCCGGACGGAGTCGCCTTGTAGTGGACGCTGCGGATCTCCTGCCAGGGGAAGTCGACGGACATGCCGTGGTCCTCGAAGGCCACGCCCTGGGTGTCGACCACGATCGAGTTGTGGCGGTCGACCGCCATGAACTCCGGGCCACTGACCTGCGGCTGGGGTGGGGTCGGGGCGTAGGCGTACTGGGGTGGCGGGGGGCCGAAGCCCGGTTGAGCGGTGGCCGGCGGAAGCGGTGGCGGTGGCTGTTGGCCGTAGGGGGGCTGGTTGCCGTACGGCGGTGGCTGGGTGGTCATCGTCTTCCGTCTCCCCGGACATGGTGTGGCTCCTGCGGAAAACTATCCAGCACCCCGGCGCCCCCAGAAGGACCCGGTCAGTGGATAGGGTCCCGTCATGCTCCTCGAACGGCTCTCGTCGACCGACGGCTCCCTCCCCGCCGAGCTGCTCACCGAGCTGACGGCGCTGTACGCCTCCCACCACGAGTTCCACGCCCTCAGCGGCGAGTTCCCCGACCCGGACGACATCCGCCCCGAGCAGGTGGCGGTCGCGCTGGCCGACGACCTGGCCCACCCGGACGCCGAGGTGCTGCTGGCCCGGGCCGAAGGGCGACCGGTCGCGATCGTGATCACGCTGGCCCACCACCCCGACCCGGCCGACCCGGACCCGTGGATCGGGCTGCTGATGGTCGACGCGGCCGAGCAGGGCAAGGGGTACGGCCGGCGGGTCGCCACGCTGGTCGAGGAGCGCTTCCGTGCCGCCGGGCGGCACGCCGTACGGCTCGCCGTCCTCGACAACAACCCCAAGGGCCTGGCCTTCTGGACCGCCCTCGGCTACGAGGTCGTCGACCACCGCCCCGACCGCGACCTCGGCCGCCCCTGCGCCGTGCTGCGCAAGGTGCTGCGAACCCCCCGGCAGGCAGCCCGAGTCGCCGTCATCGACCCGGAGGGCTCCGTCCTCCTCTTCCGGTACGACAACGTCGAGGTCGGCGTCCACTGGGCCCTGCCCGGCGGCGGCCTGGACCCCGGCGAGGGCCCACGCGAGGGCGCCCTACGGGAACTGGCCGAGGAGACGGGCTGGACCGACCTGAAGCCCGGGCCTCTCCTGTGCACCTGGGAACACGACTTCACCCGCTTCGACATCCCCGTCCGCCAGCACGAGCACATCTACGTCACCCACGGCCCCCACCGCGAACCGACCGGTCCCGCCCTCGCCGCCGCGCACGCCGCCGACGGCATCCTCACCTGGCGCTGGTGGAGCAGGCAGGAGCTGGCCGAGGAGGCGGAGCCGGTGTGGCCGCCGGACCTCGCCCGACTGCTGGACGAGTGGGAAGGCTGAGCGGGCTGTGGAGTGGACGGCGCCGGCCGGTACGTGACGCCCGGGGCATCAAGTTCGCTTGAATCAAAGGGAGTTGACCGCACTCGCCGCGTCCGGATAGCGGATTTCGCAGCACGTCTTTCGGATACGAACACGTAAAGTCTTGTCGGCACCCTGTCAAACAGGCCGTTCTCGGTGTCACTCTCTCCTCGCCGCCGCAACTCTGTGCATCCCCTGTGTCCCGTCTGTGTCTCCAACCCCACGGAGACCAGCCTGAAGGAGATCGAGTGAGACAGCAGCCCCACGCTCCCCGCACCTCCCGCAAGACCGCCGTGCGCGCCGCCGCCCTGGTCGGCTCGGCCGCGATGGTCGTCCTCGCGCTGCAGAACGGCGCCGCGACCGCCGCCCCCACACACACCTCTGGCGCCACGGCCCTCCCGCTCGGCGTCACGGCCCGTGCCGCCGCCATCGAGTCGGCCCAGCGGCACGCCGGTGCGGCGGCCCGGGAACTCGGCCTCGGTGCCAAGGAGAAGCTGGTCGTCCGGGACGTGGTGAAGGACGTGGACGGTACCGTCCACACCCGTTACGAGCGGACGTACGCCGGTCTCCCCGTCCTCGGCGGCGACCTCGTCACCCACGCGGCGAAGAACGGTTCGCTCAAGGGTGTCAGCAAGGCGACCAAGGCCCGGATATCCGTGCCGACCACGACCGCGGCCGTCTCCCCCGCGAGTGCGAAGAAGAGCGCCCTCAAGGCCGCCGGCAGCGACGCCAAGGCCACCGCCTCGACCTCCCGCAAGGTCGTCTGGGCGGCCGGTGCCAAGCCGGTCCTCGCCTACGAGTCCGTCGTCAAGGGCCTCCAGCACGACGGCACCCCGAGCGAGCTGCACGTCATCACCGACGCGCAGACCGGCAAGAAGCTCTACTCCTACCAGGGCATCGACACCGGTACGGGCACCAGCCGGTACAGCGGCACCGTCACGCTCGGCACCACCCCCTCGGCCTCCGGCGGCTACGACCTGATCGACGGCGGCCGCGGCGGCCACAAGACGTACGACCTGAACGGCGGTACGTCCGGCACCGGCGCCCTCTTCCACGACGCCGACGACGTCTGGGGCGACGGCACCGTCACCAACCGCCAGACCGCCGCCGTCGACGCCGCCTACGGCGCCGCCGTCACCTGGGACTTCTACAAGTCCGCGTTCAACCGCAACGGCATCGCGGGCGACGGCAAGGCCGCCTACTCCCGTGTCCACTACGGCAACGCCTACGTCAACGCCTTCTGGGACGACAGCTGCTTCTGCATGACGTACGGCGACGGCTCCGGCAACGCCGACCCGCTGACCTCCCTCGACGTGGCCGGCCACGAGATGAGCCACGGGCTGACCGCGGCCACGGCGAAGCTCAACTACAGCAAGGAGTCCGGCGGTCTGAACGAGGCCACCTCGGACATCTTCGGCACCTCGGTGGAGTTCTTCGCGAACAACTCCTCCGACCCCGGTGACTACCTCATCGGCGAGAAGATCGACATCAACGGCAACGGCACCCCGCTGCGCTACATGGACAAGCCCAGCAAGGACGGCGGCTCCGCCGACTACTGGTCGAGGACGGTCGGCCGGCTCGACGTGCACTACTCGTCGGGCGTCGCCAACCACTTCTTCTACCTGCTGAGCGAGGGCAGCGGCGCGAAGACCATCAACGGGGTCTCCTACAACTCGCCGACGTACGACGGCTCCACGGTCACCGGCATCGGCCGGGCCAAGGCCGACCAGATCTGGTACAAGGCCCTGACCACGTACTTCACCTCGACGACCACCTACGCGGGCGCCCGCACCGGCACCCTGCAGGCCGCGGCGGACCTGTACGGCTCGGGCAGCGCGGAGTACAACGCGGTGGCGGCGGCCTGGAAGGCGGTCAACGTCAAGTAACCGCACGCGTACGGCAGTACGACGGCCGGGCCGCCCGTCACGGGTGGTCCGGCTTGCCGTTGCCGTACAGCCAGTCCTTCCAGATCTCGCCGAAGTCCTTGTCCGGGGCCTTCTTCTCCACGTACGCGGTGAAGTCGGCGGTGTCGACGGTGCCGTAGCGGTGGGCGGCGGCCCAGCCCTGGATGATGTCGTAGAAGGTGTCGTCGCCGACCTTCTGGCGGATCTTCTGCAGGACCATCGCGCCGCGCTGGTAGACCGGGCTGTCGGAGATGTGCGCGGCGCCGGAGGGCTTGGCCGGCGGGAAGGCCCAGATGTCCTCGTCGTCGCCCTCGTACAGCTCGGTGAAGGTCTGCTGGGCGCTCTTGCCGCCGTGGTCCTCCGCGTACAGCCACTCCGCGTACGTCGCGAAGCCCTCGTTGAGCCACATGTCCTGCCAGGTCTTCGGGGTGACCGAGTCGCCGTACCACTGGTGGGCGAGTTCGTGCACGAGGGTGCTGGTGTCGAGCTGGTCGGCGGGGAAGACGGGTCGGGTCTGGGTCTCCAGGGCGTAGCCGGCGTCGCCCGGGCGGTCGACGATCGCGCCGGTGGAGGAGAAGGGGTACGGCCCGAAGTTGTACTCCTCCCAGTCGATGATGTCGGGGATCTTCGCGAGCACCTTCGCGCTCGCCTCGGCCTGGGTGGGGTCGACGGCGGTGAAGACGGGCAGGCCGTGCGGGCCCGTGGTGTGGGTGATGTCGTAGTGGCCGACCGCGACGACGGCGAGATAGCTGGCCATGGGCTGGGCGGAGTGCCAGGCGAAGGTGGTCCGGCCGCCCTTGGTGCTCTGGCTGGTCAACTCACCGTTGGAGACGGCCTGGAGGCCCTTCGGGACGGTGACCGTGATGTCGTACGTCGCCTTGTCCGAGGGGTGGTTGTTGCCCGGGAACCAGGCCATGGAACCGACCGGCTCGCCGAGGGCGAGCGCGCCGTCGGCGGTGGGCAGCCAGCCCTCCTTCGAGCCGTCGGGGTCGGTGAGGGTCTTCGGGGTGCCCGCGTAGCGGACGGTGGTGCGGAACGTCTCGCCCTTGTCGAGGTCGTCATGGGGCCGGACGGTGAGTTCCTGGCCGGCGCGGTTCCAGCGGGCGCGCTTGCCCTCGACGGTGACCGAGTGGACGTCCAGTCCGGCGAGGTCGAGGTCGAAGGCGGACAGGTCCTTCGTGGCGCGGGCGGTGATGACGGCCTTGCCGGTGAGGTGGCGGGTACCGGGGGTGTAGTCGAGGGTGAGGGCGTAGTGGGTGACGTCGTAGCCGCCGTTGCCCGCCTTCGGGAAGTACGGATCGCGCACGCCGGAGCCGCCCGGGGTGCCGTGGACCCCGCCGCCGCACGCGGTGCCGGTGAGGGCGAGCAGAGCGGCAGCTGCCGGGACAAGGCGCGCGGATCTGGACATGTCAGTGATCCTAGGCGGGTGAGGGGCATCGCAGCAGGGCCGGGGCTGTGGGCGTGACACCATCTCTCCCGTGCTCGACATCGGCTACGCCCTCTCCAACCGCTTCCCGGACCCACCGCAGACCGACTACCGCCGCGCGGACGTCCACACGCTGCGGCACGACCTGTTCTGCGGGGACGTCTATCTCGCGGACACCAAAACGGACCGGGAGCTGTCCACAGCCTGGGGATGGGTACCGGTGCTGGACTTCGCGTGGGCGCTGTGCGACATCGCGGAGCAGCTGGACCGGGACCCGATGGGCTCCCGCGCCTCCCGGCCGCAGCACGCGGAGCTGGACTTCACCGAGTCCACCGACCGGATGCTGTTCGAGCGCCGCTTCGGCTGGGTGGACATCGAGGCCGACTGGATGCCGGCCGAGGAGCCCCCGCTCGCCTTCTCCCACACCGAACTTCGCCGCGAGGCCCGCGACTTCCTCCACGACCTCCTCGCCGACCTGACCGACCTCCACGAGGACCTGGCGGAGAACCCGGCGATCTGGACGCTCCAGGCCCGCTTTCCCCGCGTGTCCTGAGCATCGCTTCAGCCGACCCACCGACCCGTCACCCCTCCACCCGGATCCCCAGCTCCCCCGCCAGCACCGGCGCCAGATCCAGCAGCTGCCCGGTGCTGATCACCGCCCCCGAGAGCCGGTCGAGACCCCGCGCGATCTCCAGCGGAGCGGCCCCGCGCAGGTCCACGTCCTTCAAGGTCGCGGCGCCGAAGTCGGCCTTTCTCAGGGCGCAGTCGACGAACTCGACCCGCTCCAGGTGGGCGCCGGAGAAGTCCGGTTCGACCAGGACGCAGGACTCGAAGACGACGTCCTTGAGGCGGGCCTGGCGGAGGTTGAGGTAGTCGATCTTGCCGCCTCTGATCACGACCCGTTCCAGCACGGCGCCGTGCAGCTGGGTGCCGCCCAGGCGGGGGTCGGCCAGCTCGACGTCGCGGAACGTGGACTCGGCCAGGTCCGTGCCGACGCCCCGCAGGCCGGTGAGGACCGAGTCGAGGAAGCGGGCCCTGCCCAGTGCCGTCTCGTCCACCGCGCAGCCCGTCAGCGCGCAGTCCATGAAGCGGGCGCCCACCCCGTCCTGCCCGGCCAGGTCCGCCTCCCGGAACTCCAGCCCGTCGTAGTCACCGTCCGGCGCCAACTCCCCCTCCGTCCAGGGTTCCAGGGGTGGCAGCCGCAGCTCCGGCCGCCGTGCGCCCTTCACCGCCGCCTTGCCCATGCCCCCGCCCGCGCCCGTCGCTCTCCTCGCCATGCCCCCATGCTGCACCCCGCCACTGACAATCCGCCTGAGCTGCGGACATCGGATCCGCGGCCGGCCGATGTCACATTTCAGGGCGCTCGAACGGTCGTACTCACGGACAAGGTGAACCGACCAGAGGGAGAGCGCACCCCATGCATCGCATCACCGTCGTCGGCGGCGGCTTCGCCGGGCTCACCGCCGCCATCACCGCCGCCGAGGCAGGCGCCAAGGTCACCGTGTACGAGGCCCACCACACCCTGGGCGGCCGGGCCCGCACCGCCGAGGGGCCGTACCGGACCAACGAGGGCCCGCACGCCCTCTACAACGGCGGCCCGCACTGGATCTGGCTCAAGCAGCGGGACCTGATCGGGCCGCTCGCCCCGATCCCGCCCCTGGAGGCGGCCCGGCTGCGGCTGCGCCACCACGGCGTCCTGCGCCGCACCCCGCCCTTCGCCCTGCTCAAGCTGCTGCGCCCCAGCGTCCGTCAGGCCCCCGTCGACACCGACTTCCTCAGCTGGGCGACCGGCATCGCCGGCGAGGAGGGCGCCCGGGCGGCCGCCAACTACTCCGCCGTCGCCCTCTTCCACCACGACCCCGGCGCCCTGTCCGCCGCCTTCGTGCAGGAGCGGCTGCGCCGGGCCACCAAGCTGCCGCCGGAGGCGCACTATCCGCGGGGCGGCTGGGCGAGCGTCATCGACCGGATGGCCGCGCGGGCCTGGAACCTCGGCGTGCGGATCGAGACGCTGGCCCGCGTCGACACCCTGCCGACCGACACACCCGTGGTCGTCGCCACCTCCCTGCCCGCCGCCCGGCGGCTACTCGGCGACGACTCGCTGACCTGGCCCGGCGGCCGTACCGTCCTGCTCGACCTCGCCCTGCGCACCCGGCGCGGGGACGCCTTCGCCGTCTCCGACCTGGACGCACCCGGCTGGATCGAACGGTTCACGGCGCAGGACCGGACCCTCGCCCCGGCCGGCGAGCAACTACTTCAGGGACAGATCCCGATCGGGCCCGGCGAGGTGCGCGCTGACGGTCTCGCCCGGGCCGAGGAGCTGCTCGACCTGGCCTTCGAGGGGTGGCGGGAGCGGGTCACCTGGCGGCGGGAGGCCGTGGCGGACGGTCGTACGGGCGCCGTGGACCTGCCGGGCAGCAGCTGGCGGGACCGGCCCTCCGTGGACCGCGGCGACGGCGTCTACCTGGCCGGCGACCAGGTGGCGGCGCCGGGCGTGCTGTCCGAAGTCTCCTTCAACAGCGCGGTCACGGCGGTGTCGCTGATCCTCGGCCGGACCGCCCTTGACCTCAAGCATGCTTGAGGTCGAAGAGTGGCCTACGGAGATGGAGACCGAGACACGATCACTGGGGGATGCCATGCACGCCGTACGCCTGTACGCCTTCGGGCCGGCCGAGAACCTGACCTATGAGACGGCCGCGGACCCGGTGCCGGAGCCGGGCGAGGTGCGGATCGCCGTGGCGGCGGCCGGGGTGCACCTCCTCGACACCGCCCTGCGGGAGGGACAGCAGGGCCCGCTGCCCGAGCCGCCCACGCTGCCGACCGTGCCCGGCCGTGAGGTCGCGGGGGTCGTGGACGCCCTCGGCGACGGCGTGGCGGAGGCCTGGCTCGGCCGGCGGGTGGTCGCCCACCTGGGCTTCGCGCCCGGCGGCTACGCCGAACTCGCCGTCACCGGCGCCGAACGCCTGCACGAGATCCCGGACGGACTGGGCTTCGCCGAGGCCGTCGCGATGATCGGGACGGGGCGTACGGCGCTGGGGATCGCGCAGTTCGCCGAGCCCGGGCCGGACGACGTGGTCGTCGTACCGGCGGCCGCGGGCGGCATCGGCACACTGCTCGTGCAGCACGCCAAGAACGCCGGAGCGACGGTGATCGGCCTGGCGGGCGGCCCGGAGAAGACCGCCCGGGTGCGTGCGAACGGCGCCGATCTCGCCGTCGACTACACCGACTCCGGCTGGCCCGCCAAGGTCCGCGCCCACCTCGGCGGGCTCCCCGCCACGATCGTCTACGACGGTGTCGGCGGCGCGGCCGCCCGGGAGGCCGTGGCGCTGCTCGGGCCCGGCGGCCGGCATCTCGTCTTCGGCTGGTCGGCGGAGGGCATCGGGGAGGGACGTCAGGGCTACTTCGTCGACGGGCTCTCCGAGTCGGTGCTCGGCCCGGCGATGCTCCAGCGGGCCGGCGGCCTGCGCGCCCTCGAACTACGCGCCCTCACCGAGGCCGGCGAAGGCCGCCTGCGCCCGGCCGTCACCCGCTTCCCCCTCTCCGAGGCAGCCGCCGCGCACCGCGCGCTGCAGAACCGCGGCACGATCGGGAAGGTGGTGCTGGAGCCATGAGGCACAAGCGGTGGGCTGCCCCCGGCTGCCGCCGGTGCCTCACCACCGCCGGTGCCTCAGTGCCGCCCCGCCACCCGGTCCGCGACACGGGCCAGCCGTGAGGACTCCGTGCTCGGGTGGAGGAGTTCGTTGCGGTCGGCGGCGCGGTAGGTGGCGTACATGCCCTGGACGCCCAGCCAGCGGAAGGGTTCCGGCTCCCACTTGCGGACCTTGTGGTTCACCCAGGGCAGGTCCGTCAGCTCGGTGCGGCCGGCCTGGCCCGAGTCCTGCTGGACGAGGTCGCGCAGGGTGCGGGCGGCGAGGTTGGTGGTGGCGACGCCCGAGCCGACGTAACCGCCCGCCCAGCCGAGGCCGGTGGCCCGGTCGAGGGTGACCGTGGCGCACCAGTCGCGCGGGACGCCGAGGACGCCGGACCAGGCGTGCTCGATACGCAGGCCGGCGAGGGCGGGGAAGAAGCGGGTCAGGATCTCCCGCAGGGCCTCGATCGTCTCCGGCTGGGTGCGGCCGTCGTTGTCGGTGCGCGAGCCGAAGCGGTACGGCACCCCGCGCCCGCCGAGCGCGATCCGCCCGTCGGCCGTGCGCTGCGCGTACATGTAGGCGTGCGCCATGTCGCCCAGCGTCTCCCGGCCGTCCCAGCCGATCGCCGCCCACTGCTCGTCGGTGAGCGGCTCGGTGGCGATCATCGAGGAGTTCATCGGCAGCCAGGTGCGCCGCTGGCCCTTCAGGGAGGCGGTGAAGCCCTCCGTGCAGCGCAGGATGTACGGGGCGCGGACCGTGCCGTAGGGGGTCACGGCGTGCTTGGGGCGGATCTCGGTCACCGGGGTCGACTCGTGGATGGTCACGCCGAGCGCCTCGGCGGCCGCCGCGAGGCCCTTGACCAGCTTCACCGGGTGCAGCCGGGCGCCGTGCGGGGTCCAGGTCGAGCCGACCGCGCCGGCCACCCTGATCCGCTCGGCGGTCTGCCGGGCGCCGTACAGCTCGCGGTCCTTCTCGCCGTACGACAGCTCGTGCTCGTGGAACGCCTTGAGACGGGCGAGCTGGGCGGGTGTGGTCGCCACTTCCAGTACGCCGCCCCGGTGCACGTCGGCGTCGATGCCCTCGGCCTCGGCGATCGCGACGACCTCGGCCACGGTGTCGTTCATCGCCTTCTGCAGCCGTACGGCGGCCTCGTGGCCGTGCAGCTTCGCGTACCGGTCGCGGCCCGCGATGCCGTTGTACAGCCAGCCGCCGTTGCGGCCGGAGGCGCCGTAGCCGCAGAACTTCTGCTCCAGGACGGTGATACGGAGGAAGGGGGCGGCCTTCTTCAGGTAGTACGCCGTCCACAGTCCTGTGTAGCCGCCGCCGACGATGACGACGTCGGCGGACGCGTCCCCGGGCAGCGGCTCCCGCACCGCCGGAAGACCGTCGTCCGCGTACCAGAAGGAGATGCCGCCGTTGACGACATCGCTTGCCGAGGTGCTCATGCGCGGACGTTAACCCACGCAGCAGCCGGTGTCTCCTTCGGATTCCGTGCTTTTCCGGGGACGCCGAGTAGTTGACGTGGAGACTTAGTGGAAGTGGTCCTACGGGGCGAGGCACGCGCACGGCGGGGGAGCCGATGGGCAGCGAGGTTCGACGGGACGAGGGCGGGGCCGGGGCGGCCGAGCGGCAGAGGGAGCTGGCCGAGGCCCTCCAGGAGGCCCACCAGGTGTTGGACGACGACGCCACGGGCCGGTCCGCCGAGGCACTGAGTCCGGTGATCGAGCGGCTGGCCCGTGTCGAGGCCGCGTTGGTGGAGCACGGGGAGGACGTCTCCGCCGTCTTCGTCGTCCTGGGTCTCGTGCTCGGCGCGCGCTGCCTGAGCAGGGGCGAATACACCTCGTCGGGCTCCGGTTCCCAGGACCGGACCGAAGCGTTACGGCGCCTGCGGTGGGCGGACCGCCACGGGCCGCCGGCCGACCTGCTCGTCGTGCAGGCCCGCATGGCGCTGATCTTCCTGCTCGCGCCCTGGAACCTGCCCCGCGCCGACGGCACCAGAACCGTGCTGCGCAACGCGCTGCTCACCGGCGGCCACGGGGAAGACCTGCTGACCGAGTCGTTGCGGCAGGATCTCACCGAGGCCAAGGAGGTCGTCGACCGGATCGCGGCGGCCCCGCTCGACGCGGAGTTCCAGCAGCGGACCGCGAGGGTCAAGCGGGTCATCGAGCGGATGCTGGCCCCGGGATCCGGCCTCTCGGACACGGCTGCGGCCGACGGCGGGCCGGACGTCGACGACACGGCTGCGCCCAGCGGCGGGCCGGACGTCGACGACACGGACGACCCCGAGGACACGGACGACCCCGAGAGCGCGCTGCTCGACGCCGTACGCGGCCTGGTGGCCCTGGCCCGCACGCGCAGCACGGCGAAGTTCACCCGCATTCTGGTCTGGCTGATGACAGCGGTGCGGCCCGGGACCCGCAGCCTCCCGGGCGTGGACCTGGAGCTGGACTCGCAGGCCACGGCGCTGCTGCGCCGGGCCGCCGCCGACGGCGCGGCCGGCGTCGACGGCATCCGCCGCGCTGCCGACCTGGCACTGCGGGCGCTCCACGCGCTGCCACCGGACGCACCCGAACGGGGCCGGGTCGCCAGGCTCCACGCCTACCTGCTGGTCGAGGTGGAGGCGCTCGAACCCGGATCGGTCGACTTCCGCACCGTCGAGCGGCCCGCGCCGGACCCGGCCGACGACAACGGCAACCGTCTCGACGACTGGCCGGCCGGTCTCACCCTGGAGCCCGGTTTCGACGCCTATCTCTACAACTTCGACAACGCCGTACGGGACTTCTCTCTTGAGCTCGGCGTGCGCGAGCGGCGCCACGCGGCCCGCGTCGAACGGCTGCTGGCCTACCGGACCGGCGATACCGGCTACCTGGAGGACGCGGCCACCCTGCTCACGGAGGCGATCGACGCGAGCCCGGACTCCTGGTGGGTCATGGCCCTGCGGGCGGAGCTGGCCGGGATCCAGGAGCAGGCGGCCTCGTACGGCGGCAGCTTCCACGACGCGGACAGCTCCCTGGCCACCATGCGAGATCTGGGCACGGCCCTGCGACACGACGGCTCGCTGCCGCTCGACGCGCCGTTCACCCTGGACCTCCTCCTCTCCACCGTGGACAGCGAGCTGCGCCATGCGCAGCGCACCGGAAACCACGAGGCCCTGCCGCGCCTGATCGAGGAGCTGCGCGCCCGGTACGCCGCCCTGCCCGAGGACAGCGAGTGGCGGGGCAAGGTCGCGGAGCGGCTGAACCAGCTCGGTCAGCTGGGCGCGGAGGGCGAGCCTGCGGTGCCCGGGGCGGCCGAGGCGGTGGATCTGGTCGCCGAACGGGCGGACCTGGAACGCGTGGTCGCCGAGACCCACCGCAAGCTGGGCGAGCCGGAGGTGTACGCCCAGCACGAGTACGACCAGCGCGTCATGCTCGGCATGCGGATGTACCTCTCCTTCCTGCGCGGCCTCAAGGATCCCGCGCTGGTGGACGGTGCCATCGCCGAGCTGAGCCGCGCCCGTGAGCTGCTCGCCGAGGGGCGTGGCGGAACGCGACGCGTGGACGTCCTGATGAGGCTGGCCGAGCTCCACACGATCCGTGCCGCCCGGGGCGGCCCGCGTGCCGCCGAGGACTTGCGGGCGTTCGTGGAGATCACCCGCGAGGCGTTGGGTGAACTGGCCGCCGACGTCCTGCTCCAGATCGGCGCCGACCACGGCCTGTCGGCGGCACTCCTGGGCGCCGTACTGTCCCGGCGGCTGGCGCTCGTGGCCCACCGCACCGGCCGACCGGCCGACGAGGTGGCCGATCTGGAGAAGGGGCGCGCCCTGGTGCTCCAGGCCGCCTCCGCATCCCGAAGGAGCATCCCCGAGCTTCTCGACGCCGCCGGCCACCCCGAACTGGCCCGGCAGTGGCGCGCGCAGGTCCACGCGAACCCGCTACGGCCGGCACCCGAAGCCGACCCACCACGGCCGACGACCGCAGACGCACCACGCCCGGCAACCGACGGCCCCCCGATCCCCAGCGCGCTGCGCCGCAGGGCACTGGCCGCGCTGGGCGTTCGCCCCGGCACGGCGGAAGGCCCGGGCATCCGGCAGTTGGTGGGCGCCGCCGACGTGGCCCAGCTGACGGCGGGCCTCGCCGCCACGGACACGGACGCGCTGGTCTACCTGGTGCCCGGGGTGCCCCTGGCCAACGGCTCGTGGTCCGGCCACGCGCTGATCCTGCGCCCAGGCGTCGGCCCCACCACACTTCCCCTGCCGGAGTTGACCAACCCTGACAGCGGGCCGCTGGAGCGTTACCTCGACGCCGCGGTGCAGCGCTCCCGGGCGCTCACCGACCCGAACCTGCACGCTTCGTGGAAAGCCGCCTGGGACGCGCATTGGCAGGCCGTGCTGCGCGAGCTGTGCCGGTGGGCCTGGAAGGCGGTGATGGGCCCGGTGCTCGCGGCCGTACGCCCGCTGTCGGCGGCCCTGGGGCCATACGCCCGGCTACCGAGGATCGTGCTGGTGCCCAGCGGCCGGCTCGGTGTCGTGCCCTGGCACGCCGCGCACATTGGGGGTGTCGGCGAGCACGGCCACCGCTACGCCTGCCAGGAGGCCGTCCTCAGCTACGCCCCGTCCGGTACCCAGTTCCTCGTCGCGGCCGCCCGGCGGCGGATGCCTCCCGCCGACGGGCCGCAAGTGCTGGTCTCCGACCCGGAACTGACCCTGCCGTGGGCCGAGGTGGAGACGACCGCGCTGCGTGCCGCCTGCTATCCCGACGCGCTCCGGTACGGCGAGTTCGTCACCACCGACGAGGTTCCGGACGCCGAAGGCACGCCGGCGGAGCTGCTCGCCGTCCTGCCCGGCGGCGCGACGCCGGCTTCCGTGGTCCACCTGTCCTGCCACGCCGTCGCCGCGCCGCGCCCCACCGACTCCGCGCTGTGGCTGGCCGCACCGCCCGGCGCGGGCCAGGACGCCGGCCGGCTCACCGTGGCCGGCATCCTCGACGGCGCGTCGGGCCGCCGGCCGGACTCCGCGGGTCCGCTGGTCGTGCTCAGCGCCTGTGAGACCGACCTGAGCACGCGCCACCACGACGAGGCGCTGACCCTCACCACCGCGCTGGTCACGGGCGGCGCCGCCGACGTCGTGGGCTCCCGCTGGGCCGTGCACGACAGCGCGACCGCCGTGATGATGGCCGTCTTCCACCACCACCTCACCGCCGGCGGGCTGGCCCCGCCCGACGCCCTGCGCGCCGCCCAGTTGTGGATGCTCAACCCGCACCGCAAGGCCCCGCGCACCCTCGACGGCCTCCTCCGCCGCGAGGCCACCCGCCCCGACCTCCACCGCCTGCACAACTGGGCCGCCTTCACCCACCAGGGCAACCCGGCGCCCGCGCCGACGGGGTGAGGGGCGCGTCAACCGGTCAAGGCGCCCCGCAGAGCGGCCAGTGTCTCCCTCGGATTCCACACCTTGCCGCAGCCTCGGACCAGCGGATAACAGCCGAGCCCGATCAGCACGGACAGGAAGTGCCCGAAGTCGGTGAAGGTACGGCTGGTGGCGAGCGGGACCGTGTAGATCGCGAGCAGGACGGCCAGGTACAGGTACCGCCAGGGCGCCGCGATCCGGTAGGTGAGCACCGCCACCACGCCCGCCAGGGCGTAACTGACGCCGATGTCGAGGGTGTTGACCGCCGAGTGCGGGGCCATGCCGTCGCGGATCGCCTTCAGCAGGGCCAGCTCGCTGATCAGTGTGGCGAACACGTGCGCAGACACGCACACCGCGAGCCAGCGCAGGGTGCCGAGCCAGCGTTCGGCCTGGGCGTGGAAGACGGAGTACAGGACGGCGTACGGCAGCCAGCGCCCGCCGTCGATCCACATCGCGCTGGTGATCAGCACCCGTACCGGGTTCTGGGACAGCTCGTGGATGTTGGTCGACCGCTGCCGCAGGAAGTCCTCCTCGAAGTCCGGCGACATGTGGTGCAGGGCGACGGTGGTGAGGAACAGGATCAGCAGCCAGACGTAGGTGCCCGGGGCGCTGCGGACGTAGTCCGCGGCCGCCCGGAGCCCACGCCGAAATCGGATGATCCGGTTCACAGATGTCAGTATGGTCGGCAAGGTGATCGAGGTGCCTGGCGAGCTGGCCGCTTCTCAGGAGAAATTCAACGGGGAGGCGGGGCGGGCGTTCATCGCGGACCTGCCGCGGCGGGCCGGGGATTTCCTCGGGCGCTGGGAGCTGCGGGTCGACGGACCCGCGATGTACGGGGTGACCGCGCTGGTCCTGCCGGTCGTGCGGGGCGACGGCAGCCCGGCGGCACTGAAGCTGCAGCTGCTCGACGAGGAGAGCGCGGGCGAGCCGGTGGCTCTGCGGACCTGGGCCGGGGACGGGGCCGTACGGCTGCTGGAGCACGACGAGCCGACCTGCACGCTGCTGCTGGAGCGGCTGGACGAGAGCCGCGTGCTGACCGGTCTGCCGGACGCGCGCGAGGCGGTCCTGGTCATCGCCGGGCTGCTGGAGCGGCTGACGTCCGTACCGGCTCCGGCGGGACTACGCCGTCTGGGCGATGTCGCGCGGGCGATGCTCGACCAGGTCCCCTGGGCGCTCGGCCGGATCGCGGACGCGGCGGACCGCCGTCTGGTCGCGGACTGCGCGGCCGCGGTGCGCGAGGTGGTCGCCGAGCCCGGCGACCGGCTGCTGCACTGGGACCTGCACTACGACAACGTCCTGGCGGCCGACCGGGCGCCGTGGCTCGCCATCGACCCCAAGCCGCTGGCCGGCGACCCCGGCTTCGACCTGCTGCCCGCGATCGACAACCGGTACGACCCGGCCGAGACCCGCTGGCGCTTCGACGCGCTGACGGCGGCGCTGGGCCTGGACCGGGAGCGGGCGCGGGCGTGGACGCTGGGGCGGGTGCTGCAGAACTGTCTGTGGGAAGTCGAGGACGGCAGGCCGCTGGAGGACGTGCAGCTGGAGATCGGGCGGGAGCTGCGCGGCGGCTGACACGCCGCCGGATGGCCTATCCGGACATCAATGAATAAACCAGTCATACCGTATGCGATATGAAGAGATGTCACATCGCATATCTCGCGTGCACCGCGGCCCTCGTCGGCGCGGGACTGGGCGCGGCCCCCGGTGCGGCCGCCCACAAGACTCTCGTGGTCCACCCGGGCGAATCCATCCAGAAGGCCGTGGACGCCGCACAGGCCGGGGACACCATTGTCGTGCTCGGCGGCACCTACCACGAGAGTGTCAAGATCACGACGCCCCGGGTGACCCTGCGGGGTATCGGTGCCGGGACGGTGATCAAGCCCGTCAACAAGAAGTCCGGGCAGACGGCCGCCAACAGCTGCGCCGAGGGCGGCTACGGCATCTGCGTGGTGGGCACCAAGACCAAGAACGTCGAGGACGTCACCGTCGAGGACCTGGCCGTGACCGGCTTCAGCCGGACCGGTGTGTTCGGCATGGCGACGGACACCATGACCGTCCGCCGGGTGTACGCCTACAAGAACGGCGTGTGGGGCATCGCCATGGAGCGGTCCGTGCACGGGCAACTCCTGTACAACTACGCGCACGACAACGGCGACGCGGGCCTGCTCCTCGCCAACACCATCACGGAGGAGGCGGGCGCCTACGACGCGAAGCAGACGCTGGTCGCGCGCAACCGCCTGGAGGGCAACCGGGTCGGCGTCACCGTCCGCCGGCTGCGCAACCTCACCGTCGCGGAGAACTACGTCACCGGCAACTGCGCCGGCGTGTTCGTCGTAGGTGACGAGAACAAGCCCAAGGCCGGCGCCCTGGAAGTGGCCTCCAACCGCGTCGTCAGGAACAACAAGTCCTGCCCGAAGACCGACCGGCTGCCCGCCCTGCAGGGCTCCGGCATCGTGCTGACCGGCACCGAGAAGGTCTCGGTCACCGGGAACGTGGTCACCGGGCACGCGGGCACGTCCCCGCTGTCGGGCGGCATCGTGCTGTTCAAGAGCTTCGTGGGCGCCACCAACGACAAGAACCGGGTCAGCGACAACATGCTGTCGAACAACTCCCCGGCGGACCTGGTCAACACCGAAACCGGCAAGACCAACGCCTTCGCGCACAACGCCTGCCGGGCCTCCAAGCCCGCGGGCCTGTGCTGACCGCACGCCCATTGCCCCTGCTGGACCGACGAAGGCCGAAGAGAGAGAGGGCAGCAGATGACGTCCGCTGAAACAGCCCCACCGCCACCCATGCGGCTGCGCGAACTCGTGTTCGGCGCGGCCTGTGCCGCCGCCGTCCGGGCGGCGGCCCGGCTGGGCGTCGCCGACGCCCTGGAGAACGCGCCGATGGCCGTCGAGGACCTCGCGGCCGCGGTGAAGACCGAACCGAAGCCGCTGCGCCGGCTACTGCGGGCCCTGTCCTGCTACGGCGTCTTCGCCGAGCAGCCGGACGGCACGTTCGCGCACACCGAGATGTCCCGGCTGCTGCGCGAGGACGACCCGAACAGCCTGCGCGCCATCGCCCTGTGGTGCACCGAGCCATGGACCTGGGACGCCTGGCCCAGGCTGGACGAGGCGGTGCGCACCGGAAAGAACGTCGTGGAGGACCTCTACGGCAAGGAGTTCTTCACCTACCTCAACGAGGACGCCCCCGAGTCCGCGGACGTCTTCAACCGCGCCATGACCCGCTCCAGCGAGCAGTCGGCGCGGGAGGTCGCGGCCCTGCTCGACCTGTCCGGAGCCAGGTCCGTCGCGGACATCGGCGGCGGCCAGGGGCACGTGGTGGCGTGCCTGCTGGACAAGTACCCGGAGATGCGCGGCAGTCTGCTCGACCTGCCCCGGGTGGTGGAGAACGCCCTGCCGCGGCTGCGCGAGGGCGGCGACCTCGCCCACCGCGCGCGGATCGTGCCCGGCGACGCCAGGGAGGCGATCCCGGTCCCGGCCGACGTCTACATCATCAAGAACATCCTGGAGTGGGACGACGAGAGCACGGCCCGGCTGCTGCGCAACGTCGTCGAGGCGGGCGGGCCCGGCACCCGGGTCGTCGTCATCGAGAACCTGGTGGACGACACCCCCTCGATGCGCTTCAGCACCGCCATGGACCTGCTGCTACTCCTCAACGTCGGCGGGGCCAAGCACACCACCGACTCCATGGTGAGCAGGCTGACCGCGGCGGGCCTCAGGGTGGAGGACATCCGCCCCGTCAACCCGTATCTGCACGCGTTCGACTGCCACGTTTCCGGGTGACGGGGCACCCGGACACACAGCACCGGCCGCCGGGCCCGCGACGCTGCGGGCCCGGCGGCCGGTGGCCGTCCGGCGGGTGCCGTACGGCTCAGTCGCGCTCCCAGACGTAGAAGCGCTGGGCCATCGCGTCCTTGGGGGACCTCCAGGTCTCCGGGTCGTACGCGCTGACGTACGCCTGCAGCCGCTCGCTGACGTCACGGAACTCGGGGTGGTTCGTCACCTTGGCGATGGCGGGTCCCGGCTCGCGCTCGGACTCGATCAGGTGCATGTACACATCGCCGAACTGGAAGAGGCTGCGCCGCACGACACCGACGAGGTGGGGCAGCTCTCCGCGGTCGGAGTCCGCGAACACCTTGGCGATGTCCGGGGCGGAGCCCGGTGCCATCCGGGCGACGATCAGGGCCTGGTGCATGGGACGGCTCCTCCTTCCGGTTCAGTCGGCCAGGGCCGGTGCGGGCCGGTGTCCGGCGGCGGCCTTCTCGATCTTGTTCCGGATGAGGTCCAGCTGGACCTTGGAGTTCTTGTTGATGTTGTCGGTCATCCAGGCGTCGTCGACCGGGGCGTCGGGCTTCATCGCGAAGTCCTGCGTCCAGATCATCCGGGTGCCGGCCGGGGCCTCCTCGTACCGCCAGTGGATGTCCATGTGGGCGAAGGGGCCGGTCTCGACGCGGCGGGCCTTCACGGTGAGCGTGTCGCGGTCGGGCGTGCGCTCGGAGACCCAGCTCCAGACGGTGCCGTTGTCGTCGGGGTGCATGGTCAGCCGGAACGTCGTCTTCTTCCCCTCCCGGGAGAGGATCTCGACGGACGCGTACTCGCTGAACAGCTGGGGCCAGCGCTCCAGGTCGTTGGTCATGTCCCAGACCAGGTCCAGCGGCGCGGCGATGGTGATCTCGTTCTGCGTGTGTCCTGCCATGTCAGGCTCCTGCCATCAGAGTGCTGTTGACGAGGTCGAGGAACTGCCGGGGCGTCTTGCAGCGCTCCGCGTCGGGCGGCATCGGGGTGCCGTGCCGGTTCTCCAGCTCGCCGACGATGCCGAGCAGGCCGAGCGAGTCGACGCCGAGGGCGTCGAAGCCGGACTCGCCCTGCTCCAGCAGCAGGTCCGGGGCCACGGTGACCCCGGCGGCCTTCTTCATCAGCGCGGCCAGTTCTTCCACGGTGATCTGTGCGGTCATGCGATTCCCTCCTGTACTGCTAGGCGTTCACGGCGCCGTGCCGGAGCACCAGCGCCGAGTTCGACCCCATGAGTCCCCGGCTGAGCACCAGCGCCGTACGCAGCTCGGCGACGCGGGCACGGCCGGTCACGAGGTCGAGGTCGTGGCAGACGTCGAAGACGTTCGGCGTCGGCGGGATCAGCCCGTGCTCCATCGCGAGCACGGCCGCCGCGGTGTCCAGCACGGGCGCCGCGCAGTAGCCCCGGCCGATGCCGGTCTTCGGCGCCGTGACCGGTACCCGGGTGCCGTGCGCGCCGAGGGCGTCGGCGAGCGCCAGCGCCTCGGCCCGGTCCGCCTCCGGCACCCCGAGGGCGTCGGCGAAGACGACGTCGACCTCCTCGGGCGCACAGCCGGCCTCGGCCAGGGCCTGCCGGATCGCGTGCGCCAGGCCGTCCCGGGACTCGGCCCAGCGGGAGGCACCGGTGAAGGTGGCCGCATGCCCGGCGACGAAGGCCCGGATGTCCGCGCCGCGCTCGCGCGCGGAGCGCTCCGCCTCGACCACGAGCATCGCGCCGCCCTCGCCCGGCACGAAGCCGCAGGCGGCGTCCGTGAACGGGCGGTAGGCACGGGCCGGATCCTCCTCACGGCTCAGCTCCTCGTAACCGAGCTGGCAGACCATCGAGTACGGCGCCAGCGGCGCCTCGGTGGAGCCGGCCACGATCACATCGGTGCCGCGCCGTACCGCCCGCGCCGCGTGCGCGAGGGCGTCCAGACCGCCGGCCTCGTCGGAGGCGACGACCGAGCAGGGGCCCTTGAACTTGCGGCGGATGGAGATCTGGCCCGTGCTCGCGGCGTAGAACCAGGCGATGGACTGGTACGGGCCGACGAACCGGCTGCCCTTGCCCCACAGCTGCTGCAACTCGCGCTGGCCGAACTCGCCGCCGCCGGACCCGGCGGCGGTGACCACCCCGATGGAGTACGGCTCCTCGGAGGTGTCGGCCTGCCCGAGCCGGGCGTCGTCCAGCGCGAAGTCGGCCGCCGCCATGGCGAAGTGCGTGAACCGGTCGGTCTGGACCAGGAACCGCTCCTCGATCGTCACGGACGGATCGAAGGCGCGGACCTCGCCGGCCACCTTCAGCGGAAGGTGCTCACAGCCCTCGCGGGTGATCCGGTCGAGGACGCTGAGACCTCCCTGGGTGGCCTTCCAGAAGGTGTCCGTGCTGGTGCCGTTGGGCGCGACCACCCCGATGCCGGTGACGGCCGCGCGCCGGTCATGCGGTTCGCTCATCGTGTCCTCTCCCTAGTCCGGTCCCTCGTCCGGGTCAGGACCACCGCGGACTGGAAGCCTCCGAACCCGCTGCCCACGGACAGGACGCTGGTCAGCTTCCGTTCGCGGGCGACGCGCGGGACGTAGTCCAGGTCGCACTCGGGGTCGGGGGTCTCGTAGTTGGCGGTCGGGGGTACGACCTGCTTGGCGAGGGCCAGCACACACGCGACCACCTCGATCGCCCCGATCGCCCCGAGGGAGTGCCCCACCATCGACTTGATGGAGCTCATGGGGGTGTCGTAGGCGTGGTGGCCGAGCGCCCGCTTCACGGCCGCCGTCTCGTGGCGGTCGTTCTGCCGGGTGCCGGAGCCGTGGGCGTTGACGTAGTCGATCGCCGTGGGGTCGAGCCGGGCGTGGTCGAGCGCGGTGTCGATCGCCCGGGCCATCTCCAGGCCCTCGCTGGTCAGGCCGGTCATGTGGTAGGCGTTGCCGAAGGTGGCGTAGCCGCCCAGCTCGCAGTACACGTGCGCGCCGCGGGCCCGGGCGTGTTCCAGCTCCTCCAGGACGAGCACCGCACCGCCCTCGCCCATGACGAACCCGTCACGGTGGTTGTCGAAGGGCCGGGAGGCGTGTGCGGGATCGTCGTTGTTCGGGGACGTGGCCTTGATCGCGTCGAAGCACGCCATGGTGATCGGGGAGATCGGCGAGTCCGACGCGCCCGCTATGCAGATGTCGGCCCTGCCCTCCTCGACGGTGTGGAAGGCGTACCCGACCGCGTCCAGGCCGGAGGTGCAGCCGGTGGAGACGGTCTGCACCGGACCCTGAGCACCGAACCGCTCCGCCACCGCGGCGGCGACCGTGCTCGGCGAGAACGCCCGGTGCAGATGCGGCTCCGCCTCCCGGTCGTCGACGTCCCAGCGCTGCCCACGGTGGCTCACCAGGACGTAGTCGTGCTCCAGGCGGGTGGTGCCGCCGACCGCGGTGCCCACCGAGACCCCGACCCGCCAGGGATCCTCCCGGGCCAGGTCGAGACCCGAGTCCCGGACCGCCTCCTCCCCGGCGACCAGGGCGAACTGGATGTACCGGTCCGCCCGGGCGACCTGGTCCACGCCCAGGCCGTGCGCCACCGGGTCGAAGTCGCACTCGGCCGCGATCTGCGACCTGAGCCCCGAGGGGTCGAAGAAGGTTATGCCCCGCGTCGCGGTCCGGCCGTCGGCAAGCAGATCCCAGAATGCCGGTACGCCGATGCCGCCCGGAGCAACGATGCCTATGCCAGTGACCGCCACGCGCCGGGTCATGACCGAACCCGACCCCGGTCGGCCGCCTGCGCGGCACCCGCCTCGGTGACCACCGCGGCAGCCCCGATGACCTCGGTCTCCTCGGTGTCGACATGGCCCAGCTGAGGCCGCGGGGCCAGCGGCCCCAGATGGAAGACCATCCGCGCCTCCACCTTGCCGACGTTGCGGAAACGGTGCCGCATGTGGGCCGGGATCATCAGACCCTGCTCGGGCCTGAGCGCGTGCGGCTCACCGTCCAGGTCCACCTCCAGCTGCCCGCAGACGACGTAGACGAACTCCTCGGAGTACGGGTGGTAGTGCTCCCCGATGCGGTCACCGGGCTGCACGATGGCCACGCCCATGAAGCCGCTGGTGGAGCCGACCGTGGCAGGGGTGAGCATGGCGCGCAGGTCGCCACCTCGCCGGACGTTGGGCTCGACCTCACTGAGGTCCACGATTTTCGGACGGGGTTTGATGGACAACGTTTCCTCCGTTGGATGTCTGCGTCGGCGCGCGGCGCTGGGGAGACCCGGCCGCCGGATCAGGCGTCCGGCGAACGGCGGTCGGTGATCAGATCCATACGGGCGACCTCGGCGTCGAGCAGCTCCCGCACCTCGGCGGCCACCCGGGCCTCCCGCGGCAGCACCTCGGCCTCCTGGTCACCACGCATGTCGACCAGGCGCACCACCACGTCGTCCCGCTGGAAGACCGTGCTGCGCAGCACCGGGCCCGCCGGGTCGTCCACGGACGCCGAGTCGGCCTGCGCGATCAGCTCGGCCAACCGCATCCCGCAGTCGGGCCGGGCCGGGTAGTACAAGGCCTGCCGCCTGCCCTCCGACCGGTCCTCCGTGCTCACGTGGTGCACGGCCGGCAGCGCCGCCCGGGTGAAGAACATCCGGGCCGATTCCTGGTCATCGAGATCCCGGTCCTGCTCCAGATACGGGTTGATCGCCTCCTCGACAGCCCGCACCTCCGGCTGGCTGGCCACGTGCCGGAGCGCCGCCAGCAGATCGCCGCGCACCTCGATGGCCCGCACCACCCGGTTGCCGTGCATGAACAGCGAGGTCCGGCACAGCCGCGTCGTGTCGTCGACCCGGGCCTCGGGCGAGGCGTAGTCCGCGAGAATCCTCGCGACCTTCTTCTCGCTGCCCGGCTTGACCGTGAACGTCAGCGCGTGCCGGATCACCCCGTCGCCGATGCGCGGGTGAGCCTGCAGCCGGCGCTCCGCCGACCGGTGCTGCTCGGCACCGCCGGTCTCCCGCACGATGTGGAAACGCAGCGACCGGGTGTCCCGGACACAGCTGTGCAGCGGCTGCACCATCCGCACGTGCTCCTCGCTGTTCACCCAGGTGAGGAACGGCGGAGCACTCTCCCACTCACTCGTGATGAGCCATTGGGACGGATTCTCGATCGACTGGCACAGTTGGTCGCTGACATGGCCGGGCACCGACGCAACCTGCTTGCACAGCTGCTCGTACGCCTCGAGGAACTGCTGCTGTGCGCCGTCGTAGACGTCGACCAGGAGGACGACCCGGAGCCGGGAGCCGTCGAACACGGACTGGGAGACACGCTTCGACACCTCGCGTGTCAGCTTCTCTGAAAGACGTTCAGACGTCGTGGTCATCCTGCACACATCTCCTTCGCGGGGCAGAGCCGTCGCCGGCCGCGAGTGACGCGACGGCAGCGTTCCTTGATCCTGTGCCGGACCCCACAAGCCCGCGACTCGTATGAACCACGCGGGTGATTGGGCACGCGGAGCGGGCGCCACCGGGCAAGAGAACTCACAGGCGCCCCACACGCGCACCCCTGCCTCTGGAGGCCTCGATGCAGCAAAGAGCCGACCACCGGATCCCCGTCCTCATCGTGGGCGGCTCCCTGGTGGGCCTGTCCATGTCCGTGTTCCTGGGCCGTCTCGGTGTGCGGCACCTGCTCGTCGAACGGCACTCCGGGACCTCGGTCCACCCACGCGGACGCGGCAACAACGTGCGGACGATGGAACTCTTCCGGGTGGCCGGCATCGAACCGGACATCAGGGCAGCGGCCTCACTCCTCGCCGACAACCACGGCATCCTCCAGACACCCACCCTTGTGGGTGATGCCGGCGAATGGCTCTTCAAACACATCGACCCCGGCGGCGGACTCGCGAGGTCCAGCCCCACCAACTGGTGCCTGTGCAGCCAGAACGACCTCGAACCCGTCCTCCTCGACAACGCCCGGGAACTCGGCGGCGACCTGCGCTACTCCCACCAGATGGAGTCCTTCGAACAGGACGACTACGGAGTGACCGCGGTGATCCACGACCGCGCCGCCGACGAGCGCTACACCGTCCACGCCGACTACCTGATCGCCGCCGACGGCCCCCGCAGCCCCGTCCGCACCGCGCTCGGCATCCGCCAGACGGGCCCCGGCGACCTCTTCGCCAACGTCAGCGTCACCTTCCGCTCCGCGGCCCTCGCCGACGTCGTCGGCGACCGCCGCTTCATCTGCTGCTACCTCACCCACCCGGACGCCGACGGCGCCCTCCTGCCCGTCGACAACAAGGAACACTGGGTCTTCCACGCCCCCTGGCACCCCGAGCACGGCGAAACCCTCGACGCGTTCACCGAGGAACGCCTCCAACACCACATCCGCCAAGCCGTCGGCGTCCCCGACCTCGACGTCAAAATCACCGGAAAGGCGTCCTGGCGCGCCGCCGAACGGGTCACCGACCGCTACTCCTCCGGCAGGGTCTTCCTCACCGGCGACTCCGCCCACGAGATGTCCCCGACCGGCGCCTTCGGCTCCAACACCGGCATCCAGGACGCCCACAACCTCGCCTGGAAACTGGCCGCCGTCCTGGCCGGCTGGGCCGGCCCCGGCCTCCTCGACTCGTACGACACCGAACGCCGCCCGGTCGCCCTCGCCACCAGCGCCCGCGCCTCCGCCCGCTCCGTCGAACACAGCCACCCCGGCTTCGCCCCCGCCCCCGGCGTCGGCGGCGGCAAGCGCGGCGGCATCCTCAACGTCGTCCTCGGCTACCGCTACCCACACGACACCGACCCCGACCACCCGGTCGTCCCCGACACCCTCGACCTCACCGGACAGCCCGGCACCCGCGCCCCCCACCTCTGGCTGCGCCGCGCCGGCACCCGCCTGTCCACCCTCGACCTCTACGAACGCTCCCTGGTCCTGCTCACCGACGCCCCGGACGACGCGGGCTGGCACGCGGCGGCCCGCCGCATCGCCGACACGGACGGAGTACGCCTCGACGCGTACCGCATCGGCCCGGGCGCCGACGCGGACCTCACCTACGACACCGAGCCCACCGACTGGGCCCAGGCCCACGGCACGACCGCCGACGGGGCGGTTCTGGTACGGCCGGACGGGTTCGTGGCATGGCGCGCGACAGGCGCCGTCCGGGACCCGGAGGCGGAGCTACGAAAGGTCCTGCGAACCCTGCTCCACACGGCCTGACCTGCACAGACGACGAAGGCCACCCGCACTGTGAGGTGCGGGTGGCCTTCGCCCTGCCGAGCCCCCTGTCGGATTCGAACCGACGACCTTCGCTTTACAAGAGCGGCGCTCTGACCAGCTGAGCTAAGGAGGCGTGCGCTTGCGCGCCCGTGCAGTGTACCCAGGTCCGAGGTGCCCCTTGTCGAAAATTTCCGCGAAGTTCACAGTCGCCCGGGTACTGACAGACCGAGTGAACGCCAGGTACCGTCCTGACCCAGTTCACTCGTGTGGACTACACCAACCACCTTCCTACAACGGATCGTCCGGCACGTTCCTGCCGGTAGAAGGGGGCCCATCACCATGGCCACAGTCACGTTCGACAAGGCGACCCGGATCTACCCGGGTTCCACCAAGCCCGCCGTCGACGGTCTCGACATCGAGATCGAGGACGGCGAGTTCCTCGTCCTGGTCGGCCCGTCCGGTTGCGGAAAGTCCACCTCCCTGCGGATGCTCGCGGGCCTGGAGGACGTCAACGGCGGCGCCATCCGCATCGGTGACCGAGACGTCACGCACCTGCCGCCCAAGGACCGGGACATCGCCATGGTGTTCCAGAACTACGCGCTCTACCCGCACATGACGGTCGCCGACAACATGGGCTTCGCGCTCAAGATCGCCGGCGTCAACAAGGCGGAGATCCGGCAGAAGGTCGAGGAGGCCGCGAAGATCCTCGACCTCACCGAGTACCTGGACCGCAAGCCGAAGGCGCTCTCCGGTGGTCAGCGCCAGCGTGTCGCCATGGGCCGCGCCATCGTCCGTGAGCCGCAGGTCTTCCTCATGGACGAGCCGCTGTCCAACCTGGACGCCAAGCTCCGCGTCTCGACCCGTACGCAGATCGCGTCCCTGCAGCGCCGCCTCGGCATCACCACCGTCTACGTCACCCACGACCAGGTCGAGGCCATGACGATGGGCGACCGGGTGGCGGTCCTCAAGGACGGTCTGCTCCAGCAGGTCGACTCGCCGCGCAACATGTACGACAAGCCCGCCAACCTCTTCGTCGCCGGCTTCATCGGCTCCCCCGCCATGAACCTGGTCGAGGTCCCGATCACCGACGGCGGTGTGAAGTTCGGCAACAGCGTGGTGCCGGTCAACCGGGACGCGCTGAAGGCCGCTGCCGACCGGGGTGACCGCACGGTGACCGTCGGCGTCCGGCCCGAGCACTTCGACGTGGTCGAGCTGGGCGGCGGTGCCGCCGCCTCCCTGTCCAAGGACACCGAGGACGCCCCGGCCGGTCTCGCCGTCTCCGTGAACGTCGTCGAGGAGCTGGGCGCCGACGGCTACGTCTACGGCACCGCCGAGGTCGGCGGCGAGGTCAAGGACCTGGTCGTCCGCGTGGGCGGCCGCCAGGTGCCGGAGAAGGGTGCCACGCTGCACGTCGTACCGCGTCCGGGTGAGATCCACGTGTTCTCGACGTCGACGGGCGAGCGACTCACCGACTGACCGGCCTGATCGCCCTGAGCAGGGCGTTTTCACGCAGGTTGACGAACAGGGCCCCGCGGACCGCCGCGGGGCCCTGTTCATTGCCCTTCATTGCCGCGAAATACCCCGGCACAGCGATCATTTCGGGCACCGCGCGTCAACCCCTTACCCAGAAAGCGGCACTACTTCATCCCCCATAAGGGTGACTAAATGTCGCCAAATCATCACCGGGCGCTACCCTCACACGCGTGAAGCACTCCACCAACCCTCAGACGCGAAGCGGCCACCGGGGCGGCCCTGCCCGCCGGGTCGGCCGCACTCTCGCCCTCGTCCTGCCCGTCGTCCTGGTGCTCTCCGGAACCCTCGCGGTCACCCGGGTCAACTGGACGGGAAGCCCCTCCAGCTCGGTGCTCACCGCCTCGGACATCTCCTCGGCGGAGGTCTCCAGCAAGGCGGTCTCCCACGCCCCGCAGGACGTGCTGCGCGACCAGCTGATGACCGAGCTGCAGGACAAGAACCCCGGCGTGGTCCTCACCCACCTCCAGGAGGCCGTGAACGGGCACCCCGCGCTGGCGAAGCACTGCTCCTCCATCGCCCGCGCCCTCGGCAGGGCGGCGGTGCGCATCTACGGCGCCTCGCGCGCCCAGTCGTACGCCCGCCCGGTCTGCGACACCGCCTTCGCCACCGGTGTCCTGGCCGCGCACAGCTGAGTGCAGGTTGGGAACTCGGTAACGGCTCCTTAAGGAGCCGGTTGCGGTCGGAATTCCGGCCGGGGCGCCACGTACAGTTCGGGGCATGACCCATCCGAGCGCGGCGTTGCGCCCCACTCAAGCCGTTGTCCTGGCCGGGGGCCAGGGCTCACGGCTGCGTCCCTACACCGACGACCGGCCCAAGCCGATGGTCGAGATCCCCGGTACGGGCACTCCGATCATCGGCCACCAGTTGGCCTGGCTCGCCGAGGAGGGCGTGACGGACGTGGTGGTCTCCTGCGGCCACCTCGCCGAGGTCCTGCAGAAGTGGCTGGACTCGGCCGACCTGCCCGTGTCCGTCACCACCGTCGTCGAGACGGAGCCCCTCGGCCGTGGCGGCGGCCTCAAGTACGCCGCCGCGCACCTCCCCCACCCCGACCGGCCCTGGTACGCCACCAACGGCGACATCTGGACCCGCTTCTCCCTGCGGGACATGGCCGACTTCCACACCGAGCGGGACGCTGTCGCCACGTTGGCGCTGGCGCGGCCTCGGATTCCCTGGGGTGCGGTGAAGACCGACGGGTTCGGGCACATCACCGACTTCATCGAGGCGCCGCCGTCTCCGTTCGAGATCAACGCGGGTGTGTATGTGTTCTCGCCCGAGTTCGAGGCGATGCTGCCCGAGCGGGGGGATCACGAGCGGACGACGTTTCCGCGGTTGGCTCGGGAGCGGAAGCTTTTCGGGTTCCCGATTCCGCAGGGGGCGTATTGGCGGGCTATTGATACTGCTAAGGACCTGACTGAGGCGGCTAAGGAATTGGCGGCGCTGGGTCGCTGACAGTTCCGCGGGGTCGGTTGTGGGTTGTCTGCGGCTGAGTGGGGGCTTGTCGCGCAGTTCCCCGCGCCCCTGAGTAAGTCACCGCTGCGCACGTCAAAAGGGCCCCGTACCTTCTCTGGTACGGGGCCCCTTGTTGTCTCGTGCGGCTAGCCCAGGATGCCGCCCACCAAGCCCGGCTGGCCGGAGGAGGTGCTGCCGCCGGTGCTGGGGCCGCCGGAGGAGGTGCCGCCAGACGTCGTGCCGCCGGTGCTGGTGGGGCCGGCCGTGGTGCTGGGGGCGCCGCCGGTCGGGGAGGACTGGTGGGGCGGGACCTGGCCCGTGGTGCCCTGGGTCTGGGTGGGCGTCGTGGTGGTGGTGCCGGCGCTGTGGCTGGCGCCCGGGGTCGCCGCCGCACCGGAGGGGCTCGCGCCGGCCGTGGCGCCGCCCGTGGGCGAGCTGGAGACCGACGGGGTCGTCCGGTGCCGCTGACCGGGTTCCTGCGGCAGCGCGGAGCCGGGCAGGTTGTTGCGCGGGGCCTCGCCGGGGCCGGGGACGACCACGCGGCTGGAGTCGCGTACGGCGCCGCCCAGCAGGGAGCCGGCGAGCAGGGTGAGGCCGACGGTGACGGCCGTGATGAGGGAGCCGCGGCGCAGGACGTAGCGGCGCAGTTCCCAGATGTCGGAGCGGGGGCCGAGCCGGCGCCAGGCGCTGCCGGCGAGGCGGCCGTCGACGGAGTAGACGGGGGCGCCGGCGATGATCAGCGGGGACCAGGCGGCGAGGTAGATGATGTCGGGGGCGTCGTAGGCGGGGACCGTCTTCCAGCTGACGGTGACGATCAGCGCGGCGGAGAGCAGGGCGCCGACCACGGCGGCGACGCGCTGCCAGCAGCCGAGGATGGTCAGGACGCCGACGACCACCTGGAGGAAGGCGATGACCAGGCCGGAGCCGACCGGGTGGTGCAGGGCGAACTGGCGCAGCGGCTCGGCGACTTCCCAGGGGTGCAGGGTGTTGAGCCACTTGACCATGGAGCCGCGCTTGCCGCCGTCGAAGTAGACGGGGTCGCACAGCTTGCCCATGCCGGCGTAGATGGAGATGAAGCCGAGGAAGATGCGCAGGGGGAGCAGGACCACGCCGAGGTTCATCCGGCGGCCGGGGTAGTAGGCGTGCCGGGCGGGGTCGTCGCCGTGGCGCTTGGCGGGGCGTTCGCCCGCGTACCCGGCGCTCTCGTCGTAGTCGTCGTAGGCGTCGTAGGCGTCGAACTCGTCGTCGGCGTAGGCCGGTTCGTCGTAGGCGCTGCCGGCCGTGCGCATGTGGGGCAGGAGCCGGGTGCCGTCCTCGGGGGCGGTGCGCTGGTGGCCGACGACGGGGGTCTCGACGGTCTGGTCGAGGTCGTCGTAGCCGTCCGCGTACCCGGTCCCGACGCGTGGGATGACCTGGGTGGCGCCGGCCTCGGCGGGTTCGTCGGCGTGGCGGACGCTGCTGCCCCGCACGGCCTGGAGCAGCCGGTGGGCTCCGGTGTCGTCGGGGGCGGACTTGCCGCTCCACACGACGGGGCGGCGGCGGCCGGCCGCGGCGCCGGCCCGGCCCGCCGTGCCCATGACCGGCATACGGGCGGTGTCCTGGGTGGCGCTCAGGTGCCCGGCGATCCGCGGGGATTGGCTGCGTTTCGCCGACGCGCCCAGCTGCACGCGGAAGCTGGCGTGATTGACGATGACCTGCGCCGGATCGCTCGGCACCTTCACCATGCTCAGCGCGGGAGCGTCGTCGAATCCCGACGAGCGGTCCCCCGTGGGTGTGCGGGGTGTTCTGGTGTCCACACTCATCTAACCGAGTGACGTGGAGTTAGGACACTGCTTTGACCGGGCGGATGTGTCCGGACCGCGTCAAAGCGGCCCGGAACGCCATATGGACCCCGGAATTACCCCGTACGGGTGAGGTTACGGACGCCTGTTCAGGCGCGTCGGCGCGCCGCCTCGTACAGGACGATGCCCGCTGCCACACCGGCGTTGAGCGACTCGGCGCCACCCGGCATCGGGATGCGGACGCGGAAGTCGCAGGTCTCGCCGACCAGGCGGGACAGGCCCTTGCCCTCGCTGCCGACCACGATGACCACGGGGCCTCCGATGGCCTCCAGCTCACCGAGTTCGACCTCGCCGTCGGCGGCCAGGCCGACGACCGCGATGCCGGCCTTCTTGTAGGCCTCCAGGGCCCGGGTCAGGTTGGTGGCACGGGCGACCGGGGTACGGGCGGCCGTACCGGCGGAGGTCTTCCAGGCGCCGGCGGTCATGCCGGCCGAGCGGCGCTCGGGGACGACGACGCCGTGGCCGCCGAAGGCGGAGACGGAGCGGACGACGGCGCCGAGGTTGCGCGGGTCGGTGACGCCGTCGAGCGCGACGATCAGCGGGTCCTCGCCCTCGTCGTAGGCGGCCGCGGCGAGGTCCTCCGGGTGCGCGTACTCGTACGGCGGGACCTGCAGGACCAGGCCCTGGTGGTTGAGGCCGTTGGTCATGCGGTCCAGCTCGGGGCGCGGGGCCTCCATGAGGTTGATGCCGCCGCGCTCGGCGGCGAGCTGGAGGGCCTCGCGGACGCGCTCGTCGTTGTCGATGAACTGCTGGACGTAGAGGGTCGAGGCGGGCACGCCCTCGCGGAGCGCCTCGACGACCGGGTTGCGGCCGACGACCAGCTCGGACGGCGACTTGCCGCCCCGGCCTCGGGGCGCCGGGCGGCGCACGGACTGCTTGGCCTTGGCGTTGGCGATGCGGTTCTTCTTGTGACCCTTGCGCATCTCGGCGGGCGGGGTCGGCCCCTTGCCCTCCAGGCCCTTGCGTCGCTGGCCGCCACTGCCGACCTGCGCGCCCTTCTTGCCGGACATGCGGCGGTTGTTCGCGGCCATGACCTACCTGTCTTCGTGAGCTTCGTACGTACGTCTTATGCAGTGTGCCGCCCGGAGGGCCGGGCGGCACAATCGATCAAGCGGGGGCTAGCGCGGGCCGAGGGTCCAGCGCGGGCCCTGCGGGCTGTCCTCGATGACCAGACCGGACTGGTTGAGCTGGTCGCGGATGGCGTCGGCGGTGGCCCAGTCCTTGCGGGCGCGGGCCGACTCGCGCTGGTCGAGGACGAGCCGGACGAGGCTGTCGACCACACCGTGCAGGTCCTCGCCGCGGTCGGCGCCCTCGCCGGCCCAGTGCGCCTCCAGCGGGTCGAGGCCGAGGACGCCGAGCATCGCCCGTACCTCGGCGAGGCGGGCGACGGCGGCCTCCTTGTCGTCGGCGGCCAGCGCGCTGTTGCCCTGCCGGACGGTGGTGTGCACGACCGCGAGCGCCTGCGGGACGCCCAGGTCGTCGTCCATCGCCTCGGCGAAGGCGGGCGGGACCTCGGCCGCCGGCTCGACGACTCCCCCGGCCTTCTCCACCACGCGCTGCACGAAGCCCTCGATGCGCGCGAACGCGGACTCGGCCTCGCGCAGGGCGTCCTCGCTGTACTCGATGGTCGAGCGGTAGTGCGGGGTGCCCAGGTAGTAGCGCAGGACGATCGGGCGCCACTGCTTGACCATCTCGCTCACGAGGACCGAGTTGCCGAGCGACTTGGACATCTTCTCGCCGCTCATGGTGACCCAGGCGTTGTGCACCCAGTACTGGGCGAAGTCGTCGCCGTAGGCCTTGGCCTGGGCGATCTCGTTCTCGTGGTGCGGGAAGATCAGGTCGAGGCCGCCGCCGTGGATGTCGAAGGCCGAGCCCAGGTACTTGTGGGCCATGGCGGAGCACTCCAGGTGCCAGCCCGGGCGCCCGCGGCCCCACGGCGTCTCCCAGTCGGGCTCGCCGGGCTTGGTGGCCTTCCACATGGCGAAGTCGCGCGGGTCCCGCTTGCCGGTGATGCCCTCCTCGGCGGGCTGCCGCATCTCGTCCAGGTCCTGCTTGGACAGCTCCAGGTAGGAGGGCCAGGAGCGGACGTCGAAGTAGACGCTGCCGTCGGCCTCGTAGGCGTGACCGCGCTCGATGAGGACGCGCATCATCTCGACCATCTCGGTGATGTGGCCGGTGGCGCGGGGCTCGTAGGTGGGCGGGAGGCAGCCCAGCGCGGTGTAGCCGTCGTCGAAGGCGCGCTCGTTCTCGTACCCGATGGACCACCAGGGGCGGTCCTGGTCGGCCGACTTCCAGATGATCTTGTCGTCGATGTCCGTGACGTTGCGGATGAACGTCACGTCGTAGCCGCGGTACGCGAACCAGCGGCGCATGATGTCGAAGTTCAGGCCCGAGCGGATGTGCCCGATGTGGGGTGCCGCCTGCACGGTGGCGCCACACAGGTAGATCGAGACACAACCCGGCTTGAGCGGGGTGAAGTCACGGATCTGCCGGGCGCTGGTGTCGTACAGGCGAATAGTCACCACTCCAGGGTAGTGGGCCCGGAGTAATGCCTCGTGCCGCTTGCCTCACATCATCCCGACGACCTTCTCGGGCGTGATCCTGACGATCACGCGGTCGGCGTCCTCGGCGGAGGCCGGGTTGAACTCGGCGTACTTCTTGCCGGTGTACTTCAACGACAGTTCGTCGATCAGTTCCCTCGCGCCCTGGGTGCTCAACTCCGCGGTGCCCCGGATCTCGGCGTAGACATAGGGCATCTGGGGGTCCTGGACGACGACGCTGACCCGGGGGTCGCGGTCGAGGTTCTTCTTCTTGCGGCGGTCGACGGTCGTGGAGAACAGGACCTGGTCCCCGTCCCGCTTCACCCACACCGGGGACAGCTGCGGGCTGCCGTCGGGCTGGACCGTGCCGACCACGATGAAGACGGGACCGTCGAGCAGGGACTTGAGCCGGTCGGACAGGGCGGCGGGCATGGGGGTACCTCCGGGACCTCGGGGTGGTCACTGGTCGCTCTGCAGGCACCCTCGCACGCGCTCAGCCCACCCGCACCACGAGCGCCGTGGCCACCGCCATCAGCCCCTCCTCGCGGCCGGGGAAGCCGAGGCCGTCCGTCGTCGCGCCGGACACCGACACGGGTGCGCCCGCCGCCTCGGAGAGGATCTTCTGGGCCTCGTCCCGGCGCTTGCCGATCTTCGGGCGCGGGCCGACGACCTGGACGGCGATGTTGCCGATGGCGAACCCGGCCGCGCGGACGATCCGGGCGGCCTCGGTGAGCAGGGTGACCCCGGAGGCGCCGGACCACTCGGGGCGGCCGGTACCGAAGTGCTGGCCGAGGTCGCCGAGCCCGGCGGCGGAGAAGAGCGCGTTGCAGGCGGCGTGCGCGACGACGTCGGCGTCGGAGTGCCCGGCCAGGCCGGGACCCTCGCCCTCCCACTTCAGGCCGGCGCACCACAGCTCGCGGCCTTCCTCGAAGGCGTGGATGTCGGTGCCGATGCCGACCTGGGGAAGCAGGGGGAGCTGCTCAGAAGCCATCGTTGAGCCTCCTGCGGGCCAGGACCGCCTCGGCGAGGACGAGGTCGAGGGGGCGGGTGACCTTGAAGGCCTCCTCGTGGCCGGGGACGGTGACGACCCCGAGGCCGAGCTGCTCGACCATGCTCGCGTCGTCGGTGACGTCCTCGGTGACGGTCTCGTGGGCGCGGACCAGGGTCTCCCGGTCGAAGCCCTGGGGCGTCTGCACGGCCCGCAGCCGGGCCCGCACGGGCGTGGCCACGACCGGCTCGGGGTCGCCGGGGACGGCCGCGGGCTCGACCTCCTTGACGGTGTCGGCGAGCGGCAGCGCCGGGACCACGGCGGGGGCGCCCTCGCGCACGGCCTCGATGACCGCGTCGACGGTGTCGACGGGGACGAGCGGGCGGGCCGCGTCGTGGACGAGGACGATGCCGTACTCGGGCGGCAGGGCGTCGAGGCCGAGCCGGACCGACTCCTGGCGGCTGTCCCCGCCGGGGACGACGAGGAAGTCGGTGCGCTCGGGCAGCGCGTGCACGTCGAGCAGGGACTTGACCTCGGCGGTGCCGTCCGGCGGTGCGACGACGACCACCAGGGAGACATGGCGGGACGCGGCGAGGGCGCGGAGCGCGTGGATCAGCATGGGCGTGCCGTTGAGCGCGCGGAGCGCCTTGGGGGCGCCCGGGCCAAGGCGTACGCCCCGGCCGGCGGCGGGAATCACGGCGGCGACGGGGATCTGCGCGGGTGCGGGGCGCGAATCGTCAGACATCGGTTCCTGTCAGGTTTGTGTGCTCGACCTAGGTGGGTATGGCCTGGAGGAGTGCCGGGCGCGACGCCTTGACCGGACCCTTCCGTGACCCTGGTCGAGCCATCTGCCCGGGCCCGGCACACCAAGTATCGGGGGGCTTCCCCCGAGATGAACGACAGGCGTTCCGGCGGCCTCGCGGCGGCTGGATTCTTCTGGGGACGTACGGCCGGATTCTTCCGGGTACGAACATGCCGCAGCGCCCGGCGACAGGGTCAGTGTCATCGGGCACCGCGGCAGTTCACTGTGCTGAGCGTGCTGAGGGCAGCGGGTGCTGCCGGTGGCGCGTCAGGAGGCGAGCACCTCGTCGAGCAGGGCCTCGGCCTCGTTCGTGTTCTCCGCGAGAGCGAGCTCGCTCACCAGGATCTGGCGAGCCTTGGCGAGCATGCGCTTCTCACCGGCGGAGAGACCACGCTCGCGCTCGCGACGCCACAGGTCACGCACGACTTCCGCGACCTTGATGACATCGCCGGAGGCGAGCTTCTCCAGGTTTGCCTTGTAGCGACGGGACCAGTTCGTGGGCTCCTCGGCATACGGCGCGCGCAGCACCTCGAAGACCCGGTCCAGCCCGTCCTGACCGACCACATCACGCACGCCCACGAACTCCGCATTGTCCGCTGGCACACGCACCGTCAGGTCACCCTGGGCGACCTTCAGCACCAAGTAGGTCTTGTCCACGCCTTTGATCTGGCGAGTTTCGATGGCCTCGATCAGCGCGGCCCCGTGATGGGGATAGACCACGGTGTCGCCAACCTTGAACGTCATGTGACAGGTACCCCTTCCGTGGCTATCCAGGGTAACACGGATTCGGCGTGTTCTGAATGGCGTTTTCGCAGGTCAGGGCATATCTCGGGGCTTGACAACCGCAACAGGAACGTGCTTCGAAGGCACTCCCCGAGCCGGGACGCAACAGGTATTCGCAGGTCGGAGCAGCTCTCCGGGCGAGGTGAAACGCGTACGTTACAACCTCGCGGAGTCTCGCCCAAGAGGTTGAACGTCCCGATTTGTCCACTTCCAAGCGTACGACTTCCGCTACTCCGTTCGGTGGCAGGAGGCGGGTACGAGACGAATCCGGAATTGATCACAGGAGCCCGGATGGGGAGTGGATGATCAATATCCGGGGTGGCCATGCATTCCTTCACGGAAAATTTGCGGACCGTGTTGCGGGGATGCGGACTGCGGTGTTGCGGGCGCGTTATGTGAATGGCGGACGAGCGCCTCGGCAATGTGACTCGTGAGTCACTTGTGGGCGGCGAGGTACCCCCACCCGGAGGGAAGCCCGGTGCTTGGGGGAGGGTCGGGTGCGGCCACGCGGGAACGGCTCGGTAACCTAAGGCCGCTGACAGACACTTAGGGCGGCTTTATAAGTGGAGCCGCCCCTGCGTTCAAGGAGTTGCCGCCGCCGTGAGCAGCAGCCTTCGACGCGGCGCCCTCGCCGCGTCCGCCATCGTCTTCTCGATCGCCTCGCTCGCCGCCTGCGGCGCCGGCAACAACTCCCAGACCCTGGAGATCAAGCCGGACAACGCGGCGACCAGCGTCGGCGACATCAAGATCCAGAACGCCACGATCATCACGCAGCCCGACCTGAAGGCGTCCGGCCCGGCCGTCATCTCCGGCACCGTCTTCAACGTGGGCAACACGAACCAGACCCTGCAGTCGATCTCCGTCGAGGGCAGCAGCGAGCCGGTCAAGCTGTCCGCCGCCAAGGGTCAGAGCCTGACCGTCCCGGCGCACGGCTCGCTCGTGCTCGGCGGCAAGGACAACGCGTCCGCCGTGATCGCCAGCGGCCGTGAGGCGGTCCAGGACGGCAACGCGCAGAAGGTGACCTTCACCTTCAGCAAGACCGGTCCGGTGAACCTGCGCGCGTTCGTGGTCCCGGCCACCAGCTACTTCAGCGGCTGGGGCCCGAGCGAGATCCCGACCGCCTCGGCGACCACCACTGCGGCCCCGGGCTCGACCGCGTCCAGCAACGGCAAGCCGGGCAAGGGCGGCAAGTCCAGCCCGTCGGCGACCGCCACCGACACGGCGACCACGGGCGCGACCCCGAGCGACTCGGCGTCGCAGTCGGCCGCGGGTCACTGAGCAGTCGTACACAGCCGTAAGCCGAAGGGCGGNNCCGCCCTTCGGCTTACGGCTACGGCTGTGGCTGCCGTACGGCTTACGGCTTACGGCTTACGGCTCGAACTTGTAGCCGAGGCCGCGGACCGTCACCAGGTACCTGGGCGCACCCGGGTACGGCTCGAGCCTCTTCTTGACGCGCCTCTCGCACCGCTGCGCGGGCTTCGAGACGCTGCGCCGGACTCCGTCCGTCGACTGACGCCAACCTCGGCTTACGGCTCGAACTTGTAGCCGAGGCCGCGGACCGTCACCAGATACCTGGGCGCGCCCGGGTCCGGCTCGATCTTGGCGCGGAGGCGCTTGACGTGGACGTCGAGGGTCTTGGTGTCGCCCACGTAGTCGGCGCCCCAGACCCGGTCGATGAGCTGCATGCGGGTCAGGACGCGGCCGGCGTTGCGCAGGAGCATCTCCAGGAGGTCGAACTCCTTGAGGGGGAGGTCGACCTTCGAGCCCGACACCGTCACCACGTGGCGGTCGACGTCCATGCGGACCGGGCCCGCCTCCAGGGCGGCCGGGGTGACCTCCTCCGGCTCGCCGCGGCGGCGCAGGACGGCCCGGATGCGGGCCACCAGCTCGCGGGACGAGAAGGGCTTGGTGACGTAGTCGTCGGCTCCTATTTCGAGGCCTACGACCTTGTCGATCTCGCTGTCCTTGGCGGTCACCATGATCACGGGGACGTTGGAGCGGCCGCGCAGCTGGCGGCACACCTCCGTGCCGGGCAGCCCCGGCAGCATCAGGTCGAGGAGGACGAGGTCGGCGCCATTGCGCTCGAACTCGTCGAGTCCGTCGGGGCCGGTGGCCGCGACGGCGACCTCGAAGCCCTCCTTGCGGAGCATGTAGGACAGGGCGTCGGAGAAGGACTCCTCGTCCTCGACGACGAGCACTCGGGTCACGGAAGGACCTCCGGGGCGGGAAGCGGTTCGTACGGGGTTGGGTCGGCGGTGCCGCCGGCCTCGTCGTCGAGGTCGGGGTGCTGCTGTGCACGGTCGCGGGCCGCACCCGCCTCCGGCAGTCTGAGGGTGAAGGTGGAGCCCTGGTTCTCGGCGCTCCAGACCGTGACTTCCCCGCCGTGCGAGGCGACCACGTGCTTCACGATCGCGAGACCGAGACCGGTGCCTCCGGTCTGCCGGGAGCGGGCCGGGTCCACGCGGTAGAAGCGCTCGAAGATGCGCTCCTTGTCCTTGTCGGAGATGCCGATGCCCTGGTCCGTGACGGCGAGCTCGATCATGTCGCCGCCGGGGGCGTTGACCCGGCGGGCGGCTATACCGACACGGGTGCGGGCCGGGGAGTAGTTCACGGCGTTCTCGACGAGGTTGCCGAGGGCGGCGGCGAGCTGGCCGCGGTTGCCCCAGACGTGCAGGTCGGCGGTGCCGCCCGCGGCCATCGTGATCTGCTTGGTGCCCGCCTGGTGGCGGCAGCGGTCGACGGCCTCGGCGACGAGTTCGTCCACCCGGACGGGCTCGGCGTCCTCGAGGGGGTCGTCGTTCTGCACCCTCGACAGGTCGATCAGTTCCTGGACCAGGTTGGTCAGCCGGGTCGCCTCGATCTGCATCCGGCCCGCGAAGCGCTGTACGGCCTCGGGGTCGTCCGAGGCGTCCATGACGGCTTCGGAGAGCAGGGAGAGCGCGCCGACGGGCGTCTTCAGCTCATGGCTCACATTGGCCACGAAGTCGCGCCGTACGGCCTCGATCCGGCGGGCCTCGGTGAGGTCCTCGACCAGCAGCAGGACCAGGCGGGAGCCGAGCGGGGCCACGCGCGCGGAGACGGCGAGGGCCTCGCCCCGTCCGGTGCCGCGCCGGGGCAGGTCCAGCTCGACCTGTCGTATCTCCCCGTCCCGTCTCGTGTCCCGGGCCATCTGGAGCATGGGCTCGATGGCGAGCTTGCCGCCGCGGACCAGCCCGAGGGCGTAGGCGGCGGAGCTGGCCTTGACGACGGCGTCGGCCTCGTCGAGGACGACGGCCGAGGAGCGGAGGACCGACAGAACGGTGTCCACTCCGGGCGGGAGTACGGGATCGGTGTGCAAAGAAGTCCTGGTCGGTCGCTTCTGGTCGCGTTCGCTCCAGCGGAACGCCAGCATGGCGATGACACCGGTGAGCACCCCGGCGATCGCTGCCGCTGCGGCGACCGCCGCGTTCACGTCCATGCATCCAGGTTAGGCATGGGGTACGACATGACCACAGCCGTCGGAGTGCGACCTCGGACACTCGTCGCCCAGAGTTCACCTTGGAGCCAGTAGTGGTTCATTTGGGGTGGAAGAAACGGACGCGTGCGAGGCTGAACGTGGGAGCGTGGGGTTCGCACCGCCGGTTTTCGCCACGGGGCGCGTGGTGTCACGGCCCCCGGAAACCCCCGAAGCACACGTACGAGAGGGAACCCTGATGCGGGACGCGTACCACGAGGAACTGGATTCGATCGGCGACGGTCTGGTGGAGATGGCCCGGCTGGTCGGGTCGGCGATCGGGCGCGCCACGACGGCCATTCTCGACGCCGACCTGAAGCTGGCCGAGAGCGTGATCGAGGCCGACCAGAAGGTCGACGAGCTCCAGCACGACCTGGAAGCTCGGGCCATAGCCCTGCTCGCCCGCCAGCAGCCGGTGGCGACGGACCTCCGTATCGTCGTCACGTCGCTGCGCATGTCCGCCGACCTGGAGCGCTCCGGCGACCTCGCCCAGCACGTGGCGAAGCTGGCCCGGCTGCGCTTCCCCGCGCGCACGATCCCGCACGACCTGCACGCGACCATCCTGGAGATGGGCCAGCTCGCGCAGCGCCTGATGGCGAAGGCCGCCGAGGTGATCGTGACGAAGGACGTCGACCTCGCCCTCCAGCTGGAGTCGGACGACGACGAGATGGACCTGCTGCACCGCACCCTCTTCCAGCACCTGATCGACGAGCGCTGGAAGCACGGCATCGAGACGGCCGTCGACGTGACCCTGCTGGGCCGCTACTACGAGCGGTACGCCGACCACGCGGTGGCCGTCGCCAAGCGCGTCGTCTTCCTGGTCACGGGTGAGCACGCGGACGAACTGCAGCCAGACATCCAGCCCGCCACCGGGGTCGACGGAGCCTGACACCGGCCTTGCCTCGGGGGCTCGAAGGCCGTTGGGCGGGGCGCGCGGGCGCCTCTGTGCGCCGTTGATGCGCCCAGTAAAACGGGCATGGAATGGGCGAGGGCATCTGGCCCCAGTGTCGAGGAGGGACCCATGGCCGAATCCCCCAGCACCACGCCCGACCCCACCCAGGAGCGCGAGACCGACCAGCCCGCCGAGATGAGGAGCCTGCAGCTCGTGGCCGCGTGCGGCTGCGGTTCGGGCTGTGGCTGCGGCTGCCAGTCGGGCGCTCCCTGCCAGTGCGGCTGACGGCGTACGACCGTGAGGGGCCCCGGTGACTCCGGGGCCCCTCACTTCGTCCACGGGCTGCTGGCCACTGCTTGCCGGACGTGGCTACTGGAAGCGGATCTTGCGGGCCAGGACCTTCCGGGCGACCTGGGTGACCGTACGGCCCTCGGCGAAGGCGCGGGCGCGCATCCGGTCCAGGGCCTGCTCGGGGTCCACGTCGAGCTGCACCATCACCATGCCGACCGCCTGGTGGACCTCGGTGTGATCGGCCTGTGAGCCGTGCACCCAGGACGCCACGTCGCCCTCTTCTCCCGTGGGCCGCAGCCCCGTCAGGGCGTCCGTCATCGCGTCCCGCACCCACAGTGCGGTCCGCAGATCCGGCTCGGACAGTCCGCCGGCCCGGTCGCAGTACAGGTCGAGGGTGCCGATGGCGGTGCCGCCGACGCCGAGGGGCAGCGCGAACACGGCGGCCGCGCCGAGCCCGACGGCTTCGTGGGCGAAGATCGGCCAGCGGCAGCTGTCGCGCCGTCCGGCGAGGTCGGCCGCGAAGACCGGGGTGCCCCGATCGAGGGCGGTCTGGCAGGGCCCGTCCCCCACGGTGTACTGCAACTCGGCGAGCCGTGCGGCGACGCGGTCACTGGCGCACCAGGTCACCCGGATCCCGCGCCCGCCGGAGATCGACACGGAGGCCCCGGTGACGGGCAGCAGCCGCACACACGCCACGCACAGCGCGTCCGGGATCCGCCGCGGATCACCGGCCCCCCGCGCGGCAGCGGCGAGCACCTCGTCGACCCGCGACCGCCCCTCCACCTCCGGCGGCACACCACCCCCGGCCGCCTGCTGGGACTGCCCGGACTTCATGGTCATCACCCCCGGCGTGGCGTGCGGTGAGCGGGTCCCGTGCATGCCGGGTTCCCCCGTTACGGGGAGGTAGTGCACGGAGCGGCGGAGTGAAGCTCACATCTTCCTCAGGAATGGCACGGAAGCTCGTAGTCCGCCTCCCGGCGCTGACAGGATCCGTTGCCATGCCTCGCCGAACTCTCACAGGACTGGCCGTCGCCTGTGCCGCGCTGCTCGTTCCGCTCGCCGGCTGTTCCTCGGATCACCCTGAGGCCGCGAAGCCTGCGGAGACGACCGGCCAGGAGCGCAGCGCACGACTCCCCGTCCCCGCCCCCGATCCCACGGGTCCCCCGGAGCTGGACGCGGACGAAACCCTCGCCGGCCGCCAGAAGGCGACCACCGGGAACGCGAGCATCGCCTTCCGCGAAGGGAAGAAGGGGGACGCGCTGATCGTCGCGGTGCGCTGCCAGGGCGCGGGCAAGATCAAGGTCGCGGTGCGGCCCGTGCGTATGTCCTTCCCGCTGGAGTGCCGCGCAGACAAGGCCGACACCATCTACAACCAGGTGGCGGTCGGCGGCGCGGACCGCAGTGGAGTCGTCTCCGTCGAGGCTCCCTCCTCCGTCCGCTGGTCGATGACGATCGGCCGCGGTGCGCCTGTCCAGGAGGAGCCGCCCATCGAGGCGGCCGGCAATCCAAAAGGGCGCCTCTGACGTATCGGAATAGTAGGGCCGCAACCTGGGGTACGCCCTTGGTCGGCTCGTTCCGGAAGGAAGAGTGCATCCATCATGCGAGCACACTGCGCGGGGCGTCTCCTCGCGGCGTCCGCGGCCGGCGTTCTGCTGGCCGGCGGCGCTGCGATCGGCACGGCGGGCACTGCCGCGGCGGCCCCTGCTGTGCACACCCATGTGACCACCGACTCGTGCTTCGGCCACGACGACGGGCGCTGCTTCGACCACGGTGGGTTCCGCTTCGACCACCGCGGGTTCTGCTTCAACCACCCCGGGTTCTGCTTCGGCCACCGCTTCGATCACCGCTTCTTCGACAACCGCTTCGACCGCTTCGACAACGGATCCGTCGTGGTCATCGTGATCGGGTGACGGCGGGTGGGCCCGGGACCACCCTGAAAGAAAACGGGAGCAAGCAGAAGGCCCGGGTACTCCGACCCGGGCCTTCTCCTGGCTTCACCTCCGGTTACGCGCCGGGCGCACGGAAGGCCACCTGCCGACGGGCGGCCTCGTCGATCTCGTCGAGGGTGAGCAGTGGGGTGGCCCGGGTGTGAAGGGCGCCGCTGGCCTTGACGGTAAGGCTGGCGGCGGCCATGGAGACCGGGTCGGGAAAGTCGACGATGATCACGAGGTCGTCCTCCCCGAAGACGAAGTACATGGCCTCGACCGTCCCACCGAGGCCGGTGACGACCTGGTCGACGGCAGCGCGCCGGCCACTCGCGCCTTCCCTGAGCAGCCCCTTCGTGCCCTCCGCCGTGTAGCTGGCCTGGATGAGGAATTTCGGCATGGGAACACTCCCTACCCATCGCTTGTCCGATACGCAGGAGGGGTTCCCCGCTGTCGCATCGGTCGCCGCTTGCCGAACCGCATTCACTCGTTAGCCGCGCTTGCTTCTTCTTCCCCTGGCTGCTGTACAGCGTCATCAACCTCACGGGCACGAGCGACGTTTTTGCGGGCGGTGAGGGTGCGGGGGTGGTCGGAGCCAAGCAGGCGTTCGCAGTCGGTCAGCACTCGCTCGTGCAGGTCGAGGGCTTCTTGGGTGCGCCCGGCGTCGCCATAGGAGATGGCGAGGTTGCCGCGAGCGGTGAGGGTGCGGGGGTGGTCGGGGCCGAGCAGGCGTTCCATGTCGGCCAGCACCTGTTCATCGAGTTCGAGGGCTTCCTGGGTGCGCCCGGCGTCGCTGTAGATGATGGCGAGGTTGCCGCGAGCGGCGAGGGTGTCGGGGTGGTCGGGGCCGAGCAGGCGTTCGCGGTCGGCCAGCACCTGCCTGTGCAGGTCGAGGGCTTCCTGGGTGCGCCCGGCGTCCCTGTAGGTGATGGCGAGGTTGTTGCGGGCGCTGAGGGTGCTGGGGTGGTCGGGGCCGAGCAGGCGTTCGCAGTCGGCCAGCACCCGCTCGCGCAGGTCGAGAGCCTCCTGGGTGCGCCCGGCGCCCCTGAAGGAGATGGCGAGGCTGCCGCGGGCGGTGAGGGTGTTGGGATGGTCGGGGCCGAGCAGGCGTTCCATGTCAGCCAGCACCCGTTCCTGCAGGTCGAGAGCATCCTGGGTGCGCCCGGCGTCGCTGTAGGAGTTGGCGAGGTTACCGCGGGCGGTGAGGGTGTTGGGGTGGTCGGGGCCGAGCAGGCGTTCGCGGTCGGCCAGCACCCGCTCGTGCAGGTCGAGGGCTTCCTGGGTGCGCCCGGCGTCCCTGTAGGAGTTGGCGAGGTTGCTGCGGGTGATGAGGGTGTCGGGGTGGTCGGGGCCGAGCAGGCGTTCCATGTCAGCCAGCACCCGTTCCTGCAGGTCGAGGGCTTCCTGGGTGCGCCCGGCGCCCCTGTAGGAGTTGGCGAGGTTGCCGCGGGCGGCAAGGGCGCGGGGGTGGTCGGAGCCAAGGAGACGTTCGCAGTCGGCCAGCACCTGCTCATCGAGTTCGAGGGCTTCCTGGGTGCGCCCGGCGTCGCTGTAGGAGTTGGCGAGTTTGCCGCGGGCGGCGAGAGTGTCGATGTGGTCGGGGCCCAGGGTTTCGTAGTTTTGCTGAAGCACCCTTTGGTCGTAATCAACGGCCTGTTCGTAAAGGCCCACTGACGTCAGGCTGCTGCTGACCCGGTACACGCACGCATGTGGAGCGGGCTTCCACAAGCTCGGGAAAGTGTGCTGGTCAAGCAGCATGGTGGTGGCGCGCAGGGTGGCGGACAGGTCTCGGTCGTTGTGGTCGAGGCCGGGCCAGAGGCTGAGGATCGCGTCCGCCGCCGTGCGTGCCATCGCGGGCAGGGCTTGCGGAGGGATCGTCTCGCGTATGGCCCGCGCGGTAAGTGCGTGGATGCGGATCGGCGCCTTGGCAGTGTCCTGGGCGATGAGGGCGTAGGTACGCAGGCACTCCAGCGCAGCGTGAATGTCCTGCTCGGTAACGGCCGGCTGGTGGCTGCGCAGCCAGCGACGACGGCCGGGCCGCGATGTGCGCAGATGTGCCCTCACGGGCGGCGCCGTCCACAGGGCGCTGGGGTGGCCGAGTGGGTCCATGAGCGCGATGAATTCCAGAAGCGGACGGGCGAGGCGGGTGGTGTCGGCGGCCTGCAAGGCGTTGAGGGAGACCAGGAGGGCCGTGGTGACAGGACGTCCGTAGCCCTCGGTATCGGCATTCGACGGCATGAGTTCGCTCAGCTTGTTGCTGGTGTCGCAGAAACGCTCCAGATAGTCAGCGATTCCGCACCGTTTGTTGATCATGTAAGCGGCGGCGTGGCCAAGGGCCAGTGGCAGACGGCCGAGTTCCTCGGCAAGGCGGTCGGCCTGATCGGCGTCGTAGAGGTGGGGGTGTCCGGCGTCGGTGAGGCGGTGGTGAAGGTAGGCGCGGGCTTCCTCGATGGTGTAGAGGTCCAGGCGGATCAGCTTGCGACCCTGGCCGCTGAGCAGGGCGTCACTGCGCCGGGTCGTGGCGAGAACCCAGCCGTTGCGGTGGCTGCCGTCGGGCCACCAGGGATCGACGGCTTCCGGGTCGGTGATGTCGTCCAGCACGATCAGCCAACGCCGCTCGGTGGCAGGCAACCAGGCCAGGAATGCTTTGGCCGCGGCAGCGACATCGCCCGGGGCGGCGCCCGGAAGGCCGAGTCTGTCGGCGGCATCCGCATAGGCCGTGATGATCTGGTCGGGCTCGGTCGCATTCGCCCACACCAGGAGGTCCAATCCGCTGTATTGCGATCGTTCCTGGTCGCGCAGCTCACGTGCCAGCGCGGCGGCGAGTTGGCTCTTGCCGACCCCGCCGTCGCCGGCCAGCACCTGCGAGAGCACCACGCTGCCCCCCGCGGAGCGGGCCTGTGTGACGGCCTCGCGGGCCTGGGCGCGCGGCTGAAAAGCCGCGGCCAGCCGCGGGACGGTGCCCACCCATATCGGCCACTCGGCCTCGGGCTCCCTCACCGGCGGCACCTGGACATTCACGTCACCCGTGATCTGGGTGATGTTCCCCTGCGTGCGGGCGCTCTGCCGCGTGCGGCGCTGGGCCCGGTCCTGCTTCACTGCTGCCGTCCCCCACTACGCCTACGCGCGGTTGCCGCCGACCTGGTCGATGTCACCGCCGCCACGCGCCTTCTGCCGGATACTCTCCGGCCGAACACGACGACGGGCCGCAGGCGTGCCACCTTGGTCGCCTCCCGTCTGCGTGATGTTCCCCTGCCCGCGCGCTGCCTGCCGCACCCTGCGCGGGTAGGCGACCGTTGGGGCGGTACCGGCCTGGGACGCCCACCAGCCGACGGCCGCCAGAACACCGGCCGCAACCACTCCCGCGACGGGCCCGATGACCTCCCACGGGTCCTTGCCGCCGTCGGACAGCAACGCCCAGGGCACCGCGACAACGAAAAAGGCCAGAACCGAAGTGGCCACCGCCACCAACCACCGCACCACTGCCTGCATGCCAGCCCCCAAGACCCGCCCTCGCCAACGCGCCCTAGAACAGCCCATGCTGGCACGGAACGCCCGGTCTGCAGGCACACATGTAGGGAACCGATGCAGACAACGCGAGGCTGTGGCTGCCTAAAGCCGTGGAGCCGACCGGCCTCAGCCACAGAGGGAGGGAAGGCGGTCTGCTCGTCGTAGGTGATGCAGTGAGTGAGGCAGTGGTGGAGGCAGCCGAGCCCCAACACAGCGACAAGCCCCCCACCCGCAGAGAACCCGCAGGCAGAGGGCTTGATCAGTGGGACCTACTTCTTCTTCCCCTGGTTCTTGACCGCCTCGATGGCCGCCGCAGCAGCCTCCGGGTCGAGGTACTTGCCGCCGGGGGTGACCGGCTTGAAGTCGGCGTCCAGCTCGTAGGAGAGGGGGATGCCCGTCGGGATGTTCAGGCCCGCGATGTCCGCGTCCGAGATGCCGTCGAGGTGCTTGACCAGGGCGCGGAGGCTGTTGCCGTGGGCGGCGACCAGGACGGTGTGGCCGTCGAGGAGGTCGGGGACGATGCCGTCGTACCAGTAGGGGAGCATGCGGACGACGACGTCCTTGAGGCACTCCGTGCGGGGGCGCAGCTCCGGCGGGATGGTCGCGTAGCGCGCGTCGTTCGCCTGGGAGAACTCGGAGTCGTCCGAGAGCGGGGGCGGCGGGGTGTCGTACGAGCGACGCCAGAGCATGAACTGCTCCTCGCCGAACTCCGCGAGGGTCTGCGCCTTGTCCTTGCCCTGGAGGGCGCCGTAGTGGCGCTCGTTCAGGCGCCAGGAGCGGTGGACCGGGATCCAGTGGCGGTCGGCGGCCTCGAGGGCCAGCTGCGCGGTGCGGATCGCGCGCTTCTGGAGGGACGTGTGGACCACGTCGGGGAGAAGGTCGGCGTCCTTCAGGAGCTCGCCACCGCGGACTGCCTCCTTCTCGCCCTTCTCATTCAGGTTCACGTCCACCCAGCCGGTGAACAGGTTCTTCGCGTTCCACTCGCTCTCGCCGTGGCGGAGGAGGATCAGCTTGTACGGTGCGTCGGCCATGACTGAGAGCGTAATCCACGCATTCGGCCCCCAGGGCGGACGCCCAGCAGCCGGACAGTTGACGGCATCTGTTAATTGAGTGGCCTCCGTCAACCCTGCCCTTGTAAGTTGCGCTTGCCTGTTGAGCCGCTTACAGCACCGTGGGGGTCCCGCCATGTCCGTCGCCCGTCTGAGACGAGCCGCTCGGGAGACCGTCTCCGGGCTCCCCCGCGAGTTCTGGTGGCTGTGGACCAGCACCCTCGTCAACCGGCTGGGCGCCTTCGTCGCCACCTTCATGGCGCTCTATCTCACGCTCGACCGCGGGTACTCGGCCTCGTACGCCGGTCTAGTCGCCTCCCTGCACGGGCTCGGCGGGGTCGTCTCCTCGCTGGCCGGTGGCGTGATGGCCGACCGGCTCGGGCGGCGGCCGACCCTGCTGATCGCGCAGACCGCCACCGCCGGGTCCGTCGCGCTGCTCGGGTTCATGCAGGACCCCGTCACCATCGCCGCCGTCGCCTTCCTCGTCGGCATGGCCTCCAACGCCTCCCGGCCCGCCGTGCAGGCGATGATGGCCGACATCGTGCGGCCGGAGGACCGGGTGCGGGCCTTCTCGCTCAACTACTGGGCCATCAACCTCGGCTTCGCCGTCTCCTCGATGGCGGCCGGCTTCATCGCCGAGTTCAGTTATCTCGCCGGGTTCCTCATCGAGGCCGGGATGACCCTGGCCTGCGCGGTCGTCGTGTTCCTGAAGGTGCCCGAGTCCCGGCCCGCCGCCGCGGCCAAGCAGGACGGCGGCGACGTCAGCCTCGTGACCGTGCTGCGCGACGGGCGGTACATGGCCGTCGTCGGGCTGTCCTTCCTCGTCGCCCTCGTCTTCCAGCAGGGCTCGGTCGGGCTGCCGGTGGCCATGGGGCGGGCCGGGTTCACGCCCGCCGACTACGGCCTGGCCATCGCCGTCAACGGCATCCTGATCGTCGCCCTGCAGATCCCGGTCACGCGCTTCATCGAGCACCGCGATCCGCGCACGCTGCTGGTCGTCTCCTCGGTCCTCGCGGGCTACGGCTTCGGGCTCACCGCCTTCGCCGGGTCGGTCGGCGTCTTCGCGCTCACCGTGTGCGTGTGGACGCTCGCCGAGATCGTCAACGCGCCCACCCAGACCGGGCTCGTCGTCCGGCTGTCGCCCGTGCAGGGCCGTGGGCGCTATCAGGGCGTGTACACGCTCTCGTGGTCGGTCGCCGGCCTGGTCGCGCCGCTCATGTCCGGTGCCGTCATCGACCGGTTCGGGGCGGAGTGGCTGTGGGCCATGTGCGCGGCCGTCGGGACGGCGGCGGGAGTCGGGTACGGCGTGCTCATGCGGCGGCTTCCCCCGGAGGAGGACGCGGCCGTGTCCTCGCGGCGGCGGCAGCGGGCACAGGCGTCCGAACAGGCCGCCTGACCCCCACCAGCTCAGTGACGCAGGTCACATTCAGTCCTGTCACGTCTTGCCGAGCCGCTCCGTCAAGGAGGTGTAGCCAACAGCAACCACACAGGAGCCCACGATGGAAGCTCGCCTGAACCTCTTCGCCAACCCGGTCGCCGGCAAGTTCATGCGGTACATCAACTCCGCGGGCAAGGCGGTCTCGGACTCGACCCTGCCGGCCGCGACCCAGGAGCTGGTGAAGATCCGCGCCAGCCAGATCAACGGCTGCGGCTTCTGCACCGACATGCACACCAAGGACGCCGCCCACGCCGGCGAGACCGCCCAGCGCCTCCACCTGGTCGCGGCCTGGAGGGAGGCCAAGGTCTTCACCGACGCCGAGCGCGCCGCCCTGGAGCTGACCGAGCAGGGCACCCGGATCGCCGACGCGGCCGGTGGCGTCACCGACGAGGCCTGGGCCGACGCCGCCAAGCACTACGACGAGGACCAGCTCGCCGCCCTGGTGTCCCTGATCGCCCTGATCAACGCCTACAACCGCCTCAACGTCGTCGTCCAGCAGCCCGCCGGCGACTACGAGCCCGGCATGTTCGGCTGAGCGACCAGCGCATCGACGCATGCACACGCGCCCCCTTCGGCAGCTCTGCGGGAGGGGGCGCGGGCGCGAGCATCTAATTCCAGTATTCGCGGAATGTAATTGCCTGGGTATTCGGAATTCCTTCAAACATATCTTGACAGGCGCTCAAAAATTCCCCTTTCGAGCGACCCGCATCCCCCGAACGCCTCACAACCCCGCCTCCGGTGACCGTCGTTAGGTGACCGTGACGCGATTCCACTGGTGCGCAAGGGAAGATCATCAGACGACCACTCTTCGCTGGGACGGCGATGTGGGTCCCAAGTCGTGCTCGGAGCTGCTCGATGATTTCCTGAAGAATATCAACAGAATGGAAAACGAATATAGGCGCGCGATGGCGGATCTGTGCGGAGCGTCCTGAGGCGGGGTGCGGAGGTCTATCGATGGACAGGATTCACGACGAAGCCGGTCTCTACGACCATGCCTGGGCCGTCCCGGAGCCGGACATCCCGCCGAACGACTGGGATCCGGTCGAGGAGCTGGCCCAGATGCTGTCCACGACGGCCGGCGCGCCTCCCGCTCCCACACCGCTGAACATCCCGGCCCCCCGCCGGAGCAGCCGTCGACGGATCCGTCAGGAATCGCATTTCCTCGACGGAGGTCGGCGCGTCACGCACATCTCGTTGCTGATCGCCACGGTCTCGCTGTGCGCGGTGTGCATGCTGGGCTGGTCCGTCTGCTATTCCTACGGCCAGCTGCGCGGGATCGCCGCGTCGGTGCTGCCCGGGAGACTGGCGCAATGCTGGCCGCTGACGGTGTACGGGCCGTGGTTCGTGGCCGCTCTCTCGGTTCTGCGGGCGACCGCTCAACGGCGGAGTGCGCGGCGTTCCTGGTGCGTCGTGGTGGCTGCCTCCGCGATGGCCGTGGCGCTGTGTGTCAGCCACTCGTCACACGCGCTGCTCTCCTTAGTGATTTTCGGAATTCCGCCGGTCACCGCGCTGGTGTGCTTCTGGGAACTCGTCGGCCAGATCTCGTCCAGGAGCCGGCCCCGGCACGCCACCCACGCCGATCGGCCTGCGGCCAAGCCGTGAAGGCGGCATCCGAGCCGTGAAGGGGCGCGCGGCCGGCGGCCTCACGGATGCATCCGCGCCCCCTTCAACAGCTTGTCGACCCCGTTCCGCGGGCCGTACACCGCAAGGCCCACCAGGTCCAGTTCCGCGGTCGGTACGGCCCGTACCGCGGCACGGTTGTCGCGGTCGTTGCCCGTCGTGAAGAGGTCGGCCGTGAACACCGCGCGGGGCAGGGCCCGCGCGAGGGCCCGGGCGTGCGCCGCCTTCAGGGTCTCCTTGCCGCCCTCGAAGACCAGCACCGGCTGGCGGAACATCGGCAGGTACGACACGCCGTCCGCGTCCTCGTACGGGTCCCCGATCACCTCGGGGACCTGGCTGCCCAGGCCGCTGACCAGGAACGCGGTGACGTTCAGGCGCTGCCAGGGCTCCAGGTCCTCGCGGAGCAGTACGGCGATCTTGGTGTCGAAGCGCGGTTCAGTGCTCATGGAGTGAGACTGCCGGTCGGTCCATGGCCCCGTCTTGTACGTTTTTTGCATGGCCGCCCGGCAGGAAGTCACCGCGTGGCGCCCTCGTGTCCCGGGCGTCACCGAGGTCTTCCACGCCCACTTCACCGAGTACGCCTACCCGATGCACGTCCATGACGCCTGGACGCTGCTGATCGTCGACGACGGAGCCGTACGGTACGACCTCGACCGGCATGAGCACGGCACTCCGCACGACACCGTCTCGCTGCTGCCGCCGCATGTTCCGCACAACGGCTCCCCGGCCACCCCGCACGGCTTCCGGAAGCGGGTGCTCTACCTCGACAGCAGCCTGCTCGGGGACGAGCTGATCGGGCCGGCCGTCGACGGGCCCGACCTCAGGGATCCCGTGCTGCGGCGTCGGGTCGGGCAGGTGCACGGCGCGCTCGGGCGGCCCGGGGACGAGTTGGAGGCGGAGAGCAGGCTGGCCCTGGTCGGGGAGCGGCTGCGGGAGCACCTGCGACGCCGGGCCGCCCGACAGCGGCCCGATCCGGCCCTCGCCCGCTCGCTGCGCGAACTCCTGGACGAGCACGTCACCGAGGGGCTGGTGCTCGCCGACGCCGCCCGGCTCCTGCACGCCCACCCCGCCCACCTCGTACGGGCGTTCAGCACCGCTTACGGCATCCCCCCGCACCAGTACCTGATGTCCCGCCGCGTCGGCCGCGCCCGCCGGCTGCTGCTGGACGGGCTGGCCCCGGGCGAGGTGGCGGTGGCGACCGGGTTCTGCGATCAGGCCCATCTCACGCGGCACTTCAAGAAGTTGGTGGGGGTCACCCCGGGGCGCTACCGGCTCAGTTCGCGCTGAGCGTCGTACAGGTTGCGCGGGCGCACCGCGTCCGTGGTGCCGTACAGCTCCAGGCGGGAGTGCAGGTCGCCGGTGAAGTCGGGGACGTCGGTCTGGTCGAACTCCCGTACCTCGTCGATGCCCACCGTCGCCGAGTACGGCGCCAGGCCGTCGATCTTCATCAGGCCCGCGCGGCCGTTGGTGACCCGGATGTTCCAGTGGGTGAAGCGGGCGCCGAAGAGCGGGCCGGCGCTGGCGTCCCCGCCGTGGCGGCCGTCGTTGTTCACCGTGATGTCGGTGCGCACGTCGGCGAAGGGCAGACCGCGGTGCGAGTCGAAGGTGCCCATCTGCATCTCGCCGCGCGACCAGACGTTGTGGGAGGACAGGCCCTCGACGTTGATGCCGTGGAGCTGGGTGCCGGCGGGCGCGGGCACGGTCCGCTGTTCGATGGTGAAGTCCTCGATCAGGTTGTCGTGGGAGCCCTCGCGGCAGAAGTACGGGTGGTGGGAGCCGCGGCCCGCGACCCGGGTACGGCGCAGGGTGCAGGCCGAGGCCGCGACCAGGCCGAAGCCGTTGTCCACGTGCCGGACCGTGACGTCGTCCACGAAGCAGTCGTAGGCGCACTGGAGGACGACCCCGTTGTAGCCCTTGTCGAGGAGGTGCGGGGACTGCGGGGTCTCCCTCGCCTCCAGGGTCAGGCCCGCGACGGCCGAGCCCGTCAACTCCTGGACGTGCGTGGTCAGTCGGGGGTCCCACTCCGGGCGCAGGTCGAGCGGGAGCGGGCGTTCGAGGGTGATGCGGCGGCCGTGGACGCGGGTGATGCGGACGGGCCACTCGTAGGGGACGTAGGAGGTCAGCTTGGTCTTGTCGGCCCAGGAGTAGGCGGCGGGGCCCGGGCCGCCGCCCGCCATGTGCTGCAGGAGGGTGTGGGCCGGGTCGTCGGCCAGGCGCAGGAGGACCAGTTGCCCCGGCGCCAGGCGGTCCGCGTCGGCCACGGTCACCGTCCATGAGCCCTGGCGGGCCGGCTCGATGGTCGTGAGGGTCGTCCACTCGTTCCGTCTGTTGCCGGTCCAGCCCTCAAAGGGCCAGGCCTTCGACCTGATCGCCGCCACCAGGGAGTCCCAACGGGCCCTCGGCGCCAGCCAGATGAGGCCTCCTGCCCAGGACCAGGACGACTTGTCGCCGCCGTATCGGGAGCCGTAGGCGCCGATCAGTTCGGTGAGGTTCTTCGTGGCGTACAGGGTCGTACGGCCGCTGCCGGCGCCGCGTAGGACGACGTTCGGGTCGGCTATGCGGATCACGTCGTCGATGCGGAAGGTGCCGGGCGGGATGGTGACCGTGCCCCCGCCGGCCCTTCCGGCTGCGGCGAGGGCACGGTTGATCGCGGGGGCGCAGTCCGTGGTGCCGTCGGGGACGGCGCCGTAGTCGGTGACGTCGGCGAGAGTGCGGGGGCGGGGGAAGCGGCGCGATCCGGCGCGGTGGCCCGCCCGGCCGACGTACGGGATCTGCGGGTGGGTGAAGGGGGTGCGGGTGAACTCCCGCCAGAGGGAGGGGACTTCCGTCGGTGCCGCAATCGCCGTGCCGGTTGCCGCACCCAGGGCCACGGCGGTGGCGCCGGTGAGGAGTGTCCGTCTGCTGAGGTGGCCGTTGCTCATGTCCGCCCGCCCTTCCATATTCATGGATATGAACGACGTTCAGGAATGCGTTGGCGGTGAGCGTGCCACTGCCCCTGCCGTGGAGGGAAGGGGTCCGACCGTCAGTCGGTCGGGCGCTCGATCAGATGCTTGAACGCGTCCAGGTTCCGCGTCGACTCGCCGCGGGACACCCGCCACGCGTACTCCCGGCGGATCGCGGAGGCGAAGCCCAGCTCCAGCAGGGTGTTGAAGGCGCCGTCCGCCGCCTCCAGGACCTGGCCGAGGAGGCGGTCGATCTCCTCGGCGGTGACCGCGGTCAGGGGCAGGCGGGCGGTGACGTAGACGTCGCCGAGCCGGTCGACGGCGTAACTCACGCCGTACAGCTTGAGGTTGCGCTCCAGCAGCCAGCGGTGGACGCCGGCCTCGTTCTCGTCGGGGTGACGGACGACGAAGGCGTTGAGGGAGAGGGTGTGGCGGCCCACCCGGAGGGAGACCGTGGTGGAGAGCTTGCGGGTGCCGGGGAGCTTGACGACGTAGGTGCCGGGCTCCGGGCTCTCCCACTCCAGTTCGGCGTCCTTCAGGACCCCCTCGATGACCTGCGCCGCCTTGTCCACATCACCCATGCTGGGAGCGTACGCGACGGCGGTGGGCCTGGGTCGCGGCCATGTACACGTCGGCGGTGGCGGCCGCCGCGGTGTCCCAGCCGAAGGACCGCGCATGCCGGGCGGCGGCCGCGCCCATGCTGTCCGCGAGGGACGGCTCGTCGGCGAAACGGCGCAGCACGCGCGCGTACTCGGCCGGATGGTGGCCCTTGACCAGGAAGCCGGTGGCGCCGTCGCGCACGGCCACCGGGAGGCCGCCGACCGAGGCCGCGAGCACCGGGGTGCCGGTCGCCTGCGCCTCTATGGCGACCAGGCCGAAGGACTCACTGTAGGAGGGCATGACGAGGACGGAGGCGGCCCGGAACCAGTCCGCCAGCTGCTCCTGGCCGACCGGCGGGCGGAACCGTACGACGTCGGCGATGCCGAGCCGGGCGGCGAGCTTCTGCAGGCCCTCGGGCTTGGCCAGACCACTGCCGCTGGGGCCGCCGACGACGGGTACGACGAGCCGGGAGCGCAGCTCGGGGCGCTCCTCCAGCAGGACGGCGACCGCCCTGAGCAGCACGTCGGGAGCCTTCAGGGGCTGTATGCGGCCCGCGAAGAGCGGGATCAGCGCGTCCTGGGGCAGGCCGAGGCGGGCGCGGGCTGCGGCCCGGCCGTCGGCGGGGCGGAAGCGGTCGAGGTTCACCCCGGGGTGCACGACGGCGACCTTGGCCGGGTCGGCGGCGTAGTGCCGTACCAGCTCGTCGGCCTCCTCGGCGGTGTTGGCGATGAGGCGGTCGGCGGCGGCGACGATCTGGGTCTCGCCGATGACCCGGGCGGCGGGCTCGGGGGTGTCGCCGTCGGCCAGGTTGGCGTTCTTGACCTTGGCCATGGTGTGCATGGCGTGCACCAGCGGGACGCCCCAGCGCTGGGCGGCGAGCCAGCCGACGTGGCCGGAGAGCCAGTAGTGGGAGTGGACGAGGTCGTAGTAGCCGGGGCGGTGCCCGGCCCAGGCCTGCATCACGCCGTGCGTGAAGGCGCACAGCTGGGCGGGCAGGTCCTCCTTGGCCAGGCCCTCGTAGGGGCCGGCGTCGACGTGCCGGACGAGGACGCCGGGCGCGAGCTGGACCGTGGGGGCGAGGCCGCCGGCCGTGGCCCGGGTGAAGATCTCCACCTCGATGCCGATGGCGGCCAGGCGCTGGGCCAGCTCCACGATGTACACGTTCATGCCGCCGGCGTCGCCGGTGCCGGGCTGGTGGAGCGGTGAGGTGTGCACGGAGAGCATGGCGACGCGGCGGGGCCTGCGGTGGAGCCTGAGCCGCGAGGGGGCCGCCGGGGAGCGACGCCCGAGCCTGCTGACGTACTGGCTCACGTGGCGTTCCTCCTTGCTGCGGGCATGCCTGCCGGAGGACCGACCTCGCCCTCCAAGGGGGTGCAACAGCGGCGGGGGCGGCTCGAATTCCCTTGCGGCAGGCTTTACCTAATCATTACCGTGATCCGCTCAACCGTTCGACAGGTACCGCGCGCCCGAGGAAGACACCCGATGACGACGCCGTCCAGCTCCGCCATCCGCACCTGGCCCCCTAGAAGCCGCCTACCCTCATAGGTATGACAGCCCGCGCGACTTCCCGCCCCGTGGGAACGGTGACACGCGGGACCACCAACCCCAACCGGCTGCGGCGCATGGACCGCTGGATCGCGGCCACGCACGGCGCCGAGCTGCGGCGTGCCGGGGATCCGGTGGCGGTCGACCTCGGGTACGGGGCGGCGCCCTGGACCGCCGTCGAGCTGCTCGGCCGGCTGCGGACCGCCGCGCCCCGCGCGCGTGTGGTCGGCGTCGAGATCGAGCCGGCCCGGGTCGCGGCGGCGAGGCCGTACGAGCGCGAAGGGCTGACCTTCCGGCACGGGGGCTTCGAGATCCCGGTCGCCGGGCGCCCGGCGCTGGTCCGGGCCGCCAATGTGCTGCGCCAGTACGACGAGGACGCGGTCGCCGCCGTGTGGGAGCGGCTGTGCGCGCGGCTCGCGCCGGCGGGCGGTGGCTCGCGCGGCGGACTGCTGGTCGAGGGGACCTGCGACGAGATCGGGCGCCGGCACGTGTGGGTGGCGCTCGGCCCGGAGGGCCCGCGGACGGTGACCTTCGCGACCCGGCTGGGCTCCCTGGAGCACCCCTCGGACCTCGCCGAGCGCCTGCCGAAGGCCCTGATCCACCGCAATGTGCCCGGCGAGCCCGTCCACACCTTCCTCCGCGACTTCGACCGCGCCTGGGCGGCCGCCGCCCCCTACGCCTCCTACGGCGCCCGCCAGCGCTGGATCCGCACGGTCCGGGACCTTCGCGCCGACTGGCCGATAACGGACTCACCGACGCGCTGGCGCCAGGGGGAAGTGACGGTGGCCTGGGGGGCGTTGGCGCCGCGGGGGTACTGAGCACCCCAGGGAACGATCTCCGTGCGTCGTTCGTCACATCGGCGCGGGGATCGTCGTATTCGGTGCGGGCAGGGGGAAGTGCGCCCGGAGGACCGGGGGCAGAGGGGGCGCGCCGGGCGGGTGGGGGGCGAAAATCCGACTTCCCGTGACCTCTGTCGTTTTGCGCGTCACCGTGGCACGATCCCTCAGGCGATCGTAAGTTACTGACGGTAAATCAGCTTGGGGGACCTATGGGTACGGGCAAGCGCGGTCTGCTCACGGCCGCCGTGACGGTGGTCTGCGCCGTGACCGTGCTGGCGGCGCCCGGCACGGCGTTCGCCGCCCCCTCCCGCACACCGAGCCCGACCTCGTCCCCGAGCGCGTCCCCGACTCCCCCGCCCAGCAAGGACCTTGAGAAGGTCCGCGAGAAGCTCGACAAGCTCTACCACGACGCCGCCGTCGCCACCGACGTCTACAACGCGGCCGAGGAGAAGACGAAGGAACAGTCCGCCCTCATCGTCGAGCTGGCGAAGAAGATCGTCGAGGGACAGCAGAAGCTGGAGCGGCTCAAGAACCAGGCCGGCGCGGCGGCCCGGGCCCAGTACCGCACCGGCGGACTGCCGCCCACCGCCCAGTTCCTGCTCAGCGACGACCCGCAGCAGTTCATCGACGGGGCCGGCACGGTGCTGAACGGCCAGCGGGCGACCACCAAGCTGATCACCGAAATGACCCGCACCCAGAAGGACTTGCAGGGCTACGCCGACGACGCCTCCGCCCAGTGGCAGAAGCTGGAGGCCAACCGCAAGGCCAAGGCGGCCGCCAAGAAGAAGATCAAGCAGCAGATCTCCGAGGCGGAACAGCTCGAGTCCCGGCTGGAGAAGAAGGAGCGGGAGCGCCTCGCCGAACTGGAGCAACAGGCCGCCTACCAGGCCCAGACCAAGTGGCTGGACACCGGCATCCTCGACGAGATCAACGGCAAGGCCTCCGCACAGGGCAAGAAGGCCGTCGAGTTCGCCAGCGCCCAGCTGGGCAAGCCGTACGTGTGGGGCGCCGAGGGCCCCAAGTCCTACGACTGCTCGGGCCTGACCTCCCAGGCCTGGGCGAACGCCGGCCACCCCATCCCGCGCACCTCGCAGGAGCAGTGGAAGCAGCTCAAGCACGTCGACATCAAGGACATGCGCCCCGGCGACCTCATCATCTACTTCGACGACGCCAGCCATGTCGCGATGTACGTCGGCGACGGCGCGATCATCCACGCCCCGCGCCCCGGACGCACGGTGACGGTCGCGGGCGCGGGTTCGATGCCGATCCTGGGGGTCGTACGGCCGGACGCGTGAGCGTCGTACGGCCGGACGCGCCAGCGCCGTACGGCCGCACGGGTGAACGTCGTACGGCCGCACGGGTGAGCCAGGTCATGTGACCGCCCCCACGTGCCGTCTCGACCCCTCCCGTGTGACCCACCGCACGCCCAACCCCCGCCCAAACCCCGGCCGTGCGTGAGCTTCGTCATCCCCGCCCGCCAGGCGTCCTGTCCAACTGCGGTACGGATCGCGGCATATGACAGGGGACTGCGCCCGAGCGACGCGGCTCACACCATTCCATCGGGGTGGGCAGTACCGCTATGGTCACCCGACGGTGGGTCGAGGTCCCTCGCCCCGCCTGCCCTCGGGGGGAGGGAAGGAACCAAGACGATGCCCGTACCCGTACCGCGGCAGAGAGCGATCCCGGCCGTGGAGAGTGGTCAGGCGCAGGCCGTCTCCCATGGCGGCCCCCTCAAGGAAGAGGCTCACCGCAGCGCCACGGCCGGCGGCGCCACCGGCGCCACTCTCACCCTGCTGCTGATCGAGGACGATCCGGCAGGCTCGCCGATCGTGCCCGACCTGCTGGACGCCTCCGGCAAGCCGGTCCGCGTCCGCACCGCCCGCAACCTCACCGAGGCCGGGCGGCTGCTCACCGACGACGTCCACTGCATCCTGCTGGACCTCGCGCTCCCCGCGCCCGGCAACGCCGAGGGCGACGACGAGCTGGCCGTGCTCAAGCATGTGCTGGAGCTGGCGCCCCGGCACGCCGTGCTCGCGCTGACCGCCTCCGGCGACGCCGAGCGCGGCGCCGAGGCCGTGCGCGTCGGCGCCCAGGACTACCTGTTCCGGGACGAACTGGACGGCCGCCTGCTCAGCCGCGCCATTCGCTACGCGGTGGAGCGGAAGCGTTCCGACACCGCCGAGCGGCGCCTGGCGGAGGGCCGGCTGCGCGCCCAGGAGAACCGCCGGCTGGAGCGGGGCCTGCTGCCCACGCCCCTGCTGGAGGGCTCCTCGCTGCGGTTCGCCGCCCGCTACCGCCCCGGCCGCTCCCGGGCCCTGCTCGGCGGCGACTTCTACGACGCCGTCCGCACCCCCGACGGCACCGTGCACGCCATGATCGGCGACGTCTGCGGCCACGGCCCGGACGAGGCCGCGCTCGGCGTGGAGCTGCGCATCGCCTGGCGCGCGCTGACGCTGGCCGGACTGTGCGGGGACGAGCTGCTGGGCACGCTCCAGCAGGTGCTGGAGCACGAGCGCGCGGACGAGGAGATCTTCGCGACGCTGTGCACGGTGGACATCGCCCCGGACGGCCGCTCGGCGGGCCTGTGCCTGGCCGGCCACCCGGCCCCGCTGCTCGCCCGCCCCGGCCGCACCGCGAAGCTGCTGCCGTACGACAAGAACGGCCCCGCCCTCGGCCTGCTGCCCGGCGCCCGCTGGCCGCGGATGCAGGTGGAGCTGGGTGCCGAGTGGAGCCTGATGCTCTACACCGACGGTCTGATCGAGGGCCGGGTGGGCACGGGTGGGGAGCGGCTCGGCCAGGACGGCATGGTGGACCTGGTCCGCCGGCAGCTCTCCGAGGGGCTGCGGGGCGAGGAGCTGCTGCGGGCCGCGGTGAGTGAGGTGCGGGACCTCAATGGGGGCGAGCTGACGGACGACGTGGCCGTGGTGCTGCTGGATCGGGCGCCGTAAGGGGCCTCGCGCCGTAGGAGTGACTCCCTTTGGGGCGCTTCAGCGGCCGCCGTTGTACGGGCCGTACGGGCCGTCGCTGCTGCTTCCGCCGCGGCGGCGGTTCCAGCCGCTGCCGCCGGAGACCCGCTTGAGCGCGGGGCGGACGTCGACGATGTAGACGATGCTGGCGACCAGGCCGGCGATCGGCAGGATGCCCAGGATCGAGAACAGGTAGCTGACCACGAGCGCGATGCCGAGGATGATCAGCCAGAAGATCTTGTTCTGCTTGTCGGCCGCGCGGAAGGCGTCCTCGCGCCGGAACGCGGCGTCGAAGAGCCCGAATGCGGCGAGGGCCATCAGGATGATCTTCAAGATCCCCATGAACCCCGCGAAGCCCAACATCAGCATGCCGTCCACCGCCCGCCGTCTCCCGATCCGTACCTCGCCACCGTACCCATAGAACGGGCCGGACACCCCAAAGGTGCCCGGCCCGTCCACGCCTCGTCGGTGGGGATCACTTCGCCGGCGGGGTCGTCTTCTTCGCGGGGGCGGCCTTCCGCGGGGCCGGGGTCTTCCTGGCCGCGGGCTTCTTCGCCGTGGCGGGCTCGGTCTTGGCCTCGGCCGGCTTCGGCTCCTCCTCGGCCTCGGCCTGCTCGGACCTGCCCTCGACGGTGATGGCCAGTTCCTCGATCTCCTCGGCGGCCTCGCCGCGCCAGGTCTTCACGGCCTGCTCGCCGTGCTCGGCGACCCGCTCGTAGGTCTCGCGGGCCTTGACGGCGTACTCGGCGGCGACGCCGACACCGCGCAGGGCGAGGTCCTGGGCGTTGTCGCCGAACTTCTTCAGGTCGACGTCGAGGGTGCTGATGAACTCGTTGACCTTGGTCTGCAGGGTGGCCTGCGCCTCCTTGGCCCGGGCGGCGGCCTTCTCCTGCACGGCCTTCGGGTCGGTGTTGCGCACAGCCTCGATCCGGGCCGGGGCCTCGGCGCGCAGCTGCTCGACCAGGCCGGGCACCTTCTTGGCCTGCTGGAGGGCGAGGTCGGCGGTGCCGGCGGCGAAGTAGAGCGGGGTCGGGTCGCTGAGGGTCTTGCGCAGGTCGTCGGTGATGGCCATGGTGATGGTCCTCCCGGATTCGCGTTCGGCTGAGGGTTGGTGTGGTCCGCGGTGTCGGCGGCCGGAGGCTGACTTGTCGAGGGCCTGCCTATCCGGCCGTCCGCCGCGGACCGGCATCACTGCCGCCGGCCGTGCGGGTGCCGCGTACGTCGGTGTCGCTCGGGTCATCGGTGTCGCCGGGCGGTTCCTCCCCAGCCCCCTCACCGAGGTCCTCGGCCGGGTCGCCGACCCCGAATCCGTTCTCCTTGCGGAAGGACTCGTAGATCTGGAGCAGCACCTGCTTCTGCCGCTCGTTGAGCGAGGGATCGGCGAGGATGACGGCGCGGGTCTCCACGTCGTCCCGGTCCCGTTCGGCGTCGAGGATGCCGGCGCGGACGTACAGCGTCTCGGCGGAGATGCGCAGGGCCTTGGCGACCTGCTGGAGCACCTCCGCGCTGGGCTTGCGCAGCCCGCGCTCGATCTGGCTCAGGTACGGATTGGACACCCCGGCGGCGTCGGCGAGCTGCCGCAGCGAGAGCTGGGCGTTGCGCCGCTGCTCGCGCAGGTACTCACCGAGATTGCCGACGTTGAGCGATGCCATGCCCCCACCTTGCACCACCCGCGCTAACTATTGCAAGCACCTGCTTGCAATAGTGCGCCACGCCACGCCCGGACTTCACCCGGACGCCGCAAGGGTGCCCGTTCGGTCTCCCGCAGGTCGTCCTACGGCCGCCGCGCGACGAAGACGAACTCCCTGCCCGGCCGGTCAGGAGCGTCGCGCACGCTCTCGACCACATACCCCTGCGCGGCCAGCTCGGTCTCGATCTCCTGCCGCTCGCGGAAACGCAAGGTGGAGTCCGATGTGAGCACCTGCCCGTCCGCGGCGAACACATAGGTCCAGCGGAACGTCACCAGCGGCTCGCTCACCTCGATCAAATGGACCCAGCTCTCGACGGCGCCGACGCCCGGGATCTCCGTGACCCGGTACGAAGCCTCACGGTTCCACTCCTCCCAGGCGCGCCTGGCCGGATCCCTGGTCTCGAACACCAGATACCCGCCGGGCCGCAGCGCCTCGTAGGCGCCTCGCAGGGTCTTCCGCCACGCCGGTGGATCGGCGATGGCCTGGGCGACGTTCGCCGTCATGGTCGCCAGGTCGACCCGCAGCGGCGGAAGTGTCGTCGCATCGCCGCAGATCCAGCGCACGCGCTCGCCGCCCGGCTTGCCGCGGGCCACGTCGACGGACGCCCGGGCGGGATCGACGCCGACCACGTCGATCCCGCGACCGGCCAGCAGGAGGGCGAACACGCCGGTCCCGCAGCCGATGTCCAGCACCTGACGCGCCTCGAACTCTTCCGTCATGCGGACGTACGCGTCGAGATCGCCGCGGTCGGGGTCGAGTGGGTCGTAGATCGCGGCGAGGCGTGGGTGCCCGAAACACTCGTCAGCCATGCGGACGAACGTAGAGGTGGCCGAGCTTGGGCGCCTACTCGCTTTCCAGCAGTCCTGGTGCCCCCCTCAGCGGCCCCAGTCCAGGCGGTCGGCCAGACCGGCGGCGGTGAAGGCGGCTGCCAGCTCGTCGCGGCCTTCGGTGAAGTGGGCCCAGCTGTCGTAGTGGACGGGGACCACGCGGCGGGCGCCGAGGATCTGGGCGGCCTCGGCGGCCTGGGCGCTGCTCAGGACGATCAGCTCGTTGTCGAAAAGTGCGCGGAAGCGGGGGGCGCCGGCGAAGAGGAGGGCGGTGTCGACGGGGGCGAAGCGCTCGGCGATCTCCTTGACCGCGTCGAGGGAGGCGTTGTCGCCGCTGACGTAGACGGTCGGCAGACCCTCGCCGGTCAGGACGAAGCCGACGACCTGGCCGGTGATCGGCTCGACCTCCGCACGCGGGCCGGGGCCGTGGACGGCGGGGACGCCGGTCACGGTGATCGTGCCGCCGTCGGGGCGGTCCAGCTCGACGGACTCCCAGTCGGCCAGGCCCTTGACCTGCTCGCCGAGGGTTTCGCCCAGGCGTTCGCCGCCGCCGGGCGTGGTCAGGGTGCGGGGAACGCCGACGAGCAGAGCCCGGCCGGAGATGTCGAGGTTGTCGGGGTGCTCGTCGTGCGAGAGCAGGACCACGTCGACGGGGCCGAGGTCGGCGGGGGTGCCGGTGGAGGGGGCCGTCTTGGTCAGGAACCGGCCGTCGGGACGGGCGTAGTCGCCGGGGGCGTCGAAGGTCGGGTCGGTCAGGAAGCGCAGGCCGCCGTACTCGAAGAGGGCGGTCGGGCCGCCGAAGACGCGGACCGGGAACGGGTTGGTCGTTGCGGGGAGAGAAGACACAGAGCACCTCACGGATGAAAACCATCGAACCGTGAGACGACCGTAGCCGCTTCTCACGGATGCGCGCAAGCCATACCATGAGGAGTATGAAGGAGCCCGTGACCGAAAAGCCTGGCCTGCCACCCGCGCAGGGCGAGGACGAGCACCTCTCTCTCGCCCTGGCCAACAGTGCGATGGCGCTGCCCGGCGGACTCACAGTCGATCTTCTGGGCACTCCCGCGCAGGCGAACCAATGGCTGACGGAACGCGGTCTCGCTCCGGTCGACGCCGGCATGCGGGAGATGTGCGCGACACAGCTGCGCTCGCTGCGCGAACAGATCAGGTCGCTGTTCGCCTCCCGCGCCGAAGGTCTGCCCGCCCTCCCCGCCGCGGTCAGGGCCGTCAACGACGCGATGACCCGCGTCCCCACCGCCCCGCTGCTGCAGTGGGACGACAGGACCGGCCCCTACCGCACCGCCCCCCACCCCACCACCGCGCTCGTGGACCACGCCCTGGCCACCCTCGCCGCCGATGCCGCCGACCTGCTCACGGGCCCCGACGCGGACCGCCTCACCGCCTGCGGCTCCGCCCCCTGCAACCGCTACCTGCTCCGCCACGGCCGCCGCCACTGGTGCTCCACCCGCTGCGGCGACCGCGCCCGCGCCGCCCGCGCCTACGCCCGCCGCACGACCTCCCCATGACGCCGCGGCGATGGGGGGCGACCGCGGGCCGGTCGCCGAGCTCGGATGTCGCCCTGGCGGAAAACCACGGGGCACGCCCGCGGCATGGGGAATCATGAAGCATGCGCCCGGATGACTGGCACCTCACCGAAGACGTCGACGACTTTCTCGCCCGAGCCGGGGACTTCCTGCGCTCGCGGCCCGGCACGCACATCATGCAGCTGACGTGGGCCGAGAGAGTGCGCACGCGCGGGGCGGCCGCGTTCGGCACCGCAGCCCCCGTCTTCGGCGTGCTGGAGCGAGCGGGCGAGGTCCACGCCACCTTCTACCGCCTCCCGCCCCGCGCTCTGGGCCTCTCTCCGCTCTCGCCCGAGCAGGCCGACTCCCTCGCCGCCCGCCTGGCCGCCCTCGGGCACTCCCTCACCTCCGTCAGCGCGGACCACGGCACCGCCACCGCTTTCGCCGAGGCCTGGCAGCGGCACACCGGCGCGACGCCGAAACTCCGCGACACACAGCTCCGTCTGTACCGACTCGGCACGCTCACCCCACCGGAGCCGCACCCGGCGGGCCGTGGCCGCGTCCTGGGCGAGCGGGACCTTGAGCAAGTCATGTTCTGGTGCGGTGAGTTCGCCAAGGCCGTCGGGGAAGCCGTCTCCATCGACGCCGACTCATGGGCCGGCACACGCTACGCCGACAAGCGCTACACGCTCTGGGAGACCCCGGACGGCACCCCCGTCTCCCTCGCGGGCATGAACCCGCTGATCGGCGGCCAGGTCCAGGTGGACGTCGTCTACACCCCGGCCCACCTGCGCGGTCACGGCTACGCGGCCGCCGTGACGGCGGAGGTGAGCCGCGCCGCGCTGGCCGCGGGCGCGCGGGAGGTCGTCCTGTTCGCGGACCTGTCCAACCCCACCAGCAACGCCCTCTACCAACGCCTCGGCTATAGCACGCTCACCGACTGGGCTGCGTACGACTTCTCGTGAACCGACACATCCCCCCCGCATGAAGTGATCTGACTCACACCCTGTCACAGCCGTCCACCGCGCGGTGTCTTGAGGCCGAACTCCCGAAACGAAGGAGGAGGGCCTCATGGACCTCGCGCTGTGGATCGCCACCGGGTTGCTCGCCGCCGTTGCTCTGGCCGGTGGTGTCAGCAAGGCGTTCATGCCCCTGGAGAAGCTGGCCGCGGCCCCCGGCGGGGAGTGGACCGAAGGTTCCGGTGCCGGCTTCGTCAGGTCTCTCGGGGTCCTCGAACTGCTGGCCGCGGTCGGCCTGATCCTGCCCGCCGTGGTCGGCGTCGCGCCGGTTCTGGTGCCGGTGACCGCCGTCTGCTGGGTCCTGCTGATGGTCGGCGCGATGATCACCCACATCCGCCACGACGGTCTCCAGTTCGTGGTGTTGAACCTGGTCTATCTCGCGCTCGCGGCCTTCATCGCATGGGGTCGCTTCGGCCCCGCGTCCTTCACCGCCTGACCGACGGCTCCGCGTACCGAACCCCGAAGCGAAGGAAGAGATCATGACCGAGAACACCCAGGTGCTCGTGATCGGCGGCGGATACTCCGGCGTCATGGCGGCCAACCGCCTGACCCGGCGCGACGACGTGACCGTGACCCTGATCAACCCGCGCCCGTCCTTCGTCGAGCGGATCCGCCTGCACCAACTGGTCGGCGGGTCCCACGACGCGGTCGTCGACTACAGCAAGGTCCTGGCCGGGGGCGTACGGCTGGTGGTCGACAGCGTGACACGGATCGACGCGGTCGAGCGCGGCGTGACGTTGGCGGGCGGCGGCACGGTCGGCTACGACTACCTGATCTACGCCGTGGGCAGTGGCAGCGCCGACCCGAGCGTGCCCGGAGCTGCCGAGTTCGCCTACCCGATCTCCTCCCTGGAGGAGGCGCAGCGGCTGCGGCCGGCCCTCGACGCCGCGCCCGGGGCGGCCGCGGTCACCGTCGTCGGAGCCGGTCCGAGCGGCATCGAGACCGCCGCAGAGCTGGCGGAGCAGGGCCGTACCGTGACCCTGGTCTGCGGCGGGGTGCTCGGCCCGTACCTGCACCCGCGGGGCCGGCGCTCGGTCGCGAACCGGCTGGCCAAGCTCGGTGTGACCGTGCTCGACGGTCCCGGCACGAAGGTGACGGCGGTGACCCGCGATGCCGTGCGGCTCAGCGGCGGCCGCGAGCTGCCGAGCGCGGTGACCATCTGGACCGCCGGATTCGGCGTGCCGGACCTTGCCGCGCGCAGCGGGCTGAGCACCGACGCCCTGGGCCGTCTGCTCACGGACGAGACCCTGACGAGCGTGGACGACGTACGCGTCGTCGCGGCCGGGGACTCGGCGGCGCCGTCGGATCTGCCGCTGCGGATGAGCTGCCAGGCCGCGATGCCTCTGGGCGCGCGGGCCGCCGACACGGTGTTGGCCAAGATCGCGGGTGAGCAGCCCTCGCCCCTGAACCAGGTGTTCGCCGGCCAGTGCATCAGCCTGGGCCGACGCGCCGGCATCTTCCAGTTCGCCCACAGGTACGACGTCGCGGTGGGGTTCCACATCGGCGGTCGCCCTGGCGCGAGGCTCAAGGAGTTCATCTGCGCGGGCATCGTCGAGCAACTGGCCGACGAGGCGGGCAAGCCCGGTTCCTACCGCCTTCACCGCTTCTCAGGAGGTGCCAAGCGCCGGCAGCTGCTGGAGGCCGAGCGCGACGCGGCACCGGCCGTCGCCGAACGGACGGCCTAGGGACTGTCCTGCGCGGCCGGCCCTTGAGCAACGGATCGTCGGCGGATGAGGATCTTGCCGTGGATGCATGTCAAGGGCGCCGGCAGCCAGGGCCGGCCGCGCACGAGGGGGATCGAGAGATGAGCGACCACGTCAGCGACCCGGCGACCGAGGTGTTCGCCGCCCACCGCAACCTGCTCTTCACCGTCGCGTACGAGATGCTCGGATCGGCGGCCGACGCCGAGGACGTCCTCCAGGAGACCTGGCTGCGGTGGGTCAAGGTCGACCTGGGGCAGGTGAGCGACCAGCGCGCCTACCTGGTCCGGATCACGACCCGGCAGTCGCTCAACCGGCTGCGCACCCTGCAGCGCCGCAAGGAGGCGTACGTCGGCCAGTGGCTGCCCGAACCGCTGCTCACCGCGCCGGACGTGGCCGAGGACGTCGAGCTGGCCGAGAGCGTGTCGATGGCGATGATGCTCGTCCTCGAAACGCTGTCGCCGACGGAGCGCGCCGTCTTCGTGCTGCGCGAGGTCTTCGACGTCGGCTACGACGAGATCGCGACCGCCGTCGACAAGAGCCCCGCCGCCGTCCGCCAGATCGCGCACCGCGCCCGCCGGCACGTCGATGCCCGCCGCCCCCGCGAGGTGGTCTCCGCGAGCAGGACCCGGGCGGCCCTGGAGTCGTTCCGGCGCGCACTCGACACCGGGGACCTGCAGGGTTTCCTCGACGTGCTCGCCCCCGAGGTCGTCCTGGTGGGCGACGGCGGCGGCATCAAGCAGGCCGCGGTGCGGCCGATCCTCGGCGCGGACAAGGTGGCCCGCTTCATGCTCGGTGGTCTCGGCAAGAACAAGCTCCCGATCACCGTCGCTCCCACCGTGGTCAACGGCAGTCCGGCACTCCTCGTACACCTGGACGGCGAGATCGACGGCGTCATGGCGTTCCGCTTCGAGGACGGTCTCATCACCGGCCTCTACTACGTCCGGAACCCGCAGAAGCTGACCCGCGTCGCGTCCGAGACCCCGCTGACCCTGCGCTGACCGACGCGCCGTCGGCGCGGGCGGGGACGGCCCGGCCGGACGACCAGGGCGGCGGTGAGGCACACGGCTCCGGCGACGGCCAGTCCGGATGCGGGGCCGAGAGCCGCCGTCACCCCGGTGGCGGCCGCCAGGGTGAGTGTCTCCAGGCTCATCCGCACCGTGCTGAACAGGGCGGCGCCCGCGCCTCCGCGATGGGCGGGCACGTAGGTGAGTGCCTGCCCGTCCGGGACGCCCTCGGTCAGCCCGAGGCACAGGCCGATGACCCCGGCCGCGACGAGAAGAGCGGCGGGACGGCCGGTCACCTGGAGGACGGCCGCGGTGCCGGTGCAGGCGAACAGGGCGGCGGTCACCAGCGGCCGGGCCAGTCGCCGGGCGAGCCGCGCGGCAAGAAGCGGGAGGACCGTCGAAGGCACGGTCAGCAGGCTGAGCATGACCGCCGCCTCGCCCGCCCCCACGTGCTGGACGGAGCCGAGTTGAGGGAGCGCGGTCAGTCCCACCACGAGCATCCCCATGAAGGCGCCCGTCGCCACGGCGTACGCGCGGTAGGCGGGGATCCGCAGCAGGTCCACGGGGATCGCGGGATCGGCTGCGCGCCGTTCCACGCGGACGAGTCCGGTGGCGCAGGCCGCCGCGACGAGCATCAGCCCGGTCGGCCCCCACCACGGGACGCCGGCCCCGAAGCCCAGCCCGAGTGCGGTCACCGCGGCGGCGACGGTCGCCCCGAAGAGGACGGCGCCGGCGCGGTCGAAGCTCCCGGACGGCTCGGGGTTGCGCAGGCCCGGAAGCCCGAGCGTGGTCAGGGCCGCTACGGCGGCGACGGCACCCGGCACGACGAAGACGAGGGGCCAGCCTCCGACGGCCATGAGGGCCTGGGCGACGACCGGGCCCAACGCCAGACTGCTGCCCAGCACGGCGCCCGCGTAGCCGTACACCCGACGCCGTTCCTCCGGCGGGTACACGGCGAGGACCATCGACGATCCGCCGGCGGCGCACATCGCCGCCCCGATGCCGCCGACGGCGCGCAGCGCCACCAGGGACGGCAGGTCGGGAGCGAGGGCGGAGAAGAGGCCGGTGGCCGCTACGACGATGTTGCCGACGGCGAAGAAGCGGGTGCGGGTGCCGCGATCGACAGTCGCTCCGGCCAGCAGCAGGGCCGCGGCGAAGAGGCCGTTGTAGGCGAGGACGATCCACGGCCCCAGGGCGGCCGGGCCCGGCAGTTGGGCCGACACATCGGGGACAGCGGCTGTCGCGCCCGTGATGGCCAGGGGGAACACGGCCGTGGAGACGAGGTCGGCGACGAGGACACGCCGACGCTGACGAACAGACAGGGTGAACATGGGGTGCGCTCCGGAACAGGAAGATCCGAGCGCCACGAAGGCGCTCCTGGCCAGGGGTCAGGAGCGACGGCGAGAACTGGGGTTGTGCGCCGCCGCTCTAGCGACGGCGCACCCTGTCTGATTCCGGCACGGGCCCACGCTAACAGCGGCCTCGGCGAGCGGGACACCCGTTTTTCAGGTGCTGTGGAGCCACTCCCGCACGGCCTCGAAGTCGGGCTCCGTCAGGCCGTAGCGGTGGTCGACGCGGTGCAGGAGGGCCGGCCCGGGATGGTGGACGGCGACCCAGGAGCGGTCGGCCTCGGTGAGTTCGTCGTCGATCCAGACGAAGGGTCGGCCGGCCGCCCAGGCGACCAGGGGGCGGGTCTTCCAGTGCAGCAGGCCCGGTGGTTCGTCCTCGTCGGGCCACTCCACGACCGGCAGCGGGGGCAGGCCCAGCCAGGGCGCCAGGGAGGTGTTCGCGTCGTCCATCCAGGTCGTGGCCCACACCAGCTCGCAGCCCAGCGCCGCGAGCCGGCCGCCCAGCGCGGGGTCGACGCGGTTCAGCAGCGGATGCCCGGCGGCGTCCGGGGGCAGGGCGCGGTCGTTGTCGTACACCGGGTAGGCGCGGTCTGCCGCCCCGAACGGGATGAGCGGACCGTCGACGTCGAGGAAGAGCAGCATCACCGACAGGATCAGCCCTCGAAGCCCCCCTCGGCGAGGATGCCGTCGATGCGGGCGCGGTGCGCCTTCTCCCAGTCGTCCAGGCTCTCGGCGGCCTCCTTGGCCAGCTTGGCCCGCGCGGCCGCGAGGACCTCCGCCCGGCGGCCGGCCGGTACGGCGACCACGCCCTCCTCGTCGGCCACGACCACGTCCCCGGCCTCGATCCGCACCCCTCCGCAGCGCACGGGCTCGTTCAGCGGTCGTACGGCCTTCTTGGCGCCCGGGATCGGGATGACGCCCCGCGCGAAGACCGGGAAGCCGCTCTCGCGGACCTCGGCGAGGTCGCGGATCAGGCCGTCGGCGACGAAGGCCAGGACACCGCGCCGCTGGGCCACCGCGCAGACGTTCCCGCCGGCCAGCGCCCAGTTCAGGTCCCCCGACTCCACGACGATCACCGAGCCGGGCTCCGCGCGGTGGATCGCCGCGTGCAGCATCAGGTTGTCGCCGGGCGGGCAGCTCACCGTGAACGCCGGTCCGGCGATCCGCGGCACCGGGGTCCACAGCGGCCGGATGCCGATGTCCATCACCTGGTCGCGGCCGAGCAGGTCGGCGAGGGTCGTCGTGGGGATGTCCTGGAACTCGGTGGCGTCAGTCATGAACAGGACGGTAGCGTCACGGACATGACTGCCGGGTCGGCCTTGAGCCGTGAGCGAGTTGGGTGCCCGGCCTCTGAGTGAGGTCCGCGCGGGCCAGGAGCCCGCCGCTTTCTCTGCGCACCGAGAACAGCCATCAGCCGCAGAGAAAGAAGACTTGAGTGCCCAACCCGTTCAATCAGACGATCATCGACGAGTTCCGCGCCCACCACGGCCGCATGAGCGGCTACTTCGAAGGCGCCCGGCTCATCCTGCTCACCACCACCGGCGCCTGCACCGGCACCCCGCACACCACCCCGGTCGGCTACCTCCCCGACGGCGGCGAGCGGATTCTCGTCATCGCCTCGGCCGGGGGCTCGCCCCGGCACCCCGACTGGTACCGCAATCTGCTCGCCCACCCCGAAGCGACCGTCGAGAGCGGGGTGTTCACCTACCCGGCGCGGGCCGAGGTTCTCACCGGCGAGGAGCGCGACCGGGCCTTCGCGCGGGCGGTGGAGACCGACCCGGGCTGGCAGGCGTACCAGGAGAAGGCGGGCGGCCGGGTGATCCCCGTCGTCGCGCTGCACTCCATCGCGCAGGGCGGGCCGGGGAACATCGCCGCGGACTCCCCCGGCGAGGCGATCCGGCTCGTCCACGACGTGTTCCGGCGTGAACTCGACCTGATCCGCAAGGAGATGGCCGCGGGCAACGGCTCCACGCTCGGCGCCCAGCTCCGCGTCAACTGCCTCACCCTCTGCCAGGGGCTCCACAACCACCACACCGGCGAGGACACCATGCTGTTCCCGTTCCTCGCCGGCCGCCATCCGCAGCTCGCCCCCACCCTGGAGCGGCTGGAGCGGGAGCACGGGCGTATCGCCGAACTCGTGGAGCAGCTGCGTCACGCGGTCTCCGGCGACCACCCCGACCCGGCCGCCGCCCGCGCCGAGGTGGACCGGCTGACGGCCGAGCTGGAGGCCCATCTGGCGTACGAGGAGGAGCAGTTGGTGCCCGTACTGGGCTGAGGCGCCCGTGGGCGGCCGCTAGAACGGCAGCGGCCGCCCGTGTACGACGTCCAGCCGGGACACCGCCCGCGTGAGCACCACGTACAGCCGGTGCGCGCCCCGCTCCTCCGCCTCGACGACGGCGGCCGGTTCGACGGCGACGACGTGGTCGTACTCCAGGCCCTTGACCAGGCTCGCGGGCACCAGGGTCAGCCGGGCGCCGAGCGCGTCGGGTCCGGCCGGGTCGAGGCCGGCGGCGGTGAGCGCGTCGCGCAGGCGGGCCACGTCCGCGTCCGCCGCGACGACACCGACCGATCCCTCGTGGGCGAGGGCCTCGCGTACGGCCGTCACGGTCGTGCCGGGCACGTCGTCGGTCGGCCGGAGGGTCAGCTCGCCGTCCGCCCGCAGCGACCGGGCGGCGGGTACGGCCACGTCCAGCCGGTCCAGCAGCCGGTTGGCCAGCTCGACCACCGCGGCGGGCACCCGAAACCCGGTGGTCAGCGGCACCACGGCCGCGTCCGCCTTGCCGAGGTGGCGCAGCTGGACGTCCCAGTCGCGGGCCGCCCACGGGGTGGTGCCCTGGGCGAGGTCGCCGAGGACGGTCAGCGAGCCGAAGACGGCGCGGCGGGCGACGGCCCGGCACTCCATCGGCGAGAGGTCCTGCGCCTCGTCCACGACGAGGTGGCCGTACCCCTCGGGGTGCTCGATCAGCCCCGACAGCTCGTCCAGGAGGACGAGGTCGGCGGCCGACCAGCGGGCGGACTTGTACGAGCGCGGCGGGCGCGGCCACCGCAGTGCCGCCTGTTCGCCGGGGTCCAGCAGCCCGTCGGCGGCCCGCGCCAGCACCTCGCCGTCGGTGAGCAGTCCGGTCAGGACCTCCTCGGGCCGGACCTTCGGCCACATCACGTCGAGCCGGGCGGTGAGCGCCCGCAGCCGCTCGATCCGGCGCAGCCAGGCGTTCGGCGGCGGTCCCGACCGCCGCTCCACCTGTTCCTGCAGCCGTCGTACCACCCGGGCGCGGACCCGCTCGCGCCCGATGGCGTACGGCGGCTCCTCCGCGCGCACCTCGTCGACGATGCCGGCCAGCTGACCGGCGGTGACCCGCAGCCAGTAGGAGCCGTCCCGTACGGCGAGGTCGGTCACGCCGGTGGTGGACACGCGCGCGTACAGCGCCCGGCGCAGCACCTCGGCCATGCGGGCGTCGTGCTTGACCGCGGCCGTGGGGGTGGGGTCGGTGCCGGTGACCGGGTGGCGGGCGATCTCGTCCAGGAGGGTGGACTGCCGGACCCCGCTCTCACCGAGGGAGGGCAGCACCTCGGCGATGTAGGTGAGGAAGGTGCGGTTGGGGCCGAGGATCAGCAGGCCGGAGCGCTGGATGCGCCGGGGGTGGGTGTAGAGCAGGTACGCGGCGCGGTGCAGGCCGACGGCGGTCTTGCCGGTGCCCGGGGCGCCCTGGACGCACACGGAGGCGGTGAGGTCGCCGCGCACCAGGTCGTCCTGCTCGGGCTGGATGGTGGCGGCGATGTCCCGCATCGGGCCGATCCGGGGCCGCTCGATCTCCCGGGCGACGATGCCGCTGACCTGTGCCTCGCCCCGGCCGAGGTACTCGTCCTCCAGCCCGGTGAGGTCGGCGGAGTCCCCCTGGCTGCCCGGCGCCCAGCCGAACCGGCGCCGCACCTCGACGCCCTGCGGCTCGCGCGCGCCGGCCTGGTAGAAGGCGCGGGAGACCGGGGCCCGCCAGTCGACGACGAGGGGCGGCGCGGCCGGGTCCTCGGTGATCCGCAGCCGGCCCACGTGGTAGTGCTGCCCGCCGTGCTCGGGGTCGGTGCCGGCGAAGTCCAGCCGGCCGAAGAACAGCGGGCCCCGGGGCAGTTCGCGCAGCGCCTTGGCCCGGCTGCGCAGCCGGTGGCCGAGGACCTCGGCGTCGGCACCGGAGGCGGAGACGTCCTCGCCGATGACGACCTGTTCGGCGGCGCCGTCGACCATGGCGGCGAGGGCGGCGCGGCAGGTGTCGTGGTAGGCGCGTTCGCGGTGGAGGGTGACCTCGATGGCCTGGGCTTCCTCGATGTCCTCGGGTGCGGGGTGGAGTGACGTCATGGCTCCACCGTACCCAGAAAACGTAACCGAGTTAAATATATTACCGAGTCTCACTCGACTGGCCGGTCAGCCCGGGCAGCCCCGCCGCCAGCCGTCCGAAGGCCCGCTCGGCCGCCTCCACCGCGTCCGGCCGTACCCGCTCCACGCCCTCCCCCGCCGCGATCCGCCGCCAGTTCTCCAGCGCGAGGATCCGCTGGACGGCGATGATCTGCCCCGCGGCGAGCCGGGCGTCGAGACCGCCCCCGAGCGCCTCGGCGAGCGCCGCCTCCGACCGCTCCAGATAGCCGTACACCCGCGCCACCAGGGCGGGAGTCCCGTACAGCAGCCGGTGGAAGGCGAGCACCGCGGGATGGTCGTTCAGGCCCGTGACCGGATCGCACCGCTCCAGCCCGTCCAGGAAGTTCCGGCGCAGCGCGTCCAGCGGGTCGGCCGCCTGGGCGACCACCCGTGCGGCCTCCGTCTCGTGGTCCGCGATCCGGTGCAGGACCAGGTCCTCCTTGGCCGGGAAGTACCGGAAGAGGGTCGGCTTGGAGATCCCGGCCGCGGCGGCGACCTCCGCGACCGACACGGCGTCGAAGCCACGCTCCAGGAACAGCCGTACGGCCGTGTCCGACACGTCCTGGTACATCCGCTGCTTCTTGCGCTCGCGCAGGCCCATCTCACCCATGGGGCGAGCCTACGCAGTGCCCTCCGCACCGCTCCGCAGGCCCAGTGCGCGGGCCAGATAGGGATTCGACCGGGCCGGGGTCATCAGGCCCAGGGAGGCGGTGGCCGCCGCCAGCGTCATCGCGTACGAGTCCAGCGCGCGGCGCACGTTGGGCGCCTCCCGGCTCGCTCCGGTGACGAGCCGGTCGAGATCGACGTACGCGGAACGGACGATCTCGATCCACCGGTACACCCGCCAGTCCTCACGCCAGTTCCAGGTGTGCTCCGGGGGCAGGCGGCGCTCCCAGCGGCGGAACAGGCGGTCCCGGATCTCCGGCCGGGTCGGGGTGAGGTGCATGTGCCGGACCAGGTCGTAGAGCGGGTCGCCGACCAGGGCCATCTCCCAGTCGATGAGGGTCAGCGCCAGGCCGTCGTCGCGGCGCACCAGGTTCCAGGGGTTGAGGTCGCCGTGCAGCAGGGCCGGGGCGCGGTGGGCGACCTGGTGCCGGGCGAGGATCTCGCGCAGCCGGGGCGCGTCGGGCAGGCCGAGGAAGCGGGCCAGTTGCTGGGACTCCTGGGGCAGGCCGCGGACCAGCGCGACGAGTTGGTCGCTGAGCCAGCCGTAGAAGCCCAGCCGGCCCGCGACCGGGTCGACCTGGCCGTAGTCGACCTCGGTGAGCGCGGCCAACTGGTCGACGAGGCCGTCCGCCTCGTGCGGCAGCAGCCCGTTGACCGGGTGGTCCGGCTTGCGGCCGGGGTCGCGAGGTCCCTCGTAGGTGTGGATGGCGAAGCGGTCCCCGGAGTACGTCCGGCTGCCGGAGTAGCTCTCCCCGAGCGCCAGGATCCGGGGCGCGGCCACCTTCGCCGGGGACCGCTCGATCGCCCGCAGCACGGCGTGCTCGCTGAGGAAGCTGCGTTCGATCCGGCGGACGTCCGCCACCCTGCGCCGCACCACGACGGGGAAGGCGGTACCGGGCACCCGCACGACCGTGTTGAGGTGCGCGGTGCCCTTGAACACCCGGTCGGCCGGGGCCGCACCCTCCAGGAGCAGGGCGTCCCCGACGGCGGAGTGCGGGAGGTCCGGGTGCTCCGGGACCCGCCGGTCCCGCTTCCAGCCGATGGCCGGGGCGACCCGCCCGCCCCGCGCCGCGCCGCCGCGCCACACCGCGCCGCTCGCGGAGGCCTGCCAGCGGAAGAGGATCCCCTCGATCTCCCGCTCCCTGGGCACATCGCCCAGCCGCAGCGGTTCGGCGGCCGCCTCCAGGGCGCTCTGGACCCGTGCCGTCGCCTCGTCCAGGCTCTTCTGGTCGAGGGACTCCCGCAGGGACTGCGCCGCCCTCATCACCTCGGGGTACACGGACTGGGCCCGCTCGAAGGCGACGTAGTGGCGCAGATCCTTGGCCGCGCCGTTGACGGCGGCGGGACGCACCGCCTGCATGGCCCACATCCACGCTGCGACGACCTCGTCCTCCTGGTGGCTCGGGTAGCGCATCCGGACCAGGTGGGTGGCGAGATCGTGCAGCGGGTCGCCGTAGCTGGCCAGCTCCCAGTCGACGCAGATCAGGGGCGGGTCTCCGCCGTACGACATGATCAGGTTGTCGCGGTGCAGATCCGCGTGGAGCAGGCTGTACGGGCGCCGGGCCATGGCCGGAACGCGTGCGGCCAGCCGGATCAGGGCGTCCTCGGGGATGCCGAGGGCCGCGAACAGACCGCCGAACGCGGACCAGTTGGGCTCCCGGATCTGCTGGTCGGCCATCCGGACCAGGGCCCGCAGAAAACCCTGGCTGTCGGTGTAGTTGCGCGGCCACAGCGCCGGCAGGGGCGGCAGCGCGGCGCCGCTGCGCACCCGGGCCGTCTCGGCGAGCAGGCCGGCCAGCGCTCTTATCAACAGGGCGTCGACCGGTTTCCCGTCGCCGCACACACTGGAGAGCGGTACTCCGTCCACATAGCTGTGGATGGCGAAGCCGTCGCCCTCGGCCAGGCACTCGGGCGCGTTGGGCAGCACGCCCTTGACGGCCCGCAGGATCGCCGCCTCGTTCTCCCAGGTCCGGATCACCACCGGCAGGGCATCCGCGCGCCGCATCCGCACGGTCACGGGGACGCCCGGCTCGCGGCGGAGCAGCCGGGCCACCGGCTCGGTCAGCTCCACCACGTAGTTCTGGTGGTGGAACCCGCTGCTCGGCCGTCCGTGGGCGACGGCGTGCTCCAGGAACGCCTTGCCGACGGCGGGGGGCAGAGACCGGTCGGCGCGCCCCCCGGTCGTGCCGTGGGGGACGGATGGTGCGCCCACGGGCCGCTCCGGGGTTCGCTCGCGCCGAGATGACACGGAAGAGGGACGGACGCCTCGTTCGCCATCTCTTACGCGGAAATCCGAGGGATCGCTCAGATCGTTGCGCGGATGCTATCGCACCGGGGACTCGTCGGTGAGCAACTTCCACACGGCCTCGAACCACGCCGTCATGCTGTCCACGACCTGCCGGCCGCTAGCCTCGCAGCACCTGCAGCAAGGGCTCCAGCGACCCCACGACGAGGCCGGCTCCGGCCGCCCGCAGAAGCTTCGCCTTCTGGCCGTTACGCGCGTAGCCGAGGAACGGGACGCCGGCGCGTTGTGCGGCGGCGAGGTCCGAGGGGGAGTCGCCGATCATCACGGCGGCCGAGGGGGCGGCGCCCATCGCGTTCAGGGCCCGGTTGAGGCAGTGCGGGTCGGGCTTGAGGAGGTGCAGGTCGGGGGTGCGGCCGTAGATGTGGGGGGCGAAGCAGCCGGTGAGGCCGCGGCCGTCGAGGTAGGCGCGGACCACCCGGGGGGAGTTGTTGGTGGTGATGGCCAGGCGGGAGCCGACGGCGGTCCAGGTGCGTATCAGGGGGTCGGCGTAGGCGGTGGGCAGCGCGGAGGTCGCGGCCCGCAACTCCTCCTGGGTGAGACGTTCCTCCAGCTCCGTGACCAGGTCGCTGCCGGGGTGCCGGCGGTCCACGGCGCGCAGCACCGCGTGCGGGTCCAGCGAGTCGTGCCCGGTGTCGCTCTCGGTGTCGCTGAGCAGTCCGTGCAGCCCGCGCCCGGCCAGCCACTGCACCAGCCCGGCCGCCACCCGCTCCGCCTTGTGCCCGGCGAACAGGCGGCAGATCGGCCCGTCGAAGTCCCAGAGCACGACCCGGGCACCGGTGATCAGTTCCGACAGCTTCTCGATCTCGTTCGCGGTCTGTTCGTCCGCCGGTTCGGTCGCCACCGGTCCAGTCTGCGTCGTCGTCTCAGAAGTCACTAGGAGAGTGTCAGGTCCGTGGTGATGGTTTCCCAGAGGGCGTCGAACCACTTCTGGGACTCCTCCACGAACGCGGCGTCGCGTCGCCCGGCCCGCTTCTCGAAGGAGAAGAGGAGGGACTCGGAGCCGACGGTGTCGTACATCTCCAGCGTTCCGCTGTCCGTCGGCTCCTCGCGGCGCGTGATCATGTAGTACGCGTACAGCGCCTCCACGCCGTTGAGCAGATACAGCTTGGCCGGCGGGGTGAACGGCAGGGCCCGGAAGGTGACGTGTACGTCGATGTCGTGGGTGGAGCGCAGGGCCTGGAGGTTGTACTGCAGGACCTGGCCCTGGGCGTTGCGCATCGCCAGCCAGCGCTGGTGCACGGTGTCGTCGTCGGGGCGGGCGTCGACCGAGACCGGGAAGGCGAGGTTGATGTCCCGGGACGGCAGCAGGATGCGGGCGTCGATCCGGTCGGGGCGCAGCCGGCCCTCGTGGATCAGGCGGAGCGGCTCACCGAGGGCCGGGATGAGGGACTGCGCGGTCAGGCAGGCCGCGTCGATGCGCACGTGCGGCGCGGAGAACGCCTCGGTCAGCCGGGGGGCGAGACCCACCATCGTCGGCTGGGGTTCGTCGCGGGCGGGGGCCGGCCCGGCGACGCGCGGGGGGCTGCCCTTGCTGACGTTGCTGAGCAGACCGTCGGCCGCGAGTGCCCTCAGGGCCTGGCGTACGGCACCGCGCTCCACCCCGAACTCCACGGCCAGATCCGCCTGGGTGGGCAGGCGCTCGCCCGCCTTCAGGTCGCCGGTGCGGATGCGTTCCCGCAGGATGTCGGCGATCTCCTGGGGTGTGAGCCTTCTGCTGCCGTTCACTGCCACGTTCTCCTGAGCCACGACCAAACGCTACAACCCTCATCCATCTAAAGGGAGTTGTTCCGAAGTTGTTTGTAAGTAGCGACCAAGTGGGGACAACATAATCAGAGTTGGTTGCCAACTTAGTCAAGTTGGCAGGCCGAAAGGGGGAACCACCATGCCCGTCCTCGCACTCCTCTGCGCCGTCTTCGTCGTCGGCTTCGAGCAGGTCGTCCAGTGGAAGTTCGGCGCCGCCGGCATCGTCGGCCTGCTGCTGCTCTCCGTCGGCATCAAGGCCAAGAGCCCGGCGGTCAGCTCCGCCGGTGCCGTGCTGCTCGCGGTGCTCCTGGCGGGACCCGCCCTCTGATCCGGGCCCTGCTACGTCAGCACCAGCTCCGAACTGATCGTCTCCCACAGTGCGTTGAACCACAGGTGGGACTGCTCCACGAACGTGGTGTCGCGCAGGTCGGCGCCCTGTTCGAAGGGGAACAGCATCGACCGCGTGCCCTCGGCGTCGTACAGCGCCAGGTGCTCGTGGTCGATCTCCCGCTCGCGGCGGGTGAGCGTGTAGTACGCGAACAGCGCCTCGGCGCCGTTGAGCAGATAGAGCTTGACCGGCGGGGTGAACGGCAGCGCACGGAAGGAGACGCGCACATCGATGCCGTGCGTGGTGCGCAGCGCGTTCAGGTTGTGCCGCAGCACCTGGCCCTGGGCGTTGCGCTGGGCCAGCCAGCGCCGGTGCAGCAGGCCGCCGTCGGAGGCGTCCACCGGCGCCGGGAAGGCGAGGTCGATGTCGCGGCTGGGCAGCAGGACCCGGACGTCGATCTTGGCCGGTTTCAGCTGTCCGGCGTGGATCTGGCGCAGCGCGACGCCCAGGGCCAGCGTGAGCGAGACCGAGGTCAGACAGAGGGCGTCGATCTCGACGTGCGGGGCGGCGAAGGCGGCCGCGATCCGCGGGGCGAGGCCCACCATGGTGGGCTGCGGCGCCGCGGGGCCGGCCGCGGGCCGGGCGTGCCCCTCGGGTGCGGCCACGGTGGCGGGGCTGCCCTTGGACACGTTGGTCAGCAGGTGCTCCGACTGCAGAATGCGCAGGGCCTCCCGTACGGCGCCGCGCTCCACGCCGAACTCGTCGGCCAGCTTGGCCTGGGTGGGCATGCGCTGGCCGGGTCGCAGCGCACCGGAACGTATCCGGGCGCGCAGTGCGTCGGCCACCTCGCGATGTGACGTGCGTGACCGCTGTGGCCTCTTCCGTTCACTGGCGGAGGCGTGTTCCGGGTCCACGAACAAACACTACAACTTCCCGCCATCTTCCGGCAGTTCGCGGAAAGGTGGTTATGAGACGCATCCAAGCGGAGATAAGTACAGTGAAGTTGGTCGCCAACTTGAACAACATGGTCGAGCTTCCCCAGTGGTTGGCCGACCGGGCTCCCTTCCGGAGGGGAGCCGGGAGCCCGGGCAGGGGGCGGCCACCGAAGCGCACAGTCACAACTGAACAGCCGGCACAGCCACAACTGAACAAGGTCACCGCACAGCCACAACTGAACAGCTAGCTACGGATGCACAGTCAGCGTCGGCCGGACGAGGGGAGCCTCAGAAGATGTCCGGGCACCACGGTCGCCCGGACGTGCGAAACAGGGCGTCGGCCTTCCGGGCGGCGCCCTCTCGTTCTTCCCGGACCCGGCCGAGGGCCGCGAGCCGCACCAGGGACTCGTCCCCGAGCCAGACCGTGGCCAACTCGCCCACCGGCAGCGTGAGATCGGCGGCGGCACCGCCCGCCGGAGCGCAGGACGCGCCCTCCGGCGAGGCCTCCAGACGGAACCGGCCCCCGGCCAGCCCTCCCCCACGCTCGGCTTCGCTCGCGCGAGGGGACCCCCATCCGTCCACGACCTCCAGCACCAGCGAGCCCGTGCCCTCGTACGTCCGCGCCTCCAGGGCCCGTACGACGTCCAGGATCCGCACCCACAGCCAGTCCGCGTGCTCGGTGACGCGGGCCGCGCGCGGGTCGGGCAGGAAGAACGGCAGCAGGTCGTCCGGGCCGCGCCAGCCGCTCTTGACCTTCGTGATCCAGTCGATCGAGCACAGGTACCGCCACAGGGCGCGCTCGGCCGCCGGGGTCGCGGCGATCAGCCAGTTGACGTCGGCGGTGTCGTGCGGCTGCTTGTCGTGCCAGTTGTCGTCGGACTCGTACGACACCAGGCCCTCGACCTCGCCGGAGGCCGAGCGGTAGACGGCGTAGAACGGCTCGGTCCACTCGGTGCCGAAGCGGACGGCGCCGGTGTGCACCTGCCAGTACAGCTCGTCCCGGCTGACCGCGCCGGGCTGCGCGCGGCGGACCCGCTCGTACAGCTCGGGGCCGAGCTTGCGGACGTCCTCGCCGTCCACCAGGTCGATCCGGCCGCCGTCCTCCGGGCCGGACCAGCGGGGATCGAGACCCGCGCGGGGGACCTCGACGGTCCACTGGGTCGTCCAGGTCGCCGGGCCGAAGCCGTAGCGGCCGTAGATCGGGTACTCGGCGGCGATCAGGGTCCCGACGACGTCGCCGCGCTCCTTGGCCGCCGCCAGGTCCCGGTTCATCATGCGGGTCAGCAGGCCGCGGCGGCGGTGCGTGGGGGTGACGGTGACGTTGGAGACCGCGTTCGCGGGGACGGGGGCGCCGCCCACCGCGGTGACCTCCTGGGCGAAGGAGCGGTACGTCGCCACACAGCGGCCGCCGTCGAAGGCGCCGAGCAGCCGGCCCTCGACGAACTGCCGGCGGCGCGCGTCCAACTGCTCGGCCGTCAGCACCGGCTCGTGCAGGAAGCCGGTCCTCAGGGCGCGGTGCCAGTCCGCGAAATCGGCCTCGGTCACGGTGCGGACGTCAGTCGTCATGGGGTCACGGTAGGCACGCGACCGGTGCCGTGTCGCCCGGATTTCCGTCCCCCGCCCGGTCAGGTGAGGAGGTCGTCCACCTGCGCCTCGCCCTCCCGGTAGCGGCGGGCGATCTCGCCGCTGCAGTCGTCGGCGGTGCGCTGCAGGTGCTGGCGGCGCCGGGAGACCTCCTGCTCGTAGCGGACCAGGCGGCCCATGGCGGTGGTCAGCTCCAGGTCGGTACGGGCCTCCAGGTCCGACAGCTCGACCTCGCCGAGCATCTCCGCGGCCAGCCGCCGGTACTCCTCGTTGTGCGGAGTGCCGAGCGTGACATGGCGGGCCGAGGAGCGCTGTCTGGCCGGGGCGTCGGTGAGGATCTCCGGGAGCCGCTCCACCACGGAGGCGTCCGCGGGCGCCGGCACGGACGCCCGGCCCCGCCGGGCCAGTTCCGCGCGCAGGATGTCGATCCGGCCCTGCAGCAGCCGCCGCACATAGCTGAGGTCCGCCTCGTCGCGCTGGGCGTCACGGCGCACCACACGCAGTTCTGGCAGGCTCAGCCGGGCCAGGTCGTGCTCGGGCGGCTCCGCGGGCAGCGACGGGCCGGACGGGCCCTCGGCGCGCTGCGCGGGCGGCCGGTGGGTCTCCAGCCGCCCCGTACTCGGTGTGCTCATGTGCTTGTGACCGTCCCCTCGACCGGCGTGTGGAAGCATCGTGCCACCCCAAGTGGCCGCTATGTGACCGAGTGCCCCCGAACGGCCGCAGATGGGGGCTTAAGGATCAATAATGGACCGCCTGTGTCCGCAGCCGGGGCACCCGGCATGATGGTCCGCATGCGTGCGGTGGTGCAGAGAGTGGACGGCGCGAGTGTCGTCGTGGACGGCGAGACGGTGGGCGCGATCGAGGGCGAGGGCCTGTGTGTCCTGGTGGGGGTGACCCACGAGGACACCAAGGAGAAGGCGGCCCAACTGGCCCGCAAGCTCTGGTCGATCCGCATGCTGCAGGACGAGAGGTCCTGCTCGGACATCGACGCCCCGCTGCTCGTCATCAGCCAGTTCACCCTCTACGGCGACGCCCGCAAGGGCCGCCGCCCCACCTGGAACGCGGCGGCCCCCGGCGATGTCGCCGAGCCCCTGGTCGACGAGGTGGTCGCCCAGCTGCGCGCGCTGGGCGCGACGGTGGCGACGGGTCGGTTCGGGGCGCAGATGCGGGTGTCTCTGACGAACGACGGGCCCTTTACGGTGCTGCTGGAGATCTAGGGCTCTACGACGGTCTCCTGAGCCGCCGCCGTCTCCCCCGCCACCAAGCGCGCATCGGTCGGCACGTTCCGCTTCACCAGGGCCAACGCGATCGGGCCCAGTTCGTGGTGGCGTACCGAGGTCGTCACGAAGCCGATCTTGCGGCCGTCGGGGCCCTCGTCCGCGAGGCGGATCTCGGTGCCGTGGACCGGCAGGTGGACCTCGCTGCCGTCCAGGTGCAGGAAGACCAGGCGGCGCGGCGGCTTGCCCAGGTTCTGGACGCGGGCCACCGTCTCCTGGCCGCGGTAGCAGCCCTTCTGGAGGTGGACCGCGGTGCCGATCCAGCCCAGCTCGTGCGGGATCGTGCGGTGGTCGGTCTCGAAGCCGACGCGGGGCCGGTGGTGCTCGACGCGCAGCGCCTCGTGGGCGAGCAAGCCGGCCGCGGGCCCGTACTTGGCGGCGAAGGACTCCAGGTCGGCCCGGGGCAGGAAGAGGTCACGGCCGTACGCCGTCTCGCGTACGACGACTCCCTCCGGGACCTCGGCGATCGAGCCGGCCGGCAGGTTGACGACCGCGAAGTCGGCGGTGCGGTCGGCGACCTCGACCCGGTAGAAGAACTTCATCGACTCCAGGTAGGCGAGCAGCGCCTCCTGGGTCCCGGGCTCCACATGGGCCCAGACCGTCGTCCCGTCGTCCACCAGGTACAGCGCGTGCTCGATGTGGCCGTGCGCGGAGAGGACCAGGGCCTCGGTGGCCTCGCCCACGGGCAGATCGCTGACGTGCTGGGTGAGCAGCAGATGCAGCCAGCTGAGGCGGTCATCGCCGGTGACGGTGACCACTCCGCGGTGGGAGAGGTCGACGAATCCGGTGCCGTCGGCGAGGGCGCGCTGCTCGCGGAACAGGTCGCCGTAGTGGGCGGCGACACCTTCGTCCACACCCTCGGCGGGGACGGCGCCGGGCAGGGACAGCAGAGGGCTCTTCATACGGGTAAGCCTACGACTTGGTACTTGAACCCTTGAGCGAACAGTCCTGGCAGCGGCCGAAGATCGCGAAGTGCTTCATGTCGGTGTCGAAGCCGAACTGCTGCCGCAGCTTGGCCGTGAACTCCGCCGCCACGTCCATGTCCGCCTCGATGACGTTCTCGCAGTCGCGGCACACCAGGTGCAGATGGTGATGGCGGTCGGCGAGGTGGTAGGTGGGCGCGCCGTGGCCGAGGTGGGCGTGGCTGACCAGGCCCAGCTCCTCCAGCAGCTCCAGCGTGCGGTACACGGTGGAAATGTTGACCCCCGACGCGGTCTTCCTCACTTCACCGAGGATGTCGTCGGGGGTCGCGTGCTCAAGGGTGTCCACGGCTTCGAGCACGAGTTGCCGCTGCGGCGTCAGCCGGTAGCCGCGCTGCCTGAGGTCGCTCTTCCAGTCGGTGCTCACCACACCGACGAGTCTAGAACTACTTGAAGAAGGCGATGCCGTCGTCCGGCATGTCGTCGGGCAGGGCCTTGGCCCAGCGCTCCACGTCCTCCGGGGTGACGACCTTCTTCAGGTGGGCCGACATGTAGGGGCGCAGCTCGACGTCTGGGGTCTGCTTCTCGCCGACCCACATGAGGTCGCTCTTGACGTAGCCGTACAGACGCTTGCCGCCGCTGTAGGGCTGGGAGGCGGCCGTGCGGGCCACCGCGTCCGTGACCAGTTCGATCTGCGGCTTCTTGGCGGCCATCTCGCCGTACCAGATCTCGATGACGCCGTCGTCGCGGGTCATCGTCACCTCGACCTTGCGGTCGGCGTCGATCCGCCAGAAGCCGTGTTCCGACTCCAGCGGGCGGACCTTGTTGCCGTCGTTGTCCAGGACCCAGGTGTGGGACTGGTACTCCAGGAAGTCGCGGCCGTCGTGGGTGAAGCTGACCTCCTGCCCGAAGTTGCACTTCTCCGAGCCGGGGAAGTCGTGGACGCCCGCGCCGGCCCAGTTGCCGAGCAGGAAAGCGAGGGGGACCAGGTCCTTGTGGAGGTCGGACGGGATCTCGATCATGAGCGGCAGTTCCTAGGTGTGGGTCAGCGCTGGCCCTGGTACAGCTTCTTCACGGTCAGTCCGGCGAAGGCGAGGACGCCGACGCAGACCAGGACCAGCAGGGTTTCGAAGAAGATCTCCACGGATGCTCCTTGAGCGAGGGTGGGCGTACGACAGAGCCGGGCCCCAGCTTACGCGTCCGGGGCCCGGCGCTCCTGGCCAGGTGCGCCTCAGCCGAGCAGCTGGCTCTGCAGGACGACCGTCTGCTGGAAGGGGACGGCGGGGGCGGTGCCCTTGCGGGACTGCAGGATCACCGCGAAGACGTCCCCCGCGGCGACGTAGGCCTGCCGGACCTGCTCGGCGCCGTACGGCTTCGCCTCGACATAGGCGGTGCGCTCGACCCGCGAGACGGCGGCCCCCTCGGGGAAGCCCTCGTCGTAGACGGCCTCGCCGGTCCCGCGCACCTGGTAGGCCGGGGTGCTGTAGGCGACGTTGTCGCTCGCGAACTTGTTCTCGACGACGTTCGCCGTGCCGAACTGCAGCAGGTAGATGCGGGTCCGGGTGCCGTCCGGGGTGGTCCAGCCGCGGGCCGCTATGTGCCGCAGACCGGTGTCGACCAGCTTCTGCCGCAGCTCGTCCCGCTCCTCCTTGAGGGCGTACTCCGCCAGGTAGTCCTTCGTCGCCAGCCAGCCGTCCGAGCCGCGCAGCGCCTTGTCCTCCTCGGCGCCCTCGGGCGCGGGCAGGAGCAGGGCGCGCAGGTCGGCGTAGTGGGCGCCGGCCCGGTTCGCGTCGGCGAAGGGCGCGGGGCTGCCGGAGGGCAGCGGCGGCCGGGTCAGCTCGGGGTAGGCCCAGCGGCCGTCCGAGGCGGTGGCCAGGCCGGGGACGTCCGTCCGGTCCATCCGGGTGATCCCGTACGCCGTTCCCGCCCCGACGACCGCGAAGACGGCGACGGCCGCGGTCCAGCGCAGGAGCGCGCGCAGGGCGCGGCGGTCCTTGCCGGGGGCGGGCGGCGGGGCCTCGGGCTGGTCACCGGTCACGATCGTCGTCTCCGGTGCCGTCTCCTGCTCGCTCATACGGCCTCCCCCGGTTCGGCGATGCGGTCGAGTTGGGTGCGCAGGAGCTTCGCGACCCCCTCGGTGTCGAGTGGCTGCCCGCCGGTCGCGGTGGCGGTGACCAGGATGTCGCCGACGTACGCGGAGCAGAGCACCGTGTCGAGGTCCTCGTCGGTGCCCTTGGGCGAGCGGAAGCACCTGGCGTTCTCGTGGCCCTGGATCTTCGGGCCCGGGCGCAGGCTTCCCAGGGCGTCGAGGAACGCGTTCTGGGCGGTCGAGGCCGAGCGGACCGCGGCGCTGTCCTCCATCCGGGCCAGCACGATGCTCACCGAGTAGTCGCCCTCGTTCCACATGTCGGCCTGTGACGCCCCGCTGAAGTAGCTGCGCATCGCCATGCCCTTGATGTGCTGCCGGTCGATCTGCTGCTCCAGCCGCCGGCGCAGGGACCGGGGCAGACCGCTCACCGACTCCTTCCGCAGGGCGGTGGCCTGGGCACCGCTGAGCTGGGCGTCGGAGCCGAACTGTCCGATGTCCGGGCCGCGGACCCAGAGGCCGGTCCCGAACGGTACGAGCATGCCGGCGAGCCCGTGCCGCGTCGCCGCCGCCTTGTCCTTGTCGGCGGTCACCTCGGGGAACTTCCAGACGGGAGCACCCGCGTCGCGGTCGGCGCCGCGCACGGTCACGACGGTGTAGCCCACTCCGGCGACGAGGGCCGCGGCCACCAGCACGGAACCGGCGACGGCGGCGATACGGCCCCGGCGCCGGGGCTCGTTCTGCTTCTCGGTCACAGCCGCTCCATCTGCCGCTCGGCCAGGTCCGTGATCGTCTTCTTGGTGATCGGCTTGGTGCCGTAGATCCAGATCTCCATCGCGATGTCCCCGCGCCAGGCATGCGCCTCGGCGCTGTAGATCGGCCCGCGGTTGTACGCGTACGCCCTGCCGTCCCCCGTTCCGGGGATGCTCCAGCTGCCGGTCGGGGACGCGGACTCCGCGTCGTCCTGGAAGTTGTGGCTGGTGTCGACGGCGCCCATGGAGTCCTCCTGCCGGTACTGGACCAGCCGGATGTTCACGGCGTACGCGCCGCCGGCCTTCCAGCCGGTGACGGCCGCCCGGCGGAACTCGTGCGCATCGAGATCGCTGAACTTGTCGCCCGGGTCGGGGTACTCGTCGGCGTACGCGCCCAGGCCCATCCAGCCCTCGGCCGGCACCCAGCCCGCCTCCCTCGCACCGTTCGGCTTCGCCAGCAGCAGCTTGCGCAGGTCGCCGTCGGTCCTGACCTCGCGGTCCTGCGCGGCCGAGAGCGGCTCGACCTCGCCCGTGGCCTGCTTGATCACCGGCTGGGAGAGCGACGGCAGCTTGGTGGGCCTGCGGTCGGCCTGGACGACGTACCCCGCACAGGTGCCGGCGACCAGGCCGAGCACGGCGGCGGCGCCGATCAGCAGGGGCGTACGGCCGCGCCGACGTGGTCTTTCTGCTGGTTCTGCCGGCACTTCTGGTTCTGCCAAGACGTCTCCCTGGGTACTCCCTGGACAACGGGAAGCGTGGATTCGTCATCCGCGCGCACAGAAGACTCATGGCATGTGCATGGAGTTGTAGGGGGACGGATTACGATTCGGACATGGCGAAGAAGCTCGTGATCAAGGTGACCGCCGGGGCCGACGCACCCGAGCGCTGCTCACAGGCGTTCACGGTGGCGGCCGTGGCCGTGGCCAGCGGGGTCGAGGTCTCGTTGTGGCTGACCGGGGAGTCGTCCTGGTTCGCGCTGCCGGGGCGGGCGGCGGAGTTCGAGCTGCCGCATGCCGCTCCGCTGCCGGACCTGATCGACTCGATCCTCGCGGCCGGCCGCATCACGCTGTGCACGCAGTGCGCCGCCCGGCGCGAGATCACCGAGAAGGACGTCCTGGAGGGCGTACGGATCGCGGGCGCGCAGGTCTTCGTACAGGAGGCGCTGGGGGACGAGACGCAGGCGCTCGTCTACTGAGCAGCCCGTCTCACGTCTTGGGCGGCTTCTTGCCGTCCAGCTCGTCCCACCACTCGTCGGACTGCGGGTCGCCCGAGGGGTCGTCCCACCAGCGGTCGTCGGGGCCGCGCCGGTTGGCCACCATCGCGGCCACCGGCGGGATGATCATGGCGACCACGCACATCCCGACCGCCGCGGGGATCGACCAGAAGCGCACGACTCCCCAGGCCAGGACGAAGAGGACGAGGCAGATCCCCATCATGGCGAAGTAGACGTGCCGACGCCGACTCAGCATGAGTCCAGGGTAGGCCGCGGGCAAGCACTTCGGCGCGATCCCGACAGGCCTCCACGCGGCCGATCAAGAGGCCGCCGAGAGCCGACGGACGGAGTCCGGCGCAGCGGCCTCGAAGCCTGCGAAGCAGTGCGAGAGACGCGTCAAGGAGGGGACGTGCCGACGCCGACTCAGCATGAGTCCAGGGTAGATCCGGGCAGGCCGAAGGGCCGCACCCCAGGCGTCCAACCCGGGGGGTGCGGCCCTTCAAGCGGTGCTGAGGTTGCTCAGACCGCGATCGCCACCTCCGCGAGACCGCCCTGCTGGGCGACGACCGTGCGGTCGGCGGTGGCACCGGGAACCAGGGCACGGACGGTCCAGGTGCCCTCGGCCGCGTAGAAGCGGAACTGCCCCGTGGCGGAGGTGGGGACCTCCGCGGTGAACTCGCCGGTCGAGTCCAGCAGGCGGACGTAGCCGGTCACCGGCTCGCCGTCGCGGGTCACCTGACCCTGGATCGTGGTCTCACCGGGCTTGATCGTCGAGGCGTCCGGGCCGCCGGCCTTCGCTCCACACATGTCTATCTCCAGAGGGGTCTGACCAGAAGGTCGGTCGGGATGGGTTACTTGTTGGCGCCGAGCTCGATCGGCACGCCGACGAGGGAGCCGTACTCGGTCCAGGAGCCGTCGTAGTTCTTGACGTTCTGGACACCCAGCAGCTCGTGCAGCACGAACCAGGTCAGGGCCGAGCGCTCACCGATGCGGCAGTAGGCGATCGTGTCCTTGGCGAGGTCCACGCTCTCCTCGGCGTACAGCTCCTTCAGCTGGTCGTCCGACTTGAAGGTGCCGTCGTCGTTGGCGTTCTTCGACCACGGGATGTTGCGGGCGGTCGGGACGTGGCCCGGACGCTGCGACTGCTCCTGCGGGAGGTGCGCCGGGGCGAGCAGCTTGCCGGAGAACTCGTCGGGCGAGCGGACGTCGACCAGGTTCTGCGCGCCGATCGCGGCGACCACGTCGTCACGGAAGGCACGGATGGAGGTGTCCTGCGCCTTGGCCTTGTAGTCGGTCGAGGCACGCTCGGGCACGTCCGAGCCGTCGACCAGCTCGCGGGCGTCCAGCTCCCACTTCTTGCGGCCGCCGTCGAGGAGCTTGACGTTCTCGTGGCCGTACAGCTTGAAGTACCAGTAGGCGTACGACGCGAACCAGTTGTTGTTGCCGCCGTAGAGGATCACCAGCGTGTCGTTGGCGATGCCCTTCTTCGACAGGAGCTTCTCGAAGCCCTCCTGGTCGATGAAGTCACGGCGGACCGGGTCCTGGAGGTCCTTGGTCCAGTCGATGCGGATCGCGTTCTTGATGTGGTTCTTCTCGTAGGCGGACGTGTCCTCGTCCACCTCCACGATGGCGATCGTGGGGTCGTCCAGGTGGTCCTGGACCCAGTCGGCGTCTACGAGGACGTCGCTGCGGCTCATGCTCTTTCTCCTCCGGGGCAGTTGCGGCGAGGCGTGCGAGTGCGTACGGGTGCGGTTCCGGTTTCGTCCGGAGGGCGCACGGGTGCCCTTCCAGCAGGGCAGGGGGTGAGATGCGGAAGTCGGGGACTTTCGCTCAGAAGGGGCGACAGAGCATGGCGGCAACGCGGCACAGGTCGACTGCCCGCCGCTTTGTGAGATCCGCCTGTCGCTTCATGGGCCCGATCGTAGGGACGTCCGGGCGGGCGTGTCACCGGTGTGTCGGATTTTGAGACGCGATCGTCCGAATGCCGGGATGATAGAAGCGCCCGGGGCGTCGCGGGACGGCCTCCGGGCGCTTGCGTCGGTCATGCATCTGCGGTGCGGACTTGGATGTCTCGCCTGTCGGACACCCGCCGTTCCACCGCCTGTCGTACTACCCCGCCAGCCGGACGTCCGAACCCTTCACGCTGATCTCCACACCGTCCTGGGCGGCCTGCACCTTGTCCAGCTTGATACCGCCGGGCAGCTGGCCGATCTTCACCTCGGAGACGTCGACCGCCTGGTTGCCGAACTTGGGCAGCCCGTCGGCGTGCACCTTCACGGTGTCGCCCTGGAGCGTGACCGTACCGAGCACCGGGAGCGGCACACCGGCGACCACGACCGTGGCCCTGACCTTGCCGTTTCCGCCGTAGGCGAGGCCGGTCACCTTGCCGGTGGCGCCCAGGGGCAGGTCGACCGGCTGGTCCTTGACCGCGTTCAGCAGCTGGTCGTAGGCGATCGTCGCGGTACCGGTGGCGGTGGCCGCGGTGGCGGAGCTGTAGTCGCCGGAGAAGTCGACACCCTTCATGTCGGCCGTGAGGTCGTCGATGCGGATGGTCTTGCCGTTGGTGGCGGTGGCCGCCTCGTAGTCCTTGATGCCGACCTCGACGTCGTCCAGGGAACCGCCCGCGACCTGGGTGAGGAACGGGAAGCCCTTGATGTTCACGTCCGGGGTCGACGCCAGGTTCTCCGACGTCCGCAGCTTGTCCGCGGCCTCGCCCTCGGCGAAGTGCACGGCGACACGGTCGGCGATCACGAAGAGCCCGCCCAGGATCACGACGAGGATCAGGATTATTCGCAGGGCGCGCATGGTGGTGTTTCCCCCGGGTCGGCGGTCGTGTGCGGTGGTGTACCAATACGCCACGGTAACCGGACGCACCGGGCCGCCGGGGGATTGTGGATCACCTGTGACAAGGGCCCGGTTCAGCGGCCGGCCACGGCAACGGTTGCCACGAGCAGCGCGGTGACACAGAGGGCGACGAGGACGCCGCTCACCGCCGCGCCGTCGACCAGCCGGGGCCGCCGGGCGCGGGGGGCAGGGGCGCGGCCGACCTCGGGAGCGTCAGCCGTACTACCGGTCAGCCCGTGATGGAACGGCGGGAGCGCGTACGCCGGCCAGTCGCGCGTCCGGTCTCGCGGCGCCGCGTGCTTCCGCTGCCGCCGGCACTCCTCGTACGGCAGACCTCCGCCGCCCCTCATGCGCGGTGCTCCTGCCGCTGGTGCTGCCGGAGCAGGACGTTCGCGTCGGTCTCGGCACTGCGGTCGCACACCGCCCGCGCGGCCTCCCGCCCCTCCGCCAGCTGCAGGCACGCCGGGCACCCCGGCACCGGCCGGGGCGGACGGCCGACCGCGTCGAGCGGCGCGGACGGCAGTGCCGCGGTGCGGTCGTTCGCGGCGCGAACCCCGGCGTGCAGCCGTTCCCGGTCCGTGGCCGGACGCAGCGCGGCGGGGTCGGCCTGCCATTCGCGACCGCCGCCGACGGGGCGGAGCATCGCGTACGGCCCCGATCGGTCCTGGTACTCACCGATTCTGTCGGTGGCGGGGTCGTAGAGCAGAGTTCCGGGCTCCATCGGTTTACCTCCTTTTGCCCAACATCTATACGGAATGCGACAGTTGGACTACTCTGCGTATTCCTGGGTGTTACGAGCATGGCCCAGGACGGAGGCGGATACGCGCAGAACGGCCGCTAGTTCCACAGCGGGCGCTCCAAATTCCACAGCCGGGAGGGGTGCGGTGCCGCAGCGGAGGGCGATCACGGGGCGCAGTCAGGAGCCGAGGTTGCGGTTCGCGGAGGAGCTGCGGTTACTGCGGGCCGAGCGGGGCGTGTCCCTGCGGGGCCTGGCGGAGGTGGTGGGCTGGGACGCGTCCCAGTTCGGGAAGATGGAGAACGGGCACACGCTGGGCGGCCCTGAGGTGGTCCAGGCGCTGGATCAGTACTACGGCACCAACGGGATGCTGCTCACGCTGTGGGAGCTGGCGGTGGCCGACCCGACGCAGTTCAAGGAGCGGTATCGGCGGTACATGGTGTTGGAGGCCGAGGCGGTGAGTATGTGGCACTACGCCACCTCGAACCTCCCTGGCGTTCTTCAGACTCCCGAGTACGCGGCGGAGTTGCTCGCACAGGGCGGGCTGGCGGGGGCGGAGCTGGAAAAGCAGGTGGCGGCTCGTATGGGACGCCGTGAGCTGCTGCTGGCGGAGGGCGGGCCCCAGTTCCGCACGATCCTCTCCGAGACGGTGCTGCGGAGCGCGCTACGCGATCCGGGAGAGTGGCAGGAGCAATTGCGCCATCTTCTTGCCATGGGGAAGCGGCCCAATGTCATCATCCAGGCCCTGCCGTTCGCGATGGGGCTCCACGGACTGTCCAACACCGACACGATGTTCCTACGTGGAGCCGGTCGAACCGTAGCGTGGGTCGAGACGGGCTACTCGGGCGAACTCGTCCAGGAAAGTACGGCCGTCGACCAGCTCCAGCTCCGATACGATCGAGTACGCGATTTGGCCCTAACCCCAGACAAATCGCGGGAGTTCATCGAACGGATGCTGGAGGAAGCGCCATGCGAGCCATCGATCTGAGCACCATCACGTGGCGTAAGAGCAGCTACAGCAACCAGGACGGCGGACAGTGCGTCGAAGTCGCCGACAACCTCCCTCTCGTCCCCGTCCGCGACAGCAAGGCCCCCTCCCAGGGCGCCCTCCTCTTCGAGGCCGGCGCCTGGGTCGCCTTCGTGGACGGGGTCAAGCGCGAGGGGCTTCGCGCCTAGGCCGCACCGCACCCAGCGGGGCTGCGTGCCCCCTACCGGTTGAGGACCTGCTCGACCTTGTCGGCCACCTGCTTGGCCTGGATGTCGCGGCCCTTGTCATTGGGGTGCGCGTACCAGGGGATCTTGGTGCCGAGGAGATCGAGCTGGGAGTCCTCCAGCAGGCCGCCGATGCCCCGGTCGGCGCCGTCGCACGCCGTGTTGGTGCCGGTGCTGGCGTAGAGGTCGACGAAGTCAACGCCGCCCTCGGCGTCGGCGGCGGCCTTCTTCATGGCGTCGTTCAGCCGCTTCTGGATCTGGTCCAGGACCGGCAGGGCGTCCTGGGGGATGTCGGCGAACGGCAGCTGCGTCTGACCGGGCGCCGCGGTCAGGCACTTGGTGGTGTCCTCGGGGACGAGCCGGGGGTAGCCGACCAGGACGCGCTTCGCGGCGGGGGCGAAGTAGCCGATGCGGTCGAGCAGCTCCTCCAGTTCCCCACCGACCTGCTCGAACTGACCGTCCAGCCACTGCTTTCCGTCCCCGGTCTCGAAGAACTCACCGCACTTGGCGGCCGGCTCGTCCCCGTCCACCGGGTCTCCCGGCAGCAGAGAGGGCTTCCGGAGCTCGTCGGAACACTGCTTCAGGATGCGGTTGAAGCCCAGCGTGTTGCCGCCCATGCTTCCCACGGTCAGCTGGGTGTCCTGCTTGAGCGCGTCCTGCTGCGGCGGGACCTCGCCGGCGCCGAAGGGCAGCTCCTGCTTCTCCCAGAAGTGGTGGATGAGCGCGCCTCCGCAGGAGACGTCCGACTGGACGTCGAGCGTGATGCCCTTGTCTGCCAGGCGCCGGGTGGCGACGGCGGGATAGTTGTCCGTGGCCTGGAAACACCAGCCCCTCTCGCTGTCCTGGTTGTTCACGGGAGCGATGCCGAAGTTCGCGGTGTACGAGTCGCCGAAGAAGACGGTCGGTACGGGGTCGGCGGGTGCCGCGCCGGCGCTTCCCGCCGGGCCGGCGAGCGCCAGGCAGCTGCCCAGCGCGACGGCCGCGGCGGTCAGCCGCCGTACCACCGGAGAATTCGTCGTCTTACGCATGGCCGAAGACATGGCTGTGCCCTTTCACCGAGGCCCACGAGGAGAGCCGAGCAAGTCGGAACGCTCCGTATTCATTCATGCACGGAACGTGATACTCCAGTGGATGTGAGCCAAACCAGGCATTCCTGGACAACCCCTCGCGTGTGCCCATCTCGCCTGTTCAGCAAGGGCGTTGAGGAGGCGCGGCCGACGAGTCCGAATGTGATCTTGACCCGAAAGGGGAGGAGCCTGCCCGGCCATCGCGAGGGCCGGGCGGCGCGGCCGTGCAATGAAGGGGTAAAGACGTCTGGCGCGCAGTCGGCCATGCCGCACAGAGATGCGGCCATCGAAGATGAGTTCCGTGGCCGACGCTGTTGCCTTTGCGTACTTGGCCAGAAGTCTGCCGACGGTGCGTCGGCCCCCGCGCGCCCGCAGCCGAAGACGGTCCGCAGGTCAACGGCGCTCAGCCCAGGGCGCGTCCCAGTACCCACACCACCGGCGCCGCCGCCGACAACGGAAGCGCCACGCCCGCCGTGAAGTGGACGAAGCGGGAGGGGTAGTCGTAGCTGGCCACCCGGTGTCCGATCAGGGCGCAGATCGCCGCCGCCGCTCCCAGGGCCGCGCCCTTCGTGCCGAAGCCCGTCATGCCGCCGACCGCGATACCCGCGCCGGAGGCGGCGAGCAGGGAGACCACGACCGACGCCGGGGTCGGCAGGGGCAGGGCGCGGGCCAGGACGGCTACCGCGACCGCCGCCGCGCCGACCGAGACCGCGTGCGGCTGGGCGGCGAGGTAGCCCGTGGCCAGGACGGCGAGGGACGAGGAGGCGACCGTGGCCATCAGGCCGTACATCCGCTCGTCCGGTGAGGCGTGCGAGCGCAGCTGGAGGACCAGGGACAGGAGGACCCAGACGCCCAGGGGGCCGAGGATCGCGGCCGGTGCGTGGTCGCGGCCCGCGGCCAGGACCGCCGCGTCCGCAGTGAGTCCGCCCAGGAAGGCCAGCGCGATGCCCTGCCGGGCGGGCCACATGCCGTTCAGCCGGAACCAGCCCGCCGCCGTCACGGCCTGAAGCATCACCAGCGGTACGACGAGGGCGTACGAGGCAATGGAGGCCGTCACCGCGAGGAGCAGACCCAGCACGGCGGTGAGCAGCGCCGGCTGCATGCCGGGCTCGATGATCGGGGAGCGGCCCTCCAGGCGGGCGCGCTGCGCGTCGGTGACGCGGGAGTTGCCGGCGAGGGTGGCGGGGCCGTAGGCGGTGGCCGCCTCTGCCTCGGGAGCGGGCTCCGGCTGCTGCGGCTGAGGGGGCTGGGGGGCCGGTGCCTGCGGGGCGTACGGCTCCTGCGGCGGCAGGTACGACGTCTCCGCCGCCTGCACGTGCCCGTGTGTCTGCGTCTCCCAGGTCTGGCCCTGCCACTGCTGGGTGTGCTGCTGGTCGTAGCCCTGCTGCGGGTACGCGTCGGCGTACTGGTCGTACCCGGCCTGGGACTGCCCGGGCCAGGCCTGCGGCGCCGCCTGGTGCTGCTGCTGTCCGTACGGGTCGTACCCCTCGTACGGCCCGCCCTGATACGGCTGGTCGCTCATCGCCTCATCCTCCTGCGAACGGCGGGAGCACCTCGACCGTGCCGCCCTCGGCCAGCCGTACCGTCTCATGCGCGCGGGTCCCCACGGGGTGACCGTCGACGATGAAGGAGCATCGCTGCAGGACGCGCGTGAGTTCACCGGGGTGTCGCTCACGCACCGCGGCGAGCGCGTCGGCGAGCGTGGCCGCGTCGTACGGCTCCTCGGCGACCTGGGCCGCGGCCTTGGCAGCGGCCCAGTAGCGGACCGTGACCTTGGGCATCTGGTTCCTCAATCGACAGCGGGAGACACATCAAAAGATTGTTGGAGTCAGGCTAGCTCGCCCTCGCGGCCACCCAGTCGCCGATCCGGGCCAGCAGGGCCTCGTCCGCCGCGTGTTCCGCGTGGCCCATGCCGGGCTCCAGCCAGAGTTCGCCGTGGTCACCCGCGGCCTGGGCGAGCATCCGGGGGTGGTCGAGGGGGAAGTAGCCGTCGCGGTCGCCGTGCACGATGAGGAGCGGGGTGGGGGCGATCCCCGGGACGGCCTGAACCGGGGAGAGCGGCACCGGGTTCCACTCGCGGTGGTGGATACGGGTGCGCAGGCCGTAGCGGCCGACCAGGCGGCCCTCGGGGCGGGTGACCAACCAGTGCAGGCGGCGCATGGGGGCCGTACCCCGGTAGTACCAGCGCGCGGGGGCGCTGACCGAGACCACCGCGTCGACCGTGCCCGGGTACAGGGCCGCGTGCCGCAGCACCACCGAGCCGCCCATGGAGAAGCCGACGGTGACCACGCGCGCGTGCCCGAAGCCGCGCGCCCACTCCACCGCGGCGGCCAGGTCCAGCACCTCCTTGTCGCCGACCGTGGACCGGCCGCCCGAGGCACCGTGGCCGCGGAAGGAGAAGGTGACGACGGCACCGTAACGGGCGAGCACGTCCGCCACCCTTCGTACATGCGGCCGGTCCACGTCCCCGGTGAAGCCGTGGGCGATCACGAACACCAGGTCATCGGAAGGTGTACGGGAGGCATCCGGCACTGCTTCGTATACGACCGCTGCCGGGTTGTATACGGAATCGACCGGAACACCGTCAGCCGTGCGCAGAAACGTCCGGATAGGGGCCTTTCTGCCTGTCTCGCTATTCGGACGAACGGTGGAACGTGCCGCATGACCTGCCGGACGGTTGCTCATGTGGGCTATTCTGCTGGGCAGAGGACTCGGGCAGCGTAGCCCCCGGGTCCTTTTGTGCTTTCGGAAGCGTTGTATACGAAGCGGGAAACCTCAGGTGACCGTGGATGTACGGGGCCTTCGGGATCGCAGAGCAGTGCCGCACCGCACACGTCCTCGCAGGGACCGAGGAGGAACCAGACGTATGAGTTCTCTGCTGCTCCTGACCAACGCCCTCCAGCCGTCGACGGAGGTGCTGCCCGCACTCGGCCTGCTCCTGCACAACGTGCGGGTCGCCCCGGCCGAGGGACCCGCTCTCGTCGACACCCCCGGCGCCGACGTCATCCTCATCGACGGCCGCCGCGACCTGCCGCAGGTGCGCAGCCTCTGTCAGCTGCTGCGCTCGACCGGACCCGGCTGTCCGCTTCTCCTCGTCGTCACCGAGGGCGGCCTGGCCGCCGTCACCGCCGACTGGGGCATCGACGACGTCCTGCTCGACACCGCGGGCCCGGCCGAGGTCGAGGCCCGGCTCCGGCTCGCGATGGGCCGGCAGCAGATCGTCGCCGACGACTCCCCGATGGAGATCCGCAACGGCGATCTGTCCGTGGACGAGGCGACGTACTCCGCCAAGCTCAAGGGCCGGGTCCTGGACCTCACCTTCAAGGAGTTCGAGCTCCTCAAGTACCTCGCCCAGCACCCGGGCCGGGTCTTCACCCGCGCCCAGCTGCTGCAGGAGGTCTGGGGCTACGACTACTTCGGCGGCACCCGGACCGTCGACGTGCACGTACGGCGGCTGCGCGCCAAGCTCGGCCCCGAGCACGAGTCGCTGATCGGGACCGTCCGGAACGTCGGTTATCGATTCGTTACGCCCGAAAAAGGCGACCGGTCCGCTGACGAGGCCAAGGCCAAGGCAGACCGGGCAAAGGCGGAAGATGCGGACGCATCGGCGGCCCTGGACGGGTCCGAGGTCCACGTCGACGCATAGCGGAGGCATGGGACCCGCTTGTGCGGGGCATTGCTCCCGCACAGCCGGGATGCGATACGCCCTGCCCAGAGCGGGTCCATCCGCGTAGACTCCGCGCGTGGCCAAGGTGACTCGGGATGATGTGGCACGGCTGGCTGGAACTTCCACCGCCGTCGTCAGTTATGTCATCAACAACGGACCCCGGCCGGTCGCCCCGGCCACGCGCGAGCGTGTCCTCGCGGCGATCAAGGAGCTGGGGTACCGGCCCGACCGGGTCGCCCAGGCCATGGCGTCGCGGCGCACCGACCTCATAGGCCTGATCATCCCGGACGCCCGCCAGCCCTTCTTCGGCGAGATGGCGCACGCCGTCGAGCAGGCCGCCTCCGAGCGCGGAAAGATGGTGCTGGTCGGCAACACCGATTACATCGGCGAACGCGAGGTGCACTACCTGCGCGCGTTCCTCGGTATGCGGGTGTCCGGCCTGATCCTCGTCTCCCACGCCCTGAACGATCTGGCCGCGGCCGAGATCGAGGCCTGGGACGCCCGGGTGGTGCTGCTGCACGAGCGCCCGGAGGCCATCGACGACGTCGCCGTCGTCACCGACGACCTGGGCGGCGCCCAGCTCGCCGTACGCCACCTGCTGGAGCACGGCTACGAGTACGTCGCCTGTATGGGCGGCACGGCCGAGACGCCGGCCGTCGGCGACCCGGTCTCCGACCACGTCGAGGGCTGGAAGCGGGCCATGGCCGAGGCGGGCATTTCCACCGAGGGCCGCCTCTTCGAGGCGCCGTACAACCGCTACGACGCCTACCGGGTGGCCCTGGAGGTGCTCGCCGGCCCGAACCGGCCGCCCGCCGTCTTCTGCTCCACCGACGACCAGGCGATCGGCGTGCTGCGAGCCGCGCGCGAGCTGCGCATCGACGTGCCCGGGGAGCTGGCGGTGGCCGGGTTCGACGACATCAAGGAGGCGGCGCTCGCCGACCCGCCGCTGACGACGATCGCCTCGGACCGCTCGGCGATGGCCCGGGCCGCGGTGGACCTCGTCCTGGACGACGGGCTCAGGGTGGCGGGCTCGCGGCGCGAGCGGCTGCGGACGTTCCCGTCCCGGCTGGTGGTCCGCACGAGCTGCGGCTGCGGAGTCTGAGCCCAGGCTTCCTCATATCGGGCAAACGAGGTTCTGCCGGGCTTCTCAGGGAGCACTCAGGAAGCTCTCATGGTCGCGGGTCATGCTCATTGTCATGACCGAGAGCCAGGGCGCATACAACCAGCAGCACAGCTACTCCGCTCCCGTGAACCCCGAGTGGCCGCCCCCGCCGCCGTACGAGCCCCCGACGGCCACGATGCCGGCCCCCGAGCCCGCCCCCGCGACGCCGCGGCGGAAGCGCACCCGCGGCCCGATCGGGCTGCTCGCGGCGGTGGCGATCGTCGCGGCCGCGGTCGGCGGCGGCACCGCCTACGCCTTCCAGGAGCTGACCGGCAAGGACACGGTCTCCTCCTCCGGTACGACCACCACGGTGGTGCCCTCCAGCAAGAAGGGCGACGTCGCCACGATCGCCGCCGCGGTCAGCCCGAGCGTGGTCGAGGTCCAGGCGACGCTCAGCAACGGTTCGTCCACCGGCTCCGGCGTGATCATCGCCAGTGACGGCGAGATCGTCACCAACAACCACGTCATCTCCGGCGCCGCCTCGATCAAGGTGCGCACCAGCGACGGCAAGAGCTACACCGCCGAGGTCGTCGGCACCGACAGCTCCAAGGACCTCGCGCTGATCAAGCTGAAGGGCGCCTCCGGTCTGAAGGCCGCCTCGCTCGGCAACTCCTCGAACGTCCAGGTCGGCGACGCGGTCGTCGCGATCGGCTCCCCCGAGGGCCTGACCGGCACCGTCACCAGCGGTATCGTCTCCGCCCTCGACCGTGACGTGACCGTCTCCACGGACGAGAACCAGGGCCAGAGCCAGGGCGGCGACGGGCAGTGGCCGTTCCAGTTCGGCGGCCGCCAGTTCAACGGCGACACGGGCTCGTCCACGACCACCTACAAGGCGATCCAGACGGACGCCTCGCTCAACCCCGGCAACTCCGGCGGCGCGCTGATCGACGCGAGCGGCCACATCATCGGGATCAACTCCGCGATGTACTCGTCGAGTTCGCAGGCCTCGTCCTCCTCGGACGCGGGCAGCATCGGCCTGGGCTTCGCCATCCCCGTCAACACCGTCAAGTCCGACCTGGCCAAGCTGCGGGCGGGCTCCACCAGCTGAGACCCCCCGCGGGGCACGAGGGAGTACGTCATGATCAAGCAGGTTTCCCACCAGGTCGCCGGCATCGGTCCGGCCGACCTCCCCCTGGCCCTCTCCGTCGCGCACGCACTGCACGCGCTGACCTCGGTCCCGCGCGCCCCGGAGGTGCCGCCGGTCCCCCAGCTGATGGGCCTGCGCACCTCCACCGACCGCCCGCACCGCCGCAAGGTGCCGCTGCACCGCCTCTCCGGGTTCCGCGAGCTGAGCACGCTGGGCGCCTGAGCCCGGCGCACGTTCCCGGCGGCCTCGACTCGTGCGAGGCTGAGAGACACCCGACCACCCGATCCACCGCACCCCGAGGAATCGCGAGCGATGAGCCCCGCCGAAGGCGACCGTGACCCCCAGCGCATCCTGATCGTCGACGACGAGCCCGCCGTCCGCGAGGCGCTCCAGCGCAGCCTCGCCTTCGAGGGGTACGACACGCAGGTCGCCGTCGACGGCGCGGACGCGCTGGACAAGGCGCAGGCCTACCGGCCCGACCTGGTCGTCCTGGACATCCAGATGCCGAGGATGGACGGGCTGACGGCGGCGCGCCGTATCCGGGGCGCGGGGGACACCACGCCGATCCTGATGCTCACGGCCCGCGACACAGTGGGCGACCGGGTGACGGGGCTGGACGCGGGCGCCGACGACTACCTGGTCAAGCCCTTCGAGCTGGACGAACTCTTCGCCCGCATCCGCGCTCTGCTGCGCCGCAGCACCTACGCGGCGGCCGTGTCCGCCGAGGCCCAGGAGGACGAGGCGCTGACCTTCGGCGACCTGCGCATGGACCTCGCGACGCGGGAGGTCACCCGGGCCGGCCGCCAGGTCGAACTGACCCGCACGGAGTTCACCCTCCTGGAGATGTTCATGGCCCACCCGCGCCAGGTGCTCACCCGCGAGCAGATCCTCAAGGCGGTGTGGGGCTTCGACTTCGAGCCGTCGTCCAACTCCCTGGACGTCTATGTCATGTACCTGCGCCGCAAGACGGAGGCCGGCGGCGAGCCGCGGCTCGTGCACACGGTCCGGGGTGTGGGGTACGTCCTTCGTCAGGGCGGCGCGGAGTGAACAAGCTGGGACGCCGGTACCGGGCCCTGCCGATCCGGGCACGCCTCGCGGCGCTGGTGGCGGCGGCGGTGGCGTTCGCGGTGGCCGCGGTGTCGGTCACGTGCTGGTTCATCGTGGAGCGGAAGCTGTACGACCAGCTCGACCGCGATCTGCAGAAGGCCTCGTCGCCCCAGCGGCTGGGGGACACGATGACCACGCTGGAGTCGTGCCCGCAGAAGCCGAGCCAGTCCGACATCGGCGGCTTCCGCATCCACAGCAACTACTACCAGCTCGTGAAGCGGAACGGCACCGCCTGTGTGTTCGCGAACTCCGCGGGCCGGGTGAAGACCACCTCCGCCGACATCGAGGTCATCGCCGAAGAGTCGGTCCGCGACGGCATAGTGCACCAGAGTTCCCTCGTGCGCACCGGCACCGACTCCGACGGCAACGCCGTGCGCGTGCTGACCCAGCCGCTGACCATCACCCAGGGTCCGGGAACTCCGCCCCAGCTGTATCCGGACACGGCTCTCCAGGTCGCCATACCGCTGAAGAACACCCAGAACACCCTCAACGACCTCGCCCTGATCCTGCTTCTCGTCTCCGGCATCGGAGTGATCGGGGCCGGCGCGGCGGGGCTCGCGGTGGCCCGTGCGGGACTGCGTCCGGTCGACAAGCTCACGGAGGCCGTCGAGCACGTCGCACGGACCGAGGACCTGAGTGTCCGCATCCCCGTGGAGGACGAGAGCGAGGACGAGGTCGCCCGGCTCTCGCGCTCCTTCAACTCGATGACCACCGCGCTGGCCAGCTCCCGCGACCTGCAGCAGCAGCTCATCGCGGACGCCGGCCATGAACTGCGCACCCCGCTCACCTCCCTGCGCACCAACATCGAACTGCTCACCCGCAGCGAGGAGACGGGCCGCCCGCTCCCTCCGGAGGACCGCAAGGCGCTCCTCGCCTCGGTGAAGGCGCAGATGACGGAACTGGCCGCCCTCATCGGCGACCTGCAGGAACTGTCCCGCTCTGAGGGCCAGCGAGGCGAACGCGTCCAGGTCGTCTCCTTCCAGGACACCGTCGAGGCCGCCCTGCGCCGGGCCCGCCTGCGCGGCCCTGAGCTGACGATCACGGCGGACCTGGAGCCCTGGTTCGTCCGCGCGGAGCCCTCCGCCCTGGAGCGGGCGATCGTCAACATCCTCGACAACGCGGTGAAGTTCAGCCCCGAGGGCGGCACGATCGAGGTCCAGCTGACCGACGGCGCCCTGACCGTCCGCGACCACGGCCCCGGCATCCCCGCCGACGAACTCCCCCACGTCTTCGACCGCTTCTGGCGCTCCCCCAGCGCGAGGGCCCTCCCGGGCTCGGGCCTGGGCCTGTCCATCGTGGCCCGCACGGTCCAACAGGCGGGCGGCAAGGTGACGCTGGCACGGGCGGAGGGCGGCGGAACGGTGGCGACGGTACGACTGCCGGGGGCGGCTACGGCTCCGCCGGAGGCGGTGTAGGTCAGGAGAAGCCGAGCATTTGAAGGCGAGCGCCCGCCCGGCTGCCCCCGCGTCATCCGCCTCGGCCTGGTGTCGAGGATGAGCAGGCTGCCGACGCTTCCATGGCGAGACGTACCTTCTCGGCAGCGATGCGATAGATGTTGCCGAGGATGTCGGGCGCCTGGTCGAACTCCTCGTCGGTGAGGTCCAGCCCGATCTTCTCACGAACCACCTGCCGGCTGGCCGCCACCCGCTCGGCGATCTGCTCCGCCGTAAGTTGTTGCGCCGCCAGCTCCTCCACGAGCTGTCCCAGAGTCATCCCCCGCTCCTTGGCCACCTGGGCGAGGTGATCGCGGGTCTGCCGGGAGACCCGGATGGTTGTGTGGTCGGCCATAGCCAACACCATGGACCCGCCGCAGACACCGCCGACCCGTATTCCACCGGCTCACCCATTCGAGGCAACCTTCCCCTTCCCCACGGCAACTCCATGTCACCCACACCACCACCGGGACTGGAGTCGCCCATGAGCCCCCGCACCCCCCGCCACCGCAGAAGCCGCAAGGCCCTGGCCCTGGGCCTGCCGCTCGCCGTGACCGCTGCCGGCGCCCTGACCTACGGGCTCTTCGGGGCCGGTACGCAGCCGAAGGCATCCGCCGCCACCGCCTCCGTACCCGCCTGGGCCACCGCCACCGCCGACGGGTTCGCGTCCGTCGACGCGCTCGGGCAGAAGGGGACGTACGGAGGGCGTGGCGGGCAGATCGTGACCGTGAAGACGCTCGCCGATCTGGAGAAGTACGCCACCGCCAGTGAGCCGTACATCATCGTGGTCGCCGCGGCGATCACCATGGACCCGGTCGGGAAAGAGATCAAGGTCCAGTCGAACAAGACCATCATCGGCTCCGGTACCTCCGGGCAGATCGTCGGTGGTGGCTTCTTCCTCGGGCAGGGCGTGCACAACGTGATCATCAGGAATCTGACGATCCGGGACGCGTACCAGGGCGAGTGGAACGACAAGGAGCACGACTACGACGGCATCCAGATGGACGGCGCCCATCACGTCTGGATCGACCACAACGACATCCGGCACATGGCCGACGGGCTCATCGACAGCCGCAAGGACACCACCTACCTGACCGTCTCCTGGAACAAGCTCAGCCAGGAGAACAAGGCCTTCGGCATCGGCTGGACCGACAACGTCACCGCGGACCTCACCCTCCACCACAACTGGATCCGCGAGACCGAGCAGCGCAACCCGTCCACGGACAACGTCGCCCACGCGCACCTCTACAACAACTTCCTGGAGGACGTGGCCGGGACGGACATCAAGTCCTCGTACGGCAACTACTCCCGCGGCAAGACCAACATGCTGCTGGAGAACTCCTACTTCCAGGGCATGAACAACCCGGTGATCAGGGACAGCACGGCCACCCTCGTCCAGCGGGGCAACCTCTTCTCGGGCACGAGCGGCAGGAACGAGAGCGGGGGCACGGGCGCGTCCTGGGATCCGAAGAGCTACTACGGCTACACGCTCGACAAGGCCGCCGATGTGCCGGCTCTTCTCAAGTCCGGAGCCGGGCCGCGCAGTTCGCTCGGCACGTCTGCCAACAGCACCAAGGCGGCCACCACCCTCACCGTCGCCCAGGACGGGTCCGGGCAGTACAGGACGGTGCAGGCCGCCGTGGACGCCGTACCCGCGAACAACCCGTCGCGGGTCGTCATCGCGGTGAAGCCGGGGACGTACCGGGAGACCGTCAAGGTGCCCGCGAACAAGCCGCACGTCACGGTCCAGGGCACCGGCGGCAGCCGCAAGGACACGGTGATCGTCTACAACAACGCGGCCGGGACCAAGAAGCCCGACGGGTCCGGGACGTACGGCACCGGCGGCAGCGCGACCGTCGCCGTCGAGGCCGACGACTTCCAGGCCCGCAACCTCAGCATCGCCAACGACTTCGACGAGGGCGCCCACCAGGACATCGCCCAGCAGGCCGTCGCCCTGCGCACCTCCGCCGACAAGGTGTTCCTCGACGGGGTCATCGTCAGCGGCGACCAGGACACCCTGCTCCTCGACACCGCGGCCAAGGAGAAGCTGGGCCGGGTCTACATGACCAACTCCTACGTCGTCGGCAACGTCGACTTCATCTTCGGGCGGGCCACCGCCGTGATCGACAGGTCCGTCATCACGCTCAAGAAGCGCTGGGACGGGACCTCCGCCGGCTTCGTCACCGCACCCAGCACCGCCGCGAACCGCAAGGGCATCCTGATCACCGACTCCACGGTCAACGGCGGTGTCTCGGACCGGAGTTTCTACCTCGGGCGCCCCTGGCACGCGGGCGGCGACGCCTCCCTCGACCCGCAGACCACGGTCCGCAACACCACCCTGAGCGCCGCGATCAAGTCCACCCCCTGGACGGACATGAGCGGCTTCTCCTGGAAGGACGACCGGTTCGCCGAGTACAAGAACACCGGGGCGGGCGCGGGCGCCGCGAGCGGTGACCGGCCCCAGCTGACCGACGCCCAGGCCGCACAGCAGGAGGTCGCGGACTGGCTGGGTGACTGGACGCCCGCAGCCTCCTGACCTGACGTCGACGCCCCGCTCTATGATCCCTCCGCACAAGTGTCCGAGGAGAGATCGGTGGGCGGGGCGTGGACGCGTACGGCGGGATCGAGCGCGAGTACCGCAGGCGGAAGAAGACGTCGCCTCTCATGGCCCTCGGCTTCGGGTTGCTGGGGCTGAACGCCTTCTTCCAGATGAACCGGCACCACACCATGCCCGAGTGGGTTCCGGCGTCAGTCGCCGCGTGCTACGTCCTGCTGGCCGCAAACTTCCTGCTGTACATGCGCCGCGCCCGCACACTCGTCGGGGCCCGCGGGATCACCGCACGGCGGGCCCTGACCGAACGCAGCCGCACCTGGCACGAGATCTACGACATCCGGGCCGAGCCGGTGCCGACCAGGACCGCGTACGCCGACAAGTGGATCACGTACCTGTACGACACCGACGGCCGCCGCTTCTTCCTGCCGCACATGGACGGCGGCCAGCTGGACGACCCGCCGACCGAGGTCGCCGCACTGAAGGAGGCCGCCGCCCGGCACCGCGGTATGGGGTGGGGGCCGCAGCCGGAGGTGGAGGCGCGGATCCGGCGCAGGGCCGGGCACCGCAAGGCGTGGGAGCGGGCGTTCATCAGCGGCCTCGTCGCCCTCGCCTGCAGCTTCCCGCTGTGGGTGGTGCTTCTGGCCACCACGCCGCATCCGCCGACGCTCCTCCTCTTCCTGTGCCTCCCGCTGGGCACCTTCGCCGCCGTCGCCGCACTGCTGCACTGGCGCTGGGAGTCCCAGGTTCCCTGGACCCTGCGACAGCGCTGAGCGGCGGCTCCCTACCAGCGCAGGATCATCGTCTCCTCCGGCGCGGGTGCGGCGACCGCCTCCGGCAGAGGAGACGCGAGGCGTGCGTACGCACCGCCCCGCGCCAGCAGTTCCTCGTGCGTCCCCGCCTCCACCAGGCGCCCGTGCTCGACGACCAGGATGCGGTCGGCGTCGGGGGCGAGGCTCAGGTCGTGGGTGATCATGATGGTCGTACGGCCGGACATCAGACGGCGCAGGGGCTGGACGACCTGACGGGCGGCCACCGCGTCCAGGCCCGCCGTGGGCTCGTCCAGGACGAGGACCGGGGCGGCGCGCAGCATCGCGCGGGCGATGGCGATGCGCTGGAGCTGGCCGCCGGAGAGCGCGGCCGTGCCGGGGGCGATGTGGGTGTCGTAGCCGTCCGGCAGGGCCGCGATGAAGTCGTGGGCCGCCGCGTCCCGGGCCGCCTGCTCGATCTCGGAGTCGGTGGCGCCGGGGCGGCCGCAGCCGATGTTCTCGCGGATGGTGCCGTTGAGGATCAGCGTCTGCTGCGGCAGCAGGGCGATCTGCTCGCGCAGGAAGTGCAGCGGTACGTCGGTGAGCGGGACGCCGTCGAGGGTGATCACGCCGGTCGAGGGGTCGTAGAAGCGGGTGAGGAGCTTGGCGAGGGTGGACTTGCCGGCGCCGCTCGCGCCGGTGACCAGGACCAGCTCGCCCGGTCCGGCGGTGAAGCCCACGTCCCTCAGAGAGGCGCGGGGGGACTCCGGGTAGCGGAAGGAGACGCCGTGGAAGCCGACCCAGCCCTGGACCGGCCAGGGCGCCACCGGTTCGACCGGATCCGTGACCGACGGCTCGGCGTCGAGGATCTCCCCGATGCGCTGGGCGCCGGCGGTGGCCGCGGTGACGGTGAGGCCGAGCTGTCCGAGGCTGCGGATCGGCGGGTACAGGTACCCGAGGAAGGCGGCGAAGGCGAGCAGTTGCCCGAGGCTCATCCGGCCGGCCGAGATCTCCCAGACCCCGAGCCCGATGACCGCGAGCACGCACAGCGTCTCGACGACCTCCACGAACTGCTCGTACATCTCGCTCAGCCGCGCCCCGCGCACACTGGCCCGCATCCAGGAGCGGGCCTCGCGGTCGAGCCGCCGCTCCTCGTCCCGCTGCCGGTTGTAGGCCTGGGTGAGCACGACGTTGCCCAGCGACTCCTGCACCACCGAGGTGATCGCGCCGTCGGCGACCCGCTCGTCCCGGGACGCCTGCTGGATACGGCCGGAGAAGCGGCGGGCGGCGAGCAGGAACAGGGGCGCGAGGACGAAGGTGGCCAGCGCCAGGTCCCAGCGCAGCCAGAAGGCGGCGCACGCGTAGAAGACGGCGGAGAAGGCGGCGGAGACGGCCCCCACCACACCCGACACCACCAGTTGCTCGATGGACTCGACGTCCCCGGTGAGCCGCTCGACCAGGTCCCCCTGCCGATGCTTCTGGAAGAAGTGCGGCGGCAGATCCTGCACATGCCGGAAGACGGCCGCCCGCAGCCGCAGCACGAATCTCTCGGCGGTCCAGGTGGCCAGCGAGTTGCCGAGGTAGCCGACCAGCGCGGCGAGCGCGGCCACCCCGAGCCAGGCACCGGCCGGCCCCCAGAAGGCGGCCAGCGAACCGGCCTTCAGGGCGTGGTCGGTCAATTCGGCGAACAGCAGGATCGCCGTGGTCTCCGCGACCGCGGCGACCACCACAGACGCCACGATCATCACCAGCCATCCGCGGTCCCCGCGCGTCAGCGGCCAGAACCGGCGAAAGGCCTCGCGGGCTTCCCGCACCATCGACAACTCCTTTCCACAGCTGTGGACATGGCCGAGGCGGGGCCACCGGTGCGACCACGCATCACCGGTTGACCCCGCCTCGTGGCGGACTCGCTCAGCCCTTGTTCCCGACCGGCCGACGCTTCGGCGCGGGCACGGGCTTCTTCGGCGCCGGCTTCTTCGGGGCCGGGGCGGGCTTGTGGTGCTTCTTGACGGGGGCGAGCTTGTGGAAAGACATTGGCTTTTCCTTTCGAAGTCGTTCGCTTTCGACATGGAAAACATTACGGGATTCGAGAGCCGGAAAAGGCCAATTCCCATGAGACCTCAATGAAATAGCCCTGAGAGAGATTCTCAGGGCTATTCCGGAACCGCAGTGCTATTCACACAGGTTTTATGTCACGGGTTTTACTTCACGACCGCGATCCGGTCGGCCGCCGGCGGCGCGAGCGGTGCCGTCGGGGACGAGTGCGCGGTCAGGTACTTCTCCAGTGCGCCCAGGTCGTCCCCGCCCACCAGGTCGCCGGTGCCCTGGCCGAGGGTCGGGAAGCCGTCGCCGCCGCCCGCCAGGAAGCTGTTGGTGGCGACGCGGTAGGTGGCCGCCGGGTCGATCGGCGCGCCGTTCAGGCGGATGGAGTCGGTGACCACACGGTCGGCGCCGGTCTTCGTCAGGTCCAGCGTGTACGTCAGGCCCGCCGACGGCTGCAGGATCTTCGGGGCCGCCGCGTTGGCCCCGCTCACCTGCTCCTTGAGCACCTGGACCAGCTGGGCGCCGGTGAAGTCCTGCAGGTTCACGGTGTTGGCGAAGGGCTGGACCGTGAAGCCCTCGGCGTAGGTGACGACCCCGTCGCCCTCGGCGCCCTTGGCCGCGTAGGTCAGGCCCGCCCGCACGCCGCCCGGGTTCATCAGGGCGAGGCTGGTCTTCGGGTCCAGCTCCCGGCCGTAGGCGAGCTGCGCGTCGGCGATCAGGTCGCCCATCGGGGACTCGGTGCCGGTGTTGTTGACGTCGGCCGAGATGTAGCCGATGGCACGGTTGCCGATGGGGGCCGCCAGGGTGTTCCAGCGGGAGATCAGGTCCGTCATGTCCGGGGCCTTCGGGACGTCCCGGGTGACCACGTGGTTCGCGGACTTCACGGCCGTACGCGCGATGTCGCCGGTGAAGCGGTCGTACGTCAGCGTGGTGTCGGTGTACAGACGGCCGAAGGAGGCCGCCGAGGTGACCATGCGGGGCCGGCCCGACGGGTCGGGGATCGTGCAGACGTACGCGGCGTGGGTGTGGCCGGTGACGAGCGCGTCGACCGCCGGGGTCACGTTCTTCGCGATGTCGACGATCGGGCCCGAGATACCGGCGCCCGCGCCCGGGGAGTCGCAGTCGTAGTTGTACGCGCCCGAGGCCGGGAAGCCGCCCTCGTGGACCAGGGCCACGATCGAGCGGACGCCCTGGCGCTGGAGCACCTTGGCGTACTTGTTGATCGTCTCGACCTCGTCCTTGAAGGTCAGGCCCTTGACGCCGTCGGCGGAGACGATGTTCGGGGTGCCTTCGAGCGTGACGCCGATGAAGCCGATCCGGACGTCCTTCTTCTTCCAGATCCAGTACGGCTTCAGGATCGGCTTGCCGGTCTTCTCGTCCAGGACGTTCGCGGCCAGGTACGGGAAGTCCGCGCCCTGGAACTCCTCGTCCGTGTAGCAGCCGTCCGTCGGGTGGCAGCCGCCGTTCTGCAGGCGGGCCAGTTCTCGCGCGCCCTCGTCGAACTCGTGGTTGCCGACCGAGGTGACGTCCAGCTTCAGCTTGTTGAGCGCCTCGACGGTGGGCTCGTCGTGGAAGAGCCCGGACAGCAGCGGGGAGGCGCCGACCAGGTCGCCGCCGGCCGCGGTGATGGAGTACGGGTGCCCCTCGCGGGCCGTGCGCAGGTGGGTGGCGAGGTACTCGACGCCGCCCGCGTCGACCGTCTTCGTCGTGCCGTCCGGCTGCAGCTCGGTGACCCGGCCGGAGGAGCCGGACGGGGGTTCGAGGTTGCCGTGCAGGTCGTTGAAGGAGAGCAGCTGGACGTCCTGGTAGCGGCTCGGCAGCGGGTGGCGGCCCTGGTCCTGGTGGGCCTGCGCGGGGAGCGCGGCGGCCAGGGCGGCGGCCGTGGCGAGAGCGGCGGTCGCGCCGAGGAAGGCGTAGGTACGACGTCTGGTGCGTCGGGGCGCGGCTGGCATGGGACCCCCCTGTGGGTCGGCTGTGGCGAGTGGCCGTTTCCGGCGCAGCCTAGGGTCAACGCGCGTAGCGCGACAGGGGGTTCATGGTTACGTCCTGGTTTCCCTTTGGTGATTCCTTTAAGCGCTGCGGTGTCGGCACTTCCGCCCGCCCGCCCCGTACCCTCGTACGCATGAGCAGCGACGACGACGTACGACCCTTCCCCTCCCGCTCCATCGAGACCTTCTCCGCACTCGACCCGGACCGGGCCGAGGCCGTGCTCGGGCTGCTCGCCGAGGCCGCCCGCGTCGACGGGCAGCAGCCGGTGTCCGAGCAGGGGCGGTTGCAGCTGCGCGGCGGCGCCCGCGCCGGTGTGTCGCATCTGCTGCTGACCGTCGGGGACGAACTCGTCGGCTACGCCCAGCTGGAGGACACCGACCCGGTGGAGGCGCCGGCCGCCGAACTGGTCGTCCACCCCGCGCACCGCGGACACGGGCACGGGCGGGCGCTGGGCTCGGCGCTGCTCGCCGCCTCGGGCAAGCGGCTGCGGGTGTGGGCGCACGGCGGGCACTCCGCCGCCCGGCACCTCGCCCAGGTGCTGGGGCTGACCCTGTTCCGCGAACTGCGCCAGATGCGGCGGTCGTTGACCGATCTGGAGCTGGCAGACCCGGTGCTGCCCGAGGGCGTGAGCGTGCGCACCTTCGAGCCCGGCAAGGACGACGCGGCCTGGCTCGCCGTCAACGCGGCCGCCTTCGCGCACCACCCGGAGCAGGGCTCGCTGACCCAGCGCGACCTGGACGACCGCAAGGCCGAGGCGTGGTTCGACCCCGCCGGGTTCTTCCTCGCCGAGCGGGCCGGTGAGCTGGTCGGCTTCCACTGGACCAAGGTGCACGCCGAGGAGAGGCTCGGCGAGGTGTACGTGCTCGGGGTCCGCCCGGGCGAGCAGGGCGGCGGCCTCGGCAAGGCCCTGACCACGATCGGCCTGCGCCATCTGGCCGGCCAGGGGATGCCGGCGGCGATGCTGTACGTCGACGCGGACAACACGGCGGCGGTGTCGGTCTACGAGCGGCTGGGGTTCACCACGCACGAGACCGACCTGATGTACCGCACGGAGACGTGAGCGCGGCTCAGTCCCTGGCACAGTCGTCGGCGCCCTTGGGCACCCGCACCCCGAGCAGCTTCGCCGCCTGGGCCGTGGTCGTGTGCGACGAGGTCAGCTCGGTCCAGTGGGCCTTCACCCGGGCCGCGATCTCGTCGTGCGGGCGGGCCAGCAGCCGCTTGACGACCTCGGTCTGCTGGGCCGAGACGCGCAGGCTGCCGGTGGGCGCGAGCACCACCCCCGAGCCGCTGAGGCTGTCGTCGACGCGGAGGTGACGGAAGGTGGTCAGCGGGTCCGGGTCGGAGCCCAGGACCAGCCACATCGCCGTCACCACCCGGGCGTCGCACAGGGAGGACGCGGTGTCCTCGTCGCCGGCCACCAGCACCGAGGCGACCCCGACCGCGAACTCGGGAACCCGGTTGCCGCCCCAGCGGGTGCCCACGGTCACCTGGTCCGGGGTGCGGGCGGGCAGGGCGGTGCTGTCGCTGGAGAGGTCGAAGACCTCGCCGATGCGCTGGCGCACCGTGAGCCGTACCGTGGCGGCCCGGCCGCCCGCGTCCGCCTGGAGCCGGTCCACGACGGCCGCCCAGTGCCCGGTCCAGCCCCGCCACTCCGGGAAGGCGCAGTAGGCCGAGCCGCCCCGGTCCACGCACGACTGGAGCTTCTCCGGCGCCCGGTACGCGGCCTCCCGCGCCGCCCGCAGCCGCGCCGAGTCGCCCGGCGCCTGACCGACGGCGCCGGCGGCCGTGGCGGCGAGGGCCAGCACGGTCACCGCCCGCAGGGCCCGGGTGCGCCCGCCGGCCACCAGGACCGCGAGGGCCACGCACAGCGCGGTCAGGCCGGCGAGATACAGCGCGTGCCAGGCGGCCGGGCGGCCCAGCAGACCGGACGGGATCGGGTCGGAGCTGAACTCGCCGACCGTGGGCCACAGCCACTGCACCGCGTGCGCGCCGGAGGTCAGCGTGTTGAGGACCAGCACGACGAGGTAGAGCACGACCAGGAACAGGGCGGGGGCCACCGGGTGCGGGGCGACCCGGGCGAGCAGCACCGCGAGGGCGCCGGAGAGCAGCACGGCCAGCGGGGCCACGGCCAGTTCGGCGACCGAGCCGTGCCCGGCGGCGCCCGGCTTCAGCGCCGCCCAGCCGAACTGGACGGCGGCCAGGAGAGCGCTGAGGGCGGCGTACGGCACGACCGACAGGGCGTGGGCCAGGGTGCGGCGGGCGCGCCCCATCGCCAGTACGTCGTGCTGTTCCTCCGTGTGCTGCCGCCGGGAGCGGAGAGCGGCGCGGTTGACGCAGACGAGCAGGGCGAGGGAGAGCAGGAGGGCGCCGGACTGGGTTTCGCGGTCGACGTTCTGCAGGACGGGGTAGGCGTCCATGCCCTCCGCCTTCCCGACCAGCCCGCTGAACATGTTGTCGGCGGTGTTGAGGACGTACAGCAGGCCGAAGAGCAGGACCGGGATCTGGGTGAGGAGATCGCGGGCCTCGAAGCGGGCCAGGTCGAGGAGGGCCGCGGTGCGGCGGGGTGCGGGGGCGGTCGCGAGGGTCGTGCTCATGCCGCGGTCTCCGTGGTGTCGTGCCGGGTGTCCAGGACGAGCAGGTAGCCGTCCTCCAGGGTGGGTTCGAGGAGCTGCGCGCCCGCCGGTGGGTGTCCGACGTTGCGGAAGGTGCCGTCGCCGGTGCGCCAGCCCGCCCTCGCGCCGGGGTCGCGCCGGGTACCGCTCCACACGCGTCCGGCGGCGCGGGCGGTCAGCTCGGCCGGGGTTCCCTCGAAGTGGACGCGGCCGGCGGCTAGCACCACGACGTACTGGCAGAGCATCGCCACGTCCTCGGTCTGGTGGGTGGAGAGCAGGACGGTCCGGTCCTCCCCTGCCTCGGCGATCAACTCCCGGAACCGGATGCGCTGTTCGGGGTCGAGTCCGACGGTCGGTTCGTCCAGGACGAGGAAGCCGGGGTCGCCGACGAGCGCGGCGGCCAGTGCGACCCGCTGCCGCATCCCGCCGGACAGCCGCTTGATCCGCTTGCCGCGCACCTCCCCGAGGTCGACGGCCTCCAGCACCCGCCGCACCTCCCGGTGCCGGGCCGCGCGGTCGGTCAGCTCCTTGAGGATCGCCACGTAGTCGACGAACTCGAAAGCGGTGAAGTCCGGGTGGTGGCCCGGCGTCTGCGGCAGGTAGCCGAGGGCACGGCGGGCGGCGAGCCGGCCGTCCGGGGTGGCCGGGTCGTGCCCGAGCACCGTGAAGGCACCCCGGTCCGGCGGCACGGCCGTCGCCAGCACCCGCAACAGGCTGGTCTTCCCCGCCCCGTTGGGCCCGAGCAGCCCTGTGACGCCGGGGGAGAGACGCAGCGAGACGCCGTCGAGGGCGGCGGTACCGCCGTAGCGCAGGGTGAGGCCTTCGGCCGAGACGATGGTGGTCATGCGGGGCTCCAAGTCGGAGGGGCGAAAGGCAGAAGGCTGGCTGTCACACGGCCTCCTGGCCGGAGGGGCGAAAGGCGAGAGGCCGGGTGTCACGCGGCACTCCGCGCCGGAGGGGCGAAGGGGCAGAGGGCTGGGTGTCAGGCGGCACTCCGCGCCGGAGGGGCGAAAGGCAGCAGGCCGGTGTCACACGGCCTCCTGGCCGGAGGGGCGAAAGGCGAGAGGCCTGGTGTCACGCGGCACTCCGCGCCGGAGGGCCAGGCGCCGCACAGCCCCCCACGCCAGGCGGCCGACAGGCAAGCGGCCCAGGTGGTCACGTGCCGTCGGGTTCCGGGAAGCCGCCGCAGGGCATCGCGGCGCTGCGGGGCGGGGGGTCACCCGCGCACGCGCTCCAGCAAGCCCCCGTAGGACCTCCCCGGGCGATGAGGTGAGGGGATCGCCCGCCGCAGCGCTCCGAGAAGCCGCCATTGGGCCTCGCGGCGCGGCGGGGGATCACCCGCCCGCGCGCTCCAGGAGGCCCCCGTAGGGCCGCCTCGCGGCACAGCGGGGCGAGGGATCATCCGCCGCCCCGCTCCGGCAGGCCCCCGTACGGCCTCGCGTCGAAGTGGTCGCGGGCCTGGTAGAGCAGGACTGCGGCCAGGGCGGTGACGGCTGCCGCTGCCGACTGGCCGGCCGGGGTGAACGGCACCGGCGTCGCGCCGGCGTGTGTGTAAGCCGCCCAGGCCACCAGCGCCAGCCATCCGCCGCCGACCAGGGCGGGCGCGAGGAGTGGTCCGAGGCGGGCGGAGAGGGCGAGCGCGGCCGCGGTCAGTGCGAGCGCGGGCAGCAGCCAGGCCAGGGCCAGCAGCCCGTAGCCCGGGAGGGCGAGGGTGGCCAGCCCGTTGAGCGCGAGGCCGGTTCCGAGCGCGGCGACCGTGCGGATCATCAGCAGCTTGAATCCGTGCAGCGGGGCGACCACGGCCATCTCGTACGTCGGGTCCAGCGCGGGCCGGTACGACAGGGCCACACTCGCGAGGGGGGCCAGCGGGGCGAGGGCCAGGAACAGGACGGGTGCGTGGATCACGTGCACCGCCAGCACCGTCAGCATCAGCACCAGGCCGGTCGCCAGCAGCCAGGAGCGGCGCAGCACCGGGGTCGCGGCGAGCAGCCGCGCCGTGTGGTCGGCGGCTCCGAGCCGGACCAGCAGCGCCTCGAACACTCCGCGCCGGGGTGCGTCCAGTTCGGCGTCCAGCCGCTCCCAGCCGGCGTCCAGCGCGGCCGGCTCGCTCGCCTCGGCGAGCAGCGCCCGGCAGTCGGCGCAGACGGCGAGGTGCGCGTCGGCGGACCAGAGTGCCGGGGGCGCCAACTCGCCGCGCGCATAGGCGCGTACGTCCTCTTCGGTGACGTGCCAGCTCATGCCAGTGCCTCCCGCAGCTGCTTGCGGGCGCGCATCGCCCGTGTCTTGACGGTTCCGGCCGGTATGCCGAGCAGCACCGCCGCCTCCCGGGTGGTCAGCCCGTCGACGACCGTGGCCTGCAGGACCGCCCGCAGTTCCGGGGAGAGCCGGACCAGGGCGCCGGCGAGGTCCCCGTGCTCCACCCCCGCGAGCACGCGTTCCTCCGCCGACGCCTCGTCCCGGTGCCGCAGCCGGGCGAGCGCCTGCCGCAGCCGGCCCCGCGCCCCGTCACCGCGCAGCGCGTCGACCAGCCGCCGCGACCCGATCCGCCACAGCCACCCGGCCGCGTCCCCGGCGTCACCGTCCTCGCGATAGCGGGCGCTCCCCCGCCACACCGCGAGGAACGTCTCCTGGACGACGTCGTCGACGACCCCGGCGTCCGCGCACCGGCTGCGCAGCCGGGCGGTCAGCCAGGGCGCGTACCGCCGGTACAGCTCCTCGAAGGCGCGCCGGTCCCCGGCCGCGGCGATGGCCCGCAGCAGCTCCCCGTCGCTCTGTGGTGTGCTCACGTCTCCTCATCGGACGAGCCCCGCCGATCGGTTCACGGAAGTCTGACTTGACTTCCACCACCCCCCTCCACCACCCTTTCACTACTCAATTAGTGAAAGGGTGGTTCAACGCGTGGTCGAATTCCGCATCGACCGGCACAGCGGTGTCGCCACCTACGTCCAGATCGTCCAGCAGACCAAACAGGCTCTCCGCCTGGGCCTGCTGCAGCCCGGCGACCGGCTGCCGACGGCCCGCGAGGTCGTCGAGGCCACCGCCATCAACCCCAACACCGTCCTCAAGGCCTACCGCGAGCTGGAGCGGGAGGGCCTGGTCGAGGCGCGGCGCGGGCTCGGCACCTTCGTCCGGCGGTCCCTGGGCGCCGCCCCGGCCGACTCCCCCCTGCGGGCGGAGCTGGAGGAGTGGGCGGCGAAGGCCGTCGACGCGGGGCTGGACCGGGACGACGTGGCGGCCCTCTTCACCGCCGTACTCGACAAGCACTTCCAGGGAGAAGGTTCATGAGCGACACGGCTCTGGAGGCCACCGGCCTCGGCAAGCGCTTCGGGCGCCGGGGAGGCTGGGCGCTGCGCGACGCCGCATTCCGGCTGCCCGCCGGGCGGGTGTGCGCCCTCGTCGGGCCCAACGGCGCGGGCAAGTCGACGCTGCTCGCCCTCGCCGCCGGGCTGCTGCCGCCCACCGAGGGCCGGCTGACGGTGCTCGGCGGCACGCCCGCCGGGGCCCGCGCCCGGGTCGGCTTCGTCGCCCAGGACAAGCCGCTGTACCCGCAGCTCACCGTCGCCGAGACGCTGCGGATGGGCGCCGACCTCAACCCCGAGCGCTGGGACGCGGCCACCGCCGAGCAGGTCGTGGCCGGCGGCGACCTGGACCCGAGGTCCCGCATACGGTCGCTGTCCGGCGGACAGCGCACCCGCGTCGCCCTCGCCCTGGCACTCGGCAAGCGGCCCGAACTGCTGCTGCTGGACGAGCCGATGGCCGACCTCGACCCGCTGGCCCGGCACGAGCTGATGGGCACCCTGATGGCCGAGGCCGCGCAGTACGGCACCACCATCGTGATGTCCTCGCACGTGGTGGCCGAGCTGGAGGACTCCTGCGACCACCTGCTGCTGGCCGGCAGCGGCCGGATCCGCCTCGCCGGCGAGATCGACGACCTGCTCGCCGCCCATCTGCGCGTCAGCGGGGCCGCCGAGTCGACCGACCTGAGCGCGCACACCGTGGTCGAGTCGCGGGTCACCGGCCGCCAGCTGACCGCGCTGATCCGCCCGGCCGGACCGCTCCCCGGCGACCTGCGCACCTCGGTGCCCTCGCTGGAGGAACTCGTCCTCGCCCACCTGCGCAACCCCGGGGCCCCCGCGCTCAGCGCAGCACCGGCCGTGACCCAGGGGAGTGCCGCGTGACCGCCGTGACGACGCCGGCGGCCGTCCGCCGCCCGCACCTCACCCGCTGGGTGCTGCGCCTGCACCGGCCGGAACTGGTCGCCTGGGCGGGCCTGGTACTCCTCGGCGCCGCCCTGCTGCTGTGGCTCGGGGGCCCGCTCACCGACGCGGCGGCGGACGGCTGGCGCCAGTACAACGCCTGCGACTGGTCCGACAAGTGCTCCTACGACCAGGACGCGATCCTGCGCTACAAGGACGCGTACAACTACCTCACGCTCCCCCTCGCCGCGCTGCCGCTCCTTGTCGGGGCCTGGGCGGGCGCGGCCCTCACCGGCCGCGAGCTGGAGTCCGGCACCGCGCAGCTGGCCTGGGCGCAGGGCGTCACCCCGGCCCGCTGGCTGGCGACCAGGCTGGCCCTGCCGGCCGTCGCGGTCACCGCGGGGACGAGCCTGCTGGTGTTCCTGCACCACCGGGCGTGGTCGGCCGCTCGCGGCCGCATCGGCACCGCGAAGAGCTGGTGGGACCCCTGGACCTTCCACACCAACGGCCCCAGCACCGTCGCCCTCGCGCTGGCCGCCCTGGCCGTGGGCGCCCTCGCGGGCCTGACCCTGCGCCGCGCCCTGCCCGCGCTGGCCGTCTCCCTCGTCGCCACCGCGGGCGTCTGGGGCCTGGCGCAGTGGCTCATGCCGCACCTGTGGCCGGCCGTCACGCGGGTGACCGGCCTCAAGCACGGATACGACGGTCTCTACAGCGGCATCACCGTCGACCAGGGCCTGGTCACCCGCACCGGCGAGCACATCCCCGAGCCCGTCTGCTCCGCGCACACGACGGAGGAGTGCCTGCGGATGTTCGAGAAGCGGAACGCCGTCGGCTTCTTCCACACGTACCACCCGTACGCGCACTACGGGCCGCTCCAGCTGACCACCAGCGCCCTCGCCCTGGCCCTGGCCGGACTGTTCACCGTCGCCGCGTTCCTGGTGCTCCGGCGCCTCACCGGCGCGCTCCGGCCCGGCAAGGGGGCCACCGCATGAGCGCCGCCCTCCAGGGCCTGCCCCGCACGGTGCTGCGGCTGCACCGCACCGCCCTGCTCGTCTGGGCCGCCGTCGTCGCCGGCCTGACCGGCTGGCTGGTGTACCTGAACGAGGTCACCGCGGCCGCCACCCGCAGGGCCGAGCGGGCCTGCGCCCACACGGACGTGTGCATCGACTCCTTCGACCGCTTCGACTACGGCACCACGGTCGGCTGGATCGGCACGCTCATCTGCTACACCTTCCTCGCCGTCGCCGCCTTCGCGGGCGGCGCGCTCGTCGGCCGCGAACTGGAGTCCGGCACCGCGCGGCTGGCCTGGACGCAGGGCGTCACCCCGGTGCGCTGGCTGACCGCCAAGCTGGCCCTGCCCGCCGTGGCCGTCGCCGCCGGGGGGCTCACCCTGGTCCTCGCGTTCCGCTGGGGCTGGTCGGCGGGCGAGGACCTGATCCCGGTCACCCACTGGTACCAGAGCGACATCATCGTGGCCCGCGGCCCGCTCACGGTGGCGTACGGTCTGTGCGCCCTCGCCGTCGGCGCGCTCGCCGCGCTGCTGCTGCGCCGCACCCTGGCCGCGCTCGGCGCCGCCTTCGCCGCGATGTGGCTGCTCAACTTCCTGCTCACCCGCTACCGCGCCGACCTGTGGCCCGCGATCACCCGCACCTCCGGCAGAAGCATCGAGCTGCCCGACAACGCCTGGCGGGTGAACTCGGGACGGAACGCCGACGGCTATTTCGCCGTCTACCACCCCGCGTCCCACTTCTGGCCACTCCAGTGGGTGGAGACCGGCATCGTCCTGGCCGCGGCGGCGCTGACCACCGCCGCCGCGTACGCGGTACTGCGCCGCCGGGCGGCCTGACACCGAGGCGAGCCGAGGCTCCGTACGCCCCTTCGGTCCCGTACGTCCCTTCCACGGGGGGAGTGACGTACGGGACCGTCGCTTTCTCGGGTACCGGATCGCGCCTCGGACCCCTTCGAGCCGCCCCCCGATATCCCGCACGTCATGTCTCCGTAACCATCGATTCAGACGGTCTTGCGACGCTCAGCCAATGAACCCCGCCGTGCCAGAGCCTTCGCCGCCCCCCGAGGGGATCGCGAAAAACGGGACCGTGAAGCTCCCTCCCGCACGTTCCGACGCGCCTGTCTCGCCCTTGGCGCGGAAGAATGGGTTCATGAGTCAGCAAGACACCCAGGCAGAGGTCCAGCACGTCCAGCCCTCCGTGGGCTCCATCGCCGCGCACCGGCCGCACACCGTGGCCGCGGCGGTCTCCGACCTCGAACCCGACATCGATGCCGACCTCGACGAGTACGAGGAGGCGCCGGGTGAGGGGGCACCGCTGCCGCAGGGTCGTTTCCTCGACCGGGAGCGAAGCTGGCTCGCGTTCAACGAGCGCGTACTGGAACTGGCCGAGGACCCGAACACGCCCCTGCTGGAGCGCGCCAATTTCCTGGCGATCTTCGCCAGCAACCTGGACGAGTTCTTCATGGTCCGGGTGGCCGGTCTGAAGCGCCGTATCGCGACGGGCGTCGCCACCCGCTCGGCCTCCGGCCTCCAGCCGCGCGAGGTCCTGGAGATGATCTGGGCCCGCTCCCGCGAGCTGATGGCCCGGCACGCCGCCTGCTACCACGAGGACGTCGCCCCCGCGCTCGCGGAGGAAGGCATCCACCTGGTCCGCTGGAACGAGCTGACCGAGAAGGAGCAGGCGCGCCTCTTCACGCTCTTCCGGCACCAGATCTTCCCGGTCCTCACCCCGCTGGCCGTGGACCCCGCGCACCCGTTCCCGTACATCTCCGGCCTGTCCCTGAACCTGGCCGTCGTCGTACGCAACCCGGTCAGCGGCCACAAGCACTTCGCCCGGGTGAAGGTGCCGCCGCTGCTGTCCCGCTTCCTGGAGGCCGCGCCCGGCCGGTACGTCCCGCTGGAGGACGTCATCGCCGCGCACCTGGAGGAGCTGTTCCCGGGCATGGAGGTGGTGGAGCACCACGCCTTCCGGCTGACCAGGAACGAGGACCTGGAGGTCGAGGAGGACGACGCCGAGAACCTGCTCCAGGCCCTGGAGAAGGAACTCATGCGGCGTCGCTTCGGGCCGCCGGTGCGCCTGGAGGTCGAGGAGTCCATCGACCGCGAGGTGCTCGACCTGCTGGTGCGCGAGCTGAAGATCAGCGAGGCCGAGGTGTACCCGCTGCCGGGTCCCCTGGACCTCACCGGTCTCTTCCGCATCGCCGGCATCGACCGCCCCGAGCTGAAGTACCCGAAGTTCATCGCGGGCACCCACCGCGACCTCGCCGAGGTCGAGTCGGCGTCCGCGCCCGACATCTTCGCGGCCCTGCGCAGCCGGGACGTCCTGCTGCACCACCCGTACGACTCCTTCTCGACGTCCGTGCAGGCCTTCGTGGAGCAGGCGGCCGAGGACCCGGACGTCCTCGCGATCAAGCAGACCCTGTACCGGACCTCCGGCGACTCCCCGATAGTCAACGCGCTCATCGACGCCGCCGAGGCCGGCAAGCAGGTCCTCGTCCTGGTCGAGATCAAGGCCCGCTTCGACGAGCACGCCAACATCAAGTGGGCGAAGCGTCTGGAGGAGGCCGGCTGCCACGTCGTGTACGGCCTGGTCGGCCTGAAGACGCACTGCAAGCTGTCCCTGGTGGTCCGCCAGGAGGGCGAGACGCTGCGGCGCTACAGCCATGTCGGCACGGGCAACTACCACCCGAAGACGGCCCGCCTGTACGAGGACCTCGGCCTGCTCACCGCCGACCCCCAGGTCGGCGCCGACCTCTCCGACCTCTTCAACCGCCTCTCCGGCTACTCCCGCCGCGAGACGTACCGCCGGCTCCTGGTCGCCCCCAAGTCCCTGCGGGACGGCCTGGTCGCGCGGATCAACAAGGAGATCCAGCACCACCGCGCGGGCCGCCCGGCCTTCGTCCGCATCAAGGTCAACTCGATCGTCGACGAGGCGCTCATCGACGCCTGCTACCGGGCGTCCCAGGCGGGTGTGCCGGTCGACATCTGGGTGCGGGGCATCTGCGCCGTCCGTCCGGGCGTCGCGGGCCTGTCGGAGAACGTCCGGGTCCGCTCGATCCTCGGCCGGTTCCTCGAACACTCCCGGGTGTTCGCCTTCGGCAACGGCGGCGAGCCCGAGGTGTGGATCGGCAGCGCCGACATGATGCACCGCAACCTCGACCGCCGGATAGAGGCCCTGGTCCGGGTCACCGACCCCGGCCATCGGGCGGCCCTGAACCGGCTGCTCGACACGGGCATGTCCGACGCCACCGCCTCCTGGCACCTCGGCCCCGACGGCGAGTGGACCCGGCACGCGACCGACGCGGACGGACAGCCCCTGCGCAACGTTCAGGAGATGCTCATAGACGCCCGGAGGCGCCGGCGTGGCAACGCAACACCTTGACCCGACGGACCCGACGGCCTCGGAGGTGACCGGGAACGCCCTCGCGGGCTACCTGCGCTCCCAGGCCACGGAGTTCCTCCGCGCGCTGCGCCTGCACCGGGAGAACGGCAGTGCGGCGAACGGCGCGGCGGAGTCCGTCGACGCGGCCCGGGCCCTGCGCCGCTCGGCCCGCCGCATCAGCGGGAGCCTGCACACGTTCCGCCCCCTCCTCGACACCGACTGGTCGGAGGAGATGCGCCCGGAACTGGCCTGGCTGTCGGGCACGCTGGGCCTTGAGCACGCGTACGAGTCCCGCCTGGAGCGGCTGCTGCTGGCGCTGCACCGGCTGTCGGGTTCCACGTCACTGCCCGCACAGGCCGTGATCACCGACCTGGCTGCGGGCGGTCGTCCGGCAAGCCCGACGCCCACACCGGAGCGCGGCAACCTCACCGTAGGCGCGGCGAAAGCGGGCGCATTGCTCGAACGACAGCTGACCCTGGCCCGGACCCGAGCCCACTCCACCGCCCTCCAGGCCCTGGGATCCAGCCGCTTCCACGCCGTCGCCGACAAGGTCGCCGTACTCGCCAGCGAGGTCCCTCTCACCCCCACCGCCCCCACCACCGACCTGCGCCCCCTCGCGGCCGCCGCCGAGGAGCGCCTCACAGACGCCATCGCCGCCCTCCCGCTGCTCACCGCGGGCCACCCCTACAACGCGGAGGCCCTGGTCCACGGCCTGTCCCCGGACCCGTCCCCGCACCCCCAGGACGGCCCCTGGCACCAGGTCCGCCTGCTGCTGCGCCTGCACCGCTACGCCCGCGAGGTGCTGTACGCGGGCAGCGCCCCCATGGACGTACGCCTGCTGGCGGCGGGCCAGGCCCTGAACCGGCACCGGGACGCCTCGGAGGCGGCGGCCGCGGCCGCGCAGGCGGCCCGTACGCCCCGCATCGCGCCGGCCACGGCGTACGCGCTCGGCGTGCTCCACGCCGACCAGCGGCACGAGGTGGAGGCGGCCAGGTTCGCCTTCCAGCAGGCGTGGCAGAAAGAGACGGTCAACGCACCCTGAACCCTCCCGAGGAGGCGGTGTGAACGACACCATGGTCCAGGCAGCCGGATGCGTCCTGTGGCGCCGCTCGCCGGTCGACGGCGAGCTGGAGGTCTGCCTGGTCCACCGGCCGAAGTACGACGACTGGTCCCACCCGAAGGGCAAGCTCAAGCGGGGCGAGGACCCGCTCGCGGGCGCCCTGCGCGAGGTCGTGGAGGAGACGGGCTACACGGCGGAGCCCGGTACCGAGCTGCCGACCCTGCACTATCTGGCCAACGGCCGCCCCAAGCAGGTGCGTTACTGGGCGGCCGAGGCCGTCTCCGGCCGGTTCACCCCGAACAACGAGGTGGACCGGATCCTGTGGCTCTCCCCCACCGCGGCCCGGGGCCGGCTGACCCAGCCGCGCGACCGCGACCTCGTGGACACCCTCGTCCGGGAATTCGAACACATGTAGCGGAAGGGTTAATGCCACAGGAATGAACACCTGTGGCCCTTCTGTGTGACTGCCGAGCCTGTTGGGATGGGTGTGCACCACCTGGCACTGAACGTCCAACCAGACGCATTCACAGGGGAGTTGCCAGCACGATGCACATGAAGAAGAGCGCCGCGCTCATCGTGGCCGCAGCCGCCATCGCCACCGGCGCGAGTGTCGCCCCGGCCGTCGCCCAGAACGACGGCCGCTGCACCACCAGCGTCAGCTCGAACCTGTTCGGCGAGCTGTGTCTCTACTACAACTCCGGTCTCTCCGGCTCGCACGCCGACTTCAACGTGCCGACCCGTGACCACGCCGGCTACGTCTTCTCGTCCTCCGGCTCCGGCCAGGGCCAGCCGGTGAAGAACAACGCGGCCTCGGCCACCAACCTCGACCCCGACTGCACCGCGAGCATCTACTACAACAGCGGCTGGAGCGGCCCGGCCGACTACATCCCGGCCAAGTCGTCGGTCTCCCGCCTGAACAACACCTACAACAACAACGCCTCCAACCACTGGGAATGCCCGTGAGCCTGCGGCCGCGGGGGCGAGCCATCGTCCCCGCGGCCGCGGCCGCCCTCCTGCTCGCGGCCTGCGGCACCTCCGCGGACCCCGCACCACCCGAGCGGCCCCGCACCACCGCCCAGCCGGTCCGGCTGCCCGAGCCGCTGCTCGAACGCCCCGTCGACACGGCCAGGTTGTCGCCCCTCGAACTGGCCGCCGTCGGCCGCGCCGAACTCATCGAGCGCGCCGCCTGCATGCGCCGCTACGGCTTCGACGACCGGGTGCGCTTCACCCGCAGCCTCTACGCGACCCTCCCGGACCGCTCCTACGGCGTGATGACCGAGGAGGAAGCCCGCCGCCACGGCTACCACATGGCCCCGGACGTCGACCCGCGCGTGCCCGCGAACCAGAAGAAGCAGACCGACCTGGTGACCTCCCGGCCGCCGAGGACGGCCGCGGACCGCCGGGTCCGCGCCCTCGTGCTCTACGGCACCGCGTCCGACACCCTCACCGAGGCGGACGCCCGGCGCGCCGACGGCCCCCAGCCGCTGCGCGAGGCCAAGGTCATCGGCACCTACAAGGACCGCCCGGTCCGCGAGGGCGGCTGCGCCGAGGAGGCCCGCACCCGGATCGTCGGAGACGGCGGCAGCGAACGCAACCCGGTCGCCATGCGCATCTACCTCAACGGCTTCGCACAGGCCCAGAAGGACCCGGAGGTGCGCAGGGCCGTCAAGGCCTGGTCGTCCTGCATGGCCCGCAAGGGCTACGCGTACGACTCCCCGCTGGACGCCGGCACCGACCTCCCGACCGCCCGCGGGCCCGCCCCCGACGCCCGCGAGAAGACCGTCGCCCGCGCCGACATGGCCTGCAAGCACACCACCCGCCTGATCGAGGTCTGGTCGGCCGCCGAGGCCCGCCATGAACGACGCGCCATGGCCGGGGAGAAGTCCGCGCTCGCGGCGGAGACGGCACGCAAGAAGCGCATGCTGGAGCGTGCGCTGAAGGTCCTCGCCACCACCGAAGACGCGGCCTCCTGAACCTCGTCACCGGCGGACCGGACTCGTCACAGGGCCGTCGCGTGGCCCTCCGCGTCCGTTCTGGCCTGGCTGCGCGCCCGGCGGGCCGGGCCGCGCCAGCCGCAGGTGCAGCGGGCCACACAGAAACGGCCCTGCTCGGTCGTCGAAGTGAAATGCTCCTGCCCCTGCCGGACTCGCTCCGGCCCGTCCTGCTGCGCCACGGTGACAACGTTACCGACACCGCGGTTAAAGCGTTTGTATGCCCTATCCCAGCGTTCGGCAGTGCGTGACGGCACTCCCTACTCGTCGTTAACCGGAACAACAGGGGGCCCGTGACGGACGTACCGGCTGGGGGTAGGCAGGCGATGGATCGGCGGCAGCGAAGGCGGGCGGGCAGGACGGTCGTCGCGGTGGGGATCATGGCCGCGCTCGGGGCGGGTGCCACGGGGTGTTCCGGCCGCGGGGCCGCGGCCGAGGGCGTGAACGGCGCGGGCGGCGACCCCGTGACCACCCTGCTGCGCGCCGCCGACACCCTGCGCGGCGCGGGCAGTTCCAAGGCCACCACGTCCATGGAGATGGCGACCGGCGGCACCCGGGTCACCATCCGCGGCAGGGGCGTCTACGACTACCGGCGCCGGCTCGGACAGCTGACCGTCGTGCTGCCGGAGGACCCCGCGGGCACCTCCGAGCACCGGCCCATCACCGAACTCCTCGCCCCCGGCGCCCTGTTCATGAAGAACCGGGGCGCGGGGGTGCCCGCCGACAAGTGGGTGCGGGTGGAGACCGCGAGCCTGTCCGACGGCAACCTCGTCACCGGCGGCGCGACGGACCCGTACGCCGCCGCCGAGGTGCTGCGCGGGACGCGTACGGCGACGTACGTGGGGCGGACGGAGGTCGGCGGCACGCGGGTGCGGCACTACCGGGGGACGGCCGATCTGTCCCATGCGTCGAGGCGCGCCTCGGCCGATGACCGGGCGTCCCTGGCAGCGGCGGCGAAAGGGTTCGCCACGGCCGAGGTTCCGTTCGACGCCTACCTGGACGACGAGGGCCGCATCCGCAAGCTGCGCCAGCACTTCAGCTTCGTCAACGGCCGGGAGAAGACCGCCGTGGCGGTCGCCTCGACGACCCTGCTGTACGACTTCGGCACCCCGGTCGACGTGCACCTGCCGAGCCCGAAGGACATCTACGCGGGCCGTATCGCCGAGAGCGAGGCCGAAAACCGATCGGCGCACTAGTCAGGGACGCCACCCGCGAACTAGCCCGTCCGTGCCATGCGCGGTGTGTAGACCGCTCCCTACTCTAGGAAGTCGGTGACGGTTGAGAAGAGGTGATGCACGTGGCTCCGGTCGGCGGTACGGCAGTTCAGGACCACGTGGCCCTCGCCGAGATCGAGCTGTGCGGAGAGCTGATCATCGCCGCCTCGGCCGCCGAGGACCGGCTCAGCCTGGAGAGCATCGACGAGGTCCTGCGGGTGGCCGAGGAGCGGGAATCCGCCGATTTTGATCGGCTGTGATCGGCTGCGTCAGGTGCGCAGGAGCCGGCCGATCGCCTTCGTGGCCTCGTCCACCTTCGCGTCGATCTCGTCGCCGCCCTTGAGGGCCGCGTCCGCGACGCAGTGCCGCAGGTGCTCCTCCAGCAGCTGCAGGGCGAAGGACTGCAGGGCCTTGGTGGAGGCGGACACCTGGGTGAGTATGTCGATGCAGTAGGTGTCCTCGTCGACCATGCGCTGCAGACCGCGGATCTGGCCCTCGATCCGGCGCAGTCGCTTGAGGTGCTCGTCCTTCTGCTTGTGGTAACCGTGCGTGGCGCCGGCCTCGGTCGTCGTCATCGCGGGCCTCCATCTCGGGACGAACGGCGGATATATACCCCTGGTGGGTATATGGTAACGAATTTTGCTGGGTAAAGGGCCCTTGGTACGCCCCTGTGCTGATCACTGTGCCCGATGGGCGACACTGGGGGACGACCCGATAGCCGTGGCCGGATGTTGCGCCTAGCATCAGCCTGACCGAAACCGAAGCACCCCGAGGACCACACGTGCGCTTTCGTCTGACCCCCAGGGAGACGAGCTTCTACGACATGTTCGCCGCATCCGCGGACAACATCGTCACCGGCTCGAAACTCCTGATGGAACTGCTCGGGGCGGACGCGTCTGCCCGGGCCGAGATCGCAGAGCGTATGCGGGCCGCGGAACACGCAGGTGACGATGCCACGCACGCGATCTTCCACCAGCTGAACTCCTCGTTCATCACGCCCTTCGACCGCGAGGACATCTACTCTCTCGCCGGGTCCCTGGACGACATCATGGACTTCATGGAGGAGGCCGTCGACCTGGTCGTCCTCTACAACGTCGAGGAGCTGCCGAAGGGCGTCGAGCAGCAGATCGAGGTGCTGGCGCGCGCGGCCGAACTGACGGCCGAGGCGATGCCCAACCTCCGCACGATGGACAACCTCACCGAGTACTGGATCGAGGTCAACCGCCTCGAGAACCAGGCCGACCAGATCCACCGCAAGCTGCTCGCGCACCTCTTCAACGGCAAGTACGACGCCATCGAGGTGCTCAAGCTCAAGCAGATCGTGGACGTCCTGGAAGAGGCGGCGGACGCGTTCGAGCACGTGGCGAACACGGTGGAGACCATCGCCGTCAAGGAGTCCTGAGGCGTCGATGGACACCTTCGCCCTGGTCGTGACCATCGCGGTCGCGCTCTTCTTCACGTACACGAACGGTTTCCACGACTCCGCGAACGCGATCGCGACGTCGGTGTCGACGCGGGCGCTGACCCCGCGGGCGGCTCTCGCCATGGCCGCCGTCATGAACCTCGCGGGTGCCTTCCTGGGCTCCGGGGTCGCCAAGACCGTCAGCGAGGGCCTGATCGAGACGCCCAAGGGCTCGACGGGCATGGGCATCCTCTTCGCCGCCCTCACCGGCGCGATCGTCTGGAACCTCCTCACCTGGTACTTCGGCCTGCCCTCCTCTTCCTCCCACGCCCTCTTCGGCGGTCTGGTGGGGGCGGCGCTGGCGGGCGGCACGGAGGTGCTCTGGAACGGCGTCCTCGACAAGGTCGTCATCCCGATGTTCGTCTCGCCGGTCGTCGGCCTGCTCGTCGGCTACCTGGTCATGACGGCGATCCTGTGGCTGTTCCGCAAGTCCAACCCGCACAAGGCCAAGCGCGGCTTCCGCATAGCGCAGACCGTCTCCGCGGCCGGCATGGCCCTCGGTCATGGTCTCCAGGACGCCCAGAAGACCATGGGTGTGGTGGTCATGGCACTGGTGATTTCCGGCCATGAGACGTACGGCGACCCGATCCCGGTCTGGGTGAAGATCGTCTGCGCGCTGATGCTGTCGCTGGGCACGTACGCGGGCGGCTGGCGAATCATGCGGACGCTCGGCCGCAAGATCATCGAACTCGACCCACCGCAGGGTTTCGCCGCCGAGACCACCGGCGCGTCGATCATGTTCACCACGGCGTACCTCTTCAAGGCGCCGATCTCGACCACGCACGTCATCACGTCCGCGATCATGGGCGTCGGCGCGACGAAGCGCGTGAACGCCGTCCGCTGGGGCGTGGCCAAGAACATCGTCATGGGCTGGTTCATCACGATGCCGGCAGCGGCCCTGGTAGCAGCCCTGGCCTTCGGCCTCCTCAAGCTGACGATCCTGTAGCCCGGGTACCAGCTCGCCCACCACACCCACCTGTCTCGGTCAGCCGAAAAGCCGGCCAAGGGGGGTGGGTGTTCGCGTTCGCTTTCCAGCCGACCGAGACGGGTGGGCGGGTGGGAAACGGGGGGCCAGGGGCGGAGCCCCGGCGGGGTTGGGGGCGGAGCCCCCGGATCGCTGCCGAGGCAAACGCAGTGGGCCCGCCCCCGGGAGCCAGGGGCGGGCCCTCTTGCATCCTCGCGGTGGCACCGCCATGCAGCACCGCGAGGGGATCAGGGAGGCTCAGCCGAAGCGGCCCGAGATGTAGTCCTCCGTAGCCTGGACCGAGGGGTTCGAGAAGATCCGCTCGGTGTCGTCGATCTCGATCAGCCGGCCCGGCTGCCCGACCGCGGCCAGGTTGAAGAACGCCGTACGGTCCGAGACACGCGCGGCCTGCTGCATGTTGTGCGTCACGATGACGATCGTGAACCGCTCCTTCAGCTCACCGATCAGGTCCTCGATGGCGAGCGTGGAGATCGGGTCCAGGGCCGAGCAGGGCTCGTCCATGAGCAGCACCTTCGGCTCGACCGCGATCGCCCGCGCGATGCACAGCCGCTGCTGCTGACCACCCGAGAGGCCAGAGCCCGGCTTGTTCAGGCGGTCCTTCACCTCGTTCCAGAGGTTCGCGCCCTTGAGGGACTTCTCGACGATGTCGTTCAGCTGGGCCTTCTTGTAGCTGCCGTTCAGCCGCAGGCCCGCCGCCACGTTCTCGAAGATGGACATCGTCGGGAACGGGTTCGGGCGCTGGAAGACCATGCCGACCTCGCGGCGCACGGACACCGGGTCGACGCCGGCGCCGTACAGGTCCTCGTCGTCGAGGAGCACCTTGCCCTCGACGCGCCCACCGGGCGTGACCTCGTGCATACGGTTCAGGGTGCGCAGGAACGTCGACTTGCCGCAGCCGGAGGGGCCGATGAACGCCGTCACCGAGCGGGGCTCGACGGTCATCGAGATGTCTTCGATCGCCTTGTGGGAGCCGTAGTAGGCGGTGAGTCCGCTTACGTCGATTCGCTTGGCCATTGTCTACTTCACTTCCAGATAAGTCTTGGTCAGTCGCCGATTGGCCGCAGTCAGCGACCGGCCTTGGGGGCCTTCCAGCGGGCGATGCCGCGAGCCACCAGGTTCAGGATCATCACGAAGGCGATCAGCGTCAGGGACGCCGCCCACGCACGGTCGTACGCCGCGTTGGCTCCCGCGCTCTGCGAGTACTGCTGATAGATGTACAGCGGAAGCGACGCCTGCGCACCCTCGAACGGGTTGTTGTTGATGAACGGGTTGCCGAACACCAGCAGGAGCACCGGCGCGGTCTCGCCCGCGATACGGGCGATGGCCAGCATGATGCCCGTGGTGATACCGCCGATGGAGGTCGGCAGGACCACCTTCAGGATGGTCCGCCACTTCGGCACACCGAGCGCCAGCGAGGCCTCGCGCAGCTCGTTCGGGACGAGCTTGAGCATCTCCTCGGTGGAGCGGACGACGACCGGCATCATCAGGATGGCCAGGGCCAGCGAACCGGCGAAGCCGAACGGCTGCATCTTGAAGATGAGCATCAGGCTGAGGATGAACAGACCCGCGACGATCGACGGGATGCCCGTCATGACGTCGACGAAGAAGGTGACCGCGGAGGCCAGGCGACCACGCCCGTACTCCACCAGGTAGATCGCGGTCATCACGCCGATCGGGGCGCCGATCAGGGTGGCGAGGCCGACCTGCTCCAGGCTGCCGATGATGGCGTGGTAGATGCCGCCGCCCGGCTCGGAGTCGGCGACGACACCCATGGAGTGGGTGAGGAAGTAGACGTTGAGGACCTTCACGCCGCGCGAGATGGTCACCCAGACCAGGGAGACCAGCGGGATGAGGGCGACCAGGAAGGCGACCCAGACGAGGGAGGTCGCGACGCGGTCCTTGGCCTGACGGCGGCCCTCCACGCGGGCGGCGATGCCGTAGGTGCCGAGGACGAAGAGGATCGCGGCGATCAGACCCCACTGGATCTTGCTGTGCAGATCGGCGGCGGCGCTGATGCCGATGCCCAGGGCGAGCGAGCCCGCGGCGATGGCGTACGGCGTCCACTTCGGGAGGCTGGCGGCCCGCAGCGTGCTGGGGCGCTTGTCGGTGACAAGTGCGTTGCTCATGCGTTGGCCCCCGAGTACTCCTTGCGGCGGGCGATGATCGCACGGGCCGCGCCGTTGACCAGCAGGGTGATGACGAAGAGCACCAGACCGGAGGCGATCAGCGCGTCCCGGCCCTGCTCGGTGGCCTCACCGAACTTGCTGGCGATGTTCTGGGCGAAGGTGCCGCCGCCCGGGTCGAGCAGGCTGGCCTGGATGTCGTAGCTCGGGGAGAGCACGGTGGCCACGGCCATGGTCTCGCCGAGGGCGCGGCCGAGGCCGAGCATCGAGGCGGAGATCACGCCCGAGCGGCCGAAGGGCAGCACCGACATGCGGACGACTTCCCAGCGGGTGGCGCCGAGGGCCAGGGCGGCCTCCTCGTGCATCCGCGGAACCTGGCGGAAGACCTCGCGGCTCACGTTGGTGATGATCGGCAGGATCATGATCGCCAGCAGGATGCCGACGGTGAGCATGGCGCGGGGGGCGCCGCCGTCCCAGGAGAAGATGCCGGTCCAGCCGAGGTAGTCGTTCAGCCAGCCGTACAGGCCCTGCATGTGCGGGACGAGGATCAGGGCGCCCCAGAGGCCGTAGACGATGGACGGCACCGCGGCGAGCAGGTCGATCACGTAGGCGATCGGACCGCTCAGCTTGCGCGGGGCGTAGTGCGTGAGGAACAGCGCGATCGCGACGGCGACCGGGACCGCGAGGGCCATGGCGATGATCGAGGAGACGACCGTGCCGAAGGCCAGCACCGCGATGCCGAAGCTCGGCGGGGTGAGGTTGGTGTTCCACTCGAAGGTGGTCAGGAAGTTCCCGTGGTCCTTGCTGATCGCGAGCGAGGCGCGGTAGGTGAGGAAGACCGCGATGGCGGCCATGATCACCAGCAGCAGGATGCCGGAGCCGCGGGACAGGCCGAGGAAGATGCGGTCGCCGGGGCGGGTCGCGCCGCGGGCGTTGCCCTTCAGCTGGGCCACGGACGGCTCGGGCGTGGGGGGAGATGCGTCAGTTGTCTGGGTCGATATGTCCATCGGGGATTCTCCGGTCTGCGGAGCCGCGGGGTGGGCGGCTCGGTGGAGCCGCTCCCCTTGCGGGTCATGGCTCCGGGCGGCGGTGCACCGGACGGTGCGGCCCGGGTCGGTGAGGAACCGGGCCGCACTCTCGGATCAGGTCAGCTCAGGCCGGCGATGGTGGTGCGGACCTTGGCGATGATCTCGTCGGGGATCGGCGCGTAGTCGTTCTCCGACAGAACCTTCTGACCGTCCTCGCTGGCGATGTAGGTCAGGAAGGCCTTGGTGGCGGGCAGGGTGTCCGCCTTGTTGCCCTTGTCACAGACGATCTCGTACGTGACCAGGGTCATCGGGTAGGCACCCTCGGCCTTGGTCTTGTAGTCGAGCTGCAGCGACAGGTCGTTGCCGGTACCGACGACCTTGGCGGCCGCGATGTCGGCGGTGGCGGACTCGGTCGAGGGCTTCACCGGGGTCTTGGCGCCGGTGTTGATCGCGACGGTGTTGATGTCCTTGGCGTAGGACAGCTCGAAGTAGCCGATCGCGCCGGAGTTCTGCTTGACGCCCTGGGCCACACCGGCGGAGCCGGAGGCCGCCTGGCCGCCCTTGGCCTGCCAGGCCTTGCCGCCGGAGTACTTCCAGTTGTCCGGGGTGGTGGCGATCAGGTACTTGGTGAAGTTGTCCGTGGTACCGGAGTCCTCGGAGCGGTGGAACGCCTGGATCTTCAGGTCGGGAAGCTTCGCCGAGGGGTTCAGCTTCTGGATCGCCTTGTCGTTCCAGTTCTTGATCTCGCTGTTGAAGATCTTGGCGATCGTCGGGGCGTCCAGGACCAGGTTGTCGACACCCGGGACGTTGTAACCGAGGGCGATCGGGCCGCCGACCATCGGGAGGTCGATGCCCTGGCCGCCGGAGCAGACCTTCTTGGAGGCGGTGACCTCTTCGGGCTTCAGAGCGGAGTCCGAACCGGCGAACGCGATCTGGCCCTGGTTGAAGGAGGTGACACCGGCACCGGAACCGGCACCCTTGTAGTTGATCTGCACGCCACAGGCCTGCGAGAAGTTCTTGACCCAGGCGTCGATGGCGTTCTTCTGCGCGGAGGAGCCGTCGGCGAGAAGCTGGCCCTTGGCGTTGTCGCACTTGATGGAGCCCGCGGCAGCCGAGCTCGACGGCTTGCCCGTCGCGGTGCTGTTGCCGTTGTCGTCCGAGCCGCACGCCGACAGGGCCAGGGCGCCGGAGACGGCGAGAGCACCGAGAGAGAGGGCGCGCAGCCGGTTCTTGCGCTGAAGCATCACTTTCGGAAGTTCCTTCCAGGAGCCGCCGCAGGCAGTCGGCGGCGTGCGAGGTAGTGCGTGCGCGAGCGCATTGCTGAACCGCCCCCGCACCGGGTAGGGCCGAAATTAGGCAGATCAGGTGAAGCCGCCGATGGCCATAAATGAACGGAGGGTGAACCCCTGCCGTCGGTGCGGTGAGGTCACGGAATGCTTACGGGGAGGGCACACCTCGGTCCCGACCGGCGGGTTACGCGCACACGTATTCGAGACTCGTTCCCCTGTCGGCGGGAACCCTTGTGCGCATGGCGTCGTCTCGTTCCAGGAGAGCCGAGGAAAGGCGACGAACATGGAACGGCGTACGTTCATCTCGGGCGGCGCGGCCGCCCTGGCGGCGACCGCGCTGGCCGGGTGCAGTACTGGCCCGGACACCTCCGCCAGGTCCTCGGCGCACACACAGTCATCCTCAGGTACGGCGCTGAAGACCACCAGTCAGGCCGCCGCCGCGAACTGGGCCGCCCTCGCCCGCGACCTGGACGGACCCCTGGTGCGCCCCGGGGACGCGACCTGGAAGACGGCCCACCAGCTGTACAACACCCGCTTCGACGGCCTGAAGCCGGCCGCCGTCGCCTACGTCGCCCACGCCGACGACATCCGGACGACCCTGGCGTACGCCCAGTCCCACCAGATACGGGTGTCGATACGCAACGGCGGCCACTCCTACGCCGGCTACTCCTCGGGCGACAACCGGCTGATCCTCGACGTGTCCAAGCTGAACCGGGTCCGCGTGAGCGGCGGGACGGCGGTGGTCGGCGCCGGCTCCAAGCTGATCGACGTCTACCGGGCGCTGGGCGCGAAGGGCGTGACCATACCCGCGGGCTCCTGCCCCACGGTCGGCGTCTCCGGCCTGGTCCTCGGCGGCGGCCACGGGGTCGCCTCCCGCGCCTACGGCCTGACCTGCGACAGCCTCACCCAGGCGACGGTGATCACGGCGGACGGCACTCAGGTCACCGCGAACGCCACCTCCCACTCCGACCTCTTCTGGGCGCTGCGCGGCGCGGGCAACGGCAACTTCGGCGTCGTCACCGAGCTGCAGTTCAAGACCCACGCGGCACCGCAGGCGGTGACCGCGTACATGACCTGGTCCTGGTCCAAGGCGGCCGCGGTGATCAAGGCCTGGCAGGAGTGGGGGCCGTCCCAGCCGGACGAGATCTGGTCCTCCCTCCACCTGTCGAACACCCCGGGTGGCACCCCGACCATCTCCGTGGCCTGCTTCTCCCTCGGCACCTACGGCGAACTCCAGAACGCGGTCGACCAGCTCGCGCACAAGGCCGGTGCCAACGCCCGGTCCGTGTCCCTGCGCCGCCGTGGCTACGAGGAGGCGATGGAGATCTACGCCGGCTGCTCCTCCTTCTCCACCGACGCCCAGTGCCACCTCCCGGGCTCCACCCCCGGCCGCTCCCCCCAGGGCCGCCTGGGCCGGGAGACCTACGCGGCCCGCTCCGACTTCTTCGACCGCTCCCTGTCCGCGGCGGGCATCCAGACCCTGCTGAAGCAGATCGGCTCCGTCCGGGGCGGCGGGGGCAGCATCGCCTTCACGGCCCTCGGCGGCGCGGTCAACCGTGTCAGCCCCACGGCGACGGCCTTCGTCCACCGCCGCTCCCGCATGCTGGCCCAGTACATAGCCTCGTGGGGCTCCGGCTCCGCCGGCAGCACGGCCCAGTCCTGGCTCACCTCGGCCCACAACGCGATGAAGCCGTACGCCTCCGGCGCGGCGTACCAGAACTACACCGACCCGACGCTGACGAACTGGCGCAAGGCGTACTACGGCGACGCGGTGACCCGCCTGGGCAAGGTGAAGAAGCAGTACGACCCGGAGAGGTTCTTCTCTTACGCGCAGGGGTTGTAGGAGGGCGTAGGGATGACTGCCCGCCTAGCTGCGGGCAGTCGTACCGGGCTACGCGGCCAGGTCCTTCTCCTCGGACTCCACCGGCCGACGCGAACCGGGCACCAGCGCATCTCCCTGAGCCCCGCTCGTCGACCGGCCCCGCACGATCCACCCCGCCCGCCGCGACCGCTCCACCGCCTTCATCAGCGGGGTCAGCAGGGCCATGGCCAGAGGCGACAGCAGCAGCACGACCGCCGTGCCGAGCGCGAAGCCCCCGACCACGTCCGTCGGATAGTGCACGCCCATGTACACCCGGCAGAACCCCTCCAGCAACGCCAGCCCGATGCCCACGAGGCCGAAGCGGCGGTTGGCGACGAAGAGCCCCACCCCCAGCGCCATGGTGATCGTCGCGTGGTCGCTGACGAAGGAGAAGTCGGTCTTGCCGGTGACGAGGACGTCCAGGTCGTGGTGGTCGACGAAGGGGCGGGGGCGCTCGACGAAGCCCCGGATCGGCACGTTCACCAGCACCGCGACACCGGCCGCGAGCGGCGCCCACACCAGCGCGGCGACGGTGGACGCGGCGTCCTCCTCGGCCCGGCGGCGCACCGACCACCAACACCACAGCACCAGCAGCACCATGGCCAGAAGCAGCCCGTACTCACCCACGAACTCCATGACCCGGTCGAACCAGTGCGGCGCGTCCTTGGCCAGGCCGTTGATGTCGTAGAGCAGGTCGACGTCGGGGTTCGATCCGGATTCGGCGAGTACAGCCATCGTGCTGCGGCCCCTTCGTCGTCTTCCCGGACGCACCTCGTGTGCGTCGCTCCAGCCCCCCGTGGTTCGTAGATCCGCTTCCGCTGCACTGCCGCACTGACGTCCGCTCGGCTACGTCAACAGGAACGCACAGCCCCCATTGATACGTTCCACTCTCCACCGAATGATCACTCAGACGTTATCGAAGAGAGACTCATCACCGCAGCTCAGGGGGTGGGTTCACACTCGGTTCACACCGCCGTCGGGAGCGCTTTTGCGCCATCTTCGGTGACTCGCGTGGCCCCGAAGTAGTCGGGGGTGTCGACCGGGTCGAACCGGATCACGGCTCCCGACCGCGGCGCGTCGATCATGTATCCGCCGCCCACGTAGATCCCCACGTGCCGGATGGCCCGCGAGTCGGTGAGGTCGTCGGAGAAGAACACCAGGTCACCGGGGAGCAGTTGGTCCCGCGAGGGGTGCGGCCCGGCGTTGTACTGATCGTTGGCCACGCGCGGCAGGCTGATGCCGACCTTGTCGTACGCGGCCTTGGTCAGACCCGAGCAGTCGAAGCGTCCGCCCTGGTCGGCGGTGCCGTTGCCGCCCCACAGGTAGGGCGTGCCGAGCTTGCTCTGGGCGAAGGCGATGGCGCCCGCGGCCTGCCGGGTGGGGTCGATCCGCCGGACCGGCGCGGCGAAGCTCTTCTCCAGGCTGCGGATCCGCTGCACGTAGTTCTGCGTCTCGCTGATGGCCGGGACGCCCCCGGCCTTTATGACCCGGTAGGCACCCGCGTTGTAGGCGGCGAGCATGTTGTCGGAGACGTTGCCGGGAACGTCCTTGACGTACTTGGCGAGTTCGCAGTCGTACGACGCGGCCGACGGGATCGCGTCGTTCGGGTCCCAGATGTCGCGCTTGCCGTCGCCGTTGCCGTCGATGCCGTGGGTCGCCCAGGTGCTCGGGATGAACTGGGCGATGCCCCGCGCGTCGGCGGGGCTGACGATGGTCGGGTTCCAGCCGCTCTCCTGGTACAGCTGGGCGGCGAGCAGGGCCGGGCTGAGCGCGGGGCAGAGGTTCCCCCACTGCTGCACGAGCCCCTTGTAGGCGGCCGGTACGGCTCCCTTGGCGAGCCCTCGGCTGCCCGTGGTGACGCTGTTGACGAGGTTCCCGGCGACGACGTACACGCCGACGACGAGCAGCATCACGAACGCGAGCGCGGCGCCGACACCGGCCCCCGCCGCGATCCATGCCTTACGCACCGTCAACCGCCCCTCACCGCCCGGGAGTACGCCGGGGGTCAGTGTACGGCCGCAGGCCCCGGAGCCGGTCGTAACCGGCCCTGGTCAGACCCTGTCCAGTCGGGATCCCGCCTAATCGCGCAGCCCCTCCAGCACGACCGTCCGCAACTCGGCGTACCGCTCGGCCAGATCGGAGCGCCGGCTGAGCACGTCCGAGACGTGCTGCATGCCGAAGAACGCGGAGACGAGGACCCGGGCGGCCGAACGCGGGGTGACGCCGGCGCGCAGTTCGCCGGCCTTCTCGACCTCCTCGACCAGGCCGGTGAGGTAGTCCTCCCAGCCGACGTACGGCTCGGGCAGGTCGGCGTCGATCAGCGACCGCTCGATCTGCAGCCGGGCACCGGCCTGCACCACGACGTCGTCGCGGAAGGCCTCGGTGACCCGGTCCAGGACCGCGACGAGCGCCTCGTACGGCGGCAGTTCGCGGGCCGAGACCGCCTCCAGGATCACCGGCCAGCGGGCGTAGTGCTCCTGCACCACGGCGACGGCGAGGTCTTCCTTGTTCTTGTAGTGGAAGTACACCGCCCCCTTGGTCATCGACGCCCGCTCGGCGACGTCCTGCAGCGTCACCGTGGCGTAGCCGCGTTCGGCGAAGAGTTCGGCCGCCATCTCCAGGATGTGGGCCCTGGTCCGCCGGGCCCGTTCCTGCTTCGGCTCCGCCCTGCTGCTTGGCATGTACTCCACCTTCCCGAGGATCTCCATTGCAATATACATTCCCGAAGGTATATTTCTTGTGGCGGGGGGCGCCAGGCAGCCGAACGGGCACCCCTCATCTGCGCGTAACGCAAACAGCCTTGGGGGGAAACAGGCATGTCTGTCAGCACGCTGCGGTCCACGTCTCCGCTGGAGCACACCCGGGCCGGTCTCACGTTCGACCGCACGGTTCCGCGCCAGTTGGTGCACCGTGCCTCCGTCACCGAGGTCTTCCTCACCGACGCGGCCGCGGCCGCCGCCGACCGCTACCTGGTGGGCGCCCAGTGGCCGCGCCACCACGCGCTCTACCACCCCGACGAGTCGGGCCGCTGCGACTTCATGCTGCTCGCGGAAACGGTTCGTCAGGCGGGGATCTACCTGCTCCACCGCTTCTACGACGTTCCGCTCGGCCATCACTTCGTCTTCAAGTCCCTCGACGTGCACATCGACGACCACACCGCCCTGCGGGTGGGGGGCACCCCGCTCGGCGCGGTCCTGGACGTGTCCGTCACCCCGGCCGGCGACCCCGGCTCGGGCCGCTTCGACGCCCGGCTCGACGTCACCATCGAGGTCGACGGGCAGCCGTGCGCGTACAGCACGGTCGCCGTCGTCGTGGTCGACGCGCGTCGCTACGAGGTCCTCCGGCACCGCGGCCGGGACCTCACCAGCAGCATCAGGGCCACCTCCCCGACGACGCCCTCGCGGGCACCGGTCATCGCCGGCCGCCAGGACGCCAACGTGCTGCTGCGGACCGCGGCCGACGACGACTCCTCGACCTGGCTGCTGCACGTCGACCTCCAGCACCCGGGCTACTTCGAGCACCCCTCGGACCACGTGCCCGGCATGATGCTGCTGGAGGCGTTCCGCCAGGCGGGCCATCTGACCGCGGCCAGCAACTGCGTCCTCACCGCGCTCGAGGCCAGGTTCCGGTCCTTCGGCGAGCTGTTCCAGCCCATCGTCATCCGCTCGGCCACCGGCCCCGACGGACTGCTGCGGCTGACCGCCGTACAGGGCGAGCGCACCCTCGCCGAGGCCGACGCCCTCTTCATCCGGGACTGACCATGGACCTCCAGCGTCTGCGCACCTTCCGGGAAGTCGCCCGGGAGCTGAGCTTCACCCGCGCGGCCCGCAACCTGCACTACTCGCAGCCGACCATCACGGCGCAGATCAAGGGCCTCGAAGAGGCCGTCGGCACACCGCTGTTCGTGCGCCGCGGCAACCGCGCCGTCGAACTCACCTCGGCGGGCGCCCGGCTGTGCCCGTACGCCGACCGGATCCTGGACCTGGTCGAGGCCGCCCACACGGAGCTGCACGCCGGCCGCTGACCCCGGCCCGCCACTCCCCACACCACCCGTAAAGGTTTCCCATCCTCATGACGACCGACCCCGTCAGAGCCGCGTTCTTCGACGTCGACGAGACCCTCATCACCTGCAAGAGCATGCTGAGCTTCCTCGACTTCCACTGGGGCCGCGAGGGCCGCGCCCCCGCCCGCCTGACCGCGGCCCGGGCCGCACTCGGCCACCAACTCCGCTCGGGCGTACCCCGGGAACAGGTCAACCGCGCCTACTACCGCCTGCTGCGCGGCAGCCACGAGTCCGACCTGGAGGAGAGCGGCCGCCTCTGGTTCGCCCGCGAGAACACCCGCGGCCTCTTCCACCGGCCGGTCCGCGAGGCCCTACGGCAGCACCACCGGGCCGGCGACCTCACGATCCTGCTCTCCGGTTCCTTCGCCGCCTGCCTGGCCCCCATCGGCCAGGCGGTCGGCGCCGACCTCCTCGTCTGCACGACCCCCGAGATCACCGACGGCATCCTCACCGGCGACCTCACCGACCGCCCGATGATCGGCCAGGCCAAGTCGGAAGCGGCCCACCGCATCATGCGGGCCTTCGCCCTGGACCCGTCCGACTGCCACGCCTACGCGGACGACGCCACCGACCTGCCCCTCCTGACCAGCGTGGGCCGCCCGGTGATCGTGGGCAGCGACCCAACCCTGACCACAAGGGCAACCAGAGAGAACTGGCCCCGCCTACCGGGCCCGGCGATGAACGGCCTACTGGCAAAGGCAGCCTGAGAAACGGCCACGACGCAGTTCCCTGTGCCCCGACTCCCCAGGGGCGCGGGGAACTGCGCGACAAGCCACCACGCACCCGCACCCGCGAACGCACCGGGCCACCCGAGCTATTGGGCCCCTCGCCCCTCCAACGCACACAACACGAGATCCCACAGCTCACCAACCTCCTCCACCCCGCTCCACCGTGTCGCGTGCTCACCCATCAGCACCGCCACCACGAATCGAGCCAGCACCTCAGGCCGATGCCCCGCATCGATCCGCCCCTCGCGCTGGGCATCCCGGATCAACTCAAGCAATCGCACTCGCAGCTCGCCGAGAGGCACAGGCTCCTGCCGGGACACCCGAGCCGCATCCGCCGTAAGCCGAAGCCCCGCAGCGAACCGCACGTCCTCGTCCATTCGCCGAGCCAACCCCACGGTCAGCTCACGCAGTGAACTCCCGGCTGAGGCCAGCAACTTCGCCCACTCCTCCTCGAACCCCCGGGTCAGCTCCTCGGCCAACTCCGCCTTGGAGTCGAAGTGGCCGTACAACGCGCCCTTGGTGACACGAGAGCGGGCGGCGACGTCCGAGAGGTTCGTGCCCGCGAAGCCGTGGAGCACGAACTCGGCCGCCGCCGAATCGAGAAGCAGCTCGTGTGTGCGCCGCGCCCTGTCCTGCTTCACCTCGTCCGTCCCCGTCTGTCGACCTGGTGTAACCACCAAAGAAAATACCTTCTCGATCGAATCTTTTTCTACCCGTCAACATTTCTTCACGAAAGGCACCCAATGACCACCGCCCTGCCCGCCCCACCCCTCGCCCCGACCGCCGTCACCGCCCTGGCGACCCGGCACGCCCGCAGCGCCGAGGAGGCCGCACGCCTGCACCCGGACGTGGTCGACGCGCTGCCGGCCGCCGGCTTCGCCCGCCACTTCGTGCCGCGCCGCTGGGGCGGACGGGCGGGCGGCTTCACGGAGTTGGTGAGTGCCGTGGCCGCCGTCGGCGAAGCCTGCGCCTCCACCGCGTGGTGCTGCGCGCTGCTGGCCGGGCACGCCCGGCTGGCGGCCCATCTGCCCGAGCGGGCCCAGGCGGAGCTGTGGGCCGACTCGCCCGACACGGCGATAGCCGCGGCGGTGGTCCCACCCGCCGGCCGGCTCACCCGCGTCCCCGGCGGCCGGCGCCTGACCGGGCGCTGGGCGTTCGCGAGCGGGATCGAACACGCCGACTGGATCCTGCTCGCCACGCTGGAGGAACAGCCGGCCGGTCCGCCCGCCTACCGCATCCTGCTGCTCCCCCGCCAGGACGTCCGGGTGCACCACACCTGGGACAGCGTCGGTCTGCGCGGCACGGGCAGCCACTCGGTCGGCGTCGAGGACGTGTTCGTACCCGAACACCGCTCCTGCCTGCGGGACGCCCTGATGACCGGCGTACGCGAGCCGGACGCGGCGCCCTGCCACCGGGTGCCGTACCCCCTGGTCGCCGCGCTGCTGTTCTGCGCGCCCGCGCTCGGCGCCGCCCGGGGTGCGCTGGACGCCTGGACCGCGCTGGCCGAGGAGCGCGGCGCCTCGGCCGACCCCGGCATGCAGCGGACCCTCGCCCGCTGCTCGGGTGACATCGACGCGGCCGCCTTACTGCTGGAGTCGGCGGCGCAGCGCGCGGACCGGGCGGCGCTCACGCCTCCGGCGGCGTTCGAGCCCGAGACGGCGGCCCGCAACCAGCGGGACGCCTCCCGCGCCGCCGAGCTGCTGACCGACGCGGTGGAGCACCTGTTCCGCACGGCGGGCGCCCGCGCCCTGACCCGCTCCAACCCCCTGCAGCGCGCCTGGCGCGACATCCACGCGGTGACGGCCCACGCGACCCTGCAGCCGGGCCCGGCGGCGACGGCGTACGCGGGGACGGTGTTTCCCCAGGCCAACGCGTAGGTCGCGGGCAGCCGCAGGGCCCGGAGCAGCTTCTCGCTCCGGGCCCTGTGCCGTGCTTGCACCCCCGTTCCATCAGCGTTCCCGATAATATTTGATACCTTCGCGAAGGTTTTGTTTTATGGAGGCATGACCGAACCCACCAGCTCCACTCCCGCCTCCGGGGAGGGCCCGCAGACGCCGCTTCCCGGGCGTCACGGGGCGAGCAGGACGCCGCTGGCCGATGCCGTGCTCGCGGTGGCCCGCCGGGACATCGCCTCCTTCCACGCCCTTCCGCTCTCCCACGGCCGGTCGATCCGCGACTCCCGCGTCCGGGAGTCCTACGAGGCCCTCTTCGGCGCGGCCCAGCTCGCCGCGGACGTGTCGTACAGCGGCACGATGCTCGACTCCTTCTTCCGCCCCCGCGGCCCGCTCCGCGAGGCCCAGCGGCTGGCCGCCGACAGCTTCGGCGCCGACGCGACGTTCTTCCTGTCGACCGGCACCAGCACCGCCAACCGGGTCGCCCTGACCGCGCTGGCCCGCCCCGGCAGCCGCGTCCTCGCGGACCGCAGCTGCCACCAGTCGGTGCACTTCGCGCTCGGCGCGCTCGGCGTGGACGTCACCTACGCGCCCATGCAGAAGTGCTGCGCCGACTGCCCCCGCACCTTCGGCGACCTGCCCCGGCTGCTGGAGGCGTTCCGGACGGCGGTGGCGGAGGGCCGGCCGTACGACACGGTGGTGCTGTCGGCGGTGTCGTACGACGGTGTCCGCTACGACCTGCCCACCGTGCTCGCCGAACTGGCCGCGGCCCACCCCAAGGTGTCGGTTCTGGTCGACGAGGCCTGGGGCGCGGTGCACCGATTCCACCCCCAGCTGCGGCCGCTGACCGCGCTGCACGCGGTGGAGACCCTGCGCCGCACCGAGCGCCCGCTGCCCCGGAGCGTGGCCGTGACGCACTCGGCGCACAAGTCGATGTCGGCGCTGCGGCAGGGCTCGTACCTGCATCTGATCGGCGACGGCGAGGCCCAGGAGCGCACCGCGCAGGCGCTCTTCCAGCACCACACCACCTCGCCCAGCTGGCCGGTGCTGGCCAGCCTGGACCTGGCCCGGCTGCAGGCCGAGACCGAGGGCGAGCAGCTGCTGGAGCGCTCCCTGAACCTGGCCCGCACCCTGCGCACCGAACTCGGCACCGACCCGCGTCTGTCGGCGTACCGCGCGCTCGGCCCGGACGGCCATCTGACCGACCCGGCGCTGCTGGTGAGCGACGACCCGACCCGGGTGCTGGTGGACATCAGCGCGCTCGGCATCACCGCGGCCGACTTCCGCCGGATCCTCTTCGACGAGTACGCCCTCTACGTGGCCCGGGAGAGCGGCGACGCCGTGCTCTTCCACGTCCACATCGGTGTCGACGAGGCCACGCTGCTACGGCTGCTGGACGCGCTGCGCACCATCCAGCGCACCTACCGCACCGCGTCCGCGGCCCTGACCCAGGGCACCTCGGACCACTTCATCATCGCCTACCCGCCGGGCATCCCGATCACCGTGCCCGGTGAGCGCCTGTGCGACCGGACCCTCGGCGAGATCGACGCGCTGCGCTCCAGCGGCTGCGAGATCTACACGCTGCACCAGCCGGGAGCCTCCACCGCCGGCTACGGCGTCCCGTCCGGTCCCCCTGTTCCTGCCGTGCCCGCTGTTCCTGCCGTTCCCGCTACTCCTGCCGTTCCCGTTTCCGCCGGAAGGAAGTGACCGTAATGATCAAGCTCTCGGACATCCGCAAGCACGCCGAGCGCCGCCCCGGACACGTCGCCGTGGTCGACGGCGAGGTCCGGCTGACCTGGGCCAACCTCGCCGACAAGGTGGCCCGCGTGGCAACCGCGATCGAGGAGCGACTGCCCGACATACGACCCGCCCGCGCGGTGTTCGTCGCCGAGAACCGCTGGGAGCTGGTCGTCGCCATGGCGGCGGTCTCCTCGCTCGGCATCCCGTGCGTCGGACTCGACTACACCGCCGGGCCCGAGGCCACCGCCGGCGCGCTGGAGCAGCTGCGGCCGACCGTGATCATCAGCACCTCCGACCAGCGCGCGGTGCTCACCGAGGTCGGCTGGCCCGAGGGCCGCGACGTGCTGGACATCCGGCTGGACAGCGACCCGCCGAAGAACGCGCCGGGCGTCGCCTTCACCGACCTGCTGCTGTCGGAGCCGGGCGAACCGCGGCCGGTGGAGCAGCCGTTCGAGGCGTTCTCCTTCACCTCCGGCACCAGCGGCATCCCCAAGCTGGTGATCCGCCGGGCCTCCTTCGAGGCGCGCCGCTTCGCCGACCTGGTCGACCAGTACTCCTTCGACGAGGACGACGTCCACCTGGTGACGGTCCCGCTGTACCACGCCTCGGGCCCCGGCTGGGCGCGCATCTTCCTGTCCCTCGGCGGCACGATCGTTCTCGGCCCCTACGACGACACGGCCGCGCTGATCGGCCTGATCCAGGACGAGGGCGTCTCCACGACCCTCATGGTCCCGCCGGTCCTCAAGCGGGTGGTCGCCCACCCGGCCTCCGAGCACCTGCACAAGACCTCCCGGCTGCACTTCGTGCTCTCCGGCGGACGGCACCTGAACCGCTGGGTCGTCAACAACACCTGGGACCGCCTCGGCCCGGTCCTGCACCTCTACTACGGCACCACCGAGACCGGCGTGAACGTCATGATCGGCCCCGAGGAACTGCATGTGGCGCCGTGCCGCTCCGGCCGCCCGATGCCGGGCAACACCATCGCCGTACTGGACCCGGAGAACCGCCCGGTGCCCAAGGGCATGCGCGGCCGGGTGGCGATCGCCAGCTACCAGCTGATGGACGCCTACGCCACCGCCGAGCCGGAGTTCCTCGACCTCGACTACGGCGGCCGCACCCAGCGCTTCCTGCTCACCGGCGACAGCGGCTTCATCGACGAGGCCGGCCGGCTCGAACTCACCGGCCGCAACGACGGCGTCTCCAAGGCGGTCGAGGGCAAGCCGCTCGACGTCAACATCTTCGGCCTCGAGAACGACCTGATGGACCTGCCCTGCGTCCGCGAGACCGCCGTACTGCGCACCAAGCTCCAGGACACGGGCGAGGAGGTGCTGATCGTGCCCTTCGCCCCGGTCTCCCCGGAGCGGCTGGAGAGCGGCCGGCGCGCGGTCGCCGCCGCCTGCGCCCGCCGGGTGCCGTGCCTGCCGGCGTACGTGATCCCGGTGGAGGCGATCCCGTACAGCCCGACCGGCAAGGTGCGGGCGGCCCGCCTGCTGGAGACGGTGCTGCCGCTGGTCCGCGCCGAAGCCACGGCCCGCCGCACCGACCTCGTCCCCGCCTGACCCGACCCGACGACCACCACTGTCCTTGCCGTCCCCCCACTCGACAGGAAGAGTCATGAACGATCAGAAGAACTACGGCCGAGGCCTGTTGCTGTGCCTCCTGGCCACCGTGTCCTGGGGAGCGATGTTCCCCCTCATGGACGTGACCCTGAAGCACATCGACCCGTTCACCTTCACCTGCCTGCGGTACGCGATCGCCGGCGCGATGTTCCTGGTGTTCCTCAAGCTGCGCGAGGGTGCGGCCGGGTTCAAGCTGAAGGGCGAGCGGATCGGCCTGGCCTGGCTGTTCGGCACGGCCGGCTTCGCCGGCTTCCAGTTCCTGGTGTTCTTCGGTCAGGACCTCATCGGTGAGCGGGGCGCCCTGAACGCCTCGATCATGATGGCGACCATGCCCATGATGGGCTTCCTGGTGAACTGGGTGCTGCGCAAGGTCGTCCCGCCGAAGGGCGCGCTGGCCTTCATCGGGATGTCCTTCGTCGGCGTCATCCTGGTGGTCTCGGACGGCAGCCTCAGCTCCCTCTTCGCCCACCCGTCCGACTTCGGCCCCGACGCGCTGCTGCTGTTCGCCGCGCTGTGCTGGGTGATCTACACCTCCGGTGCGACGTACTTCCCGACCTGGTCGCCGATCAAGTACACCGCGATCACCACGGTCCTCGGCCTGGCCAGCGCCTCCGTCATCACGGCGATCATCCTGGCCACGGGCGGCGTCCCGGTCCCGACCGGCGGCGACGTGACGGCCATCCTCCCCGAGCTGGCCTACATGAGCGTCATCGCCGGCTTCGTGGGCGTCCTCGGCTGGAACTTCGGCAACAAGTACCTCGGTCCGCTCAACGGCGTCCTCTTCATGGACGTCGTCCCGATCACGGCGTTCATCATCTCGGCCCTGACCGGCGTGATTCCGGCGGGCATGCAGGTGGCCGGCGCCTCCCTGACCGCGCTGGCACTGGTCCTCAACAACCTGTACCTGCGCAAGGTCACCAAGCGCACGGCGGCGGAGGCGGCGGCGAAGGCTGCCGCGGAGAAGCAGGCGGTGGCGTCGGCCGCTGCCGAGAAGCCTGCGGCGGTGCCGGCGGCGCGCTGACCCGGCTCATCGAACGGACGCGGCTGCCGTGGGGGTACGACTCCCACGGCAGCCGCGTTGCTGTACGGCGGTGGCCCCGAGGGTGCCCCTCCGATTGCGGTCCGCGTGACGGCAACTTAGCGTCAGGGGCGTCGGAATCTTCCGATATGCCACATAGGACACCTATGTCGGAATCCCCCCAGGCACATCGAACGGAGCATTCATGTCGGTGATGACCGCTGCCCAGCCCCAGCAGCAGTTCGGCCAGCAGATCGGCACTGCCCAGCAGCCGATCGCGCAGATCGTCCAGCAGACCATCCAGCAGGCCTGTCAGCAGGCGAGCGTGCAGATCGCGCAGCGCATGCAGCAGACCCTGCAGCAGCTCCAGCAGGTCCAGCAGCAGCTCCAGCAGCAGGGCCTGGCCCACCACGCGCACCCGTACATGTCCGTCGCGCTGCAGCACACGCTGCGCGAGGGCGTCCGCAGCGCGGTGGAGCAGTCCGTGCAGCAGGCGCTGCCGATCGCGATCACGACGCTGCTCCAGCAGAGCCAGCAGGGTCAGCAGGGTCAGCAGGGCCTGCAAGGTCAGCAGGGCCTGCAGGGTCAGCAGCCGTGGGGCGCGGGCTTCGGCCAGCAGCCTTACGGCCAGCAGTTCCCGCAGTACCAGCAGCCCGGCTTCGGCTACGGCCACATGAGCCAGCCCTTCGGCATCGGCTGACACACGGCGGCGCGCGATGCGGTGTGCCTAGGAGCGATTCCCGGGCACACCGCATCCCCGTGGAAGCGCGAGCCGCCCGGCACCGGATCAGGAGCACAGGGACGACGTAGGCGTGGTGAAGGTGGAGTGATGGTCAAAGAAAGGCCGGCAAACAACCGCGAGAGCGGGTCCGAGAGTGCGGGAGTCGGGGGGCCGGGCCCTGAGGGCCCCAAGAGCAAGGAAACCGAACCGCGCGGGAAGAGCGCGCCCGCGCCCATCGCGGTGCAGCCGCGCCGGGCGCGGTACATGGTGACGCCACTGCCGCAGAGCATGCTCCCGCCCGGGGTGGACGAACTCGGTATGGACGCGGTGTGCGACCGGCTCGACCGGTTGCCCGAGGTCACGGTGGTCCGCAGGCTCCGGCCGTCGGAGAAGCTGCAGGGCGCCGGTCTGTACCCCTCCTGTCCGGAGATCGCGGTCGTCGAGGCGGCGGAGGCCCAGGTTCCGGCTATGCGGTCGCTGCACGTGCACATCGAGCCGGATCTGCCGCTGTCCGCGGCCGTACCCACCGCCGCGCCGACCGCGGGGATGCCGCCGCTGCTCGATCCGGGACTGGTCGCGCCGCTGGAGCAGCCCCTGGAGATCTCCTTGCGCGTCTGCGGCCCGGACGACGAACCACTGGCCGGTGCGGGCGTGTTCCTGATCGGCGCGACCTGGCCGAGCCAGGGCATCACCGGGGCCGACGGAACGGTCACCCTCACCCTGGCGACGGAGACCGCCGAGTCCGTCCAGGCCCTGTACGTCCGCCCCGCGGGCGGCTACGCGGACCGCTGGATCCACCGCCCCGACCTGTCGGCGAGCCAGGAGAATCTCGTCACCCTCACCCCGCTGGCCAAGATGTACCCGGAGCTGGAGAAGCGTCAGCAGTACGGCTGGGGCCAGCAGGCGATGGGGCTGGACCGGTTGCCGCCCACGTTCCGCGCCTTCGGTGTCAGGATCGGCCTCATCGGCTCCGGCGTCAGCGCCGAGCACCCCGATCTGGCGCAACGGGTGCACTCGGGCGCGGATCTCGTGCGCGGCACGGACAAGGGCTGGACCCACGACACGATGGGCACGGGAACCCACGCGGCGGGTGTCATCGCCGGAGCGGACACCGGCCGGGGCATCATCGGCATCGCCGTCGACGCCGAGATCGAGGTCTGCCAGGTCATGCCGGACGGGCACTTCAGCGACCTGATCGCGGCCCTGGACCACTGCATCGAGCGCGAGGTCGACATCGCTCACATCGCGGTCGCGACCCCGTACCCCTCGGCGCTGGTCTCCCGCAAACTCGCCGACGCCAGCGCGGCGGGCGTCGCCTGCGTCGCCCCGGCGGGCGACACCGGCGGACCGGTCGCCTTCCCGGGTTCGCTGCCCACCGTGTTCACGGTCGGCGCACTCGGGGCCTACGGCTCGTACGCACAGGAGACCTCCCAGGCCACCCACTGCGGACCGCAGTTGACTCCGGAGGGACTGTTCGCCGCCCCCTTCAGCTGCTACGGCTCCGGAGTCGACGCGGCCGCCCCCGGAGTGGCGGTCCTGTCCTGCGCCGTACAGGACGGATACACGGCCCTCGACGGCACCGGCACGGCATCGGCGCATGTCGTCGGCCTCGCCGCCCTCGTCCTGGCCCACCACGAGGACTTCCACGGCCAGTTGCTGCCCCGCGGACCCGGCCGGGTACAGCACCTGTTCGACATCATCGGCACCAGCTGCCGCCGGCTGGCCCCTCCGGGAACCATGGAAGCGGCCCGTGTCGGCCGCGGCCTGCCCGACGCCCTGGTCGCCCTCGGCCTGGCACCCGGAGTACAGCTCGCTCCGGCCTTGTCGCCCTACGCCCCGTCCATGGCCGGTTAGCCGACGCTCGGCCGGCGGGAACGGGCGGTCGGGGGACGTCGCCGCGGTGCGTTGAGGCTGGGTGGCTTCCACCTGCCCTCAGCCCACCGCAGCCGACGCCGCTCACCGCCCGCTCGCCGCATCCCGGTACAACTCGTCCGCCTCCGCCCCCAGCACCACGCTGTAGGAGATGTCGGCGGTGGCACCACCGTGCTCGTGCCCGCCCAGCACCCCGACGATCTGCTTGGCCCCGTTCACCCAGGGACTGCCGCTGGTCCCTCCGGTGAACTCGGGACAGCTGATCCGCTGCTGGGTACGGCTGTGCAGGGCCGGCTTGTTGGTGCAGGTGATGGGCACCTCGCGCTCGTCCGGATACCCGGTGACGGTCACGGCGGTGGCCCCGGTGGCGGTCCCGGTGACGAACCGGTTCCCGCCCACCACGTCCTCGACCCGCTTCCCGCCCAGCTCGTCGACGTAGGCGAAGGCGATGTCGCTGTCCTCGTTCTGCCCCTTGGCCCACCCGTCGGGCAGGAACCGCTTCCCCACCTTCCACACCCCGAAGGGCGCGTGCCCGTCCCGGTACCCCGGCGCGAACACCAGATCCCCGTCATCCCCATCCACGCAATGCGCGGCCGTGACAATGAGATCCCGCTGCCGGCTGTGCACGACCGAGGCGGTGCAGAAGTGCCCGCCGACCAGCTTGTCGGTCCGGTCCGCGCCGAACAGCGCGCCGACCCGCACGCTCTGCCGCGTCGCGACCGTGGCGGCGGTGACCCCGAAGGGCCCCGGCCCGTCGGAGGCGGAAGCCACGGACGCCGACGTCAGGCCGAGCGTCACCACACCGCACAGCAAGGTGGGACGCGAAGTGAGCCAGATGCGTGAGATGCGCTTCATCAGGCGTCACTCTCTCCCATGAAGGTGAGAAACCGGTCCCGACTTCACTGAGATTTTCCTGTGAACCGTCCCTATGGCCGCTGGGCTTCGCCATAGACCGGGAAGTCGTCGGTGGCCACTTCTCCACCGAACGGCTCAGGCAACCGCACCGGTTCCCCGAACTTCCCGGGCAGTACGTCCTGGTAGGCGCCGTTATCCGGGTGGGTGTGCAGGGTCCAGGTGGCGTGGCGGGGGTCGATGACGAGGAGCACGGGCACGCGTGCCACGGCATACCAGTCGGCCTTGTCCCGGATCTCGCGGGACTTCTCGGACGGAGAGATGACCTCGACGGCGAGCGCGCTGTCCTCGGGGTCGGCGAGCCAGTTGTCGTCCTCCTCCCATTCCTCTGGAAGAACGATCAGATCCGGCGTGACGTAGTCGTCCGGATCTTCGGGGAGGGCGATCGAGGACACCTCATACACGTCCAGCCCCTCCGGGAGGACCGCGCTCTCGAGTTGCCGCCGCAACCGCTTCACCACGCCCGCGTGCTTGCCACGCGGAGTCGGGGACATCACGAGCTTCCCTCCCACGATCTGCACGCGCAGACCTGTCGCGTCCTCGATCTTCTCGGCGATCTCGCGCAGATACCCCGGGCGGGCATGTGCCCGGGTCCAGGCGTCAGGTGACAAGGACATCGCTGGGTGCCTCCGTCCCTCCGCCTCGACTGCGGCCACGTCTGCGCACGCGGGTTCGGTGGGAGGCCCGACATCCCGCTCGGCGTCGAATCCACCGTACTGTGCGACTCCCTCCGTCGCCTCCGCGTCACGCTCCGCACACGCGCCCGTGACCCTCCTGAGCCGCTGGTCAGCCTTCGCCACGGCAGTCCGCCCAGAGCAGCTTCCCGCCCTTCGACGCGCCCAGCTCCCGCAGGACCGAGGCTCCCCACGAGTCGGCACAGGCTCGTACGAGGTACAACCCGCGTCCCGCTTCGGCGTCGTCCGGGGCTACGGCGACGGAGGCGGCCTCGACTTTGTCGTCGGTGAAGCCTGGTGGCACCCGGGGGTCGGTGTCCCACACGGCGATGCGCAGCCGGCCCGGTTCGCTCCCGAGGAGGCGGAGGGCGTAGGGACCGGTGGTGTGCAGGTGCGCGTTGGTGAGGAGTTCCGTGGCGAGGAGTTCTGCGGTGGGAGTGAGGGCGGAGAGGTCGTGCGCGGCAAGAACGGTACGGAGGGTTGCTCGGGCGATCCCCGGTGCGCGTGGATCGTGCGGGAGTTGGAGGGTGTAGGTCCAGGGCGGGGATACGGTGGGCATGAAGTCTCCGTTCGACCAGGAGGGTTGAAGGTGCCCAGTGGCCTGCCACCCCGTCGGGCGGTGCGCTTCTGAGCCGGGGCCCAGTTGTAAGGTAGCGGTGGCCAGTAAACCCGTTTACCGATTTCCCGGAATCTCGATTACTACCACCCGTGTGAGTGACAGCGAGGAGGCGGCAAGCCGTGAGGAATCCGACGGGTCGCCAACTCCGCTTCGGCACAGAGCTGCGGAAACTGCGCGAACGCGCAGGCTTGAGCGCCACCGAGGCAGGTCAACTCCTGGGCATCAGGCAGACGCAGGTCAGCAATATGGAGGCAGGACGCGTAGGCGTGAGCGCGGAACGCGTACGCACACTCGCCTGCCACTACGACTGCTCGGACCAGGCCCTGATCCAAGCACTCAGCGCCATGACCACCGAACGGTCACGCGGCTGGTGGGAGGAGTACCGCGAAATCCTGACCAGCGGCCTGCTCGAACTAGCCGAGATGGAGCACCACGCCACAAGACTGCGCGCGGGCATCACCGCACACATCCCGGGCCTGCTTCAGATCCACGACCACGCCCGCGAGGTCTTCCGCCAGGTAGTACCCACGCTCTCGCCTCCAGCCATCGAACACCGGCTCTCGTTCCGGATCAAACGGCAGACAGTACTGTTCGACGAGCCGCCGACGCCCTACGAGGCGATCATCCACGAGGCCGCCCTACGTATGCAGTTCGGCGGCCCGGCCGTCACCCAACGCCAGCTGCAGCACATCCTCGACATGAGCGAACACCCGCACATCACCGTGCAGGTCATCCCATTCGCCGCCGGAGCCTATCCCGGCTCGGGGCAGTCGATCCTGTACGCCCACGGCCCTGTGCCGCAGCTCGACACAGTGCACCTCGACCAGTCCCACGGCTCTGCGCTTCTCGATGCCGAGACACAACTCGCCAAGTACCGCGAGCTGCTGGACCGGATGGAGACGATCGCACTCGCCCCCGAGAAGTCCCGGGACCTGATCCACACCATCGCCCAGAACCTGTGAGGGAATCCGAGATGTCCACCAGCGCCTGGCAGAAGTCGTCCTACTGCGGCGAGGGCGAGGCCTGCATCCATATAGCCGCCGCCCCCGGCACCATCCACATAACCGAATCCGCCGACCCCAGCGGAGCGATACTCACGGCCACCCCCGCGGACTTCGGCGCCCTCCTGGCCGTACTCAAGAAACAAACACACCGCGCGGCGCCGATCGAAGTCACCGTCGGCGAAGAGGGCACCGTCCGCCTCCGCGAGACCAGCACCCCGGACACCGTCGTCACGACCGACCGCCGGAAGTGGAAAGCCTTCGTCCTCGGCGTGCAGGCAGGCGAGTTCGACCACTTCCTGGAGAGGGCAGTCAAGGGGGCGGCAGCCTGACGAGCTGCTAGTCCCGACGTGAGGGCCCAAGCGCAGGGGGCATCCGGTCGTCCCCGGCCGGGCCGGGGTCGCCGTCCTTCCACGCGGGGTCGTAGGCGCAGGGCATGGCGGCGCCGCCGGTGAAGTACTCCGTGTCCGGGTCCCAGGTGAAGGACATCCGCTCGGTCCCGTCGTTCCGCTGGACGAACAGGGCCCAGTCCTTGCCCTTCGCACCCTCACGGTAGGACGTGACCTTCCAGCCGTTGCCCTTCAGATGCCGGTGCAGTCGGCGCAGGCCGGGGACGGCCTGGCTCGCGGGCACGTGGTCCAGCGCCCAGCTGTGACTCATCGAGTAGGCGCCGTCAACGGTCTTGTCGTCCATCCCGGACAGGCCCCCGTCGTAGCAGAAGCCGGAGTCGAGCGTGTTCTCCGTGCTGACGCCGACGTGCTCGACTCCTGGCTCCACCCTGCGCTTGAACCCCACGACGTCGTACGCCTCCTGGGAACGCTGGAAGGCGCGGCTCGCCATCTCCTCGGGCGCGACGCGGGGAAAGTCCGTCGACCCCGATGAGCCAGATGCGAGCAGGACGACCACCACGAGTACGACTCCGACGAGCACGGCGAGGAGCGCGGCGCAGCCGCATCCGAACACCCGCGCGGTGTTGGTGGTGTTGGGCGGTGCGGTCTCCTCGGACATACGGGGACGGTATGTCGGCGGGGAAGCACGGCGGATGGGTACGGTCACCCGGCAAGCAGTGGGTACACGTACTCAATTGAGTCACGACTTCGGTTTCCTGGTGTCAGCGGCACTCATCGCGGGATGAGCGTTACAGCCATGACCGCTACTGGCCAGCTTCCGCGAGGACGGCCCAGGAAACGAAGGCACGCCCTGGTCACCGCTCGCCGCGCCCACCTCGCCCGCAGCAGTCGTCCCATCAAGCCGACATCCTCCAAGCCCTGACGACGGTGCGCCCGCCGCTCGGTCAGGGGTTGAGGTCCAGCACGCGGACCAGCTCACCAGTCGGGGGCGGCGGTGGCGATGATCGCTCCGTCGGGGCGGTCGGGGGTGGGCTGCGCGACATAAAGGGAATGCGCTGTAGCCCACGTGTTCTGCTGGGCCACTGCCAGGGCGGCGGGCAGGTCCAGGTCCAGGACGGTGATGCCTGGCAGGGCGGCGAGGTGCTCTGGCGTACCGGGCCGGGCGCGGTCGGCATCGACGAGCGCGCACGCCGGGGCATAGAGGTACCAGCCGGCCTCAGCATGGGCACGGTGGATCAGCCGGGAGGCAAGGGCGTTGCCCCGGCCGGCCGCGGTCATAGCGGTGTCATCCGGGACGATGTGCATGGCGTCGCTCACCGGTCACCCGCCTGAGCCAGCCGACGGTCCAACTCGCTGTCGAGGTCCTGCTCTTCAGCGGCGGTCGGCGCGTAGCCGGTCCACTCCTTCAGAGCGGCGCGCGCCTGCGGCTATGGCGGCGAGCCGGTCCCGGGCTTCCTCGGTGGAGCAGTCCAGGTGTTGCGGGTACCGGGTGGAGCCTTCCGTAGCCGTGGCCCTCAACATCGCCCAGGTCAAGACAGCACGCATCGACGAGGCCCTGCGCGCGGTCCTCGACCTCTGACCCGTACGCCAGGCGGAGAGGGCAGGATTCGAACCTGCGTGGGCCCCGAAGGGCCCGACCTTGAGGCGTGCTCGCTGGTCCCCGATCAACCACTCCGGGCACCTCTCCTTGCTCCCGGCCTCCGGTTTCCCGTGCCGTTCACATGAATGAGAGTGCCAGGAGCGGCTGACAGCGCGCTGACGGACCGCTGACCGCCACCGTGCAGAGGGAGAAGGGGTCTAGTCGACGTCCACCGGACCGTCGTCCGACTTCTTCCCCTTGCTCGCGGGCAGCTGGATCAGGCCTTCGACCTTGCTCTGCTCGGGGCGGCGGCCGTCGGAGTCCTGCCCGTTCAGGTTCTGCCGGACCGAGTCGAGGATGGTCAGGCCCTGGGACACCAGGCCGGCGGCGATCTCGCCGAGGCCGTCCGCGCCGTTGAGGACGTTGACGTTGGCGCCGGCCAGTCCCCCGGCGGCCTCCTTCACGATCTGCGGGAGCTGGTCGATCAGCATCCGGTCGAGCGCGACCCGGTCGTACGAGGCCGCGGCCTCCGCCTGGATCTTCATCCGCTGTGCCTCGGCGGCGGCGAGGATCCTGACCCGCTCGGCCTCGGCCTCGGCGGGCTTCACGACCTCGGCCACCAGCTGCTGCTGGCGCAGCTTGGCCTGACGCTGGGCCAGCTCCGTCTGGGCGGCGAGCACCTCCTGCTGGGCGTGCGCCTGCGCCAGCGGTCCGGCCTGCGCGGCCTGCGCCTGGGCGCGGTCCACCTCGGCCGAGTACTCGGCCTTGACGATGGCGGTCTGACGGGCGTACTCGGCCTGCTTGCGGGCCGCCGCCTGCTCCGCCTCGACCGAGGCCTGGGTGGCCTGTGCCTGGGCGATCTGCGCCTGCCGCTGGATCGCCGCCTTGTGCGGGGCGGACATCGCGTCGATGTAGCCGGTGTCGCCGTCGTCGATCGACTGGATCTGCAACGAGTCCACGATCAGGCCGATCTTCGCCATCTCCGTCTTCGAGGTGTCCAGGACCTCCGCGGCGAGCTTCTGCCGCTCGGTGACGATCTCCTCGACCGTCATCGAGCCGATGATCGCCCGCAGGTGACCGGCGAAGATCCGGCCGGTCAGCACCGACATCTGCTCCTGGTCGGAGAGGAACCGCTGGCCCGCGTTGATGATGCTCTCGTGGTCGTTGCCGACCTTGAAGGCGATGACCGCGCGGACGTGCAGCGAGATGCCCTGCCTGGTCACACAGGTCTCGGTGACCTCGGACTCACACATCGACAGGGTGAGGAACCGGACCTTCCGGAAGATCGGCAGCACGAACTTGCCGTGCCCCGTCACCACTCGGAACGGCGCGCCCCCCAGTCCCCGCCGGCCTCCCGAGATCAACATCGCCTCGTCGGGTGCGGGAACGCGGTATCCGAACATGCCTGTACTCCTCAGCCGGCGCCGGCGGGGTCGCCGCCGAGCGCATCCAACGGATCCACCCACTCGATGACACCGACCTCGCGGCATCCACGGGATTCGATCACGAGGACCGTCGCGCCCGTCGGCAGGGGTTGCTCCGACCACGCGAGGAAGGTCTCGGAGCCTCCTCTGACCCGCACCAGGACCTCACCGGGGCCCGCAGATCCACGCGTTCCGATGAGCACTTTCCCCGTGCAGCCGATCACGGCCTCGTCCTGCGGCATCACCGGCCGTCCTCCTCGTCCTGGCCCCAGTATTCCGACGATAGACCCAGTCGGGCGGGGACCCAACAGGCAGGAGGACTCGGCCCCACCGCCGGGACGGACGGGCTCCGACGCGCCGCGACGGACGCCGCGACGGACGGGCTCCGACGGGCCACGACGGACGGACCCTGCCGCACCCTCTCCGCCCTACCGCACCTTCTCCGCCTTACCGCACCCTCTCCGCCCTAGCCCACCTTCCCCGCCCCAGCCGGCCGCGCCGCCGAAGCGAACCCCCACTCGACCCCGGTCAGCTCCTCCGACAGCGTCCACAGCCTCCGCGCCGCCTCCGGATCGCTGGCCACCGCGCTGCGGCCCACCAGCGTCGGCGCGCCCCGCATCTCGCCCAGCCCGTCGGGGCCGACGTAGGCCGCGCCCGGCAGGTCCTGGCTCGCCGCGTAGAGGGTCGGGAGGGCGCCGGACTTGTCGTCCTGGGCGAGGAACTTGTTGCCGAACACCATGCCGATCCGCGCGAGGGGGTTCGCGGCATGGCTCTGCAGGTTGGTCGCCGCATAGCCGGGGTGCGCCGCCAGGGCACGTACGGACGAGCCCGCCTCGGTCAGGCGGCGCTGGAGTTCCAGGGTGAACAGGAGGTTGGCCAGCTTGGACTGGGCGTAGGCGCGGGTCGGGGAGTAGCGCCCCCGGAGGTTCACGTCGTCGAAGTGGATGATCCCGTCGCCCCCGCGGTGGAGTCCGGACGACACCGTCACCACCCGGTCCCTGACGTGCGGCAGCAGCAGGTTGGTCAGCGCGAAGTGTCCGAGGTGGTTCGTGCCGAACTGCATCTCGAAGCCGTCCTTGGTGCGCTGCTCCGGCAGCATCATCACGCCCGCGTTGTTGATCAGCAGGTCCAGCGGGCGGTCCCAGGAGTCGGCGAACTCCCGCACCGAGGCCAGGTCCGCCAGGTCGAGGCGCCGCACCTCCGTACTGCCACTCACCCTCGCCGCGGCGGCACCGCCGCGCTCGAGGTCCCGTACGGCGAACACCACGTGCGCGCCCGCGCGGGCCAGCGCGTCGGCGGCGGCGAAGCCGATGCCGCTGTTGGCGCCGGTGACGACGGCGGTGCGGCCGGACAGGTCGGGGAGGTGGGTCGCGTTCCATGTGCGCGCCTTGGGCGCGTCGGTCTTCTCAGCCATGCCCGCCAATGTAGGCGTCGCCAACAATGCTGTCAATGACAACAATGCTGCCGCCGACTACATGCGGTTACGATGGTCCGCATGCCCGAGAGCCGCCCCTACCACCACGGAGACCTGCGCGCCGCCCTGCTCAAGAGCGCCGAGCGCACCCTGAGGGAGAAGGGGGTCGGCGCGCTGTCGCTGCGCGAGCTGGCCCGTGACATCGGGGTGAGCCATGCCGCCCCGGGCCGGCACTTCAAGGACAAGCAGGCCCTGCTCGACGCCCTCGCGCTGGACGGGTACGAGCGCCTGAACCAGGCCGTGGGCACCGCCGCCGAGCACCCCGGCCTCACCTTCGAGCAGCAGATGACGGCGCTCGCCCGGGCCTATCTCGGGTTCGCGATCGAGAACCCGGAACTCCTGGAGCTGATGTTCGCGCGCAAGCACGACCCCGACAGCTCCGCACAGCTCGCGGCCGCCGTCGACCAGTCCCTCGGCTCCTTCGCCCGGATGATGGCGGACGCCCAGGAGCGGGGCGAGATCGTCCAGGGCGATCCCGAGCGCCTCACGCTGGTCACCGCCGCGAGTCTGCACGGCCTCGCCGCCCTCATCGCCAGCTGCGCCCTGGAGGCGGACGAGGCCCTGGCCGGCCTGGACGAACACGTCCATCTGCTGCTGCACGGCCTCAAGCCCCGGTGAGCCACGGAGCATCTGCGCACCACTGAGCGTCTGCGCACCACGGAGCATCTGCGACCTACTGAGCAGCTGTGCACTCCCTGTGCACCCGGTCAAGAGCGGGCCAGCACACAGCCAGCACAGAGTTATTGATCAGTAAGCCCCCAACCTCCTTCGGTATGGCGGAAGTCAGGATTCCGAAACCCGTCTTGTTTGTCGCGTACTCAACAAGCGATCGTCGTGGCGGGCCGCCGCCCCCACCGGCCACCACACCGGTGGTCCCCCCACCCGCAGGCCTCTGTCACCCACTCACAGGAGGCTGTACGTTGCGTACGCCCACCCCCACCACCCCCCACATACGCGGCAGATGGCGCCGTATCGGCTCCGCCGCCGCGGCCACCGCCGCGCTGGTGTTCGCCGGACTCGGCACCGCCGCCCACGCGAACGCGGCCACCCCCACGGCCACGAAGCACGTGAGCGCCAAGACCATCGCCGCGCAGGTCGCCAAGGCCCATGTGCAGTACACCAACGCGTGTGACGCGACCCCGAAGAAGGGCTACGCGTCCTGTCACGCGCTGCGCGTCACCGGCGGCACCACCGCCTTCCAGGAGGAGCAGGCCGCCAAGAAGGGCATCGCGCCCAGGACCGTCTCGCCGAAGGCGTCCTCCGACTCCCCGACCGGGTACGGCCCGAGCGACCTCCAGTCCGCCTACGGCCTGACCGACGCCGCCTCCGCCAACGGTTCCGGCGAGACCATCGCGATCGTCGACGCGTACGACGACCCGAACGCCGAGGCGGACCTGGCCACTTACCGCTCGTACTACGGCCTGTCGGACTGCACCACCGACAACGGCTGCTTCAAGAAGGTCAGCCAGACCGGTTCGACGACCTCCCTCCCCACCGCCGACAGCGGCTGGGCCGGTGAGATCTCGCTCGACCTCGACATGGCCTCCGCCGTCTGCCCGAACTGCAACATCCTGCTGGTCGAGGCCAAGTCGTCGAGCATGGCCAACCTGGGCACGGCCGTGAACGAGGCCGTCAAGCTCGGCGCCAAGTTCGTGTCGAACAGCTACGGCGGCTCGGAGTCCTCCTCCGACACCTCGTACGACTCCTCGTACTTCAACCACCCGGGCGTCGCCATCACCGTCAGCGCGGGCGACGAGGCGTACGGCGCCGAGTACCCGGCCGGCTCGAAGTACGTGACCGCCGTCGGCGGCACCGCCCTGAAGACCTCCTCCAACAGCCGCGGCTGGACCGAGAGCGTCTGGAAGACCTCCAGCACCGAGGGCACCGGCTCCGGCTGCTCCGCCTACGACGCCAAGCCCAGCTGGCAGACCGACACCGGCTGCACCAAGCGCATGATCGCCGACGTCTCCGCGGTCGCCGACCCGGCCACCGGTGTCTCCGTCTACGACACCTACGGCTCCGACGGCACCGGCTGGAACACCTACGGCGGCACCAGCGCCTCCTCCCCGATCATCGCGGCCGTCTACGCCCTGGCCGGCACCCCGGGCTCCAGCGACTACCCGTCCTCCTACCCGTACGCCGCGGCCGGCACCTCCGCCCTCAACGACGTCACCAGCGGCAACAACGGCACCTGCTCCACCAGCTACTTCTGCACCGCCAAGTCCGGCTACGACGGTCCGACCGGCTGGGGCACCCCTCAGGGCACGGACGCCTTCACCGGCTGACGAGCATGTGAACCACCCCGTCGGGTCACGGGGAGCCGCCATCTGAGGGGGACGTGGGGTCCCTTCGGCGGCAAGGAAAGGAAGACGGGCCACGGCATCCGGCCGCGGCCCGTTTTCCCTGTCCGGCTCTCGCATCCGGGCCCCCGCCGTTCCGACATGACGCTGCACCGGGCAGAATGCCGCCCGATCCATGACGTCCCCGGGGGAGACCACATGAAGCGCACTCTCGCAGTCCTTGCCACCGTCGCCGTACTCACCGCACCGCTGGCCGGTTGCAGCAGTAGCTCGAAGACCGTCACCGGCACTGTCGTCAGCAAGGACACGGACTACGAGTGCAAGACGAAGAAGAAGGGCACGAAGAGGACCCGCAGCTGCCACACCGAGTACGAGTTGCAGGTCCGCACGAAGAGCGGGGACGAGGAAGAGGTCGACGTCAGCAGCAGCGCCTACGCCAACTGCGTCGAGGGTTCGAACTACCCCAAGTGCACAACGCGCTAGCGGTTCCGTATCAGGCCCGCTTCGGTCCCGTGATGCCCTCCCCGATGACGAAGCCCTTGGCAGGGCCTTCGGGAATGATGGCGTCGGTCCCGTAAGGAACGCGGTGCTCATCCTCGTAGCGAGCACGCTCGGGCACGGGTGCGGTCAGGATGCTCACCGTGCCACGGTTGTCGTAGTCGTCGATGATCACGTAGACGGGAATTCCGGCTCGGGCGTACTCGCGACGCTTCCGCACACGGTCACGGTCCTGGTTGCGCTTGCCAGGAGAGACGACCTCGACGATGAGGTGCACGGAGTCGGCCCTGACCCCCATGTCGTCCTCGTCGCTGCAGGACTCCGTGTCCTCCGGGGCGACGAAGACGTCCGGGATCCATGCCTTGCGGTTGTGGATCACATTCACAACCTGATGGCAGGCGTACTCGCCTCCGTCCAGGAACTTGTCCAGCGCCCTTCGCACACGATTGGCGATCAGGCCGTGCGAAAGACGAGCGGTGGGCGACACCTCGATGGCTCCCTCGATGATCTCAGCGCGGTAGCCCTCGGGGAGTTCCATGGCCTTCCATGCCTGCCACAGGACCTCGTCCAGGTCGGGTTCGTTCGGGAATTCGGCCTGAGCCTCGGACATGGCCTGGGGCCTCTCATGTGCGAGAGCGGTGTGCAACGCGATCACGGTACGTACGGCGACTCGTAGCGGACCTGTCAGCCCTTCCTGCCTGAGCAACTGCCCAGAAACAGCTGTGAGTTGAGTCAAGCGCGCGGCATCGTTCGGTAACCCGGAGGCCAGGATTCCGACGATTACTTGTTGTCGCGTACTCAACAAGTCATCGTCTTCGTCGTACCGCCGCACGCACCCGCAATGCACCGCCCTGTTCCCACCCCCCACCCGGAACATCAGGAGGCTGCACCATGCGTACGACTCCCCCCGCAAGACCGGCCGCACCCGGCCGCTGGCGCCGTATCGGCTCCGCCGCAGCGGCCACCGCCGCGCTGCTCCTCGCCGGATTCGGCACCGCCACCCACGCGGACGCGGCGGCACCCTCGTCCTCCAAGGTCACCTGGACGAGTGCCTGTTCCACCCCCGCCAAGGGGCAGATGGCCTGCAAGGCGCTGCGCGTCACCGGCGGTATCACCGCCTTCCAGCAGGCGAAGGCCAAGGCCGACGGCGTCACCCCGAAGGCCGCGGACGCCGCGACCCCGTCCGGCTACGGCCCCTCCGACCTCCAGTCGGCCTACGGCCTCACCTCCGCCGCCGCCTCCAAGGGCTCCGGCGAGACCATCGCGATCGTCGACGCCTACGACGACCCGAACGCCGAGGCCGACCTGGCGAAGTACCGCTCGTACTACGGCCTGAGCGCCTGCACCACGGCCAACGGCTGCTTCAAGAAGGTCAGCCAGACGGGCTCCACCACCTCGCTCCCCTCGGCCAACACCGGCTGGGCCGAGGAAATCTCCCTCGACCTCGACATGGCCTCCGCCATCTGCCCGAACTGCGGCATCCTGCTGGTCGAGGCCAAGTCCGCGACCATGGCCAACCTCGGCACCGCCGTCAACGAGGCGGTCACCCTGGGCGCGAAGTACGTGTCGAACAGCTACGGCGGCTCGGAGTCCTCCTCCGACACCTCGTACGACTCCTCGTACTTCAACCACCCCGGTGTCGCCATCACCGTCAGCGCGGGCGACAGCGGCTACGGCGCCGAGTACCCGGCCGCGTCCAAGTACGTGACCGCCGTCGGCGGCACCGCCCTCTCCAAGGCCACCTCCACCACTCGCGGCTGGACGGAGACGGTCTGGAAGACCTCCAGCACCGAGGGCACCGGCTCCGGCTGCTCCGCCTACGACGCCAAGCCGACCTGGCAGACCGACACCGGCTGCACCAAGCGCACCATCTCGGACGTGGCGGCCGTGGCCGACCCGGCCACCGGCGTCTCGGTCTACGACTCCTACGGCGTCACCGCCGGCTGGTACACCTTCGGCGGCACCAGCGCCAGCTCGCCCATCATCGCCGGCGTCTACGCCCTCGCCGGCACCCCGAGCAGCAGCTCCTACCCGGCCAAGTTCCCGTACACCGTGGCCGGCACCTCCGCCCTGAACGACGTCACCAGCGGCAACAACGGCACCTGCTCCACCACCTACCTGTGCACCGCCCAGTCCGGCTACGACGGCCCGACCGGCTGGGGCACCCCGGAGGGCGTCTCGGCCTTCGCGGGCTGAGCACGTCAACCGCCCATCTCAGGGGCCTCGGCGACGCCTGTCGCCGGGGCCCTTCCCCGTTCTCCGCGCACCGCCCGTGAGAACATCGTCTCGACGCCTCACCCGACCAGCCGTCAGAAACCCTGCCTGGCCGTAAAGGGGGTCAACGACGGAACCACACGACAGGTTCCGCTCAGGCCTCGTTGCCCGGCGTGACCTGCCGTGATACACAGAGTGACCGTACGAGGTATTCGTACGAAACCCGCCAGTCAATGACGTCAAGTCGACATACGACCGCGACGTTGTCGGCGAGAATGAGACCTGACCTCTGCACACGGCAGGGGCAACGCGGAACTACCCACCAGGGGCGGTGACTTACATGCTCTTTGCGGCCGACAAGGGAGACATCAACACCATCATCGGCGGGATCGCTCCGGACTGGGGCCCCTTCGGCAGCCTGGGCAACGAGGCCAAGGTGATGATCGAGGTGGTGATGGCCGTGGCCATCCTGCTCTGCCTCGGCATCGCGGTCTGGGGTGCGGCCAAACAGCGGATCGGCGCGACGGCCCTGCGTGACACGTTCAGCGCGGAACAGGGCAAGGGCCTGATCATCGCCGGCCTCACCGGGGTCTTCATCATCGGCTCCCTCGGCACACTGTTCACGATCGTGTACGGCATGGCGGTCTGACGCCCCTTCTGCTCCGGGCGCGCCCGGTCGTCCCCCTCCACCCCACCCACCCGTCGTGCCCACCGGCAGAGGTTGCGTTTCCCTGATGTCGAGTCACCACACCGCGCCCGCGCGGGAACCAGCACGGCTACCGTCGTATGTCTACAAGGTGGAGGGGGCGTACGCGGCATGAGTCCCACAGACGAGCAGGGTTACCCCGAAACGGGCCAGACCCGAACCCGCCTGCCCGGCGGCGACCCCTACGGCGGCGCACCCCGCAGAACGGGCCGCTCCTCCTCCCGGGGCCTGATCACGGTGGTCGGCGTGGTCGTCCTCCTCATCGCAGCGATCGCCTTCGCGAACAGGGGAGACGGTTCGTCTGCCGACGGCTCGACCGGGAAGGGCGACCAGCCGCGAACTTCCTCCACGGCGGCGAGCGGCACCAAGCCGGTGGAGTCGAAGAGCGGGGGGATTCCTTCGGGGTTCGCGCACAGCGGGCAGGGGGCGGAGAGCGCTGCCGCTAACTATGCGGTGGCGTTGGGGTCGGCCGAGATGTTCAACACCGCCTGGCGGCACCAGATCGTCGACGCTGTCTATGCCCGGGATGTCGCAACTGCCAAGCAGTCGGCCATGGACAGCGCCTACTCCAACGAGAAGTTCCTCTCCAACATCGGCCTGGCCAAGGACGGCTCCGCGCCCAAGGGCCAGACGTTCGTCTCCAGGGTCATCCCCGTCGGCACCAAGGTCACCTCGTCAGGAACGGACGCCACCACGGTCGAGGTCTGGTACACCTCGCTGTTCGGCCTCTCCGGTGAAGCCTCGAAGAACCCGGTGACCGAGAGCTGGTACACCACGACGTACGAACTGAAGTGGGTCGACAACGACTGGAAGGTCACCGACTTCCAGCAGAAGGACGGCCCCGTCCCCGTGGGCCGCGATCAGACAGCTTCCACCGCCGACGACATGACGAAGGCCGTCGAGGAGTACGGAGGGTTCACGTATGCGCGCTAACCACCGCATCCTCAAGATCTCGGCGGTCCTCGGGGCCGTGCAGACGACGACGCTGCTGCTGGCCACCCACGCCGTAGCCGCGCCCAGTCCCACTCCGACCCCCACGAAGAGCAACGACCCTTGTGACCTGATCCGGGGCGCCGCCAAACAGTTCTGCGAAAAAGACAACTCCGGCGGAGGCTCCGGCGGCGCCACCACCAACAACCCCCTCACCGACACCCTCGACCCCCTCGCCTCCCTGGCCAAGGGCTGTGCCGACGCCGCCTCCTGGACCATCGGGAAGCTCAGTGGTGCCGTGAAGGAGACCGCGAACGTCGACTTCACGAACACGAAGTTCCTGCAGCAGTACGCCGTCGTGTTCGCGGCGTCCACGATCCTCACGCTCCTGCTGTGGCTGCTGGCCGTGGCCAAGCGGGCCGTACGAGGCGTGCCCCTCACCACCGCGATCGGCGAAGCCGTCGGCTTCCTCTGGCTGACCGTGCTCGCCTCCGCGTTCACCCCGCTGATCCTCTACACGGTCGTATCGGCCACCGACGGCGTGACAGAGGTACTCGCGAAGGCCACCGGCGACCAGACGGACACCTTCTTCGGCACCTTCTCCGGCGCCCTCAACAAGGGCAACAACATCGGCGGCGGCCCGATCATGCTGATCGTCGTCTCCCTGGTCAGCATCCTCGCCGCCGGCGTCCTCTGGCTGGAGCTGGTCATCCGAGCCGCCCTCCTCTACGTGGGCGCCCTCCTCGGCACGGTCGTCTACGCGGGCCTGGTCGACAAGAACCTGTGGGGACACGTCAGGCGCTGGGCCGGGATCATGATCGCCGTCATTCTGGTCAAACCGGTGATCGTCATCGTGCTCGGACTGGCCGGCGCCCTCTCCGGCGACAGCGGCCCCGACGCCTTCTCCGCCGTCGTCTCCGGCCTCGCCATCATCCTGCTCGCCATCTTCGCCAGCGCGATGATCTACCGCTTCGTCCCCGGCTTCGGCGACGAGATCGCGAACGGCCGCAACAACCGCATCATGCAGGGCGCCGAAGGCAAGGCCGCGGCCGTCATCAGCTCCCCGGCCACCCTCGTCGCCCAGGGCATCAAGACCCACAGCACCCGCGCCGACAACAACGGAGGAGGCGGAGGCGGCTCCAGCAGCGCCCGCCCCGCCAACCCCGCCTCCGGCGGCGTCGCCGCCCACAGCAGCCGTACCCCCCAGGGCGGCGGCGGAGCAGTCCCCTCCGCCGCGCCCGCGCCGCGCGCACCCAGCCCGGCCAACACCCCGCACGCCAGCAACACCCGCAACAGCAACCGCTCGGGAGGTGAAGGGCGTTGACGACCGAGTCCCACCTGTCCCATCCGGTCACGCCCCGCCGTACGTATCTCATCGGCCGCGCCCGGCCGAACGCGATCGTCGGCCGGAACCGTGAGTCCGGCGAGATCGCGCTGATCATCGTCGGCGCGTTCCTCGGCATGATGTGCGGCCTCCTCGTCCCGGTCCTGTCCATGCGGATCGTGCTGCTCACGGGCTTCCCACTGCTCGCGCTCGCCGCGGTCTACGTGCCGTACAAGCGCCGCACGTTCTACAAGTGGTTCGAGATCAACCGCTCGTACAAGCGGACCGTCAAGCGCGGGGCCGCGTACCGCTCCGGTGCCGTCGAGGCCGGGACGCGGCTCGACGGGCGCGAGGTCGAGATCGGGCCGCCGCCGGGAATCGGGCGGATCAGCTGGCTCGCCGCCCCCTTCGGGCCCGACGAGATCGCCGTACTCCTGCACGCCGACCGCAGGACGGTCACGGCCGCCATCGAGATCGAGGGCCCCGGCGTCGGCCTGCGCGACTCCGAGGACCAGGAGGCCCTCGTCGACCGCTTCGGCACGCTGCTCAAGCACGTGGCCAACGGCGACGGGTTCGTCACCCGCATCCAGATGCTCGCCCGCACCCTCCCCGCCGACCCCGACGCCCACGCCAAGGACGTCGCCCTGCGCGGGGACGAGAAGGCGGCGGACTGGCTGGCCCGGTCGTACGACCAACTCCAGTCCATGGTGTCCACCAGCAGCGAGCAGCACCGCGCCTACCTCGTCGCCTGCATGCACTACACCCGCGAACTCGCCGCCGAGGCCCAGGCCATGGCACGGGCCGCGCGGCCCCAGGCCGGGCGCAAGCTGGACCGGGACGCGGGCCTGGCCGTCGTCATGGCCCGTGAGCTGACCGACATCTGCTCGCGCCTCCAGGAGGCCGACATCCGCGTCCGCCAGCCCCTCGGGCAGGGCAGGCTCGCCTCCCTCATCCACTCCATGTACGACCCGGACCACCCCATCGACCACATCCAGGCGATGACCCGGCGCAACGCCTGGCCGGCCGAGCTGGACGCCATGGAGCCCACCTACCTCCAGGCCAAGACCCGCGAGTCCAACACCCGCGCCCCCTGGTGCCATGCCACGGCCTGGGTGAAGGAGTGGCCGATGACCCCCGTCGGCGTCAACTTCCTCGCGCCGCTGCTCGTCCACACCCCCGACGTCATCCGAACGGTCGCCGTGACGATGGATCTCGAACCCACCGAGGTAGCCATCGAACGCATGCTGACCGAGAAGACCAACGACGAGGCCGAGGCCTCCCGCGCCGCCAAGATGAACCGCACGGTGGACCCCCGGGACATCGCCGCGCACAACCGCCTCGACCAGCGCGGCGAGGACCTGGCGAGCGGCGCGGCGGGCGTGAACCTCGTCGGCTACATCACCGTCTCCTCCCGCTCCCCGGAGGCCCTCAACCGCGACAAGCGGACCATAAGGGCCTCTGCAGGCAAGTCGTACCTGAAGCTGGAGTGGTGCGACCGCGAGCACCACCGGGCCTTCGTGAACACACTTCCCTTCGCCACCGGCATTCGAAGGTAGGGGCTGATGCGCTGATGCGGGACCCGCTGTCCGTCCTCACCGACGCCTTCACGTCCTTCCTCTTCGGCAAGGTCGAGACGACCCGCCTGCCGGTCCGCACCTCCACGGGCCAGGCCCAGGCGGTCTACCTGCCGACCGCCGCACCCGGCCTCGGCGACTCCGGCGTCATCATCGGCCGCGAGGTGTACTCCGGGAAGGGCTACATCTACGACCCCTTCCAGCTCTACGGCCAGCAGCTCCCGGCCCCCCACTGGCTGGTCCTCGGCGAGTCCGGCAACGGCAAGTCGGCCCTGGAGAAGACGTACGTCCTACGGCAACTGCGCTTCCGCGACCGCCAGGTGGTCGTCCTCGACGCACAGGGCGAGGACGGGGTCGGCGAATGGAACCTCATCGCCGAGGAGCTGGGAATAACTCCCATCCGCCTGGACCCGACAGCGGCCCTGGACCACGGCATCCGCCTGAACCCGCTGGACCCCGCGATCACGACGACGGGCCAGCTGGCGCTCCTGCGCACCATCATCGAGGTCGCGATGGGCCACGGCCTGGACGAACGCTCCGGCTTCGCCCTCAAGGTCGCCCACTCCTACGTCAACGAGTCCATCCTCGACCGCCAGCCGGTCCTCACCGACATCGTGGAACAGCTACGGCACCCCGAGCCGGAGTCGGCCGAGGCGATGAACGTCGCCATAGACGACGTACGGGCGTGGGGCCTGGACGTGGCCCTGGTCCTGGACCGCCTGGTCGACGGTGACCTGCGCGGCATGTTCGACGGCCCGACGACGGTCGGCATCGACCTGGACGCCCCTCTCATCGTCTTCGACCTGTCCCACATCGACCGCAACTCCATCGCCATGCCGATCCTGATGGCGATCGTCGGCGTGTGGCTGGAGCACACCTGGATCCGCCCCGACCGCAAGAAGCGCATCTTCCTGGTCGAAGAGGCCTGGCACATCATCAACAGCCCCTTCGTGGCCCAGCTGTTCCAGCGCCTGCTGAAGTTCGGCCGACGGCTGGGCCTGTCCTTCGTCGCGGTCGTCCACCACCTGTCCGACGTGGTCGACGGCGCGGCCGCGAAGGAGGCGGCGGCGATCCTCAAAATGGCCTCGACCAGGACCATCTACGCCCAGAAGGCGGACGAGGCGAGGGCCACGGGCCGGGTACTGGGCCTGCCACGCTGGGCCGTGGAGATCATCCCCACCCTCACCCCCGGCATCGCCGTCTGGGACGTCAACGGCAACGTGCAGGTGGTCAAACACCTGGTCACGGAGACGGAACGCCCCCTCGTCTTCACCGACCGCGCGATGACCGAGTCCTCCAGCGACCTGGTGGCCGACGACGCCCTGCGCGCGGCCGAGCTGGAGGCCGAGCAGCGGGCGGCGGCCTTCGTGGAGCAGCACCTGGGCGACTCCGAATCGACGGTGGCGTAGGGCGGAGGGGCAGAGCGTGAGACCGGACGACCGCGACCGTCACGACAGCCGTGACAACCGCCGGGAAGGCCAGGGCGGTATCCCCGACGGCCTCCTGATCGGCATACTCGGCTTCCTCCTCGGCATGACCCTGCTGGTGTGGACGGCCACGGGTCTGGCGGCCCTCTTCTCCAAGGGCGCCTGGCCCGAGGGCGTCACCTTCACCCGCACCCCCCTGGCCATGCGCCACCTCATCGGCCGGCCCCACGACCTCGCCGGCGCCTGGCCGGACACCCCCACCACCCAACTCTCCGGCTGGGGCCTCTTCTGGGGCCTGCTCATCGGCCAACTGATGATCCTCTTCGTCCTGACCCTGTTCGTGATGGGGACGGTGGCGAGGTGGCGAGCGGGGAAGGTACGGCGGGCGTTCGAGCGGGGGGCGACGAAGGGACGGGCACAGTCGGCGGCGCCGGCTCCAGCACCGGAACAGCACTACGAGGTCCCGGTACCCCGCGCGGAGCCGGAGCCGGCGGAGCCGGTCCAGGAAACGGCTGTGGCGGAACCCTTGGGCACCTTCTCGGCGAACGGTGAACGGGTGGGCGGGTGGGAGAAAGTCCTCATCGCACCCAGGGAAACCCGCCACTCAACCGCAACCCAGGCCATCCAGGACGCGCAAGGCCCCACCGTGGTCGTCACCTCGAACCCCGCCCTCTGGTCGGAAACCAAGGACGCCAGAGCCAAACTGGGCCCCACCCTCCTCTACGACCCCACGCACCGCTGCGACACCCCCGCCCGCCTCCACTGGTCCCCCACCACAGGCTGCGAAGACAAACAGACGGCCCTGCAGAGAGCCACCGCCCTCCTCAGCCCCGTCCAACCCACAGCCAAGATCGACCAAGCGGTGGCGGACACAGCGATAACGCTCCTGAGGAGCTACCTCCACGCCGCCGCCCTGGAGAACCGCACCATCCGCCACGTCCACCGCTGGTCCCAGGGCACCCAGATCCAGGACGCCGTACGCACCCTCCGTACCCACCCCAAGGCCGCCCCCGGCGCCGCGGGCGAACTCGAAGCCACCCTCACCGCACACCCCGAACGCCGCGACATGGCCCAGGAGTTGACCAGCCGGGCCCTCTCCGCCCTCTTCACGGTCAACATCCGCGAGGCCTGCACTCCAAACCGAACTGATGCGCTCGCCTTGGATTCCTTTGTCCACGAAGGGGGCACGCTTTATGTGGTCGGTGAATCCATCGAGGACCCCAGGACCAACCCAGGCGCGATGCCCCTCCTGACGGCCCTCGTCTCAAGCGTGGTCGAGCGCGGCCGGCACATGGCCGAACGGTCATCCTCCGGTCGGCTCGACCCACCACTCACCCTGGTCCTGGACGACATCGCGGCCGTGGCGCCGCTTCCCCAGCTGCCGGACCTGCTGGCCACCGGAGCCGACCAGGGAATGCCCACCCTCGCCCTGCTCCGCTCCCGCGAACAGGCCAGATCCCGCTGGCCCCACCAGGAACTCCCCGCTTGACGGACTACCGCTCCAGAACGAACTCCAACTCGTTCTCGGCCTCGTCCTTCACGAACGACACCACCAGCCCGCTCGGCCCGAACCCCACCTTGCGGTACGCCCCCTGAGCCCGCGCGTTGTCCGCGTGGACGAACAGCCGTACCCGCTCGGCACCCTGCTCCCACGCCCAGTCCACACCGGCGTCGAACAGAACCTTGATCAGCCCGTTCCCGCGGTGCTCCGGCCGCACGAACACACCGACCACATGTCCCTGCCGCCGCTCGACCGGATACCCGGCCCAGTCCTTCGTCCCGGCCTCCTCCAGCAGCACGGTGACCGTGCCGGCCCAGCTCCCGTCCGGCGCCTCGGCGATGAACTGCCGTGCCGAGCCGGACCCTTCACCGGATCTGACGGCCCGCTCCTGATAGAAGGAGTCCGGCCTGTCCAGGGCGTCCTCGTAGGTCTCCAGGAAGGCGATGGGCGCGACCGGATCCCGCAGCGCGTCCAGACGCAACTGCTTCACGGCGGCCCACTCGTCGGGTCGTATCGCACGGACGACATAGTCATCGCTGGTCGGGCTAATCATGGAGCCACGGTAGCCCGCGCCCCCGGCACCCCTCACCCGATATTCAGGCCCGATTGTCAGTGGCCGGTCCTACTGTGGCCCCATGACCACCCTTCCCGATCGCCCCAACACCGCAGTGCTCGTCATCGACGTCCAGAACGGCGTGGTGGCGAACTCCCACAACCGCGACGACGTCATCGCGAACATCAACACCCTGATCGACAAGGCCCGCGCGGCGGACGTGCCGGTCGTCTGGGTGCAGCACTCCGACGAGGAGCTGGCGTACGGCCCCTCATCCACAAGAAGTACGGGGACTCCTTCGAGGACACCGACCTGGAGTCCGTACTGGCCGAGCGGAAGGTGGGCCGGCTCCTCGTCACGGGCGCGCAGACGGACGCCTGCATCCGCTCCACCCTGCACGGCGCGATCGTCCGCGGGTACGACGCGACGCTGGTCGCCGACGCCCACACCACGGAGGACCTGTCCAAGTACGGCGCTCCCGCCCCGGAGCAGGTGATCGCCCACACCAACCTCTACTGGAGATGGCACAGCGCCCCCGGCCGCCAGGGCGGCACCGTGGAGACGGCCGAGGTGACCTTCTAGCCCTTCTAGGCCGTGAACGCGAAAAAGCCCCAACTCGCGGGTTTTATCCCGGAGTTGGGGCTCTTTCTCAAAATTTGTTCGGCGGCGTCCTACTCTCCCACAGGGTCCCCCCTGCAGTACCATCGGCGCTGTGAGGCTTAGCTTCCGGGTTCGGAATGTAACCGGGCGTTTCCCTCACGCTATGACCACCGAAACACTATGAAACTGACAACCAGACCATGCGTGGCCACATGGGGCTGTTCGTGGTTTCAG